>CAVPYW010000002.1:0-165843 GCA_963710055.1 uncultured Chitinophagaceae bacterium | reverse complement strand
TGGTGAATGGTGAGTGGTGAATGGGGTAAAACTAAGTTTTGAAGGCTTCTATCTGTGTGTATCTATGTCCCAATGTTTCTCCTATGTTTGTTTTTTAGTTCTTTGAAAGTTAAGATACCAATAGATTTGAAATAAAAAGGTGAAAAAGAGGAGGAGAAGGATATGTTCCTAAGCAGCTTTTTAGCATGCTGACACATAGATAAGCTCTCCTCCTTTTTGATCTCTTCGAGTTTGAACAGAATGTAAGGAATAAGGTTTTGCCTTATATCCAGAATATCCAATCAGGAGACAAAACGAAGGGAGATTTTCATTTAAAAAATCATTGGTCATGAAAAAAATCTTAAAACAGGTAGTGGGCATTGATGTTGCTCAAAAGGAATTGGTGGTCTGTCTGGGCCGTATGTGCGATGATCTTAGTTGTGAACTGTACAGCAGTAAAAGCTTTGCCAATAACAACAAGGGTTTTATGTCGCTACTCTCATGGGTACACAAATGGATGGACCCTTCTATTGAAACCATGTATGTAATGGAAGCAACAGGCGTGTATCATGAATCACTGGCGTATTTTCTTAATGAGCGCAGTCATGCAATAAGCATTTTGTTGCCCGCTAAGATCAGTAATTACTTCAGGACCCTGGATACAAAAACTATCACTGATAAAACAGCCAGCCAGACAATTGCCCGGTTTGGTCTGGAAAGAAAGCTGGATTACTGGAGGGCTCCGAATGGAATTTTTAAAACCCTGCGTCAATTAACACGAGAACGGGATCAGGTTGTTCAACATCGCACGATGACCAAAAACCAGCTTCATGCCGAACAATCAGAAGCTATGCCTAATAAGAGCACAGTAGCACGATTGAAAAAGCTGATCAGTGTTTTTAATGACCAGGAGCGGCAAATTAAAGAAGAGATCGCAGCACTTATAAAGCAAGAAGAACAGTTGCAGCAAACCATTAAACTGATAACTTCAATACCAGGTATTGGTATGCTTACGGCTGCTATAGTGCTGGCAGAAACCAATGGTTTTGATTTGGTTCGCAATAAACGGCAACTGGCAAGCTATGCAGGCTTTGATGTAAAAGAAAAGCAATCCGGAACATCGGTGAATGGCAAACCAAGGATATCTAAAAGAGGAAATAAATATCTTCGAAAAGCAATGCATTTGCCCGGGCTGGCTGCTATCCGGTGCGATGAGCGTTTTAAACACATATTTGCAAGATTAGTATCAAAACACGGTATCAAAATGAAAGCAGCAGTAGCCGTTCAAAGAAAATTACTGGAACTCACTTATACAATTTTTAAAACAAAAAAACCGTATGACAAAGAGTTCCTCAAAAAATTAGAGAGCAACAATGTTGCTCCCTAAACAGGCTGGCATAAAGCCGCCTAACGCACGAAAATAAATAAATTAAATCACTTGGTTCTTAACACAGAATCTATGTGGTAAAACTGAACCGGGCATATTCGGAAAGAAGATCAATAATCGATCTCCAGCTTTAAACGTTCTCTCAATTCTTTTACCAGCGGATATTGTTCCGCCATTTTCATGAATTGTTCTTTGGAGGTCAGCGATACCTCTCTTGGCTGGCTGTTTTCCTTTTTTTCTTCGATGATCACACTGAACTGCAGCAGGCGGTTTTGTAGTTTCTCCTGGAGAAAATCAAAGAGTTTATTCCTGTTCTGCTCTATGAACTTTTGTTCAATATTGGTAGGTGTAACGGCTTCAAACGTATTATCATCTTTGATCCGAAGAAGAGCCGACTCAAAAGGCTGTGCCGCCGAATTCTTTTCTTCTCTCAGTTTGGCTACATATTCGGTCCAGGCTTTTTGTAATTCTTCCTGTTGTAACGGATGATTGGTATGGCCGTTCCCATTATTCCCGTTTTGCTGGTATTGCTTGCGGATCTTGTCTAAGGCCGAAAGTTTTTGGGTTCCTGGTTCTTGTTTTTGGGTTTCGGGTTCTTTATAACTTGAAATTTCTTCTGTTATTGCGACTTGTTTTATTACCGTGGTTTCAATAATAAGTTTAGCACCCGTAGATTCTCTCTGAGCGTTAGTCGAAAAGTTGCCCGTTACCTGTTGTTTATTGTCTGTTACCTGTTTGACCTCAAAAGGAACGATCGACCGGAAAGCAAGCGGCTTTGCCGTATCAATCATTTTTTTTTTACTGATCCCATTGGTACCGGCGGATATCTCCAGCGCTTGTTGCAGGTAACAAAGTTTTATCAAAGCCAGTTCGACATGCAGTCTTTTATTGCGGGCGGCTTTATAATTTATCTCGGCCTCATTTAAAATATTCAATGCGCTGATAAGAAATGCAGGCGATACTTTTTTCCCGGTGCTTATGTATCTATCCCTAAAACTTTCTACCACTTCCAGCAGGCCGGCTGCTTTTTCATCTTTACATACAAGAAGATTCCGGATGAATTCTGCAAAGCCATTCAATACCAGGTCGCCTTCAAAACCTTTGCGGTTGATCTCGTCATACAATAACATAGCACCGGCCAGATCCTGTTGCTGCATGCAATCCAATAACCTGAAATAACAATCGGCATCCAGGATATTCAGATGCTCCAGTGTGTTGGTATAATTCAATTCGCCATTGGTAAAGCTGACGATCTTATCAAGGATACTTAATGCATCCCTCATACAACCTTCGCTTTTTTGTGCAATGATCTGTAAAGCGGCTTTATCAGCTTTGATCTCTTCTTTTTTACAAATCTCTTCGAGATGTTCAACCGTGTCGTTGGTAGTAATGCGTTTGAAATCGAATATCTGGCAACGGCTGAGAATAGTAGGAAGTATCTTGTGTTTCTCAGTAGTAGCTAAAATAAAAATGGCATATGGCGGCGGTTCTTCCAGTGTTTTTAAAAAAGCATTGAAGGCGGAAGAACTGAGCATATGCACCTCGTCTATCACATATACTTTGTAGTTGCCGGTTTGCGGAACAAATCTTACCTGGTCAACAAGGTCACGGATATTATCCACAGAATTATTGCTGGCAGCATCCAGTTCAAAATAATTCATCGAAGCGCCATCATTGAACGAAAGACAGGACTGGCATTCATTACAGGCTTCACCGTCTTTAGTTGGTTTTTCGCAATTGATCGTCTTGGCTAAAATTCTTGCACAGGTAGTTTTTCCAACACCTCTCGGGCCGCAAAATAAAAATGCATGCGCCAGTTGCTGGTTCTTTATCGCATTTTTCAATGTAGTAGTGATATGCGATTGCCCGACAACCGTATCAAATGCCTGCGGCCTGTATTTTCTTGCGGAAACGATGAATTTATCCATAAACCGAAGTCGGAAGTCTTAAGTATGAGTCAGTAATCAGCAACTGTACGCATCATTTATGCAATAATAAAGAAAGTTTTGCAACAGTGACATGGTTTATAAATAGTGAGAGACTAATCGGATCTCTGACTCATACTTCTGACTCAAAGCAATATCGGGTGCGCTTTAAACTCCTTCGTCCTGTCAAATAAATAACGATACGTAGTGAGTATCCGGCTTCGGTTGCCGGCAATAGTTTCTGCTACATTGACCATTTTAGGATTGAATTCCCCGATCCATTGCATTTCATAATCATCATAAATAGGATCGCCGAGTGTATATTCCCCATTCTCGATTTTCAAATGCTGGATCAGTTTACATCCTTCTACAATAATATAACTGTCGGCCCCCATCCCCTGGAACTCGGGTACGATCCCAAATACCAGCCCGACAAACTTTTTGTTTGTTTTTGTTTTTTTGAACCAAAGGAACTTCAGCTTATGCAAGAGGCTGAATTTTCCTTTCAAATATTTGAACCATTGATTCAGGTCAGGCAGGTTGATCCAGATACCGATCGGTTCATTTTTATAATAGATGAACCAATTGATGCGTTCATCCATCACCCGCTTCATGGACTGGAACATTTTCCGGACTACTTTTTCTTCTAATTGTTTTAAACCGCCATGGCCGGCCCATGCTTTGTTGTAAACAATGGTAAAATCTTTTGCAAATTTGTCCAGTTGATCTTTCTTGATATTTGCGGAACTGAAATTGGGATCTTTGGCACATTCCGCATGACGGTCATAAAATTTTTGCGGTAAGCGGACACTGGCTTTCATTCCAAAACAGATCTGGTTGAAAAAATTCCTGAAACCATATGTTTCAAATAACTGCTGGTAATAAGGCGGATTAAAATTCATACAATACAAAGGAGGAATATCGTTGCCTTTCACAACCAGTCCCCACCAGCGGTCCCGTTCGCCAAAGTTGACAGGTCCATCCATTGCTTCCATTCCTTTTTGCAATAGCCAGTGTTTCGCCACATCAAAAAGCATATCGGCGGCAGCCTGGTCATTGATACAATCAAAAAAACCAACACCACCTACCGGCACATCATCACCCTTATTCTTATATTTTTTATTGGTAAAAGCGGCGATACGCCCGGCCAGTTTACCCGCCTTGTCTTTTAATACCCAGCGAATGATATCCCCGTTACGAAAGGTTTTATTTTTCTTCCGGTCAAAAACATCTCTTACATCTTTATGAAGCGGGTAGATATAATGGGGATAGTTTTTGTTCAATTCCTCATTTACTTTCAGAAAATCGTTGGCTAAGCCCGGTGTAGTTACTTCGATCAATTGCATATAGTCATCGCTTGTTGCAAAAGTATGGCGTGGCTATTTAACCGCAAAGACGTATAAGTTTAGCGCAAAGAACGCAAACCGGCCTGTCGGCAGACAGGGTCTTAGGTCTTTGCGGTTAAATATTTCAAACTATCCACTACAGAATGGATCGGTTTTAATAAATTTAGTATCGCATGACAGGCTCCGGAAAATATCTTTTACTTATTACCGCATATTTCTTTTTTTCATTTACAACAACTGCACAAACAGCCCGCCTGCATATTCCAAAAGAACAGGTAGCTTTTTTTAAGGAAAACCTGGATGCCTTGCCCGTCTATTTAAAAAATGATCGGGTCAAAGTATACCAGGTTTGCCTGATCGGGGCGCATGCCAGTTATTTTATTTTAAAAAGCAAAATAACCTTTTCGGGTACTGCGCTGAATTTGCCGGACAAATTCCGCGACAGCTATATTATGATGTTTGCGATTTCCGCGACAGCCAATAATTTTTACCTGGAAAAAAAATATGATTCAGCGTCCTGGTACTGGTACCGGGCACTAGATACGGCAATCACCTATGGTTTTGAAGCAGAAGAATTACATGGCATCCGCATGGCGCTGAACAATAATTATTTTTTGCAGGGCGATTATACAGGAGCTATGAGAATTTCTACCGATGGACTTGCCAAAGCAGAGCAATTGAAGGATGAGAACAGGATGGCTCATTTCAATAATGTTATCGGTTATATTTATATGAAGCTGAGAGATACGGCAAAGGCCGGTGTTTATTATAATAATCATTTGAAAAATGCCCGCAATATCAATGATAGTTTCGAAGTGGCGCATGCTTTATATAACCTCGGCGATCTTGCTATCACTAAAAAAAAATATGATGAAGCGATCGGTTATTTTACCCGGTCGCTGAATGATTATGCGGACATAAAGGAGAATTCTCTTTTTGATCATGATGAAAGAAAAGCTTTTGTGTCCAATAAACTGGCTCAATGCTGGAAACTAAAAGGCGATCTTGCCCGGGCCTTGTATCATATCGGCCCATCTCTTGCAGCAACGAATATGACGACGAGTGTGAATCCTTACGACAAAGCCGATTTCTTTATCAATGCAGGCGATATATATAACCGGGTGCTGAATACCGACAGTTCTTTGAAATTGTTACGAAAAGGATTGGGTATTGCTGTGGAGATCGATCACAGGGAATTTAAAAGGGATGCTTATGAACAACTGGCTCTTGTATTTTCACGAAAAAAGATCTACGACAGCGCTTTTATCTACCAGCAATTGTTTTCAAAACTCAAAGACAGTATCACTAATGAAATAAGCAGTGAAGAAATTTATCAACGGGATGCTGACCTGCAGATCGAAAGACAACAGCAGGTACAGTCGATAGCAATGGAACGGCAAAGAGTTTGGAGAAATATCATAATCGGGGTTGGTATCTTTTTATTGCTGACAGTTGTTTTTCTTTATAACCGTTACCAGTTAAAACAAAAGAACCGTTACCAGCGGGAATTAAACCGCCAGCAAATTGAATTGTTCAACGCTATTGCTGCCACGCAGGAGCAGGAAAGAAAACGTATCGCACAGGATATTCATGATAGTTTGGGTTCTGTATTATCGGCTGCTAAATTAAAATTGGCGGAAGCCGGGGAATTGAACCCCGAACTGGCAACGGATGAAAAATTCCTTACCGGCATCAGCCTGCTGGATGAAGCTTCCGGAGAATTGCGGAATATTTCTCATAATATCATGCCGGCCACATTATCCAAACTCGGGCTGGTGCCGGCATTAAAAAACCTGAGTGAAAAAATTTCAACCCATAAAGGGCTGCAGGTAACATTCAGTTCGCATGAATTGAATACCCGTTTGGATGAGCAAACGGAAATAAGCATTTATCGTATCATACTGGAGCTGATCAATAATATTGTAAAACATGCCAATGCAAACAGGGCAATGGTACAACTGGTAAAATTTCCCGACAGTATCAATATAACGGTTGAAGACAATGGGAAAGGATTTGATCTTACAAAAACTTTACACGAGAAAAAAGGAATTGGCCTGGGCAATATTTTTTCAAGAGTTGAATATATGAAAGGACAGATCAATGTTGACGCCGTTGAAGGAAGAGGAACTACTGTTATTATCGATATACCGGTGGGGGAATAGTTAATTGGGAATAGCTATTGGGAATCCGGATCAGGCCTTTAATGAGAAAACTCCGAATGGAGTGCCTAATTCCCAATACCTAATTACTAATTCCCCAAAATACCAACATACTGGTATGCGGAAGAATAGGCGAACAGAATATATTTATACAGCGTGACCAAAATAAAACTCCTTATCGCCGATGACCATGCTATTCTCAGGGATGGTATTGTTTCCTTATTAAAACAGGAGTCATCGTTTATGGTTGTAGCAACAGCAGCCAATGGTAATGAAGTGATGGATATTGTCGATAAAAAAGAAGTGGATGTTTGCCTGCTCGATATCAATATGCCGGGACTTGATGGAATGGAAGCGGCCAGGCTGATCCGGCAACAAAAACCGGCGATAAAGATCATCATGCTGACGACCTATAATGATAAAGAGATCATTTCCGAATTGATACATATTGGTGTGGCCGGGTATTTATTAAAAAATTCCGACCGGCAGGAATTGGTGGAAGCAGTGAACAGGGTCATGAAGGGCCGTCATTATTTCAGCGAAGAAGTGGAAAATATCATCCTGCAGGGATTGACTGAAAAAAAACCGGTTGAAATAATGCCGCTGACCGACCGGGAAGTGCAGATCGTGCAATTATTGGCAAAAGAATATACGAATGATAAGATCGCCAAAGAACTTTCGATCAGTTATCGTACGGTGGAAAGTCACCGGAAAAATATCATGCAGAAAACAAAAGCACATAACCTGGCGGGGTTGATCAAATTTGCTTATAGCAAAGGATTGATTAAGTAAGAAGTATTGAGTATTTTGTAGGAGTAAACTTTAACTGAACTGCTTTGATCCATTTGGCAAAATATACTACCGGCTTTTGCATGGCATTGATCAGCATTTGTTCTTTTGCGCAAAAGCAGGGGCAACTGGACAAGCCGGTAAAAAAATTATTGCCGAACCTTAGTTATATCCCGGCAAAAAGTTTTACCAGTCTCATTCATACAGGTACAGATTCGGCTTCTTCATATAAACCCCGCAATGTATCTGTGCATGGATTTTATATCAGTCAAACGGAAGTTACGAATAAAGAATACCGGGATTTTGTTCATTATATAAGAGATTCTATTGCGCATCATTTACTCGGGCATATTAAAAATGAGAATAACGGGATCGACTGGAAACAAAATATTGACTGGAACGATGCACGACTCGATGCAATAATGACCCCGCCGGATGAAAGGATCTTTGGAAGAAAAGAAGTTGATCCTGCCAAACTGGTTGTTGAGACCGATCATTTCGGATACAAAGAGATCATTACGGTTTATCCCGATACCTTACGTTGGATAAGCGACTTCAATTATTCATATAATGAAGCATTGGTAAAAAGATATTTCTCGCATCCGTCGTATAATAATTATCCTGTGGTAGGAGTTAGTTTAAAACAGGCCATGGCTTTTTGTCAATGGAAAACAAACCAGCTCAATGCCAGTGTGCTGCTGCGATTGCCTACCAATGCCGAATGGGAATCCGCGGCGATCGGTGAAAAGGATTCTGTAAGTTTTGCCACAGCCGGGAAAACCTACAACTGCAATTTTGGAACAATTTCAGAAAGGAATGGGATCCCGGCAAAGGGAAATAAGGACGATGGATTTTTTTATACGGCGCCGGTAAAAAGTTTTCCTTCCGAACCTTATGGCTTGTATGATATGAAAGGCAATGTATCGGAATGGACATCAACCGCACTGGATGAGATCATGAATGTGGAAGTAAGAGAAGGAAAACAAAAAAGATTATTCATCGTTAAAGGAGGCGGATGGAACAGTACACCTTATTATTTACAACCCGGCGTTTGCCAGTTCTACAACGCTGAAACGGCTAATACCTGGATAGGATTCAGGTATGTGGTGGAAGTGAAGAAAAAATAATTATCATCTAAAAATAATTTTATGAAAAAAATACTGGCGATATGCCTGCTGGGTTTTTATTGCTTTAACTGTTCTGCACAAAGCAATACAATGTTCGTTCGTCACGATACGATCTTACTAAATGCAAATGAATGTGAATGGCTGGTAAAAGAAAATATGCAGCAAACTGCAATGACCGGCAGATCCGTTCCGGCTATTATCCTCGATGCTATTGCAGCGGGCAAATTAAAAGCAAGAGATCCGCAAACCATGAAGCTCATACCTGCAAAAGAAATATTTGTTTGGGGGCAGCAGGCAGATTCGATCATGGTTTGGAATGAAAAGAAAAAAGAAAATGTTGTTAAGACCGTTCAGCAATTGATCAAACCGGGTGATATATCCGGGATCAGGATCTACCACGACTGGTTCTTTGATGTTTCATCAGGAAAGATACAGTCCATCGTACAAGTAATTGAACTGATGCAGGAAGTTCGTTCTCCCGACGGAGAATTTAGAGGATATAAAGTTTTATGCCAGGTGGAGCAATAGGAAAACAAATAGTAACAAGAAAGAATTCAAAAGAAAGGCTTTCGGAAATTACAGGAAGAAGATCCGTTCAGATCCGTAACATCCGCGTCATCAGCGTTCCATTCCTGCTAATTAGTTGGAGCAAAGCCCGATCTTTTCTTTCAGCAATTGTTTTTCACTTTGTGAGAGGGTAAGACTGAATGCTTTTTCAAAATATGTTTTTGCATTGGCTTTTTCATTCATGTCAAAATAGATCTCGCCGATAGAGGCATAATAAAGATGATGCTGGTCCAATCCTTTAATGGCTTGTAATTCTTCCAATGCTTTTTGTTTATTGATAGCATATGCAGATGCAATGGCTTTATTCATGGCCACCACAGGATTGGGCTGTAACTGGTAAAGCATTTCATAAAGATCATAAATACTTTTCCAATCCGTTTTTTCAAAAGAAGGAGCCGCTGCATGCAGTGATGCAATGGCGGCTTCAAAATGATAAGGCGAAATTTCAAACGGTTCCGCGGCTGCATCGAGATAATCGAAACCTTTTTGGATCAATGGCCGGCTCCATTTACTGCGGTCCTGGTATTTTAATACAATGATATTCTGTTTATCATCAAGCCTTGTATTCAATCTTGACGACTGGAAACACATCAATGAAAGCAAAGCACGGCTTCGGGGATAATTGGTCAGCCGGTGTTGGGTCAATAATAAGCAAAGGCGCATCGCTTCCCGGCAAAGATCTTCCCGTATCAGTTGATCGGGATGGGAAGAATTATATCCTTCGTTGAATAAAAGATACAATGATTTTAATACGGCATTAATGCGTTGGGGCAATTCATTTCCTGTTGGTACTTCCAATTCTATTTTCTCCGTTTTGATCTTTTCTTTAGCCCTGTAGATCCTTTTGCCGGTGGTTTCATCGTTGGTAAGAAAAGCCCTGGCAATTTCATTAACGCTTAGCCCGCACAATATTTTTAATGTAAGAGCAATTTGCGATTCAGCGGGTATGGAAGGATGGCAACACGCAAACATCATTTGCAACTGGCTATCCTGTATCTCATTTTCCAAGAACAAATTATTTACCGTCAATGCCAGTGTATATTCCGATTGCTGCAGATAACTGTACTGCGGGCTGATCTCTTTGAATTTTTTTTCTCTTCGTAAATGATCGATGGCTTTATTCTTTGCGGTCCGGTAAAGCCAGGCGGAAGGATTATCCGGGATATTACCATAGCTCCAGCTGTTCATGGCCTGGTATAAAGTATCCTGTACAATATCCTGTGCCGTTTCGATATTTCCTAACCCAAGCAGTCTTGATAAAACAGAAACCATCTTTCCCGATTCATGCCGGAAAAGATGGTCGACGAGAGCATTAATATTTTTTTCTTCCTGGTGCATTCATTAGTCGTCAATCGTCAATCGTGAATCGTCAGCACGCCATTCACGATTGACGATTCACTATTCACGATCACATATCAAACTTCATACACTGTCTTACCTGCACGCTGCCGCCGGATTTAAAATCAGGATATTCGGCACAAATAGCAACGGCATCATCATAATTATTTGCATTCACCACAAAATATCCGCCCACTACTTCTTTGCCCTCCGTATAAGGTCCGTCGGTAACGGCCGATACATTGCCTTTCACCAATTTTCCACCGGGAAGCAACGCTTCTCCGCCTGCATAAGTGCCGGCTTTAGCCAGTTTATCCACCCAGGCCATCCATTTACCCATATTGGCCTGCATTTCTTCCGGAGAACTGTCGGGGCTGATACCGCCTTGAAAAATAAGCATGAACTTTTCCATAATAGTTGTTTTAATTAGTTTAAAATATTTGTTCATCATTACGACGAACGGGGGTTTTCATTCCGGACAAAGGGGGAAAATATTTTTTAAACTGACCGCTTAAAGCAATTCTATTAAAAGGTAGCCTAAATATTTAACCGCCGCGGGACTCTCTTTATAAGCGGAAAACAAAGCATTTAGACCGGTTTTCCACAACTTGTCCCGTCATAACTGGATTATTTTTTTAGCCTGATTTGTATTTCCCCGTTTCCCCTCACACCCTTACCTTTGCGGCCAAATTAAATACCTCCTTTTATATGGCAAATGTTGGTAAAGTAAAACAAATTATCGGTGCCGTAATTGATGTTCAATTCCACGGTAAACTTCCCGAGATATATAATTCACTTGAATTAAAAAGACAGAACGGCGATATCCTCGTTCTTGAAGTACAACAACACCTTGGAGAAGACAGTGTTCGTACCATCGCAATGGATGGAACCGAAGGTTTGGTAAGAGGAATGGAAGTGGTTGATACCGGTAAAGCGATCGCAATGCCAGTGGGCGATGCTATCAAAGGACGTTTATTTAATGTAACAGGCGACCCGATCGATGGATTACCGCCTGTATCAAAAGTAAATGGCCGTCCTATCCATAATATGCCACCGGCATTTGAAAACCTGAGTACTGCTTCTGAAGTATTATTCACCGGTATTAAAGTGATCGACCTGATCGAGCCTTATTCAAAAGGTGGTAAGATCGGTTTGTTTGGTGGTGCGGGAGTAGGTAAAACAGTATTGATCCAGGAGCTTATCAATAATATCGCAAAAGCATATGCCGGTGTATCCGTATTTGCCGGTGTAGGTGAAAGAACAAGAGAAGGTAATGACCTGATGCGTGAAATGATCGAAGCAGGTATCATGAAATATGGCGATGCATTCAAGCATAGCATGGAAGAAGGCGGATGGGATCTGAGCAAAGTAAATATGAAAGAACTCGCCGAATCAAAAGCAACATTCGTATTCGGACAAATGAATGAGCCTCCCGGTGCAAGGGCAAGGGTGGCATTGAGCGGTTTGACCATCGCTGAATATTATCGTGATGGCGACGGACAGGGTAAAGGTCGTGACATTCTTTTCTTCGTTGATAATATCTTCCGTTTTACACAGGCTGGTTCCGAAGTATCGGCTTTGTTAGGACGTATGCCATCAGCGGTAGGTTATCAACCAACGCTTGCTACTGAAATGGGCATCATGCAGGAAAGAATTACTTCAACTAAAAATGGTTCGATCACATCCGTGCAGGCTGTTTATGTTCCTGCGGATGACTTAACCGATCCGGCGCCGGCAACAACCTTCGCTCACCTTGATGCAACAACGGTATTGTCAAGAAAGATCGCTGACTTAGGTATCTATCCTGCGGTTGATCCGCTGGATTCTACTTCAAGGATATTGATGCCACAGGTTGTGGGTGATGCGCATTATAATTGTGCGAACAGGGTTAAACTGATCCTTCAGCGTTATAAAGAATTGCAGGATATCATTGCCATCCTCGGTATGGATGAATTGAGCGATGAAGATAAACTGGTAGTAAGCCGTGCAAGAAGGGTACAACGTTTCCTTTCCCAGCCTTTCCATGTGGCTGAAGCTTTCACCGGTTTGAAAGGCGTGCTAGTTCCGATCGAAGAAACGATCCGTGGGTTTAATATGATCATGGATGGTGAAGTGGATGAATATCCTGAATCGGCTTTCAACCTCGTAGGCAGTATCGATGATGCGATCGAGAAAGGCAAGAAGTTGATGGCGGCAGGCGCAGGGATAATGCCCTCTGTCTCCCTAAAGGGAGGACTTAGATCGCAGTGTCTTTATATTTTGTAGAAGTTCTTTATAGCAGTTAGTTGATTTTTATGTTACCAGCGATAGTGCTACTATCATCTTCGTTGCGTCGCACACTTCAGCTTTCTGTTCTTTGCTTAGCAAAAGATATTAACTAACAAACTACTTTAAAGTGATTTACACTTTAGGGTTCTAAAAGCCCCTTTAGGGGTTTGGGGTATGACTTTAGAAATCTTAACACCTGAAAAAAAACTTTACAGCGGCGAGGTCTACGGCGTGCAAATGCCGGGCATCAGCGGTTCATTTGAAGTTTTGGAAAAACATGCCCCGCTCGTAAGCGCATTGAAAGCCGGCAGACTGAAAGTTTTAAAAGACAAGCAAAACCATTTTGCCCATTTCGATATACAGGGCGGTTTTGTGGAAGTACTGAATAATAAAGTAACGGTGCTGGTAGAAGGCGCCATCGCAATAGATTAGGACGGATGACCGATCCGGATTTTGAAAACAAATTGAACCCTCTTTACGAAGAGGGTTTTTTATTTACCCATAAACTAGTGATCATAGAAGATATAGTTACACAACTATGTGACTCTATGCGTTACTGTATCTATGTGTTTAAATTTAAGCAACCGGGATTCAACCATCTGCGAAAGCAAGCTTACACGTCAATCCAATCCTCCATTTCTTCAATTCACTCCATTTTGATTGCCTTCGGTCACGAAGGTTAGTAGCATTGTGCATAGAAATCAAAATCGATCAAAAATTAAAACTACAGGTATGAAAATTTTAAAAACAGCAGCGCTTGCTGCATTGATGCTGGTTATAGTAAATGCCAACGCACAAACGGAAGCTCCCAAAGGATTTAAAAAAGGTTCGGTTATACTGGCTGATGGCAGCACACAAAGCGGTTTTATCAAAGACAATATGCGGGGCAATGCTTCCGTATCATTCACGGCTAACAATAACAAAAAGAATTATTCCGGCGCAGAATTGAATGGTTTGGAGATAGAAGGCGCAAAATTCCTTTGTATCAAAGGAGATTTCTTTAAAGTGATCAGCGAAGGCGAACTGAATTTTTTGCAAAAAGCCAGCGATGCTTCCGGTAAACCATCCTACAATGGAAGCGAAGCTGTTTTCTCCAGCGGTACAGAAGGAAAGATCAATGATTACTTCATTTATAATAATAACACGAAAGATCTTAAATGGATATCAAAGAAAAATATCAATGAAGTAGCAGAAACAAGTTTTGCCGGCAATACGGCAGCTGTTGATAAAGCTAAATCAGTGAACGGCGACCTGGCTCAATTAAAAGATGCGGTTGATATCTATAATAACAGGAATAAATGATCATAGGGTAACTTTTTAATTCCTGTAACTTTACCTCATGCCTAAACACAATTGCAGGATAGGATTTAATGATGGTTTGCTGATGGCGATCGGCATACCATTATTAAGTTTTATCATCCCGATCGTGTTTTTTGGTTGCCGTTTTGACCGGCCTCCTTTTTTGACCTGGGAAAAATACCTTGTTACATTTGGTATGACCACAGTGATATGGATCGGCAATCGCTATATCATGATCTACAGCCGGAAGAAGTATCCCTTATTCAATGATGTAAGAAAAAGATTGTGGATCCAGTCAGTGCTGATGTTCGTGTTTACAATTGTAACGAATACGTTGTTACGCCGTTTGGCAGACGATGTATTTAACAGGGATAGCGGCTCGTTCACACAAACCGATATCTTCATTCACTCTAATTCCGCGGCTATCTTTTGTACGATAATGGTCATGGCTGTTTATGAAAGTATTTTTTTCATGCACCAGTTACGCCATTCGGTAGAAGAAACCGAGAAATTAAAAAGAGAAAGCCTGAAAGCGGAACTGAATGCACTGAAGACACAGGTAAATCCTCATTTTCTTTTCAACAATCTTAATACGCTTTGTTCTTTGATACCGGAAAATCCGAAACAAGCTATGGAGTTTGTTCAGCAGTTATCAAAAGTGTACAGGCATATATTGGAAGTACGTGATGAAAAAAGTATTCCGTTAAAAGAAGAACTGGATGTATTGAAAGCGTATGCTTTTTTATTACAAACGAGATTTGGTAATAATCTCGATGTAGTGATCAATGTACCCGATGAAAAATTGAATAAAAGGATCGTTCCCTTATCGCTGCAGATATTAATGGAGAATGCGATCAAACATAATATCGTTTCTTCCGATAAGCCTTTGAAAATAGAAGTGGCGGCCCTCAATGGGAAACTGGTGATTAGCAATAATCTTCAAAAGAAGAATCAAATAAATGAATCAACAGGGATCGGCCTGAATAATATCCGCGACCGGTATATATTGCTGGGGCATGGAAATGTTGAAGTAAAAGAAAGTGGTTCCGATTTCACCGTTTCTATTCCTTTAATTGAAAATTGATATGCGGGTAATAATCATAGAAGATGAGATACCGGCGGCCAATCGACTGGCCAAAATGCTGCAAGCTGCCAGCGACGAAACCGAGATTGTCAAACGCATCGATAGTGTCGAGTCGGCAGTGAAATATTTAGAAGCAGCCGATAATATCGATCTTATTTTTATGGATATCCAGTTAGCGGATGGTTTGAGCTTTGATATCTTCCGGCAGACAAAGGTAAAAGCGCCGGTCATCTTCACTACTGCATTCGATCAATACACACTGAAAGCATTCAAAGTAAATAGCATTGATTACCTGCTAAAACCCATCGATGAAAAAGAACTTGAACAGGCAATAGAGAAATTCCGAAAATTGTACCGGCAAAAAGAAAATGGGTTCTCTGAAAAGATCATGAAGATGATGCAGGATATGAATACGGCAAAGTTCAAAGAAAGATTATTGATCCGGCGGGGGCAACAACTCAGTTATTTAAAAACCGGTTCGGCCGCTTATTGTTTTGCCGATGGAAAATTGTGTTATGCTGTTGATTTCAGCAGTAATAAATATTTACTCGAAACCAATCTTTCACAATTGGAAGAACAACTGGATCCCAATAATTTTTTTCGTGTCAACCGCCACTTGCTTGTCAATATTGAAGCTGTAGGAAAAGTGCATACATGGATGGGAGGAAGATTAAAGCTTGAACTGAAACCATCAGCCAATATCGATACCATCGTTAGCCGGGAAAGAGTGAATGGATTTAAAGAGTGGCTGGGTCAATAATAACTTTTCTCAATTCAATTGCGGATCGATCGGGAAATTCACCATGATCTCATAATCGCCGCCTAAATGTTTGAGCGAGTCTTTCCATATTTCTTCAGTATCGGGATGGAAGATCAGTTTGCGGGTTGCTTTTACGGTCAGCCATGTTTTTTCTTTCATTTCCGTTTCCAGTTGTCCTTCACCCCAACCGGAATAGCCAATATAAAAACGGATCTTTGTTTCATCTGTTTGATCATTCTTCAGCATATTAACCGCCGCATCAAAATCGCCGCCCCAGTACACACCTTTTAATATTTCCTGTCCGCCTGGTATCTCATCAGGATATTGATGCAGGAAATGAATAGTATCTATTTGTACCGGGCCGCCGTAATAAACCGGGAGTTGATTGCCTTCCAGTTCGGGTATCAGGTCGCCCAATTTATTTTCATATTGACGGTTCAATACAAAACCAAAGCTGCCTTCTTCCTTATGATCGCATAAAAACACAACGGTTCGCAGAAAGTTGGGATCTTTCAGGAAAGGGTCAGCTATTAATAATATGCCGGGGCCGGGTTCAATCATAGTTCAATTTAAGATGAAAAAATGTTTTGGTTGAATTTTTGCCTCAAAATAGTAACGAAAAATGGGGAATGTCGGTTGTCTAAATGTCGATTACCGCCAATGTTCTTTAAAAACCGTTAAAAGAATCATATGACGATCCTTTCTTTATAAAAAAGCGATTTTGGCACTGTATTTTTGCAGGCACAGTAAGGTTTTCTATATTTCGGAATCAATTGCCACTTATTATTGACCTGATGAAAAGGATCTTCACATTAATCACCATTCTTATCAGCCTTTCGTTGATCGGTATCATTGTTATCCAGGTATCATGGATAAAGAATATGGTACTGTTGAAACAAGAGCAGGTAAAACATGATGTGCAGAAAGTGACGCAGGAAGTGGCCGACGATCTTTCCTTACATAAAGGAAGCGGCTATTCTGCTCCTGTCGGCCCTAACAGGAATTTGCTTTCGGATGAATTTAGTTTCGATCTTTCAAAGCCATTGTCGTCCAGCGGCCAAAAGACCAATTATGATGTAGGGGAGATCAAAAAGAAATTCAGGCAGGCTTTTTTAAAGTATGATCTGAAAGATATCCATTTTGAATTTGGTATTGCTTCTTTTGATAATAATAATAACCAGTTTGAAAAAGCAACTTCTAATTTTCTATCTGCATTAGAGGATACTACGCATAACTATTCCTACAATACAATGCTGGAAGCATTAAGCGGAACACCCGGAGAAAATCTAAGTATCAAAGAAGTTCTGTTCGTAGTGGTTCCCGGTATAAAAAAACTGGCCTATCAATCTTTGAAATGGAGGATCGCTACTTCTATTGCATTTACAATAATCATTCTTGCTGCATTTTATCTTACCGTCCGGACCATGTTGCGTCAAAAGAAACTGGCGAAGATCAAGAATGATTTTATAAATAATATGACGCATGAGTTCAAGACGCCCATCGCTACTATTTCATTGGCCGTCGATGCAATGAAAAATGAAAAAGTATTGGAGGACAGGGAGAAGATGAGTTATTTCAGCGGCATTATCAAAGAAGAGAACCAGCGGATGAACAGGCAGGTGGAAACGATCCTCAAAGCATCGCAGCTGGAAAGACAGGAAGTGGATCTTGCTATGAAACCTGTTCATATCCACGAGATCATAAAAGATGTAGTGGATAATTTTACTTTGCAACTCGAAGACAGGAAAGGGAAAGTAGAATTGTCTTTGAATGCTTCCAACGATCTTATTGAAGCTGATGAAGTGCATTTGTCCAACCTGGTAAATAATATGGTGGACAATGCATTGAAATATTCAAAAGAGAATACGCCGCCGGTGGTAAAACTGAGTACACAGTCGAATGGAAAGAAATTCTGGTTAAAGATCGAAGACAATGGTATCGGGATGACAAGAGATACATTGAAAAAAATATTTGAACGATTCTACCGGGCGCATACGGGCAACATACATAATGTAAAAGGCTTTGGTCTGGGGTTGAGTTATGTAAAGACCATGGTGGAAGCGCATGAAGGCGATATAAAAGCGGAAAGTACATTAGGTAAAGGCAGCACTTTCACGATCGATTTTCCTTTGAAAAAAAATTGATCAATGGACAATGGAACTCTGTTCCGGCTTCCACAATAAGCAGCCATCCCCATAACTAAGGAAACGAAAATTATTTTGCAAAGCATGATCATAAATTTTTTTCCAGCCTGCCTGTCCGGCAGGCAACTCTTCGCCGATCAATGCGGCTACTAATAAAAGTAAGGTGGATTGTGGCTGATGAAAATTAGTGATCAATCCTTTTACGATCTTGAATTCATAACCCGGTGCGATCAATATCTGTGTTTTCGCTACAAGCCTTTCCATTTTATTTTCTTTCATCCAATTTAATAATGCTTGCAGGGCATCATATACAGGAACATGCCTTTTTGCTAATTCATAAGCTTCCCACTGCGATAGTTGCAGCGATTGACGATTTACGATTGACGATTCACGATTCTTCACCCCCAGCCAGTATAAACTTTCGATCGTACGCAATGAAGTTGTCCCAACAGCAATAATATTATTGTCAAGATTAATTATGATGTTTTCAATAACAGCCTTTGAAACATCGATCCATTCAGCATGCATATCATGCTCCTGCATCGTTTCGCTTTTTACCGGCTTGAAAGTGCCGGCGCCTACATGCAGTGTAACAAAATCAGTTTGGATATTTTTTGCCGACAGTTTTTCAAATACATTTTTTGTAAAATGTAAACCGGCGGTTGGTGCAGCAACGGAGCCGTCGTATTCGGCATAAACAGTTTGATATCTTTCTTTATCTGATTCTTCTGCCGGTCTTTTAATATAAGGAGGTAGGGGAATTGCCCCGGCATGATGTAATAGTTCCGCAAAACTTAATTCAACCGGCGACCAGGAAAGTTCGATGATAAATGAACCGCCTCTTTTTTCAATATATTTTGCTTGCAGAATGATCTCAGCACTGGGCGAGTTTAACTTTTTCTCCAATACTTGCCCGGGTTTCCATTTGGAAGCGCCGCCTACCAAACATTGCCACCATACTTTTTCTTTTTGAAGCATTGCGGTTGTAATGTCAGGATATTGTTCATGCGGTTCCAGGCAAAAGATCTCAATGACTCCGCCGCTTGATTTTTGAAAAAGTAATCTTGCTTCAACGACTTTGGTGTTATTAAATACCAGTAAGGAATTTTCTGGAAGATGATCAGCAATGTTCTGATAAATATCTTCTGATAGTTGACCTTCTTTATAGATAAGTAGCTTGGAAGTATCTCTTTCCGCCAATGGATATTTGGCAATGCTGCCTTCGGGAAGAGTGTAGGTAAAATCTTGTATCGATAAATGGCGGGGATCTTTCATAACACAACCAACTGTTGTATTTGAGTAATAAATAGATCGTTACTATTCTAATGCTGCGTTACTTCAAAGACATCAGTACACACAATATTATTAAAGAACACCGAACAAACTGCAGGAGAATTGGGCGATATATAATGACTATGGACCAAAACACCATTTCTGCGAATTTCTAGTCCTATTCCATGATGAGGTACTGCCAGTTGGCTTGATATTTCAATGGAGCCGCCTGAATAGTCAACCGTTCCTGTAAATGAGGAAATAAGTGTGGCATTATCATCAGAACAGCAATCAGAAATACTAACATAGCCAAAAGTAAACATACTTGATTGCCAACTACAGGAAACATTGCAAGTTCTGGAATTCTTATCTCCTTTGTTGTAAGTATTGTTATGTTGAACAAAAGATGTTGCACTTATGGCGATCGTTAGAAGAAGGAATAAGGGTGTCTTTTTCATTTTGTATATATTAATTTATTAAAGGTATTCATTTAAAAATACGAAATATCCGCTAAGAAATATGAGCATGAGTGCTTACTCCCGCTACTTCAAATACTTGATCAACGTTTTTTGAGCGGCACCACTAATTTCAATCCACTCCAAACATCACTCACTGCACAAACCTTTACATCAACCAGGTCATTCTTCAACGCATAATTGCGGATCACATCTTCTGTTATATCAGTTGCGATCTTCGCCGATCTTTTATACCAGGAAACCCAAATAATAATAGTTGGATTCTTTTTACAAACAGCTTTCAGCTTTTTCATTTCAGTTTCAAACGCTGCATTATTTTTTACAAACAGATGAACAAGATCTGCTATCTCATTTTTCTTACACAATTGATCTTTCACATTTGTTTCGAGCAACAAATAATAATCAACGGGCTGGTTTATCAACAGCAATTTCATTTCCGGCCTGATCCCAAGTTTCTTTATAAGTGATGTTCCTGAATATCCTGCAATAGCCATTGAGCAAAGCTTTCAACGAAGTAAGTGCAGATTTTTGGAGTTTAGCTTTTCGCCTTTGATTTGTACAATCCACAGCTTATCCACTGCAATTCACAGCTAACTCACCGATTTTTTCTGAAAATAACAATGACCACTCCTGAAATCCTTTACTGGACTGGCTTACGTAAGAAAAATTGGTGGGGATAAAAGAAAATAAGAAATATTTGGTAGATAAGTAGGAAAAAGTGTTATTTTGTGGGAATTAATTAAAAAATTGATTCAACCAACTGATAATGACAGGCTTTCTCGGAGAATTCGAGGCTACTTTGGACGCCAAGGGGCGGTTCCTCTTCCCGGCAGGGTTAAAAAAGCAATTGCCGGAAACAGAGACGAACCGCTTTGTTATTAACAGGGGTTTTGAAAAATGTTTAGCTCTTTACCCGATGAAGACCTGGGAGCCGCTCTTTGCAAAAATTACCGGTCTGAATGAGTTTGATCCCAAACAACGGGAATTCAGACGGGCCTTTTTGAACGGCGCTACTTATGTAGAACCGGACACGGCGGGCAGAATATTGTTACCGCCAAGTCTGAAGGTCTATGCGGATCTGCAAAAAGATATAGTCCTGATGGCAACAGGAGATAAAATAGAAATCTGGGATAGTAATAAGTACAAACAGTTCTTTGATTCAATTTCTTCGGATGCATTAAGTGATCTGGGTAAAGACGTATTGGGAGGAAGTAAACCGGAATAACTATCAACGATGCAGGAACAGTATCATATACCCGTTCTGCTCGATGAAGTGATTGAAGGTTTGAATATCCGGCCCGATGGTATCTATGTTGATTGCACATTTGGCGGCGGCGGACATTCCAAAGCGATCCTTGCCAAATTAAGTGAGAAAGGAAAACTGGTTGCCTTCGACCAGGATGATGATGCCAGGAAAAATTTACCGGATGATCAGCGGGTCATTTTTATTCCGCAAAACTTTCGGCATCTTCAACGGTTCCTTCGGCTGCATAATATTACTGCAGTGAATGGTATCATGGCGGATCTTGGCGTAAGCAGCCACCAGTTTGATGAAGCAGGCAGAGGTTTTTCGATCCGTTACAATGCTGAAATGGATATGCGGATGGATCAGCGGCAGTCGCTGACCGCTTTTGAGATCGTGAACACTTACACTGAACAACGATTGCACAAACTATTTGAGGAGTATGGCGAAGTGACAAATGCAAAAACGTTAGCCAAAACCATTGTTCAGGTTCGTTCTTCCACTTCGCTCAAAACCATTGATAGTTTTAAGAATGCACTCCGGGAAATAGTAAAAGGAAATCCCAATAAGTACTTCGCCCAGGTTTTCCAGGCTTTGAGAATTGATGTGAACGATGAGTTAGGCGCATTGAAAGAGATGCTGCAGCAAGTCCCAACCTTGTTAAAACCCGGAGGCAGAGTAGCCATTATTACGTTTCATTCCCTTGAGGATAGATTGGTCAAGAATTTTTTTCGCCGTGGTTCATTCGATGAGCCGGAAGAAAATCCTTTTATCAATACAGAACAGGTGAGCGAATTAAAAATAATAACAAAGAAGCCGCTGTTGCCAACCGAAAATGAAATGAAACAAAACCCACGATCAAGAAGCGCAAAGCTGAGAGTGGCAGAAAAAATAATCATAGTATAAAAAAGAAATAACGACTGTAAATATAGAAGCACAAAAAACCTGGAAAGTCTATATCCTTTGATTTAAACCAAAACCACAAACCAAACTAAACGAGCCAAAAACTCATTTATGCAGGAACAGGAAAATTCAAAAGAACGGGACCTGAAAGCTGCCCCGGCAGCAACTGGGTGGAAACGATGGCTGAATTATCAGTCTGTCGTCAGGCAGGTGCCGTTCTTTTTGTTCCTCGCCATGCTGGCTGTGTTGTATATCTATAATGGTCATTATGCAGATAAGATGATCAGGAATATCAACCGGACGGCAAAAGAAGTAAAGGAATTGAAATATGAATATATCAATGTGAAGAGTGAACTGATGTTTCAGAGCAAACCAAGCGAATTGATAAAAGCAGTAGAACCATCGGGATTGAAAGAACTGGTGCAGGCGCCGGTGGTGTTGAAAGATTCGGTGATGAAAAATTAATGTCGTGAATCGTGAAACGTGAATCGTCAATCAGGGATAACAAATTTTCTTAAGCTCATTCACGATTGCCGATTGCCGATTCACGATGCTGAGTAGCGGACAGGAAGTACAAGTGTGCGACGCAAGGGACGATGAACAGGGAACAGAACGATGACAAACAAATCCTTTCTGATTGAACGGCGGAAAGGTGAATGAATAAATGACGGGGAGTTGCTTCGGCTTCGCCTCGCAAGGAACGCATAACAACTAAAGGAACAGTGGACGTTAAACGGGACATATTGTGGAGAGTATATGTCAGCTTTATTGGAATAATATTGCTGAGCTTACTTGTCCTCGGTAGGGCTTTTTACATTCAGCGATTCCAGGGCAAATACTGGAGAAGTATGAGTGATAGCCTGCACCAGCGGTTTATTCCCCTGACTGCTGAGAGAGGAACTATTTTCAGTGAAGATGGACAGATGCTGAGCACTTCTATTCCCACATTTGATATCTACATCGATTTTAATGCAGATGGCCTGAGAGAAAAGAAAGGAAAACGTTTTTACGATAATGTTGACTCCTTTGCTGTTTCACTGGCAGATTATTTTAGGGATAAAAGCGCTGCGAAGTATAGAAAAGAATTACAACTCGCTTATAAGAACGACGAGAGATATTATTCCCTGAAAAAGAAATTAACCTTTGAAGACTATAAGGCTTTCCGTGAATTTCCATTGGTAAGAATGGGAAGAAATAAAAGCGGTGTTATCGTTGATATTAATACAAAACGATTAACGCCGTACAAATTACTGGCAAACCGGACGATCGGTTTGTCAAGGGAATTTGTTGCCACCAATGGTAAAGCAAAAAAACAAAATGTTGGACTCGAAAGAAGTTATGATACAGTATTGAATGGTCATGATGGACAAAAATTAGTTCGTTATATCGCCGGCGGTACAGCCATACCTGTTGAAGGTTCTGAAACGGATCCTATAAATGGTAAAGATGTTTTCACCACACTCGATGTAACGATGCAGGATATCACTGAAACTGCATTGATGAAAATGATGGTACAGTGTGAAGGTCCTTATGGTACAGCGATCGTAATGGAAACAAGTACCGGAAAGATCAAAGCCATGGCGAACCTGGGCCGCCAGAAAGACGGCACTTACTGGGAAGATGATAATTATTCTTTACGGGCCACTGAACCGGGTTCAACTATAAAATTAGCAACGCTTTTAGCTGTATTGGAAAAAGGTACCAGTTCATTAAATGATATGGTAGAGAGTCGGCGGTGCAGGAAGAGCACAGGTAGGAAATAAAATGGTGACGGATGCAGAGAGATCGCCCAAAGCTGTATTGACAGTGCAGGAATGTTTTGCTCATAGCTCCAATATTGGTATGAGCAAATTAGCCTTGAAGGCATTTTCAAAAAGACCGGCAGAGCTGAAAGATTATTTACATCGTTTTCATCTTGATACAAGATCGCCGATCGATCTGGCCGATGTTCCCAAACCTACAATGGCGCCGCTCGATCAAAAAGGAAGCGCCGAAGGAAATATGCTGTGGATGAGTTTTGGTTATGGCTTACAGGTTAGCCCATTGCATACACTCACTTTATATAATGCTGTTGCCAATAATGGTAAGATGATGAAACCTTATTTGGTGAATAGCATCCAGAGTAATGGTGTTATCAATAAACAATTCTTACCAACAGTGATGGATGAGAAATTTTGCAAAGCTTCTGTGATACAGGATGCAAAAGCTTCGATGGAAATGGTAGTAACAGAAGGAACAGCAAGAAAAGCTTTTAAGGATATGCCATTTGCAGTGGCCGGAAAAACGGGAACGGCACATGTGTCCGATGGAAAAATAAAATATGCCGATGGAGTTTACCAGGCAACATTCGTTGGTTATTTTCCTGCAGATAAACCGCAGTACACCTGCATCGTTGTCGTCAGGACAAAGCCACATGATCCTGTTCACTTTGGTGGTTTGTTGGCGGCGCCTGTTTTCAGGGAGATCGCTACAAAGATCTATTCGATGTATGTAGAGAAGAAGGATCCTTCTTTATATACAGCGACAAAAGACAGCAGCGGTTATTTCTATGCCGGTTTTACCAATGATATAAAGAAAGTATATGCAGCGATGAATATCAGTTATACTGATTCAGCAGCGCAGAATAGCTGGAGCAGTGTGTATGCAAATAATTATCAGCCGGTGATGAAAGCAAACAATATCCGCGAGCAGGTAATGCCGAATGTAAGAGGAATGGGATTGAAGGATGCTGTTTACTTATTGGAGAATATGGGATTGAAAGTTTCGGTGAAGGGCAGAGGAAAGATCATTTCACAATCGGTAGCGCCGGGAACAACATTGGGAAAAGGAATTACAGTATTGCTTGAATTAAGCTGAACGAGTTTAAAAGTTCAGGTAACGTGTTATTGCAAGATGTACTATATAAAGTAGCGATCAGGTCGGTAGCAGGAAGTACATCGGTTGAAGTGAATGATATACAGATCGATTCGAGAAAGATAAAGACCGGGAGTTTGTTTGTGGCGGTAAAAGGAGCAGCAGCGGATGGTCACCAGTTCATTGAAAAAGCAATTGCAAACGGCGCAGCAGTGATCGTGTATGAGGATTCACGATTGACGATTGACGATTCACGACTCACCTATGTGCAAGTTGAAAATAGCGCAGCCGCTGCAGCCTGGATGGCGAATAATTTTTTTGGAAGACCCTCAGGAAAATTAAAACTGGTGGGAGTTACGGGAACAAATGGTAAAACGACTATTGCGACATTATTATATAAGCTCTTTACAAGATTGGGATATCAATGCGGATTGTTAAGCACTGTTGAGAATAAGATCGGTGAGAAAACGGTAGAAGCAACGCATACCACACCCGATGCTATCAGCCTGAATAGTTTGTTGAAACAAATGGTTGATAATGGATGTACACATGTGTTCATGGAAACAAGTTCACATGCAATACACCAGCACCGGGTAACAGGTTTGCAGTATGCGGGAGGTATTTTCAGCAACATCACTCACGATCACCTGGATTATCATCAAACATTTGATGAATATATAAGGGTGAAGAAAGCCTTCTTCGATTCATTATCATCACCGGCATTTGCCATCAGCAATGCGGATGATAAAAGAGGAACGGTGATGCTGCAGAATACGAATGCCAAAAAGTATTACTACAGTTTGAGGACAGTGGCTGATTTCAAAGGAAAGATCCTTGATAACAGTTTGAACGGTTTGCATAATGACGGTGAATGATATCGAAGTTCATTTCAGGCTGATCGGTGAATTCAATGCGTATAATCTTTTGGCTGTGTACGGCGCTGCGGTTTGTTTGGGTGAAGAAAAAAAGAACTGTATTGACAGCGCTGAGTGAATTAACGGGAGCAGAAGGAAGATTCGATTATACCATATCGCCAAAAGAAAAAATAATAGCGATCGTTGACTATGCACATACACCCGATGCTTTATTGAATGTGCTGGCAACCATTAAAAAACTGAAGAAAGGATTTGAACAGGTGATAACAGTCGTTGGCTGTGGTGGTGACAGGGATAAAACAAAAAGACCGGTGATGGCGGCAGCGGCTTGTGAACATAGCGATAAGGTAATATTCACCAGTGATAACCCGAGAAGTGAGGATCCGGCGCAGATAATAAAAGATATGGAAGAAGGATTAGCGCCGGCTTATAAAAGAAAATATATCTCGATCGTGGATAGAAAAGAAGCAATAAAAACGGCGATCAGTTTGGCAAAACCGGATGATATAGTACTGATAGCCGGAAAAGGACATGAGAAATACCAGGAGATAAAAGGAGTAAGAAATCATTTTGATGATAAAGAAGTGGTGAAGGAAATGTTTGAGGTGTTAGGAAAATAGTCGGTAAGTCAGAAAGTCAGTAAAGTCGGAAAGAAGATCTTCTATAACAGGAATCTTCTTCCGGACTTCCGGTCTTCCCGACTTGCGGACCTGATGAGTAGAGATATACAGCACAAGAGTGCGACGCAAGGGACGATGACCAGGGAACAGGACGATGATAAAAAAATAAATAGTTAACCAGGCCAGCGATGTTGTATCATTTATTTCATTGGATGAATGAGGAGAAAATAAAGTTTCCGGGAAGCGGACTCTTTGAATTTACCACGTTCCGTGTGATCATGGCTGTGTTACTTTCTTTATTCATTATCACATTTTACGGAAAAAGGCTGATCAAGTTCTTACAAAAAAGGCAAATAGGCGAAAGTATCCGTGAAGAAGGATTGGCCGGACAGGAAAGTAAAAAAGGTACGCCCACGATGGGCGGTATCATTATCATCCTTGCGATCGTGATACCAACATTACTGCTCGCTAACCTGACAAATATATATGTGCAGGTATTACTGATCAGTACCGTTTGGATGGGCATCATTGGATTCATCGATGATTATTTAAAACTGAGAGGAAAAAAACTGGCGCAGGAAAAAGGAATTGAATATAAAAAGACAGGAAAGGATGGCCTGGCTGCCCGCTTCAAAATATTGGGACAGGTTGGACTCGGCATTTTAGTAGGCGCTACACTTTATTTCAACAGTGATGTGAAAATATGGAGAGAATATGTGGGAACGGAGGTAAGTCGTAAAGCCGATACAACAGTGATCCCCAAAAATGTAAATGGTGAAATAAAATATTTCGTTGAATCAAAATTGCCGGTGACAACAATTCCCTTTGTCAAAGATCATGAGTTCAATTATTCAAAATTGTTGCCGGCATCGTGGAGAGGTTATACATGGGTTCTTTACATATTGATCGTCATTTTCATTATTACCGCGGTATCGAATGGTTCCAATCTGACAGATGGATTAGATGGATTGGCTACCGGTACTTCTGCGATCATCGGAACGTTGTTGGGCATATTCGCTTATGCAAGCGGTAACCTGGTGTTTGCTGATTATTTAAACATCATGTACATACCGGGATTGAATGAGTTGTCCATTTTTATTGCGGCGATGATCGGTGCCTGTATTGGTTTCTTATGGTACAATTCTTACCCGGCGCAAATTTTTATGGGTGATACGGGCAGTTTGACATTGGGTGGTGTGATAGCAGCGCTGGCGATTATTGTGCACAAAGAATTATTGTTACCGATATTCTGCGGGATATTTTTTGTAGAAACGCTGAGTGTGATGTTGCAGATGGGTTATTTCAAATACACCCGTAGAAAATTTGGAACCGGTAAAAGAATTTTTTTGAAAGCGCCTTTGCATCATCATTACCAGGTAAAAGGATACCATGAAGTAAAGATCGTGACGAGGTTTTGGATAGTGACCGTGTTGCTGGTTGTGCTGAGTATTGCAACGCTGAAGATGAGATAGAGGCGTCAATCGTGAATGTGAATGTGAATCGTGAATGAGTTTCCGATTATCAACGACCTCATTGACGATTGACGATTCACGATTCACGATTCATGAAATGACTAACGCTTACGAGAAGGTATTACTGAAAAACCACCCGATCCAACCCAGGTGAAACAGGAAGATTTAATGTTCTGATCCAATCGAATTGTTGTGCAGTTGTATTTGAAACCAATACTTATGAAGAATCGTGTTCCGTACACTGGTAAGAAGTTGGTCTGACCGTCCCGGTCTGACCATTGAAAAGAAGAAAAAGTAAATAACCGTCAGACGGGAACAGTCAGACGGAGATGTAGATGAGCAAAAGATTTGTCATACTCGGTGGCGGTGAAAGTGGCGTAGGTGCGGCACTGCTCGCAAAGAAACAAGGGTATGATGTATTTGTTTCTGACGGAAGTTCTTTGAAAGATGAATATCGTAACGAACTGCAACAGGCGGGTATCGAATTCGAAGAAGCGCAACATACGGGATCAAGGATCCTGGATGCTGATGAAGTGATGAAAAGCCCGGGCATTCCCGAGAAGGCCGACATCGTGAAAAAGATAAGAGCAAAAGGAATTGATATCATCAGTGAAGTGGAATTGGCTTACCGGTTCAAAGGCAACAGTAAAATAATTGCCATTACCGGCAGCAATGGAAAAACAACCACTACGGCGCTGACCTATCATATCTGTAAAACGGCCGGGTTGGATTGTGCGCTGGTAGGAAATATCGGGGATTCATTCGCCAAACAGGTTGCAGAAGATCCAAGATCATTATATGTAGTTGAAATAAGCAGTTTTCAATTAGATGATATAAAAACATTCAGACCGGATATAGCTATACTGACGAACATCACTGAAGATCACCTGGACCGTTACGATTTCAATTTTGAAAAATATATCGAAAGCAAATTCCGTATCGCTATGAACCAGCAGCAGGATGATCATTTCATCTACTGCGCCGATGATGAGATAACAATGAAATATCTAAACCAATTCAATATTCGATCAAACCAACTGCCAATAAGTATGAAAAGAGAACTACCAAACGGAGCCTTTATAAAAGACGGGGATATGTATGTAAGAACCGGACAGGATTTTACCAGTATGAGTGTCTTTGATTTTGCATTGAAAGGAAAGCACAATCAATACAACACAATGGCAGCTTGCGTTGCAGCTACAACCCTGGATATCCGAAAGGAAAAGATAAGAGATGCAGTACAGAATTTTCAAAGTCTTGAGCATCGCATGGAACATGTGGCGACCGTAAGAGGCGTTGAATTCATCAATGACAGTAAAGCCACCAATGTAAACTCAACCTGGTATGCATTGGAAAGTATGACAAAACCAACTGTATTGATATTGGGTGGAGTAGACAAAGGAAATGATTATTCATTGATAGAAGAGCTTGTAAAAGAAAAAGTGAGATCTATTATTTGTTTAGGAACTGATAATAGAAAGATCCATGAAGCATTTGGGAATATGATCGGCACTATTGTGAATACATCGACAGCAGCAGAAGCAGTACATGCAGCCTTTCATTTTTCAGGGAAAGGGGATGTAGTGTTGCTGAGCCCGGCTTGCGCCAGTTTCGATCTTTTTAAAAATTATGAGGATAGAGGAAATCAATTTAAGAAAGCAGTAAAAGAACTCTAATAGATAAAAGTTAGTGGAGATTGCCTGTTGACAATTGTCCATTGCCAATTGAAAAAAATGGAAGTAACAAGAAACATAGGATTCGGTGGTCTGAAAAATTCTTTGAACCCTCAGAACCTTATTGACAAGACAAAAGGTGATAAGGTGATCTGGGCATTAGTTATCCTGCTTACACTGGTCTCATTGCTGGCAGTCTACAGTGCGACGGGTTCATTGGCGTATAAAAATTACAGGGGCAATACAGAGATCTACCTTATCAAACAGGTTGCTTTCATCGTTGCGGGTATAATGGTCATTTATTTTGCCCACCTTGTTAATTACACTTTTTATTCAAAAGCAGCGAAGATCGCTTTCCTGCTTTCGTTGCCGCTTTTATTTTACACTTTGTTCTTTGGTGTAAAAATGAATGAAGGAAGCCGCTGGATCCGTCTGCCGCTTATTAATATGACGATGCAGACCTCCGATCTTGCACGGCTCGCCTTGTTCATGTATTTGGCAAGATTGATAAGTAAGAAGCAGGATGTGATAAAAAATTTCAAAAAAGGATTTCTGCCCATCATCTGGCCCGTGGCATTGACCTGTGCATTGATCGCACCGGCGAATCTTTCAACCGCATTATTATTGGGTGCAAGTTGTTTGCTGCTCATGTTCATCGGAAGAGTGAGCACCAAACATATCATGATGACGATCGGCGTGGCATTGATACCGATCTTATTCCTTGTTGCGGCAGCAATGATCCGTCATGGTCAAACAAAAAGTGAAGAGATAGTTGTTGCCAAGAAAACTTCTTCAACATTATTCGGAAGAGTTGATACATGGATCGGCCGGATGGAAAATTTTATTTATGGTGGTAAAGAAGCCGACACTGATGCTTACCAGGTAAACCAGGCCAAGATCGCTATTGCAAAAGGTGGCGTATTGGGCGTCGGTCCGGGTAACAGTACTACAAGAGATTATTTGCCGCAGGCATACAATGATTTTATATACGCCATCATTATTGAAGAGTATGGTTTGTTAGGCGGAGCATTTATCATGTTCATCTATCTGGTTTTTCTATACCGATGTATCAGGATATACAAGCGATGTCCTTACGCATTCGGAGCATTCCTTGCATTGGGATTAAGTTTTACGTTAGCCATACAGGCCGTAGCGAATATGGCGGTAACAGTGAATTTGTTTCCTGTTACCGGCGTTACACTTCCATTGGTAAGTATGGGAGGAACGAGTTTCATATTTACTTGTTTAGCGATTGGTATAATACTAAGTGTAGCCAGAAATGTTGAACAATTAGAAGGTAAAAAAGGAGAAATGCTCAATGTTCAATGATCAATATTCAATAATCATTGAGAATTGGCAATTGAAAAGTGAATACTAAAAGTGAGTAAAAGAATAATTATAGCAGGAGGAGGAACAGGCGGACATATTTTCCCGGCGATCGCAATTGCCAATGCGTTGAAAAAGATTGATGACAATATTGAAATACTATTTGTAGGCGCAAAGGGAAAAATGGAAATGGAAAAAGTGCCGCAGGCAGGATATAAAATAGAAGGGTTGGATATAGCGGGATTCAACCGCAGTTCTTTGATAAAGAACATTGGTTTACCATTCAAGGTGATGAAAAGTTTGTTGCAGGTAAAAAGGATCATTAAGCGATTCAAACCGGATGCGGCAATAGGAGTAGGCGGCTATTCAAGTTATCCTGTGCTGAAAGTTGCACAGGCAAAAAGGATCCCCACTTTTATTCATGAGTCGAATTCTTTTGCCGGCAAATCGAATAAATGGTTGGGAAAAAAAGCGACAAAAATTTTTACCGGAACAGAAGGGATGGAAATTTTTTTTCCGCCGGAAAAAATAATCGTATCGGGAAATCCTGTAAGAAAGTCGATCGTGGATGCGAATATTTCAAGAAGTGAAGGCATAAAATTCTTCTCGCTGGATGAAACGAAGAAAACGATTCTTGTTGTTGGTGGAAGTCTCGGAGCAAGATCTATCAATGAGGCGATCGATAAAGGATTAGATGAGTTGTTGAAGGAAGGATCGCAGGTCATCTGGCAAACAGGAAAACCTTATGCAGCAAAAGCAAAAGAAAGAACGAATGGTAAGCAGGGTGTTTGGGCTAATGAATTTATCACACAGATGGAATTTGCTTATGCCGCGGCTGATATAGTAGTGGCCCGTTCAGGGGCAATGACAGTGGCGGAATTATGTATAGCTAAGAAAGCTGTGTTGTTTGTTCCGTATCCATTTGCCGCTGAAGATCATCAAACGGTGAATGCAATGAGACTGGTGAATAAAAAGGCAGCATTGATGGTAAAAGATAATGAAGCGGGACAAAAACTGGTAGCAATGACAATCGGGCTGGCAAAAAATGAAAGCAAACAGGAAGAACTCAAAAAAAATATTTCGGCATTGGCCATTACCAATGCTGATGAAGTGGTTGCAGAAGAAGTTTTGAAAGCCCTCTAAAATCTCCCTAAAGGGAAATTTTTTAGAGTACTAAAGAGAAAATTGAATAATTGAAAAATGAGTATCTAATAAGAAGACTATCTCCAAACTCCCCTTTAGGGGCTGGGGGTATGAATGTTAATACTGTCCTTATGAATACCCCTTTTAGGGGGCTCGGGAAACTGGATGAAGTTTATTTTATCGGGATCGGTGGAATAGGAATGAGTGCGATCGCAAAGTTCTTTCAAAGTGGCGGGGTAAAAGTGAGCGGATATGATAAAACAGCGACCGACCTGACAAAAGATCTGGAAGCAAGCGGTATCGCTGTTCATTATGAAGAGAATGTTGATCTGCTGCCGAAGAAAGTTGACCTGGTAATATACACACCGGCGATACCGGAAGAGCACAAAGAGTTGGTGTATTACAGATCGAACGGGTATAAAGTGATCAAGAGAAGTGATGTGTTGCAGATCATAACTGAAAGTTCTTTTAATATATGTATAGCAGGAACACATGGCAAGACAACCATTACAACGATGGTAGCGCATTTGCTTCGTGACAGCGGTTTTGGTTGCAATGCTTTTCTCGGTGGGATCGCTGTGAATTACGGAACGAATTTTTGGAGCAGTGAAAAAAATGTATGTGTGATCGAGGCGGATGAATACGACAGGAGTTTTTTGAAATTAAGTCCGGATGTGGCCATCATCACCGCGATGGATGCTGATCACCTGGATATATATGGTACAGCAGAAGCGATGGAACAGGCTTTCATCGATTTCAGCAAACGGGTAAGACCGGGCGGTTTGTTGATACGGCAGTTTGGATTGAAAAGAGGAAAAGAGTTAGAGGCCGGTCAGCATATCACATACAGTTTGCAAAATGAGAATGCTGATGTGTACGCTGCCAATATCCGGATGATGCATGGCAGTTATGAATTTGATGTGCTGCTGAAAGATAATACGATTGAAAATGTGAAACTGAATATGGGTGGAATGCATAACGTGGAAAATGCAGTAGCAGCGATAGCAGTTGCAAGTTCTTTGGGAATTGAGAATGATAAGATCAAAGCGGCGGTAGAAAATTTCCGCGGGGTGAAAAGAAGGTTCGAGTATATCATCAAGAACGACAGGATAGTTTTTATTGATGATTATGCTCATCACCCGGAAGAGTTGAGAGCATTGATCAACGGGGCCAAAACATTGTTCAGACAAAAAAAATGTACGGTGATTTTTCAACCACACCTGTACACAAGAACAAGGGACCTGGCCGATGGATTTGCAGAAGTACTCGACATGGCTGATGAAATTGTTCTGTTACCGATTTATCCTGCAAGAGAATTGCCGATAACAGGAATAAGCAGCGGGATGATAATAGAGAAAATGAAGAATAAAAATGCAAGAGTGCTGACAAAAGAAAGATTGGTGGAGTCGGTCAAAGAGAATTTTGTAAAGAAAGTGAATAAGGAGTTTGGAGAAATATTGATAACGGCAGGAGCAGGAGATATTGATATGCTGGTGGAACCGATAAAGGAGATATTAAAAGAGATATAAAACGAAAAGTGGGGAATGGCGAGTAGTTAGTAGGAATAGTTCCAGTGGAGCAAAAGGCCGGTAGAAAAAGAGAATTAATGTTTTGCCGTCCCGTAGGGACGGAAGATCGATAGAAGAAAATTGAAAATGAACGCAAAGTCAACTATAAGAAAAGTTTTGTTCATCGGTATTTGGGTATGCATCGGTGCCGGTATGCTTACGTTGTTGCTGGCTGCTATCAATAAGAAGAACAAAGGAGAATGCAAGGATTATTCTATTACTATAAAAGGAGCGGAGAATAATTTCTTTATCGATAAGAATGATGTTGAACTGATGCTGAAAAAAGAAACAAAAAGCGATATCAAAGGATTGCCGGTAGCTTCTTTCAACCTGCATCAACTGGAACAGGTACTTGAAAAGAATACATGGGTGAGCAAAGCTGAATTATATTTTGATAACCGCGATGTATTGCATGTAACTATTATAGAAAAAGAACCGGTTGCAAGAATATTTACCACGGGTACTTCAACATTTTATATAGACAGTGCCGGCAAAAAAATGCCGCTCTCGGATAAGTTAAGTGCAAGAGTACCGGTGTTCACTGGCTTTCCCGATAAAAGGATATTAACGCCGCGAGACAGTGCCTTGCTGAATGATATACGGGTTACGGCGAATTATATAATCAACGATGCATTTTGGATGTCGCAGGTAGCGCAGGTAGATATTACTCCCGAAAGAACATTTGAAATGATACCGGTAGTTGGCAATCATACAGTGAGATTGGGAAACGGCGACAATATTGAAAAAAAGTTTCATCGCCTGATGGTTTTTTATAAACAAGTGCTGAGTAAAACAGGATTTGATAAATATAAAGTTATCGATGTGCAGTATGAAGGACAGGTGGTAGCATCTAAATACGGCGTTGAAAAAACAGATACTGCTTTATTGAGAAGGAATGTTGAAAAATTAATGAAGCAGTCAAGGGATGCGCAGAATGATACAGTGATGAGATCGGTTCCGGTTGTTACCGGCAGATATGTTATAGATGCTGATTCAGCAACTGTTACCGATCCACCAAAACCGGTTGATAACAGGCCAGCGCCGGTAACACAAGACAGGCCGAAACCGAAGGAAAACAGGGAACCGAGAGCGGTGATGCCGAAGAGGAATGAGAAATAATGCAGATCGGTAAGGAACAGAAGAACAAAGAATGATGAATCATGAATGAGGAAGTGAGAGACCCCGAAGGGGTCGAAGGTGGGTAGCCCCGGACAAAATCCGGGAATGAGCGGTAAGGAAATGGGAATGATGATGAGAGATATTGAAAATGCTGAATAGAATTACGGGACGATGAAGTGAGTGACACAACAGACGATGATAGTAGTACTGAAGCTGGTAAAAAAATATTTTAACCATCGGGCCGCTTTAGCAACCGGACGGAAATAAAAAAAGGATTTCGATCTTAATACAACAACAACTAAAAACAATCATTATGAACAACGAACAACCCATTATTGTCGGTCTTGACATTGGAACCACCAAGATCGCAGTGATTGCCGGAAGAAAGAACGAGTTCGGCAAACTCGAAATACTGGGATTTGGCAAAGCCAATTCCAACGGCGTGAAGCACGGGCAGGTGCTTAATATCGATGAAACGATCAAAGCCATTAAAACTGCATTGGAAAACTGTTTTGCTTCTAATCCTAACCTGGAAGTAAAAGAAGTATATGTCGGAGTAGCGGGTCATCATATTAAAAGTTTGCAGACCCGTGGCGATATTGTTCGTCAGAAAACAGACGAAGAGATCACACACAAAGAGATCGATCAGCTGATCGACGACCAGTATAAGACTTATATCCCTGCCGGCGACCAGATCATCGATGTGATACCGCAGGAATTTACAGTTGATAATTTCCAGAATATTCCTAACCCGATCGGGTATGGCGGTGTGAAGATCGGCGCCAACTTTCATATCATCACCGGTGATAAGAATGCGATCAAGAATATCAACCGCAGTGTAGAGAAAGCAGGATTGCATACAAAAGATCTTGTGTTGCAGCCATTGGCTTCTTCTTCTGCTGTTATGGGACAGGAAGATCTTGAAGCAGGTGTGGCTATTGTTGATATCGGCGGTGGTACTACGGATCTTGCTGTTTTCTATGAAGGCATTTTAAAACATACAGCTGTTATTCCTTTTGCCGGAGAAAATATTACCAATGATATCAAAACGGGTTTGGGTGTTTTGAAAACACAGGCTGAACAAATGAAAGTTCAGTTTGGCAGTGCATTGGCGAATGAAGCAAAATCAAATGCATATATCACTATTCCGGGATTAAGAGGAATGCCTGCGAAAGAGATCAGTGTAAAGAATCTTGCTAATATCATACAGGCAAGGATGAGTGAGATCATGGATTTTGTTACGTATCATTTGAAACAAGTTGGCCTCGACAACCGGATGCTTAACGGAGGTATCATTCTTACAGGCGGAGGTTCGCAATTAAAACACCTTATTCAACTCACTGAATATGTGACCGGTCTTCCTGCCAGAATTGGTTTTCCCAATGAACATTTGGCTGCGGGCCATATTGAAGAATTAGCCAAGCCTACTTATTCAACCTGTATTGGTCTTATCCTGAAAGGCTATGATGATTATGAGCATAACAGAAAAGAATTCGAAAGAGAATACAAAAAAGTAGAAGTGCCTGATGCATTAAAGAACAATGGCGAAGTGGAAGTAGTTGCCGAAACAGAAGAATCAGTAAGTGAAAAAGAAATGAAGAAGAGAAAGAACCTTACAGGTTTCTGGGGCAAGTTCAAAGACAGGATCATTGATCTGTTCAAAGAAGAAGAAGACAAACATCTTTAATAATGTTACATGCTAAATTTTAAATGTTGAATAAAAAACCAATATGCTGTTCATATTTAGCATTCAACATTTAAAATTTAAAATTAAAAAATCAACACTATGATACATTTTGATCTGCCTAAAGAAAAATCATCCATACTGAAAGTGATCGGTGTAGGCGGCGGCGGTGGCAATGCGGTGAACTTTATGTTCAGTCAGCAGATTGACGGAGTAAACTTTGTTATTTGTAATACGGATGCGCAGGCATTGGCCAGCAGTGGTATTCCGAACAGGATCCAACTGGGACCACATCTTACACAAGGTCTTGGCGCCGGTGCTAATCCTGATATTGGCCGCCAGGCAACAGAAGAATCACTGGAAGAAATAAAACGCATACTGGAAGTAAATACCAAGATGGCTTTTATTACGGCAGGTATGGGTGGCGGAACCGGTACGGGCGGAGCACCGATCATTGCAAAAATTTGTAAAGATCTCGGCATCCTTACAGTAGGTATCGTTACTACCCCTTTTGCATATGAAGGAAAGAAACGTCAGCAGCAGGCAGAAGAAGGAATAAAAGTTTTAAAACAATATGTTGATACGTTGCTGGTCATCAGCAATGATAAACTGCGTCACCAGTTCGGTAATTTAAAAATGCGGGAAGCATTTGAAAAAGCAGACAATGTATTAGCAACGGCGGCAAAATGTATCACCGATGTGATCAACAGTACCGGCCAGATCAATGTTGACTTTGCCGATGTATGCACCGTAATGAAGAATGGCGGGGTAGCTATATTGGGTAATGCAGCAGCGGAAGGAGAGAACAGGGCGCAAAGAGCAATTGAAGAAGCATTGAATTCTCCATTACTGAATGATAACGATATACAAGGTGCAAAATGGATACTTATTAATATCAATTCATCTGTTGGCGAACATGAATTCACGATGGATGAAGTGGAAGTGATCCAGAATTATTTATTGAGTCGTGCCGGCGATAATACCGATGTTATCCTCGGTATGGGTTATGATAGTACGCTTGGCAATAAGATCGGTATCACATTGATCGCAACCGGCTTTGAACATAAAGATCCATTTGCAAAGCCAGCAGCAAAGAAAGAAGAACCAAAGAAAGAAGAAAAGATAGTGATGGTGCTCGGGCAACCCGAAGAAACAAAACCGGTTGCTGTACATATTGAAATGCCGGCTGCATTGGAAAGAGAAATACTGGTGATGGAAGAAGCATTGAAAGAACCGGTGAAAGAAGATCACCTGGCGCCGAAATTAATTGAAGAGATGCCGGTGATGCTGGCCCCGGTGATCGATATGACTGATATAAAAGAAGAAGAGCCGTTGATCATTCATTTCGAATTACAGTCCCCTCAAAAAGAGGTAACGGACCAGGCTTCTGAAAAAATACTTAGTAATACTACGAATGAAATCGGCCGTATTAATACTGTTGGAAAATTGTCAATTGTAGGAAAAGATGAAAGTATAAATTCGATGCCGGAAACGAACCTTATCCCCCAAACAATTATTGAAAAAGATGCTGAGTTAATCCTCAGTATTAAAGATAGTACTAGTACAAGCCCGGTGTCTGCAGCATCGGGTGGATATCTGGCCAGACCATCCAATATCTACGCAGAATCAAAACCAGAGGTCGTTACCTCAATTACTTCTGCTGAAGAACCAGTCCATTCAAAACAAGCTGCCACCAATGAACAGGAGGAACTCCTCGATTTGCAAATGCAGCTGGTAGAACGGGATGACATCCAGGCGGCGGATACGCCGTTGGCCCATCAGGCTCAGACACCTTTGCTTCCCGAGGTTGAGGATCTTGCACTGCAGGACGAAACCGAAGAGCAAAAACGTAAGGCGGCTGAACGACTGCATAAGTTGAGAAACTTATCATTCAACATTAACGCTGCTGACCCGAATAATGAGTTTGAAACTGTGCCGGCATATATCCGCCGCAACATGGAATTGCATACAGGCAATTCCCAGGTCGAAAACTTTTATAGCAATTATGAAGTAAAGACCGACGAAAAAAATCAAACGCATATCAGCACCATCAATACTTTTTTAGACGGGAAAAAACCCGACTAGGCCTTTCATAATGAAGGGCTTCACGTTCGTTCGTTCCAATGAAGCCACTCAGCATTAAGCTAGTGTTTTTTAGTTGTTCCCCCGATATTCTTATCGGGGGTTTTTATTTTGGCACAATAATTACTTAGTAAAATCCCCGTACTTTTTTGCTGATAGCGTACAAAAAATAGTTTTTTCCTGTTACTATTTCTTAATCTCCAAAAAAGTATTACTTTAAACCTCCTATCCTGTGGCTAAAACCAAAAGCATGGAGTACGCACCGTCCTTATCAGCATCCCGGCAAGAATCCAAACCATGGCATTCTGTTCTTGCAAATTACCTGCGATCATTTCCACAAAATGTATTGATCTTTTTTGAAAAGGTTAAAACGATCGGTGTTACATCCGGTATGAGTAATTATGAGAAGAGCAAACTGCGCATCTTTAATCTTCTCAATTTCTTCCAGTTCATTACAGGGATGATCGTTCCTTTTATTGGCCTCATGTATGCATATTCTATTCCTTACGGCGGCTGGATAATGGCTTCTCTTCCGGCACTCGTCAGTTTATTTGCATTGTTATTGAACCGCAGCCGGAAATATGATACGGCTGTGATGGTGTATTTTATTTTCTACCCGGCCTGTATCTGTCTCAGTTATATTAATGGAATAAGTCTTGGAATAGAACTTTCTTTTCTTTTATACGGCATTCTTTCGGTTTTCTTTATCCAGGATATCGGCTACATGGTATTTTCCATTTGTTTTTCCATGGTAAGCTATTTTGTTCTTTCTGTATTGCTGAAAGCTTATGTATATAAAATAGAGGATCTCAATTACACTGTTTACCTGATCAATGAGATACTCGCCATTCTTTATATTTTTCTCGGGTTGTATCTTATTAAAAAAGAAAACACCGACTATAATACCGCTTTGCAGCGAACAAATTTGGAAGTACAGGAACAATCACAACGCTTGCAGATACAGGCGGCAGAATTGAACCAGCTAAATTCATTCAAGAATAAATTATTCTCTATCATCTCTCATGATCTGAAGGCCCCGTTGTATGGATTGTGCAATCTTTTTGATGCAATGGAAAAACAGAACATGCCGGCCAGGGAAATAAAAAAACTGATCCCCGATATTAAGAACGACCTGTATTATGCCCGTGGATTGATGGAAAATCTATTGCAGTGGGCCAAGAGCCAGATGCAGGCCGATCATGTAAGGCCACAGGAAATGGATATTAAAACAAGTATCGATGATGTAGTGCATGTTTTGCATTTGCAGGCAAAGGCCAAGAATATCACAGTTGAAAATAAAACCACCGATCCTTTATATGTATGGGCCGATAAGGATATGATCAACCTCGTTTTGCGTAATCTTATTTCAAATGCTATCAAATACACGATGCCCGGCGATACTATTTATGTGAGTGCCGGCGAAGTGTCATCCTTTGCAGAAATTTATGTGCAGGATACGGGCGGTGGTATGACATCAGCAGAGATCGAAAAAATAAACGGCCAGGAATTTTATACTACCAATGGTACGGCGCAGGAACAGGGCACGGGCCTTGGCCTGATGCTTTGCAAAGAATTCCTTTTAAAGAATGGAAGTAATCTTCGTATTGAAAGCCAGCGCGGAGTGGGAAGTACTTTTTCATTTACATTACCTCTTTCATAATAACGGAAGACGGCAAGCCGGAAGATCGGTGCAGATCAGATTGCAAATCTCCACGGAGATATAAGTTGCTATAGTTTCTGCAATGCAGGTACGGTCCATACTTTTGCGTACTTACTCAGTATAGCTACGAGTTTCAAAGAGAAATTTCCAGAAATTATCACCCGGTATATAAGTATTGTCACAATATTGTTATATTTAAGTATTCGAATCAACTATTAAACCATTTAACCACCATGAAAAAAATTCTTGTTCTGGCATGCCTCCTCATGCCCATTTTCCTCATTAGTTTTTTATCGTGCAACAACAGCAACAAAAAACCCAAAGAGGATGAAGTAACATTAGCAAACAGAAGTGCCGACGCAAACCCGGCTTGTAATTGTGAACCAGATTGGTTCCCGCACAGTCAAACACCAGCTCCTGCCGAAGGTGTTGGAAGCCCTTTCGACACACAGACCCCGACCAATTGTATGTTTCATCAATGGTCATGGCAGAAATTTTTATGGCTCACCAAACCATTACCAAGCGGGCATCCTTTATTTGAGGATTCAATGATCCTTGTAGATAATCAAATGGTGCCTGTTGCTCCTGTCGGCGGAGTAGCTTTGGTTCTGACAGATGATGGCCAGGCGGGATCGGGTGGTATATTGCAATCCAATGCTGCATTTAGCTCAAACGGCGTTTCCGATACGGTCTATTATTCCATTTATACAAACGCAACTTTACAGAAAGCGGCTGACTCATTTAAAAACCTGATCATAAAGGATCCGGCGCTTTTGAATAACCGTTATGTTTTCCCTATCGGCTCATTGGAATTAAAAGTAGCCTGGGTAAATGTAACGGCATTGCCGGCCAGCCAGGCAAGCAGTTATTATACAACAGAAGCCATCCTTCAACCTTCCGGTAAAAAAATAACGGCTGCATTATTAGGAATGCACGTAGTAGGAGTGGTGATCAATCATCCTGAATTCATATGGGCCACTTTTGAACATAATGATATGGCGCCGGAATATAATTGGAGAACCAACCCGGCCGTGGATGTACCGGTTTCATCGCCTGATGCAAAACTATTTTTCCCAAAAGGAGATACATCAACTTATGTGGATCTTCAATGGCCGGTTGCTAACCCCAGTCATCAAAAAGATTTTGCAATATATCCTTTTGGAGTTCCAAGAGTTGCTGATCCGGCTAAAGATAGTTTCATGCAAACCAGCCAGAAGGAACCTGTGAATATTAATAATCTAAAAGGTCTTAACGCCTGTGTGGCGCCAGCGCTGGCAAAAGATGTATGGCAGAATTATTTTTATAATGGTTCAATATGGCTCAGCATGGATAACCTGACGCCGGCACAACAGGCCGATACGATCGCCAAATTGGCCAAAAAGATCGGCAATGTTACTCCGGGCACGCTTGTACGGGGTTCTACCGCTTGCTACAATATAACAATGGAAACATTCATGCAGGACGTTTCCAATATCCCTATACATACGATGCAGCCAACCAATTTATTTAATTGCTTTACCTGTCACAACTCACTTTCTACAATTACATTAAGCGGCAAGTCTTATCCAAATAGCAACTCTCCTTTGTATTTGAGTCATATATTCAGAAGTTATTTGAGTGTAAGTACCGGAGTGCCGGTTAAGACCATTGAAAAATTAAGGGTCATGGATCTGATCGATGTGATAAAAACAAAACGGGCAGAAAATAATAAATAAATTGCATTAATCATTTAAAGATCTTTTAAAAGCTATTCCTCTTTTGGAATAGCTTTTTTTATATACAGCAATATTTGTTTACCAGTTGTATGCTTGTAGACATTGCATGTATAGGATATGATCGATCTTATATTCCGGGATATTATTTCCAATGCTATAAATACACGATGCGGAGTGATACTATTCCGGTAAGTGCGGGAAATAACCTCCTTTGCAGAAGTATTTGTACAGGGTAACGGCCAATGGGATCCATTGAATATTGCAGAAGCTTCCCTTTTCAGGCGGAGTAGTTTTTTTATGGACCTCCTTAAATACAAAAGAGTGAATGTTTAAGTTCACTCTTTTGTATTTATTCGGATAACCAGGAGATCAATAAATCAACACTTTGCCGGTTTCCACTTTTGAATTTGTAATTAATTGTATAAGGAATATCCCTTTTCCTCCATTATTTAATTTTATTCTTTTACTGTGCGTATCAATATCCTGGATGATTATATTTTGAAGCTGTCCCAAACTGTTAAAGACTTTTACGGTTGACTTACTCATATCTTCTAAAGTAGTAATAGTAAAAAATTCTTCAGCCGGGTTGGGAAAGATCGAAAAAGAAGAACCTGCTTTGGTTTTGGCATTCAATGTTACCGGAAGCTTATAATATTTTACAGGCCGGGTTTGTGATTTATTATTTGCAAATGAAGGAACAAGGTCATCACAACCATCCAATGGCTGAGCAATGAATACACCGGTTGTCGGGGAAGCCAGGAAAAAATCAGTTGACAAAACCGGGGCAATCTCAATATAGCCGTTTACATCATGTGCGTCTAATATCACTGATGTTGTTCCTGATATGGTTGTTTGGTCAATTGCCTTGATCCATGTGCCTGATTCCGTTAATGGCGTTGAGAAAGCGCCGGTAATTGAAATATCAGTAAGACAGGGTGGAACAGTTATACCCGAAACTATCAACGAATAGTTTTGTGTACTGGCACCGGTAGTAACATCCAGGGTGCCTTTATGCGTAATAGAAATACTATAAACTTCTCCGGGTAATGCATTTGGAATTTCTATTTTTTCTACATTATCACGGTCGTTATCTCCCTGGATAGCGGCCCCGGTAATATTACTCAGATCTAACTTCCATGGAAAATATACCGTGCTGGTACTTGTATTGGTAACCCTGATATCCAGGTCATTGATCAGCCGGGCACTGGGATCATTGTCGTAAGTATCAATACCCGGAACATCTGTCCAGCATAGGGTAACAACCAGTGGTTCCGTTCCATTTGCCGTGATCAATTTTGAATAGGAGTTTCCATTAGTTAAGGTCTTTTCTAAAACAAGAGAAGATACATTTGAGTTGGTAATTACCTGCGATGCTTTTTCGGCATTCATTAATCCCCACCCATAAATAATATCAGGCCCGGGATCAGCACCCGCTTCGTCGGCTGTATGAAGTGCAAGTCCCTTTATAGTAGACGACCATCCAAAACTGCTAAAAACGGAATTATGATATTGTTGCAATAATAATAATGTTCCTGTAATACCGGGAGCCGCCATAGAAGTTCCCCACCCATTATTATAAGTAGAATTATTCGGGTTAAAATTAGTTGAATAAACGGACTCTCCCTTGGAACATATATCTGGTTTTATTCTTCCATCATCAGCGGGCCCATAACTGGAATTGGAGGCGATCACCACGCTTGAAGGACCTGTGTAATTAAGTACCTGGTTAACGTTTGCAACACCAATTCCATTTTTGGTTACAGCGCCGCCTTGTAGTCTATCAGAAGGCCCTCCTATATTTCCGCATGCAGCAATGCATAAATAATACGGTGCATTATACATTACCTGGTCTAAATAGGCAGGCGTATAATCATACGTTGAGGAATAGTTTCCCATTACATAAGAATGGTTTGAAAAAAGAAGTCCCTGGCTTGCGGCGTAAGCAACTTCTCCAAGATCATCATTCCAATCATAGGCATCTAAATTTCCTTTAAAAGCCATGCCCCTGGCAGCTCCGCCCTGGAATTGGTCCGAAGCTATGATAGTACCTGAAACATGTGTCGAATGATTTAACCAGATCGGCGCAAGATCAACCTGAATTGCCCTGTTTTCAAATGCCTCATGATCAAGATTTATCCCGGAAGCATCCCACATTCCGGCTGTCATACTTTCACCATGGATATTCAAGCCCAATCCTCCTCCTGTATAGAGTTTATTAGCCCGTGTTGTTATTCCTGCACCATAATTAAGTGTTTCATAATAGATGGGTTTTTTATCTTCAGTAATACCCATGAGAACAGCCACTCCGCCGTCGGCCTTATGTTTTATTATTTCCCAGCCATATATTTTTGCATATTCCAGGGCCAGGTTCTTGTTTTTTTCAAACCTCTCTTTAAGAACAGCGCTCAATGCTTTAAGCTTATCTACTTTGGTAGCTGACTGAATAATTTTTATTTCTTCATCTGTTTGAGCCTGTATTTTTATACAGGCAAACAGTATGGTTAGTAGTAAAAGGATCTTTTTCATGAACTTTTAATTTTTAAAGGGAAAAAGATTGTTTTAACGCTGTTGTTTTTTCAGCAGGTCCATTTCCTTTTTCAGTTCAATAATATAGAGGGTCAACTCTTCTATTTTCGCCAGTAACCGGGCATCCATAGCAGCGAGATCTATTCCTTCTTTTACCAGTTCGGAAGCCGACGGGAAATCGGGTAAATGACCGTTATTTTTTATGAACGATTCTACTTCATGCAGGGGTTTAAGACGGTAACCAGGTTCAAAAACATAATCTGCCCAATTCCCGCTGGTCTTCAGAGCGACCTTGACCTTTTCTGTTAAGATCCCAAGCTCAACATAAAGACTATAACCTGCAGGTTGTGATGGTGTATTACCGATCACAACAACCGGGGCCATTAAAGTGCCATTTATTTGCAACTTTTGATTATCAAATTCGCCATAGATCAGGGGAGCTATTCCATCAGCTCCATTGTTATCTATATATAACCTGTTGCTGACAGTTCCGTAATTATAGCCGGCATAATAGCCAATAAAAATGTTATTATTCCCTGTTATATCTCTTCCTGAACTTCTGCCCAATGCCGTATTATAACTTCCGGAACTAACATTACCCAGGCTTCCCTTGCCCATTGCCACATTCTCATTACCTCCTATGTATTGAAGGGAATTACTTCCAATTGCCGTATTCCCAAAACCACTTGTACCAAGGTACATAGAAGCCTGGCCTACCGCTGTATTATCATCTCCTGTTACTAAACTGGTTAATGCGATCTGGCCAATAGCTGTATTAAAATTGCCTGTTGTTAATGACCTTATTGCAGAAGTGCCTATGGCCGTATTATCAAGCCCGCTTGTCACCGTCAACAGTGTATTGTGGCCAAACCCTGTATTATCAGTTCCGGTAGCTGCAGGATTTAAAGAACCTACACCAAAAGATGTATTTCTCTTTGCATCATCTATCAGGCCGGATTGTACATTGTTTCGTTTGAATACCAGGTTCTGGTTATCGGTAGTGCCGACAAAATTAGTACCCGGGGTTGTGCCGCCATTGCCGGATAATAACCAGGAAGAAGAAGGTTGTACCCATGTTGCAATACCTGTTGCATCACTGGTTAATACTTTACCCGATCCCGCACCTGTAGTTAAAATAAAACCTGTGCTTCGAATAGTACCGGTTACATCTAATTTTTGCGCGGGGGTAATATTTCCAATACCTATATTACCGGCATTGGCTATAAAAAAATAATTCGTTGCTCCCTTTCTCATTAACCACGATGAATTGGCGTTTGAGCTGCCAAAATCAATTAAGGTCTGGGCATTGGCTAATGTACCACCAAGAGCTACAGTGGTTGATGTTCCGGAACCGGATTTTGTAAGTCCGTTGGAGGCCAAATAGATCTGTGCGCTTAAACCATTTGTCATTACAATTAGTAAAATGGCAAAGCATAGAATTTTAGTAAATCTCATAAGCTTAGGTTTTAGAGTTTAATATTTATATCAAAGATCAGGTGCAAACTTTATTTACTTGATCGTAAATGAGCAGTATCTAAATTTATGAGAAAAGTTAGTATCTGGCAAAGAAATTTTAACGTTACACAGGCCGGGAAACATAATTCCCTCTCTCAAAAAATAAAAGACTATCTTCGCACTCTACTCCACGTAATGACACGGCAAGTTGTAAGCCGGTGGTACTTAGAACAAACTTTCGCTGATTCAGAACCTACAACATCTTAGCCAGCTCCATCCGCAGTTATAGCTGCGAATTAAATATAAAAACCTATCATGGCTTTTAAAAAATTATCAATTATTGAACCTATCCTCAAAGCGGTAGCCGAAGAAGGATACACTATTCCGACACCTATTCAGCAACAGGCCATACCATTGGTACTGCAGCGTAAAGACCTGCTGGGTTGCGCCCAAACAGGCACCGGTAAAACAGCCGCTTTCGCCATTCCTATCCTGCAGATCCTGCATGAACAAAAACCATTGGCGCCCGGTATCAAAGTATTAATATTAACGCCAACAAGAGAACTGGCCATACAAATAGATGAAAGCTTTGCGGCGTATGGAAAGCATACAGGCATCCGTCATACTGTGATCTTTGGCGGCGTATCGCAATTACATCAAACAAATGCATTGCGCAGAGGTGTAGATGTACTGGTGGCAACACCGGGCCGTTTACTGGACCTGATGACGCAAGGATATGTTCGCCTGGACAAATTGCAAATATTTGTTTTGGATGAAGCAGACCGCATGCTTGACATGGGTTTTATACACGATGTAAAAAAGATCATCGCTAAACTGCCGGCAAAAAGACAAACACTTTTCTTTTCGGCTACCATGCCACCGGAAATTCAAAAACTGGCGAATGTATTATTAACTGATCCTGCTAAGGTGGAAGTAACGCCGCCTTCTTCTACAGTTGATAAAATTGAGCAGAGTCTATATCATGTTGGCAAAATGGAAAAGCCACAATTGTTGCTTCATCTGTTAAGTAATAAAGCGATCGTGTCGGCACTGGTCTTTGCCCGTACCAAACATGGTGCAGATAAAGTTGCAAGGATATTGCAACAGCATAATATAAGAGCAGCCGCTATTCATGGTAATAAATCACAGAATGCCCGGCAGGATGCTTTGTACGATTTCAAGAATGGCAACCTGCGTGTGCTGGTCGCTACTGATATCGCAGCAAGAGGAATTGATATTGACGACCTGACACATGTTATCAATTTTGATCTTCCGAATGTTCCTGAAACCTATGTACACCGTATCGGCCGTACAGGAAGAGCAGGTAATACGGGTATCGCTATTTCTTTTTGCAGCATAGAAGAAAGAGATGAATTACGGGATATTCAGAAACTGATCCGTAAAAGTATTCCTGTCATACAGGAACATCCTTTTGCAATGAATGCACATATGGCAGCGCCGGTGTCCGTTCAGCGGCAACAGCAACAACAGTCTTTTAAACCACGACGTAATAATTTTCAATCGCAAAATTCCGGTGGTAATCATGAACGTAGAGGTTATAGCGCCCAGCGCCGTGGAATGAGATAAGGGTTTCCGAAAAATAAAATCGGCCTAAACCCCTTATTTTCTCTTTTCAAAGACTTCTGTCTGTTCTGCAAAGACCCCTGTCACTGATACAATGACAGCTTGCGTTGCTGCAAAGACTAATGTCCACTCTGTAAGAGTATCTGTCGTCTCTGCAAAGCAGGAGCATAGATTTGCAAAGCCCTTTAATTTTGGTAAGATGAGGATCAATATAATATTTATTATTACCTGTTTTGTTTCTTTTTCAAATAATTCATTTGCCCAAACAAGTATTGATACAATAAATAAGGAGCATGTTGAAAAAACAATAACATATCTCGCCTCGGATAAATTAAGAGGACGGGTCAATTATTCAAAAGAACAATTGGAAGCTGCCGAATTTATCAGTAAGGAATTTACTTCTTATGGTTTGAAATCATATCCCGGTTTTACAAGTTTCTATCAGCCTTTTCTTACATCTTATGACGGCAAGAAAGTGCTGGTGGATGTAAAATGGAATGACAAAAAACTGAACGATAGCCTGTATTATTTTTTCCCCCGTTCATTAGGTACTGAGGCATTGGATCTTTCCGTGTTTGTTGTATTACAAACTTATTCCCCGCTGGCATCTTCCGTTTTAGAAGCTAACTGGCAAAGAACCGATGACCTGCTGATACAAATTCTGATCAGCGATAGCCTGAGTTTTTCGGAAGCGACAAAAAACATACAACTTCCCGATGGAATGCCCGGTTCCAATATTCTTATTGTTGGCGTAAAAGAAGAACCTGTAAATGTAAAAGTGATACCGAATAAAAGTATGGTGAATTCACTTTTATATAATGTAGTAGGAATTATTCCCGGTCGCAGCCTTCCCGGAGAAGCTATTATTTTCTCCGCGCATTACGATCATATTGACAGGGGAATTAATGGTGAGTATGGCGGAATATATAATGGGGCCAATGATAATGCATCCGGCAGTACCGCTGTGCTGGAGCTTGCCCGGTATTTTGCTATGCGCAATGATAATGAACGTACTCTGGTATTCTGCCTTTTTGCAGGAGAAGAGATCGGGCTATTAGGCTCGCATGCATTTATCGATTTTGTAAAACCTGAAAGTGTAAAAGCAGTGATCAATATTGAAATGATCGGCATCACCAATATTAGCGGCAAGAATGCCTGTATGCTAACGGGTTCCGGCTATTCCAGTTTATATAAGATACTTGTGCGTAACCTGGAAGGAGATAAAATAAAATTAGTAGAACAGAAAGGCGACCCCGATAATTTTTTCGGCCGGTCCGATAACTACACTTTTGCCAAAGAAGGGATACCGGCCCATAGCATCATGGGGAGTAATGACGATGAACCCTGCTATCACAAAACCTGTGATGATGTGAGCCGCATCGATATAGAAAATATGACAAGGATCATTAAAGCGATCGCAAAAAGCGCTACCACACTTATAAGCGGAAAAGATACCCCAACAAGGATAAAAGGATTCTGATCTTTTTTGAAACACATCATAGAAAATCTTGATTGATGTAGAGAATCTTTCCCCGTTACGCATTGATCGCCTCACCCGGAAAAAAAATAACAGAGCTTCTTTTGCGTTGGCATGTTTTTGGACTTTTGGAATCTTCGTAATTCAATTTCAAAAACTCATAACCTAAAGAAATTTTTATGAAAAAGTGTGCCTTGAAAAATGGCTTTTATGCTATCGTGACCTTCCTCTTACTGACAGTCACTTTTATTTCCTGTGATAAAGATGATAACGATGATGTTAATTCCGGAAATGCTTCCACAACCTTCAAAGTAACAGATGCCGCCTTCGATGACGCATCTGTGACAGGGGCTTTTGTTACCATCGCTGATATAAAAGTAGACGGACAAAGTGTTTCTGGTTTTACAAAAACAACTATCGACATCAATGCTTACCGCAATGGTGCTACACGTACCATCGGTACTTTTAATTTAGATGGCAGAACTTACAGTAACATCACATTCGTTCTCGATTATGATATGGATGCCAGCGGAGCTTCTCCCGGCAGCTATATAGTAACTACCGGCGGTGTAAAACATAAATTGCAAAGCGATGCAAGTGCTATCACTGTTGCAAAGAGTTTTACTCTCCAGGGTAATACCAGTAATTCTATTGTTGCCGATTTCGATCTTCGTAAAATGATCGTTCATACATCCGGCGCCGATCATTATAATTTCGCTACTTCCGCAGAACTGGCTAACTCAATAAGGATCGTTTCAGAAAATGGTGCAGGTACTATATCGGGTACTCTTACAAATTCTATTGCCGGTTCAACTAAAGTAGTTGCGTATGCATATAAAAAAGGAACTTTTAACAGGACCACTGAAATGCAGGGACAGGGCAGCAGTAATGTTCAATTTAAAAATGCTGTTACGAGTGCGGTAGTAAACGGTTCAGGTGCTTATCAACTGAACTTTCTTGAGAGTGGTAACTATGAAGTTCATTTTGCACATTATACAGATACAGATGCAAATGGCGAAGTGGAATTGGGCGGTACATTGATTGTAACAAGTGGATTGGATATCCTTAACCTGTTAATAAACAGTAATACAACTCTGACAGTGAATGCTACAGCTACGGCTGTGCTTCCATAAACGTCAGTCCATATATATTACATATAAATTGGCTTTCAGGAAAAACCGGTTCATTGAGCCGGTTTTTTATTTAAAGGATCCAATATAATCTTATCAGTACGTTTACCGATAGCAATTGGTTTAAAAAAGATCATTCTTTCCATCTGCATTGGGAGTAAAAGCACCGGGCACATAAAAACCTCGTGGACAGGTAATGGCTGATACAATAATGCTATCCCGGCAACTATTTCAGATCTCTTTTGCTGTTGATACGATAACAGATCCACCAGATGATGCTGGTAAGTATGATGGTAAGAATGATATGCAGGTTGATATCATTAAGCGATTTGGTATAGGCTTCCGGGTCCAGCTTTCCCCAAAAAGCAGGTCGTGGAATTAATTTATCGGAAACCTCTAAAGGCAAATATTGCGAAATAGGAATTTTTTTCCATTCAAGAATACCAACGATGATATTTTCCAGCAGGATGAAATAAAACAGGAACACGCCTAAAGCCAAAAATGATTTGCGGATAAGAAAGCCCAATAAAAAAGCAATAGATAATTGGGCAAATGTTTGCAAGCCAAATAATCCAATATAATAAGCCTGGTCCCAGGTATGTTTTATCAGCCTCTCTTCATTGACCATGCCGGTAATAAATGCGACCACGGCATAGAGTAAAGTAATAAGTAATGAAATGATCAGTACATCCATTAGTTTGCTGGTAACAAATTGTTTCCGGCTCCAGCCATCAATGATATTTTGCCGGTGTGTACGAAAAGAATATTCATTGCTCATCAGCATGATGACCACTACTGCCGGAATAAATACAAAACAGGAAGAGAAAAATGCAACGGTATGCCATGCTTCGGGAAATGTAAAAGGATTGCCCAATGCCATTTTTGCCAACTGGCTGGCCTGGCCCGGCTGGTTGGTGATCTCTTTATAGAATTGATAAAAGATATAATTGATACCCGGATAGGAGAGTGCTGTAATGCCAATGATCCACCAAAAAGCATTATACTTTTTCATCTTCAGCCATTCTGTACGTACCAGTGTATTCATATATATAAAGTATGAACGATCAATTATTGGTTAATTCGAAAAACCTTGCTTCTAATCTTTTCTTACGCAAAACTAATTGCGACAATACAACCCCATTATCAAAACAGAAACGGTTGATGTCTTCCAGTTTGGCTGTTCCTTTTGGAAAAATGAGTTGTACCGTATTTGCTTTTGCATCCACAGTAAGCTTTTGGCTTAATTGTTTTACAAGAGCTGCCAGTTTATCAAGATCGGCCGCACTTAGTTCTACAATATCTTCTTCCATCATTATCTCCGCCACACTGCCGGAACTAATGATATTACCTGTTTTTAAAATGACGGCATGTGTACATACTTTTTCTACTTCATCCAGCAGGTGACTGGCCATAATGATAGTATGTCCTTTTTCTCTCAATTCAACGATCAGGTTCCTAATTTCAGCGATACCGACCGGGTCAAGACCATTGGTAGGTTCATCGAGCACCAGCACTTTTGGATCACCTAATAAAGCCGCGCCGATCGCAAGGCGTTGCTTCATACCAAGACTGAATGATTTGAATTTGCTTGAACGTCGCTGATAGAGATTGACCTTTTTCAATACTTCATCAATATCTTTTTTTGTTCCTCTTCCGCTGATCGCTTGTGTGATCTTTAAATTATTCGTAGCCGAGAGATAAGTATAAAAATTAGGCGTTTCTAATAAAGAACCGATCTTTTTTCTTTGATCGGGTGAACCGCCCGGTTTTCCAAACCAAAAGAATTCACCTTTATTCGCCCGAAGAACATCCATGACGATACCGAGTAAAGTGGTTTTGCCGCTACCATTGGGACCCAAAATACCAAATACAGATCCCTGTGGTACATCAAATGAAACTCCATTCAATGCCCGGACATGGCCGTAGGTTTTTGAAAGATCTTTGACCGATAGAACAGTACTCATTAAATTGATTATTGTTTACTGAAGATAGAAGTTTCTTCGATACCGTTTCAAACAAAACGGGAAACGGCCTGTTATTTAAAAGATAATAGCATTTTTATAATGGAAACTGTTTTAATTACCGGTGGAACAGGACTTATTGGTAAAGCTCTTTCAGCAGCCTTAGTTGAAAAAGGTTATCGTGTCATCATTCTTACAAGAAATGTTGAAGAACGATCCGCGACCGGGAAGGAGCTGAGTTATGCGGAATGGGATATTGTAAAGCAATTCATCGATCCCAAAGCGATCGAAACAGCCGATCATATTATTCACCTTGCCGGCGCAGGTATTGCGGATAAAAGATGGACAAAAAAAAGAAAACAGGAAATAATAAACAGTCGTGTCGATAGCAGTAAGCTTATTGCCGGTAGCCTGCAAAAGATCTCCAATAAAATAAAAACAGTGGTCAGTGCTTCGGCCATCGGGTGGTATGGCCCTGATCCGTCTGTTCCCAATCCAAATCCTTTTACTGAAAATGATCCGCCATACAATGACTTTTTAGGAACAGTTTGCCAGCAATGGGAAGAAAGTATCAGTCCCGTAAAAGAATTGGGAAAACGATTGGTGATCGTAAGGACCGCACCGGTATTGAGTAAAGAAGGAGGTGTAGTAGGAAAATTCAAAACGCCATTACGTTTTGGTATGGCAACGATCCTGGGAAATGGTAAACAGGTTATGAGTTGGATCCATATTGATGATCTTGTCAATATCTATATTGCTGCTATTGAAAATAAAGCGATCAGTGGCGTGTATAATGCTGTTGCTCCCGATCATGTGACCAATAAAGAATTAGTGATGCAACTGGCAAGAAGCCGTCAACGTTTTTTTATCCCGATCCATATTCCATCATTCGTTTTAAAAATGATCGCTGGTGAATTAAGTGTGGAAGTGCTTAAGAGTTGTACCGTAAGCACTGATAAGATCAGGAGCACGGGTTTTGAATTTCGTTTTCCTGTGATCGGAGATGCGTTGAATAGTTTGAAATAAATAGCCTGGCTCAGATCGCCAGGCTATTTATTTTATAAGCAAAAGTTTATATAGAACTGTCAGACGGGGACCGTCAGACAGGTGCCGATCTAAAAAGCTTTTTTGTCTTCAGGAACTTTCGGTGTTTCTTTTTGAGTATATAATACCGGTGTTACTTTTTTCGGGTCGCCCTGGTAGCTCCATGTGATATTGCTCATGTATTTTTTGAAAGCATTATTCATATCGTTGAGTGTTACTTTCTTCACATCGTCTTTGATCGTATTGGCTCTTTTCCAATCGCCATGCACCACTTCATTGAAAGCTAAAGAACTTGCCTGCGCTTCGTTTGTTTCCTGGCGATAATACACATTGGTCAGGTATTGTGTTTTGATATTCTTTAATTCATCTTCAGTGAAACCTTCTTTTTTTACTTTATCGATGAGTTGTCTTGCCACCGCCACATATTTATCGGGATCGGTGGTTGTAACATAGATATTCGAATACGTCGTTGTTCCCTGCGTAAGCCATGCACCGGGAGCATAGGATAAACCATTTTTACTTCTTATTTCCAAAAAATGGCGGCTGCTGAAAACACGCATTGCCAATATATATGCATTGAAATCCGGGGTGCCTGGTTGCGGACCGCTGCTGATACCCTGTACATAATTGGTAGCATTCTCCCTGGGTTGCGGTTTGAATGTATTGGCAGCCGGCGTATAACTTGATCTTGTTTGTTTGAATGCTGTTCCGGCAGGAACTTTTGCTAAAAAAGCCGCCACATTCTGGTGCAGGATATTTTTATCGATATCACCAACAATAACGATCACCATTCTTGAACGGGTTAAGATCGATTCCCAGTATTTCTTTGTTTCCTCCGCTGTTAATTTATTTACCGATGCTTCTGTACCATTGGGATCTTTTGCATAATTTTTTCCGGCAAATGCATTTTGTTTTGCCATTTTATCGATCGCAAAATCAGGATTGGATTCATTTTCCTTGATATTATTGATCGCATCATTTTTGATCCGTTCGAATTCTTTTGCATCAAAACGGGGCGATGCGAGTGCGTCAACATATAAAGGCCATACGGTATAAAAATCGCCTTTGATACAGTTCACGGTAAAAGTGGCATAATCCATTCCACTGTTCCCATACATTTGGGCGCTTACCATGTCCAGCTTATTTTTAAAAGCATTCTTATCATCTTTTTTGGTGCCGCATTCTGTAAGCCCTTTGATAGCAAGGTTCTCGATTCCTGCTTTATCAGCCGCATAATTCTCAACACCGCCTTTGATAATGGTTTGAATAACGACAATATCATTGCCACTGGGTTGCACAATAACTTTTACGCCATTAATGGTGGTATCATAGGCCTTTCCAAGTTGCGCAGAAACCTGCCGTGAAAATGCAAGAGCAGCCAATAATAATGTGTACTGAAATATTTTTTTCATAATAATTTATTTAATCTTGAAGTAAGTGGCCGGTGAATATCTCCTGTTCATTTCCGGGCTGATGATCATACCGATCACCGCATATTTGGCGGAGAGATATTTCTTAGCATAGTTCTGCAGGTCTGCTTTACAAACAGCGAGGCATGCATTGGTATAATCGGTAAAATAATCCAATGAAGTGCTGCACCATTGGTAAGTAAGCTGCGATGCAAGTGAAGAAGGTTTTTCAGCATTCCTGATATGGTTGCGGCGAATAACTTCTTTTGCTGTAGCGATCTGCTCTTCTGTAAAATAATCGTCATCACCAAAATGGCTGATCTGGTTCAGCATTTCGAGATAAAAATCTCTCATCTTGTCAGGATTAGGAGTTGCATATAATGCGATCGGGCCAACATATTTGTTGGTGCTGTAACCAATATCGGCATAAGTGGCCAGGCCTTTATCGATCAATGCCTGCTGCCATTTGGAAGAATTAAGGCGAAGGATCGCAGAAAATACATCAGCTATCACTGTTCCGGCAGAGTCATTGCGAAAATCGGGACCATGCCATTGCATCATTACATAAGGGGTTTGAGAAATAGATGATTCTTTTATGAAAAGATTGGATTCTTTCAGTGGTTTGAATTCGGGTATAGGATATTTTTCATGTGGATTGAAATCACTTTTTTTCCAGTCACGGAAAATTTTATCGGCTTGTTGAAAAGCTTCTTCATGATCCACATCACCGCAAATAACAAGGATGGAATTATTCGGATAATAATATTTATCCTTTATCGTCATCATCTTTTCCGGTGTAGCCGTATTGATCACATCATGCTCACCGATAGGATTCTTTCTTGTAAAGTTATCACCCCATGATCTTTTCTGAGTTTCGATCCATAACTGGAACCATGGATCGCTTTCGCCCCGCTGAAATTCGCCATCCACCACCGGTCTTTCTTTTTGCATATCTTCTGCACGATAAATAGGAAAACGGATCGCTGCATTCATGAACAGCAATCCTGCCCGCAGGCTGTCTTTGTCAAACGTAAAATAGTAATTCACTCTTTCTACATCGGTAGTGCCATTCCATACCATTCCTAATTCTTCCGTTCTGCGAATGAATTTTTCCTGGTCGGGATAATCTATATTGGCTTTGAAGAACATGTGTTCAAATAAATGCGAGAGCCCGCTATATTCGGGTCCTTCGGTATAGGCGCCGTTCCTGACAGCGATCTCGATAGTGGCCAGTGGTACTTTATGATCTTCGATCACCACTACTTCAAGGCCATTGCTCATTTGCATCCAATAATAATTCTTTGGAAGACGGGGCTGGGCCATTGCTGCAGTCGCCATCAGTAAACCTGTAATGATCAACCATTTTTTTCTCATGGGTAAAATTTTTTATTGAGGAAAGAAGGATGAATGTACGCCAGATGGAGCTATCAAAAAAACCGGGTTGAAAAACGGCTGTTGGTACTGATGTCCGGTTGGTGGATGGTTGGAAATTGAGAATTCACGAGAGAAATGTAAATCAATATTAACACCGGAATATTTTTTGTCATACGTACTCATTAAATTTATCAAAGAGCATTTTTTTGTAAGCGTCGGACAATCTTATTTTGAAAAACCCGGACCTGATCGCCCCGGTTTTCAACCTTTCTGCAAACCAGTCCTCTAGAAAACCGGGCGCATAACCATTCATTGTAAATTCACCATCCTTTGTCAGTGTCATTATATTTTGATAATCACTTAAAAATTGCTCTTTGTTTTTTAGAGACCTGCTGTTTGAATAAAGCCAGAACTGGATGTCGTAAAGCAAATAGGAAAGTTCATCTGCATGCAGGGAGAAATGTCCTTTTTGAATTACCACTTCTTTAGCAATACTCCTGATCACTTTTTCAATAGCGGCAAACGGGCTAAAATCATTACACAACCTTGTCAAAACCGAAGAGAAATTGCCATACTCAACCTTATAGAGTGCTGCCTTCAGGTCTTCGGCTGATGTGTCGTAAATACTTTCATTAACAAGTCCGCGAATAAATGTTTCAAAGTCTTTTGCTAAAAAAGTTATTTCATCACCATCATTAACATGAACGACTTCGGGTTCGCCTTGTTTTCCACAGTTGGAAAAGTCCAGCATTATCATATCGTGCCCGGCAGAAGGAGTGTCGCAAATGCAAATACCAATGCCAGGATACTGGCCTTCACCGGTGAAAAAAGTGCTGCCTAATTCACCACACAACGAATAAATTTTTGTGCGTCCAATTCCAAAAATACCGCAGATCTGGATGTAGTCTTCTCCCGTTGGGAAGCAATTATTAACTGGCGTTCCGCCATTGTGCAACTTCATTAAAGCTATGTACGAAGCAGGCAGTTTGTAGCCAAGTTCCTGTTCAATTGAATTGATAAGTTCTTCCGATGGTTTTTCTTCAATGTAATTTTCAAAAGAATATTGATCATCATCCCAAAAGTTTGTAAGGTCAAAGTCGGCGAAATGTTTTTTCATGCTGTCATGTTTTAAGCGGAATTGTTTGTCAGGTCAGGCGTTGTTAAATTTATAAATAAAAGATCATTGTTTTTCTATTGCCGGCGTGATTCGCAGCGAAGAATAGCATCAGCAGGGAATCCTTATTTTTTCTGTTTTGATCTTTTGGGTGATCATAATTTTTTTCAATAGCTACTATTTTCTATCTTTCACCAATACAAGCCAACCAACTTGTGAACAAGATTACTTCATTAATAGGATTGTGGGGATCTCTGATTATTTTGCTTTCCTCCTGTAACAACACCGGTAAAAAAGATAAACCGGTAACAACTTCTATTGTTGTAAAAGATACGGCTGAAGTAACTGCCTTGCTTAAAAAAGCCAATTCATTTGTCCAATCTGATTTTGATTCGCTGCGATATTATGCAATGATAGCATTCGATATGGCAAAGCAGTTGAATTTTGGTGAAGGTATTGGGCGGGCAAGGGGAATGGAAGCCAACTACCAGCGTCGTAAAGGAAATTATGATGAGGCGATCTCCATCGGTCTCGAAGTAACCCGGCTCTACGATAGTCTTAAGTTATGGGTGAGGGTAGTGAAAATGAAAACTTTTCTTGCCGATGTCTATAAAGAAATGGGAGGAGAAAAAGGAACAGCGGAATACCTGCGAAAAGGATTGGATCTTGCCAATGAAGGATTCGTGATCGCTGAAAGAGAAAAATATTACCCGGGAATGGTCATCAGCCTAAATGAACAAGCTATCATCTTCCGCGATATGAGCCAGCGAACCGGCAGAACTGAATTGATGGACAGTGCATTTATTTTATTACAAAGAGCATTGGGTATTATCGATCAAACCGGGCAGGCGCAGGAAGAACTACCTGCGTTGTATAATAATACTGCGCAGATCTATAATGAGCATTATAAAGATTATAATAAAGCATTGGACTACCAATTCAGGGCAGTAGAACTGAATAAGAAAAATAAAAGCCGGTTGGGGTTGACATTTAATTATAATACGATCTCCGAGATCTACCAGAATATAGGAGACCTGCGGCATTCAAATGAATATGCACACCAGATGCTGGCGCTGGCAAAAGAGATAGGGGTGCCATTCAGGATGATCAATGCCTACTCACAACTTACCGAAGTTAACCGGGCAATGAAACGATATGATTCAGCTTTGTATTACCGTGAACTTGGTACCGATCTTTCAGACTCTATCAATAATGTTGAAAAAGGAAACCAGATAGCAGAGGCACAGACAAAATATGAGACCAAAGAAAAAGAAGACCAGATCGTCACGCTTAATGCAGCAAATAAATTAAAGAATCAACGGTTGATCTTTGCGGGAAGCATTGCTGCATTGCTGGTGGTGGTGGTTGGTTTATTCTTTTTTCAAAACAGGCGGTTGCAGAAACAAAAGAAACAGATCACCAAACAATCCCATCGTTTGCAATGGATGATGAAAGAACTGCATCATCGTGTAAAGAATAATTTGCAGATCGTTTCCAGCCTGCTGAGTCTTCAAACCTATCGTTTGAAGGATGAAGAGAGTGTATCGGCTATCAAGGAAAGTCAATTGAGAGTGCAGGCAATGTCATTGATCCATCAGCGTCTTTACCAGGTAGAAGATGTTTCGATGGTGAATTTTAAATTATACCTCGACGATCTTGTGGAAACACTGATGAGATCCTATGGTTACAGTACCGATAATTTCGACCTGCAGGTAAAAGCCGATAAAGAATTCCTGGATGTAGATACAGTAATGCCAATGGGATTGCTGGTAAATGAGATCATCACTAATTCATTTAAATATGCGTATAAAGGAGTAGCAAGACCCTTGCTGAAAATAAGTTTATCATCCGGCGATCAGCAATTGAAATTAGATATAACAGATAACGGGCCGGGTATCGCTACCGCAAAACCCAATACACAGGGCTTTGGAAAAAAATTGATCGATGCATTGTCGGGTCAGCTTAAAGCCAGTTATTTGGTGGATTCTTCCAACGGGACAGCCTATCATTTCACCATTCCTTATAATAAAAAAGAAAAAGTAGCGTAATCATGCTGGAAAATATACATGTAATGATCGTCGAAGATGAATCTATTGTGGCGATGGATCTTGCTGCAGGATTAGAGCATGACGGGTACACCATTGCCGGTATCGCAGATAATTATGATGAGGCGATAAAAATATTTTCGGAGACACAGGTTGATATACTTTTAATGGATATTCATTTGCATGGAAGCAAAGACGGGGTAGATACAGCAACGGCATTGATGAAAATAAAACAGGTTCCTCTTATCTATCTTACCGCTTTTACCGACCCGCTCACAGTTGATCGTGTCAAGCATACCAATCCTTCAGCCTTTCTTACAAAACCTTATAATATCGATAATGTAAGGATCTCGATCGATCTTGCCCTGCATCATTTTGCAGAAGAAAAACCGGCGGCGGGAAAAGTGCTTACCATGCAAAGCACGGCAGAAAAAAAAACAGATAAGGATCATTTTCTTCAACTCAAAGAATATATTTTCATCAAACAGAATTACCGGTATGTAAAATTCAAATTATCGGAAATATTATTTGCAGAAGCAGATAATAATTATGTGAACCTGCAAACGGCCAATCAAAAATTCGCTTTGCGGCTTTCATTGTCAGATCTGTTGGATCGTCTCCAGTTCTCAAGACTGGTGCGCATCCACCGGTCTTATGCAGTGAACCTGGATGAGATCAGTTCTTTTGATGACCAGTTGATCAGGATAGGCCAGCACGAGCTACCGATCGGGCGCAATTACCGGCAGGATTTTATGAATTACTTCAATCTCAGATAGTAATCTTTCGGTATATCGTTTACATACAAAACTCCGTCATTCACATACAAAGCCCGAATTCAGCTTTTGTTGCATAGTAGCTTGGTGGCATAAAACCGAACTGATATGTGCAAGTTGCTCTTCTCTTCCATCATGCTGGTCGTTGCATGTTTCGCCAGCAAAGCGCAAAGCATTCTCCCTTATATCACCAATTCGGGAGGAGGTTCTTACAGCGCCCCCAATTCTTATATAAAATATTTTGACTGGAGTGTCGGTGAACTTTCGCTGATCAATACAGTGGCTACGGCCGATAGTGCCGTTATTGTTTACCAGGGTGTATTGCAGCCCTGCACGGAGAAGCCGGGAACCACTCCTTTATCAAGAGATTTTCAGCCGGGCGATTTCAAATTATTTCCCAATCCTACGCTGGGAAATTTTGAAATAGATTTTTTTCTCCGGGCCAACGGCACTCTTGTACTTGAGTTGACCAATGCGGTAGGAGTAACGATCGGGACAAGACGTTTCCGTTATTACGGATGCTGCCGGATCGAGCATTATGATATCACCAATTTGCCTGCAGGAATGTATTTAGTGGCTGTCACTTTTATTCCGGACCCGGTAGGTACGGTGAATGAGGTACCGGTGATGCGCCGCAGCGGATTGAAAGTGATCAAAATGAAATAAACAACACAAACAATTTTCATGAACCATAAACCATCTTCTTCCACCAATTTTAAAAAACTGTCAATCATGAGGAAGTTATTATCTACATTATCAGTGCTGTTGTTCTTCGTTATTGTAACGAGAGCACAGGCGCCTGCATTTATCAACTACCAGGGCGTTGCCCGCAATGCTGTTGGTAATGCAATGGTAAATCACACGATACGGCTTAAATTAACGATCCGTGACGGCGGTGCGCTGGGTCCTTCTGTATATAGCGAGACCCGCCAGCTTATCACCAATACATTTGGATTGTTCAATGTGCAGATCGGCGGGGCCGGCGCAACGAATGTAACCGGTTCGATAGGTGGTGCCAACTGGAATAACGGCACCAAATGGTTGCAGGTAGAGATCGATCCGGAAGGTGGCACAACATTCAAAGATATCGGCACTACGCAATTGATATCGGTACCCTATTCTTTATACACTAACCAGTCGGGAGATATCGTTCTTCCTTTCAGTAAATCACAGGGAGAAGATGTTCCTTTATTCAAACTGGTCAATACAAATAATAACGCCGGCAGTTTGGCGTATGAAGGATCGAGCAGTTCCACTGCTAACAATGCAACAGCTATAAGAGGCATATTGACATCAGTAAATCCCGGTGTTTTTTCTGCTGCAGTTACCGGGCAAAACAATGGCACAGGTGCAAATGGTATCGGTGTATATGGTAATCAAAACGGAAGCGGCTGGGGTGTGTATGGAACTACGCCGGGTGGTATCGGTGTATATGGAAACAGCACATCGGGTACAGGTGTGTATGGTCAATCATTCAGCGGGGCTTCTGTATATGGATTTAAAGATCTGAACGGAACAGGTAATGTTGGCCTGTTCAGGAATACAAGCATTGTGAATCCTTCAGCCGTAGTAGGAATTCAAAGCAATGGGCCCGGCGATGGAATGAATATAGCCATGACAGGTATGGGCGCAGGTGCTGTGATCAATATTAATAATACGTCTAACAATAATACATTACTTACTCTTTCGGGAAATGGATTGGGTAAAACAACGATGATCCAGAACAGCAATACTTCAAATAGTAATAATGTACTTGAAGTAAGTTCAAACGGTACCGGCAAAGTAGGTGTATTGCAAAATACAAATACTTCGAATGCAAGTAATGTACTCGATGTTTCAACCAATGGTACAGGCCGTGCAGGTTATTTTCAAAATACAGGAGCAGCCAATAATAGTAATGTTGTTGAAGTAACAACTAACGGCACAGGTAAAGCCGGCGTTTTTCAAAATACCAATGCTGCCAATGCGAGTAATGTACTGGATGCAACTACGAACGGAACAGGACGTACAGGTCTTTTTCAAAATACAAATGCAGCTAACGCTTCTTCAAATGTTTCGTTGTTAACTAACGGGGTCGGGGACAACCTGCAATCAGTAATGACTGGTACCGGCAAAGCATCTTCTTTCACCATTAATAATTCCGCCAATGCAAGCTTTGCGATCGATGCGACATCAAATGGAACCAATAATGTGATCAATTCGATCAATACCGGTACCGGTCGTGCAGGTTTTTTCCAGGTAAATAATGCAGCAAGTACTGCTGATGCATTAAGCGCTGTTACAAATGGCGTTGGTGCAAGCTGGGCTATCAGGGGAACAAGTTCCGGTACCAATGGCGCCGGCTTATTCGTTCAAAACAATGCAACGAATACTGCGAACAACTTACAATCCAACCAGGCAGGTTTGGGAAGAGCAGGATTCTTTAATGCAACCAATGCTGCTAATACCGCTAACGCTTTGGAAGTAAATACTGCGGGTACTGGTTTTGCAGCAAATTTCATCAGCACAAATGCTACTCCTAAAGCATTACATACTTCAGGTGCTATACAGTTGACCGGTATTGGTGAAGGCGCTAATAAAATATTGATGACCGATCTTTCCGGTAATGCAAATTGGAATAGTCTTGCTTCTGTGGGTGGTGTATCCGGAACCGGTACGCTGGATTATGTTGCCAAATGGACACCCAATGGAACATTCGTTGGTAATTCACAGATATTTGATAACGGTACCAATGTTGGTATCAATACCAATATCCCAACTTCAAAACTTTTTGTAAATGGAGATTTCATTGCCAGGACAAATGCGACAGGCTATGTCGGCACTTTTGAAAATACAAATGCTACCGATGGCGATGGTATAAAAATAAAATTGGGAAGAATTCACCCGGCCTGGAATGGTTCTGCTTATAAGCAAATAGATGCTGCAGCACTTATTTCTCCTTTTCAACCTCAAATAGATATCGTAAAGAACTGGATCGAAACAGGTCATAGTGTAACAGCATCGGATATCATCGGTTTTGTACAAAGTAATGTAGCACTTTTAGCAGGTTCACTTTGCCAGCTCACTAATTTTCTTACCGACCAGTTGAATACAAGATTGGGCCTTCCTTTCAATCTAGCAGGGCCATTGAATACTGCATTAGGTTTACCCGTAGATCTTTCAGCGCCGATCAACAGCGGGTTAGGTCTTCCTTACGACCTGACAGCACCGATCAATAGTAATCTTGGTCTGCCCATAAGTATTTCTCTTTTGTCAATGATCAACGGTTTGCCAGGATGTGATTGGCTGGTGGATGATGATGACCTGCCCGGACCTACCTGGCAGATCGTACCAGCATTACCCTCGATAAAAATACCTGCCATCCCTAATACATTCTCTATCCCTGCGATACCGTCATTTAGTATTCCGGCAATACCGCAGATCAACTGTTCAGGTTTGCCTGCATTGAATTTCCCGAATATCGATTTCAATGGAGTTACTAATTCATTAACCAAGAATAATAACTTCCTGACGTTTGCCGATATGGGTGACAGGCAGGTTGGTGCTATCCGTTCGCAATCTATTCCTGAATGGAGAACAAGTTACCTGAGTCCTACATTCTTCCTTGGCCTTGCCGGCAGTATGGCAGGATTGGATCTCTCCGGCGCTGTTGGTAAAGTAGCAGGTGCAGTTGTAACAATGGTTGGCGCTTATAATAAGATCGGTATCGAGTATGTATCTGGTAATGGTGATTATGCAGAGTGGTTGCCAAGACTTAATTCTGGCGAGAACATCAGTGAAGGAGATATCGTAGGTGTAAAAGGCGGAATGATATCTAAAGATATTACCGGTGCAGAGCAGATCATGGCTGTATCGCATAAACCAATTGTTCTTGGTAATATTCCGGAGAAAGGAAAAGAAACAATGGGTAACAATATCGCTTTCATGGGACAGATACCTGTAAAGATCATGGGCCCTGTAAGAGCCGGCGATTATATCATTGCAAAAGGAGATTTTCCGGGTATGGGTGTAGCTATTCATCCTGAAGCAATGACCGTAGCTGATTATAAACTGATCGTTGGCCGTTCATGGGATACCGATGAAAAAAATGGTCCTAAAATGGTGAATACAGTTGTTGGTTTACATAATAACGATTTCCTGAAGTTTGTATCTGACCTGCAGCAAAAAGCACAAACTACAGAAGAAAGGTTGAGAACTATTGAAGAGAAGTTGAACATAGCACCGGCAACCACAAGTACTCCGGCTGCACACCCGACCAAGAAAGCTTTTAAAAAATAATTGCCATGAAAAAAATCATTTATCTCCTATTCGCATCCGTTATTGGCCTGGGTGTTCATGCTCAAACAAGCAGCAATGCCAATGTTGATACCACTCAACTAAGAGCCGGGATCATGTACGTGAATAAACAGGTGGCCAGTCTTTCAGAAATGGGTGTGGAGTCAAAAGGTGATTCGCTTATTGTAAGTGAAGAAGTAATGAAACTGCTGAAAGATGAGCATTACAGGAAATCAGTTTATCCGGCTGAATACAAATGGACAGATGCGATGATCTTATTTAAAAACATGGAATTGAAAAGAGCATTCTGGCATTTGATCAACCTGTATGATACGGATAAAGACAACCGTAAGCTTATCATAAGTGTTTTTTGTGCGTATGATACGGCGATCGTAATGGACAAAGCATTGATGAATACTTTTTATACCTATGCTCTTTCCGATCCGAGGGTGTGCAGGATCACCAATGATAAACCGGATATATTTCGCCCGGACCTGCTGGAGCAATGGGCGAGGAATTTGAAAGAGATATTAGCTTATATCAGTTATTACAGGGAACAAATAAATACTGCAAAAAAGTAGAGCACAAGCGTTTTTTAAGCGTCCTTCTCGTAACAGTAACTCCAAGAATTGTTGCGAAACAGCCCTTTCTTTTGATCGGGCTGTTCTATTTTATATATGTCAGACCACTTGTAAAAATCCTCAATTTCTTAAAGACGTTATTAGCGGTCAGACACATGCTCCTCATGCCAAACATTCGTGAACTCGCCGATGATTGCCTGGCGGTTTTCAAAATCCAAACGATGTAATTTCAGATCATCGATATCCTGTTGATAAACTTTTCGGAACATCGGGTGCATCGTGCCGCCTTTTTTACCGGCAGCAATTGCAGGATCGTATTGATATTGCGGATCAACCAATGTTCCTCTTGGATACATGATACCCGGTATACCCAAACCTCTCAGGTCGGTATCGGTTGGATGATCCAATCCCAGAGTATGGCCATATTCATGTGCAGCTGTTGTTGAACCTTTGTATAAATTCTCCAGTTTGAAATAACCACTGTTACAACCCAAGCCATCTACAAAAGAAATATTGCCATGTGCAAATTCTTCAATACGGAAATAATTATTGCGGGGATCGAGGTTTTGGTAAATGTCAAAGTCGGTGATCGATGGTTGAAATGCTGCAGTGATAATAAAACGAACCTTCAACACCGAGCCTTCGAATGATAAACTTGCCTGCGGTTCATTCCACATTGTCTCTATTTCTTCTCTTATACTCCCGGTAACTATTGGATCGGCAGCACCGCCATAGGTAATGATATGAGAGTTGATGATCAACTGCCGGCTGTTTAATTCTGCTGATCCCATAATTGTGTTAAGCGCCAGGCCGCTTATTTAATATCACTCTTCTTTATCCAGCCATACATGAACTTTCCCTGCGGGCTGATATATTCTGTATAAAAAGTATTTTCTGTTTCGGAAATATTGAGCAGAGAGATCCCTTTTTCAAAAGATCCTTCTTTCTCCATCCTGCAATTCTCATCATGGTATAACAATGCTTTTTTTGTGGTAACAGTTAAGACAGGCGATTCATGGTATTGATCATTCAGCCATTTATTATCAATAACAGGTTGTGTTTTTAACCAGGGATAATCACCGTCTGCATTTACACCATTGCCAAAACCGCAATTAAAAGAAGTGGACTGGCTGTTAATGTTGATGCTTTTATTTCCCATTTTAAATTTGAGAATGCAGGTATTCGTAGCATCTTCAAACGTGTTATCAAACGAAGCTGTATCACCGGTAAATGTAATGGTGCCATCGGTCTCACCCCTGTTCCAGCCGGGAGCACCATTCAATACATCCAGCCAGAAACGATATTTATTTGCGTCCATCTTTACCAATACCAATGTACCGCCGGGTATAGCTTTTTTATTTTTTGGATGACTCTCATTCACCAATGTATAACCGTAGGTACCGGCATAATTGGTTTGTGCAGTGGCGTAGCAATAACAAAAAACCATTGCGATCAATAAGGTAATCTTCGTCATGTATTGTTATTTTAAATGTTCTGTAAGGTAATCAGTTACTTTCTGATAAAGATGCGCCCTGTCTTTTCCTGCCACATTATGTTCGTGACCGGGATAGATCATATAGTCAACCTGCACACCTGCATCTATACAGGCTTTTACAAATGCAACAGAATTTTGCTGAACCACTACCGGGTCCTGCAAGCCATGAATGAGTAATAATTTGTCTTTTAATTTTCCCGCTTGTTTAATAAGATTGGTGGCCGCATATCCTTCAGGATTTTGTTGCGGTGTATCCATATATCTTTCGCCATACATGATCTCATAGAATTGCCAGTCCATTACCGGCCCGCCGGCAACAGCGGCTTTGAAAATACCGGGATGATTCAATACAAAATCCGTTGTCATAAATCCTCCATAGCTCCAGCCAAACAATCCCATCCTGTTCTTATCTACAAATGGCAGGCCGCCGAGGTAATTCACTGCAGCCATCATGTCTTCCATTTGAGCATCGCCATGTTTGCGGAAAATAGATTGTTCAAATGCTTTGCCGCGGTTATCGCTTCCTCTTGTATCAACAGTAAAAACAACATAACCTCTTTGCGCCATATAACGGAACCAATAATCGCCGGGACCACCGTTCCAACCATTCGTTATCATTTGCGCATGCGGGCCACCATACCAGTATACAATTACAGGGTAATTGGAAGATGAACTGGTTATGGGTCTGTACATACGACAGTACAAACTATCGCCGGCATTATTCTTTATAGTGAAAATGGAAAGATCGACAGCAGCATGATCTTTCAGCGGGTTGGAAGCCTGTAGCAATATCTTCGGAGTAATTACCGGCGGTATTTTATTTTTAGGAGATTTTGTTGTTGGTATTGCCAGGGTGATCAATTGAATTGTTCTTGGATTGGTTGTCGTACTATAAGCATCCAATACAGAACTTCCATCTATGCTTACCTGTGTGTTATGAATACCCGGCGTAGATGTAATAATATTTACTAAACCTGTTTTGAAATTAATGCAACATAAGGCTTTGTCGACAGGAGATAATATTGTGGAAACGAAATAAAGATTTTCGCCTTTTGCATCAAAACCTTTTACTTCTGTTACTTCCCAATTTCCTTTTGTCAGTTGTTTAATGAGTTTACCGGTAATATCATAGAGATATAAATGATTCCATCCATCCCGGTTGCTTTGCCAGATGAATTGGCCTGTGTTATTATCCAGGAACCGCATTGGTACCAGCGGTTCTGTATATTTATCATCTGTTTCTTCGAATAATGTTTTTATAAATTCCCCTGTTGCGGCATCGTATTGATTCAACCACATATGGTTTTGATCCCTGTTAACAACAGCGATAAAAACATATTTATCATCCGGGCTCCACGCAATATTGGTGAGGTATTGTTCCGGGTTTCCGCCGGTTTTTAACCAAATGGTTTTTTGATTCAATGCATCATAAACTGCAACAGTAACATGATGGCTTTTATCACCGGCCATTGGATATTTGATAAGATCGGCTTTGGCAGGCCGCACGGTCCAGTCAATAACAGGGTAATCGGTAACCATACTTTGATCCATGCGATAGAAAGCCAATTTTGTTCCGCTATTACTCCAGAATGTTCCTTTGCTGATACCGAATTCATCGCGGTGAACGGAAGAAGCATAGAGAATGTCCTTGCTGCCGTCGATGGTTACTTGTTTTTTATTTTTACCATCGGAAACATAAAGATTGAGATCTTCGAGATAAGCCACATAACCCGCAGCGCTTTCTTCCGCATTTTCTTTACCTGCTAGTTCTTTACTCAATGTTGTTTTATAAGTATGGCGAATGGGGTCATAGATCATTTTATTACCGTTAGCTGTCATTTGCCATCCGGCTGCTGAAAATTTTATAGGCGGCATGGTTTTGAGTACATCGCCACCTGTTAATTTCAATTCATTATTTAAACGTGCCAGATCGAGAAAGAAAGTATCGCCATTTGTTTTATGATTACCCCGCATCCAAACATTGTTTTTCAGGTACACATAATCATTGGTGTTCATATAAAACTGTAATTGGGAAAGGTTTTCAGGCGCCAGTGTTGTTCTTGCTTTGAGCATGGCTTCTTCCATGGTAAGCATCTTATTTTGAGCATAGCTAAAAGAGCCGATCGTCAACAGCAGGAGTGCAAGCAATATTTTTTTCATGAAATGCATTTTGTATGAACAAATGTAGAGTTATTGGGTAATAAAAAACCCCCGATCGCCAGCATCGGGGGTACTTTCATTTATCGAACCAGGTTAATTTTTAAAATACTCTTTAAAAGCATCGGCCAGGCGGGCGAATTCTTTTTTTACCTGGTTCATCCCGATCAGGCCGCCCGACATGCCGGTAGAATCTTTTTGCAGTAATATAGAAAACAGGTTGCCTTCGTGTTTTACGGTTACTGCCTGTTTATGGTACTTTGTAAATGCCCCGAAAAGGATCCGCATCACCCGGTTACCTTTTTCATAGGTCCTTACTTCACCGGTAGTGGATTTATGTTTGTATCCTTCCGAAGAAAAAAACAAATTCAGTTTATTATCCAGTTCTTCGGGTGTGCAACCGGTAATATTATAAATGACCCGGTCTTTGGCAAAATCAATAACAGTGGCTTGCATGGTTTTAGTTTTTTGTTTTGGTCTGACCGTACCGGTCTGACCAGTAAATTTAGGTAAAATGATCAATAAATTTTTCTTCTACTAATGCATAAGAGGCTGTGATAAAATTTTGCTGTGAATAATTGCAATGTACTGTAGCCAATTCCTTGTTACAAAGCGTTCCGTTTCGAAGCCCTGCATAATCCCGGAATGAAGAAAACTCCCAGTCTTCCAGTCTCACGGTCAATTTTGCTACCAATGGATTTTGGTGAATATAATGGAAGCAGTTTGCATAGCGATCCTGGATCAGATCCGGACTATCGGATCTTATTTCAATTGCCGATAAGCATTTTGCTTTGGTTTTTTGTCTAAATAATGAGCCTGTTTGATCATACCGGGTGTTAAAAATTCTTGCATACCCACTCAATAATTTCCTGATAGAGTTTGTAACAGGATCCAGATAAATACCGCCTTGTTTTATCTTTTCACCACATCTTTCATCTGTATGAACCATGAAGTGGAAATGATTAGGCATAAGACACCAGGCAATAGTTGAAACGAATCGCGGAAAAAGCGACTTATAAAGATTCAAGAAGGCTAAATAATCCTGACGTTTGTGGAAAACAGTTTGTCGATTGTTTCCCTGGTTGTAGATATGATAAATATTATTCGGTAAAAAATTCACAGAGCAAAGATTGGTCAGATGAACCCGTCAGACCAAGGTGAATTCCTCAATTTTTACGACAATTTAAACAGTGAGATTGGATTAGTTTTTCAATTTTTTAGGAATATATAAAACGGTCAGACGGAGACCGTCAGACCGGGTCAATTTCTTACCGGTCTTCCGCTCTTCAATACACTTTGTATCCTTTCCAATGATTTCCTTTCACCGCAAAGAGAAAGGAAAGCTTCTCTTTCAAGATCCAATAAATATTGTTCGGAAACGAGAGTTGGTTCACTAAGATCGCCGCCGCACATTACATACGCTAATTTCTTTGCAACAACTGCATCATGTTCTGTTGCATAGTTAGCTGTCTTCATAGCATGAATACCTGAATACAAAGCACCGAGTGCTGAGCGACCCAATACCTTTATATCCTTTCGTTGAACAGGGGTTGTATAACCGCTGTCATACATTTCTATCACTGACTTTTTTGCTTCGGCAATACGGCGATTGATATTCATCACTACTTCATCCAAACCTTTTCTATAAATACCCAAACCAAAACCTTCATGCGCCGAGGTAGCCACTTTTGCTGTAGCAATGGAAAGAAAACGATTTTTCAACGTGATGGTTTCCGGTTCGTCTTCATGCATTTCATCGGATGCCCGTAATACAAATTCTTTGGTGCCGCCACCGCCGGGGATCAATCCAACACCTAATTCCACCAAACCTGTATAGGTTTCAGCAGCCGGGCAACATTTATCGGAATGCAAACTCAATTCACAGGCGCCACCCAATGCCAAACCATGCGGTGCTGTGATAACAGGAATAGAAGAATATCGTGCACGCATCATTGTATTCTGGAACATGCGGATAGCCATATCCAGTTCATCATATTCCTGGTCGATAGCCAGCATAAAGATCATTCCTACATTGGCGCCCGCAGAGAAATTGGGTCCTTCATTGGCGATCACTAATCCTTTATAATTTTTTTCTGCTTTATCTATTGCAGTTTGAATACCGCTTAATACATCGCCGCCGATACTTCCCATTTTGGTGAACCATTGTAATCCCAATACATCATCACCCAACTCATACAAACGGCAACTTCCATTCTTCCATATTTGTTTGTCGGTGTAATTGCTCATTACGATGAATGCATCAGCGCCGGGAAGAGCTTTATATGTTTTGCTAGCGGGATCGTACGCATATTTTTTTCCGCCTTCTACTTTATAAAATGATTTGTTACCCGCTGCCAGCATTTCATCTATCCATGGAGCCACTTTATAACCCGCATCCTTCATTGCCTTTGTTGTTTTTTCTACTCCCAATACATCCCAACTTTCAAAAGCGCCGATCTCCCAGCCAAAGCCAGCCATCATCGCATCATCCACACGATAGATCTCATCACTTATTTCAGGAATGCGGTGAGAGATATAAGAAAATAGCCCGTAATGGAACAAACGATAGAATTCACCGGCCTTATCCGTTCCGGCTACGAGCATCTTTAATCTTGTATAAAGATCATCGATCGGTTTCGCTGTTTCCAGTGTGGCAAACTTTGGTTTTTTGCGGGGCTCGTATTCCAATGTTTCCAAATTCAATACCTGTATCTCTTTATCACTTTTTCTTTCTTCAGGACTTCCTGATACAACAGGTAATTTTATTTTTTTGAAAAAGCCTTGTCCTGTTTTATCACCGAGCCAGTTATTGGCTACAATTTTTTCCAGCCAGGCGGGAATTTTAAAATTATCGATCGCTTCATCATCCGGGCAATTATCAGCCACACCTTTCGCCACTTTTACCAATGTATCGATGCCTACAACATCAGCCGTTCTGAATGTTGCAGACTTGGGACGGCCGATGACCGGGCCTGTCAGTGCATCGATCTCATCAATGCTGAGACCGAGTTTCTCTTTTACATTCATGATGGACATCATACCGAATATGCCGATACGATTGGCGATGAAAGCAGGAGTGTCTTTACATAACACGGTCGTTTTTCCCAAATAGAGATCACCATAGTTCATCAGGAAATCAACGATGGCCGGATCGGTATGCGGTGTTGGAATAATTTCCAGTAAACGTAAATAACGGGGAGGATTAAAGAAATGCGTTCCGCAAAAATGTTTTTTAAAATCATCGCTTCTTCCTTCGGCCATCATATGAATGGGAATACCCGAAGTGTTGGAAGTGATCAGCGTGCCCGGTTTGCGGAATTTTTCAACCTGTTCAAATACTTTTTGTTTGATATCTAATCTTTCAACAACCACTTCGATCACCCAATCGCAGGCGGCAATATCTTTCATATTGTCGTCGAAATTACCGGTACTTATTTTTTTGATAACATCTTTATGATAAACAGGAGAGGGATTTGATTTGATAGCAGCAGCGAGTGCATCGTTAACGATCTTATTTTTATCCTGAGCTTTTGCTATTCCCCCTTCAGTGGGTTGGGGGGCTACAATATCCAATAACAATACCTGTACGCCAATGCCTGCAAAATGACAGGCGATACGGGAACCCATGACGCCGCTTCCGAGGACAGCGACCTTTTTAATTGAACGTTTCATACTTTATGATTCTGGATTCTGGATGCTGGTTTCTGAGAGGCGATCCAGATAGTTAGTTATGCAACTATTTCGAAATCGAAGATAAGAGTTTTTGGGAAAGCAGGAATATTGATGTTGAGTGTTTATTCATGGTTTACTTCTGAATTCTGTTTGCATAGTTTTTACCACATAAGAGAACATAGGAATAATAGAGAAATATAGTACACATAGTTGGTCGCTCATGTGCAAATGTTCAATAGGATTACGGAACGATGAAGAGTGCGACGCAACGAACGATGATAGTAGCACTGCGGCCGGGCCAATTATTATCTATTAGTTTTTAGTTATTATCTATTCCCCTGTCATCACAAACGCTCCCCAGATAATAAGGGTGCTTATATTTTTCTTTCGTTGCTTTTTGCGCTGCAATAAAGGAAGCATTCTTATCTTTTGTTTTAAAATATTCCTGGTAAAAAACGATCATAAAATCTTTTGTCGCATTATCATCCACTTTCCAGAGACTTGTCATGATATTCGAAGCGCCGGCCGCACGGAATGCTCTTTGCAATCCATACACACCTTCACCGGCATCGAGATAACCCAAACTGGTTTCGCAAGCGGATAATATTACCAGCGAAGTATTTTCCAGATCGAGATTCTGCGCTTCATAGGCAGTGAGTATACCGTCGTATGTATCGGGGTACACCGGTGAACTGTAATAGTTGACAACACCGGTCAATAATAAACCTGAATTCACCATTGCATTGAATGTCCGGTAACCTTCGGTGGCATTATCACCGGCCGGCGACCAATAACCATGCGTGGCAATATGTAAAATACCGGGACTTTTTAATTTATACAGCTTGTCTTCGGTGGCTTGTTCTTTTAAATAAGAAGTGACACCGATGCGGCTGAGCTCCATTTCTTTTTTAATACTCATCACTTCAACTTCTGTTCCGGGCAGATCGGCAATATTGGCTTCCCTGAATCCTCTTACAAGCGATCTTGAATTTTCATTGGCAAGCGGTACCGTACTTACAGCGCCGGTTTTATAAGAAGGACGACCGATCAGCACCGCTGTTTTTATTTCTTTTACTGCCATACCATTATTTATATCGGTTCCTGATGTGGTATATTGAATATCGAGTTCTTCGAGGAGGAACTGTCCTGTTTCGGGATTCTTCAGCGTGGCAAGATTGATCAAATGATAAATGCCATCGGGAGAAAAGTAAATTTTCTTTATGCCGCTTAATTTTTCCTGTACCGGTTTCCAGAAATGATTGTATGATTCTTCGTCTTCCAGTTTTAGTTTGATACTGTTCTTATAACCTTTAAAATATTTATTCTCCAGGTCGGAGGGGCGATCGGGTAACCAGGTCACTTCGGGATATTGACTGTTCTTTGTAATGATATAAGCCGCATAATAAGATGTATCGGAATAATAAACCTGGTCTTTCCATTGAAAGCGGATCATTTCAATTGCCGCTTCACCTTCTTTCAAATTATCTCTGACCGTTTTCCAATCGGGAGGAGTAAGTTTTAAATATTTTTTAAAATCTTTTGCTTTTATCGTCAATTCATTCTCCAGTGTGTTGACCTCGTTCTGCAATTTGGTCAATGATTCCTGGCTGACCTTATTAGTTGTATCGCCGCCGGACGGATCATCGGCCTGCAGGTATTGACGGATCAGTTGTTGTTTCTTATCGATCCATTGAGTATAAAGAGAAATGATGTTCGGATCGTTGGCATTGAGGAATGCTTCTTTTCTTCTTTCCGTTCCTTTCAAAGAAATGGATTTGGTAAACAGAAGATTATTGTAAGCCTGTTGTGATAAGGCCGGAAAAAGAGCCGCTTGTTTTTCTTTGGCGATCTTTACGAAGCTGTGATAATTCTCATAGCCTTCTTTCAAACGGGAATTATAATAAGTGACAAATGCTTTTTCGCCAAACGTGAAAATGATATCATTGATCCAGCCGGTATTCAGGTCAAATAATTCTGTATATGTTTTTGACGCTTCATCAAAACGTTTATCTCTCATACTGAGATAAGCGTAATGGGAAAAAGGCTGGGTTGATTCACGAAAATTCTTAGTGTTCTTTACCTGTTGCATGATCGGTTTGAACAATTCAGGATATTTTGAACTACCCAAAAATCCCAATTGAGTTGCCTTCATGAAATTGACGCTGATATCTGCATAATCTTTATAACTGTTATAATGATCTTCTGTTTCTTTAATGAAAAAAGAAGCAGGCTTTGGTAATTTACCGAACTTTCCTCTTTTAATAAGATAAACAGGATACATTGAAATGGGAGAGTACTGGTTGTTGGGATAGGTTTTATTATGACAGTTTACCCAAATATAATTTACCGAGTCACGGCTTTTCCATAAACGTTCTGCGGCATCGTATTCTTTCATCATTTCTTTGGCATACGCTGAATTGGTGAATTTAATGCCGGGATAAGGATCGCAGGCAGCATTATTATCCTTATGCCAGAGATCGGAGGAATAATTTACATTCTCCCCGGCCGCTTTTATGTATGATTGATAATCGCCGATGTTCAGGTAGTAAACAACTTTGGCGCCCAATGCTTCGGCCTTGTATGAATTGCGGAATAGTTCATTGCCGGTTTGTGAAAGGCCATCCATTTTACGGATATATTCATCTGCTTTCAGGTAATCACCCGATTTGGAAAGAAAGTTCGCATAATATAAATAGGAACGATAGCCGTCTTTATCCTGCGCCTCCATCGACATAGATGTTTCATAATTCTTTTTTGCATTGAGAAAATCGCCACTTCTTTCAAATGCATAAGCGATATAATAATAACTGTCCGGTGTTTTGTAAGACGGATTCGTATTTAAAAAATCCATTGCCTTATTGGCGATCTGCGGATCTTTATTGCTGAACAATCCCGGGTAAATAACATAATACCATTGGTTGAAAGGATTGGTAGCAGTATCGGCGGGTGTTCCGGTGGGCAGGCCAACCATTGCATTCATGGCTTTGTCTGCTTTTTCGCTACAGCTCTTTGCCAATGCAGCATCGGGTGCCTGGTTCTCAAAAATGTTTTTTAGCAAATAATAATTGGTGTAGGTCTGCAGGTCTTTTTTCTTTTCGACCATATTGTATAGTTCCTTTGCGAGGGTCAATGCTTTCTTTTTATCGGCGGCATTGGTATATACATCTGATAATTTGGTATCAAAGTCTTGTTGGGTTTGGGATTTGATATTATTGCTAAGAAGAAATAATAAAATGAAAGAAGCGAAATGTTTAAAAAGGGATCTAGGCATTATCGCTAATGATTAATTAGAGAATTAAGTTACATAAAAATGGAACGCTGATGACGCGGATAAGACGGATCAGCGCTGATATAGCCGCTTAATCCGCGTCATCAGCGTTCTATTAACTGACATTCGAACCCGGTGCAACGGGATTTTCCGGTTTCAGTAATTGTAATTTTCCATCGCTGTCTTCTGCCGTCAAAATCATTCCCTGGCTTTCGATGCCTTTCATTTTGCGGGGTGCAAGATTGGTAACAACGATCACCTGTTTGCCAATCACATCTTCAGGTTTATAATGTAATGCAATGCCGGAAACGATCGTTCTTTTTTCTGTGCCGAGATCTATTTCAAGTTTCAACAACTTGTCTGCTTTTTCTACTTTTTCGCAGGACAATACAGTGCCTGCTTTTAATTCAAGCTTTGCAAAATCATCGTAAACGATCTCAGGTTTAGCTGCTGATTTATTCTCTTCCATTTTAACGGGTTTATTTTTTTCAGAAACAGGTTTTACCAACCCGCTTTTCAGTTTTTCAATTTGATAAACTATTTCTTCATCTTCAATTTTCCTGAAGAGCAATTGAGGTTCTCTTAAACTATAACCAACGCTTAATAGTTTTAGTTTACCCGCATTTTCCCAATCCAGCATTTTATCTATCACTTTCATCATATACAGCAATTTTTTTGCTGTATTGGGTAAGAATGGATTGATCAAAACAGTAAGGTTAGCTGTTAATTGCAAACACAAATGCAGGCAATTATCGATCAACTTTTGATTTTCGGGACTTGTTCCTTGTGCCTTGTCGCTTGAAACCTTTTTCCACGGCTCTTTCTTTTGCATGTATTGATTGCCCTTACGGCTAAGATCAATTACTTCATACAATGCTTCACGGAATTTGTATCCTTCCAGCAGCGTTTGAATTTTTACTTTTGAATTTTGAATTTCTTCTATCAATACTTTATCCGTTTCATCCAAAATTCCTTCATGCAGTTTGGGAACTTTTCCCCCGCATAGTTTATGCATCAATACAAAGGTCCTGTTCACATAATTGCCGAAAATGGAAACCAATTCACTATTCACCGCATCCTGGAAACCTTTCCAGGTAAATTCACTGTCTTTGGTTTCGGGAGCAATTTGTGTAAGATAATAGCGAAGCATATCCACGCATTGTCCGCCGCCATTTTCTTTTTTTACAAAATCATTGATATAATCCCGCTGATCCAGTTTCCAGTTACGGCTCGTACTCATCTTATCTCCTTCGAGATTCAGGAATTCATTCGCCGGAACATTATCGGGTAAAATATTTCCATGCAATTTCAGCATGAGCGGGAAAATGATGCAATGGAAAACGATATTATCCTTGCCTACAAAATGTACAAGTTTGGTATCCTTGTCTTCCCAATAAGGCCGCCAATCTTTGTCATTATCGATCGCCCATTGTTTGGTAGCACTGATATAACCAACAGGCGCATCAAACCAGACATAAAGCACTTTATGTTTTACAGACTCTTCGGAAGCCCCTCCTTGCGGGGGGTTAGGGGAGGCGGGGACTTTAACACCCCAATCAAGATCTCTTGTTACAGCCCTTGATTGCAAACCTCCGTCGATCCAACTCCTGCATTGACCAAGAACTGTTGTTCTCCAATCATCTTTATGTTGTCCCAGTATCCAGTCACGGAAAAACTGTTCATGTTTCCCCAATGGTAAATACCAGTGAGTAGTTTTTTTCTTGACAGGAGTTTTACCGCTTAATGTACTGACGGGATCGATCAGTTCATCGGGGCTTAAAGTCCTGCCACAATTCTCACATTGATCACCAAAGGCACGGTCGCTGCCGCAGTTGGGACAAATGCCTTTGATAAAGCGATCCGCTAAAAATGTTTTTGCTTCTTCGTCGTAAAATTGTTCGCTCTCTTTTACTTCGAGTTCACCGGCATCATTCAGTTTAGTAAAGAATTCCTGTGCAGTTTCATGATGGATCGGTGATGAGGTGCGATGATAGATATCGAATGATATATCAAGATCGGCAAAATCTTCTTTCATGGCCGCATGATATTTGTCGATGATCGCTTGTGGCGTGCTGCCTTCTTTCATCGCCTGCATCGGGATGGCAGTACCATGTTCATCGCTGCCGCAAACAAATACAACATCTCTTTTTTGAGCCCGCAGGTAACGGACATAGATATCGGCAGGTATATAGGCCCCGGCCAAATGCCCAACATGTTTCAATCCGTTGGCATAAGGAAGTGCAGAAGTAATTAAATATCGTTTGGGGTCGGTCATAGCCTGCAAAAATACGGGTTACGATTTACGAATTACGAATTACGATTTGTCCAGGTTTATAGAGTTCCTGTTTAATAGAAAATTCCGGATTATTTGTTTTCCGGAATTTTAAAAACTCTCCAATCGTCAACAAATCGTAAATCGTAATTCGTAAATTAATTGTCCATCGAAGCGGCCTGCTCTTTGAATTCAGAAGGAGTTGTTTCTTCAAATTTCAACCCGCTGAGCATGGTTCGTGAAAGTGTCACAGCTTCCATCGCAGAAGAAAGTTTGCCGTCTTTTACAGTAACACTGATAACTTTTGCCGTTGCTCCCAGGGGAACATTTTTAAAAACAACCTTGTTGCCATTGACAGCACCTGTCATCATCGACCTGATCTTATCAAAAACAAGCAACGTATAATAATTGGTAGCCGTATCGCTGAGGTCAACGTAGTAATCTATTTTAGGGCGACTGTCGTTATAGAACTGGTCGCAATTAATCCAGCCAAGGTTACGGATATCGACGCTGTATTTTTTAGCCAGGTCATTCAGATTTTTATTGCTGAAAGCAGGATCTGTATTGTTAGACGTAATTCCTGAATCAAGCGGCGAACGAACAAGTGCGGATGAACCTTGCCCTTTTTTTGTCCTGCTCCCTCTTATTTTAAAATCAAACCCAATGCGGGGAGCCGGGTATCTTGATACTATGGTATCTTTTGCAGCCAGGTGGTAGGCCCGGGCTATTTTTATATCTACCCAGGCGGAGTCGCCCAATTCTTCTGTCGTTTCCCATCTTGATGTGTACGATCTTCCGAAGAGTGATCTTCTGTAGCCTTTCAAACGTACATCATCAACTTCCTTTATTTTGACCTTATAATATCCATATTTTTCTTTCAGGAGCTTTACCATTTCTTCCTTTGATATTTTTGAATCGGCGGAGATATGGAACTTTCCTATCATTCCTTTTTTAGTACCCCAGGATCTATAAGGGTCATTCCGGAGATCAAGCACTTTCACACTTGTATACAAAAAATTGTTGTTGAAATTCCTTTGTTGTGGTACCCAATTGATATCATTGGCCCACATCAAACCTGTATTTCCACCATCACCATCGCTATAAGTACCCGCCGTCCATGCAGGACCATTGTTTTTTACTCCATTGAACACCTGCATATCTTTCATTGATGAAGTAGTATCAGGAATGAACCACCGGATACTACTACCTTTTACCATAGAAAGCTCTTTGCCGTTTGCAATAGCTGTAAGATGGATCATGCCGCCCGTGACCAGTTGCCTGTCATTGGAAAGAGTGGACAATTTATTGGTGACGATATCTTCATAACTGTAATACTCTTTCAGTATGATCGTTACCGGTTCTTTACCGGCAAATGTATTGGCGGGAATAAGTAAGGCCGTTCCATCTTTTCCCCTGATCACCGTATCTCTTTTAGGATCTATACTGAATCCCTGTTCCGCTTTTTCCAATTGTTTGAAAAAATCATCCAGTGTTGGTTTTGGAGTATTGTCAACGGTTGCGATCGCCCGGGTACTTGTATCAACATACGCTGTCTCAGTTTCCAAAACCATCTTTTTATCCTTTCCTTTCTTTATACGAAATGTAACTCCATGATCCTTTGATTGAAGAGGTTTTACAGCCGGATCCCGGGCAGGAACAACAGCTAACGGATCAGTTGATCCTTTCTTCAATGTATCGATCGTAACAGGTGTGGTGACAATAGCAGGCTGAACGGTCTTTTTGTTATTGCTGTTGAATAAAGTTTTATAACCAAGGAAAAATAAGATACCCAGTGAACAAGCTGCTACTACCCATGCCCATATTCTCCGGTTATTGCGTTCCGATGATATGGAAGGAGCAGCGCCGGGTTGTAACATCGTTTTCAGATCCTGCCAGTGTTCATCCTGCCTGCTCAGGTCAGGTAACGACTGGTTCTCCAGCTGTCGTAATTTATTGTCCATATTATTGTTTCCGTTCTGCATACGTTTTCATTAGTGGGTTAAAAATTCCTGCAGCATTGTTTTCAGTTTTTTCCTGGCATCATTCACATGCCATTTGGAAGTGCCTTCCGATATACCAAGGTTTTTACCAATTTGTTTGTGGGTAAAATTTTCATAGATGTACAGATTAAAAACAGCAGCAGTTGCTTTCGGCAGCTCGTTGATGATCTTTTGTATCTCTTTTGCCGATACATGATTGAATGCTTCTACAGCAATAGCGATCTCATTTTCATGATCGGCCGTTACGGGTTGATCGACAAATTTGCTTTTCTGTTTGATGTAATCGAGACAACAGTTAATGACGATCGTTTTGACCCATGCGGTTAACTTCCCCTGGTGATGATAGGCTCCGATATTTTTAAAGACCCTTAACATGGCATTGTTGAAAATAATGCCGGCGCCGTCCATATCGCCGGCATAACGGCAGCATATCTTTATCATGTCGGGATAGCAAAGCCTGTACAGTTGCTCCTGGCATTGCAGGTCATTTTGCCGGCATCCTCTGATGATTATGTCTGTCGGATCGGTCAAATGTTTTGGCTTGTGTAGTACTTGGGTCATCTAATATAATAACTATCGGAAAGGGGGAAAGGGTTGGGTAGAGATAAAACATTTTTTTAAGGAAATAAGGTGGAATGGACCATTCGTACATACCATAATGTTGAAGTAAATAAGATCGTGTAAGCAGGGATTTAGGGTTGAAATAACTAAACAGCAAAATACCTATCTTAAAGCCAATACAACACGGAAGCTTTGGGAATTTACCTGGTCCTGGCAGTGATAGCTGCTTTTTTCAGTGCTTACGTAATAACAAAAGGGCTTGCACTGTTGAAATTCCCATTTTTCAAAGACGGTATAATAAGGTGGATAGCTCTTATTCTTCTTTGGATATTCCTGGGCCAATATAGCAGAAGAGTTTGAAATCAATGGCGGTATATTGGCGTTTGCATGTTTGATTTTATTTTTTCTTGCACTACTTTTAAAAACCATTTCACATAACAAAAAAAGCGATGATTAAAATTCCTCCCTGCTTGCAAAAAGGCGATACCATCGGGATCATTTGCCCGGCCGGCGCCATGCCGGTTGAAAAAGTTTCTGAATGTATCCGCATACTGAATGAAGATTGGGGTTTTACTACCAAAGTGGGAAAGACAGTAGGTAATGCATTCAATTATTTTTCGGGAACCGATGAAGAAAGGCTGAATGATCTGCAGGAAATGATGGACGACGATTCTATTAAAGCAGTGCTTTGCGCAAGAGGCGGCTATGGCATGACAAGGATCATTGATAAAATTGATTTTAAGAAATTCAAAAAGCAACCGAAGTGGATCATTGGTTACAGCGATATCACTGTTTTGCATTCGCATCTTTATTCGCAATATTATATTTCATCATTGCATTCGCCGATGGCCGGGGCTTTTAATGAAGATGGTTTTAAAAATGAATTTGTTCAATCATTGCGTCATGTATTGGAAGGAAAGAAAATAAAATACAATTGCCCGGCGCATGAATTCAACCGGAAAGGAGAAGCGGTAGGAGAACTGGTTGGCGGCAACCTGGCATTGCTGGCACATTTGACAGGCACGGATTCCGATATTAAAACAAGAGGCAGGATATTATTCATAGAAGATATCAGCGAATATCTTTACAATATTGACCGCATGCTGCACCAGTTAAAGCGAAGCGGTAAATTATCGAAACTGGCCGGGCTTGTTGTCGGTGGCTTTACCGATACAAAAGATACGGAACGTCCATTCGGGCAAACGGCTTATGAAATAATCAGGGATATTGTAAAAGAATACGACTATCCTGTTTGTTTTGATTTTCCTGTCAGTCATACCGACAGGAATTATGCATTGAAGATAGGAGTGGGGTATAAATTAAAGGTTACAAAAAACAAAGTTTCACTGGAAGAGTGACAGAGCATAGATTGGTCTTAAAATCGGTAGTGTATCAGTTTCAATTTCCCGCGGCGACCGCAACGATAAACGAGCGCAGCGTATGCTGGATGCCGTGGTGCGTGTCTCACGCACCACCTCTAAACATTATTTTCAAAGATGGTGCGTGAGACACGCACCAAGGCATCGGCATCGGATACACGCACCAAGGCATCGTCAAGGCATAAGTTGGATTCAAATGCCCCGGAGGGGCTATATGTCGGTAGTAGCAATAATCGGAAAGCTCATTTGCTCCTTCGGAGCAAAACACTAAGGGATCATCGTTCCGTACCTACGGCACGGTGGGTTCTTTTCTATATATCCACGCTACCGACCTTTTGCTCCTACGGAGCGATGAAAAAATATAGTATTGAAAAAATTGTAGACGGTTTATGTTTTGACTACATATACACCGGATGCCATGGTGCGTGTCTCACGCACCACCTCTAAACATTATTTTCAAAGATGGTGCGTGAGACACGCACCAAGGCATCGAAGAGACACGCACCAAAGCATCAAGATGTGCGTGAGACACACACCAAGGCATCGAATCTCTTTATCGTTTGGAAATACCGGGATTACTCTTTTCTCCTTTACACTCTTAGCTAAAGACTTAATAACGAATCCAATTTCCCTGTTACTTCCTTGTATTTATATAAATTATTATGCCCGCCCCCTTTTACAGTAATGAATTCATCTTCCTGTTTCAACAACGGTTTTAATCTTTTTGCATTCTTATAGGTTACCAGCATATCTTTTGTTCCCTGGAAAATAGTGATGGGCGCCCTGACAGTTTTAATATAATTATAAGTGGGCAGATCGTAATGCAGCATCCATCTTACGGGATAAATAGGAAGATAAGTGCTGATGACAGAGGGAAAATCATAATAAGGGGTTTCCAGGATCAGTCTTTTGCAATCTCTTACCGATGCTAATTGCGCAGCAATACCGGTTCCCATGCTTTTACCATAAATGATGATGCTGTCGGCGCCGAAGCGTTTGTTGGCGATCTTATATACTTCCAGCGCCCAGTCGTATAATTTTTTTTCAGTCAGCTTTCCTGTGCTTTTACCGAAACCCGGATAGTCGATCATCAATACCTGGTAACCATGCCTGGTGAAATAAGGAATGTATTTAGAATACCAGGAAATATTTTTCTTGTTGCCATGAAAATAAAGGACGACACCTTTAACGACACTATCTGTTGCTGAAAAATCAACCAGGTTCAGGGTGTCTTTTTTATCGAGAGGAATGCTGATATCCCGGTGCGGCTCCGGGAAATTATAATTATGATCCCTTTTTAATGTTACAGGATGAAAAAGAAGAAGGTCCTGTAAAAAATATAATGCGATACCACCCACGATATAAGTAGTAATAACGATCCAGAGCCATTTGAATATCTTTTTTCTTTTCATGCTGCGCAAAGATAGTGAGTACGGTTTCCTTCGGAGAAGCTTTGATAAGATCTTCACCTCATAGGATGATAGGAACATAGGTACATAGATAACCGTATGTGCGTCTATGTTCGCATATGTCTATGTGGTAAAATAAAAACGTAGGAATGCCGAGTAGTAAAAAGAAAAAGGACATGAAGTTCATCATGTCCTTTTCTGCCGGGTAAGATCCCGCACTAATACCGGATAAAATAATTCCTGATACGGTAGGATGCATTACTGTTGATCTCATCCATCAGGCACCTGATGATCTCTTCTTCACGGGGAGCCTGTTCCTGCCTGCGATCGATCAGTTGTTTATCAGCATCACTTAATGCTCTTGCATCGCCTGTAAAAGTTGCGAATTCAGTTGTCCAGTTATGACTGGCTGAAAAATTATCATTCCACAACCAACCGCCTTCGGCATCACGAACATTCACTTGCAATAAAGCGTCTGATTTCATGGTCCTTCGTATGGTCGTAATGGTCGCATATACTTTTGCATATTCTTTTACGATCGAATCGGGACGATAAACGGTTTCTTTTATCACCACTTCTTTCGATACTTTTCTTGTGCTGCGGTCATCATAGTAATGACCGATATTCATAGTGGCTAACCGCATATCCACAACCTGGTCAACTCTTATTTCTTTGTTCCTTGCGTCCCAATCGGAAAAGAATTTTACAAATTCGTTACCCGCACCGTATTGAAGATCCCTGAGCAATTGCTCGTCGGGACTTGAATAACTGTTAGAATAAGCACTAAAACGGAAGCCGTTGTTTTCTTCTACAGGAAGGATCACCACATTGGTAACGGCATATTCATAAGCCTCGTTCATTTTTAATACAACATCCCTGTTGCCTGGTTTGAAACGTTCGGCTATCTGAAATTCATGGTAAGCGTCCTGGTAACCTTTTTTAGTAAAGCCGTTCATGAAACTTAAACCCCTGTCATAACGGGTATCACCGGCTTTTTCTGCATAGGTTACCATATAGGATGAATAATCCATTGGATGAATGAGTTCAAATATCTGCGGTACTTTACGGATAGCATCATACATCTTTTGCATGGAAGCATATTCATTGTACATCCATTCCCATCTCAGTTCATTGTTGCTTTCTGAATTGTTGCGGATACGGCTTTCATGATCTTCTACCGCATACTTGTAAGAGCTTTGAATAATGTTCCTGAGTTTGGAGTCAGTGGGATCTTTTTGCAGCTTTTTAGCAGCCAGCTCAACTGCTTCATCATAGTTACCTTTCTCGTAAAGTTTACTTGCGGTCTTACAGGAGATGAAGAGGATCGTTGCTGTAATAAAAGATAAAAAGTAAAGTTTTGATTTCATGGTGGTCTCCTTTTTTTATAGAGACGTTCAAATTGCATTCCGGACAGTTGGGTGACAAAGCAATTAGAGAATTCTTAACAGAGTTTCAGGTTTCTGGTTTCTGGTTTCAGGTTGCGTGCTATGCAAAGTGACCTTTGGATTAGCGCGAAACCCAACCAGAAACCAGAAACCTAGAAACTAGTATTTCAAGATGTCTCTCACAAAATTGTGATACTCATCAAAAGAAGGAAGATTATTATGGCGGCCGCCATGGATGCGGATAAGAGTGATCTTGCCCGGGTTTATTTTTTGTAAAGCTTCGCTGTGGCGGATAGGTATCAGCCGGTCTTTGGTGCCATGGATAATATAAGTATGACAGTTCACCCCGGTGATCCATTTATCGGTACGTAAATGAAAACGCAATACCAGGCGCACGGGCAGAATAGGTAAGAAGCGTTCTATCACCCGTAAAAAATTAAAATACGGGGCATCCAGGATAAGATAGCGTGGACTGTTATCGCAAGCCAGTTTGGTAGCAAAACCACTGCCCATGCTGCGGCCATAAACGATGATATGATCCTCCGAATATTTTTCTTTCAGTATATCATACACATGCTGCATATCGCTCAGCATTTCTTTTTCGCTTCGTTTGCCGGTGCTCTTTCCAAAGCCCCGGTAATCCAACAGCACCACATCATAATCATAACGATAAAAATCTTTGGCATAGCGGGCCCATCCTTTTATACTCCGGGTATTGCCATGAAAATAAAGGATCAGCCCTTTTGGCTCTTCCCGGTAAAAATGAAGACCATTGATACGGACACCGGGTTCTATATCAAAGAAATATTCTTTGAAAGGCGCATCGTATTTGAATTTGAAATCCTGTTTTAGTTTTTCCGGTTTAAAGATCAACCGTTCCTGCAGGAAATAAGCAAGGATAGAAAGTACGACGATACCGATGATGATATACCAGATGAAGACAGGCAAAGAAGATGATAATTAATTAGATGATAGATGATAGTTCTTCCAGGGCTTCAATTCTCTAAAGTAAGCAAGGATATTCTAATTTAAAGCAATTGTCATCTATCATCTGTCAGTTATTTCTATTCTTCGATCCGCTTCAATTTTAAATTAGTGACCGGCGCTACGATCAGCGGGAATTTTTCAACGGTAACATTGACAGCATCGAGACCAAAACCTTTTTCTTCCGATAAGCTGTGTTCTTTCAGCCAAAAGTGGAATTTCATGATCACCCTTTCAAGGAATGGCAATTCATTATCCTGGCTCAGGTATTTTTCCATTACAATGAACTGGAAATCGCCGACCGTATTCATGCTGGCCAAACTTTCATAACGGCTGATGATATTCACCTCTTTGTTGGCAACAAGATCTTCCACCACTTTGCGGAACATTAAATTGATGCGGGGTTCCATCCGGAAACCCAAGCGGAAATCGATCCGGATGATATCGTTGGGAATGATATGTTCTACTTTATACTCGCAGGTATAAGGATCATCTACCGTATCCACATGCACGAACCAATAAATATCGGCCCGCTTTGGTTTCTTATTCAGTATAGAATAAATGACCTTATGTTCGATCTCTTTTGGATTATTGGCGCTGGTTAAATAAACAACATGGGTCGCATATTTTGGAACGGCTTTATCATTACTCAGTTCCTGTATCTTGGAAACATAATGTTCCATCCGTACAAATTCAACGTAACGGTTCTTGATCTTTCTTGCCCGGTACCAGATATACATGATAAGGAACATCAGCATCCCAATGATCAGCGTGATATAACCACCATGAGAGAATTTTACCAGCAACGCCACAAGAAAGCCGGCTTCTACCACCAGGTAAACGGCCAGTAAAAGATATATCCATCCCGACTTCACCCGGTGCAGCACCAGGTAATTTGAAAGAAGAATGGTTGTCATCAGCATCGTTACAATGATCGCCAACCCGTAAGCGGCTTCCATATTGGAAGATTTCTGGAAATACAATACAACGCCCACGCAACCCAGGAACATCAATAAGTTAATGGCGGGTATAAAAAGCTGGCCTTTTTCTTCCGATGGATACCTGATCTTCACTTTTGGCCATAGGTTCAATCGCATTGCTTCGCTGATCAAAGTGAAAGCGCCGGATACCATGGCCTGGCTGGCGATGATCGCTGCCGTAGTGGCGATAACAACACCGGCGATGATGAACCAATGCGGCATCAGGTCGTAAAATGCGTTAACGCCAAGAGCTGCCTTTACTTCACTGGTGATCTGGACCGGTCCCGGATGCGTTGCTAAATATGTTTTTCCTAATGCTGCATTATTTGCAACATCATTCATGATATGGCTGCCGCTGCGATGTGCTAAGAGGTAAGCGCCTTGTCCGAAATAGTTGAGGAGCAAACAAGCTTTTACATAGATCCACGAGATACGTATATTACCCCTGCCGCAATGTCCCAGATCGCTGTAAAGCGCTTCTGCACCGGTGGTACATAGAAAAACAGCGCCTAATAACCAGAACCCACCGGGATAATCCTTTAAGAATTGAATAGCGTATGCAGGGCTCAGCGCTTTAAAAATATCAAGATCATCCATTACGTGGGCGGCGCCTAATAAAGCCAGCATCGTAAACCAAATGAACATGATCGGGCCAAATATTTTCCCGATAGAGGCCGTACCAAATTGCTGGAGAAAAAAGAAAACGGCAAGTATCGACAGAACAATAATGACAATGGTTTGCGTTTCCATTCCCCGCAGGGAAGGTAATTCCTGCAATCCTTCAACAGCAGAAGTAATAGAGATGGGTGGAGTGATGATACCATCCGCAAGTAATGCAGCACCGCCGATCATTGCCGGAATGACCAGCCATTTTTTTCTTCTTCGCACCAGCGCATATAAAGCGAATGTGCCGCCTTCGCCACGGTTATCTGCCCTTAGCACCAGTATCACATACTTGATGGTCGTCATCAGCGTAAGCGTCCAGATAATGCAGGACAGCGACCCGATGATCAGGGTTTCATTTACTTCGCGGTTGCCGATAATAGCATTGAAAACATAGAGGGGTGATGTACCGATATCTCCGTAAATAATTCCTAAGGCAATAACTAATCCCGCGGCGGTGACTCTATTGGTCGGTATTTTCACTTTCTGTTGTTGTGGTTTAGTCTTCAGCCCGCCCGCCGAAGCATCCTGAGCAATTTCGGAGGAGCGTAAGCGGGTACAGATCGTTCTTACAAAAGACTGCCTGCAAAGGTATATGCAAAAATCAATTACAAAGAACAAACAATAAAAAAAACTTTGCCATCCATCCGCCTTTTTGTGGGGATAAATTGTGCCCTGGTGCAACCCATCAACTTTTGTGAAGACATTAATGTAAAGTCGATTTTTAATGCATCACGATTAAAATAATAGGAATGATTTTGGCGGGCAAATGGTAACTTTAATAAGCAGAAAAATAATTACTATGTTTCTTAAGAAATGGATGTTGACCCTGCTGATCGTTGCAGCAGGCGTACCTGTTTTGGCTCAACGGATCGTTTACTCCGAACCGGGCAAAGATGATACCCGCAGCATGAACTTTGAAATTGCCGGAAAAGTGGGAGGCAATTTTCTTATTTACAAAAATAACCGGGGCAAGAGCTGGATCACCGTGCTGGATAATGATATGAAGGATATTGGACGGGCCGATCTCGATTTTGTTCCCAATAATGACCGGATGATCAATGTTGACTTTTTCCCCTACAACGATTTTTGTTATTTCATCTACCAGTACCAGAAAAAAAATGTGGTGTATTGTGTAGGCGTTAAGCTTGATCAAAGCGGCAACAAGGTCGGCGACCTGATAGAATTGGATACAACCCATCTTAGTTTTGCCGCCAATAATAAAATATATACGGTACTGACCAGCGAAGATAAAAGCAGGATCTCTGTTTTTAAGATCAACAGCAGGAATAAGAAGCTATACATACTCACTACCTGTCTTTTTACCGATAAGCTGGCGCAGTTGAAAAAAAGCCGCCTGGAGATACCGATGGAAGACCGCAATGAATACCTCGGCGATTTTCAGCTTGACAATGAAGGCGATCTTGTATTCACCAAATTTTTCCGCAATAGCAATGACAATATCACCAGCGCATCGCTGATGATAAAGAATGCTATGGCTGATGATGTCATAAGAAAAGAATTGAATATTGAAAAGACCTGGCTGGATGAGATGCATATCAAGATCGACAACTTCAATAAAAGATATTTTCTTACTTCCTTTTATTATAAAGAACGCCGGGGAAATATTGACGGCTATTTCTTTTATGTCTGGGATAAAGCATCGGCGGCTCCCATATTGCAGGATACCGCTACTTTTTCGGAAGAATTGCGAAAAGAAGCCAGGGGCGAGGCCGGCCTGAAATCGGCTTTTAATGATTATTTCATCCGCAATATCATTATACGCAGGGATGGCGGGTTTGTATTAGGCAGCGAATCCTATTATACTACTTCCCGTTTCAATAACTGGAACCGCTGGGATTATTTATACGGAAGCCCGTACTCCAGTTCTTATAATAATGATTATTACTATAGTAATTATTACAGGTATTTTGGCTGGAACAGCGGGCGGTTCAATAACCAGGCTGTCCGTTATCATGCCGATAATATCGCTGTCATTTCATTTGACAGTAAAGGAAAACAGGAATGGAACAATATTATGGGTAAAAGCCAGTTCGATGATATGTCGGATGACCAGCTTTCTTATCAACTGATGAATACCGGCGGCCAGCTTCATTTCTTATTCAATTTGCAGGAAAGAAGAAATAACCTGCTTACCGATTTTAGCATAGGACAGGAGGGAAATCTATCCCGTAATCCTACGTTGAAAAACCTCGATAAAGGATATGATTTTATGCCTAAATACGCTAAACAGGTAGGTGCGAGACAAATGATCATTCCTTGTGGTTATCGTAACTATCTTTGTTTTGCTAAATTAGAGTATAACTGATCTTAATCCTGTCCATTATCCGTGATCGGAATATTTAAACAAAAAAACCCGGCTAATCTTTTTTTATTGCTGGTATTCGGCGTGCTGATCAAACTTCCCATGTTCATGCATCCGCATGTAGTGGTGCAGCGGGAAGAAGACAGCACACTGTTCAAAGGCATTCTTGAATTGATCGGGCCTACAGGCCGTTCTTCGCCTTTTATTTATCCGCTTCTTGCATTTGTATTGTTATTCATCCAGGCCGCATCATTCAACCGGTTCATGAATACGCAACGGATGATGAACCGTCCCGGCTATTTATCGGGAATGGCTTACCTGCTGATCACCTCTTTATTTCCCGAATGGAATTATTTTTCAGCGCCGCTGATCGTGAATACGATATTGATATTTATTTTATCGGGCTTATTTAATGTGTATCACCAGCAAACGGCCCGCGGCTCTATTTTCAATATCGGTTTGGCAATGGGCATTGCATCTTTTCTTTTTTTCCCGGCGCTTACTTTTATTGTCTGGATATTATTTGCGCTTGCCGTTATGCGCCCGTTCCGGTTAAATGAATGGCTGCTCTGCATCGTTGGATTAACCACACCGTTCTATTTTTATGCGCTCTATCTTTTTATCAGCGATCACTGGAGCTGGCAGGCATTATGGCCGCATTTTTCCATAAGTATGCCCGCGGTAAAACAATCAGCCTGGCTGGCGGGCAGTGTTTTTTTACTGGTAGCGCCATTTTTAGCAGGAGGTTATTTTGTACAAAACAATCTCCGGCGGATGCTGATACAGGTAAGAAAAGGATGGAGCTTGCTTTTATTATACCTGCTGGGAGCCGTATTTGTTCCTTTCGTTAATGGCGATAACGGCTTTGAGAATTGGGTAATGGCGGCGATCCCTTTTGCAGCTTTTCATGCCTGCACTTATTTGTATTCCACTTTCCGGATATTCCCGGTATTACTTTTCTGGCTCAGCGTTGCTTTTGTGCTGGCGTTCCAGTATTATGGACCGGGATGGGAGATGACTAAAAACTAATAGATAATAGATAAAAGTTGAAACCCTGTAGCTAAAGAACTCTGCATTTTTATCTATTAGTTTTTATCTTTTATCTAAGTATTATCTTTGCCTTTCAATTCTCTAACCATGAAATTCGGCATAGTTGTTTTTCCCGGCTCTAATTGCGACAGGGATATGTACGATGCTTTGAAGTACGATCTTGGCCAGGATGTGACCATGCTCTGGCACAAGGATAAAGATCTCAGCAAATTCAATACAGAAGATTGCATCATTCTTCCCGGCGGATTTTCATACGGCGATTATTTACGTTGCGGCGCTATTGCCCGCTTCAGCCCGATGATGCAGAGTGTGGTGGAGTTTGCGAATGCCGGCGGAAAAGTATTTGGTGTTTGTAACGGCTTCCAGATATTATGCGAATCTCATTTATTACCCGGCGCTTTATTGCGGAACGGCCAGCAGCAATTTGTTTGTAAAAATGTTTTTATCACAAATGATTCAGGCAGGATCTATAAAATTCCGGTGGCGCATGGAGAAGGAAGATATCATGCCGATGATAAAACACTGGACGAACTGGAAGCAAATGGGCAGGTCATATTTTATTATTGTGATGAAGATGGAAATATGACCAGTGAAGCCAATCCTAATACCGCTATCCGCAATATTGCGGGCATTTGCAATGCCGGCCGCAATGTTTTTGGTATGATGCCACACCCGGAAAGGGCCTGTTCGGCGGTTTTGGGAAATACAGACGGGCGGGAGATCATCAAAACCATGCTCATGGCTGAGCAACTAGTTTACTAAAAGAGTCATCTTATCACTGTTTTAACAGGTTTCATCATATTCCCTGCAAACTGATCCCCGGGTCAGCTTTAAATTTGCAAATAGTATTAAAGAGATAAATAATGAAGAGATTTTTATTATCAGCGATCATCATTTTTGGAGCGGTAGCGGCTAAAGCGCAACTGAATCCTGTTACCTGGAGTTTTTCTGCGGTAAAAACGGGAGACAAGACCTACGAGATCCATATGAAAGCTACGATACAGGCGGGCTGGCATTTATATTCTCAAAAACAACCGGACAATGCCGTGGCCCAGCCTACTTCATTTACCATTAATAAGAACCCCCTGTTTTCATTGGATGATAAAATAAAGGAAGTAGGTAAAATGGAATTGATGAATGATAAGGAACTGGATATTTCGGCTAATCAATATTCGAACAATGTCGATTTTGTACAGAAGATCAAACTGAAAGGAGAATTAAAAACAAATTTCAACGGGAGCGTAGAATTCCAAACCTGCAATGACAAGAAATGTTTACCTCCAAAAACCATTAATTTCAGTGTTGCAATAAAATAGAACCGGTCATTATAAATTGAATCATAGAACGAGTTCTTTCACAGGACTCGTTCGTTTTTTAGAAAGTAGTATGCGCCAACTGAGACTATTAGCTGCCATAATAATAGCGGGATCATTAATAAGCTCCTGTGCTAATAAAAAAAATACAGCTGCACAAACTATATCATCAGAAATAACGGGTGACAGCCTGGCCGTTCAGCACTGGACGATCGAAAGTAAAAAGACAGGCGGGGGCCGTTATGAAATAAGTTTTGCCGGCGTCATCTCCGGGAAATGGCAGGTATATGCACCTAACCAGGTGATCCTCGATCAAAAAACAACCGAGCTGAGTTTTGCCGATTCTTCCATTACACAGGAGGGCGATTTCATATTGGAAGAAACTCCTAAAAAGATCAAAAGTATTTTTGACAGCACCGAGGTAAGTGTATATGAGAAATCGGTACGATGGAAGGCGATAGTTGTTTTTAAAGACACCGTTCCTTCATTATTACAGGGTAACTATTATTACACGTATGGAAGCGATGATGGATATTTCCCGGCCAATACGGTTCCTCTTGTAGTGCCGCTGGAGGGAGGTGTAAAAGCAGAAAGTATAAAGATCGCCTCGATCGATATCGATCATCCGGTAAATAATTGCGGTGATGATGGTACAAAAGGAAAAGGACTGGTCACTATTTTTCTTATGGGCCTGTTATATGGTTTGATCGCTTTATTAACGCCCTGTGTTTTTCCAATGATACCGGTGACGGTTACTTTCTTCACTAAAAAATCAGGAGACAGGCGAAGCGGCGTCAGGAATGCAGCGTTGTACGGGTTATTTATTTTCCTGATCTATATATTGATCACCGTTCCTTTTCATATTGCCGGTAAAACGACCAGCCCGCAGATCTTTAATAAGATATCTACCGACGCCTGGGTCAATCTTGTATTCTTTGCCATTTTCGTATTCTTTGCCCTTTCATTCTTTGGTTTGTTTGAAATAACATTGCCATCCGGCCTGGCCAATAAAATGGATTCGAAGTCAGGCATCGGCAATATTGGCGGTATCTTTTTTATGGCGGCTACATTGACCATTGTTTCTTTTTCCTGTACAGGTCCTTTACTCGGTACTTTATTGGTTGATGTAGTAGGACAGGGAGCCTGGCCGCTTACCGTAGGAGCAGCCGGCTTTGGTATTGCATTGGGATTACCATTTGCTTTATTCGCTATGTTCCCGAACTGGCTGCAATCATTACCTAAATCCGGCGGATGGATGACAGAAGTAAAAGTGGTATTGGGTTTTCTTGAAATGGCATTAGCTATAAAATTTTTCTCGAATGCAGACCTGGTAAAACAATGGGGATTGATGAAAAGAGAATTATTCGTGGGATTATGGGTACTGATCGGGTTGCTGACTGTTTTATACCTGTTTGGTAAGCTGCGGTTCAAACATAGTTCTCCTATAAAGAAGTTCTCCTTTGTCCGCATTTGCTTTATTATATTGTTTGGTTCCGTTACTCTTTATCTTCTCCCGGGGTTGACCAATACCAAATGGGCCGATCTGAAACTGATCAGCGGTTTTCCGCCACCAAGAAGCTATAGTTTTTATAAGCAGGATAAAAAGACATTGTTCCAACCAATACATAATGATTATAAAGGAGCGCTGGCAAAAGCAAAAGCAGAGAATAAACCATTGCTGATCGATTTTACCGGCTGGGCCTGTGTTAATTGCCGGAAGATGGAAGATAAAGTCTGGCCCAATAAAATAGTGGACAGCCTGATGAGAAATGAGTTCATCGTTGTTTCATTATATGTAGATGAAAAAGAGAAACTGCCTCTTGCACAACAAACCGTTGACACGCTTACCAATGGGGGCATCCGGTCTATCGTAACGGTAGGAGATAAATGGTCGGTCTTCCAGGAAGAGAATTTTGGCGCTAATTCACAACCGCAATATGCTATTATCAGTCCCGAACAAATGATGCTTACGAAAACAAAGTATTATACTCCCAATGATCAGAATTTCATAAAATGGCTGGAATGCGGGTTGGATGCTTTTAGAAAAACGAGAAAATAATCTAAAGCAATGTTTTTTTTCACGCAGCGAACGCGGCGGAGCAACGACGCTGCGTCACCGCACCGTTGCGATCGCTGCGTGAAATTGTTAATAGCGATGCCGGCTTCGCAGAGGACAGCACTACAGTTGGTATCATAAAAAAAGCCTCCCACAATTGTGAGAGGCTTTTTAATTAGGTGTCATCCTGTACCAGCCTTCCGATGGCAAGCAAAAGAGAGATTCCTTTTCATCAGAATTCTTTTTTCTTCAGATGGAGATACAGGATGACAAGAGCTTAGAGTGCAATTTGTTTTTGGGTCATTAGCTTACGCAAATTAATCAATCCATACCGCATACGGCCCAACGCTGTGTTAATACTGCAATTTGTAGCCGCTGCAATTTCCTTAAAACTCATATCTGCATAATGACGCAATATAATTACTTCCCGCTGATCGTCCGGCAAACTTTGTAACATATCCCGCACACGGTCGTGACTTTGTCTTCTTATCATTACCGTCTCGGCACAATCTTCCGAAAAGTTCAGCACTTCGAAAATATCTTTATCATCACCATTACGAATAGTGGGTGTACGCTTCACTTTTCTAAAATGATCCACGCAAAGGTTATGGGCAATACGCATGGCCCATGGAAGGAACTTACCTTCTTCCGTATAACGACCACCACGCATAGTGTCGATTATGCGGATGAAAACATCCTGGAAAATGTCTTCGGCAAGGTATTTGTCTTTTACGAGGAACAAAATTGAGGTGTAGAGCTTGTCCTTATGCCTCAGCACCAGGGTTTCAAGAGCCTCAGGGTTTCCATCTGTGAAGAGATGGATCAATTCATGGTCGGTTTTTTTCATTAAAGCTTTCATACTCCTACAGGTTTAGGTTGCTCCCGGTTGGAATAGCCAACAAGGATAGTCAATGGATATCGGTCAATAAATGATCAGTAAATAAAAAAGTAGAAGTATTAGACTATAGGCTCGGTAGATTTAGGTTTTTTCATTTTTTGGATATTGGAAACTAAAAATAGAATTTTTCAGGAAAAAACCAAACATTTGTGTGTCAGCATTGTAATTTTAGTAGCTAAAGAAATGTTAATGATTTGCCCGGTAAGAGGTGGGCAGCAGGGCATTGTGCCGGATTGAAAGATTATGGAAACAAGAATTAAAGGGAAAAACCCCTCCAAAACAAAGACCGTAAATTCCGCAGAAAATATTCTTATCAAAGGAGCCAGGGTTCACAATCTCAAGAATGTAACTGTCGAGATACCACGGAATAAGCTGATCGTAGTGACAGGTGTGTCCGGTTCAGGCAAATCTTCGCTTACGATAGATACGCTTTATGCAGAAGGCCAGCGGCGTTACGCTGAAAGTCTCAGCGCTTATGCCCGGCAGTTCCTCAACCGCATGAATAAACCTGATGTGGATTATATTAAAGGTTTATGCCCTGCGATCGCCATCGAACAAAAAGTGATTACAAGAACGCCCCGCAGCACCGTTGGAAGCATGACCGAGATATATGATTATCTCCGCTTACTATTTGCAAGGGTCGGTAAAACTATTTCTCCCGTTTCCGGTAAAGAAGTGAAGAAAGATGATGTGCTGGATGTATTGCAGGCGATCATTGATCTGGAAGAAGGTGACAAAGTATATATCCTCGCTACTTTCAAACAACATACGAACAGGGATATAAAAGAAGAGCTGAATATCTTAGTGCAAAAAGGTTTTTCGAGAGTTTATAGTCGTGAAGCAGAAGGCAGGAGTAAAGAACCGGGTGTCATTCACAGGATCGAAGAATTGCTCGAATTAAATGATAAAGAATTAAAGGCAAAAAAAATATCTCATATTCTTGTCGACAGGATCGTGGTAAAAGATTTTGATGAGGATGACAAACACAGGGTCACCGATTCTATCGGCACCGCTTTTTATGAAGGAGAAGGAGATGTTTATTTGGATGTGAATGAACAAAAGTTCCTGTACTTCAACAATCGTTTCGAATTGGACGGAATGCAGTTTGAAGAACCGCAGCCGAATCTTTTTTCTTTCAATAATCCATTTGGAGCTTGTCCAACCTGCGAAGGATTTTCACAGGTATTGGGTATCGATGCCGATCTTGTAATTCCCAACAGGGGATTAAGTGTATATGATGGAGCCGTAGCGCCATGGAAAGGCGAGAAACTGGATTGGTGGCGGCAGAATTTTTTAAAAGGAGCAAAGAGATTTGATTTTCCTGTTCATAAAGCCATTGCAGATCTTTCCAATAAACAATACAAACAATTATGGGAAGGAAGTGATGGAGTATATGGCATCAATGATTTTTTTAAAGATGTCGAATCGCAATTATATAAAGTGCAGTACAGGGTCTTGCTGAGCCGTTACAGGGGAAGAACAGAATGCCCGGATTGCAATGGCTATCGTTTAAGAAAAGAAGCCCTGTATGTAAAAGTGGGCGGAAAAAATATTGGTGAATTGAGCATCATGCCGGTGAAAGATCTTAAAGTTTGGTTTGATGAACTTTCGATCAGCCAGCATGACAGGGAAATTGGAAAAAGAATTTTACTGGAACTGCATAACCGGCTTGATACATTGATAAAGGTCGGATTGCAATATTTAACGCTGAGCCGTTTGGCCAATTCATTAAGCGGTGGAGAAAGTCAGCGGATACAACTGACAAGAAGTTTGGGCAGCAATCTTACCAACTCATTGTATATTTTGGATGAACCTTCTATCGGCCTTCATTCAAGAGATACGGCCAACCTGATCAAAGTATTAAAGGAATTAAGAGATCTTGGTAATACCGTGGTGGTGGTAGAGCATGATGAAATGATGATGCGGGAAGCCGATCATATCATTGATATGGGTCCGCTGGCATCACACCTGGGTGGCGAAGTGGTGGCAGAAGGCGATTATGATGAGATCGTTTCAAACCCCGTTAGCCTCACCGGTAAATATCTTAATCATGAATTACAGATAGAACCGCCGAAACAGGTACGCAAGTGGAACTGCAGTATCAAAGTGGAAGGGGCAAGGCATAATAATCTTCAGAATATCACGGTTGAATTTCCATTGAATATCCTTTGCGTGGTAAGCGGTGTAAGTGGCAGCGGTAAAACAACATTGGTCAGGCAAATTCTTTATCCTGCCCTTCGAAAAATGAAAGGGGAGTTTGGCGATAAGATCGGATTTCATAAACAGGTAACCGGCGATATCGATACCATCGGGCAAATAGAAATGGTGGATCAGAATCCAATTGGTAAATCATCGAGAAGTAACCCGGTTACTTATATAAAAGCATACGATGAGATAAGAGACCTGTATGCAAAACAACCGCTGAGCAAGATGAGAGGTTTTCAACCCAAACATTTTTCTTTTAATGTGGATGGCGGCCGCTGCGATACCTGTAAAGGCGAAGGGGAACAGGTTGTTGAAATGCAATTTTTGGCGGATGTACATCTTGTTTGCGAATCCTGCGGCGGAAAAAAATTCAAAGAAGAAGTACTGGAAGTAAGATATAAAGACAAGAATATTTTTGATGTGCTGGAAATGAGTGTGGACGAAGCGATCAATTTCTTTTATGATGAAAAAAATATTGCAAAAGCTATCCAGCCACTCAGCGATGTTGGATTAGGATATGTAAAGCTGGGGCAGTCGTCGGGTACCTTATCCGGTGGTGAAGCGCAACGTGTAAAACTCGCTTCCTTTCTTGGTAAAGGAAGAGCATCGGAAAAAATATTGTTCATTTTTGATGAACCGACCACGGGCCTTCATTTTCATGATATAAAAAAATTGCTTACTTCTTTTAATGCGCTGATCGAACAGGGACATTCTATCATCGTGATCGAACATAATACCGATGTCATCCGTTCGGCTGATTGGGTGATCGACCTGGGTCCCGAAGCCGGAGATGGCGGCGGTGAAATAGTTTTTGTTGGTAAGCCGGCAGATATGAAAAAGGCGAGAGGCTATACGGCAAAGTATGTGTGATAGTTTCGGGTTTCAGGTTTCAGGTTTCTGGTTTCATGTCAGGTCGTTCAAAAACGAAAAGACATTAACATAAACACGATAACCTGAGACCAGAAACCCGAAACCAGAAACTATCAACGAAGTTTATCAAGTGTCTTTATCAGTTTCTCATCTTTCCTGATATTACGGAAGGCCATAAAGTAACCTGCTGCAATTGCAAAAGGAAGTACCGATGCCAGCGCTAAAGTTGTATGCGTGAGTTTCCTCATTTCAGAGATATAAAAGAAGATGATGATAACAGAAACTAAAAGACCGGCAAGACATAATCTCATCTGCATCTTACGGTCTTTGAATAAGAATATTATTACAGTGGAAAGGACCAATGAACCACCTGTAAGTACCAGCAGGATAAAATGACTTCCGGCATCGATTATTCTGCGCACCGCCAGGCCTTTTACCATTTCATCGCCTACTACAAAAGGGAACATAAAACTTAAAAGAGCGGCGAGAGTTGCCAATAAAAGCCAAAGAGTTTGCTGACGCTGGATCATATAGTTCTGCTTTATTTCAAAAATAATGAATAAAGAAGAACTAAGGAGACTTATTGAAAAAGTGATCCTTAAAGATTTCCGAACCGGGCCGTTATCTCGCCACGGGAGTGTACATTCAGTTTACGGTAGATATTCTTGATATGTGTGTTGATCGTTTCAACCGACACATTGGACTGGTGGGCAATTTGTTTGTAAGCCAGGCCTTTTACCAACAGGCCCAGGATCTCTTTTTCTTTAGTAGTAAGATTGTATTCACTCAGTTGCGGCAGGTTGTTTTTTTCATGGAAATAGTTCAGGATCTTACCGGCCAGGTAACCATTGATGAAAGCCCTTCCATTATGTACTTCCGTTACAGCTTCGGCTATTTTGGCTGCCTCGTATTTTAATACATATCCTATAGCACCTGCTCTTACAGCATTGAAAACATTTTCGTCGTCATCATGGACCGTGAACATGAGTATCTTGATCTCCGGCCGCTTTTGTTTTATTTCAGTCACCGCTTCGATACCGTTTTTATAAGGAAGATTGATATCCATGATGATCACATCGATATCTTTAAATTTCAGATCCTGTACCAGTTCGAGGCAATTATCCGATACATAAACAACCGATATATCACCGGCATCATTGAGAAGGGTTTTCATGATATCCCAATAACGGCGTTCATCTTCTATAATGGCAACTTTTATCATACGGCTAAGTTATGGCAGCCTTTACAGTATGCGAATGCCATATTCATGGGGTATGGGAAGCGGCAGGTTCTTTTGCAATGTATTTCAAATGAACACGGGTACCCCGGCCCGGAACAGAATCCATTACCAGCGTAGCTTCGATCATCGCGGCCCGTGAATACATATTATTTATACCAGAACTTTTCTTTTGAAACGTTGCCTGTTCCGGTTGTTCTTGCCGGTAGCCTTTACCATTATCGTTGATAACGATCTGCAGTAAGGGTTTTTCAAACGATAATGTTATTGTGACCAGGCTGGCATAAGAATGACGGATAGCATTGGCGAGTGCCTCCTGCGAAATACGATAGATGATGATCTGGATAGCCGGATCGATGGGGAACTCCTGTCCTTCACTCACGAATTCAATAGTTACTGTATCGAGTTTTTTAAATTTACCGGCGAGTTCCTGCAGGGAATGACCAAGACCCGCTTGTGAAAGATTGGTATGATTGATATGCCATGCATAATCCTTTACGGCGGCCTTTGCTTCCATCAGCAATTCTTTTACTTCGTTGATCCTGGGATCTTCGTAAGCCTGCCCTTTTTCTTTTTCCGCCAGGTTTAAATTAAGCAGGGCCAAAGAGATCGTGTTACTGACATTATCGTGCAATTCCCTGGAAACGGATTCAAAAGTTTGGGTCTGTATTTCAAGCTGTGCACTGAGTATTTCCTTATCAAAATTATATTTGATCTCTGCGATCTGCTGCCCGTGGCGAAACTTTCTTTTTTGCGTGGTTAAAACGGCAAAGATGACTACGCCGACAAGTATGACTATGATAATGGTGCTGCCGATCAGGATCGATATGTGTTCTGGTAGCTTTTCCTGCATAAGAACCCAATGGCAATAAAGATATTCAATAGAACGGAGAACAGGGTATAAATGTACCGGTGGTAGAATTTTGTAAAATGGGGATACAGATCATTCAATACATTGTACATCCCGAAAAAGGGAACCGTGCTTCCGAAATAAATGAGAAAACCTGTACAGAACCAGAAGAAAGGATCTTTTGCCAGCTTTTCGGTATCCTCTGAAATGTATTGTTCCCTTAAATAAAGTGCAGATAAAAGAATAAGGAATGTACCGCCGGCAATGAACCCATAGGAATTGTAATTGTATAACTTTTGTATAAAGAAGATATTATACAGGGAAAAAAGAAAAAAAGCAATAATAAAGTACCGGGAAATGAGCTGCACCACCCGGCTTTTTAACCGGGAGGATACAATATAGATAAGCAGGATATAAAAAACTATATCAAAGAAATTATACAACCATACATTCCGGATATTCATCAGGCCGGTGATATGTCCCGTGATCTCCACGGCGAACGTGAATATCCATACAAGAGAGAGCCATCGCATGTATAAAGGAAAACGGTCGCGAAAGCTGACCAGGCTGATGGTGGCCGCCAGTTGTATAAAGAACAGGGGCAGTATGGATAAGATTTTTGAAAGCATATAAAGAAAATTATTGCCGGTACCGGCCCCGGCAATGATTAAGATATGTTTTTAAATACCGCCGCAATTGGGTGGGCACATCCCTGAATGTTTGCTGGTGTACACCGGCACGATCCACGGTAGCGGGATGTTGCCAGGTATCATATCCGGAACAATGGCAAATCCTACTTCTCCGTTTAATGATCGATGAGGGTATAAGAGACCTGCAAGTTTTATCAGGTAAATTCTTATCGACTCAATTTGTTGCTTCGGGTTTTCTTTATTGTGATTGTCGATGTCTCTCATAAGATTCCGGACCTCGTTGAGCGATAAAACGCAACCTCTTGTTTGGTTCACCGGGAGATTTGTTTTATAAGAGTTAACCCAATCTGTTAGTTTGGTTGGTTCAAGAAGTGCAGAGTTGAGAGCCCTGGTTACCAGGGTTGTTGAAGTTGATGAGGTTGTTGAATCTGTTGGCATAAAATAAGGTTTAAAGATGAAAGAAATGTATGAATAAAATTATCAGCATGACAAAAAATTATCGATCGGCTTTCGTGCATAAATAATGCATTCGATCGCTGATCTGTTTTCTTAAGGAATGAACTATATCAAGAGATACGCCGCAGGATCTGATTTTACCTGCTTTCTATCCCGGCAATAATTAAAACAGGATCTTAAATAGAATCTTCGCAATTGGTTGGGCAAAGCCCCGAATGTTCGTTGGTATAGCCTGGAACGATCCAGGGGATTGGGTAGGTACCCGAGCAATCTTTAGCATGAACACGATGTTGTTCTTCGCCAGGGTTCTGAAAATCAGTTGCCGGAATAATTGCTAATGATAATTGCCTTGTAGTGCCATCACTAAGAATCCTGGCACTCGTATTCCCGTGGCATTTTACTTCCCTTGATCTTATCAGGTAGAATCGTATCGCATCGATCTTCTTACCAGGATAGTCGATATTGTGGATAATGATATCCCTCATGAATCTCTCCATAATGGCTAAACTGATAAGGCAGCTTCTTGTTTCGTAAGGTTCATGGAGGATGGAGTATTTATAAGCTTTTACCCATTTTCTTAATTTAGCTTTTTCTAATGGGTATGACTCAAGTTCAGAACCGGGAGGAGGTGGCATAAAATAAAATTTAAAGGTGAAAGAAATTTTGTTGGCTTGATAAACGGGCTGTTGTTTATCGGCCTGTTACTAAAAGGTAGTTTTTTTCGACTACATTATTTATTTATCAAACGAATATTGATTTCGCTCACAGCCTTATTTCCTTCGGGAATGAAACGTACAAACATTGATTCGCCGGGGTTCAACTTCACTTCTTTTTGCAGCCTGATGGTATTCTGGTTACCGTTTTTAACGCCGCGGCCTATTACATTGGATGAATCGGTAAGGTAATCATAGACAAGTATCTCGGTTTCAAAAGGAAGATTGCCTTCGAATTTGAAATCCATATTCGGACAAAGAGAACTGAAGCAACCGCCGCAATCACCACTGATCCTCGTGCATATTTCAGGTACAGGTACCATATCCCCTCTTCCCGGAAAACCTTCGTGAACAGGCAGGACCACATTCGAAACAATATCCGCTCTGTCCTGGCAGCGGGCGCCTTTTTTTGCACAGTCGAGCCGGCAAAAACGATATGCATCGATAGCTCTGCGTTCTATATTGGAAGCAGCTTCCAGTCTTTCAAGAAATTCCTCTGTCGCCCTTTCCCGGCAACCCGTTTGTAAATTAGGTGAGAGCATATTGCAAAGCAACCGTGCTGTCTGGTACTGGGTTGCTGCATTCTGGCGTTGCACCCCGGCAACCGCAAACCGTCTCGATCTTTCCAGGCGACAGTCATTTTCACAACGGTCGAATTTTTCAACACACTCCTTATTGGAGATGCGTCTCTCAAGGAGAGAGGACTGTATCAAAGCCCAGATGCCGGCAAAAGCCGCAACAACCGTTACAGCTACAAGCACGATGATTGAAATTCTTTTCATAACTTTTTTTTTAATTGAATGAATATTGTTGGATAAAATGTTCAGTCAAACATATCAATGGCAGAAAGGGAAAACAATCCCATAAGACTGGGATATCAGGAAAAAAAACCGGTACGAAATACCATAAATCAAGTAGAGAACAAAGAACACACTGAAATAAACAAGCAGTTATTTGACGATTAAATGGAAGCGGATTCAAAACAGGATGTTTTCTTATTATGCCAGGATCAAAATGGAAAATTGTTGATTTGTTTTACAACAAAAGATGCTGTGATCTCCTGGCTTGATCTAACATGGAATCTTCCGGTAATAAAGAAGGCAAGGGCCCGGCCCTTGCCTTCTTTGCAGTGCTCATATCCTGCTTATGGATATAGTTGCCTTATTAGCAGGTAAATCAAAAGCCTGGATCTTTATTGAAGCCCCGATAGATGGGATATTCACCAGTTCTCCGGAAGCCGGAATAAGTATATCGGCCTGGATCAGGGACCAGTTATCTTCGGAAGTGCCCATTTGTTGCAGGTCAAAATAAACACCAGCCGAAGACCACCTGTGCGCTACCAGCCATTTCTTATCACTAAATAAAAGACATGTGGAATTTTCGATTTGCCACGGATGTTCATATACCTCGAAAATACTGGCCTTGTTTCCTGTATAAAGCGGGTATTGACTTTTATCTCCTGAATCAAAAGTCAGATTGATGATCTTTCTTACCTTATCGATGCTGTGAACGTATAACCAGGGCCTTTCTTTTCTGTGTATCCCTCTTTGTACAGTTTGTCCCCCGATAATAAAATCACCACCGCCTGGCCGGGTAGGATCGAATACTGCTTTATAAGCAACGCCGGCGATAGTTACGGTTCCGCAATTGTCCCGTAGCGTGTATCTCCCATAACCTGTAAACTGCCGGCAACAGGAAGCAAGTAATAATGGGATTGTAAGTGATAGCAAGATCTTTTTCATAATAGAAGGTTTTGTTTGATAGAGAATAATTTTTTTTAAACGCTTATACTGAATAAATAAGTAAAGCAGCGGCCGGCTGAAGACAATCCCATAAACTTGGCATATTCCCTTCCATACATTACAGAAATGCCATTATATGGTAGCCAATATGGTATAGGCATAAGAAAAGCCGCCCTGTTAAAGAGCGGCTTTTAATAAAGTTTGTTTGTTTCTGCTCAGCCCAATTCAGGATATAGCGGGAATTGTTTCATGAACTCTTTTACTTCTTTACTTACTGATGCGATCAGTTTTTCATCGCCAGCGTTCATCAGTACTTTATCGATCAGGCTTACTACTGTTTCCATATGCAATTCTTTGGCGCCTCTTGTAGTGATAGCCGGCACACCCACACGGATACCCGATGTAACAAATGGTGATTTATCATCGAATGGCACTGCATTTTTATTTAAAGTAATATGCGCTTTGTCCAATGTTTCCTGTGCTTTTTTACCGGTCAGGTTCTTATTACGGAGATCGATCAGCATTAAATGATTGTCTGTTCCGTTACTGATAAGATCATAACCACGACTTACAAATGCCCTGGCCATAGCCTGCGCATTACTGATCACCTGTTGTCCATACGATTTAAAATCATTGGTCAAAATTTCTCCGAATGCGACTGCTTTGGCAGCAATGACATGTTCCAGCGGGCCACCCTGCGAACCGGGAAATACTGCGAGATCAAGCAACGAGCTCATCTTTCTCAAATTCCCTTTTGGATCTTTTAATCCCCATGGATTTTCAAAATCATGACGCAGCATGATGATGCCGCCTCTTGGCCCACGCAATGTTTTATGAGTAGTAGAACTAACAATATGACAATGATCGAATGGATCTTTTAATAAACCGGATGCGATCAAACCGGCGGGATGTGCGATATCTGCAAAAACAATTGCGCCTATTTCATCGGCCACAGCACGGATACGTTTATAATCCCAATCACGGCTGTAAGCAGAAGCGCCGCAAATGATCATCTTTGGTTTTTCTTCTCTTGCTTTTTTTTCCAGTTGTTCATAATCTACAAAACCATCTTTAGTAACACCATAATGACTGGCGGAGTAAGTTTTGCCGCTGAAATTGGCCGGGCTTCCATGTGTAAGATGTCCGCCCATGCTAAGATCAAGACCTAAGAATTTTTCACCCGGTTTCATCACCGCCAAAAAAACGGCTGCATTGGCGGATGCACCGCTATGCGGTTGTACGTTGGCCCAGGAGCAATTGAAAACTTTTTTCAACCGTTCAATGGCGAGAGTTTCAATTTCATCCACCACTTCGCAGCCGCCATAATATCTTTTGCCGGGATAACCTTCAGCATATTTATTAGTAGGTACTGTGCCCATTGCCTGCATTACCTGCAGCGATGTAAAATTTTCGGAAGCGATCAGTTCAATGCCATTGCGCTGGCGTTCCAGTTCCTTTCTTATCAGGTCGAAAACAATTTTATCAGTCATGTAAAAGTTTGAAACGTTTAAAAGGTTCAGGAGGTTCAAAAGGTTAGTGCACTCAACATCTTAAACGTTTTGAACCTCCTGAACTTTTTAAACCTGCTGTTACAAAAGTAGGCCAGCGATAAATCTCTTTGCCTTTCAGAGGCTTGTTTTTGTTTTATTTCAAATGTCTTACTTTCGTTGGCTTTTGATTTCTTATAAAACCACGTAGCGAATAGATGAAAGCTATTATTCCCGTTGCAGGGGCTGGATCGAAACTCCGGCCACAAAGTTATTCGCAGCCTAAAGCCCTGATACCATTGGCCGGCAAGAATGTTCTCAGTATTATTATTGACCAGCTGAAAGGTGCCGGCATTACTGAATTCATTTTTATTGTCGGTTACCTGGGCGATAAGATCGAGGATTATGTAAAAAGTAAGTATCCTGATCTGACCGTCCATTATGTGCACCAGGTTGACAGGCAGGGTGTGGGCCATGCCATTCGTCTTACCCGTGAGATCGTGAACCAGGATGAAGCCGTAGTGGTATTGGGCGATACGATCTGCGAATATGATGTGCAGGAAATGATCAGCAGCCCTTTTTCAATGATCGGGGTGAGAAAAGTGGATGACCCGAGGGATTTTGGTGTGGCCGAGATCGAACAGGATGGTTTTATCAGTCATGTGGTGGAAAAACCGCATATTCCGAAATCCAATATGGCGATGGTTGGCGTGTATAAGATAAAAGAGAGTGAACAGATGTTCCAGTGCCTGGAAAATAATATACGCCAGGGTTTGCGCAGCCATGGTGAGTATAGTTTGACCGATGCATTGGATTGCATGATACAGATGGGCGCTAAGTTCAAATCATTCAAAGTGGAAAGCTGGTTTGATTGCGGCAAAAAAGAAACCATGCTGGAATCAAATGCATTATTGCTGAAAAAATTTGCTACTCCAACGGATCCCTGCCAGTTTGAAAATACGGTGATCATTCAGCCCGTATCGATCGGCAAAGGATGTAATATTAAAAATTCTATTATTGGTCCCAATGTATCGATCGGAGAGGAGACCAATATTGATTATTCCATTGTAAAGAATTCTATCATTGGTTCTTTTTCCAAACTCTTCGATATAGTACTCGATGATTCTATCATTGGCAGCGATACCAACCTGATCGGGGAAACCCGTTCGCTGAATATCGGGGATAATACGAGTATAGATCTGGGGTAGTTTCTGGTTTCTGGTTTCTAGTTTCAGGTTTCTGGTTTCTAGTTTCAGGTTTCTGGTTTGCGTGATAACGGAAGTCTTTTTCTGAATAAAACGACCCCAACCTGAAACCAGGAACTTGAAACCTGAAACCTTCTTCATTATCTTTATGATCAATGAATTCTTTCTCCAACAGAATTACCAAACTCTTCAACGTTGAATTTCCCATCATCCAGGCCGGAATGATATGGGCCAGCGGGTGGAAACTGGCAAGCGCTGTCAGTAATGCGGGTGGATTAGGAATGATCGGCAGCGGGAGTATGTATCCCGATGTTTTGCGGGAACATCTTCAAAAATGTAAAGCGGCAACAAAACATCCTTTTGCGGTAAATGTTCCTTTGCTTTATCCTGGTATCGATAAACTCATTCAAATAATAATTGAAGAAGAAGTAAAAATTGTTTTTACATCGGCCGGCAATCCTAAAACATGGACCGGTATGCTGAAAGAAAAAGGAATTACTGTCGTGCATGTGGTCAGTTCTTCAAAATTTGCAAAGAAGGCTGAAGAAGCCGGATGCGATGCTGTAGTGGCTGAAGGTTTTGAGGCCGGCGGTCATAATGGGCGGGAAGAAACGACCACGATCGTGTTAATTCCTGCGGTAGTTAATGCAGTTAAAATACCAGTGATCGCCGCGGGCGGTATCGGCAATGGAAGGCAAATGCTGGCAGCCATGGTCTTAGGTGCGGAAGGAGTGCAAATGGGCAGCCGTTTTGTTGCCAGTTTAGAGGCATCGTCTCATATTAATTTTAAAAACCTTGTGATCAATTCACAGGAAGGCGATACGCAGCTAACACTGAAACAATTGACTCCTGTAAGGATGATGAAGAACAAGTTCTTCAAAGAGGTGCAGGAAGCGGAAAAAAGAGGAGCAACGGAAGAGGAATTAAAAGCGTTACTAGGTAGGGCGAGGGCTAAAAAAGGAATGTTTGAAGGGGATATGGAGCAGGGAGAGCTGGAGATCGGCCAGGTCAGTGCTTTGCTCGACGATATCCTGCCTGCAAAAGAAATAATACTTAGTGTGTGGAATGAATTTATGAACGGTTTGGCCGAACCATTGAAAAAGCTTTAATTTTACTGCCGTGAGTGATGATAGGTGGTAAAGCGGTCTTTAAAATCAACAAATCAGGTCACATGAAACAGAGAGTACTTCTGCTGGCGATCACCTTGCTTGGGTTCGTAGCGGCTAAAGCCAATGTCGGCCCCGGACCCGGTGATGGTAAAAAAGATGAGCTGAATGGTTTTGTAGTTAATTCAGAAACCAAGAAGCCAATGAAAGATGTAAGCGTTACTGCTATTCTTTCATCGAAAAAAGAAAAGATAGTAGTGACAGAAGAAAACGGCAGTTTCAATTTTGATGAATTGAAGCCCGGCACCTATAAATTCATTTTTGAAAAAGCAGGCTTTAAGAAGATCACTAAAGAAAAAGTGGTGATCAAAACCGACGAAGCTTTCCAGATGAATATCGAGATGATCGAAGCCAATGATTTTGATATCGTGCCTTCGCCTTTCTCCTTTGCGATGGCGAGATAAGAATTTTCTATAAAAAATTAATATACGGTCCTGCTGAAAAGCGGGACTTTTTGTGCCTGCTCTGCCTCTTCAGCAGGCGGGCCGTCCGGGTCTGATACCTCAGGGCGCTACAATCTGTTGGTTTTAATGCCGCTCAATTTGACTGCCTGCAGGCCGGAGAAACAGCGCATCGGTTTTTGTAAATTTTTTTTTTGTAAATAAAAAAAATTTACAAAAATATTATTTACATAGAAGGGGTGGGCCGTCATGCCGAACAGCGGGGCTGTTTGTTTTCGACACATTCAGAGAAGATTCATCGGGAAATGAAGTTGAATAGCGATCGGGTTTAAATTCTTCTAAATAATATTTTGGCATAGAGAAGAAAAGAGACTCTTCTTTTTCAATTTTGAATTTAAAATTAAAGAGACCAGGCTTTTCAAGATCATTCTTATTATTTCACAACAATACAACATTTGGAATGCCCGAACATTGAATTGTATCAGTAGAAAGGCAAATTCTTCCTATGTACCTTCAAACTCTCACTACCCCATTCACCTGATATAAACAGAACAGTCCCGTATGTACGGGACTGTTTGTTTTTCATGGCCGGGCTCTTCGGCAAACACACTATCTTTTAATCCATATCGATATCAAAATCGTCGGCAGTCTTTTTAATATGGAACTCTTTATGCTTTTCCAGGAAAGAACGGTACTTACTGTAGGTCTGCTCAGAAGCTTTCTTTCCATTGATGAATAATTCACCGTCCTCGTGTCTTAATTTATATTCTTTGTTCTTGTCGATCAGGCCATCCTTATCCAGACCATCGACAAATTCTTTGTATTCTTTTATCTCTACTTTGGCTTTCTCGATCTCTACCTGTGCTTTCTGCAATTCTTTTTCCAGTTTGGGGCCAAGGTCTTTCATTTCCACTCTTACTTTTTCCATTTCTTCCTGCACTTTCTTCATATCTATATCCTTTATTTTATCCAACTCCACTTTCATCTTATCCAGGTTGGTTTTAGAAAATGCTTCTTCCATTTCTTTCTGCATTTTGGACATATCGATCGACTTCATCGCATTGGCCAGTTCATCTTTCATTTTATTGAGGTCAACTTTTGAAAAAGCTTCTTCCATTTCCTTTTTTATTTTTTCAAAGTCCACTTCCTTCATCGCCATATCTATTTCCATCCTGATCTTGTCCTTATCGATATTCTTCATGGCTTCAGCTACTTCTTTCATAGCTTTTTCCATGGTCTCTTTCATATCTACAGCATTCAGTTCATCCAGCACATCATCAAGATCACGGACCTTTTTATTGTCACCTGATTTTTTCTTTGGCGTTGTGTCGTTCACGGCCTGGTCATAACGATTGGGAGATTGGCGGGTGCCCCATGATACAAGCCCGATGGTCAATGCAACAATAAGGATCGCCAGCAGGATGCGGCCGGTTTTAAAGGTTGTTGGTTTCATACATGAAGGTTTTAAGTAGTTGTATTTTGTTTTCACGAATAACTTCGTACCAAATATACGATTGACTTCGTATTTAGTTATACTTTTTTTCTTTAAAGCAAAATTTTAACAAATGCCAATGGGGATTGAGGATTAGTAATTGGGAATTGTGAATTGGGGATTAGGAATTAGGTCCTTTGATCGAAGATCTTAAAAAGCTAATAAGGAAACCATTTGCTTTGAAGCCTAATCCCTAATTCCCAATTACTAATCCCCGGCAACTAATTACTTCCGAAACGCCCAGCGCATCATTTCTTTCCAACTCGGTTTTTTCCCATACATAAGAATACCGGTACGATAAATTTTGCCCGCAAACCATGTAGTAAAAATGAAACCGCCGATCAGTATTGCCATGCTTAATCCTAATTGCCACCAGGGAACTGTTCCCGGCACCCCGAACGGAAGCCGTACCATCATATATATAGGAGATGTAAAAGGTATCATGCTGCCCCAGAATGCCAGCGGCCCTGTTGGATCTTTTAAAACTGCCGACATAGTGGCGATAGAAAAAATGATCGGCATCATCAATGGAAAACTTAATGACTGCGCTTCCCGCATATCTTCATTCACTGCACTTCCTACCGCTGCGAATAAAGATGAATAAAAGAAAAACCCGCCCAGCAGGTAAAAGATAAAACAGGTAAGTATCAGCGGCATATTGGTACTGGTAAATACCTGCTGTATAGTGCCAACCATTTCACTCATCTGGTTGCCGCGGCCCGATGCCGCCGTAATATTATAGATGATGAAAATAAAAGTGATCCAAAGCAGTATCTGTGTCAGGCAAACCAAACCGATCCCTAAGATCTTACCGATCATCAATTGAAAAGGCTTGACAGATGATACGATCACTTCGGCGATACGGTTTGTTTTTTCTTCCATCACACCCATCATCACCTGCGATCCGTACAGCATCAATATTATATAGATAAGTATAGCAGAAAATGCCCCGATAACAGTGGCAATACCCGAATTGGCTTTTTTATCATAAATATTTTGAGGAACAATATTGATCGTATTCTGTTCGAGTATCCTTTTTTTCTCTTCATCGATACCTAATTTTTCATTGATGACCGATCGCCAGATATTATTCAATTTAGTTTGAACAGGCATTGCCCCTTCCAAACTCATTGTGCGGGTTGTCATGAGCTGAACCACCGGCATTCGTTTATCCCAGGCTGCAGATGCTGGAATAACGACGTAACTATTATAGCCCAATTTTTCCAGGTTTTTTTCAACGCTGTCAGCAGGCATATGAACAAGAGATATAATAGAACTACTGTCGGCCATATTTGCTTTGCCGATCATTTCCGGTGAGAAGTATCCGGAAGAATCTATCACCGCTACATTCATCCTGCGGCCGCTTGTCGCAGTAATATATCCCGAACCTGCGATCAATCCCAGGTATAATAAAGGAAACAGAACAGTACTTAGAATAAATGTTTTTTTCCTGACCCTTGTCAGGTATTCTCTTTTTATGATGAGCCAGACTTTATGCATAAAATATTTTTAATGATACTGAACTATGCTTTTACTTTTTGGAATTGTCGTGCCGTAGGTGTGCCTTCTACCAGTTTGATGAAAATATCATTCAGCGATGGCAATATCTCGTTGAATGAATGAATGGCCGATCCGTTTTGCAATAAATATTGTAATACATCATTGGGCCGGCTGCCTTCTTTGATGCGGACAACAAAAGAATGATCCTTTGAACTCAATATCTCAAATGGCGTTGCACCATTCGATGAAGGCATTTGGTCGACCCCGATACTGAAAAGATTTTCTTTGAAATCCTGTTTTACCTGGCGTACCGTGCCATCCAATATCTTCTTTCCTTTATTCACCAGCGCTATATGATCGCAGATCTCTTCCACCTGTTCCATCCGGTGTGTACTGAAGATGACGGTAGAACCGTTTTGCGCCAGATTGAATATCTCATCCTTGATCAGGTTGCTGTTCACCGGGTCAAGTCCGCTGAAAGGTTCGTCGAGTATCACCAGTTTCGGTTCGTGCAATACTGTTGTAACAAATTGTAATTTCTGGCTCATCCCTTTTGAAAGGTCTTCCACTTTTTTATTCCACCATGTTTCCATTTCAAACCTGATGAACCATTCTTTGATCTTTTTTAATGCATCATTGCGGCTAAGTCCTTTTAATTGGGCGAGGTACATGGTCTGTTCACCGATCTTCATCTTTTTATAAAGGCCTCTTTCTTCCGGCATATAACCGATATATGCCACATCATTAACCGGATCGAATTTTTTTCCATCAAAAATTATCTGCCCATCATCCGGGTAAAAAATACCGGTGATCATCCGGATCAACGTGGTCTTGCCGGCGCCATTCGGCCCCAGCAATCCAAATATATTTCCCTTATCGACATTCAGGCTTATATCATCGACTGCCTTTTGGGTCGCAAAATATTTTTTAATGTTATGAAGCTCGAGGAGTGCCGGCATAAAAGTGATTTGAAGAATAAAATTACTTCTCCCGGCGGAATTATGAATTTTAATCGGTCAACGGCCCAACAAGGGGAGTGAACTGTTCATTTTTGGAGTCACCGGTTACCATTGAACAAGTTTTCTTTGGATCCGTGGCTTCGTATTGTTGCCGGGTTCTTTTGTTTTTGCAAAAACATACAACTTATTGGGGCCAACCAACCGGAGGGCCATTACATCCATTTTGGGCCCATAGCTTCCCCGGAAAGAATTTTCATAAAGCTGGAAACCAAGCGTGCCTTTATCGGATATCTTAATAAGACAAATACCGGACGTGACAGGATTCCAAAAACAAATGATCAATGAACTACTTGCTTCATCAAGATAAAGTGTGGGATATAACATATTGAAAAATCCTTTCTTCTCCATTTTCCCCTGCCAGATAACAGGATCAAGCCGCAATGAATCCATATTGACAGGATAGATGCTGATCGTTTGTTCATGCGCATAGTTCAACTCATTGGTAATAAAAAGGGGCTTACCTGTATTGATCCCTGCCACAAACATTTCCGTTTCCTCGGTACGTTCCCGGTCAGACAGCGAATCGGGAAGAAGGAAATACCGGAAATAGTGTTTACCATTTCTTTTTACCAGGTTGACCAATTGATGATGGACATAAAATGAATCCATCTCTATTATTTCTGAGTAAATACCACTATAATCCTTGACCAGGTAATAAAAATTACTGTCATTTTGAAAAGCGGAGAGAATTTCAAAACTGGTATTGATTGTTTTGCCCGGACTATGGTAATGAGATATTGAATCTTCCAAAACAAGATCGTGGAGCAGTACCGATGAGGTCTCCATTTTCTTCCTGTTCACCAGGTCAAACCTGGCAAATTCATTACCGGGGATCGAATCACCATAATTGAACGATTCATCCAAAATGGCCGATTCCAGAACCTGGCCATTGGGGTCGAAATAATATTTCAGTTTTTGTAAAGCGTAGTAGTGGAAATAATTTTCCTTTTCTCCTTTTCCAAGTTCTATTTTATCCATCATGTCCAGCGCATTTTTATAAAGTTTAGTACTCATCACTTTATAGCGAAGCGGCTTAAAAGTTTCTGCACCGGTGTATGTATCATAAAAATCGAAGAAAGTAGTAGTAAGAAAATTTGGCCAGGTTACTCCATTATAATTCACTAATGCCGATTCCATCATACGGAACTGCGTGTACCCGTAAAGCCGGAGAAACCGGGTCTCATCGGATGTGAAGTAATCAAAAAAAGGATTCATCGGATCGGAAGCACACCATTTATGCATGGGAATGGAGAAACCGGTCTTATTGGAATCAGGTACGAATTCATATGTTTGTTTTGCCAGCGAAATAAATAAACGGCGATGCATCTCCAGGTTCTTATTGCTTTTAAATGCATTGGCAAAAGCAGCCAAACATTCATTGGCCACTACTTCCTCGCAGGTATAATCATCGGAAAAATCGTGGACATGATTATAACTCATATAATGCCCCATCTCGTGTGCATAAATGAGCGTAATGGAATAATTGGCCGCCAGCCAGGCAAGTGAATCATTCTTATAAAGTGTTTTATAATTCCATTTACCGGCCGTGAATTGCCGGGAATAATTTTTCCAGAATTCTTTTACCTGGTCAAACCGGATCAGCGAAGTGGCTTCGATCCTTTTGTCGCGATGAACGTAAAAACTGACGAGTTGTTTGATACCTCTTTCTTTAAAATGAAGAAAAGGGTCTTTTATAGCCGGAACGCCAAACATGTTCCTGACAAATTCAAATGCGGTTGCGCTGTTCCCCGACCGGATCGCCGCTTCGAAAGCTGCAGCCTGCGGGTCAGTTACTTTTTGCGCATGAATGAGAATGGAAGAGAATAGTAAAATAACGATGACGAAATATCTTTTCATTTTTCAATTTAAGGAAAACCATTACTTCTTATATATATTAATAAGAGATAGTATAAGATTTTTCGTGTTTTTACGATTCGCCAGGCAAGTTTTAACCTGTTGAAACAAAGAGAGCTTGTACCGGCCTGGGCTTTTGAAAAATCTTTCTGTGATGGTAGATTTCCTATTTCATTTCCGAATTCTACGTATTACGTTTGCAGTATTAATCTGTACTCAATGAAGAATTACCCCGTAATAGGCCTATGCCTATGCCTGGTGGTTTCCCTGAAATTATCAGCACAAACACCCATAAACACTTTTCATACTGCAACTAATATCGTTGTGGCAGGTGGAACATCTACACAAACAATACGGTCGCATGGCAATAGTGTGAACACGGTACTTCCAAACACAAATTATTCGGTCAAGTATAATAATACAAGCAATATTAAAATAATTGATTTCACGATCTCCGGTAAGACCTATGTTCAATTTTCAAAATTTGATACTATTATCATCAGGAGGGTGGCAAATACCTGGATCCCTACTAATGGTAATAAACAACATATCTATTGCCAGGGAAATACGCTGATCGATAATATTACTTTCAATATGCCTTTCCCGGCCGCCTACCCCGTTGTAACGAACCATGCTTATATGGAGAGAGTGATGAAAGAAGGATTTATCAACCGGGGAAGCGATAATATTTTTACCAATGATTCAACATCCGATCTTACGCATAATAATATCGAGAGAGTTGATTTTGTTTTTAAAGCGGGTATGGCTACTACCAGCCCAACTTCGGCCGGTTTTGTGATAGCTGAAAGAGGTGGTAATGATAATTTCAAGATCGCCGCCATCAAAAGTATTGATGTGAATGGTAACCCCACTTCATTTGGAACTGTCATTTCTGTTTCCAGCGGTTCATATGGCGCTTCCCTGTTAAATGCCACCACCTATGTAATGAGAAAAGATGTTTCCGATAATGCATTGAGACCTTTTTCGCTGGTAGCATTGCAATCGATAAAAGCATTATTTGTCAGGTTCAGCGACCTGGGTATTGCAGCGATGCAAAATGTGTACGGTTATGCATTGATGGCAAGTGATGTTTCTGCAACCACCAGTGCACAGGTGCTCAATTATACCAGCAACACTTATTTCCCTCAAAATACTAATGCTTCTGCAGGCGGTATGGATGTGGCTTCGGCACCCGGGATCTTTCATACGGACCTTGTACTGGAATCAAAATTTATCAATGCCAGTACAGTAGCAAAAAATCCCGGCCAGTTAATTCAATGGAATGATAACGATCACATGGAGGTAAAAGAATACCTGGTTGAAAGATCATTTGACCGTGTGAATTTTGAAAGAATAGCAACGATCGATGCAGGAATGTCGGTGCTTGCTTCGTATTCCTACACAGACAAATCAGTTAAAACCTCTTCTTATTACCGCATTAAAGCAATAGCTAACGACGGAAGTTCTTATTATTCATCCATTCTTTTCGCAAAATATGATCCATCGGGTGGAGTAACATTATATCCCAATCCTGTTATAGACAAACTGGCGATCAATTTTGATGGTGATACAAGGCCAAACAGGATATCGCTTATATCAGCCGATGGAAAAGAATGTGCTCAGTGGGTGATCGGTAACAACACGCAGAATATCCAACTTGATATTAGTGCTTTACCGAGAGGACAATATTTTGTAAAACTGGTCAATGAGAATTCGGTGCAGAAAGCATACCCGGTATTTAAGAACTAAAAACAAATCAAACTAAAAACTAAAAGATAAAAACTAAAAGTCTCTATAAGTTCCAGGTTTCCCGGATGATTAAAAGAGATTCCGATTTCAGGAACTTTTAGTTTTTATCTTTTAGTTATTAGTTATTAGTTATTCTTTCCACCACTCTTTCTCCATCCATTGCAGCGCTAACGATGCCCCCGGCATAACCGGCGCCTTCGGCACAAGGATATAAATTACTTAATTGCGGATGCTGCAATGATTCTGCATCTCTGGGTATCCGTACCGGCGATGATGTTCTCGATTCTGTTGCTACCACAATAGCATCATTGGTAAGATAGCCTTTCATTCTTTTGCCATATTCTTTAAAAGCCTGCTGAAGACTTTGATAAATGAAAGCAGGGAAAACATCTTTTAATAAAAATGAACGGGTGCCGGGTAAATAAGAACAATCCGGAAGAGAAGATGATAATTTATCATTGGTAAGATCAACTAATCGTTGTGCCGGCGCAACAAATTTTCCGCCGCCTGCAGCAAAAGATCTTTCTTCTATCGATCGCTGGAAATACATTCCTGCCAGCGGGCCATATTTTTTAAATGAGGGCATATCTTTTTCTTCAACAGTAACAACAATACCGCTATTGGCATAAGGATTATTTCGTTTGGAGGGGCTCCATCCGTTTACCACCAGTTCTCCCGGCGATGTAGCAGCAGGCGCAATGATACCACCCGGGCACATACAAAAAGAAAAAACGCCTTTACCATCCACTTGCTGCACCCAACTGTAAGAAGCGGGAGGTAAAAATTCATTTCTTATCGCAGCATGGTACTGAACATTATCAATTAAAGATTGCGGATGTTCCACTCTTACTCCCAAAGCGAATGGTTTGGATTCTATCACGATTTTTTTTGCATGTAATAACAGGAAAATATCCCTTGCCGAATGTCCCGTGGCAAGAATAAAGGCATCGCCATTGAATTTTTCGCCATCGGCAGCGATCACTGTATCGATCTTGCCGTTCTTTATTGTAAGATCAACTACTTTTTTACCGAAAAGCAGATCACCGCCGCAATCCACTATCTTTTTACGCATGGCAGTAATGATCTGCGGCAATTTATTAGTGCCAATATGCGGGTGAGCTTCGTAAAGAATATTTTCTTCGGCCCCAAAATGAACAAAAAGATTCAGGATCCGGTTGATATCGCCCCGCTTGCTGCTGCGGGTATAAAGTTTACCATCGCTATAGGTACCGGCGCCGCCTTCTCCAAAGCAATAATTGCTTTCGGGATCCACTACTCCTTCTTTATTAAGTATCGCAAGATCCCGCCGACGGGCCCTTACATCTTTTCCCCTTTCAAGAATGATGGGCTTAACGCCTTTTTCTATTAAACGAAGGGCTGCAAATAATCCGGCAGGACCAGCGCCAATGATAACTACTTTTTTACCGGCATTCTTTACATCTTTAAAGTCAAAAGCCATTAATTCCCTTGGCCGGAAGGGTTCATTGATAAATGCGGTAAGCGAAAGATTGATCCAAACCTGTTTTCCTCTTGCATCAATCGATTGTTTTTTTATAATGAAACCGGTTATAGCAGTTTGAGATACTGCTTCCGTTTTGGCAATATATTCTTTAATGATCCTTTCGTTGGCTGCTTCCGAAGGCAACACCTTCAGGGAGATATTCTTTTGCATACTGTCAGGTTTTTATCCTGAAATTTCGACGAAGGTACAAGGTACACGGAACAAGGCACAAGTTGCGGGTTTAAGACCAATAAACGACTATCAAACTATAGGACACTCTTGTACCTTGTGCCTTATTCAAGAATTCTTTTCAATAATAAATCCCAAAAGCTTTACCTTCAGAGGAGAGCAGTTTTTATGAAAAAGAATCTCTTACACCTGTTAGTATTCCCGGCCCTTCTTTCCCTCTTCTTATCATGTAATACATCTTATCAAAGCCAGTCGCTGCAATACAAGACCTACCGGGTCAGTGGTGCAGAGCCGCAGGATGCCGGTGTTTTAAATATCATAAAGCCTTACAGCGACAGCGTGAATAAAAGCATGAATGATATTGTTGGCTATGCAGACAAGACATTAGAAAAAAAACAGCCGGAATCTACGTTGGGCAATTTTATGGTAGATGCTTTTTTTGTAATGGCTAAAGAAAAATATAATACACAGGTTGATGCCGCTTTTTTAAATCATGGCGGTATGCGCTTAACACAATTGCCGGCCGGTAATGTAACAAGAGGAAAGATATTTGAACTGATGCCTTTTGATAATTTATTGATACTTCAAAAACTAAAAGGCGATGTGGTGCAGCAATTGCTTGACCTGATCGCATCAAAAGGTGGTTGGCCGGTAGCCGGCATCACTATGCAGATAAAAGATAAAAAAGCCGTGAATGTAATGATAGGAGGCAAGCCGATAGACATGAATGCAATCTATACAACTGCCAATTCGGATTTTATGGCCAATGGTGGTGATAATGCAGATATGCTTCGGCCGATCGCTCAAATAACGAATGGCTATTTGATGCGTGATGCCATTTTTGATTACATTAAAAAATTGAAAAGCGAAGGCAGGAATATATCAGCGAATGAAGAAAACCGTGTTACCAATGTCCAGTAGAAAAAAGTTCATACAGCAAGGTGTTTTAGCCACCGGGGCGATGCTGGCCGGGCCCGCTATTTCAAAGGCAGCCTGCTATTTTTCTCCGTTGAAAATGACCATTTTGCATACAAATGATACCCACAGCCGGATCGAACCTTTCCCGATGGATGGAGGCCGTAACCAGGGCCTGGGCGGGGTAGCGGCAAGGGCCGAACTGATCGATAAAATAAGAGGTGAAGAAGAACATGTTTTGTTGCTGGATGCAGGCGATATTTTCCAGGGCACACCTTATTTTAATTTATATAAAGGCGAACCGGAGATCAAAGCAATGGCGGCGATGAGATATGATGCATGCACGATCGGCAATCATGATTTTGATGCAGGCATGGAAAATTTAGCAACACAATTGACAACGCATGCAAACTTCCCGATGCTGATAACTAATTACGATTTTACATCAACACCGATGGAACAAAAAACGCAACCGTATAAAGTTTTTAAAAAAGCGCAACTAAAAATCGGTGTGTTTGGTGTAAGCATTGAAGGCCGCGGATTGATACCCGATAATTTATTTGGCGCAACAAAATATTTGGATCCGATCCAAAAAGCAAATGAAACGGCTGACCTGTTAAAAAAGAATGAAGGTTGCGATATGATCATTTGTTTATCGCATCTCGGATATCAGTATAAAGGAAGTAATAAAGTAAGTGATGAAGTAATGGCAAAAGAAACAGAGAACATCGATCTTATCGTCGGTGGTCATACCCATACTTTTTTAGACAAGCCCGATGTCTATAAGAACAAAAAAGGGGATGATGTGATAGTGAACCAGGTAGGCTGGGCGGGCATTGTTTTAGGTAGACTAGATTTTGAATTTACCAAATTTTCGGGCAAAAAATTGACAAATTCTCATAGTATCTCTGTTTCACAAAAAACAGGTGATTAAAAATTTTTTTTTAGAAAAGAAATATTGATATTCGCCTCCCTGTCCAACTTTTTTTATTGATATTGTGGGTGCGAAAATCCGGACACCTTTTTTTGATCAACTATACTTAACCCGATATAAACTGCTTACTAATCTGATGGAGAAGAATGCTGAAAAAGTCTGGACGAATTGTTTGAAGATCATCAACGACATAGTTGAAAGGCAGCATTACAAAACCTGGTTCGAACCCATCAAACCAGTTTCCTTAAAAAATAATGTACTCGTCATCCAGGTGCCAAGCCAATTCTTTTTTGAGTACCTCGAAGAACATTACGTAAATTTATTGGCAAAGACTTTGAAGAGAGAATTGGGTAAAGATGCGAGATTGGAATATCGCATCATGGTGGATAGCGGTAACAGTAAGAACAAACCTGTTACCATGGATGTAAGTGGTCAGGGTTTTAAAACTTTTGCAAATAACGAAATGGATTTTCCATTGGTCATAAATAATCCTGTTAAGAATCCTTTTGTTATACCAGGATTGAAGAAGATGCAGATCGATCCGCAGCTTAATCATATCTATACCTTCGAAGCATTCATTGAAGGCGATTGCAACAGGGTAGCCCGCCGGGCCGGTAAAACGGTGGCAGAAAAACCGGGCGCCAATTCCTTTAATCCGCTGGTTATATATGGAGGCGTAGGTTTAGGCAAAACTCACCTGGCCCAGGCTATTGGAAATGAAGTAAAAAGAAGCAATCCTAATAAAGTTGTATTATATGTAAGTTCCGAGAAGTTCATTAACCAGTTCATGGATCACAGCCGGAACAATATGATCAACGATTTTATCCATTTTTATCAACTGATCGATGTATTAATAATAGATGATGTGCAGTTCTTTGCAAAAGCGGAGAAATCACAGGATGCATTCTTTGCTATATTCAATCACCTGCATCAATCAGGCAAACAACTCATATTAACTTCCGATAAGCCGCCAAAAGATCTCGAAGGTGTGCAGGAAAGATTATTGAGTCGTTTCCGCTGGGGTTTAAGCGCCGACGTGCAGGTACCGGATTATGATACCCGTATCGAAATACTGGAAAGAAAGATGAAGAACGATGGATTAGAGATGCCTAAAGAGGTAGTAAAGTATATCGCATACAATATCAGCAATAATGTAAGAGAACTGGAAGGAGCTTTAATATCACTGTTGGCACAATCTTCGCTAAACAGGAGAGAGATCGACCTCGATCTCGCCAAAAAAGTGTTACGTAATTTTGTAAAATCATCCAGTAAAGAGATCACGATCGAGACCATTCAACGGATGGTTTGCGATTACTTCGACGTGCCTTACGATAAACTCCTGCAGAAAACCCGTAAAAGAGAGATCGTACAGGCCAGGCAGATCACTATGTACCTTGCCAAAGCATTTACCAAAAATTCATTGAAGACGATCGGCGAACATTTTGGTGGCCGGGATCATACTACTGTCATCCATTCCTGCCAGACGGTAAAGGACCTGATGGATACCGATGGTGTATTCAGGGAAAATGTGCTGGAATTACAGCAAAAAGTGCAGTTAGCCGCGATGTAAAAATTAAGGACTTAAAATATTTGATCCCGGTTTCGAAAGAAATCGGGATTTGTTTTTTTGGGATTTGCAGGCTTTAATCTTTATTTTTGTCCCCCACTTGAAAATTGACCATTGAGTGTTGAATATTGATCATTTCTTCTAAAATATTCAATTCTCAGTTTTCAATGCTCAATGTTCAATTGGAAAAGGAGAGGTGCCTGAGTGGCCGAAAGGGCCGGTTTGCTAAACCGTTATACGAGCTTAAACTTGTATCGAGGGTTCGAATCCCTCCCTCTCCGCAAAAAGAACAATGAAAGGCTCTGCAGTAGCGGGGCCTTTTTGTTGGGGGAAAGATAGTTGCAATAAATAGCCCAATAGCCGCTATATTTGCTCTCCCAAAATGTTCGGGAAGTAGCGCAGGCCGGTAGCGCACCTGGTTTGGGACCAGGGGGTCGCAGGTTCGAATCCTGTCTTCCCGACAACGAGTTTTTCGAGAAAACACAAGTGACCGCAAATCAATGATTTGCGGTTTTTCTTTTCCCCAAATCATTCATATAAATACAAAGAAAATCACCCTTCTGGTGAGTTCACGAGTGAGTCAAAATTCATCGCAACTGCCTGTTAATTTTGAATCTGTGTTTTGTAAAAATCACTTTTGGGAGTTTTCGGGTGAGCGATTTACTGGCATATAATAGTACTGAGGAGCAAGATTTTTTAATTTAAAACTGTGTGTTATGGAAAGTACTAACAGCTTTGGTGTGCGTTTTATCATACGCCAACCTAAAAACAAATTATTGAGTGCGTTAATTTATGCGAGAGTTACAGTTGACAGAAAGAGAATTGAAATTTCTCTGAACCAAACAATTGACCCATCCTTATGGGATTCTAAAAACCAAGTGGCAAAAGGAAATAAGGATCTGGTTAACCGAATCAACCCCTTCCTTGATCAAACCAAGTTGAAATTAATTGATTGTTACCGCCAATTAAAAGAACAGAAGGCGATTATTAATCCTGAAACTATCAAAAGACTTTACTGCGGTGATGATGAGGGTCAGAGCACACTCATGTCGCTCATCCGTTATCACGAAGTCAGTTCAAAAGTGTTACTGGCAAAAGGAACTTTGAAGAATTATGGGTCTACGGAAAAATATCTGAGTAAATTTCTGCAATACAAATATCGCGCTGAGGATATTCTGCTTACTCACCTGAACTATCAATTCATAACACAATTTGAATTATTCCTGAGAACTACTGCACCGCTTGATGAAAGCAATCCGCTCGGCAATAATGGAGTCATGAAGCATATGGAACGATTAAGGAAAATCGTGACAATGGGCTTTAAACTAGAATGGATACCAAAAGATCCGTTTATCCTTTACAAACTTAAATTTCAAAAGACAGAAAAGGATTTTTTGATCGATGACGAAATAACCGTACTCGAAAATACCCTTCTGCCCAATGAAAAGCTAAACAGGGCCAGGGATATTTTCCTGTTCTCCTGCTATACAGGATTAGCCTATGTGGACATGGCGAACCTTGGCCCCGATAATATAGTGATGGGTATCGATAAGGAATACTGGCTACGTACTGTAAGACAGAAAACAGATATAAAAGTTAGCGTTCCATTACTTCCGCAAGCCCTCTTGTTGCTGGAAAAGTACAGAGACAATCCTATAGTTACCAAGAAAGGAAGGGTGCTGCCCTATATCTCAAATCAAAAAGTCAATGACTACCTGAAGGAGATTGCAAAGCAGTGCGGCATTACAAAGAATATGACCTTCCATCTTGCCCGTCACACGTTCGCCACCACTATTACACTCAATAATGGAATCCCTTTGGAAACTGTCAGCAAAATGCTCGGCCATACCAAACTCTCCACGACTCAAATTTATGTTCACGTTCTTGAACGTAAAATCAGCGATGATATGAAAGGACTTCGAACAAAGTTCTCACAATTAGAGAAATCCAAATTAATTGCAGTCTAACCTCCATAAAAAATCTATCACATGAAATCACCTAAATCATATATACAATTCATAGAAGAGCTAAAGAAAAATATCGTTCAAAGCCGCTATATGGCTGCGAGTTTAGCGACCCGGCAACAGCTTCTTCTATACTTAAAGACCGGGAAAATGTTATCTGAAAAAGTGGCTAAAGAAAAGTGGGGAGCCAAAGTATTAGAACAAGTCTCTCAAGACCTTCAAAATGCATTGCCGGGTGTACGCGGCTTCTCCTTCCGAAACCTCAAAAATATGAGGCAGTTCTTCGAGGTTTATGGCTCCACAGAATTAGGGCAGTCAGCGACTGCCTTAATTCAAAAGCCTGAAAAACAGGCCAACTCAATTGGGCCGTCACTGACTGCCCAATTTGAGGGTTTCTTCGGGATCAGCTTTACTCACCATATCCTGATCCTAAATAAATGCTCCAAACCTGAAGAAAGATCCTTTTACATCAGGAAAGCAGCGGCTGAATTATGGTCTGTTAGTGTACTGGAACATAAAATTGACAGCAACTTATTTGGCAAACAAGGATCACTGCCTAATAATTTTTCTAAGGTACTATCCCCGGAATTGGAACCTTCGGCTATTCAACTATTCAATGATGAATACCTGATGGATTACCTGAACTTAAGTGACGGGGATGATGAACGGGAAGTGGAAAATAAGATCGTCGGCAATATCAGAAACTTTATTCTTCGGATGGGAAAAGGATTCTCCTTTATTGGCAATCAGTTTCGTGTTGAGGTTGAAGGCGATGAGTTTTTTATAGATTTATTATTTTTTAACCGGCATTTACGTTGCCTTGTTGCATTTGAATTGAAGCGGGGAAAATTTAAGCCGGAATATGCCGGGCAGTTGAATTTTTATTTGAACGTGTTGGATGAAAAAATAAAGCTCCCGGAGGAAAATAATAGTATTGGAATTATTCTATGTAAGGAGAAAAATAATACCGTTGTGGAGTACTCGGTTAAGAGCATTTCAAAAGGAATGGGAGTAGCGACGTTCAAGACAAGCAAGGTATTGCCTGATAAGATAAAAGATGTTTTGCCAGATGCCGAGAGTATTGCCGAATTGTTGTGACTATTTTCTAAGGTTCTCTAATCCTGGCGTATTTAGTATTCGCTCAATTTCCGTTTCAATGATTTCTGCAACTTCCTTTTTTATTTTCATAAAATTATCATTCACCATTTGCGTATTGACAATATTAATTACCGGAAGATCCCTGTATGAATTTGATTCAGCTTTTAGCTGATCATGATCGTTCAGGATCTCGCAATGAAATGTCTTCAATTTTATTTTATTCGTAGGATCATCGGCAACCATCCCCACAAATTCTCCGGATGAAAGCCCGGCAATTCTGGATTGAGGAATAGCAAAGTCCAATTGACTTGATTTACTGATCGAAGTGTCCGTCCGATTGATAGAAATGCTCTCCTTGACCTGGTTGATTTTCCCGAATCTCTCAGAAAGAAACTTGGAGGTCTCCCCGGTAACCTGTCCGCTGATGATATTCCCTGTAATATTCATGATCACGGAAGATTGGTCAGCTCCATAATCCTTTTTAAGCTGGCTAAAATCCTGGATGCCCAAACAGGTTGCCACTTTGTTTGAACGCGCAGTTGCAATGAGGCTATCAATGTCATTGAAAAAGATTGTTGGGAACTCATCAAATATCAAACTGGACTTTAATTTATTCTTCTGGTTGACGAGCTTTATTAACCTTGTAACATAAAGCGATAAAACAGCGCCGTAGATCTGTTGCTTTTGTGGATTATTGGCAAGGCAAACAATCTTCGGTGCATCAGAATCATTTATATCAAGTGTAAAATCATTAGCAGATAGTACCCAATAGAGTTGCGGTGAAGAAAGCCGGGCCATCCCGATTTTGGCGCTGGCTACCTGTCCCTCCAATTGTTCCATTGCATCATTCTGATAAGCAGAAATAAAAGGATTAATCAAAACTTCGATTTCGGGTTGTGTTCGCAAAACGGAAAATAATTTTTCATAGTCCACCTGCATTAATTCAATTACATGGGGTAAAGTCAGGAATTTGCCGTTCTCATATTTTTTCAAAAACCAAATTATCGCTGTAACAAAATTGATAGGTGACTCCACAAAAAAGTCTCCTTGCTTGGTGATCCAGTCCCGGTTAAGTCCCATCATGATCGATCGGGACGCTTCTGTTGCATCAGTGATGTCAAACATGGTGGAACTATCGAGCGGATTACAGCGATGGCTTTTGGACAGATCATCAAAATTGATTGTATAAAAGGCCGGCTCTTTTAAATAACATTTTTTATTTCTAATCAGCGTATTGTAGGCAATCTTCGTCAGGTCATCGTACTTAAAGTCATACACCAGCATTGTAAACCCCTTTTTTATATGCTGCTTGATGATATGCTGAATAACAAAGTAAGATTTTCCTGCACCCGGAGATCCCGCCACCAATAACCCTCGAAAAGGGTTAATGATATTAACCCAGCTTTTCCGAATTTTTCCTTTAAGACTGTATTGTGCAGGAAGGTTTATCGAGTACTCATTGTCTAGTAAACGTTCTTCCTGCGGGAAGGTTTCATTGAGTTCATTGAAAATATCTTTTCCGAGATTTAATTTAATGTAGCGACTCAATAAATTTCCTCCTGAGAGAATAAAAAGGAAGCCAACGGCGGCTATGATCATGTAGGTGATTCCGATAGTTTCAAAATCACTCTTGAATTTAAAAATTAAAGAACTTGATATGTAGAGTGCTGTTCCAGAGACTAAATAGAAAACAATTAATCTTTTGCTGACCTTTTCTTCCTTCTTTCCCCTGGAACCGAGCAGTGATATAATGAGTAATGACAAAGCCATAAGCTTTGAAGTATACAGCGAATTGAACAGACCAGTATTTGTGATATTAATGAGAAAGTTGTCGCCTATTTCGGCAGTCAATCCCAAACGCTTAAAAACTCCGTAACAGTAATAATAAAAGTGAAGCAAAAGAATAGTAATGCTTCCCAGCCTTGTAAAGTCCAGTATCTTTCTTAACCCCACCTCATTTTCACCTGTACCTGCCGACATAGTTTTAGATTTTCTGATTATAAGTTCTTATTTTTTTTCTTCTTTTTCTTTTTGAGTAGTTCAAAAGGAAGCCTGTTAAATGACTTATCAGTAGTAGTCAGTTCTTTCAACAATTCATCTTTATTGCCAGGTTTTTCAAAATCATTTTCCCTTCCTGATTGATCAACTCCACTAGCTTGTTTGAATACTCCCTGGCTGTCCTGTGCTTTTTGAACAGGGTTTGGATTTTTTTCCTGCGTACTTAATTTCTGTTGCAAAGAGGCAATGCTGTATTGCTTTCCCAGATCACTTCCATTGAATACGGATTTGGTCCGGTAATCAATGAACGTGATCCCGTAAATCAATCCAACATTATTCTGGCGCAGAACGGTCTGAATTTTTTCTTTCTGGAGGGCAGTTACTAAATCATGTAAGCTGGCCGGTGATTTAGATAAGGCCCAGTCAATCGCTGTTTTCAGTTTCTTTTTATCCGGCTGTCGCTTCTGTTCGTTTTCTTCAAACTTTTTTTCCAGATTCTTTAATGTTGGTTGGCTGTAAATCAAGCTTGCTTTAATGGGTACTCCGACCTTATTTCCTTTTTCATCCAGCAGCCGGTATTGAAGTCCTTTGGCTTTATAAATCCTGCTATCTTCTTTGCCCCGGTCAACAATAACATTGTATTGCTTTAGTATTGCATTCAGTTCGGGAAGGGAAGTAAATTTAAAATGATTCAGCACTGCATCCAGGACATTGGTAATCGAGCGACGGGTCTCTGATTTTCCGTACTGCACCTTCTGCGTATTGACGAAACTTATATCACTGGAACGTTCCTGATTTCTGCCTTGAGCTTTCACCAAACCGAAATCTATTTCAATTTCCTTCCTGGCTTTCTCTGATTGGTTACGACCGATGTTATAAGTATCTATTCTTTTTCCGTTGGACTGTATATTGGTAGTAACGATATGAATATGTGGATGACCGGCATCATTGTGTTGATATACCAGGTAGGGCTGGTCACCAAAACCTATCTTATCCATATAAACCTGTGCGATCTCACTAAGCTTATCGGTTGGCAATTTTTCTGAAGGATCAAAGTTGAGCGAGATATGAAGCGTATTAGTTTTCTTCGTCCTTTCATTAAGTGAAATCAGATCCTGCAGGCGTTCCATCTTTTCATAGAAATTCATTTGATGCGGACTCAGCAAATAGTTTCCGGCCGATATGCATTCGGCCTGGCCCTTCTGCACTTTTTTCTCGTTATAATTAACGGCTCGCTGCAAACTATGCGGGCTTTTTATTCGGACAACCATTGCCGGTGGATTTGATCCATTTTCAAATAAATCTGCCCCATTTTTTCCAGGAATAACCGGTGAGGAATTTCATTTTCCGCAAGCCACCTGCGAACCTCCCTATCGTGATTTAACGTGTGTAATTTTTTAACCGATTGGTTGTAATTATGACCTATTGCATTCAGTTCTTTCTTGAGCTGTAGCATTTCAGCCAGGAAATCATCTGCGGACTGGTTCCGGTATTTTACAACGACTGGTTTATTCAGCAAAACATTGCGGGCATACTCGCTTAATTTGCGGCAGGTTGTTTTAGAAAAATGCCCGTGGATTAGGTTGTATTCAGCAGGCTTTACCCGAAACGAAATCCATGATTTCGTTTTTACATTTTGCTCACTCATCACTATTTCATTTTCACGATCTCGATCAATTCCAGAAGTCCTTTACTATACTCCCGCCGACTCCGGAGGCAAGGGAGCAAGATGCAATTGTGCAACAATTGAACATCTTGCCGGTTGCAGACCCAGCAACCTGTAACGGCATAAAGATAAATTACCTGCTTCCTATATTAAGCACCTGATCAAATTCTGATTAGGTAGTTGTGAAGAGTAGAAAATAGTTTTGCGGAGTAATTAAATTCTAAACTAAAAATCGTGAAGTATGAGTACTGTGGGACCATCTGGAAAAAAAGAAAAATCAAAGGTTTTTGAAATGATCTTATGCAGTCCGGGAATGGCTGAAAGCTGTAAGATCAGTTTCAAAATTACCAGGCAAAATGTGCTGATGTTAGGAAGATTGATTGAAGCCGGAATACTGAACTCAAAAAACAGTTTTGAGGATGAAATTCTTGGTTCACTGCCAGAAGAATCAGTAGGAGAGTTTAAAACTATTCATGAAGAGATTTTAAAGAAGGCAGGGCTTGCAGATTTCTATGAAAAGTTGAAGTCACTATAATTTTATGGCCTGCGAAGCAGGCCTTTTTTATGAATATAAAAAAGGGCTTAAAGCAGCCCTTCGTCACCAAAACTTAAATATCCTTCTCCTGTAATAATAATGTGATCTAATACTATGATATCATGATACTGTGCAGCATATTTTATTTTTTTGGTGAGATCTTCGTCAGCCCTTGATGGTTTTAAGCTTCCTGATGGGTGGTTATGTGCCAATACAAGTGCGCAAGACCCCAACTTTAAAGCAGTGGCAAGTATCAATCGGGTATCAGCTACAGTGCCAGTAAGCCCTCCACTTGATACAGATAAGATCTGAAGTACCCTGTGCGACCGGTTAAGAAATAATACTTTGAATTCTTCCAATAAATTGATCTTGTCATCGTCCCAGTAATGTTTCAGAACTTCATAGCAGTCAGTTGAAGTTGAAACCTGCGGCCGTTCCGACATTTTCGCAGTTACTTTTCTTTTGTAAACGATTTCAATTTCTGAAACATTGTTCAGCATTTGCAGGCTTAATTTGAATTCCATAATCTTTGTTTTAATTGTTTGAAAATTGATTATGGAACCAATTCCGGCTGTAGCCGAATTTGCGCAAGGAGGAGCGGAATAAATGAAGGGGCTGTGAGTGGGTTTGTGTTTATGCCGAACTCCTTGCAAGCATATTGCAGGCGGAAGCCGAATTTTGTGTAATGATGAATAGAACTAACCATATAATCCTTTAGTATTATGTCAGAAATAATAAAGCAACGAGCCACCCCGAAGGGGTGGCTCGTTTTTGGGTCTTAACTATCTTTTAATTTTCTTTCGAGCAATATTTCTTTTATCTCATAATCGCTTTCATATATCTGACCCTCAAAAATCCAATTATCATTTTCTTCATCATATTCATACAAGTCAAAATCATTGCTGTCCAGTTCAACTAGTGTGATTAATTTATCCCTATATTCTATTCTTCCGAAAATCAGGTTTCCGGGCTCTTCAAAATCATGGGTAAAATTCACCGTGAATTTATCAGCTATTGAAACCAGAATATCTGAATTTGGACTCCATCTTGTTTCATAATAAAGCGTACCTTCTTCCCATCGTGTATTAAAGAAATATCCTGAATCAGCTTTAATAAAATCAGGAAGCTGACCGCAATTTTCCAGCTGCTCTTTTTTCTCAAGACCTTCAAATAGTCTTTGAATTTTTTCTAATTGTGATGGCTTGCCATCAAATTGAACCGTATTACTACACCAGTTTGGCATATCATTCGTTTTAGATTGTTATAGAAAGGTTTGAAAAGCAGGGCGGCATTGCCGCCCTGCAAGACTTTTAATTAAACCCTGTTTTAGAAAAATCCGAACACAGGTTAAAGGCTTTCTGCGTTCTTGCCTGGGCAGTTCCTCCGTACAAGATGGATTTCAGTTTGGCTTCATCATTTTTATAAGTCCGCACATTCTGAAAATATCCTGTAACGGCATTGTAAGCCCCAAACAGATTTCCTTTCGTGGTTTCTGTCTGCTGGGTTTCGCTGCTGTGTGCGTATTCATAAACTGAATTACACATATTATTAAAGCAGGTAGATAATTCATCCCATTTGCCGGTATTGATATTATCCAATACCTCCTTATTCGGCACAAGAGCCAAACGGATTAACTGCTGTAAATCCGGGTCAGTGATTTTGACTTTTGTCCACTGGTTAAAGATCTCTTCCAATTGTCCCGATAAATGGTTGGATATACCCATTACTTTATGAGCCTGCTCCAACCTGTCTTTGGCGTTGGCTGTATGCCTTATCTTAATACTGTTTGAATGATTGCGAAGTGCTGCATTCAAAGTATTATTACAAACTACCCTGACAGGTGTAAAGGCTGCGGTAATACTGCCGTAACCATCATGGGAAGTAGTAAGGAATAAATACTGCTCGATTAAATCCTCCCGGCCTACTTTAATATAGTTAGGAAGTTTGGCGGTAATGAAAATCCTTTCCCCGTTGCCCAATGCCCCGGCGGTTTCATATTGTATGCCGTCACCCCCTACAATAGAATCAAAGAAAGAAAATGCATCCAGATTTTGAACGATTTCATAATCCTTGCCAACTACTCCCAAAACGTCGCCTGTATCCTTACGAATCGTGGCGAAATGGGTTTTAATCCGCTGTGTGATATCCATCTCCTGCCCGTCGGAATTAAAGGAAGTAGTATAGATTCTTTCCTTTATTACTTCATAATCCAGCCCGGCAAATTTCAAAGCCTCTGCGCTGTTCGGATAATCCTGCACAATCTGGCCTAAGCCATGCCATGCTTTTTCCTTAACTGAAAAGAAGCTATGCTTCCCGGTTTGTTCGTTTAAATGAATATTGTGTGCCATAAAAAATTGCGCACCTTAGCCGGCTGCGCCCCCGGTTTAATAATTAAAATGGTAAATCATCCACGGGCTCGGTAATGGTATTGGCCTCTACTGGTTTTGATTCTGCGCTGGCCTTGCTATGCAGTTTGATACTGTTCACATGAAAGTTCAGCGTGCCTTTGGCTTCTCCTTTCATGTTCACCCATGCACTCACGGAAATTCGTCCGGCCACTTCCACCAGCATTCCTTTTTTAATACTGGCTGCAATAGTTTCGCTGCGCCAATAGGAACAACTGACAAACGTGGTCAACTGCTTCCATTCCTCGGAGTCTTTGGGTTTGTAACGGTCGTTGATAGCAATAGAGAAATTCACGACTTTCTTTCCGCTCTTGGTTTTTGTAACCGTTGCATCTGCGGTCACTCTTCCTGTTAGTTCCATAACATTTAAGTTTTAATGATGAAAAAAAAATTGTTTTGTAAAAGAAAAAGGGAAAAAAGAAAGTCATTCCTCCCGTGCCTGCTCACTCACCGCCAAAAAGCAACGGAATAAAAGAAGGGGCTGTGAGTGGATTTGTGTTTATGCCGGAATTTTTTGGCGTACCTACTAAAATCCCGACAGTACAGGCACGATCTTGACTTTCGCATTGGCCCGATTCGTTACAAAACAGGGCTAACAAAATCCCGGACAGATGCACAATGAACAGGAAGATGAACGGAGCGTATTCTAAGTCAAAAACAAGTATTCGAACAAAAAAAATGAGAAATAGTGTAAAACGAGAACTATAGGAATAATAAAAGCCTGAAGACCATCAGGCCAGATGAAGTAAATTATGTATTAGTGATTAAGAGTCCCCCTCAGTTTTGATAATTTCTTTTAATGCACTGTTAGCGGTAGTGCATTAGTTTATACTGAAGCCCAATAAAATTACTGATGATGAAGTTATGACCAAAAGCTCATTAGAATTACATCTGACTGAATCGTGCTGATAGCGAACAAAAAGATGAGTATATATTCGTCGCCCCACCATATTGCCAAACCGCCTGTTATCGTCCAGCCTTACTTCCAAAACTTCGTATTAGCTTACATTCCGATAATAAATTTCCGTTGAAGGTCTGGTTTGCCCATCGATAACTTTTGAGTGAGTATTGCAGATTGTATCAATAGAGTGATTTACCTCTTGAGTAAATCCACTCTTAGGATATGCACAATAAATAGTAAATGATTCTTTGCGATGAAGTTCATGCCAAAGATTTTCAAGACAAACTGTTGCCCCATTGTGTCCCTGTTCCCATAGTAAAGCAACCATTTCGCCAAAAGCTCTGACTTTACGATCATTCTTTTTAGCCCGCGAAATAATTTGTGTAATGACGTCATTAAAAAGTTTTTCATCGGGCCAGTTGTTTACGAGAAATTTTGAAAGAACTTCGTTGGCATCAAGAGTAATATATTGATCGGTTGATTTCATAGCCTCAAGGTCAAAACCTTGATTGCATAATCGTTCGTTCAACAGTTCAATATGCGAAGGTGTGGCAATTATTACAACACTGTCTCCTGAAATAAATCCGGATCCTACAAACCCTTCTAGTGTATCAAAAAAATATTTATCGCTTTCATAAACCTGAACTGAATGATCGTTAGGTGCAATCTCCCCCCAAAAAACCTGAATATTGGAATTTTTCCAGTCGTCAACTTCTAATTTTATCTTGTCCATTATTTTATTTTTTCTGCTGCAAAGATACATTATTAACGCTTGCATTGCCGAAACTTTATTCCGGCAATGCAGCTAAATAAGCCTTACTTGCGGAACTGTGACAGCACATTAAGATCATCACTGACTGGTTGCGGCTCGCTTGAGATGGACGATGAACGGATTGCGAAGCAACAAGGTTGCCCAACGAACCGGAAGCTAGTACCAAAACAATCTACGCCGCCAACCTGATTTCATATGGCGATCCTCTCTTGACTACCGTAAAAATCCTTTCAATGAGTTTTGCCCTAATAATGTTCAATACGCTCATCTTTGGTTTTCCTTCTCCAACCTTTTGATGATACTTAGCCTTTAAACCTGGATCGAACCGAACAGCGCAAATGGCCGCCATTGTCAACAAAGTCTTTAGCTTTTTATTCGCAAGTGGACTAACCCTCGTTCGTCCTCTGATACTAGTGCCTGATTCATGCTTAAACGGAGCAACGCCGCAATAACAGATCAGCTTCCTTACATTCTCAAACCGGGTAAAGTTCTCTGTTGCAATTATGAAATGTACTGCTGTAGCAAAACCAATACCGACGACACTTGTTACGAGATCATAAGAATTATGCAAATCCTTATGATCCTCAATCAGCTCATGAATAGTCTTCTCAATGCTTTTGATTTCCCTGGAAAGCATTTTCATGATCTCTTCTGTCGAATCAATTACTGCGTTATGCAGAGCATTACCCATTTGCCCTTGCAGTTCCTTGACCCGGGCCTGATAAGAAGCACGGTCCACGACCATTTTATCCCGATAGGTCATTAGATTTTGAAGCACTACAAGGTTTTGTTCAACCGGCTTCATTGGTTTCAATTCATCTTTCCTCATCCAGCCGTACTTGCTGATAAACCTTGCATCTGTTCTGTCAGTTTTACCACGAATCATACCTAGCGATCTTTTAATATCGAGAGCTGGACGCTTCACAAAGGCAATGCGCTCTTTGTGTAAGTATCTTTCTAGCCCATAGGTATAAATACCCGTGTATTCCATTACTACCAATAGTTGCCCTGTTTCCAACTTAAATTTCTTTAGCCATGTGCAGAGCTTCCGATAGCCTTTTTCATCATTGGTCACCTCTTCTAAAGCCTTTCCCTGTAAATACAAATGACAGTCTAATTTGTCTTTCGAGACATCAATGCCTAAAATGTTTGTGATTTTCATTCTTCTGGTTTGAGGTTAATGAATATTGTTGCCATATAATCTAAGACCTTTAATAGCCCATTACGACTAATATTCTAACTTGATCAGGCAACTATCTTTTGAAAGGTCTGTAACGCTCCTTGGGAAGAACCCAGTCGCAACGGTAGTGCACCTTTCACTACTAAACTAGCGTTAAACAACACTCTATTGATTCGACGTGTATTCACGACATTTCTGATTTTACCTATCTATGACAGGAAATAGAGTAAAGGATGGTCTAATACGCTCCCCGGAGCAAACTCTCCCAGTCGCAACGATAGTGCACCATCCTTTATAGAGCTAAACTAAAGGTCGCAACAGGCGATGCCATGAAAGACAACTGCTCACCAACAAAAAAAATCAAGTAAGCCGGTGATCGAATTTGCCGTACATGACATAAGCAACCTGCTTGTTATTCAATTGTTGCTTAAAAAATGAAGGTGCGCTGCGGTCATAGCGTTTGTTCTCACGCTCCAACCAAATCTTAAAAGCTGATTTCGATTTCAACTGACAGCACTCTTCGAAAACTTTCAGGCTGTGTTCATCGAGAATGATTTCATCATCGTAAACAACTTTGTACTTCCAATCGTAATTTTTCCAGCGTATATAATTCTCCGCAACCTGCTCTCGCAACTTTAACTGTTGATGGTTCTCGAACGCACGCGGCTTGATCTCAATCAGCCATGCTTCATTTGTGGCCTTATTGCGGATCAGGAAGTCAGGAGTGTAATGCTTAATTCCCGTCCTTATATAGTTTGTTGGTTTCAACGTACCCTGGTCATAATATATATGCAGGCGAGAACGGATGAATTCATAATCCTCACGGATTGAAATCGCATATTTCAACTCAAGCAAAGAGTCAAAACAGCAGCCCCAGTGTATGATCTTGTATGATTTCCCGTAACGGAAATTTGTTTCTTGTGATGTCTTTTGTGTCATCTTGGAAAGGTTTGAGTTAACGATCGAGGTTTACAAGACTATGGGCGGATACTCTCGCTATGTAACGGATATGCCCAGAATAGTCCGGATAGGTCAGATATTCAATAGAACCTTCTACCATTACTTTACTGCCTTTGACAAAGGACCTTTCAGCATATTCGGCAGTATTGCCCCAGGCTATCACATCATGCCATACTGTATGGAATTCTTTTGTACCTTCTTTTTGAGTAGTGTAATAATGAGTAGCTACTCTTAATTGGATCCTGCGTTGCCCAGTGGACACGGTTGTCCCAGAAAGGTCCTTTCCAATGTAACCGATCAATCTGACTAAATTGTTTTGCATATTTTGAAATTTCGCACAAGCTACACCTGGTAAAAAGTGTTAATAGAGAGTTACAAGTGTATCTCCAGATGATACACGTGTATACACGGATATAAAATCGCCTTAATTTTAAGTATGGCTAAAATCAACCACTGTCTTTTCTGTGGTGATCCCATAAGAAAAGGTCGCTCCGACAAAAAATTCTGTGACTCGGCTTGTAAGGATACTTATTACAATGAGAAGAAAGTAGATGAAAACAAGGAGATCAAAAAGGTAAATAGTGTCTTGAAAAAGAATCGAAGGGTTTTGAAAGATGTCTTCAATCCCAAAAAGGCTGACAAATTGACCACCAGAGAGGAGATGATTAAAAAGGGGTTCGAATTCGGTTTTCTCACCCACATTGTAGTCACTCGGACAAAATCTAACGAATTTATCTTTTGTTATGATTATGGATATCGTGAAGTTGAACCTATGAAGTACCAAATCATAGAGGGATACGCCAAAGTCAAGATAAAAGATGGAGACACATTCAAATTGAAGTGATATAATGAAGGAACAAGTTGATAATACATCCGAACTTTTATTTAAGGTCTTCAAAGAAACACCTGATCATTTCTCATGGGATAAGCACATTGCCTTTGCTCAAGAATATCCCGAATTAACCGCAGAACAAAGAAGTAAGTTGGTTTCTGCTCTCGTATTCCTCCAGAATGAATTAGGGAATAGCTTTTTGAGAACAAGCCATCGCAACCATCCCTTCATTCAAATGATTTGCGAGAAAGGGATTTGGAGAGCAACGGATTTACTGAGCTTTGTCGATGTCCTCAGGCAATTAAAAGATGGTGATTGCAACTATGAAAAGCTTAATAGTAAGTTTATATCCCTAAAAGATTGTAAACAGGAGGCTATTCCATTTGTGGATGTAGCTAAGATGTATCTGCAGAGTGGCTATTCGGTAAAGTTCCTCAATGAGATCGACGGACAAAAGCAGCCCGATATTCTAATAACTCAGAATGAGTCTCATCAATTACTTTATTTAGAAATAAGTAAAGTCGAAGAAAGTAATGAAAGACAAGCCATTAATAAGAATTATAAAACTCTTTACCATGCATTTGAAGCCGGGCCTTATATTCTTCCATTCTCCTGTAGCCAGTTAAAATTGATTAATGAGCAGGAAATGCCAGCGGTATTGGAAAAGATCAATGAAATATTGAAGGATGTATTTACTCAAGGGAAGTTCATTATATATCAGGATGAGTTTATAAGATTGGGAGTTGCGCATGCTAACAAATACAACGAACTTGAAGAGTGGATTGAGTATAACAATTATCGAAAAGGGCTCCTTGGAGTACCGGTAAATTTTAATGATACTTATCGCATTGCAAACTATAAGATACAGCAAAAGGCAAGGCAAATCCCGAAAGGAAATACCGGGTTAATTTACCTTCCCGTGAACACGATTTACTTTTGGCAAATGGACCCAGAAGAAACGGCTAGCTATTTCAAGCATAAGATGGGAAGCTGTCCCAATTTGTTAGGAATTGTCGCATTTGGTTATTTGCGCCATGATGCAGAGACGTGTTCGCTTAAGATTGAAGGAGATTTTTTTGGTATCAAACAGATCAATCCTGTTGTAATCAGGTATCTATTCTTCATTCGTAACCCCAAATATTGCGGAGCTTTCACTGAATCCATGATCGAGAAGATTTATGCGACCTTCGATTAAACAAACCCATGCTTTCCAAGCCAATTTTTCTTCAATCAGTACTCCGATTGCTTCGCATCGGTGAACGTACAGATTTGTTTGAACAATGGTTTCTTGAAACATATGGAAGGACTCCCGAGAAGAATGTTTTGCACGGATACAAATATTTTTTGGAATGCTGTTTCCATATTTTGTTTGATGTCGTTGGAGAAGGTCAGGTTGCAGGGTTAAAGAATGATCTACTACTTAACAGGGCATATATGGAATGGGTCTCTCTTGAGAAACTTGACAATACGTGCGAGAAGACCATTCTTCTGAAAAACATATACAAGTATGTAAAAAATGTCAATCGTGCAGCTGATTATGGAAACTTGAAAAAGTCAGTCGCGGATTTTAATCAATTTGTATCAACTCCGCTGGAGCATGTTTTAGAGGAAAATCTTACTCTGAAAAAAGACTATCGGCAAGAACAGGATAACTTGGCCAGTTTTTCAGTTATTACTACCCTCTACCTTTACTTTAACCAGATAACCGGAAGTACACCGATGGCCAATGTCAGTTTTCTTGCAGGGACTATTCCCCGAAACAGGAAAAAAACTGACAATGCGCTTCAGGGATATGCTTATGCGTTGCAATTTGTATGGCAGACCATCCTTGGTCCAAAAAAATACCTTAAAACATCCCTAATAAATCTGCATAACTGCGACTCCTGGAAAGACTACGTCTATTTGAAAAGTGATCAAGATAAAGATGATGGGCTGAGTATGTTTGATAATAAATATGATCCCGCCGCGCAGACTTGCCTTGATAGCCATTTTGAATATATTAAGAAGCAAATTATCCGGCCATTGGAAAAGAAATTTAAAGTGCAGATCACAAGATTTGATGAACTATGGAATTTTAAGACGACAAGAGGGAAAAGACATTTAAAAGACTTACTGAATTCGTCGAATTTGAAAATGTCATTTGATTCGCTCTCAACGAAAGATCGAATTGAAACCCTTCTTTATTGGCTACCTATTGAAGTGGTTGATTATTCCCGAAGTTCTTCGTTTAACGGCATACCAGCATTCAACACCATGTTAGCCGGAACTGTTGGCCTATTAAAGAAGTCGAGTCCATTTAAAAAGTGTATTGTTTGCAAGTTCAAGCATCCACGTGGGGAGAATAGAAATGACTATAGCTACGCAATATTGGTAGATTCTCTTTCGGCCTCTGATCATTATACTAGTGGCTGGATAATTTACTATGATTGTACCAATGACTATTCCGGGTTTGCCAGAAGTGAGCATGCAACAGCGGAAAGTCTGATACGAAGATTTCAACGAATGGGAAAGCTGGAATTAAGAACTCTCGAAATAGAATATGACGCTTTTACTAAATTTGTTGCCAGCTACCTCCATCGGGATGACAACGATAGCACGGATCATAAAGAAACCATTGATAGATTACATTCAATTTCGAAAAATAATAAACAGCTATGGAAAGATATGCAAGGAACAATGCTCGAATGGATCGCCTACTATGTCCATTCGCAGCGACTGCTGGAAAAGAAAGTAAAGTGGAATATTGAAAAGAAAACTGGTGAAATTGACGTATTGGTAGAATATCCGGACCGGATACTGCTTGTTGAATGCAAATTGAAATCAGGCAATACAACCTTACAAGCTGAATGCGACAAGTTAAAGAAAAAAGCAATCCGCAAAGCAAGGGAATTCGAAAGGCATGTAGATATGGAATTTTGGTTCTGGTATCAACCGTCTGAACAAGATCAAAAAACTTTATCAGAAAATGAAACAAAATTCGTTGTTGTGAGCGACATCAATAAATCTGAGTTCAAGGATCTAAACCTGGCTAAGATCAGGGAACTTATGGAAAGAGAATTCATGGAATAAAAGCTCAGAGAACTTAATTCCCTCTTGAATTCAAGAACCAACGTATCAAGTTACTGCTCAGGCGATGGGGAAAGACCATCAGAAAAAGAGGAAGCCATTTTGAGAAGGATTGAACTAATCGAGGGATCGCAACTGTATTGTATGTGGTTCCTTCGTGCAGAAGTTCCTGCCAACTTTGCGGCGATTTGGGATAACGATTAATATGCTGCCCTGTTGGTATTCGCCACAAATAGAAATCAAATAATTCGTCCAGCTCCTGTTCACTGAAAACACAGCGGCTTATTTCAGGCCATTGTGCAGTCATGAATTCCCGGAACTGTGGTTGAGAAAGGACGCTGATAAGTGGTTCCAGAATATAGGAGACTCGAGGAGTAGGCAAATCGTTATCATCTTTTGGTTGCTCAAAGCGCATCGCCAGTGCTTTTTCAACATCAGTGTATATGTCAGGAAAAAGGATACCGGGAGTAATGATCGCATGCATCATACGCTGAAAACTACCCATAATGAATTCATTCGCTTTGTCCGTTTGACCACTATGCAGATAGAAAAAGTAAACTGTAAGCAGGAAGGGAATGCAGGACTCACCCCAAAGTTCTGATTCCGGTAAGTGCTTATCCAAAAATGTATTGATCATTTCCTGGTCGGTGTCAGCAATGAGGCCGAGAAATGCTACATACCCAACAAGGATCGTGATACGTTGTTTGAACACGAACGCATCCGTTAATAAATCTCCATAAAGTAATTCCTCTTTATCTTTTATCTCTTCGAAAAGATCCTTCAAAGTATTGGTGATGATTGTCTGAGCAATCTCGATTTCGTTTGCATACTCTTTGGGATTCAGATTGTTTTTTTCAATTGTACGGAAAACTGATAGCAGGTAAATGCTCCAGGCCTCTACGATCGCAATATGATTTTCGGCTTTTGTATAGGAAGCTGAAGCAAGCGAGCATAACAAAGCAGCGCTGCTGATCACTCTACGCGACTCAGCGTTACTTCTTTCCTGTTTCTCTTCAAAGAGATGGACAAGCATTCTGGAAAACTTGCCTTTGTCAAGGAACCCAATACCGTCTTCCAACTGGAACTCCAGTAAGGTCTTAAAATCTATAATCTCCGTCGGAAGAAACGACTCCTTTGCTTTAAAGGCCATATCAAGGATCTGTCCTTTCACAATCGTATTGATGCGGTATTGAGGAAACCCTTTTTTATCCCAATCGTGATTAATGGCCGCGATTGCATGTTGTACTTCTTCTTCGATATCACCATTTACCACCAAATAAGATTCGTGATACTCATTGCTTCTGATAGAAGGATGTGTGCAGGGCGTTAAGACCATTTGCATTACCTGTTGCTGAATTTCCTGCCATCCACTAATACTTAATCTACCCCCATTGATACCCTTCAGTTGGTAAGCATGTGCTCTGCCAGTTTCATCTAATGCTGTAATATCCTTGCCATGTTCCATTGCACTATGGCGGGTCATATGCAGAATGGTTTTACCCTCCTGCATCAATAAATAGCAAAACGGGAGCTGGTAAGATTTTTCAGATGCTTTAATCAACCAGTTTTCTATTACTTTCTCTATCATGCCAGTCTTTTCGTTTTTTCCCTATTATCGCATCAATCCTTTTTTTATTTTCCGGTAGATGCTCACCTTCTTTCAATACCGCCATCATTTTATTAACTGTTTCGGGGCTACCAACCATAGTTGGAATCATCGGATTACCTGCTTTATCAAAATCTATCTGAACTTTTTCTAGAGATTGAAAAAAGTGCTCTGTAGTGAAGCCGCCATTAGAGTTAACAACGTTTCCTGTGAGTTCTGTGATTTCATTGATGCCTTGCATTGTCATCAATACTCTTTGATTGGCAAAATCTTGTGCATTGTCAAAATATTTTTCATAGATAACATAGGGATTGGCTTTTATCTGGTCAATTGTTAACTGGAATTTGCTTTTGATCTGCGTCATGCCTGTTTGATGCACCATATCGGCTGAATATTGTTGTTTTAAGCGATTACCTTCTTCCAATACCCGGCTTGGTATGTTCCCGAATAAAGGACCCAGCCGTTCTTTAACCGCTGATTGAAAAAAGGCATCTTGTGATTTTCGAATAGCAAGTTTTGCTATCGGGAACTCAGGCATCATACCAATAAATTATTTAACAGGCAAAGGTCAGCTTTTTAAGTGATCATTCACCAGTTTGTCTGCCTGTAATTTGTTTTGTTTAATCTTTTCAGGAAGATCGATATGCTTGCGGTAGACCCAGTTTTCTGTCCTGTTCTTGAAATAACGAATCAAGCTGTTGAAATTGGCCAATGTCCCGTAACATATAAAGTTGATGGCGATAAATGCAATTATCAATAATTCGTTCCAATTCAGCAAATCACCTAAGGTGTGTATATTAAAAACCAGGTACAATACTATATTGTATCCTGCCAGTAATAATGCAAAGAAAATTCGTGCAAACAAATATATGCGGCGGAAACGTTTATCGAGTTTCTTTTTCAACTCTTCCTGTTCAGCAATCTTTTGCATCAAGCGGTTATGTTCCGCCTCTGCTTTTTCTTTCTTTTCTGGCAAACTTTCCCCTTTTGGGGAGTTCGGTGTGACATCTATCTGACCCAGAGATATTGTATAGAGCAAATAGGCAAGTACGATAATTACAATGGCAATCAGAACTATCGCCCATGTTGGCCATTCTGTGTTCGTTTTTCGTCTGCGTTTTGGTGGCATTTCGCGAAGGTAGAAAATGATAAAACCGAAAATTAAAAGATTTCTTTCAGCTTCCAAGTAAGTTCAATAGCTTCCTGCCATCCGGAATTAGCGAATAAATCCAAAATTGTGAGCAGATCATTAAATCTATCGGAATTATTCAGTATTAGTTTATGATCTGCCATTATTAGTTCAGCAAGCTTTACAATTTCGGCCAAGGTGCTATTATCGTAAGTAAAACCACTTTCAGCAGAGTAACGTACAATGGAGGCTGAGAGCGATAAAACATATTCCGGGTCAAAAGGCAGCATCTTGTTTAGGACTTGCATAAAATAGTAACCAGTATGTGCTACCATAAATCCCGACTCAATTTTCCCAGACTCATTGACAAAAAACGAAAGCACTCGCTTTATTGCATTGAAAAATGCTGCCTCATTTTGTTGGGAAAGTAATTTTCCTTTATTTGGCTTTTTGCCATGAAGTATTGTAAAATTAAAATGCTGAACGAATTGATCGAGAATTTCAAAATTATCACTAATACCATCGCCATTTAAACCCTTTGCTTGAATATTTATAAACTGATGTGAAAGAATCTTTGTCATTAAGTCAAACTCTTTGTTATGTAGATTGGAATCAAGAGTATAATTATTTTGTGGATCGTGTGGGTCCACGATACTAAATAAATGTAAGATCATAGCCCTTGTTAAAGGCTTAATGTCTAAATTTTGATTGAATAAGGCAATCGCTTTTTCGCTATTGAAAAAATAAATGAGTTTTAAAAGTAATGCGGAGTAAAACCTCCACAGGTCGTGCGATACAGGTTCAGAGCTTTTTGAAAAATGGTTCAGGATTTCTGTTGCTGCAAATTCAGCTTCCCCCAAATTTTCCTCGATGACATTGTTATAGGAAACATTTGTCAATAATTCGGACAAACATAAAGCATCATATTCCTTATTGTACCGGGCTCGCAGTGAGTTCCAAAAACCGATCCTGTCGTGATGCCAGAAGTAGGTGAAGATCCGCATGACTTTGAACCTTACAATCTGAGTATTGTCGGCTACCAAGGGTTTGATGACCGAAGCAAGATTGGGGTCTTCTTTTATTGAAAGCAATGACGTTAATGTCCCTACCGCATTGGTTCTGGGGTTTGGAGTGAAAGGGGAATGACTGTTCTTAATTTGGCCCGGCTCATAAACCAGCGAAAAATAAGTTATATCATTAAGGTAATGCAGGCTTATCCGAATGACTTGTTCTTTCACTTTCAGAGGCAGTTTATTGCCCAGCCTAACTAAATTCCGAATAAATGAACTGATGTGATATTCGCAATACTCTTTGAAACGTTCATTTGGAAACTTGTTTACGTTGTAATGGTCGAATAATTGAATTGCTACTTGAAGTAATGGCTGATATTCAGATTTAACAGGTTTGAGTTTTGAATCCTTATCACAACTGTGGTTCCAGATCTCTAATTTCTCAACTTTATCATAGAGCATATTATCATCTTCAATTGATGAGTTGAGGCCAGTCCTCATCATTTTTTCGTTTCGATCAGCATCATGACGCATCAGTCTCACTCTATCAAGTACCGGTTTATTTTCTTTGCTTCCATGCTTCAAAATCATTTCTTTCGACCGAGAATCGTTGAGGTCATTTTTAGGAATGCAACTTAAAAACCTATGTATTCTGTTCTTTGTGAATTCGGGCTCGTCGTTGATAAGTTTAGAGTCTGAAAGCCCATGAACTGTTGCTTCAACTTCTCGCCTTTGATTCTTAGTGAGGAATGGCCATAACGCTGTAATAAGTTTGCCCGATTCAAAAGCTGTTTCCTCAGCTATCAAAAATGCATGATTCAGCAATAATGATAAGGCTTCATTCTTGTAGAATTTTGGAAATTCTATAAAGTGATCAATCACTCGCTTCCAGATAGAAGATAGTTCAGCCTGTTTAAGGACAAGATGAAGTATACTCAGTATTTCACTCTTAGATCTTTTAGCATTAATATCTTCAGATAACCTATCAAATACTCGAGCAATAGGAGCCGAAGGGCCATACTTTTCATCATCTTCTGCCATCGGCTCAATGGCGTAATCCTGTACCAGCTTTGATTTAATACCTGCAACGGTTACTTTGAACGGCTTGCCTCTCCAAGTAGAACTCCATGAACCTGCGCCGAATTTATTCGCAATCTCAATTGCAACAGGAATTATATGAGATGGGGAAATTGCCAGTAATTTAGGAAACTCTGTTTCCAGGTGATGGTGGATAGATTCAAAATCCTGTCTCCGATTACTGCGCAAATTCAAAACAACACTGTTTCCTAAGGTCGTCTCTTTGTCACTATTTTCCATATGAAAGTAGATAGTTCGGAAAATCAAAGCGCCGGTAGACTTATCATAAGTAAAGATTTTTGTGATGCCATCTGTTAGGAACCAAAAAATCCTAATCGGGAATTCCGGCTCTTTCAAAATTTCCAGTACCTGTGCGACATATTTTGCAGCCGTTTTTTTATCAAACGCAAATACATCGCATAAGTTTCTCATACCCCAATTAAAGCCATTAGTTTCTATTAAGAACTTATTAGGCGAGTTTTGCCTCGCAGATAAAATAAATTGAATGTAGTTGAATACTGCTTTGGTCAGGTGGGGAATGACTTTTCTGTTGCCAGCTTTTTTTTGATCTTCAAAAGTCTTATTTAGCAAAAATCCCAGCTCCCACAAAAAATATTCATGCATGTCTTTTGAAACCTCTTGAAGAAATTTGATATCCTTAACGGAAAGGGTTTCTTTTTTAAGGAACCTTATCCCTTCCAAAATCTTTCGAATAACATTTGCCCGATCCTGACGGTCCGTAATTGACAAAACTGAATTCAGATCATTGAATGAATTGAAGTTGGTAACGACGACAAAGTTCAAAATAGTCTGATGATACAACCTGAACAACGCAGTATTTGCAGCTCTCGTCACCTCATAGTGTTTCCAGAACTGTGGATTAGATGAGCGCCAAAGCTGGGTATAGAAATAAATGAAACTCTGACGAAAATGGAACGGAAGCTTCTTGTTAGTTTCTATAAATTCGATGATTTCCGTAGCCTCCTCCGGTAACAAATAAATAGAAACAGCATATTCTAAGAGTATGTTATGAGCAAATGCCAGTTTTTGTTTTCCCGGAGCGGCCTCGACAAGTATCCCGTCACTTAAGAGAGTATCCAAAACTGTTACATTAAAAGGTGTGACTACCTCTTCTTTTCTTACACTCAGATTTTCCTTCGTTACCAAAACCCTGGTTAAGTTTCGAAGGAATAAGTCTTTTTGAGAATCATGTGTGACATGGATGTCCCAGAATTTAGAAAGCAACTGTTCAGCAGTTTCAATGTGGCTGACCTCCGAAACCTTCAGTGTGTCATTTTCAAGTACTATTCGCTCAAACAGTTTCAAAAAATAAGGCGTTCTCAGAATCTCGCGAAGATCAAGGCCGCATTTAAGATATAATGAGTATAGCTTTGCATTTCTTTTAATGGATTGCTCTACCTCATTTTGGGATAACAATGGAATTTCAATATAGCGGCAATAGACGGGGTTTGTGATTTTAGCTGATGGAAATAATTCCATCAGCCTTGTTGATTTTGTAGCTTCAAAAGACCGTGAGCTTACAAGAATATTCCAATTTGGCTTTAGTTCTGCGATTGATCTCTTTATTGCTCCGAGAATAGTTGACTTTAGGTTTTCATCTTTCGCAGTATCAAATGCATCAAAAATTAGAATTCCCTTTTTCAAAGGACCTTTGAATGCAACTTCCTTGAATGCATTCAACCAATTTTTTCTGATACCAAAGAATTTATTTATTTCATCGTCTGTGCCAGTCAGCAATTCATTAATTCTTAGAACAAAGCAAGGAATTCTGTTTTTGCGATAGAATTTCTGGAGCTCTTCTATAGAGTGCGACTTACCTCCACCTGGTCCACCAATAATCAAACCATTACCTTCTTGCGCATATTCAGCTAAACGAGCAATAAGGTCGGCACGTTGAATAGCAATTCCTCTTCTTTTTGGTGTTAAAGTTTGTTGCGTGATGATCTCGGCGACAGCATTTTCCCCGCTCCCTGTTAGATCCACCGGTCTCATGTACTCTTGAATGAAACCACTTAATGCTTGTAACGTAGCTGTTGGCAATGAACGCTGGTGTAAATCCGTTAGAAGTTTTGCAATACTGTATGCCTCACTTGAAAATCCATTATGTTTTTGTTTGATTAATAGAGCCGGTCTACAGTTTTTGCTGATAAACAAAATTATCAGCTTGCTAAATCCTTTCCTGACCATATTTCTGTTGAATGAAGCAACAGTTTTTTTGTATTTGACAGCATGATTTTTATTAGAGGTGACCTGAACAAATAAACGCCTGGATTTATCGATAAGATCGAAACTATCCTGATTTTTCTTAGCTGTATTGGCATTTTTAAGCTTCCATCCAAAAATTGTATTCAGTAAATGACAAATAAAGTTTTCTGCGTGAATTGACTCATCAGATAAGCCGATGCTGTTAGATTGTTCAACCAAGTCAACGTACAGGAAGAGTTGACGTTGAATATTCTTATAGTAAACAGGAGTAGCCATGGGTTAGTTTTGTGAACATCAAATTTACCAAATTGCGTAATCGGGTGCATTGATTTCTATGTCGTTGCAAATCAATGGCTAATATCATTAGCGCTCTAATTACTAAAAAAATTAGTAACGTTGTTCTGTATGTATATCAATTGCAGGACCTATTTCAGTCTTCATTACGGGACATTTTCAACAAAAGAATTGGTGGAGACTGCCGTTGAAAAGGGTGTGCCAGCGCTCGCATTGACGAATATTAATTCCACAGCCGATGTGTGGGAGTTCGTCAAGATCTGTAGGGAGCATAAAGTAAAACCGATCGTGGGGACTGAAGTAAGGAATGGTGATAAACTTTTGTACATACTTCTGGCTACAAATAATAGCGGGCTTGGATGGATCAACCAATTTCTTTCTGAACACTTAATGGCAAAGAAAGATTTTCCGGAACCATCCGAGGATTTGCAATTATTCGAGAATGGATGGGACGGGTTTGTGATCTATCCGCCAGGCTGGAAACAATTAAAGGATCTGCGGATCAATGAAAGGATTGGATTGAAGTTTTCTGAACTAACAAAGTTATACGGTACCGAATGGCAGGATTTTGAAGAGAAATTTGTGATCCGGCAACCGGTAACTCTGCAAAATAAAATTTATCACAGCCTGCACCGTTTATTGCGGGCGGTTGATAAAAATATATTGCTGTCACAATTGCCAAAGTCCGCAGAATGCGAAGTCGATGAGATCTTTCTTTCGCCTGAACACCTTATGAACAGGTTCAGGCATTATCCTATCATGATCAGTAACACTTACCGGTTAATGGATATGTGCAAAATTGAAATGGATTTTCACAAGGATAAGACTAAACAAACTTATACCGGTACGAAGGAAGGTGACAGAATATTACTGGAGAAACTCGCATTGGATGGATTCCCGGCGAGATATGATATAAAGAATAAAGTCGCCATGGAGCGATTACAAAAAGAACTGAAGATTATTGGTGATATGGGTTTTAATTTTTATTTCCTGAGTAACTATGATATCATACGGCATGCAGAGTCGAGAGGATTTTATCATGTAGGTCGTGGAAGTGGTGCGAACTCGATTGTTGCCTATTGCATGGGGATCACCGATGTTGATCCTATTGAACTAAATCTATACTTTGAACGATTCTTAAATCCCGAACGAACATCACCACCTGATTTTGATATAGACTTCTCACACTTACACCGGGACCAGGTGATGGATTATATCTTCAAGCGATACGGTAAGGATCATGTAAGCTTAGTGGGAACCACCACTACTTATAAGAATGACTCGATCATACGCGAACTCGGAAAAGTATTCGGATTGCCTGATAAAGAAATTGAAGAGCTGCAAAAAACGAATATGCCGCTGGATGAGAATCAGCGATTGATTATGCGGTACGGCGAATTGATGAGAGGTTTTCCGAGTAATTGTTCGGTGCATGCTTGCGGGATGTTTATTACCGAGGAACCGATCACAAAATGGACTACGCTGTTTTTGCCACCGAAAGGAATGCCTACTGCGGAACTTGATATGTATACGGCTGAAAATATCGGGTTGAATAAATATGATATTCTCAGTCAACGGGGATTAAGTCATATTAAGGAAGCGGTGCGGCTTATAAAAGAGAATTACGGGAAGGATATCGACATCCGTAAGACGAAGTTATTCATGAAAGATCCGAAAGTGAATTTGCAAATCAAGAATGCAAACAGTATCGGGTGTTTTTATATCGAATCACCGGCAATGCGGCATCTTTTAATGAAATTGAAATGTGATGATTACCTGACACTGGTTGCTGCATCATCCATTATACGACCCGGTGTGGCTGAGTCTGGAATGATGCGGGAGTATATCAAACGTTATCATAACCGCGATGAAATAAAATACCTGCACCCAATCTTCGAAGAGCATCTATCAGAAACATTTGGTGTGATGGTGTTCCAGGAAGATGTGATCAAGGTAGCCCATTTCTTCGCAGGACTTTCACTCGGAGATGCTGATGTACTTAGAAGAGCGATGAACTCGGCAAAGTATATTGAGAACAGCAGCTTTGAAATTATCCAGGGCAAATACTTCGCGGCCTGCGAAGCTAAAGGACATTCCAAGGAACTGGCAGCGGAAGTCTGGCGGCAGATGAAGAGTTTTGCAGGTTATAGTTTTTGTAAAGCACACTCGGCAAGTTTTGCAGTTGAAAGCTATATGTCTTTATCCCTAAAGACCTATTACCCCAGGGAATTCATGGTCGCTGTAATAAATAATTTCGGTGGCTTTTATTCAACTGAACTTTATTTTATCGAACTGTTCAAGACGGGGATTGAGATCGAGCGTTGCTGCGTAAATGAAAGTGATGAGTTTACCAATATTAAAGGTAAAGTGTTTGTAGGGCTTACACATATCAAAGGTTTCAAGGAAGAGATACTTCATGCCATGCTAGATGAGAGAGACAAGAATGGTCCATTCCTAAGTTTGCAGGACTTCACTGAACGCATCGATATCGGTATTAAGAATTTAGAACTATTGATACTTGTCGGAGGATTCCGGTTCACCGATAAAAGTAAGAAGCAATTATTATGGGAAGCGAATACACTATTAAAGAAGAAAGTTAAAGTGGCGAATCTATTATTTCATGAACCTGTGAAGGAATTCAACTTGCCTAACTTGAGCGATGATCCTCTCGATGATATTTATGACCAGATTGAAAACTGCGGGTTCCCGTTGGGTAATCCCTTTGGTCTCGTAAACGATGATCCTTCCAACTATGTTTATGCGAAAGACCTAAAGGCTCATGCTGGGAAGTATGTGACGATGCTGATCTATTTTATTGCGAAGAAACAAGTACCAACAAAGCTGGGAGAGGAGATGTATTTCGGAACCTTTATGGATCCGAACTTAGATTGGGTGGACACTGTACATTTTCCGCCCTCAGCCAAGCAATACCCACTTGATAAAAGTGGTTTCTTTAAAGCCACCGGAAAAGTTACCATGGATTTTGATGTTGTCAGCCTGGAAGTGACGAAAATGATTATTGTGGAGTATAAGCTGCGACGTTATGCCGGACTCTGAAAGACATATTGCGCATATCGACATGGACAGTTTCTTTATATCCGTCGAACAGCTCCGCAATTCGAGACTGAAAGGAAAGCCCTTGCTGATCGGGGGCAGTAATGACAGAGGTATCGTGGCCGCCTGCAGTGAAGAAGCAAAAGAATTCGGTATTCATACAGCCATGCCGATGAGAGTGGCACTGAGATTATGTAAGTATGCAACGATCATCAAAGCCGATTTCGAATCATACAGTAAATTTTCCAATACAGTCACGGAAGTATTGAAAGGCGAAGTGCCTTTGCTGGAAAAATCTGGTATTGATGAATTCTATATTGATCTCTCTGGCATGGATAAATTCTTTGGCTGCAAAAAATTCACGAATGAATTGATACGAAAAATTTATAGAGAGTGCGGGCTTAGTTCCAGTTTCGGTCTTGCGAGTAATAAATTAATCAGTAAAGTCGCCGCCAATGAGGATAAACCTAATGGGCAACTGGAAATTCCATTTGGATTTGAGAAACCATTTCTTGCACCGTTAAGTATCACCAAGATCCCAGGCGTTGGAGAACAGACTGCATTCAAGTTAATTAAGATGGGAGTGGAGACAATCAAAGTACTCAGCGAGGTTCCGGCCGAAATTTTATGCGATGTACTCGGTAAAGTTGGCAATGAATTATGGCGAAGAGCAAATGGTATCGATGAAACGCCGGTAGTGCCTTACAGGGAAGAGAAATCAATCTCAACGGAACATACTTTTCAGAGAGATACCATTGATCTCGGTATCATTTACGCGGAGTTGGTCCGAATGACAGAAAGTATCGCGTTTGAATTGCGGAAACAAAACAGGTTGACAGGATGTGTCGTAATAAAGCTACGGTATACAGATGGAGATACGCATACAATTCAAAAGACTATTTCTTATTGTAATAAAGATCATGAACTGATCGAAGTTGCAAAAGAATTATTTAAAAAATTATTTACCCGGAGACTCCTGGTGCGGATGGTAGGGATAAGGTTTAGCAATTTGATACCGGGGATCTACCAGATCGATATGTTTAGTGATAATAGTGAATCCATTAAGTTGTATCAGTCGATTGATCATATTAAAAAGAGGTTTGGGGAGAATTTCGTTGTAAGAGCGAGTGCGGTTATTAAAATTATTTAAACAAGTCATAAAAAACTCTCTGCATCACGAATCTTTTCTCTTTCAACTTCTTTTTCCAAATAGGCAATATTCGAGGTAGCCCACTCTCTCACCAATGGCTTTTCATGGTTTGAAAGGAGCTTAAAAAGTTCTTTCTTGGCTTCCAGCATCGGCACGACACTTCCTGTCCAGGAAAACGTACCCATATTTGCACTTAAACTGCTTAATACTTCTTTAATATGGCCAAACTCATCTATTATTCTACTAGTAACAGGATGCCATTTAGAAAAGTCGGTATTGTCGTTGTCAAAAATTGGAGCTAACTCAGCAAGTCTAGCCGGAGCTAACGGCTGATATTCTTGACACCACTTAAATATATGATTGATATTGCCATCAAACAAGATACCACTGCTCCTTCCAACTCCGCCAATATGGGAACCAAGGATATGCTTTAAGCCATAAAAGGTTATGTATTGTTCTTCTTTAGATAGTAGGGCTAACGAAAGCTCAGGCCAGATAGAATCAAAATGAATTGTTATCAGCAACCCATAAATTTTTTGCATATCATGATCGAGATGATATGAATTCTCCCAAGTAATAGAAGATATAACTGAATGATTTATGAATACGGCAAATTCAGATTCTCCTGGATTCATAAGTATATTGGTAATGGCTTGGGTCCATTTAAACCGATCCATTGGACGTTGCTCTTCCTTATTAATCCCAAGCCTATAAATACATTTTTTATATATGGGTAATAAAAATTTCCTAGTAGCATCATCGCGATATCCTAAATCGAAAAATAAATCAAAAACAACTGTGTAGCCTCCATCCCCATATGCAAATAATCTATCAGCGAATCGAAGTAATTCATCTTCATTAAGGTGTGCTAAAGATATTCCGTAGGTAAGTATGTTAAAGAGTGAAAGATCACATTTATTAGAATCAATTAAACTAAATAATAAATCAAAATATTTTTTTCCACCAGCATCAGATGAAATGAAATAGAATAATAAATAATTTAAATCCCCCGAATCATAGACTTTCTGATAAAATTGTTCCTTTATGTCATCTGTTGACTCTGCAATAAAACCGCCCAAGACTTGGGGATTTCTTTCTTCCTTTGGTATCGTAGATAATATTTCGAGTGAATATGTAATAAAGTGATTAAGTTTTTCATTATTGTTTTTCAATAATTGATAGACGCTCTTGCCAAACTCAAACGAATAAGATTGGGGTTTGCTATAGAGTTGCGGGAAAACTTCTTCCCAAGAAACTTCGGTAGTAATGAATTCCTCCGCCAATTGACGGAACCTTTCTTTTACTTTGTCTGCTGAGTATATTTCGTCTTCGTCTGAATAATACCAATTCGACAAAGCAACAAATTTGCTATTAAAATCATGTTTTTCCAATGATTCGATCATTGCATTTACTTGCTGAAGCATTTCCTGGGACATCACATTCTTCTCGTACTTTCTTGTGAGTTTAAGTATTCGAAGACCTGCGTCCCAATCGAAGTTTTTTATTTCAGCAATCTTACCTATATAAGGAAGTATTATACTTCCCTGTCTCGCTCCAATAATAGATCTCAAATTGTCCAGTATACCATTTGCGGCCGATTCGGAATACTCATTATTTTTCTTTATTATTTCTACAAGTCGTGATAAAATACTATTCCAATATTCAGAAATTTCAATCCAAGTAGGTTGGTTATCCTGAAGAGTCTTGTTTCCTTGTTTTTCCGCACCTGACATCCGACTGAAATGACTATAGTTCAAGCCTCTTTTCATTGCTCCTATTGCAAGGTTGTAGAACCTTTCATCTTTGTGATTTATGCCCCATTCTATGACCTCCCATTTATCCTTTAATGTTGCTTCAGTTCCAGAGAGTATCACGTTAAAGAGATGCAAGAATTGCCCTGTTGCATTGTTTGCCCAAGATTCATTCTCAGCAACAGCAAATGCATACAAGATCTTAACACTGTCTGAAAAGGTTCTTCGATCAAAACATAATTTTTCAAGAACCCAAACCAAATTTCTACGTCCATCCACTATTTCTAATAATTGTTCAGTTGTTTTTCCTGAAAAGCAACGAACGAAATTCTGGGAAACTGCTACTGGATTCACTTCAACGAATGAGCGGAAGAGGCGTGAACCCAGCTCTGTATTTAACACTTCCGCATTATCGAAAGGGCTGTCAACGCCAATTATTTTATCAATAATCTGCACAGCCTTATCATTATAACCTAGATATTTCATTTGTTCTGCCAGGGCTTCCGACAAATCTTTTCTGTCTGGCTCTTGCAGACTTGCTATTCCTGTGATGACATCGATAAGCCTTTGTGGAGTGCAGGGCTCTAACCACTCTTGTGCCAAAGACATAGCAAGCGGGAAAGGTCTCATTGCTATAAACCGCCCTCGAGGCTCGAAAATCTCTCTTTTTAGGTAATGTCTACATATCTCGTGAAAATCATTCACTACGACGGCATCGTCGATGTCTAAACTTGTTATGTTTTTGTTTTTCGCAATAAATTGAACTTGAGAAGCCAGGTCATCATCAAATCCGAAATAGCTGAAGATTGCGCATGACTTAAGGATTGTTCTGTTCTTCGGGTCCTTTCCTTTTTCACCAAGTAATTTATCTAACAATTCTTTATCATCTAGTTTTCCAATAAACCTTTCACCGTTTTTGACACTTTCTCCCAGTAGCACAGCCATCAAAGGAATTCCCTGCGAAAATTCTTTTATTTTCCTAATATTCTCGTCACCAATGTTACCAAAATCTCTTTTTAATATCTCATCGACCACACTGATTAGATCTTCCTTCTTTATGATGATGTAATTGACGCCATTGATTTTGTCTCTTTCTATTTCTTCAGGATTGGAATCCAAGCTAATGAATGAGAGTTTATTATCCTCTCTTTTAGTAAAAGCAGTGACCTGCCTGTGGACAGTCATTGGACAATTATCTAAAACTACAATTCGATCTTCCTGGTCTAAAGCTAATTTTGATAGGATTGAGTAATAATCTGCATTAGGATGATAATTACAGTTCAGGTACAGAACCCTGCTAGAAAGCAAAATAGATCCATTGTCCAGAGCTGATGGTCTAAAGGTTTCTAATAGTATTCTCGTTTTGCCTAAACCCGAGAGACCTAAAATTCTCGTTGTAATCCCCGAATTTTTAATGGCAGCTATTATCAATTCCTTTACTTCTTCTGTTTTTTCGTTCGGAATAAAAGGTTGTTCAGTCAAGATATTCTTTTCCCACTCGCTCCAGACAATTAGCGGATTATATTTGTTTTTTTGATTTTGCAAAGCAAATTTTGCTGTATCCTTAATTGCACTTCTTAGGTCACTAACTAATGATTTTTGCACAGCTTCCTTGTCAGAGGTTTTCTCTGAATATTTGTATTCAATCGGATATCGAATATGCCGCAAATCAAATGGGATATTATCTGGATTGTCATTCGGAGAGCCGTATACATTGTTTAACACACCTATAATCTTTTCAAACCCTAAAGCATTTGACGCGACGCCATGTTCATTTATTACATTATTGTTTTGAAAAGGCTTAAATTTTTCTCCTGATAACCACCGAAAAAATTTCTGAGTACTAGTAATTGAGTTGACAACAGACAAGTCAGCAATAAATATATCGCAGGAGGGGATTCTTTCGTCCATAATTTTTGACGCAACAGGAGGCGAACCTGGTTCACCCCGTACTCCTTCGAGAATGATAAATTCGACTTCCTTAAACTCAGGAGTCAGTTTCAAATCCTTCGTAGCTTTTTCGATACATTTTAATATGAAATTCTTATTGTATGTCGTGGTTGTAGTTACTTGCCACGAGAAAAAGATTCTAAGTTTCATAAGAAAAGGTTTGGTTGTAGAAGGAAGATGAAAACTATCTCGGCATTCTACTCACAATTTAGAATTTTCTATAGGATTAAGTTTGACAGGAATTAGGCGGAAAATAATTTTTTTGAATAAAACTAAAATATTTAGTAAATTAGCTGTCTAAATGCAGCAGCTATGACAGAGACAGGAATTGCGATGCCGGGTTACCGGAGATTTGAATATCTGATAGTACTGAATCCGCACAAGGAATTAAGTGACAGGATCGCAGATATTCGAAAAGACTTTTACAAGGAGTACAGAATGCAGGGGGTGCCGAGTTCGAAGGCAAATTTGGCGCTTGTGAAGTTTGAGCAACTGGAGATGGCCGAATCGAGGATCATCAATAAACTCCATACCATCGCTATGGGGTATCCTCCTTTCAAAGTTGAGTTGAAAGACTTTGGCAGTTTTCCAAGCCACACCATCTATCTCGCGGTAACATCGAAAGTGCCGGTACAAAACCTGATCAAGTTGATCAGGACAGAGGCTCAGCGGTTGATGAAGCATGATCCGGATGTGCCTCCTCATTTTATGATGGAGCCACACTTTAGTATCGGCATGCGATTAAAGCCCTGGCAATATGAGAAGGCGTGGCTGGCTTATTCCAATAAACATTTTACCGGCAGATTCATTGCCGATGAAATGATACTTTTGAAACGGCCAGCGGGTGAAAGAAACTGGCAGGTAGCCAGTCGTTTTAAGTTTGAGAATTTACCTGTAGTGACAAAGCAGGGAGAATTATTTGGATAAAAACAATATTATGTTAGTTGAAGCAATTGAATTCCCGGTCTTCGTAGACGGAAGACCGATGACCGCATCGGTTGTTGAAGAGTTTACTGATACCATCCAGCATAGTTACCGCATTGAATTCAGTGATGGATATACAGATGCATTCACGTTAGATGAAGGTGTGATCATTGCCGATAACGGCGAGGCCTCCAAGCCTTATATAAAAGCTATCCGTCATGATATTTCTAATGTGATCGGCCTTGACACCAATAAATTCTACCACATCTTCCAGGATAAGATCGATGGTATCATCACCAATGTATGGATCGTTGAGAAGGAAGACGAGGAAGAGCGTGAAATCTATTACAACATTTATTACAACGAATACTACCGTTTTGAAATAAGAAACCTGGATGATGAATGGATCTGTTCTACCCGTTCAAAAGCACCCGATGCACATATCGATGAATCTATCGCCAAGAAAGCGATCCAGATCCTGCACAGTCTTGTCTAGAATAATTCCATTTGACCTTCAGCTGTCGTTTGCTCCATTCCCGGAAGTTGTAATGGAGGCAACTCAGGATAGAAATGCTCTTTCCAGGGATCGTGAGAATTCAGGAAATCTTTAGCGAGTGTATAATAGCTAATATCTTCCCATGGCATCTGCCATTGCGCAATTTCGGTAATCCGCTTTTCATCCAATTTTCCGAACATCCATTCCCAGGCTAGTTCCTCATTCAGCATCGTTGGCATCCTGTTCTTACTATTATGTATCTGGCCTGTCAATAGATTGCCTGCTGTCGTAGTCAATGCACAAGTATCAACTGTTTCACCCGTATCAGCATCAGACCATTGCTGCCAGATCCCGGCAATAAAAAAGTATTCCTTTCCTTTTTGTCCTACTCGGTAAGGATATTTATCCGGTGTTTTTTTGGGTTCGCCTGTTCTTTTGTTCAGTGCGAAAATATGACGCCATTCAAAGTAGCCGGAAGAAATAAAAAGACACCTCCGACTAAGCGCAGCTTGCCTGTATACTTTTCCTTTCTTCACGATCTCTTCCGACACTGCATTCAAAAAATTTATTCCCTGGATGTATTGACCTCTCGGGTCCTTATAACCGCGGCGAACATTATTTAATTGTTCACGGGTTTCAATAAATGGCCACCCTAACGGATCGGGAACGAATCCCCATTCCATCGGCACGATCTCAATATCTTCTTTTCCCTCGACAGGCTTTACGATCGCGGTCACTCCAAAATCAAAACCATTGATCACGTCACGGTCGAGGAATTTGTAGTTAGCCACCAATTTCTCCAGGTGTTTAAGACGGATATACGTCTCTCTCGTAACTTTTGTACCGTTGTAGTAACACATAGTAAATTATTTCTCCTCAAAAAGATATAAAGAATCTCTAATGATGTCCTGAAATTTGCCACCTGTTTTCTTATTCAACATCTTAATTACATCTGCGATATCACCATATTCAATAAAAGCCTCGCTTTCACTGTTAATTTTCTTCATTCGATCCGTGCTGTGATAATCAAACCCATACTTTTCGGTCACCCCGCCACTGCTGGTATTTACGTCACTGTTCACTTTAATTATCCTCAAATAGCTATAGCCCTTTAACCTGGCGACCCGCCTGTTCATTATGTGATCAAGCACATAACCTTTCACATCATCTTCGGGGCAAGCTTTTATATATGCCGTCCTGTAACCTTTATAGTCAACATGCACCCAAACCTGTTTTTCCCTATGCAGGATTTCTGATTCCCTCAATGCCCAAAGCGGAAGTTTTTTATTTAGTTCAGGAATAGAATGCGTAGTCACAAAAAAGGCCATTTCAGGATTTATATTGCTAACTGGTTCAATATTTCCTATGTATTTGATAATTGAATTTTTGTCTCTTGCGGCTATTGGAATGTGAACATCAGGGGGCATTCCATATATAGCTGCCTTCTCTTTCGCCTTATGATCTATCTCAACCATTTTGTTTCTTAAAATATTCTTCAATTAATTTTCCGACTCCTTCTGCTTCTTTTTGACGGCCTTCAGGAATTGAGGTCCAGAAGGTATTTCTATCAGTATCTTTTGACCGGGCAACAACAAGCGGTGGCCGTTGGCTGCTGAAAACAATTCTGAATGAAGTATAGCCGGGAAGATCCAGTTCATTCACCTTCATCTTTACTCCGTTTAGCTCCAAATCAAATTTTGCCCGCTTCAGATCCATCCTCAAAATTAATCAGGAAAAAACGACAAATTTTTGTGTTTTTCCCCTCGTTTTTGATACCCTGCAAATTAGTTTTGGAATATTGAATTCATAGACCCGTTTGGGTTGGGCCGGGACACTGAACCCCGGCCTTTTTATTTTTCAAAGATTATCGATCCTTGCTTCTATGATTGCCTGCAATGACACAGACAAGCGGCTAAATAAATTATATCCCGTCGCTGTTTCAATCGCATCCACACTCGTGCGATAATTTTTCCAACTGCCCGTTGGCGAATTTGCATTTGCGATACTTACTGCGATCAATCGTGCATTCGCATCCACCCGGCTGCTATCATTATTCCCGTTCGGGATAACGAGTGCAACCTTCCATACGGTTGAAGGTACTGTTACCAATCCTCCATGAATAGTGGAAGCCGATCCGCTACTACCAGTGCCGCCACTTCCGTAAGACCCCATAATAATATATATCTCGTTTCCCATATTCACCAGCCGTCGCAGGGAATCTTCCATGTATGCCCATGTTTGCTGATTCATCGCCGGCGCCTGCGGGATCATGTTTGTCATTAAAAAGGTGGATGAGTTCGCATCAAAGGATATCGTTCGGTCTGCTGAAGGACAATTGTGGCCGCGGTCAAATCCACTTCCGGAGTAAGCGTTGGCAGGAACCTGGTACCAACCTGCGGGTAATGTATTATCCGGACGGAAATCATCCTGGCGTGGGGTTGAACCGAGATCACCATTAAATAAATGCCAGCTCACCCAATTAGCTATACCCCGTGTTTGACTATACGATAAAGAATAAAAGGGTTTGCGTAACAAATAATTTCCTGTACTGTCAATTAAAGTTGCCGCATTACTTGGATTACCAAAAAGCATATGATCATTATCGAAATAACCGAGCGGTGCATTACCGATGGTGACGGAAAAAGTGCAGGTTGCACTCCCCGCAGTGACGCTAAATACAAATGTTCCCGCCTGCATTGGTATGCCAGTCGCAGATAGTATAATATTATGTGTACCCGTCGAAGAAAAATTACCCGTGACTTTAAAGGTTACGCCATGTATCGTAGCAGTGTTCAATGTATAATTGCCTGCTTGAGTTACCGTCACCGGCAGAGTGATCGTATTGGTACTGTTAAGCGCAGTCCCTACTATATAATTTCCCTGTATGGTCGTCGCCATGCAGTTGAATGTGAATGATGCATTTGTATTTGCGGGGGTATCAGGTGTTTCTTTTTTGCAGGAGGCAAGGAAAAGAATGACCAAAACAGGTAAAAGGAGTTTGAACTTCATATCCCGAATATACAGGTAAAACTTATGTATATTCAGCCATGGCAATAACTGAAAAGGAGATTCACGAGCTTGAAGAATTTTTTAAGAAAGCAAAGATCCCTGCGACGATGCAGTTGGATGAAGGTTCGAATGTTTTGAACGTCTCCCAATTTATCGATAGTCACCTGTCAGTTCTTCGTGTAAATTTCGATAAACTAATCTATGAGCCTTTTTATTCAAGGCTTGTGCGATTAAGAGAACTTATTTCCTGAGTTCATCAATCGCCTCAGCAATAGTTTTCAACAAATCCTGATTCAGTTTTTTATTTGCCTGCAGATCTTCAAAAGAAATCAATGCCCTCCAGTTCCTTTCTTCATCGGGTTCAAAAAGTACTTTCGTTCCTTCAATTTCAATTTCAATCTTGGAGCTATACCCGTAATCCAGGAACTTGCCAGCGAACACCAACTCCTTATTATTATATATTACTGGCAATTCAAAGTCCATCCGGTAAAACTAGTAGATTTGAATATGTCAGATCAAAATAAGCTTGCCATATTGAAAGCCATTAGCACTTAAGCAACGGTCGGAAATCCTGCCAGGCTTAATTACAACTTTATTGTAAAAATCTTAAGCATTACGAAACAAAGTTTGGATGAGCTTCTAAAGGAATTAAACAAGGATCGTTTTATCTCCCAATATGCGAAGAAGGGAGTAGAAAGCCTCAATGTCGATTAAATCAAAAAGGATTGGAAGCAGTGCAGGACGAATTTTTTGGTTAAGTAATTCAGTAAACTAATTAAACAAAAAGAGATGACTGCGGATCACCTCTTTTTTATTTCCGAAGGGTTAGTAAAAAGTACAAAGTAAATGTAGACCAATACGAGGTCAACTTATCCCTCAGTTTTCAACATCGTGAGATGATCTTCTTTAAAACACCATCCCAACAAGCAAGCTGATAAACCCCGTAATATTTGCAATCTGCCGGTATTGAAAAATAGTAAACCACTGTTGCCGCACTTCCTGCCAGGTAGCCGGATAGTTTTCAGTCGTCCAGCCATTGATAACATCATTGATCGGTAAATTTCCCTTGACGGTGAGTAGTATATCGATGACCAAAGCAACCAATGCAACGGCAGCAGTAATAAAAGGGATGCTGCCCGGATCTTTCACATGAAGAATAACTAAGGCAACACTGCTGGCCAATGCTAAATACAATACATATTTAAATAGTGCACGCATATTCTTATCGATTTGCTGCCGCACTTCGATATAGCTTGGGGCACGCAACGCAAGCTGGCTATTTTTCAAAGCGAGTATATACATGAACGACTGGCTGACAACAACCGCATAAGATAGCAAATTGATAAGCGATACTATTTTGATAAGCATAATTTCAATTTAGAGGTTGACCGCCTGCGGTTTCATTCTGATCAGACAAATGCCGATGATCACCAGCCACACTAACCAAAGAGTGCTTCCGATAAATCCGGCCATGTCCCAGACAGGAATGCCGGGCATCACGGTAGCAAAAAGATCTGCTTGCGCAATTAAATAAATGGCTGCGCTTATGATGCCGAGTACATGCACCCATTTAGGAAATAGTTTTAACCGCAAAAATGAAATGGTCATCAGTACCGTCCAGGCAATAGTGAATAACTGTCCCAAATGTTCGCCGAGTAACACGCCACCCATTTGATGTACTGTTTTAAAGGAAACGATCGCGGCGGCTCTGGTGGCCTCATCGGTAGCATACACAAAACTGTCCGATAAAACAGGTACGACAAAGGTCCATCTCAAAAGACCGATCATCTGTACGACCAGGCTTATCACTCCAACTTTAGTGGCTAACCGGACAAGCGGCGCCCTGTTCTCGAATTGTTGACCCATAAATATATAAGCAGGTATCAAAGGAAGTCCCGCAATAGCAAAAGCAAACCATGTCCATACAAGCGGATTACCGCCCTCATGAAATTTGGTTAGTATTGTGGCTGTATCCTGGCGAAGGATATCAGGATACTCAAAGCTTCCTGTCAGCATGGTGTATGGAATCAGTAGTGCAATGGCTCCGATGACAAGGAGGATCCCCGACGTCTTAGGTCTTGTTGTAATGGCTTGCATATAGTGGTTGAATTGGTGGCGATTGTTCAAATTGAAGATAATGTTTTCAAAAGAAAAAGGGTTTGCCACCGGAATAGCCGTATTTCTTATTCAGCAACTATTGTAATTTCAGACTATGGACTGGACCGCTTTATATAAAACACTTGGACTTTGCCTGATTTCGATTTTGATTGAAGGCGCCTCTTATAGCAAAAGCGGTAAGGTTTATTTAGAAGGGTTAAAGAAGCCACCGTTTGCGATCTCCATGAAAGGCTGGTATTTCGTCGGGTCGATCTATTACCTGATATTCGGTATCATCGGTTACAGGTTGTTTGCTGCAGGTTTTTCAATCCTTTCAACTCCCGTGATACTGCTGACTGTCATGATGATCCTTAACGGTTTCGGAAACTTCGTCATTTTCAAGTGGCGGTCAACGAAATGGTTTTATTTGGGCATGTATCCCTTCGCGGCATTATTACTCACTTTGATCATTATATTAGCAAAGAGCGATCTGCTTTCCGCGGGACTTGCTTCACTTTATTTTTTGTGGCTGATCTATGATTTGTATTATGGTTATCAGATATGGAAACTTAACCCGTAATTAAACAGGAAAGGGAATAATTTTATCTAAAAGATATTTTATGGCTTATAATGAAAAGTTAGCGGACAGGGTAAGAGAGATCATTGTGGCTACTCACAAGATCACGGAAGAAAAGAAAATGTTCGGAGGACTTTGCTTTATGGTCAATGGCAAAATGTGTGTTGGCGTCGAGCAGGAAAGACTTATGGTCCGGCTGGACCCGGCGAAGTATGATGAAGTGATGGAAAAAGAAGGCTGTATGCCGATGGACTTTACCGGCAAGATCATGAAGGGATATGTATTTGTGGATATTAGCGCTCTGAACACAAAAAAGAAACTGGAGTATTGGGTAAAGCTGGCGTTGGAGTATAATAAAATTGCAAAAGCATCAAAAAAGAAAAAATAAAAACAATCATCATGACAAATGCAATCAACTGGTTTGAGATCCCCGTAAAAGATTTTGACAGAGCCAAAACATTTTATTCAGCATTGTTCGGTACAGAAGTGCAGGAAATGCCGCACCCAACATTTCGGTACGGTATGCTTCCCTGCGATATGGAGAAAGGTGTCGGCGGTGGCATCGTGCAGGGTGAGGGATTTGAACCCTCGATGAATGGGTCATTGGTTTACCTGAACGGCGGTGAAGATTTAAATGGTCCCCTTTCCAGGGTTGAGGCTGCCGGTGGTAAGGTACTGATGCCAAAAACTTCTATCGGGCCCAATGGTTTTATGGCGCATTTCACAGATACCGAAGGAAACAAAGTAGCGCTTCATTCAATGAAATAATAAAACGGGGTAACTGTCATTTCCTGTTTATAGATATCCCTGTCTGGGCTACTGAAATTACTTTATATTAGCTGTGAATTTTCATAGGATAAGGTTTAATTGTTACAAACCATTTACGTCCCTGGTTTTTACCGGGGACTTTTATTTATCCTTTTCATCCCCCTAAACCTGTCTTTCAGGATTTCCTGTTATTTCCCGAATATAAATTACCTTAAGTAATTGCCTGTCAGGAGACAAATTAAAATTTCATTAGAGTTTGGGGAAAACCTCCCTGATCATCAAAGGGGGGTATTTTTGCACCTTATATCCAAAGAATAGCAATATGACGGGTATCAATATTTTAGTTGTTGAAGATGAACAGAAGATCGCCGATTCGTTGAGGCAGGGACTTACCGAAAATGGTTTCGTAACCCAAGTAGCTTATGACGGTGTAATAGGTCTTCAATTGTTCAGGCATGGTATTTTTAACCTGGTCATACTCGATATTAATTTACCGGGAATGAATGGGTATGAATTGTGTAAAGCGATTCGTAACATCGATCCAAAAGTTCCTGTTATGATGCTCACGGCCATGAGTGCTGTCGAGAATAAAATTGAAGGTTTTGATGTCGGGGCAGATGATTATATTGTAAAACCTTTTGACTTTCGTGAATTGCTTGTCCGGGTCCGGGCATTGCTGAAAAGAATACATAGCACGGTTGAAGCCGGAGCGCAGTTAAAAGCAGGTGATCTGCTGATGAATCTTGATACAAAAGAAGTCATCCGCAACGGTAAACTCATAACTTTAACGGCAAAAGAGTTTCAATTACTCGAATATTTTTTGCGTAACAAAAATCGTGTATTATCCCGGGCCGACATTGCCCTGAATGTATGGGATATAGATTTTGACAGCGGCACCAATGTTATCGATGTTTATGTGAACTACCTGCGCAAAAAGATAGACAGGAATTTTGAAGGGCCGCTCATTCATACGCAGGTGGGAATGGGTTACGTCCTAAAAGATCATAGCTAATGAAGCTTACTTTCAAGATAAATCTGTTATTTACGGGTATTGTTTGCTGCATTTTATTGGGAATGGCTTTCCTGATATTTGGAATAAGCAGTGAAAATATTCACCGGAGTTTCAGGCAGCAAGTCAAATCACGGGCTGGCAGGGCCGCTTATTTTTATAATATATTCAGGAATGATACAACTAACCTGCTAAAATCACTCGATGCCAATGCTCCTCCCGTATTGTTCAATAAGAATATAGGAATTTATAGTGGAGAATATAAAGAGTTGTATGAATTTCACGATCAGGATGTCACGGAACTTAAGCCAGATACAGCCTGGTTATCCGAGGCAAAGGAGAACGGTGAGCATTTCTTACGCTCGGGCGAAAAAGATATAGGTGTGTTTTACCAGGATGATGGCATTTTTGTAATGGTGGCTGCCGAGAATGTTACCGGCAAAGCGTATATAAATAATCTTCGAAAAATATTCGTTATTTATCTTCCTGTTGCGGCCGTAGTCACGCTGATCGCAGGATATTTATTCTCAAGAACGATTGTCCGCCCTATCAAGCGAACCATACACGATGTAAAACTCATTACTTCCCAGAACCTTTCGCATCGCCTTTTTGCCGGAAAGGGCAAAGATGAACTTGCTCAATTGAACGAAACCTTCAATGCTTTGCTGAACCGGCTGGAAGAGTCATTTGCAATGGAAAAACGGTTTATATCCAATGCATCGCATGAACTTTCCACTCCGCTTACATCGATCTCCAGCCAGATTGAAGTTGCCTTACTGCAGGATAGAAAAATTGAAGGGTACAAGAATATATTATCATCTGTATTGAAGGATTGCCAGGGTCTTCATCAGCTTGTGCGGAACTTGCTTGAAATTGCGAAAGCGGGTAGTCATGGCGGCATTTCACTGGAAAAAGTAAGGATCGACGAGATCCTGACGAATGCCTATAGCGACATTCTGCGGCAACAAAGTAACTACAAGATCGAGTTGGATTTTCCCGATCTGCCGGAGGATGAAAACGAGGTTATGGTTTTTGGAAATTCACACTTGCTGCATAGTGCTTTCAAAAACATCATGGAGAACGGCTGTAAATATTCTCCTGACAACAGGACTAAAGTTGAATTGCTTATTAAAGGCCATAACGCTGAAATAATATTCAGCAATAAGAGCGAATTTCTTCCTTCCGATGAAATTGAAAAACTCTTTGAACCTTTTTACCGCGGCGGCAATGCAGGCAACAAACCCGGTGTTGGGCTTGGGCTGACATTGACACGACGAATTATCGGGCTCCACAAGGGTAATTTGGCTATCCGTTCAGAGCAAAGTACAGGTACATTTATCAGTATTATCCTGCCTACGCTGAAAAGATGACAATTCTAATCTTATTCTAATCGCAGTTTAATCCCTCTCTAAGAGCAGGATGATAATTTGCATGAGGTAATAATCGAAATACGTCATGCAAAAACTATTTACTAAAATACTTGTTCCGGTTGCTTTCAACAGAAATACCCGCTGGTCGGTTGATAAGGCAATTCAGCTGGCTAACAAGTTCGATTGTGACCTTCTGCTATTGCATGTGCAGCCGCCACCTGTCACCTTCCCCTTTCTATATAATGCTATTTCTTCAGGTTCCTTTATCAGGTCTACGCAGGCCGATCTGTCCAAAAAGATGAGAATGCTTGAACAGGAAAGTAAGCCGAAACTAAAAGACGGTTTGCTTATGACATCAGTAGTTCTTGTGGGGTACTGGCAACCTGTTTTAAAAGATGTGATCATTGCTGAGCATATTGACCTGGCCCTGATCCCCCGGAACCAAAGGAGGTTCGGCAGTGCCATATTGCGTCGTATCAGTGTTAATAAGCTTTCTCAACAGACCAAATGCCCCATCATGACGATTACCCGGAATTTTAATGCAAATCATTTGCAGACCATAGTTGTGCCTGTTCACGATCTGCTTCCGGTTAAAAAACTGACGATGGCTACTTATTTATCATTGGAAGCAAGCAGTGATATTTTTTTAATGGGAACCAATCATCCGGCCTCAGGGGACAAAGAGAACGGTTATTTGATGAAGGCTTATCAATTGTTGAGCGACCTGGGAAAGCTGAATATTCATTGCGCTTTGCAGGATAATGGAGATACGGCGGCGGGCACGCTTGCTTACGCCAAAAATGTACATGCAAACCTGATCGTTATAAATCCCGGGCAGGAATCACGTTTGCGGGGAATTTGGAACAGGCTCAGAGGGAAATACCTGTGCAGGGAGTCGGACATACCTGTGCTGACGGTAGCATTTTGAAAATTCAATAACCTAAAATGAATTAAAATGAACACAAAAAAAATAATACCATTTATAATAACAGCGGCGCTGACGATGCCTGTGATAAAAGCACAGAACATTGATGGCGCAAGACAACTGATCGAAAGCGAAAGATATACAAGCGCTGAAGCATTGCTTGAAGAAAATCTTGAGAGCAGTGAACCCGGCCCGGAGGTAAATTACCTGCTTGTAAAAACGTATCTCGAGCAGGATAAAAAAGATGAAGCAGGGAAATATGTAACAAGGCATGTACAGCCCGCATTGAACAGAGATGCGGACCCGCTTAATCGGGTAGCTTATGCCCGCTATTTATTGAATACCGGTAATAAGAAAGCAGCTAACGAAATATTTGTTTCCATTTTGAATGACAAAAAAAATCAAAAGAATGCTTCGTTACTGCTGGCGATGGCAGAAGTAGCGATAGAAGAAGAGAATGGTGATGCAAAAGCTGCCCTGGAGTGGTTGAATATGGCAGAAAAAAGAGACAAGGAAAATGCTGCTATTGAAATAGTCAGGGGGCTTGCTTACAGAAAGCTAAATGACGCTTCCAATGCATATCTCGCTTACCAGGATGCAATAAAAAAAGATCCGGATAATGTGAGAGCTCAATATCTCATTGGGAAAATATTCACCGCACAAAAAAACCCGGAAGTGTATATGCAGCATTTTATGAAAGCATATGCAATTGACTCAACCTATGCGCCGGTGCTGGAAGAATTGTACAATCATTATTATCACCGTGATGTAAGGATCGCAAAAACATTCCTGGAGAAATACATTGCCAATACCGATCATTCACTTCAAAATGATTATTACCTGGCGGATATTTATTTCCTGAACAGTGAGTTTCAGAAGGCGATAGAAATGGCAAAGACGATCATCACTAAAGAACAAACAAAAGCGCAACCCCGTTTATACAAGTTGATAGCTTATTCGTACGTCAAGTCAGGAGATTCGGCAAAAGCCCTTCAATTCATAAGTGATTATTTTGACAAAGAAGATCCCGTAAAAGTAATCGCAGCCGACTTCCTGATAAGAGCACAGCTTACTGAAAATATACCGGGGCAAGAGGAAGGGGCCATTTCCTATTATTCAATTGCGGCTGAGATGGATACTATAATAGCCAATAAAGCACAATATGCTGTAGCTATTGCGGGACTGTACAAAAGAAAAGAAGATCACAGCAAACAGGCACAATGGCTTGGCAAAGCGTATGAATGGAAAGAAAAGCCAAACAATATTGATCTTTTTAATTGGGGACTGGCTCACTATATGGCAAGTGAATTTTTATTGACGGATAGTGTGTTTGCTATCTATACGACCCGTTATCCTGAAGATATATATGGCCATTACTGGCGGGCACAGGCCAATGCGTCTATTGATACAGCTATGGCCGATAGCCTTGCCATCCCTTTTTATTATAAAGTAATTGAGATCGGTGAAAAGAATAAGGAAGGAAATAAAAAAATGTTGTTGAAAGCATATGGGTATTTGGGCGGTTATGAAGCAAACATCACCAAAAATTACCCGGCATCATTAGCATGGTTTGAAAAATACCAGGAACTGGATAAAGAAAATGCCGATATAGCTAAATATATCGAAATGCTTAATAAATGGATCGCTGAAAAGAAATAAATCGTTTTCTCAGAGTGGTTTTTTGGTGGAGGCCGTTGTCTTGCGGCCTCCCTTTTAAATTAATCCGTATTCTTTTTCATAATCAGGTGTTTTGATTTGGGGCCGCTAACGGCGGCCTCATTTTTCAACTCCGGGATATATTGAACATTTTTAAAACAAATTTTAATTATACAATAATGATCAGTGTAATAATTCCGGCTTTGAATGAAGA
>CAVPYW010000001.1:0-1774199 GCA_963710055.1 uncultured Chitinophagaceae bacterium | reverse complement strand
GATCCCGCTGGGACTCGAACCCAGGGCCCCATCATTAAAAGTGATGTGCTCTACCAACTGAGCTACGAGATCAACCTTTCCCTTTTTGGGAGTGCAAAAATACAGTTCGGGAGGCTTTATGCCAAAAGTTTTTCCGTTAATTATCAACAAGATCAGGGGTTGGATGTTGGAAGTTCGATGTTCGATGTTGGAGGTTAGGTTTAAGTATGTATGAAAAACATTTATTCGGCAGGAAATCTAAGCATAGCACGAAACATCCAACTTCGAACCTCCAACCTTCAACTAAGAGAGTTCTTCCTTCATCTTCTGCATCACATTCTTTTCGAGCATGACCTGCGCAAGCTTTATCATATTCATAAATGCTTTTGCACCGGAGATACCATGACCGATGATAACGGGTTTGGCCACACCCAAAACAGGTGTGCCACCATATATTTCAAAATTGAATCGTTCAAAGAATTCGTCTTGTATCTTTTTAGCATGACCGATCTCGTATAATGATTCTGCCATTTTCAATATCACATTCCCTGTAAAACCTTCGCAAACCATAACATCGGCTTTGCCGGTCAGTACATCGCGGCCTTCGATATTACCAATGAAATTGATATGCTTGTTTTCTTTCAACAGGGGATAAGCCGCCTGTGCCAATAAATTTCCCTTGCCTTCTTCTTCACCGACATTGATCAGGCCTACTTTTGGATTTTCTATTTCGAGGATAAGCTGTGCATATACAGAACCCATGATAGCAAACTGGTTCAATTGTTCGGGTTTGCAGTCTGCATTCAATCCAACATCCAGTAAAAGACCTGTGCCGCCATCTGCTTTTGGAACGATCGTAGAGATAGCAGGACGTATCACATTTTCAAATGCCTTTATACTGAATAATGCTCCTACCAGCATTGCCCCTGTATTACCGGCACTGATGAATGCATCCATTTTGCCTGATGCCAGTAAATGAAAACCGATGGCGATGGAAGATCTTTGTTTTTCTTTCAGCGCTTTGGTCGGATGTTCATGCATATCGATCACCTGTTCGGCATGAACTACTTTAATTTGCCCAGACGTTATTTTATATTCAGCCAATAATTTTTCTAAGACAACTTTATCCCCGATCAGTACCAGGTTAACAGTAGAGGAATGATGGGAAAGATATAGCTCAACACCTTTAACAGCTTCAAGCGGTGCATAATCGCCACCCATCATATCAATTCCAATGTTCATGCTGATGTTCTTTGATAAAACAACAATCCCGATAATAATCTGCCGTCTTACAGGGCGGACACATATCGGGATAAAAAATCTACGGTAAAAGCAATGATTAACGGGCTTTCAGAGGTGCTTTTTCAGCAACCACTTTACCCTTATAATACAGTTTACCTTCACTTACATGTGCCCTGTGACGTACATGTGTTTCGCCTGTTGCACTATCAGTGGTCAATGTAGAGGTAGTTGCCTTATAATGTGTTCTGCGCTTTGCGCTTCTTTGCTGGCTGTGCCGGCGTTTGGGATTTGGCATAATTCAAATATTTAATATTGTTAATTGTCATTGGTAGTTTGATCTTGAGAAATCTGGATTCACTATTCACCACTATCACTATTCAAGATCTTTAAACTTTTCCAATCCTTTCCAGATCGGATTTTGTTTACTTTCTTTTGTTTCAGGCTCCATTTTTTTCAGCACATCCATCGCTGAAGGATTACAATGGGGGCCATCCATTTTTTCATATTCACAGGCCTTCTGCATCGGCAGGCTGAGGTTGATGAATTCATAGATCCAGTTGGCTACATCAAAATGGCTTTCACCCTGTGCGATGTAATACATGTCCGGATCATCTTCCTGTTCATTCATCAATTCAGGTTCTTCCACCATTTTGACAGTGATGGTGAATTCATCCCACAGGTCCAATGGAAGGCTGCTGTTGCAGCGATCACAGGTAACCTGTAATGAACCACCGATCTCAAACTTAAGCTGAATGAAACTGCTTTTTTTATCAAGCAACAGCTTTACATTAGCCTGGCAGTTACGGAAGTCCTGCTGCTGGAAGGCCTCAAAGAACTTATCATCAATTTTATAATTGAACTCATGGATCCCCGGTTTCAATCCAATAAAAGCTATCTCAAACTCCCGGCGACGACTCATAGCTCAATTTTTAAAAGAGTGTGCAAAGGTAAGGCAAGAGAGTGAATTGGTAATTAGTATTTTGCATTTTTTTTACCCATTTCTTATTACTTTTATCTCTTTCCTTAACTCCTAATTGCTAATTACTTGCAACAGTTTTTCGCCCGTTTATTTTCCCGGTTAATGAAAAGCTGGAGCTGGGTATTGCTCATCCTCCTTACTATTCTTATAAAATGGGCTTCCTGGTACCCGGATTGGGTTGAAAAAAATTACAGCCGCGGCATCTATCCTTTGATCGCTAAAATACAGCGATTCCTGTTTGGCTGGCTGCCTTTTAGTGCCGGCGATCTTTTTTATGCATTCCTGATCCTGCTGGTCATTTATAAAACGATCGGGCTTACCAAAGCCATCATTAAAAAAAGAGTTAACCGTAAATATTTTGTTTCCGGTCTGCAACAGGTCTTCTTTTTTCTTTTGTTCATGTATGTATTCTTTAATCTTTTATGGGGATTGAATTATAATCGCCGCGGTATCGCCCACCAGTTGAAATTAAATGTAAAGCCCTATACATTGGCCGATCTTGATACACTTACCACAGTTATTCAGCAACGTGTCAATTATTATGCAGGATTTGTTACCGAAGCCCAGCGGGATTCATTCAATAAAAAGAGAATACTTTTTCGCAGCGCTTACAAAGCTTACGACGAGTTAGGTAAAAAATATTCTTTCATGAAGTATGGCGCAAGATCCGTCAAGCCCTCTATCTACAGTTACCTCGGTAACTATCTCGGCTTCCAGGGTTATTATAATCCTTTCTCCGGAGAGGCGCAGGTGAATACAACTATCCCGCATGTTCTCGAACCATTTGTAACCACGCATGAAATAGCGCATCAATTAGGTTATGCCAAAGAAAACGAAGCAAATTTCGTCGGCTTTTTGGCCTGCCGTTCTTATGAGTCTAATGCATTCCGCTATTCTGTTTATTTTGATATGTATAATTATGCCGTCAGCGAAGTAGGCCGGAGAGATACGGCGCTTGCCTTATCATTCAAACAAAAAAGGCATCCGCAACTGGTGAAAGATGTAGAAGAATACCGTGCTTTCTTTAAACGATATTCAAATGGGATCCAGGACCTGATCATGAAAGGTTATGGAGAATTTCTAAAAGCCAATAATCAACCTGCCGGCAAAAGAAGTTATAATGAAGTGGTGGCCTGGCTGATCGCTTATTATAAGAAATTTGGAACAGATGCTTTGTAAAAGTCCGGAAGTCCGGCCTTTCTCACTACTCAAAACTTATTCTTCCACATCATACTCTCCACCGGTTTATCCGGCTGATTGCTGTATTTGGAATTTTTCTTTTTATCATAAGAAATTTCGATCTCGCCTTCCACTGGAAAATAAATAAGCTGGCCGATCGGCATTCCTTTATAAATTTTCACGGGTTGCTTAACGGAGATCTCCAGTGTCCAGTTGCCGCAAAAACCAACATCACCTTTGCCGGCCGTAGCATGTATGTCGATGCCCAATCGCCCGGTTGATGATTTACCTTCGAGGAAAGGAACATGCGCATGTGTTTCGGTGTATTCCTGTGTTACACCCAAGTAAAAAATGTGCGGATAGAGTACGATGCCTTCATCGGGTATTTCAAAATAGTCGATCTGGTTATGCTTTTTTGCATCGATCATGTGTTCTTTATAGGTAGCCAGCGTTTTGCCCAAATGAACATCGTATGAATTGCTGCCCAAACATTCCCTGTCGTAAGGAACTATTTTGATCGTCCCTTTTTCTATTTCTTCGAGTATTCTTGTGTCTGATAATATCATAATTATTTTTTGCGGGGCGAAACGATCGCCTCTTTTGTTTTTAACCGGCTTTATTGCTACTATCATCGTCCCTTGCGTCGCACACTTGTACGACATATCTTTACGCAGCATTTGCGACGGGACAAAGTAAGAGATGAAACACTAACTAATGCCGATTTTTTTTCAACATCAAATCAACGAAAGCACAAGGCTAGGGGTATGGAAGATCGAAGAAACCGCAGAGTTCTTCAAAGGGAATGTTCCCCAGCACCGGGATGTAACACACCCGCATAAGCGGTTGCAGCATCTTGCAGGAAGATTTCTTCTTCAATTCCTTTTCCCGGATTTTCCTTACGAACTGATCCAAATAGCAGATACCCGCAAACCTTTTTTACCGGCGGAGCAATATCATTTTTCCATTTCTCATTGCGGGGATTATGCGGCAGCGATCGTTAGCCGTACAAGCAGGGTAGGAGTTGATATTGAGATACCCACCGAAAAGATCGGTAAAGTGATGCATAAATTTCTTAGCGCAAAAGAGCATGGGATATTTAAACTATTGCCCGGTACCAGCAATGAATCTGCCATCAATATCTTCCAGGAACCTACTCTTCTCTGGTCAGCTAAAGAAGCCGTCTTTAAATGGTATGCCGAGGGGAATGTTGACTTTCGCCGGCAGATACAGTTATTGAAACAGGACGAAGCCAATGAAACGATCGATTGTTTATTTTCCAGGAATGAAACAGGATTAGTGATCCATTACCGGAAGTTTGAACATTTGGTGCTGGCCTGGGTGATGAGTTAAGCAACAGGCAATGGTCAATTAGCAATGGACAAGGTGAGTTATTCTTCTTCGTTATTTCCCTCTTCCAACAAGTTCAGATCAATATCGGCTCCCGAGATCCCGTCAATAGAACCTTTTACATGCGAAGTACTTAATAAGATCTTTTCTAATTGCTTTTCTCTTTGTTTCCAGAGTTTTTCCATTGCATCTCTTTCTCTTTGAATGGAAAGCCGCATGCTGAGGAATCCTTCACGTACTGCTTTCCATTGCTCGGCAAATTCAGTACTTGTCAGGTAATCGTACAGCAAATGCATTTTATCACCTTTATTCTCCTGGCTTTTGGCCGCATTGAATACTCTCAGCACCCCGTCCCTTAATACAGAGGTCAATGCTTTTACTTCTGAGAAAGAACAGATCCAAACGCCATCTTTGATACCAAAGCAATCCATTTCCTTCGGCATTGTTTTCGTAACGATCACAGCGATATCAGCGCCGAGGCTGCGCATATCGGCTTTTAGTTTTTCTATCCAGTCGGCGGCAAATGCATTCGTTCTTTTGCTTTCGTAAATTATCTTTCCGCATTCCTGGCCAAAATTGTTGCGGACATGCTGGATGCAATCTGCGCCTTTTACGCCTTTACCTACTTCACTTATCTCGTCGAATGGAAAAGCAGCTTTCAGCATTTCTTCCAATGCCAGTTCCTGTACTTCACCCTGCAATTGCGTAGAGCCTTGTTCGGCCCTGCGTCTCATTTCTTCCGCTAATTTTTTCTGGTCGTCCAATTGTTTTTCCAGTTCTTTCATCCGTAACTGGTATTCTGTTTCTTTAGCGGCTACTTTTTGTTCTTCGATCTTTCTTAATTCTTCCGACAATTTTTCTCTTTCCTGTTGCAATTTCTTTTGAACATTGAGATCTATTTCGGCTTCTTTATTTTTCAGTTCCTGTTCTTTACGAAGAAAGTCGGTTTCTTTTTGCCGGGCCTGTTTTAATTTTTCTTCATTGTCTTTATTGTTTTGTTCGGCTAACCGGAGTTTGGTTTCAAAATCCGACGAAATATTTTTCCGGATATGATCTTCCAGTTGTTTTTCTTTTTGTTTTTGCCAGTCCTGCATTTTGCTCCGCAATTCTTTTTCTATTTCTTCCCGGATAGAATCATTCGGTTCAAACTGGTGACCGCAATTAGGACATTTTATTTCAGTTGCCATTTAATTGATCTCTTTGTTTTCAAATCTACAAATAATACAGCAGGTGCCAGACGCTCATGAGGAAACGCCAGGCACCAATAAAAAAAGCGACCCAATTTTATTGAATCGCCTTTTTGTGCCCCGGAACGGAGTTGAACCGTTACGACCGTTGCGGGTCACAGGATTTTAAGTTGCAAACGGCGTGTATTCATAAGGAACTATATGAATACAAACGCCTGAGTGAAAACATTTAAGCAGGAGACTAATTTCTCACATTAAGCCATATCAATACAGTATTTGTTCGATCTATGTTCAGAAGGAGGGAGGCGGTGGCTGTCCGAATAAAGAATTACTGAAGATGTATACTGAAATTTCGGACAGCATTGGACGGTTTTTTACAAATCTAAAAAATACTACTGATTCAGTAGACTATGAGACTTTTGTTGCCGCTTTACCAACAGATTCAACTGAGGCATTTGATGTGTTTGGTTCCCGTAGCACAGGATTAAAAGATACTATGAATGCATTGACTGATTCACTGGGAAAATATGTTCTTTTACTACACAACGCAATTGATCCAACCGATCAATTGACTCATGCGCAGTTCTGGGCAGAACTATCTTCCGCAATGACTTGTTTTTATGCTGATACCACAATACTCACCGTCGATTATTTGCTTGATCAAAGCTTTGGAACGGGGGCATCCGCAAACCTTCGCCTGGCTGATGATTTTGATTGTGCGGGTGACTTGCAGACCAATCTGGCTGGCGCCCAAATGAGTTATAATCAATCGCTTGGGAGTTGTATAGGCACTTTAGGTTGTCCGGGTTTGCTCAGACCTTTATGCGTAGGTGCTTGTTATGCATATTTTACCAATATTTATAATAATGCTAAATTATCGTACCTCTGTATATACTATCGCTGTATGAATAAGACTTGCCCTGTTGCGAATATGTTATAACGATTTAGTACTGTAGAGAGGTAAAATAATAATAATTTGCCTTCCTATTTTTAATATTTTGAAAATGGAGAAAACGAAATTAATTAGTCGTATTTCTTACTTTATACTGATTGCGTTTGTGGTTACGAATGGGATTTGGTATGCTAAAACTGGTCTTTCTTTTTTTAGCTCAAAATTTTTGTTTATTGGGACCATCTGCGCCGGACTAATTTCTGGAGTTTTTCATGTCATATACTTAATACAAACAAAAAAGTACAAAGAGCTTAAACAGTTTTTTCTCTGGCTTATCATTATAACAGTGGCGATTTATGTAGCCGGTTTCCTTTCGTCTTAGAAACTTTAGCAACTCTCTTTTTAAATTTTGTGTATGAAATCCTTTCTGCCAATATTATTTTGGCTGTGGGCAAATATTGCGTACTCTCAATCAAAAGATTCAGTGTTTCAGTCGGTCAATAAAATTCCACAGTCTCCAAAAACTGCAACTACTCTCCCGACGACAAAGCCGGCCTTTAAGCCTGAGATATTTACAAATGGCTTTATCGATATTCTCAATAACGGGCAGGTAAACGCCGCGGCAAGGTTTGTGCGAATCTATGTAGGAGAACCTGGCAAATTTGCAATTCCACTTTCAATATTTTCAGGTGTTTCAGCTAACAATTTTCAGAATACCTCAACCATGTCGAGAACAAATGAAAGTTTGGTTACAAACTTTATAAACCCTTTGAGCGGATTAGCTAACGTTTTAGTTGAGGGGGTTTGGTTTCGAAAAAAAGATACAAGTAAAGTGACAAAATTGGGGTTGCTTTACCATATTGGTGAACGTGTTCTTACCGGGAGAACAATCGGATTATTACAGATCCCAATACTGGTAGACCAGTTAATTTTTTCAACTCTTTTGGTTCTTTAGGAATTTATTTCCAAACAGGCGCATGGGATAAAATAATGTAAGAAACCCCGGAGCCTTCTGGCTTGTTTTTCGATATATCGGATGCTATTCAAACCCAAAGCAACTAAAAGAAATGATACAGGTTCTGGAGACTAACGACATCTATTATGGGTATTCAATTGCATGTGGTATAGAGATCAGCAATTCACTTAATACCAAAATCGTCTATTACAAGTACAATAAGAAGCCAGAGATCGAGTATTACCTTCCAATTTATCAGTTCTCCCATTTTGCCTTAAATAAGTTGATTAAGGTTTAATGGTTACATAAAAAGGCAATTGGTTAGCTGCCCTTTTTTATAAATTTCTATTGTTTAATCAAAACAATATCTCTTGGCATGGTTAATCCGTACTGAAAATTGGGATCGCTATAAACTCCTTCTGCTGTTCCTATATGCCAGCGTTGTATGAATAAGCCTTGCCCCCTTTGCGAATTTGTAATATTCATATATTTAGAAGGTAAATAAATAATTAATTTGCCTTCCTACTTTAATATTTTAAAAATGGAAAAAACGAGATTAATAAGCCGTATAGCCGGTTACCTATGGATTGCGTTTGCTATAGTAAACACGATTTGGTATAGCAAAACCGGTCGCTCATATACAAGCTCAGACTTCTTATTTTGGGGAACCGTCGGCTCCGGGCTATTGTATTTTGTTTTTCATGTCGCTTACCTGATACAAGCAAAAAAGTATAAAGAGCTTAAGATGTTTTTTCTTTGGATAATCATTCTGACTGCCGGGATCTATGTGATGGGTTACCTGGTTGATAAACCCTAGTCGCTTTCTCTCTCTTAAATTTTATTATGAAATCTTTCCAGTCAATATTATAACGGGCAAGTAAACGCAGCCGCACGATTTGTGCGCATTTATATTGGAGATCCTATGTTAACCAAACAAATGGAATTGATAGCTTTTATTTAAAAGAGCATTTTCCCATATACTGGGAAAACCTGTTAGGAAGACCATATATACCGGGTGCTCAGCATTCGAGCCGTTAATAGATAGGCGGGAAGATTCGATTATCCAAGTAGCTCTATTCAAACACCCCAGGGTTGCGGATCTTACCCGGATAGTTTCCGGGACTCTTTGCAAATGATGCGTGGTGATTCTTGTCTATAAAGTATTGAATTATGAGGAGAATGAATTATTTAGGAGCTTGTTTCGGACTATTATTTTTCATGGTAAAGTGCAATGCTCAAAAATTAAGTTCAGATGAGAATTTGTTTTTTGTAAGGACATTAGACTCTTATATGAGCAAGCATGATTATTCATATCATGAGAATCGAAAGTCAGAATTTGTAGTATGCCTATTCCAGGTTGATTCGAGCGGGCTTATAAACCAAATCAATTTTTTATCCGATGAAAGTAGACGTGATTCGACATATGCGGTTTTAAAAACACTTTCTGCAGATATATTCAAGTCTAGAAGATTTAATTCATATGCAGGGAAAATAATAGCAATTCCAGTGTACAGCATTGCCTCTGATATAAACTCGACTTATATAGAAAAGCTAAATATGGGTACAAAGAGTATTGATTTAGGAAAAGGATTTGTTGAAGGGAATGCATTTTATTATCAAGTTCCTGTGCCTGAAAAAAAAGATTAGGTATAATTAAAGACATGTGCATGTGATATACTGACAGAGCTTGGCGGAACTCCTTGCAACTATCTCCAGTAGATTCTTGTCAATAAAATTATGATTATGAAAATCTTATTTGCGATTTCTTTTGCCCTTTTTCTGACATATCAGATACAGGCGCAAACATTTAAGAAAAATAGCCTTGACCATCTAAAGGAAATTACCAAGACGACTACTCATGCAAATGATGTACGGAGTAAATACCGGAAGACAGAATATTTCATATTGTTCTTTGAATTAGATTCAGTGGGGAAAGTCAAAGGCATTCACTTGATGAGTGATGATAATAATAGAGATTCAGGCTATGCAGCATTTAAAAAGCTTACACCTGAAATGTATAAAGAATGGCATTCGGAAGAATTTAAGGGAAAAACAATTGTGCTTCCAGTGTATTGTGTTGGTATTGAACAAACACCAGCAACAAGTAATGATTATCTTAAGTATCAAGATTATCCTCCGTTAAATATACCGGAAGGGTGCGATGGAATGAACGGAAAGAATAAGTATGTTTTTTGCCAGCAACTTGTTTATTTATGGCCCTCGACCAGCACAAGCCACTAATTTGTTGGTTAGATGTATAAAATCAAAAAAAGCGACCTAAGTCGCTTTTTAAGTGCCCCGGAACGGAGTTGAACCGTTACGACCGTTGCGGGTCACAGGATTTTAAGTCCTGCGTGTCTACCAATTCCACCACCAGGGCAAAAAGAATGTAGAACAGATGAGACAAGGAAATCAAAATGTAGAAATCTAAACTTCATCATTCTTATTCTATTGTTCTTCGTTCAAATGTTCTGCTGTTCAAAAAAAATCCTCCGCCTGTGTGGCAAGAGGACTTTTGGAGCGGAAGACCGGGCTCGAACCGGCCACCCCGACCTTGGCAAGGTCGTGCTCTACCAAATGAGCTACTTCCGCTGGATATCGGAACACTGTTCCGATCTTAATTTATTTTACCGGAACGGCGTTCCGGTTTCCAAAGAACTAAAGGGGTGCAAAAATAGGGCATCATCCCTTTTTAAAAAAATTTGAAATGGCTTATTTGTACTTGGGTGTATACAAAGTACTTTCCTGCACCTTTGGATTGGGCTTGTCAAATCTTTTGGTGTATAACATATAGCAGCCGCCTAAAACAAAAGCGACAACGCATGCTATCTGCAGGTAAAACAAAAAACCGGATGATGAAACCCAGTTATGTGTAAAGTCCTTATCCTGGATCTTTTTAAGCTCCTGCTGATATTCATGTGGATTGCTCATAATGCAATTTTGTGATGCAAAAATAAGGGTTTAAGTCTAAATCTTATTTTCATTTTCCGGCTTTTAGTTGTGAGTTTTTAGCCGTTAGCCTGCTCACAATATTTTTTACTTCTTTACCATTTTACTGCTCATAACTAACGGCTAATAGCTATTAGCTAACAGCTTTTTTTTGCTCCACAATTTCAGAGAACTTCTTCTTCTTCTTTACAAAATGCTGCCATACCATGTTCTTGTTTAAATAACCGGACAAATGACCCGTTTTTGAAACAGGGAACACACTTCTTTTTTTATAAAATAACCACCACTTGATAAAAGCGACCTCCGCTCGAAGGATGGCAATAAAATAACCGCCATCGCCTGTCAATAATCCTTTCCAGGCTGATATGCCATCGAGAAAATTCCTCGCCGGCATGATCCATATTTTTTTACTGAATGGAAGATTCTTTGATAACATGATCCGGTTATTCCTGAAATTAAGATAGGTCTTTAAGGAATTGCCCTTGGGCAATGTGCCGCCGCCGATATGATACACAACCGCCGCAGGGCATGAATAAATTTTATGACCTGCTAATTGTATCCGCCAGCAAAGATCAATTTCTTCCTGGTGTGCAAAAAAGTATTCATCAAAACCTTTCAGCGCATGAAATATTTCTGACCGGATAAATAAAGCAGCGCCACTGGCCCAAAAGATAGGTTCGGATCGATCATATTGTCCATGATCTTCTTCACACACATCAAACACTCTTCCTTTGGCAAATGGATAACCGTATTTATCCAGCCAGCCACCGGCCGCACCCGCATATTCAAATGATCTTTTATTATTGAATGAAAGGATCTTTGGCTGACAGGCAGCAATCGTCTTATCTTTTTCCAGCAGATCGACCTGTGGTTGCAGCCAACCCGGCGTTATTTCAACATCGGAATTCAATAAAACGTAATAGGCCGAATCGATTTGTTTCAATGCTTCATTATATCCTTTGGCAAAACCGAGATTTTCTGAAAAACGAATAAGCCGGATGGATGGATAATTTGTTTGCAGGTAACCGACCGAATCATCCGATGAACCATTGTCAGCAACGATCACTTCAAAATTGGAGTATTGCGTTGCCAGCAATACAGGTAAAAACTGTTCCAGGTAATGTTGACCGTTCCAGTTAAGTATAACAATAGAAACTTTGGGTTCAGCACTCAATGCGTTGTAAATATTTATTCAAAAATAAGGTAAGCCGGTGTATCATTGCTAAATTCGAAATATGTTTAGGCAGATCATTAACTGGAAGACAGGTTTGGCGCTGGTAGCGATATTGATTGTGATCGGGACCATCTTTTATTCCCGTTATCTCGCCAGAAAAATTGCAAGAGATGAAAAGCAAAAAGTAGAACAATGGGTAAGGGCCGGTCAATCGCTGATGGGCAAGGATCCTAATGCTGATATCAGGCTCGAGAGCTATATCATGACGGAAAACAAAACACTTCCCATTATCTGGACCAATGAAAAGGACAGTATCATCGATCATATCAACCTTGATAGCGCCCAGGCAACCAACAATATCAAATATGTTGAGAAAAAATTAAAACAATTCAAATCATTACATCCGCCCGTTTCTTACCAGGATACAAGAGATTCAACGAAACAAAATCTTTATTACTACGGCAATTCAAAACTCTTTAACGAGGTCCAGTATTATCCCATTATCCAGTTATGTATCGTTGCCTTATTTATTTTTATCACTATTTTTTCTATCCGCAGCAGTTACCGCTCCACGCAAAACCAGGTATGGGCAGGAATGGCTAAAGAAACAGCCCACCAATTGGGAACGCCGGTATCATCATTGGAAGGCTGGGTGGAAATGCTTAAAGAAAGTAGCGGCAATGAAAAGATCGTACAGGAACTGGAGAAAGATGTGGATCGTTTGCGATTAGTATCGGATCGTTTTGGAAAGATCGGCAGTACTCCGCAGTTGGAAGAGATCGACCTGGTAAAACAGATCAACAACATGGTTGATTATATGAGAAAAAGAGCTACCGGCAAGATCAGTTTCCCGGTAAATATACATGGGCAGGAACCGATCATAGCCTGTGTGTCGGCTCCTTTATTTGATTGGGTGATCGAGAATCTTTTGAAAAATGCACTGGATGCAATGGAAGGAAAGGGTAGTATTGTTACGGATATCCGGGATGAAGGCAAACAAATTCATATCGATATTACGGATAGCGGCAAAGGAATTGCCCGTCAAAATATCCCGATGGTCTTTAAACCCGGCTTTACGACCAAAAAAAGAGGTTGGGGACTTGGCCTGAGTCTTTCCAAACGGATCATTGAACAATACCACAGGGGCGAGATCTTTGTAAAACATTCAGAGATCGGGAAAGGAACTACATTCAGGATCGTATTGAAGAAGTAGTTAATCGCCACAACAGGGATAAGTTCCTGGTTTCTTGTTTCGGTTCCAGGTTATCGTGCTAATGCAAGAGACTCATACTTTCAGAAACCCAACCTGAAACCTGGAACTACTTCAACAGATGGCGGAACCACTTTTGGTGACAGGGCTTTCGCAGAAACATAGTTCATCATTTGATCTTATCAATTATATTTGCAGTCCTTTTATAGAAATGAATCACTATTTCAAAAACAAGCCCGGGTGGCGAAATTGGTAGACGCACCACTTTGAGGTGGTGGCGCCCGAAAGGGTGTGCTGGTTCGAATCCAGTCTCGGGCACAAAAAAACCTTCGAATTCGAAGGTTTTTTTATTGCAAATACTTTTAAAACATTATTGCAAAAAATGTTTTATTCATTCACCATTCCTTTTTGGATCAATTTGGATTTTAGTCTTTGATAGGCAACAGTCGTTGGTGGTTCATCCGGTGCATCCGCTTCAGCAGTTGTAACATTCGCATCCATCGCACCCACTGTACCCGTTACCACCATGGTTTTTGCTGCAGTTCTTTTACTCGCAACTTTTACTGCTTCTGCCTGGCGCTTTTCTTTAGTGGCTTCGTGGTTCTCATTGGTTTTAAATCCAAGGTATGCACCTGAGCTGATACCTAATAAAGTAAGTTGCCAGGTTTCAAACTCGATAAACGGAAACTTGTGAGCCGTTACAAGCTGAAAAAAACTGGCGAGAAAAGCAATACCGAAAACTAAATTAATAATGATCGATTGAAAGCGGTGGATGCTTATGCCATTGTCATCCGAAAGGATATCGACGAAAAGACCTTGTGATGGCTGCGTGTCCTGGTGCCGGGATGGTACTCCCTCATCGTCTTGTTGTATCTGTGTATTATCGATGACCTTTCCGAACATAGATACAGCCAGGCCGCCTCCCAGCAACAACACCATAGTAGGTGTAAAAGCAGCAAGACGATTTGTATAAAAATAAAATATAGTAAAAGAGCTAAGCACAATGACGCTCCACCAGAATAGTTGGATCTTGGCATAACTGAAAGGTCTTTCTTTCAAGGGCCGCAACTGATTTGTTTCCGGGTTATAGCTCTGGTCCCTGCACAAAGATGTAGATGATAATAACCAAAAGCCCAGCCCTGCTACAAGTAATAATCCTATTAGTATCGATGGCCATTTATTTTTAGCCACATTTTCATAAAGCGTCCCGGGGTTCTTTTGCTGAAACTTGAGATCGTTCATGAGCGTTATCGAGTCTGTATTTGTTTTTGCAACTTCGTCAGCAGCTTTTGATTTATTAGTATCAATTGACGGTTTCGGATCTACGGGCTGGACTTGTTTTGGTGAGTCAGGCACTACTGTATTGCCAGTAACTGGTGTCGTTTGAGAGAATACGGTACCGCAAGTCAGTAGGAAAGCAGAAAACAAAATTAATTGTCGCATAGCTTAAGGTTTTGGTGGAAGAAGACTTTTAAGTAAATATAAATATACAAAAATGAAAATGACTCTTTCAAAAGTGTAAATACTTCACGGAATGGGTTAAATCACCTGTTTGATCCGGTAATTCAGGGCAGAGAATTAAGAAGAGAAAAAGAGCAGATATTTTACAGGTAATGAGACAGATTATTTATTGACCAAACGTATAATTGAATTTGATCCTCCCGGTCATATCCATATTGTAATTGAACAATGCTTCCGCAACTTTCAGCCCTTTTTCATTATATACATATCTCCATGTCTGGTACCCGACAAAAGTAATTTTTTTGAATTCCTGTCCCTTTGATTTGGATACTACCTGCAACACTCTTCCGCCATCATCGTACGTAATAACATTCTCAGGCATCAACTTCCTGACCCTTTCATCAAAACGTACAATATCCGTAAGATGACCCTGCTCATCGAAATAATAATAGATACGATCTGTTTCTTTTCCTTTACGATAAACGATCTCTTCACCGGGATTACCATCCTCATCGGGAGTGTAACGGATCTCGAGGCTATCTTTTTTGTTGACAACACACCACATCCTTTCTGCTTTTCCATTCTTATTATAGAACCATGTATGTACTTCTACCTGGTCGATCTCGTTTTCGGGGTCTTTCACTGTATTTTGAACCACTACTATTTTCCCGGTATTATCATACTCATAGGTAGTTATATTGGCCACACCCAATAAAGTATCGGAGATACTGATCACACGTCCCTGCCCGTCGAAACGATTATAACTGGCCGTCCTCGTAGAATTGGCCATAGTAACGATCTTCAAAGCTTTGCCGCTTTCCAGCAATTCATGTAATTCATCAAAATCGGTAGCCCTGGTCCCATTGGCTGTATATCCCACTGCAGTCACCGTTTTCACTTTATTAGCCAGGTAGGTTTGCATCTGGCGATTGGTTTCCTGTGTGCCAACAATATCATTGTAAAAATATTGGGCATGCAGGGTAAATGAGCAAAGAAATGTTAAGGGCAGTAAAAGGAATTTCATGTTGATGATATGGCTTTAATTCTTCAAAGTTACCAGAATTGACGAGTAACGGAAAAGAAAGGCTGTCTTGTATTTTTTTGTACTTATTTTTAAGAAAATTTTTTCAATTGTCCCATGTTCCCCAGCGAAAAGAAAAGGATTGCCTGAATTGCGGCACAATCGTACAAGGCAAATATTGTCATGTTTGCGGCCAGGAAAATGTAGTGCCAAAGGAAACCTTCTGGCATATGGTCACTCACTTCTTTTATGATATCACCCATTTCGACAGTAACTTTTTTACTACGGTAAAAGATCTTCTTTTCAAGCCGGGTTTTTTATCCAAAGAATATATGCATGGACGCCGGGCCAGCTATCTTCATCCTATCAAGATGTATGTATTTACATCTGCCATCTTTTTTCTACTTTTCTTCAGTTTTTTTGTCAGTACTACTCCTGCTTCCGATGCCAGGAAGCCACTTACAGCAAAGCAAAGAGCCATTTATACCGGCATATTGAAACATGAACTTGCAAAGGATACCGGCGATCATGAAATAAAAGAAAGACTTTTTTGGGCAGAGGATACTTCGCATATGGTAACCATGCAGGATTTCCGGGATGTTGACACGAGCAATGCAGGGTTCCATATAAATTTCGGAACCAAGTACAATAGTTTTGAAGAATATGATTCGGCAGAAAAAAAATTACCTTCTTCCCAAAGAGACGGGTGGGTAATGCGCCGCCTGATGAAATTCAGTATCAATGTCGACCGCAAATTCAGGGATAACCCCGAAGAAGCAACCAAAAAACTTTTTGAGACTATATTTCATCGTTTGCCTTACATGTTATTGATATCACTTCCTTTTTTTGCACTTATCCTGAAGCTTGTTTATATACGAAGAAAGAATTTCTATTATGCGGATCATGGAGTGTTTACGATCCACCTTTATATTTTTAGCTTTTTTATACTGCTGCTGGTGTTCCTGATCGATAAGACAACTGCTTTTATCAAATCGGAGTTACCCGAATGGCTGATGCTATTGTGTATCCTTCTTTTATTCTTCTATCTCTATAAGGCCATGCGTACTTTTTATGGACAAAGACGTGGGAAAACATTCTTAAAATTTTTATTGGTTGCCCTCATTTCACTGGTCATGATGACCGTTCTTTTCTTATTGATCACTTTCTTCTCGGCGGCAACACTTTAACCTGTTCAAACTATGAATACAAAAAACAGTGATGCGTTCCTGAGACTGGTAAATATCATGGATGAGCTGCGGGAGAAATGTCCCTGGGATAAAAAACAAACGGTTCAGTCGCTTCGCCAGATGACCATCGAAGAGACCTATGAACTGGCCGATGCCATTACCGAAAACGATTGGAAAGGAATCAAAGAAGAACTCGGCGATCTTTTGCTGCATATTGTTTTTTATGCAAGGATCGGAAGCGAACAAAAACAATTTGAACTCGATGAAGTGATCAATGGCATTTGCGAAAAATTAATTGCCCGTCATCCGCATATATATGGCGATGTAAAAGTGAATGATGCAGAAGATGTAAAAAGGAATTGGGAAAAATTAAAGTTAAAGGAAGGTAAGAAGTCGGTCATTAGCGGCGTGCCGCAATCATTGCCGGCTACGGTAAAAGCGATGCGGCTCCAGGAAAAAGCAAAACAGGTGGGTTTTGAATGGGATAATAAAGAACAGGTATGGGAAAAGGTGGATGAAGAGATGAATGAATTAAAAGAAGCAGTCGGTAATTTGGAATCGGGAGCCGGGAACCAGGACAAAGAGAAGCTCCAGGCTGAAGTGGAAGAAGAGTTTGGCGATGTTGTGTTTTCTTTGATCAATTACGCACGGTTTTTGCAGGTAGATGCTGAAAATGCACTCGAAAGGACCAATAAGAAGTTCATTCAACGGTTCACCCAGATGGAGCAACAGGCTTTGCAAAGCGGCAAAGACCTGCATTCGATGACATTGCAGGAGATGGACAGCATCTGGAACAGCATCAAAAGACAGAAGCCCGAACAGTGAAGCCACCATTAAAAAATATTTTATTGAGCAAGTACAGCCTGCTGTTCCTTGCAGTCATACTTTTCATCCTTGCATTTGTTTTTAATAAACTATACAGCAACCGCTCATCTGTTGCACAGGAAGTACGTATAGCCGAAAGTTATATTCACAAAAAGCAAAACGATTTCAATGATTTCCTAAAAGATACATCGCTGGTCAACCGCCTGGTGGCCAACAAAGAATCGTTGAAAGAACTTAAGAGCATCAGCAAAAAGTCTTACAGCATTTTTTTATATGCTGCAGAATCTTTTGGCACCGTTGATGTGAAATTCTGGAATAAACAACTCGTCGCTCCTTCGCAGGAAATGCTGACCGACGATGACGGCGATCATTTCTATCATTTATCCAACGGATGGTATTTTACGATCAAGAAAACTTTTATAAAAGAAAATGGCGGAGGTAAAATAGTAGCTTATGCACTTATACCGGTACGTTCAAAATTTTATATTACCAACAAATACCTTCCGCAAAAATTTGTTTATAGCGGCGACGCTGATAAAAGAGTAGCCTTATCCGAAGTTGATCAGCCAACAGAATTTCCTGTAAAGTCTTTATCCGGCACAACATTATTTTATCTTAATAAAAAAGTATCGGTTGCCGTTCCTTACAATGACCTGTTTACTATTATACTCCGGATCGGTGCGGTATTGTTCTTTTTTCTTTTCGTGCACCTGCTGGCAGAATCAACAGCGGCAAAATGGGGCACCTGGCGGGCCGTTGGTTTACTTATATTGATATTGACAGCCTTCCGGCTTTTTACTTATTACTTCCCTGCATCATTTAACCTGCGGCAGTTTGAATTATTCAGCCCGCAGAAATATGCTTCCAATTTTATTCAGCGATCGCTGGGTGATCTTTTGATCAATGCCGGACTTTTTTGCTGGATCATTTTATTTGCCTGGTCAAAATCACATCACCGGCAAAACCCGGGCGAAAGATTTTCTTTCAAATTAAAATGGATAGCCGGTATCGTTTCTTTATTACTCCTGATCTTATCCACTTTCATGCTGGCCGGTGTGATCAAAAGTTTAGTGGCCGATTCAAAAATATCTTTTGACGTTACCAATTTCTTTGAACTGGATCAATACACGGTAATAGGTTTTATCGTTCTTGCCTGTTTATCGTTATCGTATTATTATTTTTCCCAACTCCTGTTCCGTTTTATTTTCCCTTTGCTGGAAGGAAAAAAGATCTTTATCTATTTTGCCATCGGTTTGGCCGGCCTTATTTGGCTGACGGTAAGTTCGAGCAATTCGGAGGTATTGTTCAATCTCCCGGTCTTATGCTGGCTGCTTATTTATACCTGGCTTGCCGGAAGAAAAGGTATTGTTATTAACCGGCTGCGCATCAATATTGCAGGTATACTTTCCTGGATATTCATCTTTTCTGTTTCCATCGCTATTATCATGCTTATCGAGAATAATAAAGTAGAATGGAAAAAAAGAATAAGCATTGCTGAAAAACTGGCTATTCAAACCGATGAGGCCAGTGAGAGGCTCATGAGTATTGCAATGAAATATCTTGACAGTGATTTTTTGCAGGATAATTTTTATCGTTTCAAAGATCCCGATAATGGAAGAATAGTAAGGGATAGCATCATCAGGAATAATTATAAAGGTTATCTCAATAAATATGATACCCGCCTGTATGTATTTGATTCGATCAATAGCGGCTTATATAATGAAGATCCCGAGACCTACGAGACATTGAACACGATCCTGACCGTACAGGCAAAACCGACAAAAAGGACAGAAGGTCTTTTTTATTACGAAACGGCTTTTGATAAATTCAATTATATAACCCGGCGTGATGTGACCGATTCGGCAGGAGACAAGATGGGATCGATCTTCATTGTTTCCAATTTTAAAAATTTCAGCCAGGATGAACTGATCCCTGAATTATTCAAAGAACTCGACCAGAACGATCCCGACGCATCACCGATTTTTTCCACTGCTGTGTACGATAGTGGCAATCTTGTTTCTCCATTGGGTAAATATCCTTTTGAAACTTCCATTACCGATGACCAGGTTCCCAAAGGAGAATTTTATAAAAAAAGCAATGGCAAGTTTGATGAGCTTTGGTTCAAGGCCAATAATAAGAAAGTGGTGGTGATCGCCCGCAAAAGAGAAACAACCATTGAAACGATCACTTTATTTTCTTATATCTTTTGTTCTTTTCTTTTTCTTGTCGCCCTGGTCCAATTCATCAGCTTCCTGCTGAAAATAATACTCAGTAAGAAAAGATTCAGGGAATTATTGCAGCAAAATATCCGGACGCAGGTACACAGTACTATCATCTTTATCAGTGTATTTTCTTTTCTCGTCATCGGTATAGCAACGATCTCTTTCTTTATAACCCGGTATAACCGGAATAACAATGAAAGGCTGAGCCGGACCATGAAGATCATGGTGAATGAAATGGAAAAAAGATTGTCGGATCATAATATCTCTGATGATGTAGTTAAGATCTATGATTCTGTATCGATCGACGGACTACAAAACCTGGTGAATGAGATCTCCGATATACATGGCGTGGATGTGAATGTATATGACCTGGGTGGCGACCTGCGGGTTTCGTCGCAGGCCGATGTTTATACCAAAGGTGTATTAAGTAAAAAAATAGATCCTATTGCTTTTTATCATCTCAGCAGGTTGCGGCAGGTACAGCATTCGCAGGATGAAAAGATCAGTAACTTTTCTTACCTCAGTATTTATTCGCCGGTGAGGGATGATGGCAAAAATGTGTATGCTTATATCAACATCCCCTATTTCACTTCTAATGCCGAATTGCGACAGGAAATATCCAATTTCCTTGTTACTATTATCAACCTGAATGCTTTTATCTTTTTGATCGCCGGGCTGATCGCTTTACTGATCACCAATCGTATCACCCGTTCATTCTCTATCATCAGTGATAAGATGAAAGAAGTGAATCTTGGTAAAATGAATGAAGAGGTTGTATGGAACCGCAACGATGAGATCGGTGAACTGGTGCAGGAGTATAATAAAATGGTGAACAAACTGGGAGAAAGTGCCAGCGCTCTTGCAAAAAGTGAAAGGGAAGGAGCCTGGCGGGAAATGGCGAGACAAGTGGCGCATGAGATCAAGAATCCATTGACGCCAATGAAACTCAGTATCCAGTATTTGCAAAAAGCGATCAATAATAACCAGGAGAATGTAAAAGAACTATCTGCCAATGTTGCCAATACATTGGTAGAACAGATCGATCATCTTTCCAAGATAGCCGCAGACTTTTCGCAATTCGCCAATATCGGTACTACAAAAGTTGAATTGTTCGATCTGCATGATGTGATCAGTTCATTAAAAGACCTGTTCCAATCCGACCAGGCTGTGGAAATGCAATGGAACCCGGTCAATGATAAAGTGATCGTGAATGCAGATAAAACACAGATGAATCGTTTGTTCACGAATCTTTTTACCAATGCAGTGCAAGCCTGCAGCAATAATGGTGATTGCCGGATAGAGGTGAATGAAATGAGAGATAGAGATAAGATCATTATCAGTATCAAAGACAATGGCGAAGGCATTCCGCCTGAAATGCAATCAAGGATATTCATGCCCAACTTTACAACCAAATCATCGGGAACAGGTCTTGGCCTGGCGATGGTAAAAGGAATCGTGGAACAGGCAAAAGGAAAGATATGGTTTGAAACGGAACAGGGAAAGGGAACTACTTTTCATGTGGAGATGCCGGTGGTCGAGTGATCTTTTTATAGTATGCTTCAAGATGCTGCGCCGCTTGTTTGGGAAAAGTAATATCGTTGGCAAATACAAATACATCATTGGGCTTGTGTTTTTTTTCAGCATCCAGTTGTTCCCATTTTTGTGACCATTCGGTATAATGTGTGATCAGTAATTGGATATCTTCCTGCAGGTTCGCCGGCAATAATGCTTTATTTTCTTTTAGTAATTGCAAGGCATTGCCGTTATGCAGTTTTAATGGCTGCGCAAACTGATAGATTTTATCTGCCAGTAGGTACCGGTGATAAGCATTGATCGACTCCCCGAAAATTGCAAGCAGTTCTTTTAAGAATAATAATTGTTCCACCGGTAATATTTTATTGTGCAGGTTGAGGCAGGTTGATTCGATCCCAGATACTGCTATCATGATTCATATACCTCGTGATCCCGTATTCTTCATGCCAGTATATTTTCATTGGCTGATCTGCTTCTGCCCGGCTATGATAAGTATCGAATTCATACACCTGCCCTTTTTTAAATTGCGATGCATTGGATATTTCTACTGCGATGAAAGAAGAATGAAGATAGTTGACGAATAAATTTGCTTCTTTAGGCGGATCGGGTTTGATCAGTGTTATCAATTCATGTCCATCCGGGTAATTTTTTTTGTTCTTGTAAAAAATCCTGGCCCATTGATGTTGGTATTCTCCCGTTTCTATAGAGTTAGCTTCTCCGTAAAAAACCTCTTTTTTGAAAATATAAGAAGTATCAAATTCTCCTTTACCGGATCTGAAAATAAGTGTATCTCCTTCTTTATAGGGATCGATCCATTTTAATTCAGCAGCAGTAAGTTTCGTTTTACCTCTTGTACAACCAATGAAACAACAAATGATCAAAGCAGGAATGAAATAATTCGATCGCATAGTGTAGTAATATCCCCTTTTTCAAAGTTAGTAAATGCACGAGACTTAAATGTTACTACTTAGCCACTCTTAAAATCATTTGGTATAAAGCGATTTCATCTATCCCTTTTTTTGTTCTGTAATTTATATCTCTTCACTTTTACGTCATCAATCCGTGATACCCTGTGAACTGAAACAAAATTCATTCATCGTAAAAAATTTTTGTATGAAAGTTCAACGTATCCCAACTCCAATGCCGGGTAAAAAGACCAGGATCCAAAAAGATCTTCCCGGGACGCTCAGTAATGATGCTTTTTATCTTATTGCGCTTGCTTTATTGCTAAAAAAAGAGAAAGGCGAAAGTTCTTTATGCCAGTATCTTTTTCCAAAAGAAATGATCCAAACAGGAAGAACGGCGGCCTGAGTTATAAAGCCGCAATGCTATCCATCCCTATGATCGTTGAGAATTCTCAACAACAGTAATCCATCCTTGTCAATCTAAAAACCTTGTTTATGAGTATGCGCCAGTTAAAAATTGCAAAGACAGTAACCAACAGAGAATCCGAAAGCCTCGGGAAATATCTCCAGGAGATCGGTAAAGTACATCTCTTAACACCTGAGGATGAAAACAGGTTGTTTGATGAGATACAAAAAGGCGATAAAGAAGCACTCGATCGCCTGACAAAAGCAAATCTTCGTTTCGTGGTATCAGTAGCCAAACAATACCAGGGCCAGGGTCTTTCATTGTCCGATCTTATCAATGAAGGCAATATTGGTCTTATCCATGCCGCTAAAAAATTTGATGCTACAAAAGGATTCAAGTTCATCAGTTATGCTGTATGGTGGATCCGTCAAAGTATGTTACAGGCATTGGCCAGCGACTCCTACCTGGTACGTTTACCTTATAATAAAAAAGTATTGGGCAACCGCATACAAAAAGCCAATGATGTATTGGAACAAACATTGGAAAGATCTGCTTCAGCGGATGAAGTAGCGGATTTTCTCGGTGTAGATTCAGAGGAAGTGGCTTCCCGTATGGCCATCCAGGTAAAACATGTAAGTCTTGATAAACCTTATTCCGATGATGATGATAGTACACTGGCCGATTCATTGGCAACGGAAGACGGTGTAAATGGCTATGAAAAAATATCACATACAGGTTCATTTAAAACAGAATTGGAAAGAGTGATGCAGGTACTCAACAAAAGACAAAGAGAAGTGCTTTGTTCATTTTTCGGATTGAATACCGGCCACCCAATGGGACTTGATGAGATCGCCAATAAGTATGACCTGACAAGAGAAAGAGTAAGACAGATAAAAGATAAAGCCATCGGTCTGCTTAGAAATAAGACAAGTTATTTTTTGCTTCGCGGTTTTTTAGGCTAAATCCTATTTGGCTTATCAGTAGAAATACTTATTCGGTCAATTAATTTGATAATAATCAAGGTTTGAGCTTTGCAAATAAAATTATTGTTGTAACTTTTATCTCGGTGCTCCCCCGCACCAACATTTACCTGTGAAGATCCGGTTACAACTCTGAAAGCAGCATCCGCTTACGTGGTAAAGCTTAAACCTTTGTAGGTTTATTTGTTTGAATCTCTTTAATATAGAGCCGGCGGATGATACATTCAGCATACTTGTTTTGATCACAAGTAGTTTTATTAAATGAATTAATGGCCAGGCTCAACGGATATATCAACCGGTATTTCAGTGAAACAATATTCAATGCTGCTCCCGATGCAGTAATTGTAATTGATGACCAGGGAAATATTGTTCAATGGAATCCTAAGGCCGAAACTCTTTTCGGTTGGATGGCAGATGAAGTATTGGGTAAGCAGCTTTCAGAAATAATTATTCCCCCACGTTTCCGCGAAGCACATCAAAATGGTTTGAATTATTTTCTCGAAACCGGGGAAGGCCCGGTGCTTGGAAAAACCATCGAGATACAAGCTCTCAATAATAAGAATATTGAGTTTGATGTTGCATTAAGTATCTCCCCGACCATTGTAGAGGGCAAATATTTTTTTATTGGCTTCCTTCGTGATATCACAGGCAAGAAAGCCATTGAAGAAAAATTAAAAGAAAGCGAAAAGAAATACAGTACACTTTTCAATTCGATCGACCAGGGATTTTGCATCATTGAGATGATCTTCGATGCGCATAAAAAACCGGTTGACTACCGTTTCATCGTCATCAATGAATCATTCGAAAGACAAACCGGGATGCAGGATGCTGTTGGTAAACGGATGCGTGAGTTTGCACCCGATCATGAAGAGCATTGGTTTGAAATTTATGGAAAGGTCGCATTGACAGGTGAATCGATCCGCTTTGAGAACCGGGCCGAACAGTTGAATCGCTGGTATGATGTGTATGCTTTTCGTTTCGGAGAACCAAAGAATAACCAGGTAGCGATCCTTTTTAATGACATTACCGAACGCAAACAAGCTGAAGAAACGATATGGCAACTGAACCTGCAACTGGAAAAAAGAGTAGAGGATAAAACGAAAGAGGTAATTGAAAAAGAACAGCAGTATCGGTTTTTGATCGAGAATATGCGGGAAGGTATACAGGTGATCGGCTACGACTGGAAATATGTATTTGTCAATAAAGCCGTGGTCCGTCAAAGTAAATATTCCCGTGAACAATTACTTGGTACCACCATCATAGACAGTTATCCCGGTGTGGAAGGCACTGAATTATTCAGGTTGCTGAAGTTATGCATGGAAGAACGTATTCCCCAGTTGATGGAGAATGAATTTGTATTTCCGGATGGTTTAAGGGAATGGTTTGAGTTAAGTATTCAACCTGTTCCCGAAGGAATATTCATTCTTTCAATGGATATCACTGAAAGAAAAAAGCTCGAAGAGCAGCAGGCCTTGTTGGCTTCTATTGTAAATTCTTCCGACGACGCTATACTCAGCAGGACCCTCGATGGGAGCATCATAACATGGAATCACGGGGCCGAAAAAATATTTGGTTACTCATCAGAAGAGATCATCGGGAAACATATCTCCATTCTTATCCCATCCTGGCTTCTGAATGAAGAACAGGAAATAATGGAAAGTATCCGGAAGGGAGAAGGAATCGATCATTACGAAACAGAAAGAATAAGAAAAGATGCTGCGGTAATTAATGTATCGCTTACTATATCGCCTATAAGAGACCTGTCCGGAAAAATTATCGGCGCTTCTAAAATTTCCCGGAATATCACTGAAAGAAAAAAGGCTGAAGAAAGATTAAAGAAATATGCGCTGGAACTGCAAAATTCGAATAAGGAACTTGAACGATTTGCTTATATCGCCAGTCACGACCTGCAGGAACCTCTCCGTATGGTGAGTAGTTTTTTGAGTTTGCTTGAAGAAGAGTTTGGCGAAGAACTGAATGAGAGGGCAAAGGGATATATCGATTTTGCTGTCGATGGTGCCTCCCGTATGAAGATATTGGTGAATGACCTGCTGCATTATTCAAGAGTTGGCACTAATAAAGAAGAGTTCACTTCTGTCGATGTGAACGAAACAATGAAATATGTACTTCGGGTTCTTAACGAAGAGATCCAAAAAACGGGAGCTATCATAAAAGTATCTTCCTTGCCGGTGATAAAAGCCAATAAAACCCTGGTGGGCCAGTTATTCATTAACCTTCTCAGCAATGCATTAAAATATCATAGTGAAAAAATACCCGTGATCGAAATAGGAGCTGCGGAAGAAAAAGACAGGCATGTTTTTCATATAAAGGATAACGGGATCGGTATCAGTTCAAAATTCTTCGAAAAGATATTCATCATCTTTCAACGGCTTCATAATAAAACGGAACACTCCGGCACGGGCATCGGCCTTGCGATCTGTAAAAAGATCGTTGAAGCACATAATGGAAAGATATGGGTGGAATCAGAAGAAGGTAAAGGCAGTACATTTTATTTCAGCATTCCAAAAAATAATATATGAGCAGGCATCTAAATCCTATAAAATAAGAACATGAAAACTTACCCGCTTTCGAGGATATCCATCAGCAAACGGCTTCCTATTTTGATATGTACGTTGCTGATTATCGGTACCGTTATTTTTGGATTGATATCCTATGTTGGTGTAAAAAGGGCTTCTCTTAAAATAGGCCAGGAACGATTACTTGCATTAACGGACCAATTAAGTTCAATGTATCCTAATAGTGCAAAAGCTTATATAGGATCTACAAAGTTGGTTGCTGCTGATAAAGCGGTCAAAAGATTTATACAAACAAATGGCGCAGACTCGGTGGCAGAAGCTACTATTTCCCTGCAGAAACTCCGGCAGGATACTTTATTCGTGCAGGTTGACCTGTTAGATGCAAACCGCAAAACAATTCTTCATTCTGCCAAAGAAGGGGTCGATATAAAAATTCCTGCAGATACGATATTGCCTATCAGTGCACCGCTACTGCCCGATTCGGGTATTTCAGGAAAGATCTATGCCGTTGAAAATGCGATCTACTACCCGGTCATTGTAACTGTAACTGACCGGGCTCCCGGCAGTAAAAGCGGTACGATCATTGGTTATATAGTAAGATGGCGCTCTATGAATGCAACATCGCAGGCATTGGAACAATTATCGAAATTGCTGGGCACAGGCGCAAAACTTTATATTGGAAATGATGACGGGACATTATGGACGGATATGATAACAACTGTTTCAGCGCCGCCGGTGAATAAAAAAGATGCGAATAGTGTTATAACTTATTCACGGGCAAAGAATGAACCGGTCATCGCAGCGATACGCCCCATTGCTAATACGCACTGGTTATTATCGATCGAGCTATCACAGCAAAAAGTACTGGAAGCAGCCCGTCGTTTTCTTTTCTGGATCATTATTGCAGCAGCCATCATGCTGATACTGGGATTCGTGGCTGCCTGGATAATGAGTAATAGTATTACCCGGCCGCTCCAGAGCCTCACCCATGCAGCATCGGCAATAGCCTCAGGAAATTATTCAACAATTGTAGAGGAAAACAGGTATGATGAATTGGGAAAACTTTCCCGTGCATTCAATGCAATGGCCCTGCAGGTTAAGAATTCGCAAATGACATTGGAGAAAAAAATGCAGGAATATAGATTCCTGTTTGAAAGAAATCCAATGCCGATGTGGGTCATATCAAGATCGACATTGGAAGTGATAGATGTGAATGAAGCGGCCATCACTCAATATGGTTATTCCCGGGAAGAATTTTTACAATTAAATGCTGCAGCGCTGCGGCCAAAAGAGGATATTGAAAAATATCTTTCTTATGCAAAGTATGCAAATGAAGGAAAAGCTATCTCTGGCATATGGCGGCATAAAAAGAAGGATGGAACGATCATTATGGTAGAAGTAACAGCCGATGATATTATTTATAAGGATATACAAGCGAGACTTGTACTGGCCCATGATGTAACACAGAAACTGGAAATGGAAGAAAAACAAAAAAAGTATACGGAAGAATTAAAAAGCTCCAATACGGAACTGGAACGATTTGCTTATATCGCCAGTCATGACCTGCAGGAACCCTTGCGAATGGTAAGCAGTTTTTTGAATTTGCTGGAAGAAGAATACGATGCAAAGCTGGATGCGACCGGTAAAGAATATATCCATTATGCGGTGGATGGATCAAGGAGAATGAAGATACTTGTAAATGACCTGTTGTTATACTCAAGAGTAGGAACGAACAAAGAGAAATTTGCAGACATTGACCTGAATGAAGTAATGAGTTATGTACTTCGTGTGCTGGATGAAGAGATCAAAAAAAGCAATGCTGTGGTGAATGTAAAAAAATTGCCGGCTATTGTGGCCAATAAGACGCTTATCAGCCAGTTGTTCATTAACCTGGTTGCTAATGCGCTGAAATACCATGGCGAAAAACCGCCGGAAATTGAAATTGGATTTACCGATGAAACAGGGAAGTACATTTTTTACGTAAAAGATTGTGGTATCGGTATCGATCCAAAATATTTTGATAAGATATTCATCATTTTTCAGCGGTTACATAGTAAAGGTGAATACCCCGGCACCGGGATCGGCCTGGCCATTTGTAAAAAGATCGTGGAGGTTCATAAAGGAGAGATATGGGTGAGGTCAGAAGAAGGAAAAGGCAGTACATTTTATTTCAGCATTTTAAAAAATACTATATGATCAAGGAAATAAAAATTTTGCTGGTAGAAGACAATGAAGGCGACATCGTTCTTACCACGCAGGCTTTAAAAAAAGCGAACGTCACTAATGGTATCAACGTAGTAAAGGATGGTGATGAAGCCATGAAATTTTTGCGAAAAGAAGGTAAGTATGAAGGAGCAGAAACGCCTGATCTTATCCTGCTCGATATAAACCTTCCGAAAATGGATGGTATGGAAGTATTGACAGAGATCAAGAATGATGAAGCTCTTAAAAGCATACCGGTTGTGATACTGACGACCTCTGATTCGGAAAATGATATCATCAAGTCGTATAATAATCATGCGAACTGTTATATCACCAAACCGGTTGACTTTAGAAAATTCATGGAAGTAGTACAAATGATAAAAGATTTCTGGATCAGTATTGTAAAACTGCCAAAACATTGACAGCAGTGAATACTTAATAATAGTATATGACCAAAGGAATTCAACCCTATAATTTATTGATCATTGAGGATAATCCCGGCGATTTTATATTGCTGCAACAATATTTGATCCGCACTCATCTGCCGATAGAAAATGTCGTTCATGCAGACAGGATGGCGTCGGTACCGGAATTGATAAAAGAGAACCGGTTTGATATTGCTATGCTTGATCTTACATTACCCGATAGCCAGGGTGTTGATTCTGTAATAACTTTAGATCACCTGATGCCGCAGGTACCTATCGTGGTGTTTTCAGGAATGTCAACTCTCGAAATAGCTATTGAAGCAATTTCTTTAGGAGCGCAGGACTACCTGATCAAAGGAGAGTTCGATGAAAAAATGCTGGCCAAAACGATCCAGTACAGTATGGAAAGGAAGAAGACAATGGAGAGGCTGCTCGAAAGTAATGAGCGGTACCAGTTTGTCAACAAAGCTACGCATGATACGATATGGGAATGGAACTATAATACCGGGCAGGGTGTATGGGGTGAAGCATTCGGTAAAACATTTGGGTATCCTGCTGAAAGGCAGAAGTACAATGAATCCTGGATAGATGAGTATATTCATCCCGAAGACAGGCAACGGGTGATGCAAAAAATACAATATCATATAGATGCAGGCATGGAGAACTGGCAGGATGAATTCCGGTTTTTGAGTTCTGACGGAACGTATAAAGATGTTTTTGACCGCGGGTATATTCTTTATGACGCACAAAAAAAACCTTACCGTATGATCGGGGCAATGACAGATCTTACGGAAAAGAAAAAACTCGAATCTGAATTGGCAGAGCAGCAATTAAAGCAGCAAAAACTGATCACGGAGGTCACTATACAGGCACAGGAAAAGGAAAGAGATGAATTAGGAAGGGAATTACACGATAATATTAACCAAATACTTGCCACGGTAAAAATGTATATTGGGATTGTAAGGGATAAGGAAAACGTGAATAAGGAATTGCTTACCCAATGCCATGATTTTGTTACGGAAGCAATGGAAGAGATCCGGAAGCTATCACATTCATTGGTTGCACCTTCTTTGGGAGATATTGGTTTGGAAGAAGCTTTACAGGAATTGGCCGAAGAGATCAATATGACCAATAAATTGCAGGTGGAAGTGGTCAGCAATATGTCAAAAGAAAAAATGATAGACAGTAAAATGGAACTGATGATCTACAGGGTGGTACAGGAGCAAATAAATAATATCCTTAAATATGCCAATGCAAAACTAACGGTGGTCAGCCTGGAGGATGAGGCAGGAATTCTCCAGTTAACGATCGCTGACGATGGTGTTGGATTTGACACGGCACAGGCATCCAAAGGGATCGGGTTAAGAAATATACAAAACCGGGTAGAATATTATTCCGGTACAATGAATATCATTTCGTCGCCGGGGAACGGCTGTACCATCAGCATCTCTTTACCTTATTAAAAAATTAAGGACATGAAAAAGATATCCATAGCCATTGTAGACGATCACAAACTGATACGGGAAATGTGGACCAAACTTTTTTCCGAAAGAAATGATATTGAAGTAACCGGCGAAAGCGGGAGCCTGGATGAAGCCGTTGAAATGATCAGGATCAAGAGACCTGATATTGTATTACTTGATATTAATTTACCGGGCGGCTCCGGAATTGATGCTGTACCATTGATACGCAAATTTTCTCCGGGAACAAAGATCATTGCGGTTTCAATGCATAACAAACCTGTGTATGCAAAAAAGATGATGCAGGTAGGGGCGAAGGGATATGTTACAAAGAATTCTTCCAAAGAAGAAATGTTCAAGGCCATCGAAGCTGTAATGAATGGTGAGAAATATGTTTGTTCTGAAATAAAAGATATATTATCGGGGCAGATCATGGGTGCTGAAGATGATCAGCCTAATATCAATGGATTGTCTTTACGGGAGATAGAGATCATCAAACTGATCAAGAATGGTTTCTCTTCCAAAGAGATAGCTGCACAACTTAATATCTCCGTACGTACGATAGAAGTGCATCGTCATAATATTCTTAAGAAGCTAAAATTGAAGAATGCAGCTTCATTGATAAACTACATTAACACTACAGATCTCTCTTTTAATGATTGAAATCAATAAGCTGTAGTTATTGCAACGAACAATAGAAAGAAATACGTAATTTGTTCAAAGAACGGCAGCAATTCCCTTTGAAGCTTGCTCCAGTACTTAACTTTGCTCCATTATATTTTTAGATAATACATCCAATCCTTATCAGAACAGAAGTGATGGCTCTTGTTTAACCTCCCTGGCAATGGCGGTGAATTGCGAAAAGAATTCTCTTATGAGAAAGCAATTTACCATTCTGCTTGCAGATGATAATACAATAATGCGGGGAAGTTTGCGGATGATCATAGACGGCATCGAAGAGGTGTTGGTCATTGGTGAGTGCAGGAACGGTGAAGAGATCATCGCATTAGCGAGAGAACATTCTCCCGATATCATAGTGATGGACATTAACATGTCACCCATTAATGGATTTGAAGCGACGCGGAAGATATTGAAAGAACACCCTGGCATCAGGATCATTGGGTTGTCTATGCACAACAAAGTGTCTTATGCAAGGAACATGATACAATTGGGAGCTTTTGCTTATGTATGTAAAAGCTCTCCGCACAACGAGATCATTGACGCAATAAAGAAAGTAGCAGGCGGAGGAAAATATATTGACAAAAGCCTGTCTGACCAGATCGTTATTTAGAAGCTTAGGATTTTCCTTTCTTTGATAAGACCCGAACACTTTCAAAGAAAAGCTGCTAATAGTTTCCTTTGACAAACCCCCTTTTTGAGCTGCCGGTACATTGTACCAGACATCAAACCATCAAGAGCATCGGCGTCCTTCTTTATAAACAGAAGGGCGCCTTTTTTCTTTATAACTATTGCGGCCTTGCAACGGCGCTTAATTTTAAAAAAGCTGGCTGATATTTATAATGCTTTATCCTGAAAGGCCCGGTCTTACCCAATATTGCTATCCCGTTACTTTCCCGCTTTTTTTATACCCATTCCGGATTTCACGAAGAGTATTACAGATGATATAATAAAAGGGATACTAAAAAGTAAATATTCTGAGGAGAATGTTAAGAGTAACAGTGAGAGCCAGAGAGCACAAACTGTGATTTTTAAAAGCCGGCTTTTGATCCTTGCATTAGAAATAAAAAAACTTAAAAGCAAAGCTGATTGCCCGCATATAGCAATTATTACTCCAACCAGGAAGCTGGTAAAAATAAATATAGGATCAAATATATGGTCTGATGAAGGGTTTTGGTTTGTTATAAGGGATAGCTCCAGATCTTTAAGAAGAAATTCTTCCCCTACAATTTTTACAGGTAACCAAAGACTTAAGAGGATCGTAAAAAGTGTAAGCAATAAAACTAATAACTTCCTGCTCATTGCAACTTCTTTTTATTCTTTCCTAACCACTCTTCAAACTGCTTTAATGTAAAACTGCTTAGGTTATTCTCTTTTATCAATCCCCCTTTTTGCGCAGCCAGTACACCGTACTTAACATCATCAAAACCATCCAGCGCATGCGCATCCGGGTCGATCGACAGCAGCACGCCTTTTTCTATTGCATAACCGATCCATTGCCAATCCATATCCAGGCGGCGCGGATGCGCATTGATCTCTATCACTACATTATTCGCTGCGCAGGCCTCAATTATTTTTTTATGATCGACAGGATAACCATTACGGCTTAACAGAAGACGGCCCGTCATATGACCAAGTATATTGGTATAAGGATTCTCAATTGCTTTTATCAGCCTTGTCATTGCTTTTTCTTCTGTCATCTTCAGGTTGCTGTGTACGGAAGCAATAACAAGATCGAAACTGCTTAATGTTTTATCCGGGTAATCCAGGCTGCCGTCATTCAGTATATCGCTTTCAATGCTTTTGAATATTTTAAATGGTTTCAGGCTGGCATTCAATTCATCAACATAGCGATGCTGTTCTCTTACACGGTCCTCTTTTAAGCCATTGGCATAAAAAGCCGTTTGCGAGTGATCGGAGATAACAAGATATTCATAACGTCTTTTGATACATTCTTTCGCCATTTCTTCGATCGTATTCATGCCGTCGCTCCAGTTGCTATGACTATGAATGATAGAACGGATATCTTCCGGTTGTATCAGTTTGGGAAGCTTGTTCTTTTTGGCCAGTTCAATAATGGCAGCGTTTTCCCGCAGGCAGGGTTCGATATAGGGCATTCTTGCTTCATCAAATACTGTAGCATCATCGGCTAAGGTTTCATTGATTATTCTGGGGTACGATGCCTTGAATGCAGTTACGAATTCCTGGTTCCCGGTTGTTACGAATTGCCTTTCAATAATATTTTGTTTGCCTGTATATAAACGGAGCTTTAATCCATTTTTCAACTTATATACTAAGCTATCATCTTTTTCTTCCAGCAATTCAGGTGGTTGTGCCGTCTGGAATTTTGGTTTTATTATTTCGTTTGATTCATTGATTACAAATTCCAGTTCTTCGATCGTCAATGCCTGCCGGCGATAGGCGCCGGTTATTCTTACTTTTTCCGGTGAAAATAATTTTTTCAGATAGCTTTCAATTTGCGGGAAGACCGGATCCAGTTGTGCATACAGGAAATGTCCCTGGTTCAAAAAATAAAATTCAATTGCATCCTGTACATTCTTCTGTGTCTTTTCACCAAAGCCTTTGAAAAGTGTTAACCTGTTCTCATTACATGCATATAATAATTCACCGAGTGATTCGATCTCCATTTCTTTCCAGATAGTATGGATCTTTTTTGGACCAATACCTTTAATGCTGAGCATTTCGATCACACCGGGCGGTGTTTTACTGAGATAATCTTCCAGGGCATGTAATTTCCCTGTTTCGAGCATTTCGATCACTTTTTTGCCAACACTGTCGCCAATTCCTTTAATACCGGATAATTTCTCCCGGGGCGTTTCATGCAACTGCACCGGCAATTTTTCAATATTAAATGCAGCAATGGAATAGGTTTTTGTCTTGAACGAATTCTCGCCATGAATATCCATGAGTTTGGCAAGCAGTGAAAAAACATCGGCAATAGCAACATTATCCATGACACTAATTTATAAAAGTCTGCTGGTCTCCGTCTGACTTTTTCATTGGGAATTTGTCAGACGGAGACCGTCAGACAAAGGTGAGGCAAAAAAAAAGTCCCGCAACTCGCGGGACTTTCTATTTCTTTAATAAGCGTGCAAAACTTATTTCTTTTTCTTAGCAGCTTTCTTCTTAGGAGCAGCTTTTTTCTTTGCAGCTTTTTTCTTAGTAGCCATTTTTTTAGAATTTAATGTTAGTAAAAATGGGTTAACGATAGTAAAAGTAACAATTATTTTATACTACCCAAATTTTTTTTCTCCAAAGGAGTCCTTCGGTCCACAAAATTCTAAAAAGAGAGATCTGACTTATGCTTCAACAGCAACTACTGAAACATAATTTCTGTTGTTTTTTCCTTTACGGAATTCAACAAGACCATCAGTTAATGCAAATAATGTGAAGTCTTTTCCTACTCCAACATTTTTGCCGGGATGATAAACAGTACCACGCTGACGAATAATAATGTTACCTGATATAGCAGCTTGTCCGCCAAAAATTTTTACACCAAGGCGTTTGCTTTGTGAATCACGATTATTTTTTACACTGCCTTCACCTTTCTTATGTGCCATGATAATTGATTTTGAAATTTGATAATTGGGAAATTGGGGAATTGCAATTTCAAATTTCCCAATTTCACTTTTCCCAATCCTTATGCAATTGAGGTTACTTTGATTTTTGTGTATGCAGTTCTATGACCTTTCTTTTTATGAAAGCCTTTTCTTCTTTTTTGCTTATAAGCGATCACGGTATCACCTTTTACATGATCAACGATCTCGGCCTGCACTTTGGTCGTGATCGAAGAACCTACAGAAAGAGCACCACCTGCATCTGCCAGCAACACTTCCAGGTCTATCTTATCTCCGGCTTTACCTTCCAGTTGAGGAACATATAAAGTCTGATCTTTTTCAACCTTGAACTGCTGTCCAGCTACTTTTATTACGGCTATCATACGTTTAAAATTAGGACGGCAAAGGTAAGGGGAAAAATGCTTTCGGCAAACGGAAAATCAAAGATTTATGAACATTATGTGTCTCCATTTTGCCGGGGCATCCGTTATATTTGTACCCCTTTTGGATTTCCTATTGGATTGAGTATGAAAATCAAGTCTTTCTTAGCCCGGCCTTTCGCTTCATATATATATAAAGGTGTACGCCGGGGAATGACCGCCGCAGTGGCCGACCAGGAAAATATCCTGAAAAACCTGCTCAAAACAGGCCGAAACACCGAATTTGGAAAAGAAGCGGGCCTGGATAAAGTCAATGATTATGAAGGGTTCAAACAGGCTGTTGCCATCCGCGATTATGAACAAATGAAGCCCTGGATCGAAAAGATCAAAGAAGGTAAACACAATGTGCTGTGGAAAGGCAAGCCGATCTATTTTGCCAAAACGTCGGGCACTACCAGCGGAACGAAATATATCCCCATCACCAAAGATTCGATCCCCAATCATATCAATACGGCCCGCAATGCTTTGTTGTGTTATATGGCGGAAACCGGCAATACAAAATTTGCCGACGGCAAACTGATCTTTTTATCCGGGTCACCGGAATTGGAAAGAGTGGGCGGTATCCCCACTGGCAGGTTAAGCGGGATCGTAAATCATCATGTACCAAAATACCTGCGCAGTAATCAATTGCCTTCTTACGAAACCAATTGCATAGAAGATTGGGAAACCAAACTGAAGAAAGTGGTGGATGAAACGATCGATAAGAATATGACATTGATCAGCGGTATACCACCGTGGATGCAGATGTATTTTGATGAGTTGATAAAAAGAAGCGGTAAAAAAGTAGGAGAGTTGTTCCCTAATTTCAGTGTAATGGTACAGGGCGGTGTGAATTTCGAACCTTATAAAGCGAAGTTGTTTGAAAGCATCGGCAGAAAAGTTGATACGGTAGAATTATTTCCTGCCAGCGAAGGCTTTTTTGCTTTCCAGGATTCACAGGAAGCAGAAGGATTATTATTAAATACCAATAGCGGCATCTTTTTTGAATTTGTGCCTGCCGGCGAAATTTTTAATGAGAACCCGACCCGTTTATCATTAAAGGATGTAAAGGCCGGCGAGAATTATGCAATGATCATTAATAGTAATGCAGGATTGTGGGGATATAATCTGGGAGACACAGTAAAATTTGTTTCCACAGAACCTTACCGCTTAATTGTTACAGGAAGAACAAAACATTTCATATCGGCATTCGGCGAGCATGTGATAGGAGAAGAAGTGGAAGCAAGTATGCTCAGAACAGCACAGGAAGAGAATATTCGTGCAACAGAATTTACCGTGGCTCCCTATGTAAGCAGCGATGAAGGCAGGTCCTATCATGAATGGTTCATCGAATTTGAGAATATCCCTCATGATCTTTCAGCATTTGCTGCTAAACTGGATAAGAACCTGAGAGAAAAGAATGTGTATTATGACGATCTTATCGGCGGTCATATATTATCCCCGTTAAAAATAACTCCTGTCCGTAAAAATGGTTTTATTGATTACATGAAATCAATCGGTAAATTGGGCGGACAAAATAAAGTGCCGAGATTAAGCAATGACAGAAAACTGGCAGACGAATTGGTAAAATTCAGGGAAGAGGAAATTATTAATTAATGATCATTAATTAATAATTAAAACAACATTCATGAGTTCAGAAACAATTAAAAAAAGGATCGCCATTTTCGGATCCACCGGTTCCATCGGTACACAGGCGCTGGATGTGATCGCTGCCAATCCCGATAAATTCTCTGCAGAAGTATTGACAGCACATAATAATGATGAATTACTCGTTCAGCAGGCTTTAAAATTCAATCCCAATGTTGTTGTTATAGGCGATGAAAATCGTTATGCAAAGGTCAAACAGGCATTGGCTTCGACAGATATAAAAGTTTTTGCCGGCGAAAAAGCACTGGAAGAAGTAGCGGCCATGGATTGTTACGACCTTATGCTGGCAGCGATCGTTGGTTATGCCGGTCTGCGCCCAACATTAAATGCTATCAGCAGTGGTAAAGTCATTGCACTGGCGAATAAAGAAACACTGGTAGTGGCGGGTGATATCGTCATGCGCAAAGCTGTAGAACATAAAGTGCCGGTCATTCCCGTTGATTCGGAACATTCGGCCATCTTTCAATGTTTGGTTGGCGAAACAAGAAATAAGATCGAAAAGATCATATTGACCGCATCCGGTGGTCCTTTTTTAGGACGCAAACCTAATTATCTTGTCAATGTAAAAAGGGAACATGCATTGCAGCATCCCAACTGGACGATGGGAGCGAAGATCACTATCGATTCTGCTACTTTAATGAATAAAGGTCTCGAGATGATCGAAGCCAAATGGTTATTCAATATGAAACCGGAGCAGATACAGGTGGTCGTTCATGCGCAAAGCATCATTCACAGCATGGTACAATTCGAAGATGGAAGTATCAAAGCGCAGATGGGATTGCCGGATATGAAATTACCGATCCAGTATGCATTGTCTTTTCCCAAAAGAATTAAAAATGACCTGCCCCGTTTTGATTTTAAAAAAATAAGTAATCTCAGTTTTGAAGAACCCGATATCAAAACATTCAAAAACCTTGGCCTGGCGATCGAAGCATTGCATAAAGGCGGCAACCTGCCTTGTGTGATGAATGCTGCCAATGAAGTTGCGGTGTATGCTTTTCTTCGTAACAGGATCAACTTCCTCGATATGACCGATGTGATCGAAAAGACCATGCAAAACATAGCTTTCATTGAAAAGCCAACGCTGGAGGAATATTTTGACAGCGATGGTGAGGCTCGTAACTTTGCTGCCGATATAATAAAACTATAAAACCCCTGTCCCCTAAAGGGAAACTTAGGTTGAATAGTGTTTTTATAACAAATGTATTTTAATAACTATAACCCCAAAGCGAATGATGTTCTCTTTGGGGTTGTATCTAAAAAGCCCCTTTAGGGGTTTGGGATATACTATGAATTATTTATTAGCTGTTAACTGGGGCGAAGTAGGCGTTAAAGCGGCACAGTTCATCCTGTCCTTTTCTATATTGATCGTATTGCATGAATTCGGCCATTACATCACTGCAAAATGGTTCAAATGCCGGGTAGAAAAATTCTACCTGTTCTTCAATCCATGGTTCTCTCTCTGGAAAAAGAAAAAAGGCGAAACGGAATACGGCCTCGGCTGGATACCATTGGGCGGCTATGTAAAAATATCCGGCATGATCGATGAGAGCATGGATAAAGAAGCAATGAAACTGCCGCCGCAACCGCATGAATTTCGCAGCAAACCGGCCTGGCAGCGTTTGATCATTATGCTGGGAGGTATCATTGTCAATATCGTCCTCGCCATTCTTATTTTCATTATGATACTTTGGGTATGGGGTAAAGAATATATGCCGCCGCAAAGCGCAAAGTATGGTATCGTTGCTGACAGCCTTTCTCAAACAATAGGTTTGAAGGATGGTGACATGGTATTGAAAGTGGGCGGAAAAGATCTGAAGAATATTCTTGGCCTGCGCGGCGAGATGGTTTATAATAAAGGAGAAGATATCATCACGGTAAAAAGAGGTGATAGTATCTTGAACCTTACGTACGATGATAAACTTCGCCGGAAACTGAACAGCCGCGATGTGGCTGAATTTGCATCTGTCAGGATACCTTTTATCGTTTCAAATTTTGGAAAGAAGTCGGCAGGCGAAGCAGCAGGTTTACAAAAAGGAGACAGGATCATTGGAGTGAACGGAACAGAAACTTTATTTTACGATGAATGTTTAGATGAATTAAAGAATAAAAAGAATGCCGATGTTTCAATAAGATTAGTGCGTGGCAATGATACCCTGGTAAAAGCGGTGAAGCTGAATGAGGATGGAAAGATGCTGGTCTATCCCGAAGTAGATCTGAAAAAACTGGGCTTTGAAACACAAAAAGTAAAATATAGTTTCTTCGGTGCTATTCCTGCCGGCTTTAAAGAATGCTGGTCCACTCTCGGAAAATACATGGCGGGTTTAAGACAATTATTTACCGGTAAAGCCAAAGCCAGCGAATCCGTAGGAAGTGTTTTCAGTATTGGCGGTATCTATCCTGCAGAATGGGATTGGCATATCTTCTGGACATTGACGGCTGTCTTCAGTATCATTCTTGCATTCATGAATGTATTGCCGATACCGGGATTAGATGGTGGTCATGCTTTATTCACGTTAGCAGAAATGATCACCGGTCGTAAGCCAAGTGATAAATTCCTTGAGTATGCACAGATAGTTGGAATGGTTTTATTGCTGGGATTGATGGCATATGCTCTTGGACTCGATATCTGGAGAATATTTAAATAGTTTCAGGTTTCTGGTTTCTCGTTCCAGGTTATCGTGCTATGCGAAGAGTCTTTCGGATAAGCGGGAACACAACGTGAAACCAGAAACCTTAAACTTGAAACGTATCATAATTCTATTCCTATCTTCTTCATCAATAAAGAGGCGTTCATGCTCTGGCAAACGCCGGTTTTTAATTTATAGTCGAAATACAATTCATCATTGGCCACCTGTACATCAAAATGGTAATTATGTATTTGATCGGGGAACTCATTAACGAGTTTGGCCAGTTCAAGATCATGCGTAGCAATAAGCCCGGCCGCTTTATGATGGATCAGTTGTTGTATCAATGCTTTTGAACCGGCATGGCGGTCGGCAGAATTAGTGCCTCTTAATATTTCATCCAGCAATAAAAATACTTTTTCATTTCTATTGACCGCTTCAATGATCTCTTTAAGTTTTTTTAATTCGGCATAGAATGTTGAAGTGCTTTCTTCCAGGTTATCACTTACTCTCATACTACTCATTACTTTCATATAAGAAAGGGTCAATGAGCGGGCACACACAGGTCCGCCCATCATGGCTAATACGATATTGACACCAACGCTTCGGAGAAAAGTGCTTTTGCCGGCCATATTCGATCCCGTGACAAGGTTTAGTTGCCCGTTACCGGATGTAGAAAAAGAACTGGCAACCATTTTATCTTTTGGTAATAAAGGATGTCCCATATCCACTGCAATGAATACAGCCGCTTCATTACTGAAAACAGGGAAAGCCCAGCCGGGTTGATTAAATGAAAGAGTGGCGAGAGAACTGAGACATTCCATTTCAGCCAGTGCATCGAACCAGTTACCGATATTATTTTTATTACTTGTTTTCCATTTCTCCAATGCAAAAGCCTGTTGCAGGTCCCAAAATAAAAAAGTGTTCAGCGGAAGAAATACCAATGGGTTAAGCCGGATATCCAGCATGTCCAGTATTTTTTTCAGCCGGCGGATGGTATGTGATGATGTGCCGGCCTGGCCTTCATACTTTTTTTTCAGTTCAACTAATAACACAGAATGAAATTCTTTTTTCTCGATCCATCCGGCACTTTTTGATAAGGATCCCAGTTGCGGCGCTATTTTATTTAATTCAATATAAGCAGGCATTACCAGTTTGGAAATACCCAAAGAGATAACGAGGAATAAAACAACCAGCGGATAAAAGATACTGGCCGGGATGATACCAATGATGTGCAATAGGAGAACGGTACAACTGATCGCCGGCAGAAGGAAGCGAAGCAGTTTCCATATATTTTTATTGATAAAATGTTCGGGCTCCTTTAACCAGTTGCCGATCTTTTCCTGGGTAGAGGTTGTAATACTTTCTTCAATACCGTAGGATCGTAATTGCTGTTGCCATTCTGTTTGCGTTGCTAATTCTTTTATCGCTTCCTGTCGTTCTATAATTATATCTTTTTCGGAAGGTGATAATAGCCATTGCGATAATAAGCGGCCACCTTGCTCTGTCGTGGTCCGGTTGATGTATTGAAACAAGGAAGCTCTTCCGAAAATATCGAGATCATTGGCATGATCATGTGTTTCGGGTTTATACATAGTGCCATCCGGTAAATGAGTAAAATGATGGTTCAGTATATCCGTTTCGGTTTGGTTGATCTTTAATAAGCGGTTCAGGTTCCCGATCGCATCTTTATTATCCAGGTCTTTCGATAATAGAAAAAGAAAAATAGCAAGTAGGATGAGAACAGCAGGTAATACAACAGCTATTCCCGTATTCCATAGCAACCATGCAATGCCGATAGCTGAAATGAAGGAGAGAAAACGTAACCAGCCAAGAAGGTTTTTCTTTTTATTGAGAACAACCAGTTGCCGGTTGATTGATAAGATTCGTTGCTGGTATGCTGCTGCGGGATCTGTCATGGCATAAAAATACTGATTCTGGATTCTAGATGCTGGATGCTGGTATCCGCTCCAGCATCTAGAATCAAGAATCAACGTATCTTTACAAGCTGTTCTTTAGCAACGCGGGGGCGTTTGGAATTGACAGCATAGATCTTTGAGAGTGTAAGCATGTACTGCGTTGCGTAATTAGCAGTTTAATCAGAATACGAAAAACTCAAATGGCAATACTCAGTATGCCATGGCTGCCTAATCAGTGATTAAGTAGTCATTAGGGCCGCCGGGCCGGTAGTTCTGTTACCAAGCCCCGCCGCCGACATCAAAATAAAACAGGATGCTGCGATCAAAGGCTGTGCTGATCGCTTAAGACCATCCAGCTAAGCGGCGAATTGGTATGTTCGTTTCCTGTTTGCCGCCGACAACCAATGACGAAATAAACATGTAGAAAGCTTTTGAGGAATATGTTTGGACACCGGTTCGAATCCGGTCGCCTCCACTTTTTATTTTTGAACCGCCTGTTAAAAGCAGGCGGTTTTTATTTTTATCAAACTTTGAAGACTTATTTGACATTCGTCAATTTTAGATTGTTTTTTTGCCGATAAGTTCTTGTAAGAAATCTCCGGGAATAGAAAAGTCACCTAAATGAAATTAATGTCGTATCGAATAGAATTTGCAGCAAAGCGGGATGTTTGAAAAACTCTTCCGGTTAATGGAATATAACCGGAAGAGGTAGGTATGTTTGAGATAATACAACTTAAAATGGAGACCAGGCAGTCCAGGCCGAAGAAGAATTTGTAGTCGTTTTCCAACAACTAAAAACGAGACCTTGTGCTGTAGTCAAAAATATTTGAGGTCTGTTGTCCGATAAAGAAGCACCTCCCATACTTAAAGGGGTACCGCTGATGCCTGTTGTGGAAAAAGCAGTCCATGGAGTCCATGCAGAACTTCTGACGGTTGTCTGTTTCCAACAACTAAATATCCTGCCTTTATCGTCAATGCCCCAAATTTGTATACGCTTATCTGACAGATCTATAGCAAAAACGAATTTTAATGTTCCGCCAGCCGGAAAACTCTGGAACAAGCTCCAGTCCGTCCATGCGCAATTAGGGGTTGAGTCAACTTTCCAGCGTGACCATAACTGGCCTGATTTGTTGACGGCAAAAACCTGGATGGCGCCATCAGTAAGTTGTGCCGCCGCTACGGGGCTAATGATAGAACTTGCAATACTCATAAATTTTCAATTTAAAGGTTTAATACTTTTCGCTGATCCTGTTGATCAGTGACACGAAAAAAATGTAGGTTTAGAGATGCAGTATCAGAGGGAGAGACTAATGAGTAATATATATATTGCAGGCAATATATATACATTATACATACTTTTTGCATATAAGAAAGTATGTCATCCTGAATTTCCGGAACGAGATAAAAGACACAAGGTTATTCACTATCAATTAATGCTTGAGAATCAGCCGGCAAGAAATTATATGTTTTTTATACTCGGGTTAAAAACGGTAATAGAGTACCGTGTAAAAACGGTGACGCTTCTGATCATAAAAAGCTTTGCGAAACTAATCCTATAAAAAAAATCACAAATATTGATCTTTGGTCTCATGAAATAAAGGTACCAGACGATCTTGGTTTTACTTTTCTTTGTCTTGAGACAGAGTTTGCCAACCATCCGGATGCATTGAGTTGAATGTAAAAGGATCTCCTGTAATGGGAGATCCTTTTATTTTTTATCATTAAAATAAAATTACCAAACTATGTGTTGAATGATGTTCAGCTACGCTTTTTAGTGCCGGGTCTTCGTTTTATTTCCCTGTATTTTATTACTGGTATTGATAAACCGCAGTCAAATTATCTCCATTATGTATATAATTCGTCAGGCTGCTGGCTACATAACCATCGGCATCCAGTACATAACTGGTTTTTGCATTCCAGGTAACTATGCCGGACATATTCGTGCTTTTGGTTTCAGATATCAGCAATGAACCGGACTTACCATACAACACATGTGAAGGCCAATATCCGCCGAGGGTGGAAGGTAATTTATTTGTTTTCGTACCATCATAATAATATATGGTTGTTGTATACTGTAGTCCATCACTGTATTGCTTTGCACTGGCTATATTTCCGCTCACGATCTCGGCAACATATTCATAGTTCGAACCTGAAGGAGCGATCCCCTTTACTTTGAACATTTGATTATTGGCATCATAAGTATATTGATAGGTATAGGTGACAATACCAGCCGGATCTTTGATCAGGTCTTCCACGATGGCACCTTTGCTGTTCAATGAGCATTCATGAATGCTTTGAATCGTATTATCCAATTTTTTCCTGGTGGTAACAACCAGTCTTGAATCGCTTTCATACGAGAAACTGTAAATGCGGTCTTCGGTAGTATAAACAGATATCCGGCCTTGTGTGTCATAGGTGATCGTCTCTGTTTCAGTTGGACTGCCACTATCCGTGTACATTATTTTTACGACTTTTTTATCAGTTGCAGTTACAGGTGTTGAACTTATTACATTTTCTTTTTTGCAACTGGCGAATACCGCGGTGATGGCCAGTGCTGCTAAGATCTTTTTCATGATTGATAATTTTTATTGATTTTGTTTTTTTTATTGATTGACAAGACAAAGATGTACTGGAGCAGAAGGGAATAAAAGTTTATCCAACTCAACTGCCGGAATATTCCATTGAAGTGTAGTCATAACAAATTTTGAATGTTAAATGAAAAATGTTGAATAGTATATTCCTGTAGATTGACAAGTCCGGGCAGTATCTAACACTTAGCATTTAACATTCAAAATTGTTTCAGCTACCAGTGTATAACAATCTGTCCATGCTTTACCGATCGCCGGTGTCCAGTCCTGGCCCAGTCCCTGCTGCAATGTCCAGAGCAATGCATCTCCTGCCAGTTTATAATGAGCAGGCCGCACACCATATTCAGCATGACGTACCGCCATTGCAGTAATGTCCGCAGCCAGGTCGTCCAAACTATCGAGTTTCGCAACAATGATATTCAGCATATCCATCAGTTTCCTGTACTGTGCATCCATATTCCTGGGGAACATACGACGGAGTGAAGAGTTCTCCGCAAAGAGCTTGCTATAAAAAGTATCTCCTACGATGGCCGGATCGATGGCCCTGAATATTTTCCAGGTCTTTTTTATTAATTGGACCTGTTCGGGTGTGATGCCGTTGCTCATGGCGACTAAGCTGCATTTTTTAATATCCGCATAACACTACTTTTCATTCTCCGGGATATACCGGCTACCGATGCATCTTTCATGATGATATCGCCGCCCGGTGTTACGCAATGAATATGCAGGCGGTTGACAAGATGAGTACGGTGAGTGCGCACAAAGCCCAATGGTTCGAGCATGCCCGCAAATTCTTTCAGCACTTTTGCCATTACCATCTTTGTTTTATTACTGAAAAAAATAGTAGTGTAATTACTGCTGGCTTCGAGGCGAACGATCTCTTCGGGTTGAAAGAAATAACGTCCGTTCGATGTAGAGAGGGCGATCGTGTTTTGGAAAGACATAATATTTTTTTAAGGTTTGTAACAATCAATTATTTCACGGTGCCAAAGAAGGCCCTTCCTTTGTTATGAGTGTAAAAATGACCGATCTTTTTCCCGGTAAAAAACTTTTCCCGGTCATATGAAGAAATACCTGGTTAAAATGTATGGCGGGTCATTTAAAATGAAATAAAAGCGGCCAGGAGTTTTGTACGATCAGCATGGTCTTCTGCATCCTGCATTGTATCCATTACATTTCGTTTGCTATTTTACACATTTAAACGTGGGATGAGATACATGTCACAAGGGTAAAATTGCAATTGAGACTGCTTTTACATAGCTTGCTGTCCTTGTACTGAAGCTATGAACCCTCATCATTTATACTATTGAGAAAAGTCCTTTGCATAAGTGTATTCTTCTTTTTTTCAACGACACTGTTCTCGCAGTCGTCCAGTTTTTTATTTCACAATACAAGAGTAAAGGACGGGCTGAGCTTTAATTTCTGTTATAGCCTGTTGCGGGATAGCAGGGGTATAATGTGGATCGGTACAGACAATGGACTGAACCGTTATGACGGATCTCATTTCTCCAGGTTTTATGCCGGGCAGGACAGTAATTCTTTTATTAATAATACCATATTCGATCTGTGCGAGGATAAAGAAGGGAATATCTGGGGTTCTACATCCAGTGGTATTTTCCGTTATGATGTTCCGGATAACAAGTTCGAAAACTATATACCACCGGGATATGATTATGCAAGAGGCGTACAAAATATATTATGCGATAAACAAGGTAATATATGGGCTACGGGATGGTGGACGATCCTGAAACTGAACAGGAAAAAAAATATTTTTGAAGAGATCGGGCCGCTTACAAAAAGAAAAGATTCGCTAAGTTTTTATACTGTACGGCAAAATGGAATGGTAGAAGATCCTTCCGGTAAAGCGATATGGATGACAACACGGAGCGGCCTTTATCTTTATAACATAGCGGAGAATAAGTTTTACAGCCATAAAAACATACCGGGTGATCCCATACTCACCGATCATAATGTAGCATCGCTTTCATTATCCCGGTTTGGATATTTGTGGCTCTTTGATAATATAACAAAAGACATCATTGCCTTTGATCCTATCACCCGAAAAATCCTTCAGCGTATCAATGTGAACGGAGTTATTGATGACGCGGCAGGGCAAACACTGTTCGAAGACAGCAATCATATGCTCTGGTTCAGTACCTGGAATCATAAAATGGTAGTGATCGATTATCATAAAAATATCATTACACCACTTGTGTACAGTAACGATAACCCGCTTTCAATACCCGGGGATAATTTCTGGGATGTTTGGGAGGATGAGGATCAAACCGTATGGGTAGGCACCGGTGGCGGTTTAGCAAGATGTAATTATTCAAAAAGCATTTACAATATATACCCGGTAGCCGACCGGGTAAAAGAGTTCGGCGAGGGAAGATTAGGAATCTTTTCTATTGACCCGGGAGATAATAGTTGGTGGATCGTATCCGAAGAAATTGGTTCGGTGATCCGTTATTACCCCGAAAACGGGAAGTACATATTTTTTGATTTTAAAAAAGCTGTAAAAAATAAAAGCGGGCAACTACCGGGAGGGATCTACGATATCACTTTTGTAGATGGACAACCCTACGCTGCCACCACTACCGGTGTATGGAAATTGGATGAAAGAACAACTGCCATAGTTCCTTACGAACAAACATTCAAAGAGCTTGGCCAGGTTCCTTTCCAGTATTTTAAAAAGGAAGGGAATAATTATTGGTATTTTACTTCAATGGGTTTTATCCGGCGCAACAAAATAACCGGGGAAGAAAAACTGATAAAAGCTTCCATCGAATTGTTACCGGATAGTCAGCGGGTTCACTATAATAACATCTTTACTGATCATAGCGGAAGGTCCTGGTTTGTTCCTGCTTTCGGCTGGCTGGGGTATATCAATGAAAAAGATGAGATCATCCTGGATTTTTATGTAAAGGACAAACCCAGGGAACTGGCAGGATTTCTTATATCGATCAGGCAGGATTCAAAAGATATTATATGGATGGCATCGACAGGAGTGGGGATCTACCGGTATGATGTACAAAAAGAAGATCTGAAATTATTGAACCAGGCCGAAGGTATCGGCAGCCGGGTTCGGGATATGATCATTGATAAAGAAGACAGGATATGGATGGTTTCTTATAATCAATTCTCGGTTTATGAACCCTCAACAGGCAGTATCAGTACATATCATTTACCGATATATGAAAATACACTGTATTACCACAACGGTTTCAGGCTGACAAAAGATAATGAGATACTGGTAACATTGAACAGGGATATTGTAAAATTCATGCCGGACAGGTTAGACCTGAAGCCAGGTATAAAAGCACCGCTTATCAGCGCTATTACCATTTCCGGTAAAGAGAAATTGATCAACAATGAAACTGAATTTTACCTGCAACCCAATGAGAATTCATTAGAGTTCAGTTTTGGTTCACTGATCAACAATGAAATTTTCCCTTATACATTTGAATACCGCCTTGATGGATTCGATAATAACTGGATACGATCCGGCGCAAGTGCCAGGGCATTATACAGCAATCTTAGCCCCGGCAAGTACACTTTTCGTGTGAAGGTTGTATCAAAAAACAAAAATTGGGAAACGCCGGAAAGAACGATCGTTATAAGGATCAAAACCCCTTTTTACAAATCGATCTGGTTCTGGTTGCTGATCGGGCTATTATTGATAGCCTCACTGATCTTCTTTTACCGTTTCCGCCTTAACAAACAAAAACAAATACTTACACTGGAAACAAAAGCGCAGCAGTTAGAAAAGGAAAAAACGGTAGTGATGTACGATAGCCTGAAGCAGCAACTGAACCCGCATTTTCTTTTTAACTCGCTAACTTCTTTGTCGGGCCTGATCGAAACCAACCAGGAAATGGCCGGTGAATTCCTGGAACAGATGTCGGGCATATACCGGTATATTTTGAAAAATGGAGATACAGAAACGGTAGCATTGAAAGATGAGATCGAATTCGTAAAACTCTATATCGAACTGCAGCAGACACGATTTAAAAGAGGATTGGAAGTACATATTAATGTACCGGAAGAATACCTGCATTTTAAAATTGCACCGGTAACCCTGCAGAACCTGATAGAGAATGCCATCAAACATAATATCATCGATGCAGGCTCGCCGCTGGTGATCGAAATTTTTATTGAAGAAGATGACCTGGTGGTGAAAAACAACCTGCAGTTGAAAAGCAGCGTGGAAACATCCAATAAGAAAGGACTGACGCAGCTTGTTACGCTATACCGCTACCTGAGTACAAAACCGGTGGAGATAAAAGAAACTAAAAAAGAATTTTTTGTAAAGATCCCTTTGGTTTAAATCTAAAAGCAAAAAGTATGAAAGCAGTAATTATAGAAGACGAAGAGATCATCGCCAACCTGCTGAAAACAAAAATAAAAAAGATGGCGCCGGATGTGGATGTACTGACTGTTTTGCCGAGTTTGAAAACAGCCCGCCGCTGGTTTGGTGAAAATGCCGAGCCTGACCTGCTATTCATGGATATACAACTCAGCGACGGCGTCAGCTTCGATATCTTCAATGACTTTCAGTTGAAATGCCCCATTGTTTTCACTACCGCTTACGATGAGTATGCTATCCGTGCTTTCCGGGTCAATGGCGTAGACTACTTGCTTAAACCGGTAAAAGAATCAGAACTGGCTTCTGCTATTGATAAATGCAGAAGGATGCTGAACCACGGTGATGGTCCGCCTGCCGATATCAGTTCACTCATTAAAGCACTTGGCAATCCTTCCGCTGCATCAAAGTACAAGGAAAAGTTCATTGTCAATGTACGTAACCAGTGGATGCCGGTAAATACAAAAGATATCGCCTGCTTCAGCAAAGAAGCATTGAACTATATCTATCTCTTCAACGGGGAAAGATATATAGTAGATTATACAACACTCGAGGAAATAGAGGAATTACTCGATCCCAAATTGTTTTACAGGGCAAACCGGCAGTTCATTATCAGTATTGATGCGATACAGGCAGTAAAGCCGGTGGAGAATTCTAAACTTATTATCCGCCTGAAAGAGCCCAATCATAAACTGGAAATTGATATGAGCCGGTTAAGAAGCCCGGAATTTAAAAAATGGATGGACAGGTAGGTTCGGAAGCCTGCGATCTCAATTCCCGTTTCTATCCCATATTCATCAGTTATTTTTGCAGATCAAATGAAAATACTGATAATAGAAGATGAGCCTGCTTTGCGGGAAAGCATTGAGCATTCGCTTAAAGAGGAACAGTATGTGGTAGAAACAGCACACGATCTTTATCTGCACCGGAAAAGACCGGTGTATATGAATACGATTGCATCCTGGAAGGCATAACTTTCAGCCCCGCCGGCGAATTATTTATTTCCAATGAAGGCACGAAAGAACCGGGTAACATCCTGAAAATAGAGTTGGATACTGAATAAAAATTCCAAAAAAAAACTATGGTCCCTGCCGGCAGCATTGCTGCGCAGGGATTTTTTTTATTCTGCTGATGACGGTCAACTTTGCATAGCAAATGTAGATTTAATACTACGTCTCCCCGGTGGTTCTTATTACCCCAACTAAGTGGAATAGTCTATTTTTTTACATAAACATTCTTATGTTCTTTGTGCCCTCGATCAAACGATTGAAAAACATTTTCGAAGAACCAAACTTGTGAAGCAACAAAAGAATCCAGTCCTGTGAAAAATTTATCTAACTAAAATCAAAAACAATATCCATGGAAAACAAAATCACCATCCTGCTCGTAGACGACCATAAACTTATTAGAGAATCATGGTCCTTCCTTCTTAATAGCGACCCCCGTTTCCAGGTGATCGGCGAAACAAGCGCCGGGAGCGAGGGCGTTGAAATTGCTAAAAATAAAAGACCGGATATCGTTTTAATGGATGTGAACATGACACCGTTAAATGGTTTTGACGCTACCCGTATGATCCGCAAATATTCACCGGGATCAAAAGTGATCGGCGTTTCCATGCATACCATGCCTGTTTATGCAAGACGTATGCTCCAGATGGGGGCAATGGGGTATATCACCAAAAACTCTTCGAGGGAAGAAATGCTTTCCGCTATCGTGCAGGTGGACAGCGGTAAAAAATATATATGCGACGAAGTGAAGAATATCCTGGCCCAGCAGGAATTGCAGGAAGAAAAAAATACACAGGATATCAATACACTTTCCCGCCGTGAACTTGATATCGTTCAACTGATCAGGGAAGGAATGTCATCCAAAGAGATCGCATCAAAGCTGGAGATATCTCTCAAAACAGTGGAAGTACACCGCTATAATATCCTTAAAAAATTAAATCTTAAAAATACAGCCTCCCTTGTGAATTTCGTCAATACACATGGCTTGTAAAAACTAATACGAAAGGATCACTGACATCCCGCCATAATTATTCGCTAACATCTTATACTAACATGAAAGAAGAAGCACATACTTTTTTTTCATTCTCTGAGAATAAGGAAAGAATTGATACGCTTATCAATGGTCTTTATACTGGTGTGCTTGTACAGGGACCCGGTTCGGAAATTCTTTTTTGCAATAAAGCGGCACTCAACATGCTTGGACTTAGCTGGGATGAATTGAATGGCCGTTCTTCTTTCACCGGTTGCAATATCATTCATGAGGACGGTTCATTATTTTCTTCATCGGATCATCCTGTTTCCCGGGTCATGGCTACTAAAAAAGCTGTAGCTAATACCGTCATGGGAATTTACAGGCCTGTTACAAAAGACAGGGTTTGGTTGCGGGTGAATGCTGAGCCCTTGCTGGATAACAATGGTAATGTAAAAGAAGTGATCAGCAGCTTTAGTGATATCACCGAAAGAAAAGCAATAGAAGAAAAACTGACGGGTTTATATCAAAGTCTTGAAAGCCGTGCTTTCGAATTGGCTACTTCCAATGCAGATCTCCAAAGATTTGTATATGTGGCCACACATGACCTGCAGGAACCATTGCGAATGGTGACAAGCTTTACGCAATTGTTGAAAAAGAAATATGAAAAACAACTCGATGGCCAGGCTGCAGAATATATCAACTATGCCGTTGAGAATGCTTCCCGGATGAAGAAGCTGATCCTCGACCTGCTCGATTACTCACAATTTAGCAGCAATAACGAAGAATTTGTTCAAACAGCGATGAATAAAGTGGTGCAAAACGTACGTGTACTTTTTTCAAAAGAAATAGAAGATATGAAAGCAGAACTGATCGTCTCAGAAATGCCGGTCATCAGGGCAAAGACCCTGCTGATACAACAGCTTTTCGAGAACCTGGTCAGCAATGCATTAAAATACCGCAACGGGTGCAAACCTGTTATTAAGATCGATTGCAAGGAGAATGACGACCATTTTCTTTTTAGTGTAAATGATAACGGGATCGGTATCGATCCAAAATATTCGGATAAGATATTCGTCCTCTTTCAGCGGCTTCATTCGGATAAGGAGGCTTATGAAGGGACAGGTGTTGGTTTAGCGATCAGTAAAAAGATCGTAGACCTGCACCGTGGAAATATATGGGTGAGATCGGAGAAAGGAGAAGGAAGTACTTTTTATTTCACCATTCCAAAGGAACAGCACAGGGCATGAACAAGTATAAAAAACAGATATCCGTATTTGTATTTATTACCATTTTAATTGGAATAGCAGGCTTTGCCGTGTTATTCATTAATTTTCGTAAGCAGGTAAAATTACAGAACGAGATACTGTATATTGAAAATAACCTGATGCTGGCAGATTCACTTTCCAATAATTTATTACAGGTCGAGTCAGATAAAAGAGGTTTCCAACTCACCGGCGACATCAATTATCTAAAGAATTTTCATCAGATAAAACTGAATTGCAAAAGCAATATCGCCAATCTCGAAAAGAATATCGTTGATAAGGCACATAAAAAGATACTGGGAAGGATCGATTCATTGGGCAGGATACGGGTCGCCAACCTCGACAGCGGCATTGTAATTTTTACTACCCGCGGTTCAACTGCTGCCATTGAGTTCATGCAGATAATAACCAAGAAGAATATCCGGGAAAGACTGGCCGGGCAATTAGATCTTTTAAGAAATAGTTTTTTACTTCAGTTAAAAGAGAATACATCTGCTATCAATAGCAAGAGTAACCAGAATTTAGCAGGGCTTATTATACTTTTAGCGATCATGCTCCTGCTGATGCTGGTGGCCGCCAAAACATTCAGGAAAGCACAGAACCGGATCATCCGGAATCATATCAAATTCAAAGAAGCACAGCGTATCGCTAAGATCGGAAGTTGGGAATGGGATATCGCTACCAATAAGATCATCTGGAGTGCAGAGATGTTCCGGCTTTTCGGGGAAGAGCGGAAAAAATTCGTACCCAGCATAGAAGAATATTTCAGCCGCTTGTCCGAACAGGATCGACAGCAAACAAAAGCTTTATTGCAAAATGCGATGGCGGGAAAAGGAAGTTTGGCGATCGAACAGGAGATCCTTCGCGGAGATGGTTCAAAGATCATCGTCTTTCAGCAGGGCACTGTACGTTTTGATGAGAACGGTAAACCTGCAGGGATGTTTGGAACCACGCAGGATATCTCCGAACGTAAAAAAATAGAAAAAGAATTATTGCTGACGCAAAAGAAATACGAAGCCATTTTTGATAATACAGCCGATGGTATTTACCAAAGTACAATAGAAGGTTTATTCATCATGGCCAATCCTGCAATGGCAAAAATACTAGGTTACAGGTCTGCAGGTGAATTGCTCAGCTCTATTAATAATATCGGCACACAGCTATATGTCAATGCTGCTGACCGGCAACGGATGGCTCAATTGGTAGCACAGCATGATCATGTGGAAAATTTTGAAGTGGCGCTTTTAACAAAGACAGGCGAAATTGTCTGGGTAAGCGAAAGTACCCGTGCTGTACGAAATGAAAAAGGCGGCATCATATATTTTGAAGGAACGCTGAAAGATATTACGGAAAATAAAAAAGCAGCAGAAGAATTAAACAGGACAAAAGAACAGTACAGGCAAATCGTTGAAACAGCACAGGAAGGTATATGGGTGCTTGATGAGAATAATTATACAATATTTGTCAATAAAAAAATGTGCGAGCTGCTTGAATATTCACGGGAAGAAATGATGGGTAAGCAGAACTACGATTTTAAAGATGAGGAAGGAAGGAAGAAAGCGATGGCAGATATTGAAAGAAGAAAGCAGGGTATAAGAGAAACGCTGATATCCACTTTTGTAACAAAGTCCGGGAAAACGGTTTACACTACAGTATCTACCAATCCCATCTTCGACGATAACGGGAATTATATGGGAGCTCTTGGTATGTTCACAGATATCACCGAAAGAAAAACGAAGGATGAAGAACTATTAGCGGCCCAGCAAAAATTCCAGTCGATCTTTGATAATACCGCCGATGGCATTTATCAAAGCACACCCGATGGAAGATTTATCATGGCGAATCCCTCTATGGCGAAAATATTTTGCTATGATTCCCCGGAAGAACTGATCAGTTCAGTAACGAATATCGGTAAACAGTTATATGCAGATCCTGCTGAAAGAGAAAAAATGTCTGCGATCATCAGGCTGCATGGACATATACAGAATTATGAACTGCAGGTGCTGACCAGGTCTGCTGAAACGATCTGGGTAAGTCTGAATATCCGGAGTGTGAAAGATGATCATGGAGCTATCAGGTATTTTGAAGGAACCTTACAGGATATCACAAAACGAAAAAGATCGGAAGAAGAATTACTGAACCTGTCAAACCGGCTACAAATTGCGCTTCGTGCAACCAGGATAGGTATCTGGGATTGGGATTTTGCGAATAATATTACGGTTTGGGACGAAGAAATGTATCGTATCTATAATGTAAGTCCCTGTGATCCGCGATCAGTATCCGATTCATGGACAGCTATTGTACACCCCGATGATCTTGCAAGAGTGAATGCAGAATTAGAAATGGCTATCAAAGGAGAAAAAGAATATGACACGGAATTCAGAGTGGTATGGAATGATAAAACGGTGCGTCATGTGAAAGGAGATGCATTGGTATTAAGAGATGCAGAAGGAAACCCGGTGAGAATGATCGGTACCAATGCAGATATTACAGAAAGAAAAGAATCGGAAGAAGAAATATTACAACTGAACCGGAGTCTTGACCAGTTTGCCAACATCACTGCGCATGACCTGCAGGAACCGATACGAATGGTGAGTGGTTTCCTTGGCCTGCTCGATAAAAAATACAGCGACTCGATAGATGAACAGGGCAAGAATTTTATATTCCGTGCCAAGGATGGAGCCGACAGGATGAGCATTTTGATAAAAGACCTGCTGGAATTTTCCCGTTCGGGTAATGTCGCCGCTAAAAAAGAATTCGTTGATCTTTCTTTTATCATGGACATTGTTGATAAGGACATGAGCATTGTAATGGCGGACACGGGAACTAAACTTCGTCTTCCTTCATCAATGCCGGTAGTGTATGGAACGCAAAGCGCATTGTACCGTTTATTATTGAACCTGGTAAGTAACGGAATAAAGTTCAGGAAAAAAGATATCATACCGGAAATAACGGTCACTGCAATTGAATTAGATGATTGCTGGGAATTCGCTATAAAAGATAATGGTATTGGTGTAGCCGAAAAAGATCAGCCAAGATTATTCCAGGCATTTCAGCGTTTACACCGGAGAGAAGAATATCCAGGAACGGGCCTGGGTTTGGTGACTTGTAAAAAAATAGTGGAAACACATGGTGGAAGAATATGGATGACATCGGAATTTGGGAAAGGTACCACCTTCTATTTTACGATCAGTAAATCAGAAGAAGCGGTGATGGCGGCATAGAAGAATATATACCTGTAGAAAAACCAATTATGACAGAAGCAACAAAGATCAACAAGCAAATAAATATGCATCCGTTATCAGGTCGTGAAGAAGAACTCAGTAACAAGCTGGCGGAGCTGACCAATGAAATGAACCAGTTCACATATATCGTATCACATGATCTGCAGGCGCCGTTACGAACTGTAACCGGTTTTCTCGAGTTGTTGGAAAAAAGACACGGGGATAAACTGGATGCATCGGCCAAACAATATATCGATTATGCAGTGAAAGGAGCCGCAAAAATGAAAGACCTTGTTTTCGACCTGCTGGAATATTCAAGAGTAAATTCTGTTGGATTCGAATTGGCAGAAGTTGATCTGAATGAGGTATTAAAAGAAGCTCTGGAAAAAATGACGGCAGTGATAAATGATAAAGGCGCTGTTATTACTGCTGATGATCTGCCTAAAATAATGGCCGATAAAAAACAGGTGCTGCAATTATTCGATCATTTATTGCAGAATGCGCTGAAGTTTCAAAATGGAAAAACGCCGCAGATCGCCATTATTTATAAAGAAGAAAAGAATAATTGCCTGATCGGTATAAAAGATAATGGCATCGGCATCGACCAGGCTTACCTGGATAAAATATTTATCATGTTTCGTCGTTTACACAACGATGAAAAAAAATATAGCGGAACAGGAGCGGGCCTGGCCATTTGTAAAAAGATCGTTGAATTGCACGGCGGCGCTATCCGGGTAGAATCTGAATTGAATGCGGGAAGTACATTCTGGTTTACACTGCCCGATAAAAAAGCAAATCAAGTTTTGAATCAATAAATACATGTTATGAACGACGTACACATTTTATTAGTAGAAGACAATGAAGGCGATATCATATTGACAACAGAAGCCTTCAAAGATATGCAGCTTGAGAACGAGATATCAGTTGTAAAGGATGGAGAAGAAGCTCTTCGCTTTCTTAAAAAGCAGGGAGAATATTCCTCCGTTAACACCCCGCAGTTGATCTTGATGGATATCAACCTGCCCGGTATGGATGGCAAACAGTTGCTCGACATCATTAAAAAAGATGAAGGGCTAAAAGAGATACCTGTGGTCATGCTTACCTGCTCTGATACGGATGCTGATATCAGCGAGTGTTATGATAAACAGGTCAACTGGTATATCACCAAGCCGATCGATTATGATAAGTACACAAAAGTGATGCATGAGATAGAAGCATTCTATGTATCCTTTGTGCCTTATAATAAAAGGGCTAATTAGGATTCGTCCGGAACGAATTGAATGATCCGGGAGACCTATTTTATTATTAAAAACACACACATGAGCGAAATACAGATATTGCTGGTAGAAGACAATGACGGGGATATATTGCTGACGCTGGAAGCTTTTAAAGAATTAAAGATCAAAAACAGTGTAGCGGTTGTAAAAGACGGTGCTGAAGCGATCGATTTTTTACAAAAGCAGGGACAATATACAGACAGCCTGGCGCCACATTTAATATTACTTGATATTAATATGCCCCGCCTGAACGGCATAGAAGTGCTTGATTTTATCAAACAGGATGAAAAGTTGAAAAGGATACCCGTGATCATGCTTACCACTTCATCTTCTGAAGCGGATATATCGGAATGCTATGCAAAATCAGCCAATTGTTTTATCACTAAACCACTTGACTTCGGTAAATTCTTAAATGTGGTTCAAAGCATAGAATCTTTTTGGTTCAGTGTTGCACAATTACCGAAAGCAGCCGTTTAGTTATTTGATTTGAATTAAGAATTACCAGGTTCTTTCACCACAAAAGATTCTTTTGACAAATAAAAGCAGGAATCACAAATAATTATTGGTAACTTAGGAAGAATAGATCTACCATTACGCATTAATCCTGTGGATGATCCAAACCCGGCAAGGGCACAATAAGTAGCGAAGACCTCATTTTAGTAACAAAAACGAACTATTATGGTCCGCATCCTGATTGCCGATGATCATGCAATTGTACGGAAAGGAATAAAGCACCTATTACTGGAGAAATACCCCACAGCCGCTATCATAGAAGTAAGCGATGCCGAAGATCTTATTTCCAAAGTGATGGAACAGGAGTGGGATGTTGTTATTTCCGATATGAGTATGCCGGGACGCAGCGGCCTGGATGCCCTGGAACAGATCAGGGAAATAGCGCCCCAGTTGCCCGTACTTATCATGAGCATGTATCCCGAAGATCAATACGCATTAAGAGTTTTAAAAGCCGGCGGCTCCGGGTATCTTGGTAAAGAAACCATTCACGAGGATCTTATCAAAGCCGTTGAAACGGTAAGGAACGGAAGAAAATTCATTACTCATAGTATTGCTGAAAAATTAGCCGATGCACTCGATACCGATCCCAATCGTCCTGTTCATGAAGATCTTTCTAACCGGGAATTCGATGTGCTGAGATTACTGGCAACAGGAAAATCTATTTCAGATATCGCTTCACAACTATCTCTAAGTTCTACTACCGTCAGTACTTACCGTTCAAGGATATTGACAAAAATGAACATGCGTTCCAATGCCGAACTCACCCGTTATGCTCTCGAGAATAACCTTGTATAGCAATCGGCTTCTAAGTAGTTTCTCATATTCATAAGTATGTTAACCCCTACATAGGGGTTTTTACTATCACCGCATCATTATATGTGTAATATCATTGCATAGCAATACAACAACTGTTACTGTGATCGTAATTGTTGTTGAACAGATCCAATTCCTTTAAAAAACTAATCATGAATCCGTTACTGCCAAAAAGCTATAACATATATGTACGATTAGATGAACAAACTGTTCATGACTATTTCAATCATCATGATCCTGCGCCTCTCTATAAGCGCCAGTTAGGACATGAGTTCGAACATTACATATATAATTCCCTGCTTACTTCAAAAAGAGATGCGGTCATCAACTACCAGCTGATCTGTTTGGATTATTCCGACAAACGTTTTGTAGTGCCCGTTACACAGGCGATCCGCAATCATTTCAACGTCAAAAAAACCCTGAAGCAGGAAGAATTCAAAAAATTCAAACGCAGAACATGGAAGCTTTTAGTAGCCAGTCTCTGTATTGTATTGTCGTTCCAGGCCGTTGCTCCATACCTGATCGAGGATATGGATCATCGTATGGCCGGCTCGTTACACAATGTGCTGGATGTTTTTAGCTGGGTAATTATGTGGAAGCCGATCGACAGGCTGATATTTTACTGGAATCCATTTAAGAAAGAATTACACTTATTGGACAGGCTTGCCAATGCAAAAGTGACCATACTTGAAAAAACTAAAGCTGTTGCAAAAGACAAACAGAAAGCATCATAAGGCTTTGGTCATATTATCCCTGGTCTGCACTATCGGCTACACGCAGCCAAAAGGAGGCATGGAGAATTATAATTTTCTAAGCCAGGGAAAAAATTATGTATGGATGCCCGTGGTCCATTACGAAACAAAAAAAGGAATGTACGCTGAACTGAGATATAATTATGAAGAAGTGCAGACCTTCTCGGTCTTCGGGGGAAAAGTTCTTTCCGCAAAGAATAATTCTTTTAGCATAACACCTATGCTCGGTTTTTCAACCGGGCAATTTACCGGTGTTTCAATAGCTGCGAATGCAGAAGCAGGAATAAATAAATTCTTTTTTTCATCAGAGACGCAATACAGTATTGCTGCAAAAAAGGGCATGAGTAATTTTTTATTCAGCTGGTCGGAGATCGGGTACACTATTTCCCCGAACCTCTTTGCCGGTTTTTCTTTTCAATATACCCTGCAGCAAACCGGCAGCGATCCGGAACCGGGATTGATGGCGGGTTTGACCTTTAAAAATATTTCTATCCCCGTATATGTTTTTAATCCATTTCATCAAAAACAATACATCGTGGTGGGATTGAATTACGAGTATCATTTAAACCAAAGAAAATAATACCTGCATTTTTTTAGTACATAAGAATCAAAATCCAACCTATGAAGAAGTTATTTGTTCCCCTGTTCCTTTTTACCGGCTTGCATATGCAGGCGCAGATAGGAATTGGCACAACCAGTCCCAATTCGACCTTGGATGTAAGAGGATCTTTATCCACCCCTGTTACCACATTTACAGGAACAACTACGGCTGGTGCATCGGATCACCTGCTGATATTTACGGGTACATCCACCACCACGCTTACATTGCCAACTGCAGTGGGGATCACTGGTCGTGAATACTGGATAAAGAATGCGAGTTCTAATTCTTCAACATTAAATATTGCCACTACATCATCTCAAACCGTGGATGGAGTTACTTCGTGGTCGCTTACTGTGGTCAATAAAGTAATTCACTTAGTGAGTAACGGTACCAACTGGTATGCAACTGCTGAAAGTTTACCGGGCAGTTCAGGTACGGGTTGGGTATTGGGTGGAAACAATGTTCCTTCCCAGCAAAACATCGGAACCACCAGCAATTACCATCTTCCTTTTATTACCAATAATGTGGAAAGAATGCGGATCAATAATTTAGGAGATGTTGGAATAGGAACATCCACCTTCTCAGGTACTAATCCCGAGCAACTGATCGTAGATGCAGGATCGACCGGTACAACCAGTTTTCAAAATGTAATTGTCGGCAAAGGCAATACTAATAGCTATGCTCAATTGAATATTCAAAACACTTACAGCGGTTCAGCGGTAGGAACAATGGCAAGTTCGGATGTGGTAGCAACGGCCGATAATGGAAATGAATCGATCAATTATATTGATATGGGCATTAATACAAGTGGCAATAATTCAACCGGTGTATTAGGTGGTGCCAATACCGCTTATTTATATAGTACGGGAAACGATTTTGCAATTGGAAACGGAACGAATTCAAAAAATTTGAATTTCTTTACTACTACAAGCAGCGTGTACACTGAAAGAATGCGTATCGATGCCAATGGTTATGTAGGTATAGGCAATTCGTCTCCGTCTGAAAAATTAGATGTAACCGGTAACATAGAATTCAGCGGCGCCTTAATGCCGGGCGGCACAGCAGGAACAGCCGGACGTTTCCTTATATCTACAGGGCCCGGTACCGCCCCGATATGGTTTGATGCATCCGGTTATGCCTGGCTTATCGGGGGTAACACGGTAGGTTCAGAACAGGATCTTGGTCCTACAGACAATTTTGCTCTTCCTTTTATTACCAATAATGTGGAAAGGATGCGGATCAGCAATACCGGGAATGTTGGTATTGGTACCACTGCTTTTAACGGATCCAATCCTGAAAAATTTATTGTAGATGCCGGAACAAATGGATCGGGGGCTTTTCAAAATGTGATCGTTGGCAAAGGCAATACCAATAGCTACGCACAGTTAAATATTCAAAACATGTATAATGGTACTGCTGCAGGAACCATTGCAAGTTCAGACGTAGTAGCTACTGCCGACAATGGAAATGAATCGGTCAACTTTATTGATATGGGTATCAATAGCAGCGGTAATAATTCGACAGGAATATTAGGCAGCGCAAATACAGCCTATTTATATGCTACCGGGGGTGATTTCGTAATTGGAAATGGTACAGCAGCTAAACCGCTTCGTTTTTTTACAGGAGCACTTGCAAGCGCAACTGAAAAAATGCGTATAGACGGAAGTGGTACTACTTCAACAGTATTGATCACCGGATCTATTGCAGCAGGATCTATAAGAGTTGGAACAGGCGCTTACACGATCACCTCTGCAGATCATATAGTTATTAATGGTACTGCCGGCGGTGCTGCTACCTGGACCTTGCCAGCAGCCAATTCCAGTGGTTGTGCCGGCAGGATGTATCGTTTGATAAACCAGGGCACAGCAAATATTACTTTATCTCAAAGTGTCCGCACCGCCAGCGCTACAACAACTACTACGCTGCCTTTTGCAGCGGGTACTAACTTTTTTGAAATAGTATCTGACGGAACTGAATGGAAAAGAATTAATTGATCATAACAAGAAAGTATATAGTGTTACACTATTATATAGTATTATGAAAAAAATATTTATTGCCTTTTTATTCTTAAGCGCAAAAATAGCTGTGGCTCAAACGGCCGCTACTAATACAGGTGTATTATATATTACCGGAAGCACCGATATTTTTTATACAGGCAGCAATTTTACCAATAATACAGGTTCGGCCCTGACCAATAATGGGCAGCTTCACATTAAAGGCGATCTTTCCAACGGCCAGGCTTCTATGACGGTTGGTACCGGTACGTTATACCTGATTGGAACCAGTGCACAGTCTGTTAATGGATCCCAGCCTTTTAAAACCTATAATCTTACTACTAATAACAGTGCCGGTATCACCTTAAACAACGACCTTACCATTGGTGGCCTGCATACTTTTACAAGTGGTTTAATAACGAGTTCCTCAATTCCCAATTATCTTATCTATGAAGCCGGGTCGTCTTACACCGGCGATAATGACAGCCGTCATGTAACTGGTTGGGTAAAAAAGATCGGCAATACCAATTTTACTTTTCCTGTTGGCGATGCAAGCTATGAGAGAACAGTAGCGCTTGCTAATATATCCGTCTCATCAGAATTCAATTGTAAATACAATACACCTACGTCTAATAAGACCAATCTTATGTCGCCATTGGTACAGGTAAAAGGAAATGAATACTGGCAGATCGATAAAATAAGCGGTGGTAATGCACAGGTAACGCTCAACTGGAATCATTCTAAAGTAGCAATGGATAATATCTTGGTCGGAGATATACTTGTGGCCCATTATTCTGCAGGAAACTGGACAAGCAGGGGCGGTACTGCCGGCGGTACGGTATTAACAACCGGAACTATTACTTCTGCTTCGCTCAGCACATTCGGGCCTTTTACATTGGGATATAAAACATACCCGATCCCATTGAAGCTTCTTTCTTTTACTGCCGAAAGAAGATCGGGCAACAGTTATCTTAAATGGATCACCGAGAATGAATATAACGTCGATCGTTTCGACATTCAAAAGAGTTATGATGGAGTATTATATTTAACAATAGGAAATGTTACAGCCCGTAATACAAGCAGTCTTCAGCAATATTTATTTGAGGATCATTCTTCATTGAACGGGTTGGCTTATTACCGGATAAAGAATATCGATATCGATGGCAAATACAGTTTTTCAAATATTGTAGTGCTTTCTGAAAATAATTTGTATTCCGGCGGAATTGTAGCCCTTAACCCCGCACATAATAATATTACGATATTGAACAAGACCGGTAAAGAAGGTTTGTTTACGTACAGATTATTCAGCGCTGGCGGCCAGTTATTAAGCAGTGGAAATGTAATGATGATTTTGAATGGCGGTGCAGCATTGCCCATTCCCCCGGGAATTACGGGAACCTGCATCCTTGAGCTCAGCCGTGGTTTAGAGACATTTAAACAAAAGATACTGGTGCAATAGTCCCTCTCTTTAGTTTTTTGATTGATGATCACATGTCCCGTTTCCGTAAGGTTGCGGGACAGTTTTTTTATGCACTTATGCCTTCTTTCAGCAGTTGTTCATTATTAATTTTTAAATTAGCGATCCGATCCTGATAATATGCTTGGAGAAAGAGATCATAGAATGATCGATATAGGTCCCTCGCCGGACAATTTTGCCGCACGGCCTTCGCCCGGTTTTGATATATTAAAACCCTGGAAGGTCATTTCGCAGAATAATGTGTATATCATTTACCTGTCGGTCTTATTATTTGCCATTTATGCATTTGCACGCTATGGATTTAACTGGATCGCACTGACCACTACTTTAATTGTTAGTTTACCCATCGGCTTTGCCATTGCTTTCTTTGAAACACAGGCCCTGGAATTCCGTCGCAGGCACCGGCGCACACAATTCTGGGTGTATTTGCTTTACAGGACCATGCGGGTCACTTTTTGGTTCATGATCCTTTTTATTATTATCATGTTCATCATCCGTTACCTGCCGATCGCCACTTATGAAACGATATTCCCGCATAAACTGAGAGATTTTTTTACCACCACAAGAGTATTTGAATTTTTAGGGATCGCTTTAGCCATTTCATTGCTGTCAAATTTTATTGATGAACTGCATCGAAAAGTAGGAAAGGATGCTATTTATAATCTTGTATTCGGTAAATATCACCAGGTAAAACAGGAAGACAGGTTATTCCTTTTTATAGATCTGAATAATTCCACCGATATCGCCGAAGAAATGGGAGAACTGGAATACAGCCATTTTCTGCAGGACTTTTTTTATGATATCAGCGAACCGATCGCCCGGTATTTTGGAAGGGTTTATCAATATGTTGGTGACGAAGTAGTGGTTACCTGGCCTTTGAGAAAAGGATTAAGGTATTGCGTTTGTACCCGCTGTTTTTTTGCGATAGAAAAACAAATAAAGCGTTATGCAAAACAATATGAAAAAAGATATGGGCGTGTGCCGGAATTCAAGGCAGCGCTTCACGGCGGAAATGTAGTAGTATCCGAAGTGGGGAAATATAAATCAGAGATCGCTTATCACGGCGATGTATTGAATACAACGGCAAGAATATTGAGTAAATGTCATGACCTCGAATCAGGATTGCTGATGTCTGATTGGGTACATGAGCAAATTGAATTGCCGAAATACCTTGTTGCCGATTCTATGGGAACTTTTCAGTTGAAAGGAAAGCAGCAGGAAGTGGGACTGCACTCTGTTTATTTTGCGGCCGCAAAAACTGACGGGAATGGCAAAAAGCGCCGCAGATTTTTCAAAAGAAAAATCCAAAGCGCATAGACTCTTTAATACCGGGTGTTCTCGGGAATATTTTTAAGCCCTGAATTTAGTTGTATAAACTCCTCCGTTGTTTCCAGGACAACCATATTTCTGTGAAGCACAAGAAGTGATTGTGATAACGATAGCGAGTAGAACTAAAGCAATGATCGATTTGTTTTTCATAATAGGTGGATGTTTGTTTTTACTTAACGGCAAAAATCCATGATTATTTTATCATGACAAAGGTAGAAAGACTTAGTTATTTTCCGATACATAAAAATAAGTTTTTGGTTTTAGTCTAAACAACTGGTTTTCTTTACTTAACAGTTTGGATGGGGGCAAATTTGATTTTGATAAGGACGGTAAACCATTAACTTTACCGCCTGAATTTTAACATTTAAGAGAAAGTACTTACCCCATGTTGCAACTGAAAAAACCCATTGCGTTCATTGATCTTGAAACTACCGGAATTAATCTTGGAACCGACCGCATCGTAGAGATCGCTATCATAAAGATCCTTACCGATGGCACCCGTAGTGTAAAAAGAAAATTGTTGAACCCTGAAATGCCGATACCAAAAGCTTCGAGCGATATTCATGGTATCACTGATGAAATGGTAAAGGATGCGCCTGCATTCAAGCAAGTAGCACAGGAATTAAAACAAATGCTGGATGGTTGCGACCTGTCCGGTTATAACTCCAATCGTTTTGATATTCCTTTATTAATGGAGGAATTTCTCCGGGCACAGGTGGAATTTGATATGAAGAACCGCAAACTGCTCGATGTACAGAATATTTTTCATAAAATGGAACCAAGAACATTGGGAGCCGCTTATAAATTCTATTGCAACAAAGTGCTGGCAGGCGCTCATAGCGCAGAAGTAGATGCATCCGCAACATTAGAAATACTGATCGCTCAACTGGAACGATATCCCGAACTGGGCAACTCTGTTGATTCAATCTTAAAATTGATCGGCGAAGACCAGATCGTTGATTTTGCCCGTCGTTTCATTATGGATAACGGGATAGAGGTATTCAACTTCGGAAAATTCAAAGGCAGACCTGTTGCAGATGTCCTGAGATCCGAACCGCAATACTATGACTGGATGATGAAAGGCGATTTTCCCCAGCACACCAAACAGAAACTTACCGAGATCTACACCCGTACAATGCTGAAGAAAGTATGATGCGGTTTCTGATCGTGCCACGGTTATAAACCACGGCACGATCGGAAAATTTTTAACAGGACATCATTAACGATTGTTGTAAATTCGATACTTGCTGCCCGTTGAGTATGGAGAAAATAGTCATAATACCAACTTACAATGAGAAAGAGAACATTCAAAACATCCTTCATGCCATCTTTGGCCTGAAAGAAGGGTTTCATGTGCTGGTAATCGATGATGGATCTCCTGATAGTACTGCACAAATAGTAAAAGATCTCCAGTCAAAATTTCCCGGGCAATTATTCCTTGAAGAAAGAAAAGGTAAATTAGGATTGGGTACCGCCTATATCCATGGATTCAAATGGGCGATCGCAAGACATTACTCTTTTGTATTTGAAATGGATGCCGATTTTTCGCATAATCCAAATGATCTTCCCCGTTTATATAATGCCTGCAAAAATGAAGGCGCCGATCTTGCTATTGGCTCCCGTTATGTAAAAGGCGGCGGAGTGATAAACTGGCCCAGGAACAGGATCGCTCTTTCCAAAGGCGCTTCTTTATATACAAGAATGATAACATGGATGCCGGTCAAAGATCCGACAGCCGGTTTTGTTTGTTATAAAAAAGAAGTATTGGAAACGATCAATCTCGACCGTATCCGTTTTGTAGGATATGCCTTCCAGATCGAAATGAAATTTGCTGCCTGGAAACTCGGATTTAAAATAAAAGAAGTACCTATTATTTTCCAGGACAGGACCGAAGGTGTTTCTAAAATGAATAAGAGTATTGTAAAAGAAGGAATATTAGGTGTATTGAAACTTCGCTGGAACAGCATGTTCAAAAAATATCGCAAGAGAGTAAAAAATACAGAGCCGCAGGATCCCGAGATGAACACGATGAATTCGAACGAGGTGTTGGCTAAATAGTCGTGAATCGTGAATCGTCAATCGTCAATCGTCAATCGTCAATCGTCAATCGTCAATCGTCAATCGTCATAAGATGATTTAATTACGCAAATTATTTAATTCTTTGAATTTGCGTTCTGTGAGACTCTATTCACGATTGACGATTGGCGATTCACGTCTTTTAGTTAGTTTGCGGCCCAATGAAGAAAGCTTTTATACAGCTTCATATTGCAGTTTTTCTTGCAGGCTTTACCGGGATCCTTGGCCGGCTGATACACCTCAATGAAGGATTATTGGTCTGGTATCGTTTAGCCATCGCTTCTGTTACGATGTGGATACTTTTTTCTCTCACAAAAAAATTACAGCGAATAGCTTTTAAAGATATCCTGAAACTTTCCGGGATCGGTTTCCTCGCCGCTATGCACTGGGTTACTTTTTATGGTTCAATTAAATATTCCAATGTATCAGTGGCGCTTGTTTGTTTTTCATCCGTTGGTTTCTTTACCGCATTACTGGAGCCACTGCTTTTACAAACAAGGATAAAATGGATAGAAGTATTGCTGGGTTTAATGGTGATAGCGGGCATTTATATCATCTTTAATTTCGACCCGCAATATGAAACAGGTATCATATTAGGAGTGATCTCAGCTGTTTTAATTGCCATTGTGATCATCCTGCTGAAAACATTTGTTGACCGTATCAATCCCGAAACAATACTTACCTACCAGTTATCGGGCGGCCTGGTTGTTTTATCGGCTGTTATGCCTTTTTATATGAACCGTTTTCCTACGGATTATATTTTCCCAAATCTGAATGACTGGATGTGGTTACTGGTATTGGGCTGGTTGTGTTCGGTGATCGCTTTCCAGTTTTCCATGTATTCTTTAAAAAAATTATCTGCTTTTACCGTCAACCTTACTTTTAACCTGGAACCTGTTTACGGGATAGTGCTGGCGTTCATCGTCTATAATGAAAATAAATTACTCAGCAAATGGTTTTTTATCGGCTTTGCCATCATTGCACTTTCCCTCGTCATTCATGTCGTATTATTGCTGAACGAAGCAAGGAAAAAAAATAGCTATGCAAGGATCGGATCCATACCATCAAAAGATAATTGAGTATTATAAGGATACGGAGAATGCGTACAAGGATTCCTGGGATCTTGATAACAGCCTCGCTATTCATTATGGATATTGGGATTCAACCGTGAAGACATTCCCCCAATCATTGCTGCGCATGAATGAAGTGATGATGGAAGCGGCAACGATCAAAGAAACGGATACGGTACTCGATGCGGGTTGTGGCGTTGGCGGCAGCAGTATTTTTTTAGCATCAGCGACCGGGTGTAAAGTAACGGGTATCACATTAAGCGAAAGACAAGTTGAACAGGCAACAAAGAATGCAAAACAGAAAAAAGCAGAGGATAAGGTCGATTTCAAAGTGATGGATTATTGCGCTACCAGTTTCCCGGACGAAAGTTTTGATATCGTATGGGGTTGCGAAAGCATTTGTTATGCTGATAGCAAAGAACGATTCATTAATGAAGCCTTCCGCTTATTAAAACCGGGAGGAAGATTGGTGGTGGCGGATGGTTTTGTTTCGAAGTTTGAGAACAATGATGATCCCATCATCCGGCAATGGCTGGATGGCTGGCAGGTGAATTACCTGGAAAGCCCCGTACGATTTGAATTATTTATGCAACAAGCAGGTTTTGGCAATATCATTTACAAGAATATTTCTAAAGAAGCTTCGCATTCATCCCGTCGCCTCAATCGTTTTTATTATCTCGCCAGTCTTTATTTACTGTGGAAGAAAATAAATTTTTCCAAACCGGCTACTGAAATGCAGAAGAAAAATATAAAAGCCTGCCGCTGCCAGTATAAAGGAATGAAGAAGGGATTGTGGGAGTATGGACTTATTGTTGGAACCAAGCAAAGCCGGTAGGGGAATGGCAAATTGCGAGTAGGGCGGAGTCTTTTCCTACTAGCTATTCCTCAATTGCCACTCGCTTTTTCTTTAACTTAGATACTTTAAAAATCCCATTTCATGAAGAAAGCACTGGTTATCGCCCTTTCACTATTCACTATTCAATATTCCCAGGCACAAAAGAAACCGCTCGATCATTCTGTTTACGATGGCTGGCAGCATATCGGCGAACGAATGATCAGCAATGATGGCAAATGGGTCGTGTACTCTATCGATCCGCAGGAAGGCGATAATGAACTGGTGATACAATCATCCGACTCTAAATATAAAAAGCCGGTGCCAAGAGGATATAATGCAGTCATCACCGAAGACAGCCGCTATGTTATCTTTAAAATAAAACCGTTTTACAAAGACACAAGAGAAGCAAAGATCAAAAAAAAGAAACCAGCCGATATGCCCAAAGATTCTTTGGCAATTATTGAATTAGGCAAAGAAGAGATTTGGAAACGGGAAAAAATAAAAGGATATAAGACACCGCAAAGATCGTTTGGATGGATCGCTTATCAACTGGAAGAGCAGATCAAACAACCGGGCGGCACATTAAAAGCAACTAAAAAAGACAGTGTCGATCTGAATAGTAAAAGGGTTAGCGATAGTTTTTCTCGTGTGATCGATTCGCTGAATACCATTATTTCAGAATTAGAAAGATCAAAAAAGAAAAAGAATAAAAATAAGGATGAAGACGGGATCGACGATTCACGATTCACGATTGACGGGGATGCCGATGGCGACGACCCCGCAAGCAGCCCTGTAGATAACGGTAACGACCTCGTTCTTCGCAACATCGCCACCGGCGAAGAGATCGTTTTTTATAATGTGCTGGAATATTTTTTCAGCAAAACCAATGAACAGCTATTGGTAGAAATGGCCCGCAATCCAAGAGATTCATTCAGTTTTCCACAGGTATTATTATATGATTGTAAAACGGCAAAGTCAACCGTCCTGAGTAAAAAAGGAAATGAGTTTAAGAATTTTGCAATGACCGATGATGGCTCACAGGTTGCTTATGTGGCAGAAAGAGAGGCTAAGCCAAAAGACCTGCAGAAATTTTATAAGCTCTGGTATTACCAAAGCGGTATCGACAGTGCTATCATGTTAGTTGACCGGTATGCTGTTGGTATGAAACTTGGAATGACGATCAGCGAATACGCAACATTGAATTTTAGCAAGAGCGGGAAACGTTTATTTTTTGGAACAGCGCCGATACAGCCGCCAAGAGATACAACGATCGTTGATTTTGAAAGAGCCAAAGTCGATATCTGGCATTATAAAGATGATTATTTGCAAACAGTACAGAATTACCCGGCAAGATTAAGAGCCGCACAACAGGAGAATTTTTTAGCGGTATATAATTTCGAAACAAGAACCATCAAACAACTCGGTAGCAGAGAGATCCCCCAGGTATTACAAACCAACGAAGGCGATGGCGACATATTTGTCGGGACAACTGATTATGGTAAACGAATCGAAAGCCAATGGCAGGGCGGTACATTAAGAGATGTATATGCTGTTGATGTGAATACAGGTGAAAAGAAATTGGTAAAAGAAAATTTATACGGGCAGGTATATCCTTCCTCCACCGGTAAATATATTATGTGGTATGACCGCAAAGCCAAAGATTATTTTTCATGGAATGGATATAATGCAACGAATATTTCATACAAGATAAAAGTACCGCTTTGGAATGAAGAATTCGATACACCGGACGAGCCGAATAATTACGGGGTGATGGGATGGCATGAAGGAGATTCGTCGGTGTATGTGTATGATAAGTATGATGTGTGGAAGATAAATTTATCCGCTGGAATGGTTGATAACTTTACTAACCAGGACGGTAGAAAGAATATGACAAGTTATAGATACGTGCCCCTGGATCAGGAAAAGAAATTTTTTACAGCAGGAGAGTTTGCAATTGCGAGAAGGTTTAACGAAAAAACAAAGGAAAGCGGATTACAGGTGTTATGGTTCGGAAATAATTACAAGCAAAGTACTGCTTTGAGTTATAGTTATAATGCAGAAAAACATCAATACGATCAGATAAAAGCTGCACCAAGAAACTCCATGGGAGAATTTAGGCTAATCTATACAAAAGAGGATTATCAAAATTCACCGGATCTGTTTATAGCGACCAGCGACATTTCAACCCCTGAAGCTGGTAGTAAAATGTTTATTGCGGACAATAAACTTTCTTCAATCAACTCCCAACAATCAAACTACCTCTGGGGAACCGCAGAACTTGTAACATGGAAAGCTTACAATGGAAAAGAAGCAACCGGTATTGTTTACAAACCCGAAAATTTCGATCCAAAGAAAAAATACCCGATGATCGTTTATTTCTATGAAAAGTTAAGCGATGGATTATATGATTATAAAGAACCGGCGCCGATCCGCAGCGCTATCAATGTTCCTTATTTTGTCAGCAACGGTTATATCATCTTTTACCCGGATATAAGTTATACAACCGGTCACCCCGGACAAAATGCATACGACTATATCGTCAGCGGTACAAGAGCATTGGTAAAAAAAGGTTTTGTTGACAGTACCAACATGGCATTGCAGGGTCATAGCTGGGGCGGTTACCAGGCGGCGCAAGTAGCAACGATGACAAAATTGTATAAAGCAGTTTGGGCCGGTGCACCTGTTGCGAATATGACAAGCGCCTATGGCGGCATACGATGGGAGAGCGGTGTAAGCCGTCAGTTCCAGTATGAAAGAACACAGAGCCGTATCGGCGGAACATTGTGGGAAAAACTGCCTTTGTATTTAGAAAATTCTCCTCTCTTTCATTTGGATAAAGTAACATCACCGATAGTAATCATGGCCAATGATGCTGATGGTGCCGTACCATGGTACCAGGGCATTGAAATGTTCACTGCATTGCGACGACTTGGAAAAAAAGTATGGATGTTCAATTATAACGGGCAGGGACATGGATTAACGCAAAGACAAGACATGCGGGATTATCAAATAAGAATGCAGCAATTCTTCGACTGGATATTAAAAGGAGAGAAGCCTGCTAAATGGATAACCGAAGGTGTGCCGGCGGTGAAGAAGGGGAAGGAGTGGGGATTGGAGATCGACAAGTAATTATAAATTTTAAATGTTAGGTTTTAAATAAAAGCGGGCTTATTTAATATTTAGCACTTAATATTTAAAATTTATGCAGCGGCACTAATAAATTTCACCAAACTCCTTTTTGCTATCGGTAATAAAGTTTCATCAACAGGAAAACTCAGTTTTGTTTCGATCAGGTAAACAGCCGGGTTTGGTAAATGATTCCAGCGTTTGATCAACGAAGATTTCATTCCTTCATAAGTGGTAGAAAAACTTCTTTCCCAATTATCAATGAATAATGTCCGGATGCTCCGGTATTTTTCATCATGCTTTTCAAAAATGGAAAGCCGGTAATGATAAACGCCGGTTGTATTTTCGCTGCCGCTGGTTAAAAAGAAATAGCCTTCCCGTATATCAAGCGGGATGATACCGACAGGACTGATATTGATCTTTTCTTCTACAAATTCATAGATCTCGGTGCCATTGCGGATAATGCCTTTCATTTTTCCTTCGGAATACTGGATAATGTCTTCCAGTTCCTGCATCAGTTCATCATCGGCGATCATTTTTTCATACAGCACTTGTAATTTTTCCAGTTGTATGCCGGTCAGTTTTTTGGGAAAATGTTCCTGCAGGTATTTTTTATTTTCGCGGAAGGCGACGATATTATTGTAATGAAAAATGATATCGGCCAGTTGCGGGTAGAGTTTATTCTCCGTAAAATATTTATTGATCTCCTGCAAATAGGCGAGCAAAGTATATTTCTTTAACTCAAAATCGATACGGCCTTCGGCGAACCAGGTTTCGGATAATGACTTCATAGTTTCGAATTTTATATCCTAATTTACAAAAAAGACGAAAAGAAAAAAACTAAGTTTACTTTTAGACTGTTAAAAAGAAATTCTATGCGCTATTTATTACTATTTACTGTCCTGGTCGTTCTTTGTTCCTGCGGTAATACGATCTATATTGTTCGTCACGGAGAAAAAGCACCGCCGGTGGGTAATAACTCCGATGTTTCGCTGAGCGAACAGGGACAGCAACGGGCCTCGGCTTTAAAAGAAGTATTAAAGGATAAAAAGATCGAAGAAGTATATTCGACCAATACTGTAAGAACAAAATCTACCGCTCAACCCACAGCCGATCATTTCAGTTTATCCATTACTACGTATGGCCCGCGGCCTGACAGTACATTCATACATCTCTTAAAGAACAGCAAAAAGAATACCCTGGTAGTCGGGCATTCCAATACGATCGATGATATTGCCAATATGCTAGCCGGTCAAAATGTTGTTCCCGGTGATCTGAAAGAAAGCGACTTTGACAACCTTTTTATTATAAAAAGAAAGGGAAAGAAATTTGTGTTCAAAGGGGAGAAATATGGGGCGCCGTCGAATAAATGAGCCCCCACTAATAGTATTGATGTTCAAGTTGTCTACTGCCCCTAAAGGGGAGTTGTACAGTATTTCTTCAAATCGATGACCAAGGAATTTTGGTAAAGCTGAATAGCGAACAGAACGCTGAAGAGTGCGACGCAACAGGCGATGCCATGAAAAACTAAAGCTGGCTAAATAAAAAACTCTAATTGCTTTAGAAAAGCCTGTATAAAAAAGGATTTTATGATCTAAGTTCCTCTTTAGGGGACAGGGGCATTAATACTCTCTATCCCCATTAAAATTCTCCAGTTCTTTCGCCACTGCCGTTAAGAAAGTAGCGCCGAGACTTCCATCCACGATACGATGATCATAGCTCATGCTTAAATACATCATATGGCGGATCGCAATGCTGTCGCCATGCGGAGTTTCAATTACTACCGGCCGTTTTTTGATAGCGCCAACAGCCAAAATAGCAACCTGTGGTTGATTGATGATAGGAGTGCCCATCAAACTTCCGAATGTGCCAACGTTTGTCATTGTAAATGTGCCGCCTGATGTATCATCTGCTTTTAGCCTTCCATTGCGGGCATTATCTGCAAGGCTGTTTACTTGTTTGGCTAATCCAACCAAATTCAGTTGATCGGCATTCTTTATTACCGGTACGATCAGGTTACCCGATGGCAATGCAGTCGCCATACCGATATTGATATCTTTTTTTACAATGATCTTATCGCCGTCGAGTGAGCTATTGATCAGCGGGAATTTTTTAATGCAACGAACGATGGCTTCCACGAACAAAGGAGTGAAAGTGATCTTCGTTCCTTCTCTTTTTTCAAAATCCTTTTTCACTTTATCTCTCCACATTACGAGGTTGGTCACATCGGCTTCGGTAAAACTTGTTACATGCGGACTGGTATGCTTGCTGCGAACCATATGCTCTGCGATCAGTTTGCGCATACGATCCATTTCAATTATCTCCACATTACCGGTATAGGTTGTCAGTTGCTGGTTACTTGTTGCCTGTTGCTCCGGCTGCACTTTAGAAACAGGAATGATCATCGCTTCATTCTGATTTCTGACTTCTGATCTCTGACCTCCGGCTTTCCTTGAACTAACATACTGCAGAATATCTTTCTTCGTCACTCTTCCTTCATTACCTGTGCCCGGAATATTTTCCAGTTCAGTCATGCTTACGCCTTCGCTGGCGGCAATATTTAAAACAAGCGGAGAATAAAAACGATTGGAAGAACCATTGGTTGCTGGTTTCTGATTGCTGGTTACCGGTTGGATCGTTTCAACAACAACGGCCTCCTGTACCTTGTGCCCTGAACCTTGTTCCTTCGGTGGGTTTGATATAACCGGCCTTGATATAGTTGTATCGGCAGCGCCGGTCTTTATTCTTGCGATCACCGTTCCTATCGGCACCACATCATCTACTTTATACAAGATATCTTCGATTATACCTGCTGCTGTGCTGGGTACTTCGCTATCCACTTTATCGGTAGCGATCTCCAGTATCGTTTCATCCATTTGAACAGGATCGCCGGGTTGTTTGTGCCATTTTAAGATCGTGGCTTCCATGATACTTTCACCCAACTTTGGCATTACCAGGTCAACTATTGCCATAAAGATTTTTATTTTGTTACCAGCTATATTACTACTATCATCTTCGTTGCGTCGCACACTTGTACTGCATTAACACAGATGGGCAACAGGACAAGCAGTTTTAACCGGCCAAAGGTAAATGTTTCCGGGTAATTGTTACCGCAGTTACTTCGACAGGCTCAGTATGCAGACCAGATGCACGCAGCTATCGCAGGTATTTAAGAGCCATTAGCGTAATATGCGATCAATCCGCGGGATCAGCATTAATAAGTTTATACAGCATATGCAGCGCAGCAATAGCCGTTTGTTCGATATTGCGGCTGCGGTCAAAGCGGAAATGAAATTCTTTCGCAATGATCTTTTCTTTGCTGGCAACAGCGATCCAAACCATACCGATCGGTTTTTGTTCGCTGCCACCATCGGGTCCCATGATACCGGAAGTGGCGATAACATAATCGGACTTTAATTGTTTCAATGCGCCTTTCGCCATTTGTAGTATCGTTTCTTCACTCACGGCTCCTTTGGTATCTAAAGTGTTTTGAGAAACACCGAGCACATCGACCTTTACATCATTATCATAACTAATGATACTTCCTTTATAATTACTTGATGAACCCGGATCGCGGGAAAGCAAATGAGCAATATAACCACCGGTGCAGCTTTCAGCCGTGCCGGCTGTTTGTTTTCTTTCCTTCAGCAATTTGCCAACTGCCTGTTGCAGCGTCATGTCTTCATCGATCACCATCCATTCTGCTACCAGTTCTTTTAATGCGGTAAATTCTTTTTCTATTTCTTCTTCCAGGTCGTTTTTATTGCTGCCTGTTGAAGTGATGCGTAACCGGACCATGCCATAATGCGGCAGGTAGGCGAGTTTCATGTATGATGGTAATTTTTCTTCCCAGTCTTTTATTTTATCTGCGAGAACTGATTCACCCACGCCGACAGTTAATAAGGTTTGATGAATGATAACAGGCAGTGTAAATTCTTTTTGTAAAACAGGTATTACTTTATTGGTCAATAAAGCTTTCATTTCCCAGGGAACGCCGGGGAGGGAGAAAACAAAAGGGCCGGCCCCCCTAAATCCCCCACGAGGAGGGTACTTTTGAGTCTGAAACTTTTGAGTTTTCTTTTTTAATTTGAGCAAGTATTTTGCTCAATACATTGTCTGTGTTATGTAATACTTGTTCGTTTGTAAAACGAATTACTTCAAAACCCAGTTGTTTTAGATCTTTGGTTCGTTCTTCATCACTTTTCTTATTCGCAGGAACCTGGTGAATTAACCCATCTATCTCAATGATCAACCTTTCAGGAATGCAAACAAGATCAGCAATATAGGAGCCGATAATATGTTGCCTTCGAAATTTATAGCCAGCCATTTTTCTGTTTTTTAATATCTCCCACATAACTCTTTCCGCTTCGGTTGGATCGCTTCTGTGTTCTTCTACAAATTTTTTTAATAAACCATACACAGCAGGATCAGCCATTCGGTATTCATAGGAAGTTTTCAAATTACCAGGTTCTAAAGTCCCCCCTTGTGGGGGATTTAGGGGGGCTCTTTCTTTCGGGTGATCCAGGGAGGCCCGAAACATCATCCCCGGCGCCGTCCCTCTTTCATTCATCAATACGGTACAGTTATCGGGAACTTCCGCTTGTTTGCGGTTTCTTTCCAGTAAAGGCATCGGCCTGCGGTAAATATGTTCGAATAAATATTCGATATGTTTAAGCACTTCTTCATTGATGACCATCTTTCCTCCAAAATACTCGCAGAGCAAAGGCTTGGTAATATCATCAGCGGTTGGTCCGAGACCACCGGTAATAATAATAATATCGGATTGCATACTTTCCTCATCCAAAGCTTCCCAGATATCATCGTACACATCGCCGACGGCTACTCTTCTTTTTACCCAAACACCGATCTTATTCAGTTCCTGCCCGATAAAAGCTGAATTGGTATCGATGGTCTGGCCGATCAGTAATTCATCGCCGATAGTTATAATGGAAGCATTTACCTGTTTCAAACTCATTATTAAGATATGATTAAAAAGAAATAAAGTAATTTGACAGCAAAGTTATAACCGCAGGACCATGAAAAAAGTTTTCCTTCTGAGTAGTTTTTTATTGTTTGTACTGATCGTTTCGGCACAAACGATCGAACAGCGTTTGCAAAAAGCATTTCAAAAATTTGAAAATGACAGCCAGCTAAAACATGCCCTCAATTCTTTGTATGTGATCGATGCGGCAACAGGAAAAGTTGTGTTTGATAAGAATTCGCAAACAGGATTGGCCGGTGCATCAACGCAAAAAATAATTACAGCAGCAACGGCTTTTGAGTTGCTGGGGAAGGAATATAGATATGAGACCAGCATTGGCTATGAAGGTGATATTGAGAATGGAGTTTTAAATGGTAATGTAGTAATTATCGGGAGCGGCGATCCTGCATTTGGAAGCTGGCGATGGCAAAATACAGGCGAGGAAAAGATAGTTGATAGCTTTGTCAGAGCAATTACGGACAGGGGCATAAAAAAAATTGATGGTACTTTAAAAGTATTTGATGAAAATTGGAGTTCACAGCAAACGCCCGACGGTTGGATCATCCAGGATGTCGGAAATTATTATGGCGCCGGAGCATCGGTGCTCAACTGGAGAGAAAACCAGTTTGATGTTTTTTTGAAGTCTGGAAATAAGATCGGCGACCCGGTAGAAATTGCAGGATATAAACCACGATTGTATTTGTCTTCTTATTCATCTGAATTAACTTCTGCAGCCAAAGGATCGGGTGATAATGCTTATATCTATCAAAATCCCGGCGTTATCAGGGGAACTATTCCCGTTGATGAAAGCAAGTTCAGGATATCCGGTTCAATGGAAAAGCCCGCCGATGAATTTCTTTTAACGCTTAGAGATGCATTGATCGCTAAAAGCATAAGCTTAGGAACGATCAATTCGATCAAAACAAAAATACTATTGGAGCATGTAAGCTTTGAGTACACGCATTATTCCCCTTCCCTCGATTCCATCATTTACTGGTTCCTTAAAAAAAGTATCAACCTCTACGGCGAAGCATTGATCAAAACATTTGGCTATGAGAAGAAAAGTTTCGGTTCTACCGACAGCGGCATCAATATCGTCAAAAAATTCTGGAAAGAGAAAGGTATTGATGAAGATGAACTGAATATTTATGATGGTTCCGGTCTTTCACCGATGAACCGCATTACTACTCATGCACAGGTAGAGATCCTGAAATACGCAAAGGGCAAAGACTGGTTCTCTTATTTCTACGATGCATTGCCGGAATATAATGGCATGAAGATGAAAAGCGGAACGATCGGTGATGTAAAAGGTTTTTGCGGTTATCAAAAGTCGAAAGACGGCAAAGAATACATTTTCTCATTCCTCGTTAATAATTATAGTGGCAGAACTTCATCATTGGTAGCGAAGATGTATAAAGTGCTGGATGAGTTGAAATGAGTCATAAGTTTTAAGTGTTAAGTTCTAAGCAGGAAAACCTTAACTTGAGTGAACTAACTTAGAACTTACAACTTAAAACTTAACACTATTATGCAAGAACAAAACTTCAAAAATCACGTCCGCTACATTCCTCTCTGGCATATTATTGTTCCGCTTGTAATAGGTGGTTTATTGGGATGGGCTATTGTGGATTTTATGGGCCATCATACGCATTTCCTCGGCGTCAGGATGATAGCCATTTCATTTGTGTTGCTGATGCTCTGGTGGTATGCAAGATATTTTTCATTGAAAGCGCATGATAAAGCCATCCGTGCCGAAGAGAGTTTGCGTTATTATATTCTTACCGGGAAACCTTTCCCAAAAGAATTAAGGATGGGGCAGATCATTGCGCTGCGTTTTGCCAGCGATGAAGAAATGCCCGGATTAGTAACAAGGGCGATCAGTGAAGATCTTTCCTCCAAACAGATCAAACAGGAAATTAAGAATTGGAAGGCCGATAATAACAGGGTTTAAAAAGTTCAAAAGGTTTCAAAGGTTCAAGAGGTTTCGTTGAACCTTCATTCCGCTTCTGCGCCAAGAAATACCTTACTGGCTTTATCATTGGTAAATGAAAAGATGATACCGCCATATACAGAGCCCACAGTGATCTGTGTTTTATCTGTTGCTTCAGGATCGATATCTTTTTTATAAGCAGCTTCTACTTCAGCATACGTATTGCCAATACCCATGCCGGCCCTCGTTTTGTAAGTGCAGGGAGCGGTAGCAGTAATGGTATAAATGACACTTATTTTTGCAGGATCTGTTTTTTCATATGCTATATTCAATACAAGACCTTTTGCTTTCCAGGTCATATCCTGGTGCATGAGGCCATCGGTTGCCCATTCAACAGCATTCCCTTTTGAATCGGGATCTCCCAGTATTACATTGGCCTGGCTGAAAGGTTGCCCCAACTTTATATCACCGAAAGTTTCAATGTCGATCTTTCCGGAAGCAGGGTTTGGTTCTATCGGGATGTACTTTGGCGTTATCGAAGATGTATCAACTGTTACTTTCGTTTCATTCTTTGACTTTGTATTACAGCCGGTGAATAATACGATAACGGCGATCAGCGGGTAAAGTTTCATTTTTTATTATTTAAGCAGTTATTAATATCAGAATCCAAATTGCCTGAAAAAGGTCATTTCCATTTGCAATAACCAGGGTGATGCAAGCGCTGCAACCCAAACAAGAATGATGAATATCTTGCCAACCACTGAAACATCCTGTACCAAATGACGATGCAGTAAACTTTGTATCACCGCCATTATCCTTTCTTCTTTCTCGTCGTATTCATAAGGAGGGGAGGGCTGAGCATCTTTGAAAGCAGGATGTTCTGCTATTAAAATATTCCTGATCTTCCAGTAATCCTCATCGGGCAGTTCTTCATACGATTTGTCCATATCAATACCGGACTCTTCTATTTTCTTTTCGACCGATTTTAATTTTGAATCGCCGAATAGCCGGAACAGCATCATCAACGGGAATAATAAAAAGATGAACGAAATAGGCTGATGATTATAAGAATACATTTTCCAGGAGAACCAACCCAGCAAAGCGATCGAAATAAAAATAAATATTTTACCGATCCAGCCTTCTTCATCGAGAAATACACGGTTCAGCAATTGACCGCCATCCAATGGATAAATGGGCAGGAGATTGATCAGGTTAAGCAGTACTAATGAAATAGCAACCGTGTCCAAACGGATCAGCCCGATACGGATGTCTGGATTACTTTGAGCAATAAGATCGAATACGATCCCCAATATGATACCGGGTAATGGTCCTGCTAATAAAATGATCGCTGATTCTTTTTGCGAAACTTCCCGCTTGCTGCCCGATACATAAGCGCCGAGCAATGGGATAAAGAAAATGCCGAGGTCTTTGTACCGGAAAAATTTCATCGCAAAGAAATGTCCGAGCTCATGAAATAATACAATGCCCGTTATCAGCAATAGCATTTGAAAACTGTGAAAGATATAATAACCCAATAAAAGATAAAGACCGAGACTCAGAACCGACTTCATCCATATAGTAGCCGTTTGATCTTTCTTTTGATATTTTGACGGGTAAAATTGTTCATCCGGATTCTCCATCGTATAAAATTAGGCAGAAAAAGTTTTAAGTGTTAAGTTCTAAGTGTTAAGTCGGTTCAGCTGAAGCGGTATTTTCTAACTTAATACTTATAACTTAAAACTAGAAATAAGGTTGCAGTTTTTCCAATAATTGTACCGGCATCGTAGTTCTTTTCATCCCCTTTGCTTCCATAAAGTAAAGAATGATCTTACCGGCTGCCAATAGTTCATCTTTTTCATTGAAAACTTCATGATGAAACTCAATTTTATGATGAACGGGTAATTCTTTTAAGATCGTTTTGATCGTTAAAAGGTCATCGTACCTGGCCGGCCGGAAATAACGGCAATGCACATCAACTACCGGCATGATGACACCGAGTTTCTCCATATCCACATAGGTAAATCCCAATTGGCGGATCGATTCTGCCCTTGCGGATTCGAAATAAGGGAAGTAGTTGCTGTGATAAACAACACCCATCTGGTCTGTTTCTGCATAACGAACCCTTACTTGTGTTTCGGTGGTAAACATCGGCCGAAGCTAAATATTTATTTACTGGTATAGTTAACCCAATTTCAGGAGTTTCAGGTTTCAGGTTTATAGTTTCAGGTAGGGTCGTTTACTCAATAAGCGATCTTACAATAGCACGATAACCTGAAACTATAAACCTGAAACCAGAAACTAAGACACACTTTAACTCACAATTTTCTTTGGAATAAACCAACGAAATGTTAAACCATTATCAAAGATCGATTTATCCACACCTGTTTGGAATGATGTTTGGTTTAACCTGAAATAATTTGAATATTCGCAACGTTTAACCACCAATGGTTTAAAGATCACTCCGAATGAAGAATCCCTTTTTATTTATTGCCGCCCTTTTTTTCAGCAGTATTGTATCTTCCCAGCAAACCCGTTATTACTCCGACCCGGAAATAAAATTCACGGAAGCGAGGGAGTATTTCCAGAAAGAACAATACAGTCTTGCCTACCCGTTATTCCGTGAATTGCTCCATGATGTAAAAGAAACGGATAAGGCCAATACTGCGATCAGCGTCCAGGAAATAAAATATTATACGACCGTTTGTGCATTGAAACAAAACGAAGGCAGGGCAGAAGATGAAGCAAAAGAATATATAGAACTTCAGAAAAATAATGCCCGGGTACAAATGATGAGCTTTCACCTGGCCGAGTATTATTTCCGTACAGAAAAATTCGGCAATGCCATCGAACAATATGATCAAACCAATATTGAGAACCTGAGTAACCGGGAAATTGCCGATATGAAATTTCACCAGGGTTATTCTTATTTCAACCTGCAGAATTTTGCCAAAGCCAAACCGCTTTTCAACAGCATCCGCAGTATGAAGGATGACCCTAACTACATCGATGCGAATTATTATTACGGTTTTTTAGCTTTCAGGGATAAAGAATACAATGAAGCGCTGGAAAGTTTTAAGATCGTTGAGAATGAAAAGAACTACAATACGGTTGTTCCTTATTATATCGCACAGATCAATTATATACAGGGCAGAAAAGATGAAGCGATCAAATATATCGAGCAAAAATTGGCAACCGGCAGCAGCGCCCAGTATTATGATCTTGAATTAAAACAACTGATCGGGCATGCTTATTTTGAAAAAGGAGAGTATGCCAAAGCATTGCCTTATCTCGAAGATTATGTCAGCCGTTCTAAAAAAGTGCGGAGGGAGGATCTTTATGAACTTTCTTACTGCTATTATATTGTCAATAATCTTGCAAAAGCGATCGATGGGTTCAAACAATTAAGCGGCCGGGATGATTCACTGAGCCAGCATGCTATGTATTTACTCGGCGATGCGTATTTACGGACGGGACAAAAATCAAATGCAAGAAATGCCTTCCTGTTTTGTGCTTCCAACAGCAGTAATACAGAACAAAAAGAGATCGCTAAATACCAGTATGCAAAACTTTCTTATGAATTAGGTTACCAGGATGAGGCTATCAACAGTCTAAGTTCTTTTTTAACCGATTATCCCAATTCAAAATATAATGTTGAAGCCAAAGAATTGATGATCGATATCCTGGCCAAGACAAATAATTTCAAAGATGCGCAGGCTATGCTGGAAAGTTTGGATAAACCTTCTGAAAATGCAAAAAAATTATACCCGAGAATTTTATACGGCCGTGCTACAGAGATGATCAATGACAGTCGCCTGGACGAAGCCGATGAATTACTCGATAAAGTACTGGCCGATCCAAATAATATTTCCGTAAAAGCATATGCTTATTTCTGGAAAGGAGAAATTGGTTATCGCAATAACCAACTCGATACCGCTATCAAGTATTACCAGTTATATGCAAGTGCAGGTTTTCCTGCCAGTGGTGAAGCCAATGCCATCAATGCGAGATATAATTTGGGATATTCTTATTTGAGAAAAGAGAATTACCCGGTGGCGCAAACTTATTTCGAACCGCTGTCAAAGAATCCTGCATTGAATTCCGATGCATTTTCACAGGATGCTTATATACGTACCGCCGATACTTATTTCATGCAGAAAAATTATAGTACGGCCAAGACGATGTATGATAATGTGATCAAATTCTCATGGCCGGCGGAAGATTATGCTACATTCCAGAATGCAATGCTGGCCGGTGTAAGAAGCGCCGGTGAAAAGATCGCATTGATGAATACGATGATCAGGAAATTCCCTTCTTCTGCATTGGTGACCGATGCGAATATGGAAGTGGCCAAGGCATATATGAATGATGAAAAATTCCGCGATGCGATCCCTTATTTAAGTAATGTAGCAAAGAATACAACCAATACAGAACTGGTACCCCAGGCTTACCTGAAAATGGGAACTGCTTATTATAATATCGATAATAATGCCGAGGCGCTCAAACAATTCAAGATAATCGTTGATCAATATCCCAACACACAGGAAGCAGAAGATGCATTGGATAATGTAAAGACCATTTACATTGAAGACGGCAAGCCGGAAGAGTATGCAGACTTTATGCGCCAGGCCGGTCGTCCGCTTAGTGTAGATACAGAAGATTCATTGACCTATGCTGCTGCAGAAAAACAATATGATGATCAGAATATCAATGGAGCATTAGCAGCATTCAATAGTTATATTCAGAAATTCCCCAATGGCGCACATGTGCTGGAAGCTAATTTCAATATAGCCGAGATATATAATTCGAAAAAAGACTGGAACAATGCGTTGCCAGGATACGAGGCGGTAATAGCCGGCGCCCCCAATCAATATGCAGAAAGATCGGCGCTGATCGCAGCAAGGATAGCTTTCTTTGAATTGAAGGATTATGCAAGAGCGGAAACTTTCTATACACAATTAAAGCAGTGGGCCGTCGGGCAGGAAAATAAACTGGAAGCAATGCGTGGATTGCTTCGTTGCCAGTACCAGCAACAAAAGTGGACAGAAGCCGTGGAGAATGCAAAAGAACTGACCGAAGCAAAAGGAAGCAGCGCCGATGACAGATCATTAGCGAATATGGCGATCGCAAAATCCTATGAAGCGGGTGGCCAGTATGATCTTGCTATCAGCAATTTTAAATCGGTGGTACAATTGAATAAAGCGGCATTGGCCGCCGAAGCGAGATACGAGATAGCGTATTGCTGGTTCCAGGTAAATAAATTGGCCGAAGCCGAGAAAGCAGCGATGGAAACGATCAATAAGTCGGGTTCGTACGATTACTGGATAACAAAAGGATATATTTTGCTGGGCGATATTTATTTCAAACAAAAAGATTATTTCAATGCAAAAGCCACTTTGCAGAGTGTGGTTGATAATACGATCAATACAGAATTAAAAGCAGAAGCGCAGGCGAAACTGGCACAGGTAACAGAGGAAGAAGGGAGATCGAGTAAAGTGAATAACTAAGAAGTAAAAGATAATAGTTGAGTTTAAAAAAGACAGAATGAATAAAAGTTGGACATATAGATCTATTTTCCTTGGACTTGGACTTATGACCTCTGTATTTTCTTTTGCACAAAAAGATACAACAGGCAAAGGCGGTATTGATATCGTGTCCAGTTTTAAACCTGTATTGAAACAATCTGCCAAGATCAATTTCAGTGCGTCGCCACCGGCCGTGGATAGTTCTAAAAGACCATTGAACTATGATATTCCCAACCAGAATTTATTATTTGCGTACCAGCCCGGTTCTTTAAAACCACTGGCATTAGGCATCGATACAGGCGGGAAATTTGATAATAACAGTTATGTAAAATTGGGCTTTGGAAGTTTGCGTACGCCATTTGTGCAAGCGGGTATCTCATTTGGCGATGGTAAAACAGCGGGATTGAATATTTATGCCAAACATGTCGGTTCCAATGGGAAAAGAGATTTTCAAAAATTCACCAATACGGATGTAAGCCTGAAAGGTTTTTTTAAATCAGGCAATAATCTGCAATGGGATGCCGGCATCGGTATGAATTCTTACCGTACTTATAAATATGGGTATGAACCCGCTACTCTTTCTTTTGTCAATGATTCATTGAAGCAAAATTTTCAAACTATTTCCGGCCGGATAGCCATGCATAATATTGAGAAGACAAAATTCGGTCTTACCTATTGGCCCCGAGGTAAAGATCGATGTGTTCAGCGATAACCTGAACAATACAGAAAGTAATACGGTACTGGATCTTCCATTGCAAAAAACGATCGGGAAGGTATTTGCCGTTAATCTCGGTCTAACTTTCGACCTGACCCGTTTTTCTCCAAAGAACAAAACGGCTATTAATAATACAATGTATTATATCTCGCCTTCTGTATTGTTCAAAACGCCGAACGTTAATGCAGAAGTGGGAATTCGTCCGTCATGGGATAATAAGACTTTTAAGATGTTCCCGAATGTGCTGGTGGATGTGGGTACGAATGATAAACGATTTATTTTCCAGGCAGGATGGACGGGTTATATCCGTAAAACGACTTACCAGTACCTGGCTTTGCAAAACCCATGGCTCTATGTTCCCACTTCTTTACAGAATACATGGATCGAAGAACGTTTTGCTGGTTTCAAAGGATCTGTTGGCGATCATTTCAGTTATGCAGCTAAGGTTGCTTTTAATAAACTGAATAATCAACCTCTCTTCATTAATGATTATACACCCGGTAAAGGTGGTAAATCATTTATCGTTGTGAACGAGCCGCAGATCAAAGTGACCAACTTCGGTGGTGAATTGGGTTATAATATCGGTGAAAAATTCTCTTTGATAACCGGCATACAATTCAACCAGTACAGCGGGTTAAAAGCAAATGCAAAAGCATGGGGATTGATCCCGTTGGAATTAAAAGCACATATGCGTTTACAGGTAATTAAAGACCTTTGGTTGAAAAGCGATCTTTTTGGCTGGACGGGCCCGCAATACCTGAAACAGGATGGTACGGCTGATCGGCTGGCCGGTGCATTGGATCTGAATGCTGGTTTGGAATTCAAGATCACGAAGAGCCTTAATCTTTATACACAATTCAATAACATCTTCAATAAATCTTATCAGCGCTGGAACCAATATCCTGTATATGGGTTCAACTTTACGGGCGGTATCGTATTTTCGTTCGCCCAAAAGAACTGAGATGTACGCTGAATTATATCAATACTTTATTCTTCATAAACGTTTGTCGGTGCCGGGTGTCGGCACTTTTTTGCTGGAAAGAAAACCTGCGGAAAGCGATTTTCTTAACCGGCAGATCAAAGCACCGGTTTATTCCATTGCTTTTGCCAATAGTTTTGATGCAGTCTCTAAAAGATTCTTCAACTGGCTCGGTTATACGCTGAATATTTCTGACCGTGATGCAGTGATGCGTTTCAATGATTTTGCTTTTGATATGAAAAAGCAGATTGCTGAAGGCGCAACGATCAATTGGAACGGTGTCGGTGTGTTGAGTAAAGGTCTTGCAGGGGAAATAAAATTTGTTGCCGAAAAAATTTCCATTGATGAAAGATCAGTGCCTGCCGAAAAAGTGATACGGGAAAAGGCGGAGCATATGGTAAGAGTGGGAGAGGATCAAAAGACTTCCGTTGAAATGACGGAGATGTTGAATAAACCGGCTGCCAGCAGATCTCTTTGGTGGGTCTATGCTTTGGCTATTGGCATATTGTCTATTGTCTTTATTGGCTGGTATCTTTCGGAGCATGGCGTTGATGTTTCTTCTACGGCGAATAATGCAAAGCTGGTTCCGATGAAGACAGTGGCTCCTTAATAACTCCGCTTCTTTAGAGCGGAGTAGTTCCGGCTTCTATTTCTCTCTGCAAGCGCATTCATGATGTTCATTGATGTATTTAAAAGATGCCTCGCATAATTTTTTTAAAGCTGCAATATTGATGTCGGATAGTTTTTTTATATAGATGCAGGCTTTTGCTATTTTATATTTTCCCAGGTCGTTCAACAGGTGTTTGCTTTTCTCAGTTGGGGAGAATACATATAAAGAAAATGCTGCCTTTCGTGGCGAAAAACCAATGAGTGGGGCATCTCCTTCGTGCCCGCTTGCGTATTTATAATGGTAATTGCCAAATCCAATGATAGTTGGTCCCCACATTTTGGGTTCAAATCCCGACCATTCCTGCATTAATTCAATCAGGCGAAAACTATCGGTTTTCTTGGGCTCATTGTCGACATAAGAATTGATGAAATCAATGACATTAACTTCTGTAAATGTTGTCTTGGTTTTTGCCATAACTGTAAAATTATTGATTCCTCATTGTTTGCGGATACTCATTACAATGTCTTTTTCCGCAAGTATTCTCCAGCTTCAGTATTTGAGGATTGATGGTATAGGGTGGCTTCATGATAGCATCATTTGATACTATCAAAAATAGCTATTTTAAAGATTTCGGATATGGATGCTGGAAAACAAGCATTCAGCATCCTCTCTAATTAATAATTTCTCCTTTGTTATTAGCCAGCTTTTCACGCCATTGTTGAAGTTGCTCCGGTGTTAGTCTCACCCAATCTTTTACTTCGCCAACGATCTTCAATGGTGCCTGCGTGCGATAGGACCGTGTGGGATTGCCCGGAAATTTTTTGTCCGTTACGTTCGGATCGTTTTCAAAGTTTCCCGAAGGCTCAACAATATAAACACGTTCAGGGCCATCACCTTTAGCCAGTGCCGCGGCAAGTCCCGCCCCGTTGACCAACGCCGTGAAATAAATATGATTCATTAAAAGTTCGGATTTGTAATTAGACTGGTAGCCTGCTGCCAGGAAATCGCCAACCTGCAGATCCGCTTTGGTGCCGTGATAAAAAGGACCTTTGTCAGACGGTTTGTCTTTGAATTCCATTGCCAGTTCATGATTCTTTTTTGCGTTGCCCGGGTCGTTTAAGTCCTCATAGCATTTGGCAATAGCTGAATAGAGGGAAGGAAAGGCTCCCTTCACCACATCGTCATTTATCTTATTGGCAAACTGCAAAGCTGTTTCGAGCCATTGTAATTTATCAGGAACATTTTTTTGATGCCGGGCTACATAATAAGCAGCGAGAAATTTTTCAAAATCGTTCGTCGCTTCATTCCATGCCTGCAGAAATAATTGGCTTGCTTCTTCGGGCTTGCCATTATCTTCCATGGCCATTCCCCGGAGGCAGAGCTTAACGATCGGGTTGTTGGGATTGAATTCCATTTTGTGATTATGTTGCCGGTTGATTTTTCTACTATTGATTTTCGCCGTTGATGGTGTTCTAAATCCAGAGTATAAATTTAATAGTTCTTTTCACCAACAACACAATTTATGAAGTCTTCCAGGATCGGTTGTTGTGTAGTGTACTTTGATCGGCAATATCTTTAAGTTGAACACCAACAAGGGCGTGAAAAATTAAAATGATGAAGGTGTATTAACTACTCCGCTCTAAAGAGCGGAGTAGTTCTGCTGAATATTTCCAGGACTTTAGCCCCTGTCTATTTCATGGCTAAAGCCTGGTTCGTACCTGTTCATTCTCTGCCCTAAAGGGCGGAGTTATTGAATTATTAATTGCGGCAATACAATTCAATGAATCTTTTATGCCGTGGTGCGTGTCTCACGCACCACGGCAATGAGCAGGATGACGCAAAAAAGGAAATACAGGAGACGCTTTTACCGCAAAGACACAGAGAATGCGCAAAGACGCAAAAAAACCTGTTGTCAATCCTGATCAGCTGAAGTTATGGGAGACAAGCAAAAGAAGTTTGTGTCTTTGCGCTAAACTTATGCGTCTTTGCGGTTAAAGCGCCTTATCTCTCCTTCAAAACTCCCCGTTTTCCGCTTACTTTGCGGCTCATGAAACTGGTTCACTATACCCAATGCCCCGTATGCGGCTCGGCTGATATAAAAAATGTTTTATCAGCCAAAGACCATACGGTAAGTAATGAAACATTTGCCATTGCCGAATGTAATAGTTGCTCGCTGCGATTTACACAGGATGTACCGGATGCGGCATCGATCGGGCCTTATTATAAGTCGGAAGATTATATTTCTCATACCAATACTTCAAAAGGACTGATCAATCGTCTTTATCAGTGGGTCCGCAAAAGAACATTAAGAAAGAAGAGAAGATTGGTGCAACGGGTTACAGGAATGGGAAAGGGATATATCCTGGATGTAGGCAGCGGCACCGGCGCTTTTGCCAGCGAAATGTTATTGCATGGCTGGTATGTTACAGGACTTGAACCTGATGAAGGGGCAAGACAGGTCGCAAAAAAAGAATACAATACCGATCTGAAGGATATGGATCAGTTCTACCAGTTGCAACCCGCCAGCTTTGATGCGATCACATTATGGCATGTTATGGAACATGTGCACGATCTTTCTGCATATGTCCAGCAGTTAAAAATTTTATTGAAAGAGAACGGGAAACTTCTTATTGCAGTTCCTAATTATACATCATTGGATGCTTCGCTATATAAGGAACATTGGGCGGCTTATGATGTACCGAGACATCTTTATCATTTTTCTCCTAAGTCGATGCAGGTGCTGATGGAGAAGCATGGATTAAAGATCCTGCAATATAAACCGATGTGGTACGATAGTTTTTATATTTCCATGCTAAGCAGCAAATACAAAACGGGTAAAACAAAATTGACTGCTTCTTTCTTCAATGGATTTCGTTCCAACCTGAAGGCGATGGGTGATGTAAAGAGGTGCAGTTCGGTGATATATATAATCGGGAAGCCTCCCCCAACCCCTCCGAAGGAGGGGCTTTAGACCCCGATATTTTTAATTTATACTATTTGAGGAACAGCCACGATTTTTACAATGAACCTTATCTTTTCAAGACCAGCACCCTCCTTCGGAGGGCAGGGAGGCTTCTACTGGCTGAATTGCACCTCATATAACTCCGGCCATAATTTTCCGGTGATATAGATCTTTTTTGTTGCCGCATCATAAGCAATGCCATTGGGAACATCCGCAGCCGGATCGATCGCTTTTATACGATTCCACATTTCTGTAAGATCTGCTTTCGCAACCACTACGCCTGTTGCCGGGTCGATCTTAAAGATATAAGGCGCCTCGTATTGGTTGGCATACACAAAGCCATTGATATATTCCAGCTCATTGATATTATGCGTTGGACTACCGGCTTCCATTACCGTTTGTGTTTTTAATAATTTAAAACTGGAAGGCTCATAAAAATAAAGATCGCTGCCGCCGGTGCTTACAATAAGATTGGTTCCGTCAGTCGTCAATCCCCATCCTTCAGTATCTATTTTATATTCTTTTATCTTTTTAAGATCTTTCAATGTATAAACAAAAACGACCTTGTTTTGCCAGGTAAGCTGGTAAACAGTATCATGAAGAATAGTTATCCCTTCACCAAAATATTCTGCGCCGAGGCTGATACTTTGTAAAATTTTTCCGGTAGCGGGATCGACCTTCATCAGTTTAGATTTTCCGGGAAGTCCTGTGCCTTCATACATAACACCATTATATATAATCAAACCCTGTGTAAAAGAAGAGGTATCGTGTTTATAAGTGCCGACAATGGAATGGCCCATGATCGCCGCACTGGTTGGTGGAACTACAACGACCGGATCTTTTGGTTTACAGGCTGCAAAACCTGCCAGCAGGACGACATAGGATATTTTATTTTTAATAACTGCACCGATCGCCATGAGGATAGAAGAAGATATTTTTTTCATGAACAGAACTGATTTCTGACAAAAATAAGAGCCAGTTTGCGCTTTAGCTGTTAAAACTTAGGCAATGATGGCCATCGAATAGGAAAAATACGAACAAATAGGCCTTGCATAATTGATTAATGCGAATTATATTTGGATTCACAACCTGTCAAGCGCCCGGTAATATGCGGGACCACCACTTGAATTCGTATCCCTGAGACGCCTTTAATTATTCCCAATTATCCTTTATAGTTTCCTGTTTCCCATGAGCAACCCGTGGCATTGTTTGTATTGCCATAGCATCATTAATCGTACAAATGAAAAAAGGATCTATGAAGACGGGTTTAATCTTTTCAATTCTATTGATGCTTTGCATCAACCGGGTAACAGCCCAAAGCTGTTTATCGAATTCCTACATACAGGAACAGCTAAAAAACAATACCGGCCTGGCTGAAAAGACCAGGGAGATCGAATTGTTTACACAGCAGCATTCAATTTCAACTTCACGAACGGAAGCTACTGTTATTAAGATACCGGTAGTGGTACATATATTATATCATTATCCCGGCGAAAAGATCAGCGATGAACTGGTGCAAAGCCAGATCGATATGCTGAATAAATGTTTTCGTCATCGCAATGCGGATTCGGTAAAAACACCGGCAGCCTTCAAACAATTTGCGGCTGATTGCGAAATAGAATTTCAATTAGCGATCTCCGATCCCAAAAGCAGGGCAACAACAGGTATCATTCGTAAATACACACCCATTACCAAATGGAAAATGGATGATGCAATGAAATTCTCCTCTAATATGGGCGATGATGCATGGGATGCAAAAAGCTATCTTAATATCTGGGTTTGCCATATGGATAAGCTTGCCGGTTATGCAAGTTTCCCCGGCGGCGAACTTTCAAGAGACGGGATCGTTTTGGATTTTAATGCATTTGGTGTAACGAACAATTCATCATACGGAATGGGAAAGACAGACTGTGCATGAAGCAGGACATTGGTTTGGATTAAAACATTTGTGGGGCGATGAGAATTGCGGTGATGATGGAGTGTACGATACGCCAAAGCAGGCAAGCTATACTTCCGGTTGCCCAAGCACTGTCCGCATCACTTGCAGTAACGGACCGAATGGCGACATGTATATGAATTATATGGATTTTACCAGCGATGCCTGTACCAATCTTTTTACAAAAGGACAAAAAGCCAGGATGAGAACTTTATTTGATCCGGGCGGCGTAAGGAATTCCATTCTTTCATCCAAAGGTCTCAATCCGCCGCTGATCCAGGAGATCCCATTGCCTGTCAGCGACCCGCAATGGCTGCATCCTCAATTATATCCTAACCCTTCCAGTTCGGTCATTAATCTTGACCTTGCTTATGACGCAAGATGGATAGGCAAAAGCATTCAAATCGTTAACCTGCAAGGCCAAACGGTGATGGTTTTGACCATTACAAGCACTAAAATGCAGATCGATATAAAAAAATTACAGGCTGGAGCGTATTTCCTTGCAGCGAAAAAGGATGACGGGGAGTCTATGAAAGTGAGATTCTTAAAATTATGATATGGGTTAGACGGTAAATCGTCGGACCCGGTCGCAACCAATCACTAACGGCAAGCAAGCTAAAAGGCCATTCCTTAATTGGAGTGGCTTTTTTATTAATTTGAAAATTTGTTGATTTGGAGATTTATTGATTTGGAGATTTGAAGATGAAAAAGACCCTGCATCATCAGGCTCTCATCTTCAAATCAACAAATTTTCAAATCAATAAATCATCAAATCAACAATCATCAATTCAGCCTCTTCGTCGTTTCCCCAATAAGATAGCCATTATGAAAGACCTGCAGCCTGTAATTACCTTTTTCATAATCTTCGGGCCTGACGGTAAGCTGCAAATGTTTTAATTCTCCTTTCTGGTATTCAAATTTCACTTTCCTTGTATATGTTTTTTTCCCAAAGTCATGGGTGCTGATCGAAGCCGATTCCCAAAGATCCGTTTGCATCACTTTACCATCGGGTTGGGTAATAATGGCAAACACTTCTGCATTATTAAGATCTGCTATACTATTTTTCACCGCAAAAGAAATAACGAGTTTGCTGGTGTTCCCCGCTTCATTGGTTTCTTCTTCTTTATCATCCGTTATTTTAATAGGAATGAATTTCAGATCGCTGGCTGTAAAAACAGGAGGGCCGGCATTTTTTTCCGAAGGTTGAATAGCAGGTTTGGGTTCTGTATTCTCATTCATAACAGAAGTGGTTGATCTTATTTCTTCCGGGTTGTTAGGCGAAGCCGAAGTGACGGGCGTCGAACCATTCTTTTTCGGAAGATCGGCTACCAGTTGCTGAAATTTTGTTGTCTTTCTTCCGGCAAGATCGATATCTTCTTTTTTTACATTGGTCTTTCTCAACAGGTCGGCGATCTCTGTTTTCAAATGATTTATTTCATCCAGTTTGGCGATCAGTTCGCCCTGTAATAAACCCGCCGTATTTTTTGCAGAATCTAATTGGGCGCCAAGGTTGTTGACAGCAGAGCTATAAATTCTTTGTAATGAATCCTGCAGGTCTTTAACAGAAGCATTTGGATCTTTTACTTCAGCAACCGTTTTGGAACCAGCGTATTTTGTTTTATCGTAGAGATGATAGACCCAGGTGGCCACAAGACCGACAGATAATAAAGCCAGTAAGATTGTTCTTGTGTCTTTCATTTTTTAATGATCACTTATTCTCATTCACGTAAGCCGATACCCAGCCAACCTGCCCGTTCTTGATCAGGTAAAATGCCTTGATCTCCTGTACAGGAGCAAACTGCCGCATGATCTTCAGCAATAAGCCGGCGCCGGCCATAAGGGATCTTTGATCAAATACTTTATGCACTCTTGTCGCTTCTCTTATCACAGCATCTTTCTGTTCTTTAAAATTGATATTGGTCGCAAGCGCCTCGGGTTTCAATGCATCCGGGTTGTTATATATTTTTTCGCAAAACCTGGCCACCTCGGCATAGGTAACGCTTACAACGGTATTATCAATTAACTCCGGGTGTGAAAGTGTAGCGATGGCCCATGCAATACCGCCGCTGACAGCAATATTATCACTGAGCGGGTAAGATCCGCTTGCATTTACCGCATAAACGATATCGGTATTTTCTGCGCCGGCAAGAACTTTATACAATTGCTTATTATAATTCTCCAGTGTGTTATCGCCTTCGCATCTTTTTTCTGTTGCATTGGCAACACTTTTTGTACCCCAGTTCAATCCGAAGAGGCGGAAAGTTTCAATAGTTCCAAAGGGAAAGAATCCGCCTTTTGTATTACCGCTTCCGATATCGATCAGGAAAGTATTGAACCGCCTGTCTTCCGGTACTATACCAAGATGGGAGAGGATGGCTTCTTTGGTAACATCAACTATTTCTACCTGGCGATCGGGTTCATTTATTTTTAAACGGAAAGAATCAATGAGGTTATTGATCCAGGCTGTCTTTTTTTCTTTTTCAGCCTGCATTTTTACTCCGCTGCTTACCACGGTGAATATTCTTTTGGATGGAACCTGGTAATCATTTTCGGCCGTTCTATACATGCCGATAAGACCATTCAATGTGGCAGAAAATGTAGGATCGGAAAAAGAAATAAAATCGGTATTGACAGAACTGTCTTTGATGATATTGAATGCACCGCTGCTTTGCGCATTTTTTCCGATCTCGATCACACTCATCTTTACACCTTTTGAACCTACTTCAATGCCGGTATAAATAACAGAATTGCTGTATCGGGGTCGGGCACTGTTTTGGGCAATGCTGTTATAGCTTGCTAATAGCAGTAATGCCGGCGCTAAGAAACGGCCTGGACGGAAAACTCGCATGGGTTAGTAGTTTTTCTCTGATAAAATTACTACAATGGTATGCAGCTTTACGCCTGAAATATGCTATTCGGTCATTATGTGAAAAAAATGTGGTTAAACCGGGTATAAAATAAAAAGCCGCTTCCCGGAAAGGAAACGGCTTTCTTGCAGGAGTTAACTGCTTTAACCGAATAAACCACCTTTTTTAAGGCTTCTTACACCTTCACCAATCTTGAAGCCATTATGATAAATTTCAATTTTATAATCACCCGTCATAAAATCTGATTGACGGATCGGGTATTGAATATTCTTACGCTGACCTTGTGTATAATCAACCGGAACTTTTGCTGTGAATGCTTTATCACCATCGGTTCTTGTGTTCAGCATCGTACCTTCTGAAATTACTTTTCCGTCGGGAGCTGTAACGATCAGGTACATATCAGCCGGGCCGGATTGTGCGATCCTGTTCTCTACATCGAAGGATACAACAAGCTTGTCTACTTTCTTAGCGGAGGTAGTTGCTTTTTCTTTACCGCTGTTCTTTTCGTTAACAGGCTGTACCTGTATATTAGATGCACTGAAAGTAGAAGCCACATCAACTGTTTTTACCAACTCGTCTTTTTCTACTGCTGCTGTTGCAAGATTTGTTTCAAGGTCTGATTTCTCCTGCTGCAGAGAGGTATTTGCTACTGTCAGCGTTTGATTTTCGCCGGTCAGTTTTGCTACTTCTGTTTCAAGACCGGTGATCCTGTCATTCAATTCAGTTATCAGCGTTCTTGCTTTTGCAAGCTGTGCTGCGGTAGCATTTTTGTCGTTCAATATCTTACGGATCTCAGCTTTTTTAGAATCGATATCTTTTTGCAGGCCGCTTTTTTCTCCCTGCAGGGAATTGTTAGCACCTGTTATAGAATCCAGTCTTGCCAATGCCGAGTTGAAGTCTGTTTGTAAATTGCTGTAATCATTAGCAGATTTTGTCAAAGTAACCTGCTGATCGTTTATCTTTTTCTCTGACTTGTTTTTGTCATATAAAAGATAGCCCCATGTTCCGAGCAAACCTGCTGCTAATACACCAATAGCAAGGTTCTTATAATTCTTGTTCCTGGTCCTTGCCGGTTGTGTTTGATTTGACGGCGTGGCGGAGGGATAATTAGTTTCTGTCATAAAAAAAGGGTTTTAGATTCTGACCTTAAGTTAATGTTTATTTTTTTCTTTTGAAAGCGATCGCAAAGTGGTTCGCTGTTTAGAGGAGCCCTCTGGCTTACCCGGTTAAAAACGAATCCGCCGACCCTATTTCGAAAACTGTGCCAGAAAGTTTAAAAGCTGTTTGTTAATAGTTTCATTTTTTATAAAACATAAACGCTCAAAGCCTGTATCTTAGTGTATTATGAGTGTGGAAAAGATAATTAATGATTGGAAGAAAGGCTCTTTCAAGCCATTGTACTGGCTGGAAGGAGAAGAAGATTATTTTATTGACAAGGCTGTCGACTATGCCGAACACCATATATTGAATGAAAGTGAAGCATCTTTTAACCTTTCTGTTTTTTATGGAAAGGATGCCAACTGGCCCGATGTTATCAATGCCTGCCGGCGCTATCCCATGTTTGCAGAACGGCAGGTTGTATTGTTAAAAGAAGCGCAGCAAATGCGGGATGTTGAAAAACTCGAATCCTATGTCGAGAATCCTCTTAGTTCTACTGTCTTTGTAGTATCGTACAAAGAAAAAAAACTCGATGCAAGAAAGAAATTTGCCAAACTGATCAAAGAGAAAGGTGTACTGGTAACTACAAAAAAAATGTATGAGAACCAGTTGCCGGAATGGACGCAGGAATTATTGCATTCAAAAGGCCTGACCATTTCTCAAAAAGGATTGTTGCTGTTGGTGGATCATATCGGTAACGACCTGACGAGAATAGAAAATGAGATCGATAAGCTATCGGTGAATCTTAACAAGCGAACCAATATCACCGAAGATGACATTGAAAAATATATTGGCGTAAGTAAGGATTTTAATGTTTTTGAATTGCAATCGGCTATGGCGGCAAAGGACCTGGCGGCCACGATCCGCATCATTCAATATTTCGAAGCAAATCCGAAAGCTGCGCCGATACAACTGGTATTACCATCGCTGTATGGTTTTTTTAGTAAGGTCTTCATGGTTTTTGGCGCTGCCAGCACCGATGAAAAAACCATTGCGGCCAGCATTGGTGTTAATCCTTATTTCATAAAAGACTATGTACAGGCAGCCCGTTTGTACACTTATCCCGGTGTGGAAAAGATACTTTTATTGCTTCACCAGTATAATCTTAAAGCGGTAGGGGTGGGAAATGCAGGAACAGAACATGGATCTTTGTTAAAAGAAATGGTAGTTAGGATGATGGGGTGAAAAAGAATAGAGAATAAGGCACAAGGTTCAAGGCACAAGGTTCAAGGCACAAGGCACAAGGTTCAAGGCACAAGAGAGTTTCAAAAAGCAGCAAGACATTCCATTAGCACGACTTGAACCTTGTGCCTTGAACCTTGTTCCTTCTTTATACCTTTGGTGCAACGTTTAAAAAAAGATAAACATCATAGCATAGAATTAAAAACCTCAGTATGAAAAAAATATTCCTTTTCCTTTTTGCAGGCATTGTGTTGGGATTGACCGGTTGTTTGGAAACAACGGAAGAAATAACATTGAATGAAGATGGCAGCGGTATATATGTCAGCATGAATGACATGAGCAAAGTGATCCCTGCGATCAAGAATTTTGGATTAGGCGGTGATGCAACGCTTAGTAAAGCGATCGATACAAGTGTTGAATTGGGCGGTACCAAAGAAAGTATTGAAGGTTTATCAGAGGAAGATGTTGCCTTGCTGAAGAAAGGAACGATGAAAATAAAAATGAATATGGATGATGAGATCATGAAGACCAGTATGAGTATTCCTTTTACATCGCTGAGCGAACTGCCGAAGATCAATAAACTGACCGCTAAATCTATGACACAGGCACTGATGAGCCGGATGCAGGGATCGATGCCCGCAGGAGTACCGGGAATGGACCAGTTGCCTGAACCCTCTTCAATAGCTTCTTATTATACGCTTGAATATGAAAAAGGTGAAGTAAAAAGAAAACTCAATAAAGAGAAATATGCCAATGTTGCTTCCGATACCTATCTTTCTAAAATGCAGGAAGGTGCCGCGATGGGAATACCGATCACCAATACTATAATTATAAATCTTCCCAAACCGGCAGAAAAATTAGAAGGTAAGAATGCAAAACTTTCTGATGATAAAAAGAAGGTAACAGTGACCGGTACGATCGATGATTTTTTTGATAGCCCGGAGAAACTGGAGTTTAAAGTGAAATATTAGATGATTTGAAGATTTGATGATTTGAAGATGAAAAGACCCTGCATTATCAGACTTCTCATCATCTCATCATCAAATCACAAATCTTCAAATTTTCAATCTTCAAATCAAGCCATCCATCTTAGAGTATTTCCAAGCTATCGATCTTATCCTGGTCAATTTGTTTTACAAGATCTTCAAGGCTGTCAAACTTTTTTTCTTCCCGTAAATATTTTTTGACAAAGACCTTCAGTGTCTGGTCGTATATCTCTTCATCAAAATCAAAGATGTTCACCTCGATCACTCTTTTCTTTCCGTCAACGGTCGGGCGGAAGCCGATGCTCATCATGCCTTTGTGAGGTGAACGGGAAGTGGTGAGTCGCGAATTCGTGGTATGAACCCTAAATACATGATTGATCTTTGTTTTCGCCACTGGCTATCCGCCATCCCCCATTTACCACTTCTGCATACACCGCATAAATACCATTACCCGGAGTTATTTTTTCTTCATTCTCGATCTTCAGGTTAGCAGTAGGATAACCCAGTTTTCTTCCCAGTTTATCTCCATGTACTACTGTTCCTGAAAAAAAGAATTCATAGCCCAATAATTTATCGGCTGTACCGATATCACTGTGCAGGATGGCCTCACGGATATTGGTAGAACTGATCGAAATGTTTTCCAAAATATGCTTTGGTATCTCTTTTAATTGATAATTATATTCTTTGGCTTTCTTTTCCAGCAACTGATAATCACCCAGCCGGTCCTTACCGAAATGATGGTCGTAGCCGATAATAATAGTATGCGGGTGAAATTTATCGATCAGGAAATTTTTGATATAATCTCCGGCAGACTGGTTGGCAAATGCATCTGTAAAAGGCACTACCACCACATGATCGATACCCAATTGCTGCAGCAATTCTATCCTTTCATCGATCGTATTGATAAGCCGGATGCCCAGGATGGTCGATGAGATCACTTTTCTTGGATGCGGATGAAAAGTGATGATAACGGTTTCCCCATTATTAGCAATTGCTTCGGCTTTTAGTTTATCTATTATCTGGCGATGGCCCATATGCACTCCGTCAAAAGTGCCGATGGTAATAACGGCATTCCGGAAAGCGGGCAGGTTTTCAATATCGTAATGTACTTTCATAAAGAGGTTGCAAAACTAATCCTTAATCGGTTATTGGAAACAAGTGGTTGCCAGGGCTAATGTTTAAGACGTTTAATGGGTTTAGAGGGTCAAAATGTTAGTTCACCAACTTCTTAAACCTTTTGAACCTCTTGAACTTCTTAAACCTTTAAATTTGCGGCTACCATGAGTCTTTACAGTAAAAGAGGAGTTTCGGCACAGAAAGAAGAAGTGCATGAAGCAACAAAAAAATTGGATAAGGGCCTTTATCCACGTTCATTTTGCAAAATATATCCCGATGTGTTGTGCGGCGATGATGCATGGGCGAATGTTATGCATGCAGATGGCGCCGGTACAAAAAGTATCCTTGCTTATTTATACTGGAAAGAAACCGGCGATCTGTCTGTGTGGAAAGGAATAGCACAGGATGCTATCGTGATGAACCTGGACGACCTGCTTTGCACAGGCATTTATGACCAGCTTCTTTTTTCTTCCACGATCGACAGGAATAAAAATATTATTCCTGCTGAAGTTTTGGAAGCGGTCATTAACGGCAGCCAGGAATTTTTTGAAAAAATGAAAAGCTTCGGTGTCAACATCACTTATATGGGTGGCGAAACAGCCGATGTTGGCGATGTAGTGAGAACCATGGCTGTGAATGGAACAATGACAGCCAGGTGGCCCAGATCGAAATTGATAACGAATGAAAAGATAAACGCCGGTGATGTCATCGTTGGGCTGGCGGGGTATGGCCAATCCAATTACGAAGATGAATACAACAGCGGTATCGCCAGTAACGGCCTTACCAGTGCAAGACATGATATGCTGCATAAAACGTATGGAGCAAGGTTCAGCGAATCATATGATACTTCACTGGATGAATCGGTAGTATATATCGGGCCTCATCGTTTGACGGATGAAATATCAATAGACAATATGCAATTTGCAATCGGCAAATTGTTACTGAGCCCTACAAGGACTTTTGCACCGGTAATGAAAGAATTGCTCGAAGATCATTTTGATTCCATTCACGGGCTTATTCATTGCAGTGGCGGGGGACAAACCAAATGTTTGAAATATGTTCCGGGTAATGTTCGCATTGTAAAAGATGATCTGTTTGAACCTCCTGTTATTTTCAAACTGATACAGCAAGCAAGTAAATCGGATGATAAAGAAATGTACCAGGTGTTTAATATGGGAACAAGACTGGAAATTTATACCAATGAAAAAGACGCTGATAAAATTATCAGCGTCGCAGAAAAATTTGGTATCGGTGCGAAAATAATTGGCAGGGTAGAAGCAAGCGAAAAAAAAGAATTGATCATTGAACTCCCCGGCGGGAATACTATTTCATTCTGATTACAACACAATTTTTCTATTTAGTGTCCGATCGGAGTCTTGCCTTAAATTTTTTTGTTCCATGTATTTTACCATTCTTATCAGCGACCGTAAGAATGATATTGTCTGATACAGTGCTGATCTTTGCATAATAATTCCCGTTTGTACCGGTAAGAGTTCCTTCGGAAATACTTACCCGCTGATCTTTTACGGCTACACCTGTAACAGCTACAGAAATATAATTATCTATACCGATAAACAATATATCGGGATCAGGCGTTTCCAATTCGATAGAAACAGGCGATTTCTTTTTGTCATTTATTCCATCCCATATTTGAAAGGTGATGGGTTGTTTTCTATAGGCGACAACCTGTTTTCCCATATCGATTGCCGGCACCCAATAAGGACCCGTTTTAATGACACGCATCGCTTCTTCTTCCATACCATAACCATGTTTTGTCAATGCTTTTACATCAGAAACAGTACCTTCTTTGCTTACGATAAACTGAACGACGACCGTGTAATCTCCTTCCGGTGCACCTTTTTCAACGGGTAGGAGGGCATTCAGATTCATAGAAAGATATTGTTTCCATTTTGCAAGTCCACCGGGGAATTTAGGGTCGATCTCTACTTTGCTTTTGACCTTAACATCGTTAATAACCGGTTTTGTAGTATCGGTAAAAATATCTTTTACCCATAAAAGTGTATCGGGATATTTTTTTGAGGGTAGGATAGTTCCGCCTGTAAGGATCTCGATGGCCCCGTTTTTAGCAGCAGCACCATATTTGAGTATCGCATTGTCTCCTTTTAAAATAATAAGGGATTCTATCGTCCCGAAATTCAATTTATCAAGATCAAAATTTTCCTGGATCATTCCGTCCAGCACGATCATTGGATTATCAGTTCCTTTACCGGTCAGTATCATCAAGGGGTTATCCATTTCTTTACCATCCGGGCCCTTTATATAAAATGATACGGAATCGATCTTTACGGTGTCCATTCCATCGATGCGCAATTCTTTTGCTTTTAATTCTTTTCCATTGATAGTGATCTTTGTTGGTCCTGCGGTTGTACCGGGTCCCTGGCTCATAGAAACAGTGCCGTTCAATACAAAATTGTTTTGAATGCCGCTGGTATCTTTTGAATTCTTTTGAATACCTGTTTCTTTTTTGTTCTTATAACTAAAAGCAAACAGTAAGATAATAATAGCTGCAAGTGGGAGTACCATTAGTTTTCTAAGGTACTGGTGCCGGGGTTTGTTGGATGTAGTGATCATGGCTATACGTCTTTTTATCTGGTTATGAAAAAAAGGATTGACAAGATGATGACCGGTGTTGAGGACCTGCATAAGTAACAATTCGGCATATTCCCATTTCTTATTCTCATTGATGGCAAAACGGTCCGCTAAGAATTCATGAATGGCTTTTATTTCTTTTTTTATCAAATAGAAAAAAGGATTGATCCAAAACAGGACGGAAAGTATTTCGAGGTACATGATATCCCAGCTATGTTTTTGCTGGATATGAAATAATTCATGCTTGAATATTTGTTCGCCTTTCTCTGAATGTAATTCGATCTTCCTGTTCCAGAATAACCAGCGGAAAAAAGAAAACGGGGTAGAAGGTTCGGATGTTTTAATGAAACGTATGTTGTCTATTTTTTCCGATGGATTATTTCTTGCGATCCGCCGGATGCTGATCAATGAAATGATGATCCGCAACAATACAATTGCGCCGGTCAATGCATACAATAAGTACAATATATTTTTGGTTGTAAAAAAACCGGTCGTTGATAATTGATCTGCCGTTGCAGTTAGTACAGGTTCTTGCGGGCTGCCCGGCGAAATAGCCGTCAATGTCTGTAATACAAATGAAGAATTCGTTTCTTCCGTTGTAAAATAAACAGGAATGTTTAGGAACGGGATCGTGATGCTGATGAGAGTAGCTGCCAGCAGGTAAAAACGGTTATAATGATGAAACCTTTTATTGCGCAGGGCAAAATGATAATACGCATATAAAATGCCGGAGGCAACGATCATCTGCAGCAGGTAATAAAGCAGTGTTTTCATTTTTGCCGGTTTTGTTGTTTTTTGATTTGTTTGAGCAGTATCTCAAGTTCTTCAACAGAAATATTGTTTTCTTTTACTAAGAAAGAAACAACATTGCTGAAAGAACCTTCGAAATATCCTTTTACCAGTTGTTTCATACTCCTGTTCGAATATTCATCTTTCGAAACCTTCGGATAATACTGGTGATGACGGTTCATGACAATGATGCCGACAAATTCTTTTTCGATAAGGATCTTTAAAAGCGTAGCGACCGTATTCTGGTGAGGTTTGGGAGCAGGCATCGACTCGACTATCTCCCGCAGAAATGCTTTTTCTAATTTCCAGAGTTCCTGCATTACCTGCTCTTCGGCTTTTGTTAACGGCTTCATGTTTTGCATTTGAAACCGAAGCTAAAACTAATTTTTTAGTTTAACAACTAAATTTTTAGTTACAGCCTTTTTTTCCAAAAAAAAGGGAAAAAAAGAAGTTGAATTAATTCGTATTAATGATCTTGGGATAAGCTTTATTTCTTTGTCCTGTTCTTGAAAGCAATTCAATATCCTCGAAGGTGATGAATGCTTTGGGGGCCAGGGTTCTGAAAAAATAGATGAGCTGGGGTTCGAAATGACTTCCCAAATTCAAATGCGTGAAAGTATCCCCATTAGCGGTAGTTATTGTGACCCTGAACCGTACGATCCTGTAACCTTCTTTTGAATCTTCGATCTTCAATTCCCTGGCATCATGAAGACTTGCAGCCATGATCGATGTTGTTTCATGCGGACTGATAAGATAAACTCTTTGCGGAGCAACAGGAATAGTTGTGTCGCCTCTCAAACTATATACTCGTTGAAAACGATCTTTTGCCGGTGCATTAAAAGCAAACATTAACAATGTAAAAGCTGCGACCGGTATTATTTTCAACATGGCATTCATTTTCTTTTTAACGTTATTGCGGTGTAATTAGTCTTTATTCTTTCTTTTCTTTTTTCTGTCATCCTGGACAACAAAAGTGACGGGTTGCTTCCGGTAAGCTTTAACAGGACGGCCATCCTGAACAGCAGGCGTCCATTTAGGTCCCGTCCTGATAACCCTCAAAACTTCTTTTTCCATACCATAACCATGATGGGTCAATGCCTTTGCATCTGATATATTTCCATACTTATCAACCACGAACTGCACAATGACAGTATAGGTTCCCACGGGAGCACCATTGTCAACCGGCGTAGCAGCATTCAGTGTTTGAGTAAGATATTTTAGCCAGGCATCGGTGCCTCCGGGAAATGCAGCTTCTATTTCTACTTTATTGAATACCGCATCCTCCGGTTCTTTATTGGTTGAATCGATCTGTGCATTGACGGCAAAACTGCTCATTAGAAAAATGAGAAGGGCATATATGATTTTGGATCGCATCTTATTTGTTATTTACTACTACAAGATAATTTATTTTAAGTTTATTAACTCAGTTTGCTTTATTTTGCAAACAAACTTTCAGGGCATGGCTGAACCGATCATTGAATTGCATCACGCCAATATTTACCAGGGCAATAATCTTATTCTGGAGGATGTGAATCTTATCGTGAATAAAGGAGAATTCGTTTATCTCGTAGGTAAAACAGGCAGCGGCAAATCAAGTTTATTAAAAACTTTTTATGGTGAACTGCCACTTACGGATGGCGAAGGCACAGTGGCCGGTTATAATCTCCGCGGACTTGACTGGAAAAAAGTTCCTTACCTGCGCCGTAATCTCGGTGTTGTATTCCAGGATTTTCAATTGCTTACCGACCGGAATGTAAATGATAACCTGAAATTTGTTTTACGGGCCACCGGCTGGACCGATGAGAGTATGATGGATGCCAAGATCAACGATGTGCTTGACAAAGTTGGTATCAAAGCAAAAGGTTTTAAAATGCCATTCGAGTTGAGTGGTGGTGAACAACAAAGAGTGGACGTAGCAAGAGCTTTATTGAATTCGCCCAAACTGATCCTGGCAGATGAGCCAACCGGTAATCTTGACCCGGAAACATCGGATGAGATCATGAACCTCTTATTCAGTATTTCGAGAGATTATAATACAACGGTAGTGATGGCTTCGCATGATTATATCGTCGTGCAAAAATTCCCCGCCCGCATGATACGTACCGAAAGAGGAAAAGTGCTCGATAATGCTAATATAAATATGGAATAAGTTGCTTTGCATTCCTTTCATTATCGAAAATGGTTCCCAATAATTTTCTTCGCAATATATTTTCTTCAGGAGTAAAAGGCTGATGGTGTAATTGTGTGATGATCGAAGCGATCGCATTGGCATTCGTTCCGGTATGACAGGCCGGTTCCAGTCCCGTTCCCGCTACCATTTCATTGTTGGTTACACAATGACGGCCTTCAAATAATGCATGAAGCAATTTTAATTTGATACCGGAAGTACTGAACGAAGGAAGCACATTGATATGGGCTTTTCTTACAAGGTCATTTATCTCTGTTGCTGATGGATCGATCACAATACAAGTATGCTGGTATAAATGCGCCATCATTTTCAATCGCCCCGATGGACCCTTCCCCGCTATTACCAAAGGGATCTTTATTTTGGAAAAAACGTTTTGCACCAGCCAGAGAGCTGCTTTTTCATTTTCAGGCACCGATAAATTTCCATGATACAAACAAAAGTTACCGATCCCTTCCTGCCCGTTCACTTCGGTGAAAGGAGTGAAGGCCGGTAAGAAAAAACTTTTTTGCAATCCATATTTTTTTTGGAAAATGTCCCGGTCTTTTTCGGTGATACAGGCATACACCAGGTCTTTGGGAAGTGAATGCTGGTATTTTTTTAATGAACGGCTTTCACGGTGGTAATAGATCTTCTTCGAAAGAGCAGCGGTAGAAGATGCCAGTTGCCGATAGTATTCATGCTCGTCATTATGCAACCTTACAATGACCTTTTTATTTTTATTGATCGCAGCAAGAATACCTGTGCTGTGCAAACCTTCCAGCAAAACAGGATGATCATCTTTATTGATATTATGGGCCAGTTCACTATTCATTCTCGACGAAACGATATAAGGTAGTTTGAAAGAAAACCCTTTCCAGCCTGTCTTTCTTTTATAGATATTGATCGATTCGCAATATTGATTCAACTCAGTGGGGTTGCCCCGGTGATTGTAACAAAAATAATGCAGGTGAATTTTTATACCTGCTTTGTGCAGGGCTTCGATCTTATAGAACATGTCGATAGCGCCACCATAATCCGCCGGCCAGGGAACATCCAGACAAACAATATGAAGATGCCGGTTCATTTTTTAAATACAGATTGGTAAAAAGAAAAGAATTTCTTTTCCTCATTTTGCCAGTTATAGACCTCTCTTGCCTTTTTGCAATTTTCCTTCAGCCTATTATACAGAACAGTATTAGCAAGCAAATTGTTTATAGCAGCGGCAATTCTTTTGGGATCAAGGTCATCGATAAGTACAGCCACTTCAAACTGTTTGTTGATCTTTTGGTATTCGGGATAATTCATCGTTACCTGCGGCAATGCAGCATGCACATAATCGAAGAATTTATTGGGCAATGCCAGCCATTGATTCAATCCTTCTTTTTCTGCCAATGAAATACCGATATACGCCTGCTGAGTGATCTTTCTTAATTCCGCAGGCGGCAACATTCCTTTTAATTCGATCTTATTTTCCAGTTTATGTCCGGCGACCAGTTTTTTTAATTGCGGCATAAAATTACCATCGCCGCAAACGATCAATTTTGTATCCACCCATTGCATAGCAGGAATAAGACTTTCAAAACCTCTTGCTTCATTCACAGCTCCCTGGTATAAAATAAAATTCTTTGTCGCCTGCATCCCATCATGCGGTAGCAATACAGGGATATTTCTTATTGTCTCATAATTCACATTATAACGTCGTTTGAATTCTTCGGCAATACTTTCACTGACGGTATAACCCCATTTGAATTTCGGGACCAGTTTTTTCTCAACACTGTCCCATATTTTTTTTATACCGGGCCTGGTGATCACTTCTTTCATTTCTGAAAATAATTCGTGTGCATCATAAATGCGTGGGATACGTTTGAACCAGGAAACCGTATGACAGGGAAGGATCGTATCCAGATCGATCGCACAGATCGCATCCATTCTTTTCAACATCAAATAAGTTGTAAGACGAAGATTGTATTCGAAATAAAAAAGTTTTCCTTTATTGAACCAGCATCGTATCCTTTTTTGTTTATATTTTCTTTCTGTCAATGGGAGGGAAGAACGCAATTTTCTGCCGACCAATGTAACGGTATAGCCATTTTCAGCCAGTGAAGTACAGATACGCTGCATCCGCTGATCATACGTAAGGTCATTCGTTACAGTAAAGAATATTCGTTTCAAATCCTGCTTTTAAAAACTTTGGATGATTTAAAACCCTCCAAAAATTATTCAGATTGCTAATAAAACAAAAAGGCTTTGCAAATATGCAAAACCTTCTTCGTATAAGCTATTTATAAAATAAACCTATAAGATTTTTGCAAACCTTATAGGTTTATTTTAAATTTTTATTGTCCCATATTCATATTCTCGGAACCATCACTCTGGTTCTTCATGTTCTTGCGTTTAAAAAGATTCGGATCGAATTTACCAAACCTCCAACTGAAGTTCAGGCGGAAGATCTGCGGATCGCGGCGACGGAAAACATCCTGTACGAAATAAAGAGATTCAGAATGAATATCGGAACGGCGTGTCCTGAAAATATCATTTATGTTCAATGAGATCGAAGCTTGTTTTGTCTTCAGGAATTCATAACGGAAACCTGCATCGACAAAATAATTGGCCCTTACATATCCCTGTGAAGAAGTAGCGCCGCCAAAGCCCATCATGCCGCCACCACCGCCAAATCCGCCACGACCGCCACCACCGCCGCTTCCACCCGGGGGTAAGATAGTTTTAGACTGGTATTCGCCTGATATTTGCATCGTAAAATTCTTGAACACTTTGAATTGATTGTTCAGTTTTCCAAACCAGCTTACAAACTGATCTTGTTCCGGCTGGCCGGCAATACCTGTATTGATCTTTGATGTAAAGAGGTTCATGTTCGGCGTCATATCCCACCATTTGGTCATCTTTACTTTCATTGTCAATTCTAAACCGGTAACATAAGAAGAACTTGCATTGATATACGTATTGATCAAAATATCTTTTCCTGTTGAAGCATTTATTTCTTTTACCTGGTAACGGGTGATCAGGTCGGTTGTATTTTTATAATACACAGAAGCAAGGAAGTTGTCTTTGTTTTTCTTGAATGATTTCTGGTAAGACAATTCAACTGAATTAGTGAACTCAGGTTTCAGGTCGGGATTACCACGGCTGATATTGAGTGAATCGGAAAAATCGGTATAAGGATACAACTGGAAGAAGTTCGGGCGGTTTATCTTACGGCTATAGTTCAACTGCAGTTCCTGGTCATTCTTCATTTTATTACTCAGGAAAATGCTGGGGAATAAACTTACCGGGAATTTAATATTGAATGATTGATTCTTATCCGGCAAATTGCCCTGGTAGTTTGAACTTTCAATCCTGAATCCTAATTGGTATCCAAAATTCTTGATCTGGTTTGAATACGTTGCATAACCTGCATAAACTTTGTCGGTGCTGTTATAGTTAACAGACAATGTTGGGCTGTAGATCGCATTACCCATATTATCATACAGGAAAAAATCATTGCGGCTGTCTACTTTCCGGATAGATGCCCTTGCACCCATTTCTATTTTTGCTTTATCACTGATCGGGTTGGTATAATCCGTTTGGAAAACAAGGTTGTCAAAACCGCTGCTGCCATTCTGTTGTTGCTGGAAAATATTGGTCAGTGAATTTTGCGGCAATTTGTAATAATCGGTTTGGATAAAATTGCTGCTCTTACTGTTGCTTTTGTTATAGTTCACATCGGCCGTCCACTCCATTCCTGATTTCGGGAAATTATGTTTGAAACTCAGTTGTATCCCTTTATTTTCCATCTTGCTCCTGTTCATCGATGTCCTGTTACTTAATGAAGAAGTGACAGGCGTATAAAGAGAATCGATCAGGATATTACTTGTAGAGACCGGTTTGAAATTACCTGAACCGATATTGGAAGTGATAGAAAGAGTATTCCTGTTATTAATAAAGAAATCGGCGCCACCGCGGAAGAACATGAAATAACCTTCCGAAACATTTCTGTCGGTTTGATGAAGATCAGTTAATGGCGTACCGATCAAAGTTGTTCTGTCGGTAGTACCCGTACTGATGGATTTCCGCTGGTTAAAGTTTGCATTTAAAAAGAGATTTACTTTTTGCTGGCGAAGATTGATATCACCGCCCAACCCGATCCTTCCTCTTGTATCAATATTGAAACGGGTACCGCCATTATAACCAACTTTTTTATTCTTCTTCAACACTACATTCAATATTCCTGATGTACCGCCGGACGCATCAAATTTTGCAGAAGGGTTTGTGATGATCTCTACGCTTTCGATAACATCGGCAGGTATCTGTTCCAATGTCATCGTAGTAGGACGGCCATCGACAAATATTTGCGGTGTATTGTTCCGCATCGTTACGTTGCCATCAATGTCCACATTTACAGAAGGAACATTCTTCATCACATCTACAGCCGTACCGCCGGCAGAAACAAGATTTTTATCAACCGTAAAAACTTTACGGTCGATACCTAATCTCAACGCGGGGTTAGAAGCTGTAACGGTTACATTATCCAATGTCTTTTCTTCAATATCAACTTTAATATTGCCAAGGTCTTTATCAATAGCGCCCATCATTGAACTCATATCGCCATTGGCGGGTCTCTTCAGGTCAAACGAAACATTTTGTTCGTATGATTTGAAACCAACAACACTCACTTTTAATTTCATTTGGCCAAACAGGGGAACATTCTCAAGAAGGAACTCGCCATTTGCTTTTGTAAGCATTCCGGCAATCGTAACATCCTTTCTTTTTTTGGTAACTGAATCAAACCTGTTCTGGATAAGCTGAACAGATGCATATTCGATGGGCTTTAAGGATTTGGCTTCAATTAATTTACCGTACATAGTGCCGGTCGGCGCCTGGCGATTACCGCCATTTCCATTTGCCGGCCTTGTACCACCTGCAGGAACCTGGCTAAAGCTTGTATAACTTATTAAAAAACAAGCTATAACAACTAAAAGTTTTCTCATTTTCAGAATTTGATAGTTAGACGTACAAAGACTCCAGAACCTGCTGACAGTCATGTGACAACTTGATGAATGGTATTGATAACCTATTGGTGCAAAATTCATATGTTCTCTTTTTTAAGAGGTGAGAACGGCTACCAGTACCTGTACAACTCCAATAATAAAGCCAATTACAGCTCCCAGCATCCTTGCCAGCCTGAGTTCTTTTCCCATATTCTGGTAAAGCAGGGCTTCTAATTTCTCCGAAGAGAACCCCGATATCTTTTTTATCACGACCTGTTCAGGATCGAATTCTGCTTTTAAGTTGCCGGCAAACTGTTTCATTATTTGTGGAAATAAGGTTTCTATTTCCTTCATAAAAGCAGTTTTTAATTTGCCGATCGTTTTATCTCCGATGAACATGCTGATCATTGGCATTTCAGTTTTCAGCCTGTTGCGGAGAAAATCATCGATATGTTCTTCGATCATCGGCATGATCTTTTCGAAATTTGCCGGATCGGTTATTTTTTTTTCGATATCACCGGAAGAAAAAAATTCTGTGCTGACCAGCTTTCCTAATCTTTCAGCCAACTGTTGCTGTTGTTTTGGAAAAATTCCCTGGATGCGAATACCTAAAATATTTTTAGGTTGCCGCGGATGAAACAATAGTTTAATAAGCATCCAGTTCGCAAACCAGCCGATGAATGCTGAAATAAAAGGGATAATTAATAGCCAATAGTTCATTTACGTATGTATAAAATTAAACCCTCCCAGGGAGTCCTTGGGACCGTTCATCTTTATTCAATGAAGCGGGTTTTTAGGGGGTGGAAGACGGGCTCCTCACAACCACGACCTGATGCTCTAATCCCTGCCAGCCACTTTAAATAATTTTGTTTCTTTTTTAAAAAAATATATCCATTGATGCTTTTAAAAAACAGTTCTCTTTTTGCAGCTTCTGATTTGGTATCAAAATTTTCAAAGTAGTGAATGATAAAAGGACGCCTGCTTTTTGTGGATTTCACACGACCTTTATTATGTTCCATCAATCTCGATTCCAGATCGGATGCATGTCCATAATAATATTTACCGTCTTTTAAGCTTTTTAAAATGTATGTCCAAAACATTAAAATTAAACCCCGTTCATCTTTATTCAATGAAGCGGGGTTTTTTGGGGTGGAAGACGGGGCTCGAACCCGCGACCCTCAGAACCACAATCTGATGCTCTAACCAACTGAGCTACAACCACCATTTACCGGGCGACAAAAATAAGTAAAAGAACCGTCTGACTGTACGCATCTGTCCGCTTATTTTACTTTCTACTTGTACAATGATTTTAAAGCGGCCTGATGAATAAGCAGCCTGACGGATATCACCGCTTATCAAAAACCATTGTTAAATGCTGCTAAAGGCAAGAAAAACAGGCTTTTTGCGTTATTTTTGGACTATGGCAGAATCAATTAAATACCTATTGAATATGAAAAGACTCCCTATTGTGATCATGATGGTGGTGGCAGGTTCGTTCTTCGCATTCAAAACGATGGGAACGGATACTAAAAGGTCTACCGTACCTCCTTCCAAGTATGAACAAATTTTAAAACTGGTGGGCGATATGCTGATCCAGTTGCATTACGATCCCAAAAATATCAATGATGCATTCTCTAAAAAGATCTATACCAAATTCATGGGCGATCTTGACAGGGAGAAGAATTTTTTCCTGCAAAGCGACTTCAAAGCATTGAAAAAATTTGAAGACAGGATCGACGATGAGATATTGGGCGCACCGGTTGAATTCTTCCTTGAGGCAGGCAAAGTATTTACCGCCCGCATGGAAGAAGCTGCGAAGATGAGTAACGAGATACTGGCAAAGCCATTTGATTTTACGATCGATGAAGATGTCATCCTCGATGGTGATAAATTAACAACAGCTACTACCGACACAGAAAAGAAAGACAGGTGGAGAAAAAAGCTGAAGTTTATGACGCTTGAGCGGTACACAGACCTGCTCGATACCCGTGAGAAAAATAAAGGCAAAGATGGTTTTGTTGTAAAGTCTGATGAGGAACTGGAGAAAGAAGCCCGTGAAAAAGTAAAAAGGACCGTTGACAGGACCTTTGAAAGATATCGTTTCAAATTCAGTGATGATGACAAATTCAACCTCTTTGTAAATGCCATCACTACTACGATGGATCCGCATTCTGAATTTTTCCCGCCGGTTGATAAAAGATATTTCGATGAAGAAATGAGTGGCCGTTTCTATGGTATCGGCGCTTCATTACAATATGACGATGGGAATATCAAGATCGCAAGTGTATTGACAGGAAGTCCGGCTTATAAATCAGGCGACATACAGGTTGGCGATGTTATTCAAAAAGTAGCGCAGGGCAAAGAAGAGCCTACTGATCTTACAGGCTTCAGTGTTACCGATGCCGTGAAAGTGATCCGTGGTAAGAAAGGAACCGAAGTAAAACTGACCGTAAAAAAAGCAGACGGAACGATCAAGATCATTTCTTTGATCAGGGATGAAATAGTACAGGATGAAACATTTGCCCGCAGCGCAATTGTAAAAGAAGGAACCTCAAGGATCGGTTATATTTTCCTTCCTGAATTCTATGCTGATTTTGATCATCCGAATGGCGCCCGCAGTTATGTGGATGTTGCCAAAGAAGTAACAAAATTAAAAGAGCAAAAAGTAGATGGTATTGTGATCGACCTTCGTAATAACGGTGGCGGTTCATTATATGATGTGGTACAAATGGCCGGTCTTTTTATTGACGAAGGCCCGATCGTACAGGTAAAAGACAGGGAAAATAAACCAAGTGTTTTAAAAGATAAGGACCGCACGGTGCTTTACACGGGCCCGCTGGCAGTAATGGTGAATGAATTCAGCGCTTCGGCTTCTGAGATATTTGCCGCTGCTATACAGGATTATAACCGTGGTGTTATCATTGGCAGTACTTCTACCTATGGTAAAGGAACTGTACAGCGTAATATCGGCTTGGATGAGAATGGTTTTTCTATGTCGAATTCTGACCTGGGTACGGTAAAACTTACACTGCAGAAATTCTATCGTATCAATGGCGGTTCTACACAATTGAAAGGAGTTTATTCTGATATCGTGTTGCCTGATAATCTTGAATATCTTAAAGTAAGAGAGAAAGACGATCCCGATGCATTGCCATGGGATGAAATAAGCAAAGCCACTTACAGCAACTGGAAATCAGGTTATGACCTGAAGACCATCCAGCAACTGAGCAGCCAGCGTTTGGAAAGCGATCTTACTTTTAAAACAATACGAGAAAGTACAGAATGGTTGTCTAAGCAAAACGACAAGCAATATTCCCTGCAGATCGATAAGTATCGTAAAGAGCAGGCTGCGATCCGTGCTACGATCAAACAACTGGAAGGTTTGCTGAAACTTACCACTCAACTGGATGTAACAGCATTACCCGGTGAAGCCAATCGTTGGGAAAATGATAAGAACAAACAGGATCGGTTTAATAACTGGCTGACAAGTCTTCAAAAAGATATTTACCTCGACCAGGCCATTAAAGTGATGAATGATATGATCGGTCAATTGAATCTGGTAAAAGCAAAAACAGGAGAAGAGCCTGTTAAGAAACCTTTTTAATAATCTCCCCATTCTATTGAAAAGCCCCTGCAAAAGGGGCTTTTTTATTCCGGCATTCTGCTGATTTCTTTATTGAAGTAGTGTGACTATTTTCCAGGTTCCGGGTTCGCGTCACAACTTTGTGGCAGGCCGCTATACCGCTAATTTCCTGTATTATAGCTAACAGTTACTTACAAATATCTTTCTTTCGTTATGTTGATATGATGATTGGCATGACCAACAATGATATGACCGATCGCTAATACATACACGGATTTACCACTGGCAGTGCCGCTTGTTTCCAATTGTTCTTCATCCAAAGAATTAAAGAATATCTCTGTTGACTCACGAACGGCGGTAAATTCCTTTACAAGATCTTTCCATTTCCTGTTTTCTACTTTGGCATTATCGGCATAATCATTTTCATCGAAGCTTGGCAGGGGAGTAGCATCTTTTCTTGCAAAACATAAAGCCCGGTAAGCAAAAACTCTTTCCGCATCGATGATATGCTGCAATACTTCTTTGATCGTCCATTTATCTTCTGCGTATTTATAATCCCTTTTTTTCTTCGGTATCTCATCCAGGAATTTTAAAAACGATTTTGTTTGCGCTTTAAACACTTTCACTATGTCATCACCTTCTGTCTGGTTGATGTATTTGTGATAATACTCGGGAACTCTTGTAAGGTCTGGTCGGGCCATGATCTGTTATAGTTTTTGTTAGCCGATGAAGGTCGGATTTTTTTTGCTTTCGGCATAAGCAATTATGAAAAAAACAAGCATTCCGGAAAATAGTACCGTAAAGGGGTAACAAACAACCACAGCGACAGATATACAGTAGAAGAGGGTCAGATCCTTTTCCGGGCAATGGTTGTTCACGAGTTGAGTAATTCTATTTATAAAAAATCATTTCCCGGCCAGCAATGAAAATCTATTAACTAACGGGATCCGAAAACTAATTACAGGAAAAGAAAAAACTTAAAACCATGAAAAAAAATCTTTCTTTATTAGCGATCATTATTTCAATTGTCGCCGGTACAAACATACAAGCTCAATGGTCTTCTTTTATACCATTAAACACAGGTGTGCCCACGGGAACGGATATGGTATTAAATGTACCTGGCTTTCCTGTTTATAACCGGTTGGGACATTTGCAAAGTGGTACTTATGGCGATCCCGCTTCTCAATGGTCGGCTATCGGTGTACCTAATTTAAATCATCCCCCGTCCAATAATAATTATTATGGTTTTTTTTCCAACTGGCAAACCGACAGGGCTTTTTTTGGATTACGAAAAGATGGAAGCAGTAATAATTCAAATGCTATTATTGCCTTTGGTGATAATCACGATAATGACCCCGTGCCTAACCGGTTGATATTTCAATTTGATTCGTGGATCCCGGTTTTTTCCAAAGAGATCGGGACAATGCTGGCAAATGGAAATACAGGATTGGGGACGAGTAATCCATTGCATAAACTTCATGTGCATAATGGAGGTATTATGATTTCAGGAAGTACGCCAGGTTATGGCGGACCTCAATTGATCTTTACAGATAATCTGAGTACGCATCCGCAAGGCCGGTGGGCTATCGAATACATTACAGCCCAAACACCGGGGCGGCCAAGTATGGGAGGTTTGAATTTCTGGAAACCTTTTCCTGATGGAGGAGGAGCCGGTAACTATTCTTTATTCCTGAAAGATGACGGCAAGATAGGAATGGGGGTTACAGATGATAATTCCGATGGCAAGTTTTGCGCTACTGCATTACCCGGCGGTTACCGGTTATATGTGAACGGCGGAATACTGACAACAAAAGTAAAAGTGGCTAACTATTGTGCTTCATCATGGGCCGATTATGTTTTTGAAGACAAGTATGAACTCCTTCCGCTTTCAGAAGTTGAAGCCTTTATAAAAGCCAATAAACATTTACCCAACATTCCTTCCGGTGCAGAGATAGAAAAAGAAGGGCTCGACCTGGCAGCAATGCAATCCAGGCAAATGGAAAAAATAGAAGAGCTAATGCTTTATATGATTGAAATGAAAAAAGAAGTTGAAGCCCTGAAAAAAGAAAATGCTTTGCTGAAATCATCTGTTTCATCAGTAAAAAAATAATTGTATGAAAAAAGTATTCTTACTGGCAGGGCTGTTTCTATTTGTTGTAATGGAAACCGTCAATGCGCAGGGAGCGGTTTTACTGAGATATAAATACAGGTGCAGTGGTATTCCGCAAAACGCATGGTACTCCGATCATGTGCCCTGTACACCAAAGTGTCTTGGCGATCAAACGTTGATGTTCGAAGTTGTTTTTAACATTCCTCCGCCGGGTGGAACGATCGGTACTAATCCGTATAGAATGAAGGTCGAACTTTTTGATGCCAATTCCACCATCATTGGCAGTAACCAGATCGACTATTCCATTCCTGCTTTTTCACCTACGTTTTTTATTTCAAATGTTATAGCCGGCCCGATAAAAGCCAAAGTATTATTACAAAAGCGTAATATAACGGGATGGACAGCCGGTACTACTTATTGGACAAATACATTGATCAAAGATGCCTGTGCACCTGCATGTATCCCGACCATAACAATTACCGGCAATTATACCACAGCCCTTACTCAATCACTGGCATGGATAAAAACAAATTCATTCACTGTGATTCCATCTGGTAATACTGTTAAGCTGGATGCAAACAATCCTTTTAATACCGGTTTTATCGAACTAAATCCCGGGTTTGAAACGCAGGCAGGTGTAATATTCATTGCACAGGCATTAGATGGTTGCGGCGTATTGGTTCCCATGCCAACACCTATACGATCACCTGCACAGATGCCGCAACCCTGATCATTTTTACAAAACAAATCCCCTTGCAGGAATAGCAAATAAATAAAAAACCCGGTCATTGACCGGGTTTAAAATAATTTTATAATGATGTTTATCCCTGTGTTTTCTTCACAGAAGACTTAACAGGTTTTACCGGTGCGGTCTTTTTTTCACCTTTGATAGTAGAAGCGAGTTTGATAGCTTCATAAGCATTTACAAATCCACCGGACTTGCTGATATCTGCTAATGAAACATTATCTCCTGTTCCGGGATCTTTTACTTTTTGTTCAGGATCTTTTACAGCCGATTTCTCGATCACCATTTTTACTTGTCTTGCACTTAATGCCGGGTAATATTCCATCAGGAAAGCAGCCAAACCAGCTACAACAGGAGAAGCCATACTGGTTCCCTGCAGATTCTGGTAAGTATTGCCGCCGGGAACAGTTGAATAGATCTTTACACCGGGTGCAAATACATCAACTTCTGTTTTACCATAATTGGAAAAACTGGCAGTTAGGCCATCGCCTTTATCATTGTTATTAGGGCCGCTTGCTCCAACTGTGATCCAATTGTTAGGTCTTTTATTATCGATGAAAAGAGGAGTAGGATAATTAAAAGTGGTATCGATATTCCTTGCATCGTTACCTGCTGCATGGATCATCAGTACGCCTTTTGCTTCCGCGTAACGAACCGCTTCATCCACCCATTTCTTTTCCGGGGAAAAACCTTTACCGAAACTCATATTGATGACCTGTGCACCATTGTCAACAGCATAACGGATAGCCAGCGCAATGTCTTTATCATGTTCATCACCGTCCGGTACGGCACGGATCATCATGATCTTTACATTATCGGCAACACCATCCATGCCTACGCCATTGCTTCTTGAAGCCCCGATGATACCGGCAACATGGGTTCCGTGTAAAGCCGATTTATTGCTGGCCATTACATCAGGATTGCCGTAAAATTTATCATTGAAGTCGTTGTAATTATCTTTTACAATTTTCGCCCTGTATTCTTCCGGAGCTTTTTCTGCTGCCTCTGCTTTTTTCACTTCTCCATTTACATAATCTCCAAAACCTTCGAGGAAATCTTTATTAGTGCTTTCGGTAGCATCATTACCCGCCATCAGGTTATATAAAGTCGTCTTTGCTTTTTTTACATCCGGGTCGGTCGGTTCGAAAGCGCCTAATTCTTTACCGGTGTATTGATCCTTACCTAAGGTATTACGGATCAGGCTATCGCTTTTCAGGCAACTGTTATACGCTTTTTGCAGGAACATCAGTTCCAGTGAATTTCCTTTATCGCCCCCGGCTATTTCGGCTTCAGATCTTTTCCATGCTTTATAGTCGAATAATTCTTCGGGAGTCAGTTTGCTTTCGTCAATGGCTTTAGACCATTTTGCTTTTTGATTATGATAAACCCTTGCAGCTTCATAAGAATCCTGCTCAACATTCTTTCCGTCACGGCCACCCAGGAAGTTCCATCCGTAAACATCGTCCACATAACCATTCTTATCATCATCGATACCATTACCAGGGATCTCGCCCGGATTTTTCCATAAAACATTTTTCAGGTCTTCATGGGTAGTATCGATACCGGAATCAATAACGGCTACAATAACTGTTTTGCTTTTTAATTTTTTTGATTTGACAAAATCGTAGGCTTTATCAACGCTCAGGCCATAATAACCTGAAGCGGTTTTATCCATCATATGCCATCCTTTAGGCACTTCCTGCGCAACAAGAGAAGATGAAATGATTCCACCGATCGCTAACAGGGAGAAACGTTTTGAGATACTATTCATTTGTTTTATTTTATATACTACAAAATTCGACTAGGGGTAAAAATACTGATTACCGTCCATACTTTTTTGCATAAAAGAGACTGTATAAATGCCGGGTTTTAAGCTTTTTTTGACGGATGGTAAGGTCAATGGGTTGCCTGACTTTTACCGGATCGCTTATTTTATGATTTTGCTTTGAATTAATCTCCCGCTAAGCGCAACGATGCAACGGCTAATTGTGTAGCGTCTTTGCGGGAGATTTTATAAAATGAGTTTACCGGCGCAGGAAAAAACCGATCGTTCCTCCTATGACCTGGTGATAGAATTTTCCTTCATAGAATTTTGACTTATAAAAACTGGTCATGCTGCGACTATAACCGGCCCGGAGGAAGATACCTTTGAATTCAACTCCGACATGTGCATTGACGCCAAAATGAAGGGTGAGGTATTGACCTTTTCCTTCACCGACCGCCAGGTCTTCATTATTCTCAAACCTTGTGTTTATCTGTTCTACTTCATGTGTTTTATTATCATAACCATTAAAGAAAAAAGAAAAGGCAGGTCCGCCACCTATTGTAAATTTTGCATTTTCACCCAGGGAAAATTTATACACGAGATGCAGCGGCATCTCTATATAACCTATAGATTGTTTTTGTGTAAAATTATAACGGGTATTAATGAGTGTATCGGGGAGGCCCGGTCTTTTCTGCAGGACAAGCGTATCGGAACCAAAAGTAAATTTTCGCCCTTTGTTATAATACACGATCCCGGATTCGAAGTATAATCCTGATCTTTCAGAAATTTTTATTTGGGCTATCAGTCCTGCATGAAAACTTGTTCGGGGAGAATATTCTTTTCTCACAGCATCCCATTCCGGGATGTTCCCATTATATGACCAAACAGGGATATCGCTCTTTTCTGTTACATTGGATCGATGGCCGCCCGCAACAATTGCTATTGTATTTTGTGATCGTGCTGCAAAAGAAAAACTACCGAAGAATAGCAGTGACCATCCTAATGATTTCATTGTATTTGCTTTTTGTTAAACAGGATACCGGCAATGTAAAAATTGCAAATGTTTTTGGTTAAAGCAAACTATGGAGTTTGCAGGGAATAGCAAAGTAAGAACGGTCAGACGGAGACGGTCAGACGGAGACCGTCTGACCGGGTCAGACATCAAATTTTATTCCCTGCGCCAAAGGAAGCGAATTGCTGTAATTGATCGTATTGGTTTGTCTTCTCATATAGGCTTTCCATGCATCGCTGCCGCTTTCCCTGCCGCCGCCGGTTTCTTTTTCACCACCGAAAGCGCCGCCGATCTCTGCACCACTGGTACCGATATTGACATTGGCAATACCACAATCACTGCCGGCATGAGAAAGGAATTGCTCGGCTTCCCGCAGGTTCAATGTCATGATCGAAGAAGATAAACCCTGCGGCACTTCATTTTGAATAGCGATCGCTTCGTTCATTGTTTTATATTTTAACAGGTACAAAACAGGAGCGAATGTTTCATGCTGAACGATCTTATATCCCGGTTTTGCTTCTGCAATACAGGGCTTCACATAACAACCGCTTTCATACCCATCGCCATTTAATACACCGCCCTCTACAATGAAATTGCCGCCTTCAGCCCTGCACTTTTCAATAGCATCAAGATACATTTTGACCGCATCTGTATCGATCAACGGACCCACATGATTTTTTTCATCCAATGGATCGCCGATCCGTAATTGTTTATATGCAGATACTAATTTATTTTTTATCGCATCATACATTTCTTCATGAATGATGAGTCTTCTTGTAGTAGTGCAACGCTGACCCGCTGTACCGACGGCGCCAAACAATGCACCGAGAATAGCAATATCAATGTCGGCTTCTTTAGAAATAATGATGGCATTGTTGCCGCCTAATTCAAGCAACGATCTTCCTAATCGTGCAGCTACAACTGCTCCAACGGCTTTACCCATTCTTGTAGAACCTGTTGCCGATACCAAAGGAATTCTTGTATCAGCAGCCATCCATTCGCCAACCTCACGGCCACCGATCATCAAACCGCAAACACCTTCCGGCACATTATTCTTTTTAAATACTTCAGCAATGATATTTTGACAAGCAACAGCACACAAAGGCGTTTTTTCAGAAGGCTTCCATATACAAACATTGCCGCATATCCAGCCAAGCATACTGTTCCAGCTCCATACAGCGACCGGGAAATTAAAAGCAGATATTATTCCAACAATACCGAGCGGGTGGTATTGTTCATACATCCGGTGACCCGGACGTTCGCTGTGCATTGTAAGACCATGTAATTGTCTTGACATGCCTACTGCAAAATCACAGATATCGATCATCTCCTGTACTTCACCATAACCTTCCTGTAAACTTTTTCCCATTTCATACGAAACAAGTTTGCCCAATGGTTCTTTATATTGTCTTAATGCGTCGCCAACCTGTCGTACGATCTCGCCTCTTTTAGGAGCCGGCATCATGCGCCATGTTGTAAAAGCTTCTTCAGCTTTTTTAATAACGGCTTCATAACTTTCTTTGTCAGCAGTTATTACCGACCCGATCTTTTTTCCATCGACAGGGGAGAAGGAATCGATCGTTTCGCCTTTTGAACGGATCCATCCTGTACCGGTACTTACACCATTATTAGTTGCTTCTATCCCGAGAGCTTTCAAGAAATCCATATACAATTTATTTGAGGCGCAAAGGTAGTAAAGAGTCGGGAGTCAAAATGTGCCAGTGTCTCAATTTGAAATTGCCCCGCTCTTAGAGCGGGAATCGCAATTGTTGAATTTCGGCTTTAACTAATAAATTGAACTATCAATCACTTTGGCTAAAGCCAACGGTAGTTTTATTTTTTAAATCCCCGCATACATGCCACGGCCATTTTAAACTGAGACATTACTCAGAAATTGAAAGTGTATTTGGTCCAGATATCCTGTTCCTTCATCATTTTTTCCATTTCGGCAGAAGTAGCGTTATTGACGGGTTTGCCGGGCTTGCTAACCCCGTTATTGGGAAGGCCTCCTAAAGAAGTACTTTTTGGACTGGAAGAAACGACCGGCATATCAACGCCATTTATTTTCCAACCGATACTGATCAACTTATTATTCAGGGAAAGAATATCCTGCCCGAACATACTAAGCGGAACGAGGTATTCAATAGTCATGGTTTCGGTGTCGTCCCAGTTAAAAGCAAGGTTGACACTTCCTTCGGTATTGATACTTTGTTCGAATGGTTCTGCTTCTGTAAATCCAAACAATTTTATTTTTGGACTGACAGTATGCATCACCCGCAAGCCGTCGTAATCAGATCTTATTTCCTGGTGGATAGGAAATTCAACACCTGTATTTTGTTTATGTTTTCCTTTCAGGTCGATAAAAAGACGCATCCCCATCTGCAATATTTTCGATTGCTCCGGTTTGTCTTGGATCTTCATGGTGATATAAAGATTCTGCGCATCGTTATCAACAGCATACTGTATCCCTGTTTCTTTATTGGCAGAGAATCTGGCGGCGGGCCATTCATCATTAATACCATCTGTAGTATGAATGATGCCGGATGTATCTGCAGCAGCGATCGCCCGGTTGGGAACGAAAGAAAAGATCAATGCCACGGCGACTGCGACAATAATTTTTCTCATAACAAAATATTTAGAACCGATCTTAATACTGTTCATTCTTCCCCGGAAAATCTTTGCTCTTTACATCTTTGATGTATTGTGCTACCGCTTTAGTTGCCTGCTCATGTATATTCAAATATTGCCGGAGAAAACGGGGTTTGAATTCGGTATTGATACCAAGCATATCATGCATGACGAGCACTTGTCCGTCGCAATCACTTCCGGCGCCAATGCCAATGGTGGGAATGGTTAGACTTTCAGAAACTTCTTTTGCTAATGCAGCAGGAATTTTTTCCAGTACAATAGCAAAACACCCGGCTTCTTCCAGCAATATCGCATCCTTCCTGAGTTTGTTGGCTTCATCTTCTTCTTTAGCTCTCACTGTATATGTTCCGAATTTATAGATCGATTGTGGTGTTAATCCCAAATGTCCCATAACAGGTATACCGGCCGAAACAATTCTTTTGATCGAATCCACTACTTCTTCGCCGCCTTCCATTTTTACAGAATGGCCGCCGGTCTCTTTCATGATGCGGATAGCAGATGCAAGCGCTATATCTGAATTGGATTGATAAGAACCAAAAGGCATATCTACTACTACCAAACAACGATCGATACCACGTATGACTGACGTAGCATGATAGATCATTTGGTCCATCGTAATAGGCAGCGTGGTCTCATTACCGGCCATTACATTGGAAGCAGAATCGCCGACCAGTATCACATCGATGCCGGCGCCATCAATGATCTTTGCAAAAGAAAAATCGTAAGCTGTCAGCATGCTGATCTTTTCGCCGGCTGCTTTCATCTTTTGCAGTGTATTGGTGGTAACTTTTTTTATTTCTTTGTTTACAGACATTTTCAAATTTTGGAATGGGGAAATAATTGGATTGGGAAAAGTACAATTGGGAAATTGGGAAATTTTCATTCCGATCGATCATTTCCTGTTCCGTTTAGCAGTCTTATTTGCTGAAGTAAAGATAGCTGTTAATTCTCTTGCTTCCCTTAGGTAACGGATCAACTTCGGCAGAAGCAGCATTTTTTGTATCGGGTATAATGTCCAGCCAAAATGTTGTCTCATCTGCCTCTTCTTCTACTACCCCAATTTTTGCTATAAATTCTGCATGGGATCTTCCGCTGCACGCTGCTCTGTAATTGGCGGCTATTGATGAAGCACTTCTGCCTAGTTGATTGCCAATAATATTTGCACTTCTTCTGTTAGGAAGTCTATCTGTAAAATTCAGAATGTCAACTGCAAATTTTCGTGTCCTGATTTTTAATTCTCTTTCGGTCATTAGGGAAATTTTAAGATAATGTCAGTCATTTCGAACTTAATTTGCCTTTATCAATATGCAACGTTTTCCCGTTCGATCATAATAAATTAGTTTTCAGCCAATTTCAAAATTTCCCAATTTCAATTCTATATCTCGATCTCTTTCAACCTCACTTCTTCATACAACGTATGTATCAACCCATCCGCCAACCCGATCTTGGGAACAAATATTTCCTGCGCATCGGCCCATCTCATTACATTGATATAAATAAGTAATGCCGGTACGATCACATCGGCCCTGTCTTCACGAAGTTTATATAAGCTGATCCTTTGCGACAGCGACAGGTTACTGAATTCTTTGTAATAATCTCTCAGCAGGTCAAGCGTCAGCGGTTTTCCTTCTTTTCGTTTTGAGATCGTAAATATTTTATTGATGTTACCGCCGGAGCCGATGGCCGTTACATGATGATAGCCTTTTGTTTTTTTGGTAATGAATTCTCTCATTTCATCCCAGGTAGCTTCATTTACCTGGTTCTTTAACAAACGGATCGTACCGATATTAAAAGATTCTTTGGCGATCAATTTGCCGTCGCTGAAAAAAGTAAGTTCGGTGCTGCCGCCACCCACATCGATATATAAATAAGATTCATCCGATGTCATATTCTCGGCCACATGATTCTCATAAATAAAAGAAGCTTCTTCCTGCCCGCTGATGATCTGTATTTGTATTCCTGTTTCCGCTTTTACTTTTTTGATGATATCGCTGGCATTCGATGCATCCCGCATGGCAGAAGTAGCGCATGCTTTCAAATGCTTCACTTCATAAACATCCAGTAATAGTTTGTAGGATTTGATGGTCTTGATGATCTTCTCTACTTTGGCGGGAGATATTTCGCCTTTGTCGAACACATCAAAACCGAGGCGAAGCGGAACCCGGACCAAAACGGCTTTAATGAATTCGGGAATATTCTGCGGACCGGAGATCACATCTGTTATCAATAATCTTGCGGCGTTGCTTCCAATGTCAATAGCTGCCAGTCTCACTTTTTATACCTGTGTTTTTTTGTAGAGGTAGTTGTAGGTCTCTACCTGTGATCGGATCTTCTTTTTAGTGGTCCGGACATATTCATTCTCTAAATTATTATCCAGCCATCTTGCTTTTACATTATCCTGTAGCTGTATATCCAGTATATCTTTTAATTCCTGTTGTAATTCTTCATTCCAGACAGGACAGGTGGCTTCTACACGATGTTCCATATTACGTAACATCCAGTCAGCCGAAGATATATAAACTTTCTCTTTGCCTTTGTTATGAAATACCCACACTCTTGCATGTTCCAGGTATTCATCCACGATACTGATAGCACGAACAGGCTTTTCAAATTTCTTATGTTCCGATATCATGCAAAAGACGCCACGTATAATTAATTTAAGCTGAACGCCGGCCCTTGCTGCTTCATACAATTTTGCGATCATGTCTTCATCGCTCAGCGAATTCATTTTTAAAGTAATGGCCGCCGGTTTTTTCTTTCTTGCCTGTCTTATTTCTTCTTCGATAAGGTTCAGCATTTCTTTTTTAACGATCGAAGGGCTTGGGATGATGACCTTGCAATCTTTCAAAAAGTTCATTCCCGATTTTGGTTGCTCGAGGTAACTGAATATCCGGTTCACATCCGCCATGATCTTTTGATTCGATGTCAGCAGGCAATGATCGCCATATACTCTTGCTGTTTTCTCATTCAGGTTACCGGTACTTACAAAACCGTATAATATCGAATTGTTATCTTTTGTTTTTTTCTTTATCACACATAATTTGGAATGCACTTTCATGTTCGGGATCTCGATCAGCACTTTGGCACCTTCTTCTTCCAGCCTGTTCTTCCATTCGATGTTCGCTTCTTCTTCAAACCTTGCCCGTAGTTCCAGCATTACCACTACTTCTTTTCCATTTCGTACCGCATTGATCAATGCATTGATGATCTTGGATTGCGGGGCCAGCCGGTAACAAGTGATCTTGATCGTAGTTACATCCGGGTCGAATGCCGCTTCGCGGATAAGATCGATCAATGGTAAGAAAGAGTGATAAGGAAAATGAAGCATCACGTCTTTTTCCAAAATAACATCGGATACTCTTCTTTCGGTGAGTAAGGGATGATCGAAAGGTTTCTTGCGATTTCTTTTTTCTTTGAATACCTGTTCCGGAAAATCCATGAAGTGGCGGAAATTGTGAATACGGCCGCCGGGTATCAGGTTATCTCTTTTTGAAAGATTCAAACGGCGAACTAAATATTCCAGCAATCCCGGATCCATTTCCCTGTCGTAAACAAAACGAACGGGTTTTCCTTTTTTACGGTTCTTCAATGCTTTTTCCAGCTTTTGAATGATATTGGTGCTAAGATCTTCATCAATATCGATTTCAGCATCACGGGTCACTTTGAAAATATGCGACTGGTATTGATCATAACCGAAATAAGAAAAAATATCGGGCAGGTTAAAACGGATCACATCTTCCAGCAGGACGATATGATGCTCATCGGGTGAAGGCGATGGTAAAATAGAAAAACGTCCCAACGAACGGCTTGGAATTTCTATCAAAGCATATTTTCTTTTTAAAGCGCTTTCTTTTTTCCACATCACTACGGCGAGGTAAATCGATTTATCACGCAATGCCGGAAAATCGGGAATGCTTTCGATCATCAACGGAATGACATCTGAACTCACTTCTTCTTCAAAATAATTGCGAACAAAGTTTTGTTGTTCGGTATTCAATTCTTTTTCGGTACGTAAATAGATCTTCTGTTCATTCAACAGTTTCATCACTTCTTCCCATATCCGGTTGAATTCTCCCTGTTGATTCAGTACGGTCATTTGTATCTCATCAACGATCTGTTGCGGATTATTTTCCAAATGCATATTGGCTTTGTTGCCGAATTGTATCATCCGTCTCAGCGTAGCCACCCGTACCCGGAAGAATTCATCGAGGTTATTGGAGAAAATGCCGAGAAAACGTATACGTTCCCGGAGCGGTACAGAAGCGTCGGCTGCTTCCTGCAATACTCTTGCATTAAAAGAAAGCCAGCTGATATCTCTTGCAATTGTTTTTCGCTTATCGTGATGCGCCATAGAAGTAAAATTAAGAAAGAGGGATAAAGGGAGAAATTAAGTTTTGGGAGGGATAAATCATGCTTTTTTTTAGTTATATTAGTTATAGAAAAAACGCTGCCACTATATTAACCATGAAACCAAATTACCTAAAAAAATTTCTACTAATCACGATTACTGTGATTATTGCTTTTTCATGCAAAAAAGAAAATTCAAGACCAGAAACGGGCCAAACAAATTTTGGACTAGCAAAGAAAGTTTTAGATTGGCTTGACGTGCAAAAAGAAAATTTTAAAGGTCTAAAAGCTCAAGAAATTATCAGTGATTTGAAAGAAAATATTATTTTTTCTGAAATAACTACGGAAATAATTAATAATAAGCAAAAAATAGTAATAGTACCACTAAAAAATGATTTTCAAACTAGCAACGAAGTAAATGGACATTCTCTTAAGAACTTGGTAATATATGAGTTCGAGAATATGGGCTTTACTACCAGTAATATTTTTGAGAGTATTCCGGAAGATCAGAGTATGGATAAACTTCCTGACAACCTGATCTCAAATATTATTAATAATAAAAAGTGCGAGGTTAATGGAATTTTTATCGTTTTGTCTATAACCAACGGATTTATGGAGGAACGGGAATATAAAAACGGTAATTTAATAACTACTAAATATTTAAGTACGAGTGAGAATTTGCAGAATAGGGAGAAGAATAAGAATAAAGCAAATAATACTGAAGGATGTATGGATTGGTATTGGATTACCTCGGGCTATGATGCAAATGGAGAATTTTTTTATAATGAGCAATATGCTTTCACTTCTTGCGATGATCAGTGTCAGACAACCAGGACATTAAATTCCACCACCCTAAGTCTATATTTACATGGACGATGTAAATATAGACTTAGTGGCTCGAAGCATTTTTCAGAATCCTTATTTGGATTTGTTGATTTAATGTCAACCTTTTCTCTTTATGATTGCTGTAGTAGAAAATCCTTCGAGTATCGGGTTGATGATAACTCTTCCGCCATTGGCGATCACTTCTTTCGATCCGGCTACTTGTTCTACGGTATAATCGCCGCCTTTTACGATCACATCCGGCATGATGGACGTAATGAGTTCAAGCGGTGTATCTTCATCAAATACCACAACAGCATCGATCATCACTAACGAAGCCAGCAACAATGCTCTCGATCCTTCATCATTGACCGGCCGGCTATCACCCTTTAATCTTTTTACCGATGCGTCTGCATTTAATCCCACTATTAAAATATGGCCCTCTTTAGCCGCTTCTGAAAGAGAATAAATATGTCCCCGGTGAAGTATATCGAATACACCATTGGTAAAAACAATTTGTTTATTCATCAGTCGCCAGGCGGCTGCTTTATAAACAATTTGTGTTCTTGAAAAAATCTTTTCCGATATAAGGTCAGCTCTGCGCATAAGTACCCGCCAATGCATCTGGCCGATTTGATTGTTTACAAAAATAAGAATCTTCTCAGCGGCACGGTGCATATTAACCGCTTTAGCTTTGGTAATGCCCCTGGTTTGAGATCTTTCATATTTTTTCCGCTTGTACCGGCATGTACCTGGCATCACTCATTCTTTACCCATCTATGCCTGATCCTTGTACTATCTATGTTCAAACCATGTACTATTCATGTACTCCCTATAGGGCGTAATACATGTTTTGTACATGAATAGTACATGGTTGACACATGGATCAGGCCATGATCACACTGGAATTCAACAAATTAAAGACATTGCGGGCACTATAAGCCGTAAGGATTTGATCATAATAAATTTAAGATCAAATAAATAAGCAGGAATTAATGTGAGTTTGCTCATGTGCATTAAGCTTCGCGCCGCTTAAGTGTCCGGATGCCTGAGCGCCGCTTATTAAACCAGGGCATTAGCATAAAACTGATCAAACCGCCGACCAGGATGACAGCAGTTTGCGCTACCCATAGTATCAGTCCGAAAGCGAAAGCAACGCCTTCGTTCAGACCATAAACGATCATTGTTTTTTCAACGAGGTAGGAATAGGCTCCTATACCGCCCGGGGTAACGACCATTCCAATGCTGCCTGCGGATAAAATGGAGAAGGCTTCACGTATTCCATATCCTCCTGTTTCCCTGAATGCCATGAACCCAAGATAACCGCCCGATAAATAAAGACCCCAGAGCAGGATGGTCAGCACAATGAATTGTTTTCTTTTTTTCAAATGCTTAATAGCGCTGATACCCTCCCATATGCGACGGCCTGTTCTTTTTAATAACTCTCCAAGATCCCTGAAATTCTTTTTCTTCCTGATCATCCAAATAGCAATGAGCAGTACGATGATCCCCAATACGATCAGCATGACCAGCGTGGATGAAATGGTTTGATGACCTGCATCCGGCTTTGAATTAAAGATGACATTTGTAAGCTGCGAATAAATATCGGGTTGTATGATCAGTGTGATGCCAAATACAACAAGAAGAGTAAGGCCGTCGATCATACGTTCAAGAATGATCGTGCCGATGAGTTTGTCAACCGGAATATTTTCATACCTGGCCAGCATAGTGCATTTTGCTACTTCACCAAGTCTTGGAACGGCATGATTGATCATATAACCGATAAGCACAGCAAAAAAAGCATTGGCAATTGACGGGTTGTATCCCAATGATTGCATCAGTAATCTCCATCGCATAGCCCGCACTAAATGAGCCGAGAAAAGAATTATAAAGACCGGGAGTATGATCCAATATTTCGCCGTCTGTAATGAGACTTTAATATTTGATTTCTGTTCGTCGGTAAGCTCCCTGATCGACCACCATACCAGGAAAATGCCAAGGCCCATGAAAAAAATATATTGAAGTATGGTGCGGAGACGTTTGGGCATCGGGTTCGAAAATAGGAAAGAATGGCGAGTAGGGAGTAGCGAGTAGCGAGTAGGGAGTAGCGAGTAGGGAGTAGGGAGTAGGGAGTAGGGAGTAGGGAGTAGGGAGTAGGGAGTAGGGTTGGCGTGCTATTGTAAACTTCCTTTCGGCCAATAGCCATTCCTCACTAGCTTATTATCATATTATCTATCAACCTCACTTCATTTATAAATGCAGCGATCACAGCAACCAGTTTTCGCTGACCGTCCCATTCATCGATCAATTCCAAAGTAGCCGCATCGGCGATCTCGGCATAATCAATTTTGAAACCTGCTTTTTCAAGCATGGCTTTCATTTCATTTTTAAGGGGAATGATATTTCCGGCCTGCAATTTTTCTTTTGCCAGTGAAAGGCATTTATAAATAGCAGTAGCGGTCTTTCTTTCTTCTGTTGATAAACGCATATTGCGGCTGCTCATTGCAAGGCCATCTTTTTCCCGAAGGGTAGGGCAGATATCCACGTTAATGGGTTTTCCCATCAACTCCGTCAATCTTGTAATAACCATGCATTGCTGGTAATCTTTTTGGCCGAGGTATAAATTATGCGGGTCGACGATATTCAATAAACGTTCAACCACCATACATACACCCTGGAAATGCCCGGGCCGGTATTTTCCTTCCAATACTGTTTCTAAAAAGCCGAGATCATAATTTTTTTGCGAAGCGGCACCGTCCGGGTATATTTCTTTTACCGGTGGCAGGAATAAAACATCGCAGCCGGTCTTCTCCAGCATATCGATATCTTTTTCAATAGTGACGGGATATTTCTTAAGATCTTTGGGATCGTTGAATTGCGTAGGGTTCACAAAAATGCTGGCAACGGTAATATCATTTTCTTTTTTTGAAGAATCGACCAACGACAAATGCCCGGTGTGTAAAGCTCCCATGGTAGGAACAAAACCGACCCGGCAATTGTTTTTTCGCTGGGATTCAAGCCAGTTAGAAAGATCTGCTGTTTTTTTAAATAAGACCATAGTAATAATTGAATTCAGCTCCTTTCATTCCCTCATCCGGTACCGGATTTTAAATTCTAATCACATCAGACAATATATAGTAATCCTTCACTCATCCTTCAGTATCCATAAGTCAAACATGTATTTAACCATAAAGAACTGGTAAATTCTTAAGCGATGAGTGTTGTGTATTCAGATAGCACAAGAATTTGCGGTTTGATTTCCCTATGAATTCACCTGTCAACTACTCGATACCACAATACCCATTCTTTCAAAACCATCCTGTTTCGGTGTAAAATAGCTACCTTTGCCCGCCTTTACCGAAACCCCGCATTGATGGGGCAAGGTCTAAATTAAACGGGAAGCCCATGTCAGCAAAGAAAAGAATTTTATTTATTGCTAATGAGATGTCACCCTACCTGGAGCTGACAGAATTTTCAGAGATCGTCAATAAACTGGCCATCAAAGCTAATGATAATGGCTTTGAGGTACGTTGTATCATGCCCCGTTTCGGCACTATCAACGAACGCCGCCATCGCCTGCATGAAGTGGTGAGGCTTTCCGGTATCAATGTTTCTGTTGATAATGACGATATGCCTTTGCAGATCAAAGTGGCTTCTTTACCGAGTGCCCGCCTGCAGGTTTATTTTTTAGATAACGAGGACCTGTTCAAACGCAAATTTGTTTTTCATGATGAAAATGAAAAATGGTTTGATGACAACGGCCTTCGCACTATTTTCTATTGCAAAGGAGCTTTGGAAACGGTAAAAAAATTCGGATGGCCGCCTGATATCATTCATTGCAGCGGCTGGATGACGGGTCTTATCCCTGCCTACCTGAAAACGGTGTATAAAAAAGAACCGGTATTTGCGCACAGCAAGATCGTTTATACCATTGGCCAGTCAACCTTTAAAGAAAAGCTGGGCAGTGATTTTGTCAAGAAAGCTTTGATCCATGCTTCCTTAAAAGAGAAGGATCTCGAAATATATAAGGATGCCAATAATATCGCCATGCTGAGAGGCGGCGCTACGTTTGCAGACGCTATTACATTCGGCGCAGAAAAAATTGATAAAAAGCTGGTGGATGAGTTTACTAAAGTAAGAGGCAAGAAGACATTGCCCTACAATCCCGAAGGAGATTTAACAGACTATTTACAACTCTATAGCGACCTTGCGGGCAGATAAAAACAACTCAATCCGATTATAAATTTACTTTGTGAAGTACAAAAATTCCGCACTTCTTTTACTGGCAATTGTTGGATCAGTTGCTATGCTTTTTACAGCCTGCAGAAAGATCAATGAGTCCACAGAACTCGGTGGTGGGTTAATACCTCCCATCGATAATATCAATACATTCGATACATCGCTTTCTGTACAGGTATTCAATGATACGTTTGGTTTGGCGAACGATTCCCAATACCTCTCCCGTACCGAAGAGCAGTTCTTAGGTCTTATCAACAACGATCCTTTTTTCGGCAAGACAGATGCCCGGATGTTCTTTGAAATAAAACCGGCCATTTACGGTATTTATCCATTTGCAAGAAAGGATAGCCTGAAGATCGATTCGATCGTACTCACTATGAGTTATGTTGAAACCTATGGCGACACGAACACGGCTCAGAACATAAGAGTATACGAGATCGATCAAAGCAATAATTTCAGGGCCGATTCTGCTTACCTCGTAAGAAAAGAGAATTTCACTTATAATACAGCCAACCCTTTGAATGCGCCGGCTTCTCCAACTATTATTTTCCCGAGAACACTTAACGATTCTGTCAAAGCATTCAGGGATACCAGCAAGAACCAGTTGCGGATAAAATTGGATACGAACTTTGCCCGCCGCTTATTTAATTATGATACCAGCAATGCATACAAGACCGATTCGATCTTCCGGGCCCGGTTCAAAGGATTTGCAGTTCGTTCGGAAGGAACAGGCAATGCTGTAATGGGTTTTGATCTTACCGATGCTGTCAATACCAAACTGTCCATCTATTATAATTATCCCAAGGTTGGTGGCGGAGGAAGAGATACTACCGTTTATTTTTTCTTCTTTACTACTTTATCTGCCGCTGCCAATTATGTAAAAAGAGATTATACCGGTACGGCATTCGCCGGAACAATTGGAGGAGGCGAGGACCAGATCGCTTATATACAAGGTTCGCCGGGTACATTTTCAACTATCAAGATCCCGGATCTTGGCAATCTCAGTAACAGGCTGATCCACCGGGCAGAATTAATTGTAGAACAGGTGTATGATCCTGCTCTCAGCGACAGTGTTTTTTATGCGCCCGATCTTTTGTATCTCGATGCATCGGACCCAACGATAACAAAGAAGAATAAATTCCGGACAATACCTTACGATCTTCCTTATACACCTTCGGGCTTCGACTTTATTTCATTGGGTTGTTTACCTGTTAATTCAAAAGATCCGTCCGGCAACCCGATAAAGGTCTGGAAGTTCAATCTTTCCCGCTATATACAACATGTGCTTACAAAAACACAAAAAGTATATGACCTGAGGCTGTCGGCTCCATTTACCTTGAATGAAGAATATGGTATTCCGCCAGGACCTGATCTGACCTACCCGATGTTCTTAAATCCAACGATCGTAAAAGGCCGTGTAAGAGTGGGAGGAGGTAATCATCCTACACAAAGAATGCGATTGCGGCTTATCTATTCCAAACTTTAATACACAGTTATTAAGATATGTTCAAAAGTCCCCCGGTTATTACCCGGGGGACTTTGTTCATTGAGGCATTCAACCTTATATTTGCGCCTCCGAAGGAGTCCTTCGGAATAAATCTTTATTCATGCCTTATTTATTTACATCGGAATCGGTTAGCGAAGGCCACCCCGATAAAGTAGCAGACCAGATATCTGATGCATTGATCGATAACTTTCTTGCATTCGATCCGCAATCCAAAGTAGCCTGCGAAACATTAGTAACAACAGGCCAGGTAATGCTGGCCGGGGAAGTGAAATCAAAAGCTTACCTCGATGTACAGGAAATTGCCAGGGAAGTGATCCGCAGGATCGGTTACACCAAAAGTGAATATATGTTTGAAGCCAGTTCATGCGGCGTATTGTCTGCAATTCATGAACAGTCTTCAGATATCAACCAGGGAGTTGACAGGAAGAAAAAAGAAGAACAAGGCGCCGGCGACCAGGGAATGATGTTTGGTTATGCTACCGATGAGACCGAACATTATATGCCACTCGCTCTTGATCTTGCTCATAACCTTTTAATTGAACTGGCTGTTATCCGCAGGGAGAAGAATTCAAAAATGCCTTATCTCCGCCCGGATGCAAAAAGCCAGGTTACATTGGAATATGATGATAATAATCAGCCCGTACGTATCGATGCGATCGTTATCTCAACACAGCATGATGATTTCGACAATGAAGCAAGAATGCTGGCCAAGATCAAAAGCGATGTGATCAATATCCTTATTCCAAGGATCAAAAAAAAGTATAAAAAATATGCAAAGCTTTTCAACAACAATATCAAATACCATGTAAATCCAACGGGTAAGTTTGTTATCGGCGGCCCGCACGGCGATACAGGTTTAACCGGCCGTAAGATCATCGTGGATACCTATGGTGGTAAAGGTGCACATGGCGGCGGCGCATTCAGCGGTAAAGATCCTTCCAAGGTTGACCGTTCGGCCGCCTATGCTACAAGGCATATCGCAAAGAATCTTGTCGCTGCAGGTTTGTGTACCGAAGTATTGGTGCAGGTATCTTATGCTATTGGTGTGGCACAGCCTACCAGTATCAATGTAAATACATACGGCACATCGAAAGTGGAGATGAGTGACGGAGAGATCGCAAAGATCGTGGAAGGTTTATTCGATATGCGTCCTTACTTTATCGAACAAAGATTCAAACTCCGCAACCCTATCTACAGCGAAACTGCTGCTTACGGGCATATGGGACGTAAACCGGTTGTGGTCGAAAAAACATTCACATCACCAGATGGTAAAACTGTAACAAAGAAAGTAGAATTGTTTACCTGGGAAAAACTGGATTATGTGAACAAGGTGAAAAAAGCATTTGGATTGAAATAAAAGCACAAGGCTCAAGGGACAAGGCACAAGAAGGAAGACTCTGCTTCTCTTGTGCCTTGTTTTTTTGCTTGTACCTTGTGCCTTATACAATAAATTTGAGCAGTGAGAAATTTCCGCCACCAGCATCGCCCCAAAAAAAGCTCTCTTGTCATCGGCCGTGAGGCGGTTTTACAGGCATTGCAATCGGGTCAGCAATTAGACAGGATATATCTTGATACCCAGGCGGTAGGTAAAGATATCAATGACATAAAAAAACTGGCTGTTCAATCAGCCGTGCCCGTTAATTATGTGCCCGTTGCCAAACTCAATGGATTTAATATTACTGATCATGAAGGATGTGTTGCGCAAATAGCAAAAGTGCAATATCAAAACCTGCAGGATGTTATTTCATTTGTTATTGAAAATGGCGAAGCTCCTTTGTTTTTAATATTGGATGGGATAACGGATATCCGCAATATCGGTGGCATTGCCCGCACTGCTTATTGTACCGGTGTTCATGCCATCATTATTCCCGACAAAGGCGTTGGCGCATTGAATGAAGATGCTATACTTACTTCGGCAGGTGCATTGGAGAATATTCCCATCTGCCGGGTAAACAGTTTAATGAAAACAGTGGATGAATTGCACCTGAATGGTATTAAAGTATATGCCAGTGAAATGGAAGCTGCAAAAAATATTGCTGACGTAGATCTTAGTGAGCCTTGCGCTATCATTTTGGGCAGCGAAGAAAAAGGCGTTTATCCTGCATTGATGAAGATATGCGACGACAAAATAAAAATCCCCATGAAAGGGGATTTTGATTCGTTGAATGTTTCGGTTGCTGCAGGAATGATATTATATGAAGCAATGAAACAAAGATCAGTTTCTTAGTATCTAAAATTTTATCCGCAGGGCCAACGCAGGATAAGAGCTATGAACAAGACTTCCCTGCTGAATGAACGGGGCTCTTTCCATTTTGAGATCGAAAGCCATTGCATCTCCTTTCTTTTTATTTCTTGCAGAAGCAATGAATAACGTAGTGCTGACACCTAATGCGCCGATACCGGCTACAACTGCAGCTGCACTCCGGGTACCGTCGGAATAGCCTGCTTTATCATCCACATCATCCGCACCGATAGCTATCAATCCAATTCCGCCGGCTAAAAATAGAAAGGCAGCTGTTTTCTGGCTCTTACTTTTTTTCAAGTAACCCTGTTTGGTCAAAACAGGAGTGGTGTTGGCCGGTTGACTGTAAGCCGAATTTGTTACTGCCAGGAATAGAAGGCAAATAAAGAAAATTTTCATGTTGTTAGTTTTGGGTTTTTAATGCAGGATTTAAAGATAATGGTTTTGAATTATTGATATTAATAAAATTATTATTTTTTACTGCACAAGGAATATAGATATAGTGTCCGCCGCCGGCTTTAGCGATGACAGGGGCAGTTTCTGTCTCAACAAAGTGTAGAATGAGCTTGCTATCTTTGTTTTTCTATGGATCCATCCAATATAAAATTGATCGAATGTCCCCGTGATGCAATGCAGGGATGGAAGACCATGATCCCCACTGAAAAGAAGATCGAATACATCAACTCTTTATTAAAGGTAGGCTTTGATACGATCGATTTCGGAAGTTTTGTTTCGCCGAAAGCAATTCCGCAAATGGCCGATACAGCGGAGGTAATTGGGAATTTGGAATTGGGGAACGGTCGTTCAAAACTGCTTGCGATTATAGCCAATTTCAGGGGGGCAGAAGCGGCTGTTGCTTTTGATCCGATCAATTATTTAGGATTTCCTTTTTCGATCTCCGAAACTTTTCAGCAGCGCAATACCAATTCATCCATCAATGGATCATTGGGCAGGGTAGAAGAGATACAAAACCTTTGTTTGAAAACGGGTAAACAACTCGTCGTTTATATTTCGATGGGATTTGGCAACCCTTATGGCGATCCATATGACGAAGACATCGTTTTTGAATGGGTGAATAAATTAGTAGCGATGGATATCGGTATCATTTCACTGGCAGATACCGTAGGCATTGCAACACCGGAGCAGGTGTATGATATGACGAGCTATCTTGTTGAATCATTACCGGGCACCGGGATCGGTGTTCATCTTCATTCCACACCTTCAAACTGGAAAGAAAAACTGGATGCTGCCGCAAAAGCAGGATGCAAACGTTTTGATGGCGCTTTGAAAGGCATCGGCGGTTGCCCGATGGCCGATGATGAACTGGTAGGAAATATGAACAGCGAATTAATGATCGGTTATTTTGAAGAACATAATTTATTAAAAGGATTGAATAAAGATGCATTGGCAGAAAGCCTTCGCATAGCCGGGGAGATATTTAAATAGATTTTCATGGACCTGCTGATCGATATCAATATCAAAAAACTGGATCCGCCCATTAACTATCGTGATAAGATCATGCTGACAGGTTCTTGTTTTACGGAACATATCGGCAATGCATTATTGGGATTGAAGTTCTCTGTTCTGCAAAATCCTAATGGAATTTTGTTTGGACCCGACAGTGTTTGCAAAAGTCTTCTTTCGTATGTTCAAAATAAGAATTATGATGAGAAAGACCTGTTCCAATTGAATGAAGTATGGCATAGCTGGCAGCATCATTCAAGATTCTCCAATATCAATGCAGAAGAAGCGGTTCGTGGTATCAATGGATCGCAGCAGGCGGCGCATGATTTTTTGAAAAAAGCAGGTTGGCTGATAATAACATTAGGGTCTTCATTTACATACAGGCTTACACAATTTGCGGAGCAAGGTGAAGGAAAGGAACGTAGTTCGGGGGAGGCCGTTGCCAATTGTCACCGGGCTCCCGCCAACTGGTTCACCAAAGAATTATTGGAGACCGGTACGATAAAAGAAATGCTCGAAGATTGTTTGAAACAATTAAAACAATTCAATCCCGGTCTTAAATTCATATTTACGGTAAGTCCTGTTCGTCATATCCGCGATGGCGTAGTGGAGAATAACCGCAGCAAAGCAAGATTGACTCGAAGCCGTTCATTATATCGTTACAAAATTTGAAAGTGCTTATTATTTCCCGGCTTATGAATTGGTGATCGACGTATTGAGAGACTATCGTTTTTATGATATCGACCTGGTTCATCCCAATTACCCGGCCACCGAATTTGTATTGGAAAAATTCAGTGAGAATTGTATCGATGAAGATTCTCGACAATTGATGAAGGAAATAAAAAGTATAATGATCGCAAGGAAGCACCGGGCTTTTCAACCGGAAACGAAAAGCCCACCAGCAGTTTTTATGCATCTCATTTTGAAAAAGCATCAGCATTACAGGAAAAATATCCTTTTCTTGATCTTAAAAAAGAACTGGTCTATTTTTCTCAAATATGATTACGAAAGGTAAAAAACAAAATTAAAAATTTAAAAAGAGTCCGGTTCATAGTGATTTTTTACAAATAAAAGGGTTTTGATTTTTGAATTTTTAATTTTGACTTATAAATGAAATTCAGCTTAGAATGGATTTGGATTACTTATCAAACGAATTCGAAAAAAGATATAACAGTAAACCTGAACATATTTTTTTCTGTCCCGGCCGCGTCAATCTCATCGGTGAGCATATCGATTATAATGGCGGCAGCGTGATGCCCTGTGCTGTTTCGCAGGGAACTTATCTTGCGGTATCAAAGAACAACGATAAAATATTTCATTTTCAAAGTCTCGATTTTGCGGCAGAAGCTAACCTGCATTTGCAGGGATCTTATTCGAGAACGGGAAAGCAATGGTTCAATTACCCGCTCGGCGTTATCGATCATTTTATACAAAATGGTTTTGCTATTTCAGGATTGAACATGCTTTTCTCCGGTAACCTTCCTGTTGGTTCAGGACTTTCTTCTTCCGCCTCCATTGAAGTACTGACAGCTTTTGCATTGAACAATTTATTCGGATCAAATATCTCATTGACAGATATGGCGCTTCTCTCTAAAAAAGTGGAGAATGAATTCATGGGACTTAATTGCGGCATCATGGACCAGTTTGCAGTAGCGATGGGAAAAAAAGGGAAAGCCATCTTGCTTGATTGCGATACGATGAGATACGAATACATCCCTTTTGAAACGCCGGGATATAGTTTGGTCATCATCAATACCAATAAGAAAAGAGAATTGGTGGGTTCAAAATATAATGAACGGTTTGCCGAATGTGCACTTGCATTGACATTGCTGAAACAGGAACTGGATGTTTCAAACCTATGCGATATAAGCCCGGCCGATCTTGAATTGAATAAACATTTGATAACAGATTCCGTTATTCAAAAAAGAGCCGGCCATGTGATCAGTGAGAATGCAAGAGTAAAAGATGCGGCCATCGCATTACAAACAGGCGACCTGGAAACTTTCGGTAAACTCATGTATGCTTCGCATCGTTCGCTGAAAGATGATTATGAAGTATCGGGCAAAGAGCTCGATACGATCATTGCCTTTTGTAAAGATCATGAAGAATGTATCGGTGCAAGAATGACTGGCGCCGGTTTTGGAGGTTGTGCCATTGCATTGGTCAAAACCAATAAGGTGAAAGACTTTAGTACCGATCTTTCTATTTATTATGAGAATGAGATCGGTTATCCTGCCGGCATATTTGTTTCAGGCGCAGAGGATGGTGTAAGAGAACTTACGTTTTAAAACTATAATTGGTTGTAAGGAATTCTTCCAGTCGCTGCAATAACAGTAATTGATTTTTTGCACGGTCAAGATTTTGTTCCGGATACGCAGTACGATAATATGTATCGCTGTTCAGGTAATCGGTAATAAAACGCAGGGCCTGCATATAGATCATCAGTATGCCCGAATAATGGATGTATTTTTTTTCGGAGACTGTTAACTGGTCATTCATTGTCTCGAGATAACCGGCCAGGATCGCATCGTAAATATCTTTCCTGATATCAATGGCGGAAATATCTGAACTATCCTCATCAGCCGGTACGGCCATTGAGCGTATCATATCGCCGATATCGGAAAAAAAATAACCCGGCATGCAGGTATCAAAATCGACCAGGCAAATAATTTCTCCTGCTTCATCAAATAATACATTGCTGATCTTGGCGTCGTGGTGCATCACTCTTTTAAGAAATTCATTTGATTCTGTAAACACCTCGTAGAGGTTCACATATTTTTCCCTTCTTCTCAACCCTTCAATAACAGCGGATGCTTTTTGTAATCTTTCGAACTGATGATTATGAATGGAATGTTCAAACTGGTCGTACCGGGAGGAAAGATCATGAAAGCCGGGGATAGTGAGAGCCAATGCCGTTGCATCAAAATCGCTGAAGGAAGAAGTAAAGTTTGCAAATGTATTGGCCACAACTCTTGCTTGTAAAGCATTGACAGGTGCGGTCATGTTTTTTCCGTCAATGAATGAAAATATCCGCCAGTATTGTTCATTACTGTCGCCAAACAATAAACTACCGCCGGGAAAACATTTTGGTTCGGGCAACAAAAAATTCCTGCCTTCTTCTGAAAGATGATCCCATATCTTTTCATAATTGGACTGGACAATGGCCGGTACGGGAAAAATATTCTTATTTATTTGCTGTAATAAAAATGATCTGCCTGTAAGTTTACTGCTGATCTTATAAGATTGATTGATCAATCCTCCTTTGACGGGTTCAACTGAAAATTCACCGGCGTTATTTGTATAAGCATCGAGGGCTTCCTGGTAAGGGGCTGTTATCATTTAACGCTAATTGGCGCTAAAATTAGTGTCATTAGTGTATTCTATCACCTCTTACCTGCAGATTTTTTATGATGTTCGCTTCATATTCAAGCCATTGTTTCCATCGGGCCCTTACTTTTTCTTTATCGATATATGTTTCTGCAAGTTCAATGAACAAAGTATAATGCCCGGCTTCGCTTTCCATGAATCGCCGGTAAAAATTTTTCATGTATTCATCGTTCAGTCCTTCGCTTAATCTTTTAAAACGTTCGCAGCTTCTCGCTTCGATCAAGGCCATCGTCAATAATTGATCGAGCATACGCCCTTCGCCATCGCCGCCTTTTTGCTGAAATTCTATCAATGCATTCACATATTCATCTTTCCGTTGTTTGCCCAGTTTCAGATTTCGTTTTTCTAATTCTGCCAGTACCAGCCGGAAATGGCCCCATTCTTCTGTAACGATGGGAGAGAGTTCGGCCACTAATTTTTGTTTGCTGCTGTATCGCTGGATCAATGATATGCAGGCAGTGGCCGCTTTTTGCTCGCAATAAGCATGGTCGGTCAGGATTTCTTCCAGCGACTTTTCAGCAAGGTCAACCCAGCGGGGATCGGTAGGCAATTGTAAGCCAAGAATATTTTTGGTATCCTGCGATAATTCCATGTTGGCAAAACTAAGTTAAGCCCTGATAACCAACGCTAAGAAAGATGAAATTGGATAAAAATAGCTGCCTGAAACCTTTGCCGTTAAGGATAACGGCCTTACCTTTGCGCCTCAATTATCAGATGCAAAAAATCGGATGCCCCAAAGGAATTCCTTTGGAAAAATTTAAAAATTAAAAAGAGATGCCCCTTACAAAAGAAAAAAAAGCGACAGTAATTAAAAACTTTACCGGTTCAGACACAAATACCGGATCCATTGAAGGCCAGATCGCACTGTTGACTGAGCGTATCAGCCAGATCAGTACTCACCTGCAGGCCAACAAAAAAGATTTTTCTACTCACCGCGGATTGATGCAATTGGTTGGTAAACGTAAACGTTTATTGAACTACCTGCAAAAAACTAACCTGACAGGTTACCGCCAGTTGATCGAGAAACTTGGAATAAGGAAATAAGTGCCCCCCAGCCCCTAAAGGGGAGTAACGAAGGTTTTTGTTGATCGGATCCATTAAGAAAGATAATTCTCATTGTGATTACTCTCCATTGCAGGCGACGGAATGTATCGTGCTGCATTTTTATTTTTAATGAATCCCGGTAACCTTAAACTTTTAAACCCTTAAACTTTTTAAACTTATTCATATGCTTACACAACCATTGCAATCAAAATTTAATATAAGAGATGGTCATGAAGTGATCATCGAAACAGGTCGTCTTGCCCGCCAGGCCGATGGATCTGTTACAGTTCGCCAGGGTAATTGCATTATCCTCGCTACCGTTGTTGCCACCAAAGAACCGAAAGAAGGCCAGAGTTTTTTCCCGTTGTCAGTAGACTACCAGGAAAAATTTGCTTCTGCAGGTCGTATACCGGGATCATTCTTTAAAAGAGAAGCCCGTTTGAATGATTACGAGATCCTGACATCGAGATTGATCGACAGGGCTCTTCGTCCTTTGTTCCCGGAAGATTATCTCTGCGAAGTACAGGTACTGGTTACGTCTTATTTCCAGCGATCCCGAAATAATGCCGGATGCATTGGCTTGTTTGGCTGCATCGGCTGCACTGGCTGTTTCTGATATTCCTATCCAGGAAATCATTTCTGAAGTAAGAGTGGCCCGTGTTGAAGGACAATACATCGTAAATCCTTTGCGCAGTGAAATTGCGAAATCCGATTTTGATTTTATCATAGCGGCTACCGATAAGAACATCATGATGGTGGAAGGTGAAGGGCATGAATGCCAGGAAGAAGATCTTATCAAAGCGATCGAAGTGGCGCATGAAGCTATTCGTGTGCAGGTAAAAGCACAGGAAGAACTGAGAGCATTAAAAGGAATTACAACCAAAAGAGATTATGCCAAACCTTTGCACAATGAAGAATTGCGTGAGAAGGTAAATGCTTTTGCAAAGCCAAAAATATATGAAGTAGCAAAAGGCGCTTTGGCAAAACATGAACGTACAGATAAGTTTGCCGGGATCTCGGAAGAATTAATGGACTACCTGAGAAAAGAATACATAAAAGAAGAAGGTGGAAGCCTGCCGGATGATGTAAAAAAATGGGCGAAGACCTATTATGCCGACCTGCAATATTATGTGATCAGGGATATGATCCTGAATGACAAAGTAAGATTGGATGGCCGTAAACTGGATGAGGTTCGTCCGTTGAATATGGAAGTGGATGTATTGCCTTCACCGCATGGTGCTGCATTATTTACAAGAGGTGAAACACAATCACTTACCACAGTTACTTTAGGAACTCCTTTGGATTCAACATTGATCGAAAGTGCTGCTGTTTCTGATTATTCTAAATTCTTTTTACACTATAATTTTCCTCCATTTTCCACCGGTGAAGTAAAGATGATGAGAGGTGTTGGCCGCCGGGAAGTTGGTCATGGTAACCTGGCCATGCGTTCATTGAAAAAAATGATGCCGACGGGTGACTTCCCTTACACAGTACGAATAGTGAGTGATATTTTGGAATCGAATGGCTCATCTTCGATGGCGACTGTTTGTGCAGGTTCGCTGGCATTGATGGATGCAGGTGTTGCTATTCCCAAACACGTTTCCGGTGTAGCAATGGGATTGATCAGCAAAGACGGGCAGTTCGCTGTTTTGACAGATATCCTTGGCGATGAAGATCACCTCGGAGATATGGATTTTAAAGTAACAGGTACCCGTGAAGGAATTTGCGGTGTACAGATGGATATAAAAGTGGATGGTCTTAGCATGGATGTAATGCGCAAAGCATTGGCACAGGCAAAAGAAGGCCGTTTACATATTCTTGATGCGATGTATGCAACGATACCGGAAGCAAGGAATGATGTGAAGCCGCATGCACCGAGAATGGTGAAACTGTTCATCGATAAAGAATTCATTGGTGCTGTGATCGGGCCGGGCGGTAAAGTGATACAGGAAATTCAGAGAGAGACCGGAACGACGATCAATCTCGAAGAAAAGAACAATATGGGCGAGATCAGCATTTTCAGTACCAATAAAGATGGTGTTGAAAGAGCGGTTAGCTGGATCAAAGGCATTGTAGCTGTTCCGCAGATCGGCGATGTATATGAAGCAACAGTAAAATCGATCATGCCATTTGGAGCATTTGTAGAATTCCTTCCTGGCAAGCAAGGTTTGGTTCACATCAGTGAAGTAAGCTGGAAACGTTTGGAAACACTGGAAGGAATTGTAAGAGAAGGTGATGTAATGAAAGTGAAACTGATCGGTACAGATCCTAAATCAGGTAAATTCAAATTATCAAGAAAGATATTGATACCAAAACCAGAGGGACAAGGCCAGCCAAGGCAGGAAGACAGGCAAGGCTAACAACCCCTGAAGGAGCTTTGTATCCGATAATATTAATAGCCTCTTTGAGGCTATTTTTTTAGCTTCGGCTTAATAAAATTTGAATATGAGATACTTTGGTGTACTCAGTTCTGTAGTATTGTATATTGTTCTGTTGATTCTTCAACCTTTACTTAATTGTTATTTTCTATTCAATGCCGGGTCTCTTGAATTAAATTTGGTTGGGATATTAATAGTTAGCTTGTCTTTTTACTTTTTAGCAATGCCGAATTATAAAAAAAAGCCTGTTTTAACCAGGGCGATATATTTATTTACAACGATCTTGATCCTGCTTTTTTCTTTGAGTTTTTTAGATGATCTTAATAAAAGGACAAGTGACCCTCCATCCCTTCCAAAAGATGATTGGTCGGCAGTTGTTATAATACCAATGGTTTTTAGTATTGCAGTGATATGGGTTTGGATTTTGATAGGAGAAAGAATAGGATCACCCGGTTAATAACAGCTCGTGAGTAATTACATTCAAATAGAATTTCAAAACATTTCTTCCGATCAATCGGCAATGCTTATTGCTGAATTGAGCACTATCGGCTTCGATGGCTTTGAAGAGGGAGAGGATCTTAAAGCGTTTATTCCATCGGATAATTTTGATGAAGCGGAACTGGTAGGAATTACATCCGCTCATAAATTGTCTTTTAAGAAAACTGTTATTGAAGAAACGAACTGGAATGCATTATGGGAATCCAATTTCCAGCCTGTAATTGTTGATGACTTTGTTGCGATCCGTGCAGATTTTCATGAACGCATAAAAAATGTGGAGCATGATATCCTTATCACACCAAAGATGAGTTTTGGTACCGGCCATCATGCCACCACTTATATGATGGTCCAGCAAATGCGGGAGATCGATCTTACCGGTAAAACAGTTCTTGATTTTGGTACCGGCACCGGTGTGCTTGCTATTCTCGCCGAAAAACGGGGTGCAAAAAATATCATTGCTGCCGATAATGACGACTGGAGCATTACCAATGCAGAAGAAAATATTCAAAAGAATAATTGCAGCAATATCGAATTAAAGAAAACGGACAATGCAGAAATGGCAGGACATTTTGATATCATCCTGGCCAATATCAACAAGAATATCATACTTGAAAATCTTTCATCATTAGTAAGTCAATTATCTGTTAAAGGAACATTGCTATTAAGTGGATTACTGGAAGAAGATGAAACTGATATTGCTGCTGCAGCCGGTAAATACCCCCTGGTATTCAACGGAAAAACAACCGATCGCGGATGGATCTGTTTACGGTTTACCCATTACTAAAAGGTTAGGGCTCTATTAAATTAATGTTGCCCGGTCTGCTTTTTGCTTATTTTTGCTCTCCCTTTGTTTTGGCAAAGGGGTGGATCAACCAAGGTTCTATGAACGAACTATTATTAATTATCCTCGCATATTTGATCGGCAGTATTCCTACTTCTGTTTGGGTCAGCAAGCATTTCTTTAATATAGATATAAGAGATTATGGAAGCGGGAATGCCGGTGCTACCAACGTGTACCGTGTGCTGGGTCCAAAATGGGGAACCATTGTAATGGCAACCGATATGATCAAAGGGATCATTGCTGTAAAACTGGCCTTACTTCTTCCCGAATATGCCGATAATCTTGTCAATCTTCAAAGCCTGCAAACAGGTTTGGGTCTTGCAGCAGTAATAGGGCATGTATTTCCCATTTGGGCAGATTTCAGGGGTGGAAAAGGGGTTGCTACTTTATTTGGATTAGTGCTCGGCATCTCCCCATGGACAGCTTTAGGTTGTATCGGGGTTTTTATATTGGTCCTTTACCTGACACGTTTCGTTTCATTAAGTTCTATACTTGCCAGTATTGCATTCCCGGTTTTTATCCTGGTTATTTTTAATGTAGATAATCCTGCTTACAGGATATTTGCTATTGCAGTTGCATTAATGGTCCTGCTGACCCATCAAAAAAATATCGGCCGCTTGCTGAAAGGCAATGAAAGCAAAGTTCCTATTCTTAAAAACAGGGATCGCCGTCGCCAGCGCAGGCGGGAAAATTCATTGAACCGCCACGAGCCTTAATAAAGTATTTACGAATTACGATTTACGATTTGTTGCTTTTCAAAAAATCTTACTTGATATTATTGGTTCTGAATTCGTAAAGAATAGCGGGTTATCATCAAATCGTAATTCGTAAATTGTAATTCGTCAATAACTTTGGTATAATCATTGGATATTATTGTAAAAACCATGTTATGATAAGAAAAATCACCTCTTTTTTTATACTGGCGACTTTTATTATTGCCTGTTCACGAAATCCTATTACAGGGAAAAGCCAATTCACTTTATTACCGGAATCACAGGTCCAGGCTATGGCTACTACAGAGTACCAGAGTTTCCTTTCTACCAACCGGGTAGTGTCGGCCAACAATAACCGTGATGCTGAAATGGTAAGAAGAGTAGGGCAAAGGATCACCAGGGCCGTAACAGATTATTATGCAAGTGTGGGTCAGTCTGCAAAATTGGAGGGCTATAACTGGGAGTATAATTTAGTGGATAGTAAAGATGTAAATGCATGGTGTATGCCGGGTGGAAAGATCGTTGTGTACACAGGCTTATTGCCCATCACTCAGAATGAAGCTGCATTGGCTGTTGTAATGGGACATGAAGTAACGCATGCCCTTTTTCAACATGGTAACCAGCGAATGAGTACCGGTTTGGTTCAGCAATTAGGAGGTGTTGCACTTTCTGCAGCGCTTGCCGATAAACCACAGCAAACACAAAATCTTTTTATGACAGCCTATGGAGTAGGATCAAATATTGGTGCCATGTTACCTTTTTCCCGTTCGCATGAATATGAGGCCGATCATTGGGGATTAAATTTTGCTGCTATGGCAGGTTATAATCCGCAGGAATCTGTTCCGCTATGGCAAAGAATGGAAGCTGCAAGTAATGGACAAAAGCCCCCGGAATTCTTAAGCACACACCCCAGCGAAGGAAACCGTATTCAGCAATTACAGAAATTTATGCCCGAGGCGCTGGGTTATTATAAACCCCAGGGCAAGTAAAATATTGATTTCAAATAATAAATGCCGTTCAAATGCCCGCTGGACGGCATTTTTATGGGTAAAAGTTTTAACTACCGGGTATTATTGCTACCTTTGCCGTCCCTGCTTTGAGAACTCCGTTGATGGCTTTGCGAACCAAAAAACATTGACGGGAACCCACTAAAAATAGTTACCAGGTATGTCACAAACGCTGTTTGAAAAATTACAACTGGCAGACGAAAAGAATCTTTTAATCCAGGGTTTGCCTTCTTCGATCGAAAAGCAATTCAGTAAACTGTCCTTTGCTAAAAACATGACTCCGCTTTTAAAGAACCGGAAGATTGATTTTGCGCTGGTATTCGCTGTAAGCGAAAATCAACTGAATGGCATCCTTAAGGATGTTATGCCTTCGCTCAAAGATGGTTCGAAATTCTGGGTAGCTTATCCCAAAACTACCTCTAAGATCGTTACTGACCTGAACCGTGAACGCAGCTGGAATCGCCTTACCAGCGATGGTTATGAAAGCATTGAAAGAGTTGAACTCGATCATGTCTGGAGTGCCATGCGTTTTGAAAAAGGAGAAGGTCAGCGTGGAGAATTACCCCACATCAGGAGAAGGGAAACTGCTATAGCTGAGTAAGACCAGTTTTAGAAAACGTATTTAGGTTTGTTGAGAGATCAGCAAACCTTTTTTTATGCCTGGCGTCTCGCAGAGCGTCTGGCACATTGCCTGGAAATGGAACGCTGATGACGCGGATGCGGCGGATTTGTACGGATATGTTTTAAAATATTCCTGACGTATTTTGTAGCCCAATATGTCACATTTAAATGTAGAAATAAAAGCAAGATGTACCGATCCTTCACCGATCCGGGAATACCTTTTAGCAAACAATGCTGAATTTAAAGGACTCGACGAACAAACAGATACTTATTTCAATGTTGATCATGGGCGGTTAAAACTGAGAGAAGGCAAGATCGAGAATAATCTTATCTATTATGAAAGAACGAACCAGGCCGGCCCGAAGAATTCTCAATTTAATTTGATAAAAATTGAAGATGCAGCAGGCTTGAAAGATGTGCTGGAAAAATCAATCGGAATTAAAGTAGTGGTACAAAAGAAAAGAGAGATCTGGTATATCGGCAATGTAAAATTCCATATTGATGAAGTGCCGGGACTGGGATCCTTTGTAGAAATAGAAGCGGGCAATATACTGGCTGATCTTTCACAGTCAGCATTAAAAGACCAGTGTGATCTTTATCTGAAAGAATTCGGGATCAAAGAAAGCGACCTGGTTGAAGTATCGTATAGCGATATGCTATTGGAGAAGATTATTTAAGTATTACCGTTCCGATTTTCTTCGTCAGTTCCATTTCCATCTCTTTTAAATGCTCATGTGTATGGTGAAGCATATTGTATTCTTCAGGTGTATGCTGTTTTTAAGGTCCAGTTGGTTTTCCAGTAACATTCTTTTGATTTTCCTTATTTTAAGATAAATCACTGCCGATTCAACCTCATCATTGGTAGATCCTCATCAATTTCAGGTAAGTCATTAAGGTTTCCTCATTATTCTTTTCAAGCGTCCGGATAAAATCTTCGTAACTCTTTTCGAATAATTTTTTCTGGTACCCGTCTGACCGGCTGAATTCTTTTCGCCATGCTGGCTTTCTTCATACGGTGAATTGAGTAACGTAACAGCCAAAGGCTTAAGTTTTGTATCGGGATGATAAATAAAATAATTGGTGTGACAGTGGACGGATCGGTTTGTATATAATTCTTTAAAGGCAGCGATCAGCCGGATAACATCTTATTATCGATCTGGCTTTCGAATAATCGTCATCCATTTCTTCGAAAATATATTCGAGCCACCAGTTTTTTATCATCCCATTTTTTATCTCCATGTTCTAATAATATCCTCGCTATTCTTGTTCCTGCAGAATCATCTTTAAATAAGTAAATTGAAAGTAGCATCATCATAATTGGTGGCTTCGGCCTGCTGGTTCGCAATTTTCTTCCTGGCTAATTTTGACTTCTTCAAAAGGCTTTTTTCTTTCCAGTGTATTGTGATTCTGTCACGAATAAATTTATTCACCAGTGCATGCATGCCGCTCTCTTCGATCTTTAATATCTCCGAAGTCATTGCTTGATATAATCCTGTTGCTTTGGTAAAATCTTCAACCTTATTGATCTTGGAAATGGTCTCTGCCACCTGGTTCACCACATCTGCTTTTCTTGTTGAATCGTTGCCTGCATCTTTCAACGCCACTTCTAATTGGAAAAGAATAAAATCTTTTTTATTCTTTTGAACAAAATCCTTGAAAGCAGTGGCACCAACTTTATTTACATAACTGTCAGGATCTTCTTTATCGGGAACCAATACCAGTTTTACATTCAATCCTTCTTCCAATGCAAGATCCAATCCACGTAATGCCGCTTTTATACCGGCTGCATCACCATCATAAATGATCGTAAGATTGTTGGTGTATTTTTTTATTAACCGCAACTGATCGGGCGTCAAAGAAGTGCCACCCGATGCGACCACATTTTCAATACCAGCCTGGTGCAATGAAATAACATCGGTATATCCTTCCACTAATAAACATTCATCGGCTTTGTCAATGGCCTGCCTTGCGAAAAAAGATCCATAAAGTATCTTGCTTTTTACATAGATCTCATTCTCCGGCGTATTGATATATTTCGGCGCTTTGTCATTGCTCTTTAATATCCTTGCGCCAAAGCCCAATATTTTTCCACTTTGATTATGGATCGGGAAAATAACACGGCCACGATAATTATCCGTCAATTGATCATTGCGATTGGCAACCAATCCCGTCTTTAATTAGTAAGTTCAGGATTGTATTGCTTCGCAATAGCTTCTTTGGTGAAAGCATCTCTTCGTTCCGGCGAATAACCCAACTGGAATTTTTTGATCACATCTTCACGGAAACCTCTTTCTTTAAAATAAGCAAGGCCGATATCCTGTCCTTCTTCCGTTTCAAATAATTGCTTGGAAAAAAATTGCTGCGCAAAACTATTAATGATATGTAAAGGCTGTCAGCAGCAAGTTGAACTTTGCCGTTGTTCATCTGTCTGAAATGTTTCTTCAATCTCAATACCATATTTATTGGCTAAGCCATTTCAATGCATCAACATAACTATACTTTTCATGCTCCATGATGAAGCTGATCGTATTTCCGCTTTTTCCACAACCAAAACATTTGTACAATTCCTTTGCTTGGAGAAACAGTAAAAGAAGGTGTTTTTTCATTATGAAAAGGACAAAGCCGAAATAATTAGCTGCCTCTTTTTTTAAGTTTTACAAAACCTCCAATCATCTCGATTATGTCGAGTCGACCTAATATTTGTTGTATGGTATTTTGGGAAATCACTTTGAAAAGTTTCTAACTGTTGTGAATAAAAAAAATAAATGAATGGGGAAGTTATATAATTAGGCATGCCAAATAACATGCCGGCAGATAAGAATTTTTGCCACAAATTAGCATAATTTGTTATTAAAAAGGGGCTTTTTAAGACTTAGTGCACATATTTTCTAACAACTGAAAAAAGTAAGGAAATAGATAATTTTTTATTTGTTATGTGCATTTTTTTTAATAAAAATCTTCTTGAAATATTTGATTTTTCAGGATTTGGCCTTAACTTACTTGTATCGATTAACCCACCTGGCCGATCCCCACCCCCGAAAATGGTACAGATCTTTATTTTTTAATCCTTAAAATTTAAACACCATGGTTCAGGTAGACATCTCACAGCTCTCCACGGAGTGCAATGCCTGGAGAGAAACGCTTCGCAATTACAGGGATGAATTCAACAACAACGAAGCAAAACTCAGGCAGGTAGCAGGACAACCACTCTCTAAAGAACAGTTACAGGACGTAGAACATCTCCACAACCAGTTTCACATCCAGCTCATCAACATCCACGATCTCAAGCAGGCGATCAAAACACATGACAGGAAGATCAATTTCGAAAAAGCAGCTTTCAATGGTGTTGCCAATGAAGACAGCCTTGTAAATCATGAATCATTGCACCAGCAATACGGGCAGTTGGAACAAACACTGGTTGATCTCAGAGATGAGTTCAATGATTTCTTAAAGCGAACGCAGTAATTCAATAAGCAATACTTAATACGCAACAGGCAATAGATTGACCTGTTGCTGATTGCCTATTGTCAATTGCAATTGTCCATTGTCTTTAGTTTCCCATTAAATTCCTCCGAAGGAGTTCCCTCGGAAAAGACAAACAGATCGTTTATTGCTAAAACTGAAACTTCATGCCTGAATTTGATACCTCACACGTAAAAAATATTGTCTTGCTGGGCCATGCCGGCTCAGGTAAGACAACATTAGCGGAATGCATGCTCTATGAAGCAGGCATAATTACCCGCCGCGGCAGCATAGCCGAAAGAAATACAACCGGCGATTACCACGAACTTGAACAGGAACGTGGTAATTCTATTTTCAGCAAACTCCTTCACACCAAATGGCGGGGATATAAGATCAATATCATTGATACGCCCGGTTACGATGATTTTGTTGGTGAAGTTATTTCAGCACTTCGGGTGGCCGACACCGGTGTAATGCTGTTAAATGCCGTGATGGGAGTGGAAGTAGGCACCGATATCATTTGGGATTATACAGAAAAGTTCAAAACCCCGATGATCTTTGCCGTCAATAAACTGGACGATGATAATGCAGATTTTGACAAAACAGTAAAAGAAGCAAAATCGCATTTTGGAAATAAAGTTGTTGTCGTACAATACCCGCACCAGGTAGGTGTCGGTTTTCATGAGATCATTGATGTATTGCGGATGACCATGTATAAATTCAAAGAGGGTGGAGGCAAGCCGGAAAAACTGCCGATACCGGATGATGAAAAAGCAAAAGCCGATGAATTACATAAAGAACTGATCGAAGCTATTGCCAGCAACGATGAAACATTGATGGAAACATATTTTGAGAAAGGCGAATTGGATGGAAGATGAAATGAAAATGGGAATGAAGAAAGCGATGATCAATCACGACCTGTTCCCTTTATTCTGTTTATCGGCAGAAAGGAATATGGGCAGCGGACGACTGATGGGTTTTATCGATAATGTTTGTCCCAGCGCTAATGAAATGCCGCCGCAAAAAACAAAAAGCGGAGACCGAACTGGCCTGCGATGCCAATGGCCCGGCCTGCATCTTTATTTATAAAACAATTTCGGAGCCGCATGTGGGCGAAATGTCTTTCTTTAAAGTGTATTCGGGTACTGTAAAACTCGGGATGGAACTGGAGAATGAAAGTACCGGCGTTACAGAAAAAATAAACCAGTTTTCCTGGTGGAAGGAAATAAACGTACCACTACACATGAACTGGTGGCCGGCGATATCGGCGCCACGTTGAAATTAAAAAATACACATGTTAATAATACACTGCATACAAGAGGAAAAAATTATGAATTGCCCTCTATTGAATTTCCTTCTCACAATATGACAGTGGCGATCGAACTGATGAAAAAAGGCGAAGAAGAAAAATTATCGCAGGCCCTGCACCAGTTGAGAGAAGAAGATCCAACATTGCTGGTTGAATGTTTCCCCGGAATTAAAACAAACATTGATCCATTGCCAGGGCGATATGCATCTGGCTGTGGCAAAATGGAAAATAGAACATCAGCATAAACTAGATGTGAAATTTGTAAAACCAAAGATCGCTTACCGGGAAACGATCCGCAAAATGGCCGATGCCAATTATCGGCATAAAAAACAAAGTGGTGGTTCGGGCCAGTTTGGCGAAGTTTACCTGCGCATAGAACCCTGGTATGAAGGAATGCCCGAGCCTGCCGATCTGAATGTAAGAGGCCGTGATGTACATGATCTTGAATGGGGCGGCAAACTGGTTTTCTATAACTGTATTGTTGGCGGTGCTATCGATACAAGATTCCTTCCTTCTGTATTAAAAGGAGTGATGGAAAAAATGCATAACGGTCCGTTGACAGGTTCTTATGCACGTGATATCCGTGTATGTGTGTATGATGGAAAGATGCACCCGGTCGACAGCAATGATATCTCATTTAAGATCGCAGGATTGCAGGCATTCCGCCAGGCATTCCAGCAGGCCGATCCGCAAATACTGGAACCGATCTATCATGTGGAAGTATTATGTCCCGATGATCTTACCGGTTCGGTAATGGGTGACCTGCAAAGCCGTCGTGCTATTGTAGAAGGGATCGACAGTGAAGGACATTTTCAAAAAGTGATTGCCAAAGTCCCATTGGCTGAAATGGATGGTTATTCATCGTCGCTTCGTTCGATCACACAGGGAAGGGCAAAATTCAAAATGAGTTTTCTCGCTTATGAAGCGGTACCATTTGAATTGCAGCGCAAACTGATCGATGAATATAGTAAAACGGCAAAAGAAGAATACGCTTAAAGCAATACCAACTGCACAGCAACCAAAAGCCACTATCCTGTCGAAGGAGTGGCTTTTTTATTGCTTCTTCTGTATCTCTGAAATTTATCTTGAACGTTGCGGATATTATGCAGCCCGGGATTCATGGGGGATCTCCGGAATAGTAAAGTAAAAAGTGGTACCCTCGCCGGGTGCAGACTCGATCCATATTTTACCTTTGTGCAAGCCTATGATCTTTTTACAATGTGCCAGCCCGATCCCCGATCCTTCGTACTCGTTTTTATTATGCAGCCGCTGGAAAATAGTAAAGATCCTGTCGTTATGTTCTTTCGCAATTCCGATCCCGTTATCCTGTACGCCAAATATCCAGGAGGTATTATCGTGCTGAGCCGAGATATTTATCCGGGGAACCGTTCCCTTTTTCCGGAATTTAATAGCATTGCTGATCAGATTCTGGAAAAGTTGTTTGATCTCCGTCTGGTAACCCATAATAACAGGAAGATCCTTTGTCTCAATAACAGCTTTTTCATCGGTTATGGTTTTACGCATATCGTCTTTTACTTCCTGCAGTATCACATTACAGTCGATTTGTTGTAATTCCTTTTTATTGCCAATACGTGAATAGTCCAGCAAGTCATTAATAAGGACCCGCATCCTGCCCGAGGATTGCATTATATAACTAATGTATTTATCAGCCTTCGGATCTAATTTTCCCATGTACTGTTTCTGGAACAATTCAACAAAACTTGAAATGGTCCGCAATGGTTCCTGCAGATCATGCGAAGCGATATAGGCAAATTGTTCTAATTCTGAATTGGAATTTTTCAGTTCGATAGTATGGGTTATCAGTTTTTTTTCTATCTGCTTCCGCTTCCGGATATTTTTTTCCAGGTCCAGCGTTCGATCGTATACTTTTTGTTCTAATGTTTTATTGTAATCTTCTATCTCTGTCCTGCTTTTTTCAAGTTCTTTTGTCATGTTATTAAAGGAAATGGCAAGGTCCCCGATCTCATCTTTGGTGTTGATATTTTTGATGAGACGCATATTACCGGCAGCAATATTTTTGGTGGCCGCTTTCAGTTTCAAAAGTGGCCTTACAACAGACTTTGCTCCCAATATCCCCACGATCAATGCCACAATAAAAGAAAGAACGACAATTATAATAACCACAAGGGTCGAATGCTTTGTTTCTGCCGCTACATTGGAAGCCTCGGTATTAATTTCAGCCTGGGCCTCACTTCTCGAGGCGCTCGATTCTTCTACAAGCAACCGTGTTTTTTCATCCCATTCATGCTCATGTTTTTTAAAATTTGTTATATAGTTCTTTTCTTCAAAACCGGCAATAGCTTCAAAGATGTCTTTTTTATAAGCAAGGTATTTATTTTCGAATTCTTTGGTTTCTTCCAACTCCTCTTTTTCATATTCCAACTCTTCACCGTTATAAAGATGCAGGCCGTCCAGTGTAATTTTTTTTCTTGATCCCAATGCTTTTTCAAAGCGGGCGAAACCCGTTTCGATCTCTTTTTTTATCCTGGGTACATTATCGGTATGCTCATTTATTTTTTCGGAGAGATATTCTTTCAATAAATTATTCAGTAATAACAGTTCAAACGACATATCAGCCGAACTCTCTACTTCCAGTATACTGGACAACCTGATCTGGTCAATATTCCTGCTTGCTTCTTTCAAATTCCTGATCGCAAAAAAACCGACCAGGCCTATTAAAAAAGCAAGTGTGAGGAAGACGAGCAATAATTTTTTTCTAAGATTCATACCCTATATTTTATAATGCAGCGAGATTTATTTTTTACCTAAAGAAAATTCATAAGTCGCCATTAAGATAAATCCCCATCCGGGTCCGCCTTTTGAAACAGCGGCTCCAAATTCAAAATCATCTATTCCTTTCCATAAAATGCCGGGGGTTATAAAAACGGATCTTTTATCTGCGAACTTTCCGTTTAATTCCAGTGTTGCCAGCCAGTTTCCAAAAGGAACGGCTGTGGCGAGGTTATAATTAAATTCTGTTCCGCTTTTGCTGATCTCAGCAGCGAGGTTTGCATGCACCTGCATTTTTCCAAACTGCCGGGCTATGATGAGAGAGGGTTCCCATTCTACTCCTGGCTCTTCAGCTTCTTCAGCCTCTTCAGGTAATTCAGCAGTTTTTGACATTTTTTCAGTTGGTAGTTCAACCTCAAGTCCCATTGAAAATGCAAAGGGTTTATTGCCTTTTAAAATACTGTATAAGAATCCTGCTTCTGCATTGCCTCTTCCGTGAATGACGCGGTGGCCTTCTGTATAAAGAAAATTATATGGCAGTGTTAGTTCAACCTGGAACCTGTCGGTAAAGCCATATTCAAACTGCAGGGGGATGGTTATCATTTTCATGCCTTCTTTTTTCCAGTATCCCGGTTTGGTGGTAACCTGGAATTCATTTTTTTCCTGGGCAAATACAGTTTCACTTACAAAAAATTCCTGCAATAGTTCAGGTGTTTCCCCGGATGTTTGTGCACCGGATCTTGACAGGCTGCCAAAAAAGGCAGAAGCGAAGCAAAGAATAAGCGGGATATTTTTAAATAATTGGTTTTTCATTGGTGGTTTTTAATAAAGAATATTGGAATATGGCCGAGCTGTTTGACCAGGCAACTCATTGTTGCTACGATCATCTTTTCCCGAACCAGGACTTTATGTGTGTATCAATAATTCTCCGGGAAATGTTTTTTTAATATCGCATCCAGTTTTTCAACGGTCAACGGTTTATTTTCGAATCCTGCCACATGGGGGAAGTCTTCCGATTTTTGCCTGTCATCGGGGTTCAATGAAGTGGTCAGCATGATTATCACTACGTTTCCCTTATGTTCTTTTTCCAGTGTATCATATTTCTGAAGAAACTCCCAGCCATTCATGGCAGGCATATTAATATCGAGGAATATAAGATCAGGACGTGGATGAATACTGCTATCCGCTGTATATGATCCCTGGCTGGTCAGGTAATCGATCGCATGTTCGCCGCTATTGGCAACCTGGATATCCTCTGTGCACCCGGCATCTTCAATTATCATTTGACTGAGAAAATTTGTAGGCTCATCATCATCGATCAGTAATACACAATTGATTTTCTTTTTCATTCTGGTTTATTTAAGGGTATAGTAAAATAAAAAATTGAGCCTTCGCCCGGAGTGGATTCGATCCAGATGTCGCCTCCATGAAGTCCAACGATCTTTTTGCAATGCGCAAGTCCTATTCCTGTTCCTTCATATTCACTCCTGGTATGTAAGCGCTGGAAAATGATAAAGATCCTGTCCTTATGATTTTTTTCTATCCCGATACCATTATCGCTGACAGCGAATGTCCAGCAGGTTTTATCCCTGCGGGCAGAGATGCTGACCTCCGGTACGGTATCTTTTTTTCTGAATTTGATCGCATTGGTGACCAGGTTTTGGAAAAGTTGTTTGAGTTCGGTCTGGTAGCCACTGAGCACCGGTAATGTATCTACGTTTATGATTGCACCGGTTTCATTTAGTACCACAGCCAGGTCCTGCAATACCTGGTTCACTACTGTATTACATTCAACCTGCTGCAATTCTTTTTTGTTCCCGATCCTCGAATAGTCGAGCATGTCGGTGATAAGAACTTTCATCCTGCCCGATGAATCGGAAATAAAATTGAGGTATTTGTCTGCTCTTTCATCAAGCTTTCCCTGGTATTGTTCCCGCAGCAAATTCACGAAGCTGGTTGTGGTCCGTAATGGTTCCTGCAGGTCATGAGATGCGACATAAGCAAAATGCTCCAGCTCTTTATTTTTTATTTCAAGTTGTTTATTGATCAGGTTCAGGTTGGCTTCCGATTTGAATATTGTCTCTTCAGCTTTTTTTCTTTCTGTTATATCCTGTACAGCACCGAATACTTTGATAGTACGTCCCAGTTCGTTTTTCACAATGAAAAACCGGACGGCTACATACCCGATCCCGCCATCTGCATATTTGATACGATGCTCTATCTGGCGGTTATATTTTGGATCCGGTGATTTAATTGCAGCGGCTCCTTCTGCAGCGATCAATTGGATATCTTCAGGGTGTACAAAATGAGTGACATATTGTTCGGATGACATGATATTGCCTCCGGCTTTTTCAGCAGTCGTTCTAAAGATCGAAAAAAACTGGTTGTTGAAATTGAACAGGTTCTTTGTAACATCGAATTCCCAATACCCGAGTTTTGCTATCTCTGTTGCAATGCTGAGCTGGCCCTGGCTTTCTTTTAATATTATTTCAGCTTTTTTACGTTCAGAAATATCGACACTAACACCCAATACGCCTGGTGTATTAGCCCCTAAATACATATAAGGTATTTTAGTTGTAGATAATACACGTACCTGGCCGGTAGCATCTGTAATGGTTTCTTCTATATTGTATTTTGTATTCCCGCTATTGATCACTTTCAGATCTTCCTGCAGGAAATGTTCAACTTCTTCATTATTAGAATTAAAATCAGCATCGCTTTTGCCAATTAAGTTTTCAACGGTAGAACCGTAGGCCGCGGCAACAGCTTCATTGACCAGCACGAATTTTCCGTTATCATCTTTTGCAAAAATAAAATGAGGAACCAGGTCAATTATCTGCCGCAGGTGTTGCTTGCTTTCTCTCAGCGCTTCTTCTGATCGCTTACGGTCAGATACATCATGTCCGAACATGATAAACTTTCCATCTTCCATCAGCTTTGTACTTATCTCCATAACAACTGCAGACCCGTCCTTTCTTTTAAACCTCCGTTCATTCCTGATCGTTTCCTTAGTTTTTAATGTAATAAATTTATGGATGGGGTTCGTTATAAGGTCTTCCGGAAATAAAACATCTGTTACAAAAAGCTGTAAGCCTTCCTCTCTTGTATATCCTAAAAATTCGCAGGCATAAGGGTTCAGATCAATGAACCGCAGGGAGGCATCAGCCACACAAATAGCATCGGTTGCCTGGTCGACAAGTAAACGATAGCGCAACTCGCTTTCTTTTAATGATTTTTCTGCCTGTTTGCGCTCCGATATATCACGACCAAAAAGAATAAATCTTCCGTCGTCAAGTAATTTGCCGTTCAATTCCACTTCTACGATCGTTCCGTCTTTTTTAATGAATCTCCTTTCATTATTAATAGATTTCCCTGTCTTTAATTCCTCTGTCTTTAAAGGATTTGCTTTAAGGTCTCCCGGTAAGAAAAGGTCGGCTATCGTAAGCGTTAAAAATTCTTCTTTTGAATACCCGAGCAACTGGCAACCACTTGGGTTGATATCAATAACTTTCATGGACATATCAGCAATACAAATAGCATCGGTGGCCTGTTCAATAAGTGAACGATAACGCAACTCGCTTTCCTGCATTTTGTATTCAGCCAGTTTGCGTTCGGTAATATCACTGGCCAGTCCATCTATCCGGATCAACCGCCCGGTCGCATCCATGGTGGGAACAATTTTATTTTCCGTCCAGCGGATACTTTTATCCTTATGGATGATACGGAATTGATTAAGCACTTCTTTTCCCTGGTACTGCAATTCAAGTTGCTGTTCTGCAATATGTACATCTTCGGGATGAATTATTGCCTGCCAGAGAGTATGATCTGCAAGAAATTCCGATGCCATATAGCCATATACTTTTTCACAGGCTGCAGACATTTGTGTAACCCTGTAAGAAAGCATATCAACTGAAAACAAGACCTCATTGATGTTTTCGAAAATACTTTTGAGTTCTTTATGTGCTTTCCTGAGTTCATTATTCTCCTTACGCAGGATCTCATTTAACTCAAATAACTCACCGGAGATAATAGTACACGGATCTTTAAAATGTTCCAATAGCTGGTGATCTGAAAATGTGTTATTCATACTTAAAATGTATAGTTTATTCCCGCCAATAACATAAAGGGTACGACATCCGACCTGAAAAATTCTCTTGAACTGTTATTGAATATATTCTTCCCCGTGCCAAAAACACGTAAACCTTTTACAGCCTCATATGAAATACCGGCATTCAGGGTCAGTTTTGCATTAATATGATCGATACCTCTTATGCCATCGTTAAAAAGTGTATTCGACAAGTGATGATATGTTTGTGAAGAATAGTAATAGGCATTCAGGTTGATATTGACCTTTGGAATGATCTCATAATTAACCGAACCGCCTCCGAAGGCAGCAGGAGTACTTTTGCCTGTTATTTCTGTTCCTATTCCTGAATAGATATTATTCTGTGCTGCATCCGGCAGATCGGCTTCCGGTGTATTATGGAACGGGGCATAGTTCTTCAGCTTTGTGCGTTGTAATGTTAGAAATGATCTTAGCTGAAATTTCTTTGTTGCATAAGTAAATGAAAAAGTTATTCCCTGCTGCGACACGGTAAGAGGAAGATTGGTAGCAATGATGGGTGTCTCGTAAACTGTATCCATGGCGGCGCCGCCATCAAACTCTATGATCAGGTGATCCGTTACAGGTATATTAAAATTTTTTGCGCGGATATCAAATACTTCAACATCCATACTCAGTTTGGGTGTAATGATCGTTCGGTAACCCGCTTCAATCATATTAGCAGTAAGCAATTTGAGATCTTTATTTCCCAGCAAAGCTACTTCTACATACGTTACGGGGCCTGTTGGGAAAAGAACTATTGCCTGGTCGGCATAGGTATCAAAAACATTGGAAGAACGGGGCGCATGGGAATAGACAGCCCGCACAAGGTTCTTTTTATTTATTTTATAGGTTCCTGCAAATTCATATGACATATAAGTTGCATCAGGATAATTGAATTTGCTGGCTGTTAATCCTGCTACCCATCTCAGTTTATTGGCCATCATTTTATATTCCCCGCGAAGCGATGCCGACCTGGTTGTAATAACTCCTCTTGCATTGAAGATCCCTGACCGGTTAATGATATCTGAATACTTCGTATCGTCATACATTGTACTCCTGTAACTCAAGCCTGGTCTCAGTGACAAATTACCTTTTGTATAATTGTATTCAATATTGGCATCGAGGGTATGAAAGTCATATTTATTTCCCGGATCAAGATCTACATTCTGTTGCCCGCCATTGAGAGAAAGTTGGGCAGAGATGCCTTTTACCTGCATCCGCAGATCGATATATCTTGTATCTGACGAAGAAGTGGATAGCGGTGTATTTTCATTTTCAGCAGAAACTTTTTGTACCAGTGAATGCTGAATACCCGTACTAAGATTAAAATTTACTTTTTTTGCCGGGTTATAATTCAAAAAAATATTACCTGCATACTTTTCCATAGCAAGTCCCTGGTCGGGGAAACGTTGACTTATATTTTTTGCCGTATCGGATGAAAAATTTATAAAATAGTCCGGGTCATTGATCCACCTGTCACGGTTAAATTCAAAATAAGAAGTTTGCGACCGTTGACGATCCTGGTAATTACCTGAAGCGATCACACTCCATTTTTTGGATTGAAATCCTATAGAGGCATTATTGATAAATGTATGATCGCTGCCCTGCTGGTTATTGGCTACCAGGTACAGCCCGTCTTTTTTTGTATGCCGTGTAATAATATTAACAACGCCATTTACTGCATTAGGACCATACAGTGCCGCGGCAGGCCCCCGTATAACTTCTATTTTTTCAACATCATTGATATCTACAGGTAAAGTTTCCCAAAAAGTTCCTCCCCGCAGGTAACTATACACCGGCCGGTTATCGATCATCACCAATGCTGTAGTAGAAGCAACATCGAAGGATGCATTGGGCGGAACATTGTCCATGCCCCGCAGGTGAATATCATAATTGCCGTTGCTTTGCTGCCTGGCGATAACACCGGGCACAAGCCGCATGGCTTCCATGATAGAAGTGCAGCCGGCACGCTGTATTTCTTCTTTCGTAATAACGGAAGCAGACAAAGGAGCATCGAAAAGCAATTCCGATTGTTTCGATACAGAAACGATCTTCATGTTAAGAAGATCTTTGAGGCTAAGATTATCTAACCTGCTGGTATCCGCCTTCTGGCCGTAGGTACCGGCATGGATCAGCATTAAAAGACTAAGAATGAGAAATGATCTTGTAAATATTGTTTTCATAAGAGAGGCTATTTATAACGATTTCTATTTTACGATCTGTCCGAGTTGAAGAAGTTCCGAAGCGATATCAAGGCCCCTGTCTTCTATATTATGTTTATTGATCTCCAGTTTTAATTTGTCTTCAGCTATCGCAAAATTGATACAGGCTCCTTTACGGGCCAGTCCTTCAGATTCCGATATCATTAAAGTGGCATGCCCTGAAGTTCTTGAATTGATCTTTTTGATATTGTCACTTTCATCTTCGCTGAGAAAAAGAATGTGACAGGTAAAACTGGCTGCCGAAGAAGAGATTTTTTTGATGACTATATTTTGGGTCCCTGCTTTTTTATTGGCTAAAGTAATTTTAAGTTGGTCATAGAGCGGTGAATCACCTACAATACCAATGATAAAATCACCTGTTTTTTTATTGTCCGGCCAGTTAATGTATTTTGTAATATGATAAATGATGTTGGCCTGTACAGCATAATCGGTGTTTTGCTGGGCCCGGATACCGGAAGCGAACAATAATAATATAACGACCAGGCCAATCGTTTTAAAATGAAGCAACCTGGCTGTTTTTTCGATAAAGGAAAAATTAGCCGTGTTAACGGGTACATTAAGTTGGTTCCTTTGGGCTTGCATAAGATTCGGATAAAAAATAGAACACACGCTGAACAATGACCACGAAGAACCTGTTTCAAAACGGGAACTTCGTTCACCAAAACAAATGTTGATATTTTGAAACTAGTATGCAGGAGGAGTTTCTGCAACTACGTAGTATTTGGCAGTAAACCTTAGGAGTGAACTACTATTAAGAGTGATTTTATTGATTGATGTCAAATATAATCCAGTAGGTACTAGAACAATGTATTGAATTTGAACTGGAACAGCTTCATTTCATTGGAAATGCCGTATGTAAGTGTGAAAGAAGTAAAATGAAAAGGCGCTAAGAGTAAACCCCCTCCATAAGATGTGTGCCAGGTGCCGGATATTTCATTGGGCATCCATACACGGCCATCATCAAAGAAAGCAAGCAACCCGATCTTTGCATTCAGCAAATGCGTTCTCATATTAGTGATAAAACGAAACTCGTTATTATTATAGAATGCTGTTTTGCCCCAGAATCTTTCCCTGCGATAGCCGCGGAAATTTTCAGGGCCGCCAATTACAGCATGCTGGTAGGGTAATGTATTATTCAATACATTATCATCAGCTATGATAGTTGTACCGCCTGCTTTTACTGCTAAAGAGAATTTTTTACTTAAAGGAAGCCACGTCTGTATTCTTGCTGAATAATTTTGAAAGAAACCATCTCTTGAAAAATTCTTTATATAATTCCCATTGGCTGAAAGGCTGATACCTTTGGTGGGTACGATCACGTCATTTACAGAAACATAATTGTATTTCCATCTTATGCCACCATAATTATTTTCGTCAAATAGTTTCGGATCCGAAAAGCTGAATAGTACGGCTGCATACCTGCCGGGATCCGGAATGTTTTTTAATTGATGAAAGAAAACCGATAGACCAATTTCACTTTTACCAAATTTGCGCCGGATACCGGTTGTTAATCCCCATTCACGGCTTCTTACCTGGTAATAGTTGTCAAACAATTCATTCCATACTGTTTCATTTCCCAACCCGGTAAAATTTCTCCAGGTAGTACCATCATATTTTGCCTGGAAAAGAAGATCCCATTTACCAATGACCTTTGGAAAAACAAGATCATATGAAGCGCTGACCGCATGCTGCGTGATAGAATAATTCACACCAATGTTATGACGGACTGCAAAGGGTTCACGCCGCCATTTATGTTTTGTAAACGACCAGTTCAGGCCAACATAGATCCTGTCTTCATAATCGAAACCTGCAGTGGGAGAGATGCCTCTTGAATCATATTCGTAATTGCGGTATTTGTAAGCATGAACGGCGCTGTCGCCTGAAATATGTTTTCTTGCCGAGCTGGTTTGAAAAACATTATCGCTGTTATCGTAAATATGAATCCTGCCGCCTGTTTGTGTGATGGAATCATTGTCCGGACCACCGATGATACGAAGGATGATCGGTGAATGACCTGCGATAGTATATATATCTTTTCCACCGATACCATGTATCCTGATCTCCTTTGTTTCTGCTGACCTGAATACCCGGTCATAATAAGGCTTCTCTTCTGTTTCTCCATTATTGTCTATTCTGAAAACCGATATCCTTATTAATGAATCAAGTCTTTTTATGTCAAAATATTCCCGCTGTTTGCTACCGGTAATATCCACTTCTGCTGCTATGAACCGGTAATATACTGCAGCAATACTATCTAATTGCTTGCGCCTTGATATCAGTTTATCGATCAGTTCCTGTCCGCTGACAGCAAATATTTCTGCTGGTAATCCTTTTACCGACTCTGTTATTACTGCATCCGTTAATGACCGCTGAAGATCTTTTGCTGCATCTGTCCAATCGCTAAGATCCATTTCATTGGAGAAGAACCGGTCTATAAATCTTTCGGGGCTGGTAAAACTTTTTACATTACCAATCTGGTGATCGAAATGCTGCATGTAAGAGAGGCCCGCAAGCGGTAACATCTTATCAACCAATTTTCCATTGTGTGTATAGAAAGCCTGGTCCCTGTCGCGGGCCACCGGCATATATAAAGTTTTATTACCTGTTTTTTTAATGGCCCAGCGCCAATTGTCTTCGTGCCTGTCCCAGTCGCCGATGAGGATATCAAACAATCTTGCTTTGATAAATGTATGCTGATCGGCAAAGAACCTGTTATCGTCCTGCAATTTTTCGATCAATTTTTCTGTGCTGCTGAAATTTTTTGCATTGCCAAAGTTGGGCGCATCGCTCCAGTCACCATCCGGTCTTTGCTCCAGCATATAGAGATCATCTCCATATTTATTGTTGAAAGTATCCAATGCAGGTTGTTTGGGTAAATAAACAAGCACAGGTACGGGATGATAAATGCCTGCTTTTTCCTGCATGATGTTTATCGGGAATGCACCGTAAGGGTAAGAACTTGACAATTGATCATTGATAATATCTTCAACAAATGTTTTTCTGAATCTTTCTTCGATCACTTCTTCTCTCGACTTATTAACGGAACGCAAAGAATATTCTTTTCCTTCTTTTGTTTTAAGACGGAATGATTTTGTTTCATTTCCTCCACCACCTGCCTGGTAAGGTGTCAATCCCCCGTAAGCGGTGTCGAGCCATAATACGGGAACTTTTACAGGTGTTGCCCATTCTATGCGCCGGTTGGATCCCCAATTTTTTTGCCATGAACCTGTTCTTTGCAGCAATGATTGATTGGCAGCAACCGTTCTATATATCATGGTATCCGTAGCAGGAACCTGTGCTTGTACAGCCACTGTGAAGGGGAGAGCAAGAAATATGTAAAGTTTTTTCAAAGTACCCGATGAATTACAAATAGTATGCGAGGATTTATCAATTCCGGTAAATAGCGATCGAAGATGTTTTATCATTCCAGCCGGATAAATAAAACTTCGTTTTGGAATCAGTGATGGTGTAACTTTTTCCTCCAAAATTCTCAAACTCATAAATAACCACCCGGTAACCTGCGGGTACAACCAATGAGCTTAATGCATTGTCCGGAAAGTTCACCTGTGACATCGTACTATAGCTGCCGGGCAACAGGTAAGCTGCCTGCCCTTTATAATCTGTATCGGTATAAATAATAACACTCTCGTTGTTGTTATTATTATTGTTGTTATTCGGATAATTGTTATTGTAACCAATTTCTTCAATGACGAGTGAGCCGATGCGGTTGTTAAGTGTACTGCTGAGACAACTGGTATTCTCACCAAGTGTATACGAAGTGCCACTCAGGTAATCATTGTTTATATACACTTTTGCCCGGAGATTGGAAGGTATTTCGATGGAAGAGATATCATATTTAAGCAATCCCAGTTTGTCGCCTTGGTAATAACCCGGCGAAAGACGAAGACTGTTACCACGATAATTGCAATCGGTATAAATGGTAGCATAAGCATTACTGTTGTTGCCGTTATTACCATTGTTTCCATTATTGCCGTTATTGCCATTATTGTTGTTGTTATTATTGCTGCGCTGGATGACTATCGAACCGATCTTATCATTCTCGGAATTGCTAAGGCAGCTTTCGCTGCTGGTATGTGTAACGGAATAACCGGCCAGGTTCTCACTGTTGATATAGGCTTTTATGGTAAGGTTGCCATAAACAGTAAACGAAGAGATATTGTATTTAAGATTGCCCAGGTCGCTGCCTTTATAACGGCCGGGGCGCAGTGTTTGCGAATTGCCTTTTGAATAACAATCGGTATAAAAAACCACATAATCATTTTGATTATATTGATTATAATAGCTGTTCTCAATAACGATCGAGGAAGCCATATCATTCCATTCGGCATCTATACAGGATGTATTGGCATTGAATGTTTTTGATTTGCCACTGTAATTGTCATTCTCATAAATAGTGACCTTCATCCCGCCGGGTATATTGAGCGAAGAAAGCCTGTCGTTGCCGATCTTCATCTGGGAAAGGCGGTAATTACCGGGTTCCAGCTGGTATTGTTTGCCGGAATAGTTACAATCTTCATATAAAGTAACGGGCTGTGCAGAAGCGACAGTAAAAGCAAATAATACGGGGAGAAGTAAAATTTTGTACATAGGTCTGTGTTTATGGTTATGCAGCATAGAAAGTTAAGAAGTTTTTAAGCAATTGGAAGTTTTTCTTATCCGGGATTGATCCGGAATTTGCCGGTTCCTTCTATTCTTTCCAATTCTGTGCCAATGGGTAAGTTTAGATAGGGGATAATAGCGGGATCATAATTAGCAATTGTATTTGGGGAATAAATTGCAGAATTATCCGGGTCATCGATATAATCCTGGTCTTCTGTTCCTGATAAAAAGCGCCAGCCATTGTCTATTTCATTATCGGGCTCTTCACGGTACATGAAATGAACCGGTTCTCCCTCTACGACGATCTTGTCAGTGGCGATAGAGCCACCCATAGCAGGCACGGGGTCTTTTAAATCTCCGGCCTTTATTTTATAATTTTTTTCGGGCATAGCAGTCCTTGTAAAAACCTGCAGCTATCTCACAATTAAAAGAACCGCAAAAACGGGAAGAATTCAAAATGACAATCAAATAAACTTTACGGGTATTTTGCTTCTTTGCGATTAAACATTCATTTTCCAAAACTCACACATTCTTTAAGTTCTTTCTCTGTATACGCAACATTATATTGTTTCAAAATATCATCCGGCACGCCATTCCATTGATGGGCCGTATTGCCGGTATAACCCATATCTTTTACGCCGATCTCGGAAGTATAAAAGCCGGTAGCCGTTAAATTCCGCATCAAACTAAAAAAGGCAACGCCCTGTTTCATATCCGGTTTGGCTTTGTCGGGATAGGCGATCTCATCTACCAATGCGATCTGTTGTTCATGCGTGCAATCTTTAAACGGGTTGTTATTACGCTTCAGGCTTTGCATATCCAGCCAGCGCAACCCGCCCCGCATCGGGGTTTGATGCGCAGGCATATCTTTTACAATGAACTCGATAAAGTCGGGCACTTTCGCATCGGATGCACTGCCGCTGACCGCATCTTTTGGAATAATGATATCGGCCAAAATAGTGATGGTCGCCATTTCATGTTCGGTAAAGAATTTTTCTTTCGCCAATAATTCATTCTCGTATTTCAATTCATCCGGGTTGCGGTCGATCGTAAATTTTGCCGGATCTCCCTGCGGAATTTTTTTATCAGCGGTCTTACAACCGGCGATAGCGATCGGTGTGGCGATAGCGCCGGTTACGAGAAGTTTGAGAGATTTTCTTCTGTCCATATAGATTTTATTTGAGATAAAAACTAAAAATTAATAGATAAAAGCGCTTCCAAACCGATGCCGCCTTTGCGAATGAAGGAAACTATTATCTATTAGTTCTTATCTTTTATCTATAAATTTTGTTTCTTCATTTCATCAACAATATATTCACTCGCTCTCATCGACAGGGCGAGTATCGTCCAGGTAATATTCTTATCGGCCTGCGAAACGAATTGCCCGCCATCCACGCAAAAAAGATTTTTACAATCATGCGCCTGGCTCCATTTATTCAGCGCCGATCTTTTTGCATCGTTTCCCATTCTTACCGTTCCCGCTTCATGAATGATCTCGCCCGGCTTGGCCAATCCCCACTGATTCTTCTCATCATCATCGCCGCCCCAGGTAATGATAGCGCCCATATTATGCATCACTTCCTTGAATGTCTCTTTCATATGCTTTGCCTGTTTTACTTCATGCTCCGTCCATTTTACATTGAATTTTAAAACAGGTATGCCGAATTTATCAACGGTATTAGGATCGATCTCGCAATAATTGCTTTCAATAGGAATCGCTTCACCGCGACCGGCCATACCTACACCGCAACCATAGAAATAACGGTAATCTTCTTTTAGCGAAGCGCCATATCCGCCGGCTTCTTTTTTATTCCCTTTCACTACATATTTTCCATTGAGATTTTCAATGCCCCAGCTAAAACCATAGGAAGGCTGGCTCATGCCCCCCCAATATTCGATATGATAGCCTCTCGGGAAATCAAGTTTTTTATTATCCAGCCACCAGGGAGAATAAATATGCATACCGCCAACACCATCTTCATTATATCTTTTACGATCGAACAACTGCGGTAATATTCCACCCAATGCGGCGCCGGTAGAATCATGTAAATATTTTCCAACCACATTGCTGTCATTCGCCAAACCATTGGGATGCCGCTGCGATCTTGAATTCAATAATAACCTTGCGCTTTCACAGGCGCTGGCAGCGAGTATCACCACTTTTCCTTCTACCTGGTATTCCTGCATATCATCTTTTTTGATATAAGAAACACCGGTAGCTTTTCCTTCATTATTGGTCAATACTTCTCTTGCCATGGCATTCGACTCTACATCAACATTGCCGGTTTCAATTGCCGGGTAAATTAAAACGTTGGGAGAAGAGAAGTCGGCTTTTGCCATACTGCAATTGCGATTGCATTGACCGCAAAAAAAACAAGCGCCTCTTCCTGATCATTCTCTATTTTTTCTGTCAGAATAGAAAGACGGGAAGGGATGACTTTTACACCGGCCTGTGTGGCTGCATTTTTTATAAATAGTTCATGCAGTCTTGGTTTCGGTGGTTTTAGAAAAAATCCATCGGGATCATTTTCCAAACCTTCATTGGTGCCGAATACGCCGATCATTTTATCCACCCGGTCGTAATAAGGTTTGATATCGTCATAACTGATGGGCCAGTCATCACCAAGGCCGTCGATACTTTTTCTTTTAAAATCTTTGGGGCCGAAACGCAATGAGATCCTTCCCCAGTGATTGGTACGTCCGCCTAACATTCTTGCACGCCACCATGCCCATTCGGTTCCTTTTTCTTTGGTAAAAGGTTCTCCTTCCAAATTCCAGCCGCCATAGCAGGCATCAAAATCGCCAAAGGGCCGGTTCTTGGTACTGGCGCCTCTTCGCGGAGATTCCCATGGATTTTTTAATTGAGTGATATTTTTTTGCGGGTCGTACATATAACCCGCTTCGATGATGCAAACTTTTAAACCGGCTTTGGCAAGTATGTAAGCAGCCATACCGCCACCGGCACCGGAACCCACGATCACTGCATCATATTTCTTTGGATTCTTTTTTATCTGGATATCTCCCATACAGCAGTTTTAGAATATGCAACAATTTACCGGAAGTTTTTTTAATGATTGCGTTTCTTATTAAAAATTGTACACAAGAGAATGGAACGCTGATGATGCGGATCTGGCGGATTTATGCTGATCCGTTTTGATCCGCCGCATCCGCGCATCAGCGTTCCATTTTTATGCGGATGCATGTATCTTTATCCCTTCAACTATTTATTCATGAAGAAAGGATTTATGCTGCTGAGTTTTATACTACAGTTGTTTTGCGGTAAAGCCCAAAAAAGCCAGTATGATTCATATCCCGTATATAAAGGGAATGATCTTGGGCTGACCTATTCAAAAACAAAATCTGTATTCAGGGTATGGGCACCCACAACGCAGGGAATCCTGTTGGAAATGCATAGTAACGGGAATAACAGGATGAATTCTTATCCCATGCAAAAAGATAAAAACGGGACATGGATCGTTACAGTAAATGGAGACATGAAAGGTATGTTATATTCTTTCCGGCCAATGGCCGACAGCGAATATATATTGAAAGGGATGCCTGATCCTTATGCAAAGGCAGTTGCGGTGAATGGAAAAGAAGCAATGGTAGTTGATCTGAACGAAACCAATCCTATGGGATGGGCTACTGATAAAAGCCCTGCATTCAAAAACCCAACCGATGCTATCATTTATGAATTGCATGTAAGAGATGCGACTATTGCTCTTAATTCAGGTATCTATGAAAATAACGGAAAGTTCGTGGCATTGACCAAAAAGGGAACGTTGAATTCTGTAGAACAATCTACGGGTATCGACCATATCAAAGAGTTGGGTGTTACACATGTGCATTTATTACCGTGTTATGATTATAATTCTGTCGATGAAACTAATCCCAAAGCAAAATACAATTGGGGTTATGATCCGCTGAACTATAATGTGCCGGAAGGTTCTTATTCCACCAATCCTTATGATGGCGTAACAAGGATCAAAGAATTCAAACAACTCATCAAAACTTTTCATGAGAATGGATTGAGAGTGGTGATGGATGTCGTGTACAATCATACAGCTTTGACAGAAACATCCAATTTCAATCAACTCGTTCCCGGTTATTATTACCGCCAAACAAAAGATGGAAAATTTTCCAATGCTACCGCCTGCGGCAATGAAACGGCAAGTGAAAGGCCCATGTTTCAGGAAATTCATGCTGGAGTCAATGTTATATTGGGTAAAGGAATATCATGTGGATGGTTTTCGTGTCGACCTGATGGGTGTTCATGATATTGAAACGATGAATCTCATTTCAAGAGAATTGCATAAAATAAAACCGAACATTATAATATATGGGGAAGGATGGACGGCCGGTTCATCGCCATTGCCGGATTCATTGCGTGCAATAAAAGCCAATGCGTATAAACTCGATCGTATTGCCGTCTTCAGCGATGATATAAGAGATGGGATCAAAGGTCATGTATTCACGCATGATGCAAAAGGATTTGCCAGCGGGCAAACCGGGTTGGAAGAAAGTATCAAATTTGGTATCGTAGCTTCTTGTAAACATCCGCAGGTTGATTACAGTAAAGTGAATTATTCCAAAGCCCCTTATGCCGCTCAGCCTTATAATACGGTTACCTATTGTGAATGTCACGACAATCATTGCCTCAAAGACAGGTTGGATATTTCTGCAAAGGATGCCAGCGAGGCCGACAGGAAAAAAATGTATAAGCTTGCATTGTCCATTGTACTTACATCACAGGGAATAAGTTTTTTGCATGCCGGAACGGAATTCATGCGTACAAAAAAAGGAGTGGAGAACAGTTTTGAATCACCGGATAGTATCAATGCCATCGATTGGGATCTGAAAGGAGCGCATGAGGATGTGTTTGAGTATGTAAAGAAACTGATCAGCATTCGCAAACAACATCCTGCATTCCGGATGATGGATGCCAAACAGGTCGCCGCCAATATTGTTTTTGAAAAACAAACCGAACCCGGTGTAGTTACTTATACCATCAATGGGGCCGCCGTTGGTGATAAATGGAAAAAAATAAGGATCTGTTTTAATGGAACGGCAGCACAACAAAAAGTAATACTGGGTGGAAAAGAATGGAAAACGGCCGTGCTGAATAATGAAGCATTTACCAATGTACCTGTTTCAGGGGCATTCCAGGTATGGCCTTATAGTTGTTCGATCTTTTACCAGGAATAAATTTTTTGTTGGAGGTTCGATGTTCGAAGTTGGATGTTAGGTCTCCGATACTCGGAACTGCGTCATTCTTTCGATATATTTATAATATCGGACTCTCAACGTCCAACATCGAACCTAATAATTATACTTTCCCCTTATCGATCCTTTTCCCAATAACATAACCTGCTGCAGTTCCAGCTACTCCTCCCACAACCAACCATAGAACCGAACCCGATGCAAAATAACCCAGTGCAAGTCCTACTACCAGGCCAACGATACCAAACATCCAGGTGCCGCTTACCCTGTTCGACGGAGAAACACCTGACAGCGCATTTTCCTGGGTGCTTTTGAATTGCTTAAGATGCTGTTTGTGTTTTTTGCGGTGATGTGAGCGGGCCATGATCTTTTTTATTTGTGAGAAGGTAAGAAGAAAGAGGAGTTAAAAAAAATTAAGATCATACGGACTACAATGAAAATACATAGAAAAAACATTGCAAATAAAGTTCTGACTCTGTGCAAGATCAAATTGATACCCAAATATTCTATAGTCTCAGCTTATCTTTCAATTTTTGCGGCAGCGCCGCTTTATTCGTCATTACGATCACTGTATTCAACTTGAAATAATTTTCATCCATGTAGATATAACCTTTGTAATGGCTCAGCCATGTGCCCCATGAATTTTTCAGGTAATACCATTTCTTATTCTTCTCATCTTTACCGATACCAACAACATGCAGCATATGATCTCTTTCTGTTGTTTCATTGGCATAATTCAATACTCTTACTTTATCGTATGTTTTATAACTAAGATCGGAAGCAGCCAGACCACCAAAGCCACTAAAACCGGTATTCGTTACATCGCCTTCCCAGCCTACAGACCAGCCTTTGTGCAATGCAGTATCCACCAGCATTTGCATATCAGCCAATGGAATATTATAAATACTGTCATTCGCCCAATTGAATTTATCAACGAGTAAGATCTTTTTATAATAAGGATGATCGGAGAACGACATCACTTCGATATAATCGCTGGTAGAAGGTATTACTTCTTTGGCAAAAGTTTTTGGAGTATGCGTTTTCAGATCATACCAGAATGTTTCGGGCACTTTGCCCAGGTAGCGGTCAAGAATAGCATTGATGCTTTTAAGATCTTCCTCGCTTAATTCCTTTTTTCCTTTTTCCAGCAGGTCATATACAAATTCTTTCATCGTAGTATCCAGGTCGGCATGGTTATGACTGCTCTCGCGGTTGGGCCGGCCGGTATAAGCTTCTTCCGGTACCATACCATAGTTGTCGATCACACGAAGCACATCATGGAACTGGCCGCCGCCTTCCACATAGGTTTTGCCTTTGGTGGCCAGGAACATTTTTATTTTATCGATATACGCATAGCGTGCAATGAACATCTCTGAAAGATTGAGCCGCTTGCCCGAATTTTTTAAAATATCGCTTTCAAATAATGAATTGGTTCCAAATGCCCAGCAGGTTGGACTTTGACTCTGATCTTTTACACTCGTGCATTTGACTGAATCGGTCAGCCGGATCCTTGGATAGCCATCGGTTGATGGTTGTGCAGTTACAAGAATTGACAGCGATACAAAAAGAAAAAAAAGCAGCACTTTCATTGATGGAATTATTGAATGAAGCTAACGAATAAGTCGGCAAAAAAGTATAGGAATTGCCGGAGTTAACGGTTATTTAGAATTACCCGGATCAAAAAGAAATATATAACCAATAATTATTCCTATGTGTCCCGTGTTCCTATGATCTAAGTGGTAAAATCTACGCAGTGGTTATTATTTTTTATCGAAATGAAGAACCAACCACAACAAAAAACTTTTACCTTTAAGTAACCACCATTTAACTGCTTATTATGTTTGCTTTCAAAAACATCATTGTACCGGCAGTTTGTTTACTGCTCCTGCATTCCTGTAAAAGCAAAGATCAAAAAGATACAGGGCCCACTATATCTACCGGTAAAACTGTTGAATTGCTCAATGAGAAAGTTGATGAAAGCGGTATCCTTTATGTCGAAAAGGCCGGCGATTCCCTCGATGGATTATTGATGTATGTACCGGATGCTGCTTTCGCAGGATCACATCGTTTCAACATATCTTATGCTCCTATAACAAGTCATGAATTGGGTGATGATTTCAACCCGGTCAGTCCGTTGATCACTATTTCCTGCGGCGGCGGATTTTCCGATTCGATCATTACGATGGAAATACCGGTGCACCTGAAACCGGGACAATTCGCTATGGGATTTTTATATGATGAACGAACAGGCAAACTGGAAGGCATGCCATTGCTTAAACTCGAAAAAGACAGGGTAGTAATAGCGTTGCGGAATTTTTCACATTCTATGTCCGTGAAAGGATCACCTGTTGCGGCGCAGGCAGCCATACCCGATGCTGAGCCTGTTGCAAAAATTGTTATGAGTGCTGTTGATGAAAAAAGTTTGCTGGATAAATATGATTCAGGATTCAGACCGGGAGTAGATGATTGTCCCAGTGTCAATCGTGGTAGTGTCCTGGAACCCGGCGGTCATTGTTCAGGTCAAAGCCAGTTGATGATGTGGTATTATGAGAATAAAAAAAAGAAAGGGTCACCCGGCTTGTTCAGTTTACTCGAAGCGGATGGAGGACTCCCAACACCCGATCTCTGGCAGGATGATACAAAAGCAATACGATTTTCTTCTCTTATGCAAAATGCAGAGCGTAACAGGTCTATTGCCCGCCGGGTGGATGATGCAGGCTATGCTTTGGCTGGCATCCTGGCCACCGATCTTATGACGCTGTATGCTTTTAGTTATGCTATTCGCCTGACCGGTGAACCACAATTTATCGAGATCAGGGAGGATGGCTTCAGTTCTGCCGGTCATGCGATGGTTGTATATAAAGTAGAAAATAATATTCTTTATATAGCCGATCCCAATTTCCCCGGTAATAAAACAAGAAGGGTCATTTTTGACGAGAACATAGATAAATTCCTTTCCTATAATTCTGCACGGAATGCGGATGAACCTGCTCTTAATTTCAAAGATTTTTTTTATATAGGTTCTACAGCACTTGTCTCTCCTTCGGTAGCCGAAAAATTTTGGGAAGATATGGAAGCCGGTAACTTGGGTGAGGATAAATTCCCGGTCTATACTATCAGGGCTTATAACAATAAAGAATTCGTGCCTTTTGAAGATGGTTTTACAACAGAAGAATACGGGAACGTAATTTCCTTCTCTGTTGAATGCTCAATACCAGTTGAGCTCGTGGCATATGAAAATACTGAAGCATTGCCGGTTCTAGCCGAAAAAGTTTTGCCGGGAGAGAATGGAAAATATATCGCCGAATATTCGTTCAAAGTAAAACCCGGGGAATTCAGAATAGGGATTTGTATCAGGGATTTTGGCAATAAAAAATGGATCGGTTTCAAATGGGCAAATGTGAACATAAAAAACACTAAAAAAGAAGACAGGCCCCGCACTGATTTCAAGCCACCACACGGAGACCTGGCTGTTGTTATAAAGGTCAATGGTATGCGTTTCGAACTGGAGAAATGCAGTTTTTCTATTTCAGGTAATAGTTTTGTTCTCGATGGCCCGGCCGGTGCTGATAAGTACAGGATCAGTATCCGTACCGACAGTTTCCACGGCGAAGACGAGTATAACGATGTTTCCTTTAACTGGAGTTCAAACCAACCAGGCGAGCAGTATGGTGATTATCTGAATAAAAAGAATGGATACTTACACATTTCCAAATGGGGAGAAGGTAAAATGGAAGGCGTTTTCAATTGTGAAGCTTATGATGATTATCATAAAAAGACAGTTAAAGCAGAAGGCTTCTTCGCATATAAATCTCCGGAACAATAAAGTATTATTCTTTCTAATGATTCCCGACTAATGACTAACGGCTCCTTACGCCCGGCTTTTCTTAACCAGCTTACTTATCCGGTACATCATTATAATGTTTGCAATAATGATCACTACGATCACATAGCCGAGTGTATCATAATGCTGCAGGGGACTAACCTTGGTTTTTTGCACCACGATCATTCCACCGATCGCTGCTGCTATACCTCCGGCGATCTGTTGCAGCGATGCATTGATGCTCATGAATGCACCACGATCCTGCATTTTGGGTAAGGCGGATACAAGCGCCATAGCCGGAACGATCCTGCTCATTATCCCGATCATCATCAATATATTCATCAGCACTACAACTCCAAAAGGAATAGGAGGAAGATTTGTATAGATCACTACGACCACCATCATCCAGATAGCAGCAACGGTAAATATTTTTACTTTATCTATCCTGTCGCTCAGTTTACCGATAAGCGGCATGATGACGAGGGAAGCAACACCACCCACCATAAAAAGAAGCGGCAATTGTTCATAAGATACATGCAGGTTATTAACGGCGAATGCGCTGCCCCATGGCATCATCATAAATCCTCCCAGTGATAATAATGCTGTCGTTAAAAAACCGACCCGGTAATGGCGTTGTTTAATAGTATGCCACAAATGTTTGATAGCAGTTTTTTCTGATCTCAGTTCGAGATGCTGGGTAACAGGATGGAGTTTCAGCATTGTCATTACTCCAATAAGAGCCGCTAAGCCTGCGATCATAAAAAAAGGCGATTCCCAACCCCAGTGGTTAGCCATGAATAAACCGATAGGAATACCCAATACCTGGCTTGCACCAAAACCCATTTGTATAAAACCCATTGCCCTTCCACGTTGATGCAAAGGAAAAAGATCGGCCATTATCGCCAGTGAAATAGAACCGATCACCCCGCCAAACAATCCTGTTATGATCCTGGCCGCGACCAGCAAAAAATAAGAATCGGCTAATCCGCAAAACACTGTCCCGGCTATGAAACCGGTATAAAAGAACAACAAGAGTTTCTTCCTGTCAAAACGATCGGCGAATCCCGCCGTTAATAATCCTGATAAACCGGCACTGAAAGCATAGGCTGATACGGCAAAACCAAACTGGCTGGTGGTAAGCGACATTGATTTCATCAGCATATCACCGAGCGGCGACATTACCATAAAATCGAGCACCACGGTAAATTGAGTAAGCGCCAGCAAAATAATTACGAGTACCTGGTAACGGCTGAATTTTTTATCGGGAGTCAGATCTTTTGTCGTCATTAATTCTTCTTTGTTCCTGTCATAAAGAACTTATGCCATTCTTTTCAAAATTAATCAAACTTTTGGAGGGTTCGGGATATTCCAAAAGTTAGTAATGGGCTAAATCGAATTTTAATCAGAAGCATTAAATATTCGGACTCTCTTGTACCTTGTACCTTGTTTCTTGAGTCTTGTACCTTCTCCTTATTTCGCCTGCAATCTTTCACTCAATGCTTCTTCAACAACAGAAGGTATAGCAGCTGCTTCATCATCAATCGCCCGCAAAATACCAGCCTGTGAATCCCAGGTAAATAAATGTTCGGCCCCGCCATTGATCGATACACGGAATCGCATTTCGTCATTAAATAGAAATGGGATCGATCTTACCGAATAGGGAACACCATCCACTATCATATCGAATTTGCTTTCATGTTTACGAAAGGCCGGTATTATTTTACCGGCAGGTGTATGATGGCCGTCACCGCTGCGGATCACCGAACTGTTTGCTTTTTCCGTTGGCGCTTTACCAGTTTGGCGGGGCCGGTTCTCATTCTTATTCCTTGCCATAAAAATTTTTTTAATAAGCTAATAACCGTACAGTAATTATGCCAGTCTGCCAGGAATTAATGTTGAAAAATACCCTAAATAGGGTATAGGCTGATCAGTGAAAAAAGCTAACTTTTGCGGCTGCATCTTTCTTATCAACCATTCAAATCATTGCTATGAAGAAATATTTGTTTGCCCTGGGCTTCTTCTTGTGTTCCGCTTTTATATTGGTGGCACAACGTACAGAAATCAAAAAATTTCCGTCCAATACGGTAAGGGCCGGGGATGTTTACCTGCTCAGTTCATATGGAGAACGTACGGGCACTACCATGTCCAGGGTCTATATTATAGAAGTCCAGGCTTCATCTTATTACTATATAAATGCGATCGCTAATATCTTCTATAAACAGAAGATTCAGGTAGATGTCGATAATACTGGTTATGGCACTTTATATGGCATAACCGATGGCTGGCAGATCCCGGGTGAAGCTATAAGCGGACCGATCAGGCTGGATCCGGGAAAATATTCTATCCGGTTTAAATGTAATGGAACAATGGTTCCGATGATGGATGAACTCTTTGTAACACGGGAACCAATCAATGGAAAACAAAATGCACCGGCATCCCTTCGTTCTTTTTTGGATAAAGCAGAAGTGTTGAAACAACAACCGGCTCTTTCATTGGAAGGAAACCAAACCAATGATGTTGCCGGTAAAGTTCTTCCCAATCCCGAAGGAGAATACAGTCATGCGATCGATACTGCATTCGCCTATTCTCATTTTTCATACGTCTATTTAGCGGCAGGCAATTATACATTCACTACCAGCGGGTCTACGGTTAGCCGTTCACTGGCAGTTTTCAATCCTTCCGATTATTCACAATCGTCGGCCAATGTCAACAGCGGGCCGGGCGGTGAATCGCAGGTGAATATGTATGTTCCCGTTGCAGCTTATTTTGTTGTTACATTAAGACCAACCAGCAGCGGTGCATCCGGTAGTACTAATATCATTATGAATGGATCAACACTTGTTTCCAATGCGATCGTTGGTGGTAAATATTATTCGCTGCCGCAATTAAAAGGTGGTTCGATGAATTTCTTTACCTGTAAACTTACCACCGGCGATACCCGCATCTTTGCGAGTCGCTATGCATCGAGCAGTATAAGAGGATATAATGATGATTATGGTAGTCCCGCCACCTGGAATTGGGGTTTGGCCTCCCGCATTAAAAAAGATTTCAATGGCGTCGACTCTGTTCAATATGCATTTGTTTGTTCATATAGCCCGCTCAGTACCGGTATTTGTGATATCTATTTTGGTAATGGCAACAGCAACCTGCCTGTATTGGAACCCGGTAATTTTCCATTATTAACAACAGATGATGCGATCAGGAGTGCCACCAACAATAACGGTTGGTATAATTGCATTTCCTGGAGCGGGGGCATCACCGGCACATGGATATGGCCGCCGAGTTCACTTTCGACTTATAATTGCAACAGCAGTAATTATCTTCTCTGTTTCGATAATTATTATAGTAATAATCCAGTTCGTTATCCCGGTGCATGGAACTATACACGTACCGGCGCTACCGTGGGTAACTCGGTGGTGGATCTTTGGAAAACAGCCAGTGCATATACGCATGCTTCGGTACTGGAACCCGGCAATAATCATCCGCATGGATACGATTGGGAAAGTAAACCCGGTAGTCTCGACCGTACATTTCATCCCCGCAATGCGCTGACCAATGCCAGTTGGTATGGAGCAGTAAGTAATTATTACAGGCCTACCGGTACTTATGCAAGAAATGGCGCTGAAATGAATTTTACAACCGATGCGGATGCTGTAAAAGCCGGTGTAGCCATTTTTGATAAAGCAATTCTTACAAAAGAAGCCAATGAAAAATTATCCGGTCTTTTGCGCAAGAATAGTTTTTCAACGGAACAAAAATTCAACGAACTCTATGCAGCATGGGATGCTACAAAGGCAGCCAATAGCAGTTTGAGCGATCCGGCCATGTATTGTAAGAATAAAGAATTCAAAGCGATGGAATCATTTGCATTGGCAAATCAATATGCAGTTATGCTGCTGGCTTTTGATAAATTCATTAAAGGCGATCATTTCATCGGCGACCTTATGCTGACCCTTACAAAAGAAAAATATGGCAAACTGCTGGATGAAGTAAAAACAGAACGGCTCGCAAATTTATATGATAAGGAAGGACGCTATCGTATTCATGGTGATCATGATAATGGCGTATTATATATAGAAAAAATATTGAAAGGATTGCGTGAAGAGATCGTTCCTGAAACTATTACGGATAATGTTACCGTTACTGTTTCTCCTAATCCCGTAGCGGACAGGCTAACCGTTCAGCTCAATACTAACAGATCATCAAGGATCGCTGTGGTGATCGTATCTGCACAAACAGGAATGAAGCAGGTAGTACGTACTGAAACTATTTTGCCTGCAGGAACACATCGCTTTGAAACATCGGTAAAAGATATCAGCGGTGCAAATGGAAGCATGCTGGCTGTCCAGGTAACTGTTGATGGAGTAATGAAGACAGTAAAAGTGATGGTGATGAAATAAAGTGCGGATCGGTAGAATAAATAATTTTAACCGCAAAGACACCAGGCGGAACGCAAAGAAAATAAGTACACTCTTTTGTGTCTTTGCGTTGGCCTTAGCGTTTTTGCGGTTAATTTTTTTCTTTGTCCCATAGGGACGGTCGGTAAACAAAGGCACTACTAAAGAACGCCAGGGCAGCGCAACATACACTCATCTTCTCAGCGCCTGAATTTTTAGCATAAGTTCACGACAGCGAAGACGCCCATGTAACACGATAGAGGTCATTCTTCGTCCGCACACAGGTAAATAAAAAACAAGTTATAAAAGGCATACGGACCTCTTCAGAAAGGTTCGAGAGAAAAGTATCGCCATTGGCCAATACTTCCACCGATGATGTTTCGATGGAAGCGGAGCCTGCCGGCATTTCATTGAAATGGTGGTCGCAATTATAGTTCCGGCAGGCCAGGCGTTCTACCAGCTTTGTAAGAGATGGTCTTTCAAAAAAGCGGGTGCTGATGGCAAGAAAAGGGGAATGATCTCCATTACGGTTGTTCTTTTGTTCCATACGTTTGGGTTTTGCGGATACGGATCTTTTTACCGGTTTACCAGCCGAAGTATTTACAACGGCTGGTTTGTCACAGGTTTGGACGGTCTTTCAATTGGATCTGGATTCGGTTTACAAAGGATCGGTCTTGGTTCTTCAAAGGTTTGGATCAATTCTTCAACTGGATTTGGTCTTCGGTTTTCAAAAAATTTGGTCTTGTTTTTTCAAAGGATCGGATCAGCATTCTTCAACAGGATCTGGATTTGGTTTTTGGTTTTTAAAGGATTTGGTCTTCGGTACTCACAGGTTTGGATCGGAATGATGACACAAAGTAAAGAGCATTACAGCTCGTAAAAAATAGAGCATTCTATTATCGTCACGTAGAAAGTTGACTACGTTGGACTACGTAGTGGATAGATGATAATTGATAGATGACCGATAAAATAATAGCTGGTCAGCGATGTTTCAACACAAGTTTGGAGCTTTGTATATTTAGATATTCGTCGGCAACATTATGGATAATACCCTCAACCTTATACCCGGACAACAATACGCAGTTATAAAATCTTTTACTGACTTTGACAGCATCGTTCATGAAGTAGGAGAGACATGGATTTACCAGGGAACTAATTTTCTTCCGTATGATGATGGGCTTACACTTCATGTAATAGTTAATAATAAAGAAGCGGTGTACAGGCTTCAATGGCGTGAAGAAGAACAAGGGCAAATAATTGAACATTTTAATGGGTATGTCGAAACTGTCAGCAGTGAAAAGCAGAATGAAGGCAAATAGGAAACAATAAAGTTTAATCTTTCAATTGTTTGTAAACTCTTTTTAATGCTTTCCCGAGTTGGTAAAAAACGATTTCAACATTCTTATTTGTATAACCCATCACATCTACACCTAATAAATCTGATACTTCCTGAAAATCAACGGATTCTTCTTTTATTATCATTACTGGCTCAAAATCATCTCTTCTTCATCCTCGTCTTCATCCTCATTCTGTATACCATAATAGTACATATCGAATATTCCCTGGCAGTAGCCTATTTCAAATAAAACGTTTTGCCGAGCCCGGTAACTTCCATTATTAGCTATATCATCTGGCGACATGATAGCAACGGCACAATCTGAATCTCGAACCGCATCTTTAAACTTTTCCAGGACTACCTGGCCAGTATAAGACTCTTTCAAAACAACAGCATTAAACTTTAATTCATCCTTAATGAATCTTTCGAGTTTCCTCCATTCATCAGAATGGCCGTGAATAATGAAAACGGTGAATTCAACTTCTTCATTGTTTCCGTCGATATAAGTTTTGTATGCCATGTTTTTATATTTAACAATATGAGAGATATGTTGAAAAAATCCTTTTTTCTGGTGAGCATATCCATTCAAAGCTAAATAGAATTACAGAATCTCCCTTTATTCAGAGCGGCTAGTTCAACAATTGATGAATAGAATTGTTGCAGTATAAGAGTGATTCATTTTTTTCTTTCCCTGAAAGGAATAAAAGAACAAATCAAAGATTGCAACAGGCAATGCCAGCAGTACTGTCGCCCGGCTGATTCTCCTTATCTTTGCGGCGCTAATTAAAGCTATATGAAAGAAGTCGTCATCATCTCCGCCGTTCGTACCCCAATGGGAAGTTTCGGGGGATCATTAAAGAATTTATCCGCTACACAACTCGGCGCTGTTGCAATCAAAGGCGCTGTTTCCAAAGCAGGCATTGACCCAAAACAGGTACAGGATGTATTGATGGGTTGTGTATTGCAGGCTAACCTGGGACAGGCACCGGCAAGACAAGCAGCAAAATTCGCCGGTTTACCCAATGAAGTGAATTGTACTACTATCAATAAAGTTTGTGCAAGCGGAATGAAAGCGATCGCACAGGCTGCACAAAGTATCATGCTCGGCGATGCGGATATTGTTGTCGCCGGTGGAATGGAAAGTATGAGCAATGTTCCTTTTTATTCACCGATGCTTCGCTGGGGTAATAAATATGGTAATGTAACATTGATAGATGGTCTCGCTAAAGATGGCCTTACCGATGTGTATGATAATCTCGCTATGGGTAATGCTGCAGAATTATGCGCCAAAGAATGTGGTATCAGCCGTGAAGAACAGGATGCATTTGCAGTTGAAAGTTATAAGCGTTCGCAAAATGCATGGGAAAAAGGTTTGTTTGCGCATGAAGTAGTGCCGGTAGAAATTCCGCAACGCAAAGGCGATCCAACCATCATTTCAAAAGATGAAGAACCTTACAATGTAAAATTTGAAAAGATACCATCATTGAATCCTGCTTTTCAAAAAGATGGAACAGTTACAGCGGCTAATGCATCAACCATGAATGATGGCGCTGCCGCATTGGTATTGATGAGCGCAGACAAAGCAAAAGAACTCGGGTTAAAACCGATCGGTAAAATAGTATCGTATGCCGATGCCGAACAGGCACCGGAATGGTTTACCACAACTCCATCTGTTGCTGTGCCGAAAGCAGTAGCGAAGGCCGGATTAAAAATGGAAGATATTTCTTACTGGGAATTGAATGAAGCATTTGCGGTAGTAGGTATTGAGAATACAAGAAGAATGAAACTCGATCCATCCAAAGTGAATGTACATGGAGGCGCTGTTTCAATGGGTCACCCATTAGGCGCCAGCGGTGCAAGGATCATTGTTACATTATTGAATGTATTAAAAGCAAACAATGCAAAGTATGGCGCCGCCGGAATTTGTAATGGAGGCGGGGGAGCGAGTGCAATGGTTATTGAAAATATTAGCCCATCCTATTAATCTAAATCATTTATTGATCTCAGTCATGTACTGAGATTTTTTTTTGTCTAGTTGAAAAGGTTTAGTAGCTTGGATTTAACCAACCTTATCTGCTATGAGATTTGTCTTACCGATAATCTCCGGAACCTTATTTCGTATCGTGCGAACGTACCCGGAGATCAACGTGCCGGATTTTACGGCTTTCTTACAATTCATCACTAACAACAACTTACATGTTAACAAGTCTTGGTTGACTTGATAACCAGCCCCATTATCTCGTTGCTATTATTATCACCAAAGCACCCACCATGCATATACCCGGTTCATATATCAAAGAAGTCGCTATTGAAATTGACGATAAGTATGAATTTGACAATTCCCCTTATGCTACTACACGGGAAGGAAGAAAAAACCGAAAACCATGGCTTAATATCTGGCCGTTTAAAAAAAGAAAAAGGCAAAATGAAAACTCTAAGAAAATATTTCTAGGACGAGAAAAGAACACGGCCAAATTGAAAGAATTTTTTAGTACCGAAAAAGGTGTTTATCTGGTAACAGGCTACAGAGGTATGGGGAAGACAAGTTTTGTAAACAAATCGGTAGAGGATTACAAAAAAGAGAACAATGACAGGAATAAAAGTAAAAAGATCATAGATATTAATATTGTGTTGTCTCAGAGTGAGCTCAATGAATTCAATATTTTAAAATTAATGGTGTCAAGTGTTTTTGATTGTTATAAAAGGCACCGGAAAACAGAGAGGAAGGAAAGGCTTCGGAAATTAAGAAGCAAGCTGGCTGCTTTTCTTTTTGTGGGGCTTCTTTTAATAGCATTAAGAATTGTATTTACCCGGGAAAGTTTTGAAGAAGTCCTTTCGATACAAACAAGCAAGAAGATCTTTCCTGTAATAGCAGGGCTTTGTCTTTTATACGGGGCCTATATAATAATCGAACTGTTTGTAGGGGCTTTCAGAAAAGATTCATATGCTAGGATCAAAAAACTGGTATCGAGATGCTATTCCACTATAATAAAAGAAAAAAGTAGCCAGCCCGAAGCCTTTATCGAAACGTTTAATACAAGGATCTCGGGCTCCCAGGAAAAAGAAACGCAGAACTTTCCTATTGCTTCATCCAAAGAGATCGAATACGAGTTAGGTCAGTTCCTTATTGAAGTTTCAGACAAGATCAGTTTTATTTTCATTTTTGATGAACTCGATAAAGTAGAACCCGCTGTTGTTACCACTTCTTATTACCAGGACCTGGAATCTTACGAAAAAACTCCGGATAATACTTACCTGCACCAACTGCGCAATCGTAAACAGGCAGTACTGAATATCATTTCTGGTCTGAAAAATTTCCTGACAACGGCGAAATCAAATTTTATATTCATAGCAGGGAGAGAAATGTTCGATGCCTCCTTGGCTGATATTGCCGACAGGCAATCCTCCATCAGCAGTATGTTCAACTATGTTTTCTATATCGATAGTTTATTAAAGGAAAAGAAAGAACATGACGACTCGGCCTCGCTGAGTAATAGAATAGAAGAATACCTGAGGATAGTAATCTTTAAGCCGGATAATGAACATTCATTAGATACACTGATAAGAAAAGAAGCGGAACAATCAGGCCTGCAAAAAGAAGAGATGTATAAAATTATTGTAACCATTCAGAACTTTATTATCTACCTGACCTACCGGAGTAATGGATCTCCAAAAAAGTTGATTCGGTCAATCCATGAATTTATAACGATAGTCGATGCCGATCAGGATCCTTACAGTTCTGAATCTAGTTCTGGCTCTGTAATTTTGCTCGGAAAATCCAAAAAAACAAAGACTGGAAGAAGCGGGAAAAAGCCTGGGCCCCGGGTAAAAAGATACCTTTATTTTAATTACAGAGATCAGTACAGGATAGGATTTATCAATTATCTCTACCGGCCGTTTCTTATCCGCTACGGACGGAGTTTGAAGGAAAAAAGTGATAGCATACTTGTTGCAACTCCCTATTTATTTGATCATTTATTAAAGTTCCATCCCTTTGCATTTTCAATGACCAATCTTGAGTTGATCCCGGAAGTGCTGGCAACCAGCAAAACACCATCCCTGAAAGAACATATCAGGATCATTATCGACTACCTTTCTCACAGTCATATACGGGAAACAGAGATCGGGTTGTTCGATTATAAATACCTGGGCCGTACACTCCAAGAATTAAGTTATATATCTAAAACTTTCGAAGAAGAAGGAGCGGCTTTTAATTTTACTCTGGATGAAAGTTACCTCGTCAAACTTCATGTGAGAAACAAAATAAAAGAATTACGAAGCATTTATTCCCGTTATATAGAAAAGTCGGAGAACAAATCGCAATTATTTTTTTCGATCGCTTACCTGAATGGCATGTTGGGAGATCTTCATTTTTTCGATGAGGAATACGATGACGCCATTATTGCTTATTCAGATGCTATAAACCCCATCAACCACCTGGATGTGCAGAGAATGAATATGCGTGATTTTATTACACTTATACGAAATAAACTGAAACTGGGATTATGTTTTGAAAAGATCAGCTCGTATGAAGAGTCGTTGGCCTTTTATACCGATGCTGCTAATGATGCCAAGCGTTTTCTATCTTATAATATTTCAAAGGGAAAATATATCTCTTCTCTCAATAAAGATAGTTTCAACCAGCATGACAAATCACCGGTCATATTCTATAGTTCTTCGCTGAGCGATATTCTCCAGATAATTAATCAGGCTTTTCTTGCCAAACTGATCGTGCAGGAAAAAATGGGTGTTGAGGGAATAACCAGCAACAAGCTGGCGATGAGCTGCGGAGGTTTTTTAGCATTGGCCAACCAGATCGAAGATCGTTGCGGCAAGAACCATCTTATCTATGTAAATTTTTACCTCATGATAGGCAATATCGTTTATTTTAAAAATGATAATAAAATAAACGAGGATATAAAAGATCCGAAAGAAAAAATGCCACCTGACGAATACAAGTTCTTCAAAGAGCTGATACAGTTAAAACTGGTAAATCGTCACTGGTCAGACAAAGAAAACCAAATGGAAAAAAGAAAACCCACCGTAGCAGTATATTTTTATGTGCTGGCGATTCTTGAAGTGTTAGAAAGTAAACTACCGGCAAAAGCTAAAGCAATAAGGGATTCGATCAGTAAAAATCATTTATCAAACAATATCGTAACGGAACTTGTAGAAATATTATCGGATGAGTCCGTTCGCAAAGAGCAACAGTTTTCCCAACATCACCTCAAATACCTTGCTATATTGCTTTCAAACCTTGGGGATTGCCTGCTTGGTATATATAAAGGAGAGACAGAAAAAAGAATGGACTCGACAGAAGAGGTCTTTGATAAAGATCGGATTAAGGAATTCAGGGACAGAAAGGATGAAGAAAAGAGAAAAGAGGATGAAAAAAACTTCGTTTACTATCTTATTAAAAAGAAGGGAGATGACTTTAGAATTGTCGATTTTTATGATGTTTTCACTTATCCGCAAGGTTCTTCCGAAGAAGAGGAAGGAATATAAGCGCCGGGTTCCAATACAGGAAAATATTATACACACTTAAGCTGTTGATGGGCGGAGATATTCATAAGAAAGCAGGTACGGATAATCATGAGTATATATTGAAGATGATCGATCTCACATTGGTCCACAAAATACTTATCATTACCAGCCAGAACAGCGAATTCAGTGACAGGCACATGATCAATAAATTCAGGATCGTGAATATTCCTTCAGTTTATGCTAGAAATAATATCACTAACCATCCTGAGACCAGAGAGACTATCATTCTCTTTGCTTACCTGAAGCTTAAACTAACAGGGAAATGCGAGGACAAACTGGTGAACCCATTTAATTCAATTGCTACTCAGTTCTCAAGGCTGATAGAAATCGAATACTTTGGTAAATCATGTTATTATAAATTAAAGGGAGAGGAAATGCGGAATAAAATAGATGCCGGTGATGAGGATGCTATAAAGGTGGCAGTCGACTATATCTATTCATTAACGTCATTTATCCGTACACTGAATGTTTATGGGACTGATTACCTGATAGGGTTAAGTCACAAAGCTTATATGCACTATCACCTGGCCCTGGCACTTGAAGAGTATCAAAATAAAACAGTCAAAGACAAGCAGGGCAATGTAGTAAAGGAAAAAGGAAAGGATAAGACAGTTATAAGTATGGTGAAAAGTATCTTCAAAAATTCAGGCACTTTTGGGATCGGCAATGTTGTTTACAATTACCAGATGGCTTATCAATATTATACTAAAGCAAGACAACTGCATACCGGCGGTGCCGAGTATAAAGATGCACTTGATAAAATGCATTACCTGGAAGATGATATAAATGACAGTGCCTCGCATTTTGGAGCGGCTTTAGAAAGATATCTAATAAACAATGGCACTATAAAAAGCAAACAAAAGGAATGTGCAGATAAAATGCAGGGATTCAGGGATGATGAATTTATCTATGATGCATATGTTATCGAGAAAGAAGAAGAGGAAATAGAATAGAGCGATTCACTCTCCTGATAACATTTTGTCAAACCGGTTATAAAAAGAAAAGGCGTTGAAACCGATCTGGAAAATTATATTAGTAACGCCCCGATATTCATGGGATTGGCTTATAGTACCAACAAACTTCCCGTTCCAACCTGGTTCTTCGCTTTATCTAACACTTTATAATAGATCAATCCTTTCCTGTTCGCTAAAGTTTCTGTGGGCACAACGCCCGAATCGGTGACCGCCGTCGACAATATCTGTCCACCGGCATTCATAAAATAGATTGTCAGCTTCTCGCCATTCATATTACTGATGTTGAGCGATGTTCCATTTTCCCATGGACTCGGATAAAGGAATGTTGTATTCCTATTTCTTGCAAATGATACAGCAACGACCTGTGAATACTTTTGATCGCCGGTAAGTTCTTTCATATTTAAACGATAATATGAAATGCCCGGTAGCGGGTGGTTGTCAGTATAATTGTAATCGGCACTTGTGCTGTTCAATGATGCGATAGTTGTAATGGGACTAAAGCTGGCACCATTGGATGAACGTTCCAGTTCATAATGATCCATATTGTTTTCAGAACTTGTTTTCCAGTTAAGTAATACAGATGTTGATTGTTTTGTTGCTGTAAAATTTATAATTGATACGGGTAATGTGAGGTAACTAAAATTTACCGTGATCTGGATATTGTTGATCTGTCCGGCCGTAGGAATGCTGTCCCCGATCGTTCGTTGGACAGCTATGGCTACACCGAATCCCGGGTCGTTGATCATTGCATTGTTCCAGGTAATACCCCAGGATTCAGCGGGTCCGCCGTACAGGATATAATTATCAGTGGCAGGAAAAAGCTCGCCTCTTGCTTTATCGGTGCCAACCATAGCTCCGTTTTGCAGGATACATATACTATAATCAACTGTTCGTTTATTACGATCAGAACATTCTATTTCCACTCGTATGCCTGTGATCGTGGTGCCCCCCGGAATGTTGAAGCCGAAGTTGGTCGCCACCAGATAATTGGTATAACTGCCATCAATTACGAGGTCTTCAAAGTATGCATAATCATTATCGCTGAACGTAGCATTGTTTGCATTGACCCATTTCTGATTGGAGCCAGGGATATCTATGTCCTGAACTGTTCCCGGGTGCCGGGGGCCTTGGATTTGGGCGGTAAGCTGGATGGCACTGAACAATGACAGTGTCATGAGGATTTGGTTCTTCATATTGGATGGTTTGGTTTTCCTAAAAAAAGTAACCCTTAAAATTATAAAACAGTACGAGCCCGGTCAATTATATTCACAATTTTTCCCGGGAACTAGTACTTTAACAAGTAGTTGTTCCTCCAAATCCTGGGTATATTTACCTGTTCAAGACCTTGTTATGATCAAAACCCGGTTCTGTACTCCGGAAGATGCTGCCCTGGTTGCCGACATGAGCCGGCAAACCTTTTATGAAACTTTTGCGTCCGAGAACACGACGGAGAACATGGATAAATTCATGAACGAACAATTTACCCGGGAAGCATTGATGAAAGAAGTGGGAGCGGAGGGTAATATTTTTTTCCTGGCTTATGATGATGAGGAACCTGTCGGTTATGTAAAGATGAAAGAAAGCGATCCCCTGCCGGAATTGGATAATAAAAATGCTATCGAGATCGTCCGCATCTATGCAGTCACTGCTTCGATCGGAAAAGGAATAGGAAAGTTGTTGATGCAGCAATGTATCGATGTGGCGCTGGAAAGAAAAAAAGAAGTGATCTGGTTGGGTGTTTGGGAAAAGAATCAAAGAGCCATTGATTTTTACACCCGCCGGGGATTTGAAAAATTCGGTACCCATATTTTTATATTGGGTGATGATCCGCAAACGGATTGGCTGATGAAAAAGGAATTGAAAGATAATAGTGAGTAGTGAGGTGCAGGGATGCAGGTTTATGCGATCTCTGTGAACTCTGTGTGAGATAAAAAATTAAATAGTAAATTGCACATAATTACCATGACCCATTACCGTCACATCCTTAGTTTTTTATTATTCCTTGGTAGCACAGCAGGTATTTCTTCCGCCCAGGAGAAAAAAATGGCGATCCGTGTTTCCCAGGATGATGCTGTTACGCTGACCGAATTTGAATCAACGATCAGGCTAAAAAGAAAAGCATTCAAGTTCCAGGTAATGCTGAAGAATGTTGAAGGCGTGTATGTGTTTGCCAGCATCAGGGATTCTGTTTACCGTTTTACCGAAAATGGTCCGATCCAGGATTTTATTTATCTCCCGCTTTTGAAATTAAGGGACGATGAGTTCAATCGCCTGAGAGAGCTGAATATCAGCGAGACAGGATGGTCTTATTGGTATTATACTCCAACTGCCGAAAGCCACTCTTTTGCAAGAAAAATAACTTCGGTTGACACCAACACTTTTATTTGTTCCAAGATCATTAAAGAGTTCTATGATGTGGCCGATAACCACACGATCAAGATCAGCAATATCGACAAACCCCTCTATGTTTTTTTCATTGCCGTAGCCGATTATGATGATACAGGCCGGCCAATGAAAGAACTGATCCGCCGTAAAGTAAAGATCGAATGGACAGATGAGGATTAGTCAATCGTCAATAGGGAGCTCAGCGGATTTTACCGCAGGTTATTGTCGTAAAGTTTCATTCTTTGCTGGTAATTTTTTCCGCCTATCCATACACTAAATCATGGTACAGCCCGTTTTAGCCAGTCATCCCTTGTTGCCGGAAATAAAGATGATGAAGCATTAAACCATTTTTATCCATTCTCGTCTATCCTCCGACAATTATAAATTTTAAACAAAACCCCTTTTATGAAAGCCCGGATCCTCTCACTTACAGCTATCATTCTTTCATTAAGTTTTTTAGTAGTATCCTGTCAAAAAGATGCTAAAGAAGACCAAACCGATTATACTGCTGAAACTGCTACTCATTCTGATGACGATTCCCGTTTTTCGGAAGAATCTGATGCAGCAGCTACCGATATCAGCGGCCAGCTTGAAACTACTGCCGGCTTTGGCCGTGGTAATTCTGTTCAGTCACTCATCTGCGATGCAACTATCGTTGTTGATACGATGAGCAATCCCCGCACAATGACCATTACTTTTAATGGAACTGTTTGTCCCGGCGCTACCCGCACCCGAACTGGAGTGATCGTTGTTTCCATGGCACAGAATATTCGTTGGGGTAATCCCGGCGCAATAATCAATGTAACATTTCAGAACTTTAAGATCACCCGCATAATAGATAATAAGAGCATTACGATCAACGGCACGCAAACTTATACCAATGTAAGCGGCGGATGGTTGATAAATCTTCCGGTATTGAATACTATCACACATGAGATCACCAGCAATAACATGTCTGTTACATTTGATAACAACTCACAGCGTACATGGAAAGTAGCAAGAAGAAGGGTATTCACTTACCCCGGCGCTGTTGGAGTGATCACTGTAACGGGTATGCATACTGAAGGCGGTGTAACAGGAATTGCCGAGTGGGGAACGAACCGTTTCGGCCGCAACTTTACAACTGTTATTGCTCAACCGGTAGTAAGACGCCAGGATTGCAATTTCAGGGTAGGCAGTGGAAAACTTACACATACTACTCCTGCATTCACTGCTTCTGCAACATTTGGATTGAATGCAGCAGGTAATCCAACCGGTTGTCCCGGCGCTAATCCTTACTTCATGAAAATTGAATGGACCGGCCCGAATAATGTTACACATACCACTTTACTTCCTTATTGATCGGTTTACATAGAAAGGTTCAGGAGGTTCAACAGGTTTAAAAGGTTTAATAAGTTCCGGAGATCGGTGAACTAAACCTTTTAAACCTCTTGAACCTTTTAAATTTTTTGAACCTTTTTACAAGTAAATTAGCGTCATGTCTTCTGTTATCATAGAGAATATCAAACTGCTTGTAAATACAAGAGAAGAAAGTCATTTACTGAGAGGAAAAGAACTCGCCGATCTTCCCTGCATTGAAAATGCTTATATCATTATCGAAGACGGGATCATTGCCGCGTATGGCCCGATGAGTGAATTTAAAAATGAAGACGCCGACAGCATCGATGCTTCCGGTCAGTATTTACTTCCCTGCTGGTGCGATTCTCATACACATTTGGTATTTGCCGCTTATCGTGAAGAAGAGTTTGTTGATAAATTAAAAGGATTGAGTTATGCGGAGATCGCAGCCAAAGGCGGCGGCATTCTTAATTCAGCAAAAAAACTACATTCAACTTCAGAGTCGGAATTATTGCGCATGGCAATGATACGTTTGAATGAAGTGATGCGTGCAGGTACCGGTGCCATTGAAATCAAAAGTGGTTACGGCCTTTCAGTCGATGGCGAATTAAAAATGCTTCGTGTAATAAAAAAACTGAAAGAACTTTCTCCGATCCCGGTCAAAGCAACATTTCTCGGGGCGCATACCTATCCATTGGAGTATAAAGAAGATCATAAAGGTTATATCGATCTTATCATAAATGAAATGCTGCCGGTGATCGCTAAAGAAGAACTGGCAGATTATATCGATGTGTTTTGCGAAACCGGTTTCTTTTCACCCGAAGAAACAGGAATGATCTGTAAAGCAGGTATGAGTTATGGATTGAAACCAAAGATCCACGCCAATCAATTGAATTTATCAGGCGGAGTAGAAACAGGCGTAAAATTGGGTGCTTTATCTGTCGATCATCTGGAAACGATGAATGATGAGGTCATACTGAAACTTGCCAGCTCGCAAACGATCGGAACATTATTACCCACTGCAGCTTTCTTTTTAAGGATGCCTTTTCAACCGGCAAGACAATTGATCGACGCAGGTTGTGCCATTGCACTGGCCAGTGATTTCAATCCCGGTTCTTCTCCCTCCGGGAATATGAATACAGTAGTATCTATGAGTTGCATCGGTATGAAAATGTTACCCGAAGAAGCGTTGAATGCAGCAACTATCAATGGTGCTTATGCAATGGAACTACAGGATGAATTAGGAAGTATCACTGTCGGTAAAAAAGCAAATCTTATCCTAACCAAATCAATTTCTTCATTGGCTTATCTTCCTTATGCTTTCGGATCGGATTGTATTGATAAAGTGATGATATCGGGAGAATGGATATAAAAACATTGCTTTTGAGGTTTATCTCCTTCCCGGAAAGGTGAAATGAGCAATATTTGTGTTCCCGGGTTCATCCCCTCCCCGGAGGGGCGAATTGGGGAAAACAATGCGTTATAAGAAATAGGGGTGGGTTGAAACGAAAAATAATTCCATATCGTAAAGGATTGAAAGAGTTAGCAAAAAAGCTTCGACAGAATATGACTTATTCGGAAGTAAAATTGTGGAATGAGATAAAGAACGGCCAATTAATGGGATACGATTTTGACAGGCAAAGACCGATCGGAAAATATATAGTCGATTTTTATTGCAAAGATCTGCAATTGGCGATTGAAGTAGATGGTATTACACACTTGGATGAGAAAGTAATATTCAAGGATGAAATAAGACAAGATGTGTTAACCGAAATGGGTGTAAGTTTTTTACGGTTCGATGCTTTGTTGGTGGTAAATAAAGTTGAAGCGGCTATTCGTGAGATCAGGGATTGGATATTATTATATGAAGAAAAAAATGGAGTAAATGAAAATGTGGTGAGAAAAAGAATGCAATTGGAAAATCCAATATCAAGAAAGAGAAATAACCCACCCCTGCCCCTCCGGGGAGGGGATGAATAGACTCCGCCCTTCTGCATCTATTTAAAGTTTGCGCAGAGTATGCTTTACAATATGACTATGCGTAAATGGTAGTGTAACGGTTCATCCCCTTCCCGGAGGGGCGAATGGAAGAAAAATATTTACTATAAAACATTGGGGTGGGTTGCCGAATAGCGAACCGAACGATGAAGAGTGCGACGCAAGGAACGATGATAGTAGCACAGGCGATGACCAAATCAATTAAATTTGCTAAATGCAATCAACAGAACAATCAAGCAGTGAAGCGACACAGGCGGCATGGATTAAACGACCATTGATAATAAGCGGGCCCTGCAGTGCCGAAACCGAAGAACAGGTTTTGGCAACAGCACAAGGCCTGGCTGCTACCAATAAAGTGGATGTATTAAGAGCGGGTATCTGGAAACCAAGAACGAAACCAGGTATGTTCGAAGGTGTAGGTGCAAAAGGTTTGCCCTGGCTGCAACAGGCAAAAAAATTAACCGGTCTTCCAACAACTGTTGAAGTAGCCACCGGCAAACAAGTTCAGGATGCATTGACATTTGATGTCGATATATTATGGATCGGTGCAAGAACAACCGTGAATCCTTTCAGCGTACAGGAACTGGCCGACGCATTGCGTGGTGTAGATATACCGGTAATGATAAAAAATCCTATCAATCCCGATCTTGAATTATGGGCTGGCGCCGTAGAAAGAGTAGCAAGGGCCGGTGTTAAACAAATCGGTTTGATTCATCGTGGCTTTTCTTCTTATGGAAATACGGAATACCGCAATGCACCGATGTGGCACCTGGCCATTGAAATGAAATTGAAGTATCCCGAAATGCTTTTCATTAATGATCCCTCGCATATTTGCGGGCGAAGGGATATTTTATTGGATACGATGCAGAAAGCGATCGATCTTGATTATGATGGCTTGATGATCGAAAGTCATATCGATCCCGATAATGCATGGAGCGATGCCAGGCAACAAGTAACACCCGGGGTTTTAAAAGAAATGCTTGATACGATCATCTGGCGGAAAGAAGATATCAATTCGGAAGAGTTCCATGCAGCATTGGAAAAATTGCGCCAGCAGATCAATCAGCTTGATGACGAATTAATGCAGATACTCAGCCAGCGGATGAGGATCGCCGAGCAGATCGGTAAATACAAAAAAGAAAATAATATTACCATCCTGCAGACCAACCGATGGAATGAGATCATTGAAAGAGCAACGCAAAAAGGCGATAAGATCGGGTTAAGCAAAGAATTTATCACCAAATATTTTGATGCGGTGCATATGGAGAGTATCAATCACCAGAAGAAGATAATGGATTCTTGAAAAGTGAATAGTGAAAAGTGAATGGAGTGTGAAATTTAGAGTGGCTTTATTGATTACCCGGTATTCAATTGCTCCGATCTTTAGATCGGGGGATTAATTGATAATTGATCCGGCTTTAGCCACAAATATTTTTAGGGGCCCGGCTGCATTACTACCAGCATCGTCCTTCCCGCAGTTGCGGGGACACTTGTACTGCAGTAACACAGATGAGCAATGAAAAAACTAACTTATAAATTTTCAAATTCTTCAACGGATATCTACCTCGCCTATGGCATCAGTCATTTGAAAAAAATAACTGATCCTTCTTCCACAATATTGATAACAGACCGCAATATTTATAATGCTCATGCAAAAAGGCTCAGGGACTGGGATACCATTATCCTAAAACCCGGAGAAGAATTCAAAGTGCAGGCAACTGTTGATGCAGTTGTTGAAAAGCTGATCGAAATGCAGGCCGACCGGAAAACAACATTGGTGGGCATTGGCGGCGGGGTGATCACTGATATTACAGGTTATGTAGCTTCAGTTTATATGCGGGGTATACGATTTGGATTTTTACCAACTTCAATTTTAGGATTAGTGGATGCTTCGATCGGCGGCAAGAACGGGATCGATGTAGGAGTATATAAGAATATGGTAGGTATTATCCGTCAGCCATCCTTTATTTTACATGATATGGTTTTCCTGAATTCATTACCGCAACAGGAATGGGAAAATGGTTTTGCCGAAGTGATCAAACATGCCTGTATCAAAGATGCAGCGATGTTTGAAGAATTAGAAAGATCATCATTGAAAACATACCAGGGAAGAAAAATTTCTGTTTGTGAATTGATTCAGCGGAATGCCATTCTCAAAACCAAAGTGGTACAAAAAGATGAATTTGAAAAAGGAGAAAGAAGGTTATTGAACTTCGGTCACACACTGGGACATGCACTCGAAACGCAATATGAATTATTGCATGGCCAGGCTATTGCTATCGGCATGACCTATGCCTGTCATATTTCAGAAAAACTGACCGGCTTTAAGCAAACAGGAAGAGTGACAGGTCTTTTAGAAAAATACAATCTTCCTACTTATGCTTCTTTCGATAAGCAAAAAGTTTTCGAAGTTTTGAAGATGGATAAGAAAAGAGAAAGAAAAGAAATGAATTATGTATTGCTGGAGAAAATTGGTAAAGCTGTTGTAAAAGCAATTCCGTTGAAACAATTGGAAAAAATCATACAAGATCTATAAGTGAAGGTTACGATACACCCATCCCAATTAAAAGGAAATGTGCAGGCGCCTGCTTCGAAGAGTTCGATGCAAAGAGCTTGTGCGGCTGCCCTGCTTCGGGAGGGTGAAAGTATAATTAAAAATCCCGGCCATTCAAATGATGATAAAGCAGCTATTGAAATTATAAAAGCACTCGGCGCAAAGATTCACAACGAAGCATCGAAATTAATTGTGAATAGCCCCGGGATTTATTCCGGGGACAATGAAATTGATCCAGCAGGAGAAGGGATTTATCCCTTTCGAAACGAGATCAATTGCGGAGAATCAGGGTTAAGCATCCGGATGTTCACGCCAATTGCAGCGTTAAGTAATAAAGAAATTTCAATTACAGGTTCAGGAAGTCTTGCCACAAGACCGATGGATTTTTTTGATGAGGTATTGCCGGAACTTGGTGTTAAGGTGAAAAGCAATAATGGAAAGTTGCCGATAATAATACAAGGGCCTTTGCAAACTAAAAATATTGAGATCGATGGTTCATTGAGTTCGCAATTTTTGACCGGGTTATTGATGGCTTATGGGGCCTCCCCAAACCAATCCGAAGGAGGAGCTTCCGAAGACCCATGTAACTCAAAAGTTTCAATCAGGGTTCGTGACTTAAAAAGTAAACCTTATATCGATCTTACATTAGATGTAATGAAAAAGTTTGGGATGAATGTGCCGGAAAATAAAAACTATGAAGAATTTATTTTTAGTAAAGACTCTTCACCAACGTTAAACCATAAACCAGAAACGATAAACTACATTATAGAAGGCGATTGGAGCGGTGCCGCTTTTCTTCTTGTCGCGGGTACTATTGCCGGACCCATCACAATAAGAGGATTGGACATTGTATCAACACAGGCAGATAAAGCGATCATTGATGCATTGATATCAGCCAATGCAGGCATTGCGATCGAAGCAAAAGGAATAAAGATCCATCCATCACCGATGATCGCATTTAATTTCGATGCAACAGATTGCCCTGATCTTTTTCCACCATTGGTTGCACTCGCAGCTTATTGCGATGGTGGATCAACGATCAAAGGCATTAGTCGTTTAACTCATAAAGAAAGTAACCGGGCTATTACATTACAGCAGGAATTTGGAAAGATGGGAGTGAAGGTCGAATTGAATGATGATATTATGATCATTCATGGTGGCAAAGGAGTAAAAGGGGCAACGGTTCATTCAAACCATGATCACCGTATTGCGATGGCTTGTGCTGTTGCTGCTTTGAAAGCAGAAGGGCCAACAACTATTGAAGGCGCCGAAGCGATAAAAAAATCCTATCCTGATTTTTATAATGATTTGAAAAGCCTCGGCGCTGACGTATCTTAGCTCAAAGCTCGCAGCTCATAGCTTTAGCATAACTTTTAAAAAGTATGAATAGTTTCGGCCGCATATTCCGCATTTCTATTTTTGGTGAATCGCATGGCGAATCAGTCGGAGTTGTTATTGATGGTTGTCCCGCAGGTTTATCACTGACCATCGATGATTTTTTATCCGACCTTGAAAAAAGAAAAGGCGGTACGCAAAAAGGAACTACGCCAAGAAAGGAGGAAGATCTTCCCATTTTCAAAAGCGGCCTCTTTAATGATAAAACAACCGGCGCACCGATCACTATTTTATTTGAGAATAAGAATATAAGAAGCAGCGATTATGAAAAACAAAAAGCTGTTCCAAGACCGGGGCATGCAGATTTTGTTGCAAGAAAAAAATTCGGGGGCTTTGAAGATTTCCGCGGCAGCGGACATTTCAGCGGACGATTGACTGTTGCATTGGTAGCTGCCGGAGTTATTGCGAAAAAATTATTGGCTTGTATTGAGACCTCACCCCCAACCCCTCTCCGGGGGAGAGGGGCTTCCGGAGACTCCGGTATGCCGGGCTACCTGACTAATTCACCGGAGAATTATAATGCGTTATTGTTATTTGCAAAGCAAAACAGAAAAAATGCAACACCCGCAGAGGATAAGCTTTGGCAGGAAGTTCGTAACAGAAAAATAAAAGGATACAAATTTAGAAGACAACATCCGGTAAATGGATTCATACCTGATTTTATTTGTCTTGAACAAAAATTAATTATAGAGATAGACGGAGAGTATCATCATGCGGAAGAACAAAAGAGGTACGATGAAATAAGAACTAAATGGCTTGGAGCAACGAATTATCGCATGCTCCGGGTTACTAATAATGATGTTTTAAATAATATCAACGGGGTTATAGAAGAAATCGGAAATAATCTTCTTTCGGAGACTGACTCTCCCTCTCCTCCGGAGAGGGAGTTGGAAGGTGAGGTCTCAATATCCGCAATTATCCTGGAAATAGGCGGCGAACCCGATCTTGAAAAAGGATTACAAAAAGCTATCGATGCAAAAGATTCCATCGGTGGTATCATTGAATGTCGTGTAAATGGATTACCCGTTGCTTTGGGCGAACCGTTCTTTGATTCTGCAGAATCATTACTCGCCCATATTGTATTTGCCATTCCTGCTGTCAGGGGAATTGAATTCGGGACTGGTTTTGCGGCAGCAAAAATGTTCGGCAGCCAGCATAATGACGCTATTGAAAATATGAACGGCAAAACAAGAACCAATCATGCCGGTGGAATTGTTGGTGGATTGACCAACGGAAATGAAATGATATTCCGCATCGCCATCAAACCCACTTCATCCACACCCAAAGAACAAACAACATTGAACTGGGAAACAGAAAAAGTAGAAACCGTTTCTGTAAAAGGCCGTCATGATCTTTGCATCGCATTGCGTGTGCCCGTAATTTTGGAAGCCGTAACAGCTATCGTGCTGGCCGATCTTTTATTATTGGAACAAAAAATAAAAAGAGTTTTATAATGCCGACCATTTATCATATCGCTTTTAATAAAGACTGGGAAGAAGCTAAGCAAAAAGGATATTATGAACATCCAACGTTGAAAAGCGAAGGCTTTATTCATTGTTCGCTGGATAACCAGGTGGCCGGTGTATTGGAAAGATATTTCCAGGGAGCAACGGGTCTTGTCAAACTCGTCATTGATACGGAGAAACTGACAAGCAAATATATTTTCGACTGGTCGAAATCTACAGCCGATACTTTCCCGCATATTTACGGCCCCATCGATATTGATGCGGTGATCGATATTATACCGGTCAATTAATTCAACTGTTTATTTAATTTCTTAAGATCAATATCCAATATCTCGTACTTATCGCTGCCCGGCAAAAAGTAATGCCACCATTCAGATTCAAATAATTTGAAACCGAATTTCTCCATCGTTGATTTTAACAGGTTGCGGTTCTGTAAAACTTCTTCAGATAATTTGGTAAAACTATGATGAGCCGTATCGGTAAAATTATCAAAGCCTGTTCCCATATTCAATTCCTTTCCCGTTTTTATGTTGATAATAGTAAGATCGATCGCAAGACCCCGGTTATGTCCGCTGCCTTTGGATGGATTGGCAACATATCTTTCATCATGTACCAGTTCCCAAAATTTTACTGTAACGGAAAAAGGACGGTATGCATCAAACACTTTTATACCATAACCCATCGCATTCAATTCCTGTTGCACTTTTTTTAATGCATTGGCTGCCGGCAACCGCATGAATGTTTGATTGGTTTCCGCAGGATACATCTTGCGATGCATAAAATTATTGGTAGTAGCGTAACGGAGATCGTAAACAATGCCCGGTATCATGCTTTTCAACTCAACCATTTTTTTCAGCGAATCTTTTTTTACCTGCTTTTTATACTCATCCCAGTTGCTGGTTACAGGTGGTCTTGTATAGCTGCTGTCCTGCGCTGCTAACTTTAACAACAGTAATGTTGAAAAAATAAACAGCACAGACCGTTTAAAGTAGAAACGAAATGTTATTTTAGTAATCATAACCGGCGCTTGTCAATTTAAGACAAAATCCGGATATGTTTTTGCTACCACACACTGCTTATGAGGATCAAAGTTCATTTCTTTGCTATAATTGCATGCCTGCTTGTTTTTACTGCCTGTAAAAACAAGGGTGGTACACGTAAAGACACGATAGCCGTTACTCCCGAACAATTGCAGGCAAAAGCCACCGATATTATCAGGTCTTCCATAATTCATGCGGCTGCCAGCGGCGGTACACTTTCGGATTCGGTCATACTTTCCCAATCAAGATTGTCCAAACTTTTGTATGAAAAATATGAATATGTTCCTGTTTGGTGTAAAGAAAAGAACTGGTTGCCGGCCGGCGATTCTTTTTTTCATTTCATTGATAAAGCACAACTTTTTGGTTTATTCCCCGAAGATTATCATGCAAAAGAAATAGCAGCTATAAGGGCTCAGTTTTATAATGACAGTTTGGGTAAACATGACAGGAAAGATGCATTACTCTGGGCGAAGGCCGATATGATGCTGACCGATGCATTCTTTCAAATGGTAAAAGATATAAAGTTGGGAAGATTGCCGCAGGACAGTATTACACTCCGGAAAGATTCTGTATTGACCGATTCATTTTACATGTCGCAATTTGATGGGATCCAACAAACTTCTTTTGCACAGGTATTTCAGTCACTGGAGCCGCAACACAAAGGTTACCTGGCATTGAAAAAAGCTATTCCAAAATTCCTGGACAGTGCCGATCACCGTTCTTTCACCAAAGTGCCTGCACCCGGTAAAGACCCCGTTGGTTTCAATAAAGCATTACAAAAAAGATTGTTTGAACAAGGCTTTATCGCTTATGATAGCGTAGCTGCAGATTCGGCATCGATAGCGCAGGCCGTTAAAAAATTCCAGGAAAAGAAAAATATCACTGTAGATGGCCGGGCAGGAGAGGGCACATTGCGTATGTTGAATGATAATGACCGGGATCGTTTTATCCGTATCGCTATCAGCATGGATAAATATAAAATGCTGCCGGAAAAAATGCCTTCAAAATATGTTTGGGTCAATATCCCGAGTTATTATATGCAATTGATGGATGGAGATTCTGTAAAGATCAATTCAAAGGTGGTGGTTGGCAAAACCAAAACAAGAACACCGGTGCTTACGAGCAATATCAACGAACTGATCACTTATCCCCAATGGGTGCCGCCCCCGAGTATCGTTATGAAAGAGATCCTGCCCGCTGTAAAAAAGAACCCGGGTTACCTGGCAAAAAAAGGATTCAGTCTGGTGGATTCAAAAGGAGAGGAGGTCGATCCTTATACGGTCGATTGGTCGAAATACAGTAAAGGCATTCCTTACCGGGTCGTGCAGGGCAGCGGCGATGCCAATGCGCTGGGCATAATGAAATTTGTTTTCAGCAATAAATATTCTGTTTATTTACATGATACCAACCAGCGTTATTTATTTGGAGCAGCGATGCGCTCATTGAGTCATGGTTGTGTGCGGGTACAGGAATGGGATAAACTCACTTATTATCTTTTGCGCAACGATAGTTTGAGTATTGGGCGTGGTTACTCCAAAGCCGATTCTGTGCGTACCTGGTTACAGAATAAACAAAAAAGAAGTGTGGCTTTAAAGAATAAGATGCCGGTTTTTATCCGCTATATTACCTGCGAAGGAAAGAATGGAGGAATAATTTTTTATGATGACATTTATGGCGATGATAAAAAACTGAAGGAAAGATATTTTGCATCGAAATAAGGCCGGGAAAGGGCAGTATTATCGTTTCAGGTTTCAGGTTTATCGTTTCAGGTTATCGTGCTACCGGTAAAGACTTTACAAATTTAAACGACCCAACTTGAAACGATAAACCTGGAACCTGAAACTAAATCGGATGCTTTAAGAACATGATTTCCCATAATTCCGATTTTTTTTGTGAAAAACAACCTCCAAAACTGTGAATATGAAGTAAATAATTTATTTTAGGATATTGAACTTAGCCGTTATTTTTGTTCAGATTTAAAACCAAACTATCTCTTTATGAAGAAGATACTTTCTTTATTATTTGTATTATACCTGCTTGTACCCTCCGCCCACAGCCAGAACAAGGATTGGGTAAGGCCTAAAGCACTCGGCGTCAGTTTTTTCCTGAATGATTTTATTACTCCTGAAAGGATACGTTCCAGTTCGCTGAGCACGGTTATCAGTAATAAGAATTTTGCCCGTATGCGGCAGATGTCACCGGGTCTCGCACTGAACTATTTCCAGGGTGTTTCCAATCATGTCGATATCAATGTTAACCTGGGAGGTTCTTTTGTTCAATACCCGATGCCGAATAAGATCTTCTCCAACGAAAGTTTTCTTCTTGAGTTAAGCGCTACTGCCAATCTTAAAATGACAACTGAACAATATTGGGTGCAGCCTTATCTCATTGCTGGTGTAGGTGCTCACAGGTATCGTTCTTATTATGGAGCATTCATGCCATTAGGTCTTGGATTAAAAGTTAATTTCTGGGATGAAGCTCATCTCTTTGTTACATCCACTTACCGTGTACCTGTAACTACTGAAACAGCTAATTATCATTTACAGCATAGCATTGGTATTGCCGGTGCATTGAAGAAAAAAGAACCAAAGGTCATACCTCCTGCCGATCGTGATAAAGACGGCGTTCTTGACAATATAGATCTTTGTCCTGATGATCCCGGTCCCGCTTCTTTGCAGGGATGTCCTGACAGGGATGGAGACGGCATTATCGACAAAGATGATAAATGCCCCGATGTAAAAGGAGTTGCCCGTTACCAGGGTTGCCCGATACCTGATACAGATAAAGATGGTATCAATGATGAAGAAGATAAATGTCCTACGGTTCCGGGTCTTGCCCGTTACCAGGGTTGCCCGATACCTGATACAGATAAAGATGGTATCAATGATGAAGAAGATAAATGTCCTACAGTTCCGGGTCTTGCCCGTTACCAGGGTTGCCCGATACCTGATACAGACGGTGATGGTACAAATGATGAGGAAGATAAATGCGTAACTATTCCTGGTCCGAAAGAGAATTTCGGATGCCCGATCATTCCTGATGAGATCAGGAAGAGAGTAGATATCGCAGCTAAGAATATCCTGTTCGTAACCGGAAGCGCTAAACTGCAGACCAAATCATACAAAGGATTGGATGATGTAGTGAAGATCATGAAAGAAAATCCGGGAATGAGTTTGCAGATCGATGGTCATACCGACTGGGTAGGTACTGAAGAGTATAACCAGAAATTAAGTGATGATCGTGCTGCATCGGTAATGAATTATATCGTAAGCAAAGGAGTAGAAACAAGCCGTATCACTTCTGCCGGTCATGGCGAAACAATGCCGGTCGCAACGAATAATACAGCCGCAGGCCGCCAGCAAAACCGTCGTGTGGAAATGAAGCTGAGCTATTATACGAGTCAATAAGATATTGTTCTGATAAATGAAAATGTCCCCCGCTTTGGGGGACATTTTTTTTGGAAATGTGAGACGTTTAATATGTAAATTTTTTTGCTGTAAACAAAAAATATTTACATGAAAATAATTTACAAGAAGATTCACCCGGCAATGGGTACTGGGTGAGTTTAAATTTATCGTCCCGTAGGGACGTCTCGTGGGCAGAGCAGGTTTATCTTTCGCACCGTGTCCCGTAGGGACACTTCGTGCTTATAATTAATTTGGAATATGGCACGATATGTTCCCCTGGAACATTTGCTTCATAATTATCAAACTACCCACGAAATGTCCCTACGGGACATACAAAAATTTTAAACTGACCCACTACCCGGCAATGCCTTTTGGATAATATATAGAAGGACTCGTGGGTTTGGTGTCTCACATTTAACTTCTCAAAACTTTACATATTTCTCCGTGAGCTGTTTATCTAATCCCTTTTTTCTTGCACTCTTCGCTTGTCTTCTTAAAATAAATTCAAACAAACTCATCCATCCGGGAAGGTTGCTTTCACTGATATCAAATAACCAGGCCAGCGCTAGTTTATCTTTTGGAAAACCATTTGATCTTGTAAGTCCATCATTTGCCAGGCCATAAGCGATCTGTAAGGATTGTTCGAAACCACGGCTGGCAGGTCTTAACTCCACTTTGAATTTACAGGGCTTACCACTCCTGTTACGAAAAAGATGATTGACGTTGCGATCCGCAGTTGCAGATTGCCCCGCTTGCAGCGTATGAATGGTTTTTCCCAGCTTCACCTGTACTTCACCCTCAACAGCGGTAAAGCTTTCTGCATACGTTTTATGGTAATGTAAGCCAACGCCGCCGCCATCGGCCAGTTCTACTTCAACGAGGGTATATTCGCCATTTGTATCGGCATGGGTCTTTAAAAATATGACATGGTCCTTTTGGATCGGGTTGTATATCTTTCTTTCCATGATGGCTAAATACGGGAATTAAAGATAAAAGGATTTTCAGTAGATAATAAATAGCTGTATTGGCGCAACGATAATTATAAAAGCGAATAGCACCATCGCTGATTTTCAATATTCTTTTCCAGGATCAACCCTCGGTTATGCATTTTTATCTGTTTTGTGTCATAAAGAAAAATTTTATGAAAAAACTAATAGCATTCTCTATACTATTCCAACTATTCAATCTTTGTCTTGCACAGGATAAAAGAATTCCGGTACAGATCAACAATGCCCTTCAATTCAAGATCATCGGGGAATTGGGAGAAGAAATGGGCGACACTTTTACTGTCCGGGGCATCATCGTTCAGGGACCTTATAAAGGAGGAGGAGGCGGGCCAAACCTGCTTGTCCAGCTGATCAGGGATTCATCAATCCAGAAGCATCTACAAATTCCTGTTTCCCCCTATTTTGGAGAATTTGGAAGGAATCGTCTTCCTAAACTTGAAAATGGTGCTACCTATCGTTTTCGGGTTTTCGAAACAGGCGGGTACACTGGCAGACCAGCCGATGCCTATAAGGAAGTGGATATCAGTTTGCAAACCTCAGGATTTTATTTTCTGAACAGATTGATCGTGATATTCGGGGAAAAAATTGATTCTATAGAATGGTCGCCGGCCAACTTCCTGGGACAAAATGCACTTTTATCGGGAATTGCAAAAAATGAGAACGACATAGCAATTATCCAAACATCATCATGGAAACTGAGGTTGATAGGTTCGGCGAAATGGAAAGACGCTGAAGTGGGAAAGCTGGCCGAGGTGTACGGAATGATCAGGGAAACAAAAACAAAAGATACTTACGATGCAGAAAACGGCCGGGCAAGATTGGTCAGGCTGGAGGATCAGCTTGGTAAAACTGTAAAGCTCCGGGGAACAGCCCTAAGCATGAATGGAGATTGGTGGTTCAATTACCGGGGCATAGAGATGTATGTAGAAAACATGTCAGAACTGGTGGGCCAGAAGGGGGAAAACCATTTTCGTTCAATGGAGATCACCGGTATACTGGAACAGGCAGAATTGCCCCGCGTAGATCGACAATCAAGTAATGATCCGGAGCCCAAAATGTACTATATAATACGTAAAGCCAGTTGGATCCCAATACCGGAATTGTTAGCATTAGAGAGGTATGATCAAAGATGATACATAACAGTTTGGTTTTCTCCAATGCTCTTCCCTTGGCCTTTTCTCTTGTTCTTGTTAGGTAATTTATAATTTTTGCACATCGGTCATTAAGAGGGAATTAAGTCAATAATTTTTGCCCGTTTTCCCCTACCTTTGCGCCTCCAAATTATAAAGGAAAAATTATCATGGCAGACTTAAAATTTCAAAGAAACTTTGGTATTGCTGCTCACATCGATGCCGGCAAGACCACTACGACAGAGCGTATCCTGCGTTATACAGGAATGATCCACCGTATTGGTGAAGTGCATGATGGTGCTGCTACTACCGACTGGATGGAGCAGGAAAAAGAAAGAGGTATCACCATTACTTCTGCGGCTGTTAGCTGCCAGTGGAATTTCCCTACCAACAAAGGCAAGGAATATGCTGATACAAAAAAATATTCTTTCAATATCATTGATACTCCCGGTCACGTTGACTTTACCGTAGAAGTTGAACGTTCGATGCGTGTATTGGATGGTTTGATCGCATTGTTCTCTGCTGTTGATGGTGTAGAACCACAATCCGAAACAGTATGGCGCCAGGCCAACCGTTATGGTGTTCCCCGTATCGGGTTCGTTAATAAAATGGACCGTGCCGGTGCTGACTTCCTGATGGTGGTTAAGCAGGTAAAAGAAATGCTGGGTTCAAAAGCCGTTCCTCTTCAATTGCCGATCGGTGCTGAAGATGATTTCAAAGGTGTGGTTGACCTTATCAAAATGAAAGGTATCATCTGGCATATGGAAACAGAAGGAATGACCTTTGATGAGATCGAAGTTCCTGCCGATATGCTTGAAGAAGCAAAAGAATGGAGAGCAAGTCTGGTTGAAGCAGTTGCTGAATATGATGATAAACTGATGGAGAAATTCTTTGATGATCCTAATAGCATCACCGAAGATGAAATGCATGAAGCTATCCGTAAAGCTACGGTTGACCTTAGCATCGTTCCGATGATGTGCGGTTCTTCATTTAAGAATAAAGGTGTGCAGACTGCATTGGATGCGGTTTGCCGTTACCTGCCTTCACCGATTGATATTCCCGATACTGTTGGTACCAATCCTGATACCGGCGAACAAGAAACACGCAAACCTGATCCAAAAGCGCCTTTCGCAGCATTGGCTTTTAAGATCATGACCGATCCATTCGTAGGTCGTCTTGCATTCTTCCGGTGCTATTCCGGTCATCTTGATGCCGGTTCTTATGTATTGAATGTAAGAAGTGGTAAGAAAGAACGTATCAGCCGTATCATGAAGATGTTTGCCAACAAACAAAACCCGATCGATTTCATCGAAGCAGGTGATATCGGTGCGGCTGTTGGTTTTAAAGAAATAAAAACAGGTGATACTTTGTGTGATGAAAATCACCCGATCACTTTGGAGAATATGTTCATCCCTGAGCCTGTTATCGCCGTGGCGATTGAGCCAAAGACACAGGCTGACGTGGATAAAATGGGTATGGCTATTTCCAAACTGGTGGAAGAAGATCCTACACTTCGTGTAAATACAGATGAAGAAACAGGCCAGACCATTCTTCGCGGAATGGGTGAATTACACCTGGAGATCATCATTGATCGTATGCGTCGTGAGTTCAAAGTAGAAGTGAACCAGGGTGCACCGCAGGTGGCTTATAAAGAAGCGTTCAGTACAACAATTGCAGCATCGTGAGACATTGAAAAAACAAACGGGTGGTCGTGGTAAATTCGCTGATATCATTTTCGATCTTGGACCAGTGGATGCAGAATGGAAAGCAGAGAACCCTGACAAACATTTCCAGTTCGTCAATGATATTGTGGGTGGATCAATTCCCCGTGAATTTGTTCCCGCTATCCAGAAAGGATTTTGAGCAGTCAATGACAACCGGTGTATTGGCCAGCTATCCTGTTGATAATATGAAGATCCGTGTGTTTGATGGCAGTTTCCACGCTGTTGACTCTGATGCAATGTCTTTTGAACTTGTGTGCCAAACAAGGTTTCCGTGAAGCAGCAAGAAAAGCAAAACCTGTTTTACTCGAGCCGATCATGAAAGTAGAAGTTATTACTCCTGCTCAATACATGGGTGATGTTACGGGTGACCTTAACCGTCGCCGTGGTATGCTGGAAGGTATGGATACCCGTGCCGGTGCGGAAGTGATCAAAGCAAAAGTGCCGCTGAGCGAAATGTTTGGTTATGTAACCCAGCTTCGTTCATTGTCATCCGGCCGTGCTTCATCTACTATGGAGTTCTCTCATTATTCTCCTGCACCAACCAATATTGCTGAAGAAGTGATAGCCAAGGTGAAAGGGAAAGTGAACGCTTAATTATATATTAAATGCCCGATTTTAGATCCCATACCCTATACGGTATGGGATTTTTATTGTTATTTTTAAAGAACCAACATTTAATAATTGTGGTGAAAAAACGACGAAGCCGCATCTAATTGAAAATTGTTTATGAGAATCCTAACCATACTTATCGCCTTTTGTTTTTTTGGAAAATTATATGCCCAGCCCTGTAATATGCAGGGGACATACAAGATCGGTCCCGCGGGAGATTATACTACCATTGCGTCAGCGTTAAATACATTACGTACCAATGGGCTTGGCGGACCTGTGATCCTTGAAATCAAAACTAACTATACGAATATCACGGAAGCGTTACTGAATTTTGGAAATATTCCCTGTGTTTCTGCTGCCAATACTATAACATTAAGACCGGAAACAGGTGCTGCGAACATTCGGATGAGTTCCAATGGCACGATCATCATATTGGGAAATGCGAATAATATTATCATTGATGGAAGACCCGGTGGAACAGGTGCTGTTTCTCAATTGACAATGGATGGAGTCAGCGCCAATAACTGTACTGTTCTTTTTTCAGCCGGTGCTACAAATAATATCATTCAGTATGTAAAGATCACCTCAACTACCACTGTAAACAATCTCGGTACTGTAACCTTCCAGGGTGGTTGCAGTAATAATATCGTTCGCAATTGTACTATTACAGGCAATGGAAATGGAAATCCTATGATCTGTGTATATGGCGAAAGCACAACAACGAAGAATACAAATAACAAGATAGAGGCTTGTAATATCACAAGATTTACATCACCCTCTTCCAACTCCGGGTTAGGAATGGGTATCTATCTTGGAAAAAATAATGAGGGCTGGCAGATCAAAGACAATAGTTTGTATGCTGATTTTCCATTGATACCGCCAACTTTACCTCCTTTATGGAACCTCGGCGGCGATACTTATGCGATCTGCATCAATGACACAACTTCTTATAATAGTATTACCGGGAATTTTATCGGGGGCTCTGCTCCGCAGTGTGGCGGACAATCCATGGTTAATAATGTATTCAGAGCAATTGTAATAGCTGCGGGTAAACAAATATCTTCCAGTATCCAGGGAAATACGATCCAGAATATCTGGTGGAATTCTATAAACAATCCGGCTACAGGCGGAGTTGAGGCGTTTACAGGTATTCATATTATGAGCGGAAGAGTGAATTGCGGAACTATCACACCGAATATTATCGGCAGCCTTACTCAGAATGAAAGTATAAGGTCTACTACCAATCATTCTTCCAATCCTCAATTGACCGCTATCCTTGCGGGATATAATCTTTTTGGTACAGCAACATTGGATACTGTCACTATCAGGAATAATAAGATCGGTGGTATCAGTTGCAAACCCGCTACAGGTGCAACAAACGGAACAATTCTCAGGGCCATACATATTGCCGAACAAAAAGAAGGGATGGTTGATATAACAAATAATATTATCGGGAGCCAGGCACTTAATGATAACATGTATTCGGAATTTATGAGCGGTTCAGAAGTGATTGGGATAGATCTGCGGGTAGTACCCAATGGACCCACATGGCTCGACTCGCCACCGATCGACAATTTTATTACAGGCAACCGTATTTCACATTGTACAGGAATAGTTACCGGTATGCGTATAATGGGAGGAAAACCACAGGTACTCAATAATTCTGTGCAGGATATAAATATGTCAAACACCGGTCCGAATTCTGCCAGTGTCACTTGCCTTGATATCTTACAATCCGTACCCGGAAGTACGATCAAAGGCAATCATTTTTTTAATATCACTTTAAATGTACCACAGGCATCCGGCATCATTGGAATATCGCTGGACAACACCCGCGGGATGGAGATATCAAATAATTTCATGCATAATTTCCAGGTCAAGCCTATTTCTTTAACGGGTATAGTTACAGGCATCCTGTCTGATTATTTTGTTAACCGTGTCAATGTTTTCAATAACATGATGAGCTTCGGTGCAGATTCTTCCGGTAGTCCTCATTACGGAAAAGTTGAATACACGGGGATCAAAATGATCATTGATACGAGTAATATCATGCATAATTCAATTTACATAACCGGTGTTTGCGATCGCGATGCTGCCGGCTTATTATTGACAAAGCAGAACAATTCAGTTTGCCGGGTAACCAATAATATTATTGATGTGGTCAAGGCCCAGTTAACCACAAATAACTTTACTTATAATTGGGGAACAAGATTTGACCCGCTCTTTACATCAACATTGAACGGGCTGGTTATGAATAATAACCTGTATAATATAAGCGGTCTTGGAAGTTTCCTCGGTAGTTATAACAATGCGAATCATTCTGCATTGGCTTCCTGGCAAACGGCAACAGGGAATGAATCAAATTCATTGACAGGCGATCCCAATTTTATAGCCGCCGCTTCCGATAGCCTGAATACAAATATGCATATCAAACTTCCGACACAAGCCGATGCAAATGGCGTTTTGGAAACAACTGTGATAGGTGATTATGATGTAGAACAACGATCGGCGCTTACTCCTGTTGATATCGGCGCCGATGCTATTTCTTCGACACCATCGGCTACTATAATTTCTTTTACTCCTGTAAGTGGCGGTACAGGCACGATCGTTACAATTACCGGAACGAATCTTACCGGAACAACCGCGGTTAGTTTTGGAGGAACAGCCGCTGCATCATTTACAGTTGTGAATGCAACAACGATCACTGCAGTTGTTGCTAACGGAGCTACCGGCTCTGTTAGTGTAACAAGACCCGGCGGTACTGCTGCATTGCCCGGCTTTACATTTATTCCTTTTACTATTACATCATTTACACCAACAAGTGGAATTACCGGTACAACGGTCACCATTACCGGAACAAATTTTACCGGAGTTACGGCAGTAAGCTTTGGAGGAACAGCCGCTGCATCATTTACACTTGTAAATGCTACAACGATCACAGCAATTGTTGCTAACGGAGCTACAGGTTCTGTAAGTGTAACAACCGTAGCCGGAACTGCTTCACTTGCAGGCTTTACATTTTTTCCTGTTCCAACCATTACATCATTTACACCAACAAGCGGGGCAACCGGCGCAACGATCACTATCAGCGGAACGGGTTTTAACGGAGCAACAACAGTAAGTTTTGGCGGAACAGCAGCCACATCATTTACAGTAGTGGATTCGGTAACGATAACAGCAGTCGTTGCTAATGGGGCAACTGGTTCTGTCAATGTAACAACACCCGGGGGTACTGCATCATTAGCGGGCTTTACATATATCGCAGCTCCAACTATCACATCATTTACACCAACAAGTGCAGCAGCTGGTACAACAATAACGATCACGGGAACAAATTTTAATGGAACTACAGACTGTTAGTTTCGGCGGAACGGCTGCAGGCTTATTTACAGTTGTGAATGCAACAACGATAACAGCAGTTGTTGCTAATGGAGCAACTGGTTCTGTTAGTGTAACAACACCGGGAGGTACTGCATCATTAACGGGCTTTACATTTATCGCCGCTCCAAGCATCACATCATTTACACCAACCAGTGGAGCAGCAGGTGCAACAATAACGATCACGGGAACAAATTTTAATGGAACTACTGCGGTTAGTTTTGGTGGAACGGCTGCCGCATCATTTACAGTAGTGAATGCAACAACGATCACTGCAGTTGTTGGTACAGGAGCCAGCGGTTCAGTAAGTGTAACAACGCCGGGCGGAACAGCCAGCTTAACAGGTTTTATATTTATCCAGGGCCCGGTCATTATATCATTTACTCCCAATAGCGGAGGAGCAGGTGCAACGATCACTATTACAGGTTCAAACTTTACAGGAGCAACCGCAGTAAGTTTTGGAGGAGTTGCCGCTGCATCATTTATAGTTGTGAATGCAACAACGATCACTGCAGTGATCGGTACCGGGGCAACGGGTAATATAAGTGTAACTACTCCGGGTGGTGTTGTTTCATTTGCAGGATTTATATTCAATGTCGTAACGGCTGTAGGAGGTCCTGGTAATAATAATTCCCCGGAATTGACTGTTAGCCCGAACCCGGGACATGATATTATCATTGTTAAATATCCGGCATCAACTAAAACTTCTTATTTAAAGATCATTGATATGAATGGAAGGACAGTAAGGATATTGAGCGTACCGAGAAACAGCACACAAAGCTCAATGAACATTACAGGCCTTTCTTCGGGGATCTATAAACTTACCTGGACAGATGATAAACAAATGTTACGAAGAACAGTGATGATAGTGCAATAAACGGTTATGGCCTCGCAATGACAGGCGGCTATGATACGTATAAAACAACTGATATGGCAAGAGTATGGGAGCCATTGCAGCAGCAGGAGGGCCGGGTTCGGTCAATTCAATTGAATTATCAAACATCCTTCTTCAACGAAAAAGGCAGTGTTGAGATTCATTGATGCTATTGAAAGGAATGCGAGGGAGACTGAACCAATAAAAAATTCATCACAGACGCAGGTTGATATTAAAGCATTGAACCCGGGATATTACATAATAAGCTGGACAGATGGAGTTAGGGTATTAAACCGGACATTCCTGAAACAATGACCAATAGAAAACTTGTTTATAATCAATCGTCCCCGGCCTTGGCTGGCATTGTGTTTGCTGAATATTTATTGTATTAACCAACTCCGTTTTTAAGGACCAATCTATTCGTGCCGGGGCTTTTGCCCTGGTTATGAAAAACAGTACAGATTAAGGACTCATTTTTGGGTCCTTATTCTTTTGCAGTAAAGGATCGTTGAAAACATAGATCAAACCAACAGCAGAAGAAAGAAATGTTATTAAATAGAATAAAAGACTAATAATAACAGATGTTTCCTGCAAGAGTCCAAAGTATTTAGAACCTTCGAGAAAGACGAGTTCTCTTGCGCCCAATCCACCGATGGTTAATGGTAATACCGCTACCATGGAAGAAATAAGAAAAATAAAAATGTATTCTTCGGTATGCAATGGAATATGCAAAGCTGCCATGATAAGATACGCACAAACAACCTGCGATGCCTGTACAAGAATGCCCAGCATCAGCGTTGAGAAAAAACTTTGAATAAAATCTTTGAACCAGGATCTTATAATGAAATAAAGAGCCATTACAGAGAAGATAGCTCCCGCAATAATAAGTAAAGTAAACAGGTTGTTTTTTAATACCCATAAACCGTAAACAGCCAGTATCAATATAAGTCCGAGTAACCCGCTGATCCTGTCAAGTAAAATAGCCGCTGTTGTTTTCTTATAAGCGATCTTATATTTTTTTGACAACAGGATCACTTTATAAGCATCGCCGCCAATAGAACCCGGCAGGAATAAATTATAGAACATGCCCAGCCAATAGAGTTTTATATTTTGCGAAGCGGCTAAATGAATATTGATATTTTGAAAATAGATATTCAGCCGGATGGCTGAAATTAGTTTTGAAATAATAAAAGCTGCTAATGCAAAAAATAAATACAACCAGTCTGCATGCCGCAATGCATCGCCGGCTTTGGTAAGATCGATCTTACCCGAAACATACCAAAGGCATAGCCCCGTGACCACTATTTTCAATGATAGTTTTAGCCAGCGGCCGGTTGATGATCCTTTTGATTTCGTTTCTTCCATTATTGATGTAAATTGTTGCACAGTGATGCCAAATAACTTATCCGTTCAACATGGCCTTTGACATCATGCCGGTTAAAAAACAATACCGGCAACAAAATATGAAACTAATTTTTTTTAATCGGCATAAACTCAAATTGATGATAAAAAGGATACTGGTCTTTGTGCTCTTTCTTTTTTTAGTGCATACTGTTCATGCACAGGAAAAACCTGTTGTGGCCGGAATGAAGATCAGCAAAACGATGAAGATCAAAAAGGCGGTTTACAAACTCGATGCACCGGAGGATGCTTCAAAATCCATAATTCTTATTGAAGGAAATAATATCATTGTTGATTTCAACAATGCAGAATTGAAAGGAAGTAATAAAATAATTAACCCCGATGAATTTGCTGGTATTTCGATTTTGATCCGCAACAGTAAAAATGTTACGATCAAAAATCTGAAAGCAAAAGGATATAAAGTAGCATTGTTAGCAAGGAATGTTGAGAAACTTACATTGGAGAATTGTGACTTCAGTTATAATTATCGTCCGCATCTCAACAGCAGCCAGGAAAAGGAAGATATATCGGATTGGATGAGTTATCATCACAATGAAAAAGACGAATGGCTGCGCTATGGCGCTGCAATATATTTGCGTAATTGCAATTACGCCACGATAAAGAATTGCAAAGTGACCGGCGGGCAAAATGCATTGATGATGATGGAATGCAATGATGGAAAGGTCTATAACAATGATTTTTCTTTTAATTCCGGTATTGGTTTAGGAATGTATCGCTGCAGCAGGAATGAAGTGATGTACAATAAAATAAATTTCAATGTAAGAGGTTACAGTCACGGGGTTTACAACCGGGGACAGGACAGTGCCGGTATTTTAGTGTATGAACAGAGTAACAACAATCTCTTTTTTAAAAATAATGTTACACATAGCGGCGATGGATTTTTTCTTTGGGCAGGTCAGTCAACAATGGATACAGGAGAAGGAGGTTGTAACGATAATAACATACGATCAAATGATTTTTCTTATGCACCGACGAATGGCGTTGAAGTAACATTCAGCCGCAATAGTATTATTGATAACAGGATGTTTGAATGTGACCATGGGATATGGGGCGGCTATAGTTATAACAGTACTATAAGCGGTAATAAATTTCGCTATAACAGGATCGATATTGCTATTGAGCATGGACAGGAAAATAATATTACGTACAATGTTTTTTTCAAAAGCAAGGAGGCTATAAAGCTATGGGCCCGTAAAGAACAGCCCGCCGATTGGGGCTATGCAAATAACAGGGATACCAAAAGCCGGGATTATGCGATCGCCTTCAATACATTCAATATCTGTGATATTGTTTTTAACCTGAACAGGACGGACAACCTGGATATTTTCAGTAATACCTATAATGAGAATGGCCGGCTGTATAAAAGAGATTCTACTGTAACCAATCTGGATACGGAAGCGGATCAAAGATTGGAAAGCATGCTTTCAACAGATACGGGTTTTGTATCGCCAAAGATCGTAAGGCCTAATGATCCTTTTAAAGGAGCAGGCCAGTATACGGGCAGAAAAAATATCATGATGACCGAATGGGGACCTTATGATTTTCGTTATCCATTGCTTTGGCATACTAATCCAACGGATACTTCTGCAGAGATGCAATTCAATTTATACAATTTAAAAGGGCAGTGGAAGATCGTATCGATGAAAGGTGTTTCTTCTCCTTCCGATGTTTCGAAGCAAACCAACTTTCCATTGCAGATCTCTTTTCAAAAGATCCCCGGCCTGCAAAACGATATTGAAATAGTGATGGAATATAAAGGGCCGTCATTCATTGACCCGTTTGGAAATAGTATTCCTGCTAACAAACCTTATCGCTTCAGTTTTAAAAAATTCTTTCAGCCCATAAAATGGAACGTACTGTTTTTTCATCTCGATACCACTTATTATAATCCCATTAAAACCGGCGATCTTTTTTCGCCGCTTGCAAGAATGGCTCCTTTTAAAACAGATACTACAGATAAACTGGACTATGCCTGGTGGGGCGGGATCAAAGAAAAAGAGATCGATCACAAGCAGTTCATTACTGTTGCCGATGGCGAAGCAAGCATAGCGGAAGGCAATTATGAGCTTTCGGTAACATGGGATGATGCCGTAAGGGTATATGTGGATGAAAAGTTGGTCATTAATGAATGGAACCCTTCTTTATATACTTTTGATGAATCGCCTCATAAGAAAATAACTCTTAAGCTCGGTGGAAACCACCACTTTAGAGTGGAGCATCTAGAGTTGGGAGGGTTTGCCACCCTGGCTATAAAACTCAAGCGGCTGGATTAGTTTTGAGTAGTATTTTGGGTAAATCCTCACAATTCAGACCCAGTGTTGGGAAAGGATAAAAAAAGAGGATAAAATTATATATGGCAAAGACTTCCCCTTCCGTTACATTAACCGCAAAAGACATAGACCGTATTAATCGGTACATTATTGATGCCTCAAAAAACGTCCCTTACGAAGTTAAATGCTCGGCAAAATGGCAAAGAGAAAGCAGCAACGTTTTACTCTCGCTTGGAATTGGCCGTTAACGGGCTTTTATCAAAACCCAAGTTGTTCCATGAGAACCCTGACCAACTACATTACAAGGAGGAAACTTTTCTCCTTTAGCAATTGGGATTACTTGTGAAGGATGGGTCTGACACTTGTAGTCCCCTGATTGTTGGCAAATCGTTCCTGTTGTTCCTGTCATTTTTAAATTTTTTTTCTGTTTTATAATAAAAGCCGTTCCCGTCCTACCGGGGCGGCTTTACCCAAAGCTAGTTTAATTATGCAATTCCAATTCCCCCAAACCTTCGACTCCCTTTTAGAGGTCTGCGATTATTTCAAGGATGAAAAAATGTGCCATGAGTTTTTAGCTAACCAAATATGGGAAGGAGGAACTTGCTGCCCACATTGCCAACATGGGAAAGCGTATAAATTTTCGGATGGTAAACTATATAAATGCTCCAAGTGCAGGAAGAAATTCACTGCAACCGTAGGAACGATTTTTGAAAACAGTAACCTTCCCCTTAAAAAATGGTTCATGGCTATGTACCTCGTAGGAGTAAATAAGAAGGGGCTTACCGGGCCGGGGTTGGCAAGAACTATTAAGGTTACGGCTAGAACCGCATGGTTTATGCTGCATAGAATTAGAAAGGCTATGGTACAGGAGGATGAGGGGAAACTGATGGGCGTTGTTCAAATTGACGAAACTTTTGTGGGCGGCAAAAATAAAAACAGGCACAAGGACAAGCGTATAGACTATGCAAATCTTGAAAGGAACTACCCAGACAAAACACCTGTTTTTGGAATGGTTCAGGAAAACGGGGCTGTCCGGGCTTTTGTAACAAGGAATATCCGTAACACTACCTTGTATCCTCTTATCAAAGAGCATATAGCCAAGAATACAACTTTGGTCACTGATGATTGGATCGGGTATCAGGGATTGGCTTCCGAATATGAAAGAGAAGTAGTAGAACACGCTAAAGGAAAGTTCCTGACTGATCTGGGATTCTCTACAAATCGCTTGGAAGGGTTTTGGAGCCATTTAAAGAGGTCAATCATTGGGGTTTGGCACAAGGTCAGCCGTAAACATTTGCAGAAATATGTGGATGAGATTACGTTTAAATATAATTTCAGAAATTTGAAGCCGTCAGAGATGTTCTCTTGCATTGTATCAAGGGTAAAAAACAAAAGACTAACCTATAAACAACTTGTATATGGGACGTAAAAAAGAAATAGTAAAAACAGAAGGTAAAGTGGATTTAGGTAAAATGGTCAAAAAGGCTACAGCCGTTAGAACACCTGCTGATAAAAAGAAAAGAAAGAAGAAACCGTAACTTTATAAATGCAAATAGCCTGCGTCAACAGGCTACTAAATTATTTTTCCTCTCTCTCAAAGAGGCATCTAAAATTAAAACTTTTTAAGATGCCAGTCAAAACTATTTTACAAGACAAAGAAAATGATACAGGTGAAATAGCCGTAGAAAATACTAATTGGGTGAAGACTCCATATCAGGGCTTTGCTGAATCTTCTCAAGATCGGCTTTTATCTGTTCAGCCATTTGTTGAGGATCAAAATAAAGGAAATGAAACATCTCCCAAAACGTTCCCCTTACCTTCTCAGTAAAGGCCATTTGTAATTGAAGATGGGAAGATGATATTGCATTCTTTATTATATCCAGCGGTAATCCTCCTTCAGCGTTTATTATCATCTCTTGCTCTGCTTCTATTTCAGCAGTTGTAATCGTTAACTCTGGATTCACCTTAATGGTTATTCTCCACGAAATAACCACTTTGAATAAAAGAGGATCGGGATTAGTGTAAACGAAGTAATCAAATTTTGTGTTCTCGTTAATGTTCGTCCACTTGTATGCCTCTGGGTTCAATTCAAATTTATCGAACTCTATCGTATTTAAACTATATCTCATGCTGCTTTTAGAATGTTCGTAATTCTAATATACAAAAATCAGAATTATCCGGTGTTTTCACGTATTGTGGTGTGTAAGCCTATTTATTACCTTTAGGATGGGCATAACAAAATCAACCACAACACCTCCTTTTCTAAAGACAAAGGCGGTAATCCTTCTTACTCTGTTTTGAGGGAGTGGTACTCCCGTTATGCAAATAGGGAAGATTGTGGTTGCCGCCCTTTTTTTTGACTCGGTGAAATATCTTTACTTTTAGTAAGTCATTTTATTAGTCATAACATAAACCAACCAATCATGCAAAAAGCAAGACCTCCGGGATAGCACCTATTCTACATTACTGCTATCGAAACATAAATAGCGTTTAGCTATTATCTGCAAAGAAAGAAACTGGTAATTTTTTTAATAGCCGCAGAAGTAGGCCTAATCGCTCACGTTAAGGCGTGGGCATTGGTTGTCTCTGGGCTATAGGTATACCAGTACCTTTTCTTTCAGGGTTCAGCTAACAGTCCCACGTCTATTTTTTTTGTATCTCTCCTTCGGGACTTTGGAGAGAGCCTATACTTTAATCAAAATGAAACTTAGGAGTAAGAAAATTCTTGCAAGAGAATTTTTAATTTTAGTCGGAACTATTGTTTTGTCTGGACTTTCTTTTCTCATCGTTCTACTACACAATCGTATTGTTGACAGCAAAATATCCTCATTACAAGAAAAAGCCGACTCTACCCGACAACAGATTCGTGATATTAGAAATAATATAATGGATCACGTCAATTCAGATTTTGCGTTAAAGATCAAAAATAAATACCCCGAATATGGTGGTATAGAAAATGGTGTCCTTGTGAAAAAGATAACGTCGGAATACCCAGAATACAACCCCTACCTAGATAGCTTATATAAAGAAGGAGTGGGACAAGACATTGAAGAACTTTCATCAAAATCATCAGACCTACATTCAAAGATATATGATAAAGAAGGACGTAAAATCTACTACGGTAGATGGAGGTTGTTTTTGATTAAAGTATTTATCGTTATATTTTCAATTGTCTTTGTAGGGAGATATTTATTTTATGGTATGAAATGGAGTATTCGAGTATTGAAATCAAAAGAAGTAATTTAGTAGATAAACAATGCCTACTATTTTAGTCGATTGTCCAAAACTTCAAATGAAGCCATTAGAGCAGGAGGCAAGAGTAAGGGGTTTGGTCGCTGCCGTTTCCGCTGACATGGAGGCTTTACTATTCCGTTTAATTCTTTATTGTAGCATAGATGACCCGGAAGCGGCCGACAGGAATTTTACCAAACTTACGTTAACGGATAAGATAATTTTAGCACGAAGGGACTTAAGAAAGAATTATCCTGAAAGATTTGAGAAACATAAAAAACATTTTGCTGCACTCAATAAATTTAATACGTTCAGAGGTAGGTTAATTCATTGTGATATTGTTTGGGATGAAAAGAAAGAAAAACAGTTTAGCGTATTAGATGTAAAACTGGTTAATAAGAAGTGGAAAATAGTTCCAATTAAATATACTCTTGAAGAGGTAGCAAGAAAATGCTTTGAGTTTGGTCAATTAATTCTTGAGTTTGCACACTCAGCCAAAGATATTATTGCAATAGTAGCTCAGAAATACCCCGAAGTCAATAAAAGCTCGAAGTTCAAATAGCGTTCTTCCAATCGCTTTATATATTCATCAGCGTATTTATTAGCCTCATCTTCAGTTACTAATCCACCATCTGACCCGATCGCTTCTTCTTTATCCCCATTACATGGGTCTTGATTGTGCATGATTGCCGTATTTTGGTTTATGGACACCTGTTAATAAGATTCTTTCCCAACTATTTGGCAGGTATAGGTCTCAACCCTACCTTTGCACTCCCAAAAGAAAATGGGGTTTTTCACACATGTCTCAGCGAATCAGAATCAAATTACAGTCTTACGATCATAACCTGGTTGATAAATCAGCAGAAAAGATCGTAAAAACAGTTCGCAGCACCGGTGCTGTGGTAACAGGTCCAATTCCTTTGCCTACCCGCCGCAAGATCTTTACTGTACTGCGTTCACCACACGTTAATAAGAAAAGTCGTGAGCAATTCCAGTTGGCTACACATAAGCGTTTGCTGGATATCTATACGTCTTCTTCAAGAACAGTGGATGCGTTGAGTAAACTGGATCTGCCCAGTGGTGTGGAAGTAGAAATTAAAGCATAACGCTAATTGTGCCAATAGGCGCTGATTAACGCTAACGAGTTCTTATAAATTGATTTAAAATTTTTGCTATCTCTCAAAGTATGCATTCGCTTTCAATAGCGTCATTCGTGTACTGAAAAGAGCTCTGGCTTATAACATAAAACAAGCCATTCAGGGTTTGTTTACTACCGGTACTTCCCCATAAAGGAAAAGGTCGGTGGCAAACGGGGATTGACGCCTCGGTTTGTGTCTTCACAAACCGGATGCATGTCCCAATAACCTTGCAGGCATAAATTGAACAACCATGAAAGGTATTATTGGGAAAAAAATTGGGATGACCAGCATCTTCGATCCTTCCGGCAAACAGACCGCCTGTACGATCATTGAGGCCGGTCCTTGTGTAGTTACCCAGGTTAAAACCATCGAGTCTGACGGGTACAATGCACTTTCGCTTTCTTTTGGTGATAAAAAAGAAAAGCACTCCACTAAATCTGAATTAATCACTTCGCAAAAGCTCAGACATCTTCTAAAAAATTTACAAAAGAATTCCGCAACTGTTCTCTTGAAAAAAATATTGGTGAAACTATTACTGTTGACATTTTCGCAGAAGGCGACGATGTTGAAGTAGTGGGTACTACAAAAGGTAAAGGTTTCCAGGGTGTTGTTAAACGTCACGGTTTCCATGGTGTGGGTGAGCCAGTCTCACGGTCAGCATGACCGTAGCGTGCACCAGGTTCATTAGGTAACTCATCTGATGCTGCCCGTGTAATGAAAGGAATGAAAATGGGAGGCCGTATGGGTACCGATCGTGTAAAAATGAAAGGTTTGAAAGTGGTAAAGATCTTCCCTGATAAAAATTACATCCTTGTCAGCGGATCTGTTCCGGGTTATAACGGTTCAATTGTTTTAATTCAGAAGTAATGGAAAACGGAACTCCGTTCCGTTATAAAAACGAAATAAAATGCAAGTTGAAGTTTTAAATAGAAAAGGAAAGAAAACAGGCAGAACGGTGGAATTGCCCGAAGATATTTTCGGTGCCGAGCCTAATAACCATGTTATGTATCTCGCCGTAAAGCAATACCTCGCTGCACAACGCCAGGGAACGCATAAAGTAAAGACCCGTGCCGAAGTACAAGGTGCGAGCCGCAAACTGCACCGTCAAAAAGGTACCGGTGGAAGCCGTAAGGGTAATATCCGTAACCCGTTATACAAAGGTGGTGGTACGATCTTCGGACCAAAACCGCATAGCTACGATATCAAACTGAACCGTAAAGTAAAAGACCTCGCTAAGATCTCTGCTCTTTCTTTTAAAGCAAAAGATAATGCCATCGTAGTAGTAGAAGATATCACGACTGGATGCACCGAAAACAAAAACCTTTATGGATATTCTGGGTAGCCTGAAAGTTGCTGATAAAAAAGTAATGTTCGTTCAGCCGGAATACAATGATAACCTGGAAAGATCAATGCGGAATGTTCCTTCTGTATTAGGTGTATTACTGAGCGATATCAACACTTATGATATTGTGAATTCTGATGTAGTGGTGCTGACAGAAAGTGCAGCAAAGATTTTTTCAGAAGAAGAAGAATAAAGCTGAAGTGATAATGTGCTGATTTGAAAATTTGAAGATGATCAGCACGGAATAGTTCTTTTAATATGAGGATGACAAGTTGAAGAAATTCATTTTCAAATTTCCACATTTTCAAATTTTCAAATTTTTTTCAGATGAAACTTTCTGAAGTATTGATAAAACCCATTTTGACAGAAAAAGCAAATGCACAGCAGGAAAAACTGCGCCGCTATGCTTTCAAAGTGGCAAAAAAAGCAAACAAACTGGAGATCAAAAAAGCTATTGAAAGCTTTTACGGAGTGACCGTTACTAATGTAAACACTTCTGTATCTCCGGGTAAAAATAAAAGCCGCTTTACAAAAGCCGGTGTGATCTCGGGCCGCAAGCCTGCATACAAAAAAGCTTTTGTAACAGTAGCCGAAGGTGAAACATATTGATCTGTATTCAAACATTTAATCATCATCCCTGAGTATAGAAGGCAAACAACCGCCGCGAAGTGTTGAAATAAACAGCCGTCAATTCTTAGGGATAGAGACAAAAGAAATTGAAAAATGGCACTAAGAAAATTTAAACCTATTACAGCCGGAACCCGTTGGAGAATTGGTAATGCATATGCTGAGGTTACTACCAATGTTCCTGAAAAAAGCCTGGTAGAAGCAAAAGCCAAGAACCGGTGGTCGTAATTCTTCTGGTCACTTGTCTATGCGTTATAGAGGCGGTGGTCATAAGAAGAAGTATCGTATCATCGATTTCAAAAGAAATAAAACAGGTGTTGCTACAGTTGAATCTATTGAATATGATCCGAACCGTACTGCATTCATCGCATTAGTGGTATTATGCTGATGGTGAAAAACGTTATATCATTTCCCCGCAGGGATTGCAGGTTGGCGCTACAGTAGAAAGCGGAAATGATGTAGCACCTGAAGTTGGTAATTCTTTACCAATGAAGAATATGCCGTTGGGTACTAATGTTCACAATATTGAAATGCAGCCTGGCCAGGGTGGTAAATTGGCAAGAAGTGCCGGTTCATCTGCACAGCTGACCAATAAAGAAGAAAAATACGCTGTGTTGAAAATGCCTTCTGGTGAATTAAGAAAAGTATTGATCAATTGCTATGCAACAGTAGGTGTTGTAAGTAACAGCGATCATAGCCTGCAAAGCATGGGTAAAGCCGGCCGTAACAGGTGGAAAGGTATCAAACCAAGGAACCGTGGTGTGGCAATGAACCCTGTAGATCACCCGATGGGTGGTGGTGAAGGTAAAGCTTCAGGTGGCCAGCCTCGTAGCAGGAACGGCCAGTATTCAAGAGGTTTGAAAACAAGAACAAGAGGAAAAGGAAGTGATAAACTGATCATTCAGCGTAAGAACGGAAATAAGATCGCTAAATAAATAATTAAAATTTCAAAAACGTCATAAATAACATGGCTCGTTCAATTAAAAAAGGTCCTTATGTAGCTTCTCATCTTGAAAAAAAGGTGTTGGCTATCAATGAAGGCAAAAACAAAAAAAGTGTTATCAAAACCTGGAGCCGTCGTTCTACGATCACTCCTGATTTTGTGGGACACACTTTTGCTGTGCACAATGGCAATAAGTTCATCCCGGTATATGTAACTGAATTTATGGTAGGACATAAATTAGGTGAATTTGCACCGACCCGCCAGTTCAAAGGACACTCAAGTAAAAAAGTAGATTGAAGTTTAGTCATAGTAGTTGAATGACTAGATTAATAAGAAATAATAAAAATGGAAGCAGTAGCAAAACTGAGAAATTATCCCGACATCGCCCCGCAAAATGCGCTTGCTGGCCGATCTTATCCGTGGTAGAAAGTTGAAAAAGTGTTGGCGGAACTGGAACATAATCCCAAACATCCTGCAGTACCGTTGCGCAAACTGGTGTTAAGTGCGATCAACAACTGGAAACAGAAGAATGAAGGTGGTGATGAAAGCCAATTGGTGGTGAAAACCATTTTTGTTGATGGTGCAAGAACATTAAAGAGTATGCGTCCTGCCCCGCAAGGCCGTGGTTACAGTGTTCGCAAACGCAGCAACCATGTAACAGTGATTGTAGACAGCAAAGTTGAAGAAGCCGAAACAAAAGGAAAGAGAACGGCTAAACAAGGACCAAAAACAAATAAATTAACGAATAACGCATAAAAAATGGGTCAAAAAGCAAATCCGATTGGTAACAGGTTAGGCATCATCCGCGGATGGGAATCTAACTGGTATGGCAACAAAAAAGATTATGCTGGCAAACTGATCGAAGATCAATAAGATCAGGACTTACCTGAATGCCCGTATCAACAAAGGCGGCATTTCCAAGATCGTTATCGAAAGAACATTGGGAAAGCTGATCATTACCATTCATACTTCCAAGCCTGGTATCATCATTGGTAAAGGTGGTGGCGAAGTAGACCGTATCAAAGAAGAGTTGAAGAAACTGACGAGTAAAGAAGATGTACAGATCAACATCCTTGAGATCCGTCGTCCTGAACTGGATGCTATGATCGTTGGTGATACGATTGCAAGCCAGATTGAGAACCGTATCAACTTTAAAAGAGCTATCAAAATGTCTATTGCTTCTGCGCTTCGTATGGGTGCTGAAGGAATTAAAGTGAAAGTAGCGGCCGTTTGGGTGGTGCTGAAATTGCCCGTACCGAAGAGATCAAACAAGGTCGTGTACCGCTGCATACATTCCGTATGGATATCGATTATGCCAATGTATTTGCACTGACAGTATATGGTAAGATCGGTATCAAAGTATGGATCTGTAAAGGTGAAGTATTAACGAAAAGAGATCTGAACCCCAACTTTGTTGGTGGCAAAAGTGAAGTAAGCGATAGAAGAGAAAGAAGAGATGACCGTGGAGGTGGTGGTGACCGTCGTGATGACAGAAGAGGAGGAGACAGAAGAGGCGGACAAGGTGGTGGAAACAGAGGTGGCGGCGGAGGAAGAAGAAACTAATTAAGACGTTAGCTAGTAGCTGTTAGCTATTAGTAAACGCAAGAAAGAAAAATTTTCGCTGAAAGCTGGCTAACAGCTAAAGGCTAAAAGCTAAAAGCTAAAAAGATGTTACAACCGAAAAGATCGAAGCACAGGAAAATGCAGAAAGGCCGCATGAAAGGCGATGCAAAAAGAGGCGCTACTATTTCATTTGGTTCTTATGCTTTGAAAGCATTGGATCAGCATTGGATCACCGATCGCCAGATAGAAGCTGCCCGCCAGGCATTGACCCGTGAAATGAAAAGAGAAGGTAATGTATGGATCCGCATTTTTCCTGATAAACCAATTACACGCAAACCGGCGGAAGTGAGAATGGGTAAGGGTAAAGGTAACCTGGAATTCTGGGCTGCTGTAGTAAAACCCGGCCGTATCCTTTTTGAAGTGGATGGTGTGGATGAAAAAACAGCCCGTGCATCATTATCACTGGCTGCAGGTAAATTACCTATCAAAACAAAATTCATTAAAAGAAGAGATCTGATTAGCATAATAATTGAAGATTTGAAAATGTGCAGATGCGATAATTAAATCAGGTCAATTTTCAAATTTTCAAATCGTCAAATTTTCAAATTAATAAAGATGTCAAAGAAATCTGATTTTGTAAAAAGTATTCATGGGATGAATGAGCAGGACCTGAAGGCGCGGCTGGAAGAAGATAAGCAGCGTTTAAAGAAACTGACCTTTGCTCATACTATTTCTCCACTGGAGAACCCGATGACCATTCGTGGACTCCGTAAGGATATTGCCCGTTTGCAAACTGAATTGAAGCTGAAACAACAGCAAGCCTGATAAATGTAAAAAAATGGAAGAAAGAAATTTAAGAAAAACAAGAACAGGGATCGTTACCAGCAATAAAATGGCTAAGACCATTACGGTTGCCATTGAAAGAAAAGTAAAGCACCCTATCTATGGTAAGTTCGTAAAAAAGACTACTAAACTCCATGCACATGATGATAAGAACGAGTGCAGCATCGGTGATATAGTTAAGATCATGGAAACCCGCCCGCTCAGCAAAACAAAGAGATGGAGACTGGTGGAAGTAGTAGAGAAAGTGAAGTAAAAGCTCTGAGCTATGAGCTATTAGCTATTAGCTACAAGAAGAAGAATAAAAGAGAACAACAATTTGCCTGAGGCTGCTAACAGCTAAAGGCTAACAGCTAAAAGCTAAAAAAAATGATTCAGCAAGAAAGCCGGTTAAATGTTGCGGACAACAGTGGTGCCAAAGAGGTGCTTTGTATCCGTGTACTCGGCAACAGCGGACAGCGTTATGCCAGGATTGGCGATAAGATCGTAGTTACGGTCAAGGATGCATTACCACAGGGCGGTATCAAAAAAGGTACAGTTGCTAAAGCGGTGATCGTTCGTACCACTAACAAACTTCGTCGCAAAGATGGTTCGTATATCCGCTTTGATGATAATGCAGTGGTGATATTGAACCAGTCAGACGAACCAAGAGGTACCCGCATCTTCGGACCTGTTGCGAGAGAATTGCGTGATAAAGGTTATATGAAGATCATTTCACTGGCGCCGGAAGTATTATAACGTGAAACGTGAGCCGTGAATGGCTCATGAGAATCTAGAAAATCATTCACGATTGACGATTCACGATTAACGAAGTAAATAATCTCTAAAAGAGAACAGATAATGAAAACAAGATTCAAACCGAAATACAACATTAAGAAAGGTGACATGGTCATCGTTATCTCTGGTGCCGCAAGACCAAAGAAGGATGATAACGGTAAACTGATCTATAAGCCAAGAGCTGTAAAAGAAGTGTTGGTAGAAGAAGCTAAAGTGATAGTAGAAGGTGTGAATATTGTTACCAAGCATTCCAAACCTTCTGCGCAGAATACAAAAGGCGGCATCGTTAAAAAAGAAGCGCCGATACATATCAGCAATGTTATGTTGTGGGATGCTACTGCCAAAGCTCCTTCTAAAGTAAGAAGAGAAAGAGAGAATGGTAAAGCAGTAAGGATCTTAAAAAAATCCGGAATAAACTTTAATCAGAGAAGCTAAGAAATAATAGTTATGAGTACAAAATATTCAGCGAGACTGGCAGATAAGTACAAAAAAGAAGTTGTACCTGCTTTAGTTAAGAAGTTCGGATACAGTTCTGTGATGCAGGCGCCGAAGTTGGAAAAAATTTGCCTGAACCGTGGTGTGAATGGCGCAGTGTCTGACAAGAAAATGGTCGATATCGCTGTGGATGAGCTGACACACGATCATCTGGTCAGAAAGCAGTAGCGACGATGTCTAAAAAAGATATCTCCAACTTCAAACTGCGTAAGAACATGCCGATCGGTGCAAGGGTTACTTTACGTGGGTAAAGATGTATGAATTCCTTGACAGGCTGATCGCTGTGGCATTGCCCCGTGTTCGTGACTTCAAAGGAGTAAATGAAAAATCATTCGATGGCCGCGGTAATTATACAATGGGTGTTACCGAGCAGATCATTTTCCCGGAGATCGATATCGATAAAGTAAATAAGATCACTGGTCTGGATATCACTTTTGTGACAACCGCCGGATACTGATGAAGAAGCATATGAATTACTGAAAGAATTAGGAATGCCTTTCAAAAAAGAAAAAACTAATTAATCAAAAAGTAATAAACAATTATGGCTAAAACTTCAGTAAAAGCCAGGCAGAGAAAAAGAGAGAAAATGGTTGCCCAGCATGCTGTTAAAAGAGCAGAGTTGAAAAAAGCCGGCGATTGGAAAGCTCTCGACGAAATGCCAAAGAATTCTTCAAAAGTTCGTTTGAAGAATCGTTGCCAGTTGACGGGCCGTCCCAAAGGTTATGTCCGTTATTTCGGAATTTCCAGGGTGGCATTGAGAGATATGGCACTGAATGGTAAAATACCAGGACTTAAAAAAGCAAGCTGGTAAGAAAGCGATCCTGGATTCTAGATACTTGATTCTAGCATCCGGAATCCAGAATCAAAAAAAATTGTGAACTGACTAATTAAAGTAATATGGTAACAGATCCTATAGCAGATTTTTTGACCAGAATCCGTAATGCGCAGATGGCGGGTCATCGTGTGGTGGAGATCCCCGCATCCAATTTGAAAAAAAGGATGACGGAGATCCTGTATAACCAGGGCTATATCCTGAAGTATAAATTTGAAGATGATAGTAAGCAGGGCCTTATTAAAATCGCCTTGAAGTATGATCCATCTACAAAACAACCGGCTATTGTAAGCATGGAAAGGGTTAGCCGCCCGGGTCTTCGCCAGTATGCAAGACCAGCTGAGTTCCGTCGTGTAAAAAGCGGTTTGGGAGTAGCTATCGTGTCTACATCAAAAGGTGTGATGACAGATAAAGAAGCAAAGGCGCAAAATGTAGGCGGCGAGGTTCTTTGCTATGTGTATTAATTGATCAATGTGACAATTTGAAAATTTGAAAATGGGTTCAAATTGTCTTAGATAAAAAGTTGAATGAAAATTTAAGTTCTCTATACGGTAACTGAACACATTCAACCACATTTTCAAATTATCAAATTTTCAAATCGACAAACTTAAAATTATGTCTCGTATAGGTAGAAAGCCAGTCACAGTTCCTGAAGGTGTTACGATCACTGTCGGTAAAGACAATATCGTAACAGTAAAAGGAAAGAAAGGCGAATTGAAACAATTAATTGACCGTGATATTACTGTTGAAGTAAAAGACGGGCAGGTAACTTTTAACCGTCCTACTGACCAGATCCGTCACCGTGCTATGCATGGATTGTACCGGTCTTTGATCGCAAATCTGGTAAAAGGAGTGATGGATGGTTATGAAAGAAAACTGGAACTGATCGGTGTGGGTTTCAAAGCCGCTAACCAGGGCCAGGTGCTCGATCTTTCTTTAGGTTATTCGCACAACATCTTTTTGAAGTGCCTAAAGAAATAAAAGTAGCAACAGCAAACGGAAAAAGGTCAGAACCCGATGATCACTGCTGGAAGGTATCGACAAGCAACTGATCGGCCAGGTAGCTGCTAAATTGCGCAGCCTCCGTAAGCCTGAACCATACAAAGGAAAAGGTGTTCGCTATGTAGGTGAAGTTGTTCGTAAGAAAGCTGGTAAAGCTGCAGGTAAATAATTTGGATATTTGAAAATGAAATGATTTGAAAATGCCAACAGAATTTTCAAATCACCAAATCTTCAAATCATCAAATCGATAAATTTTCAAATTGAACCCTGGCAGAATCAGGGAACTAAAAATAGAAAGAGATGAATCCGAAAGTAAAATCACAGAGAAGACAAAATATCCGTTATCGCATTCGCAGGAAGATCGGTGAAGGCACAGGACAAAAGCCCCGTTTATCGGTGTTCAGAAGTAATACTGATATCTATGCACAATTGATCGACGATACAAAAGGGCAAACACTGGCTTCGGCTTCTTCAAAAGATAAGGATATCGTTGCGCAGAAAGCGAATAAAACGGAAAAAAGTAAACTGGTAGGAGCTGCTATTGCCCGCAAGGCTACAGAGCTTGGTATCAAAGATGTGACCTTCGACCGTGGTGGTTATTTATATCATGGCCGTGTGAAATCACTGGCTGATGGAGCAAGAGAAGGTGGTTTAAAGTTCTAAACTTAACATTCAACTATTAATAACTAGTATAGATGTCAAAATTTAATGTAAACAGGGTAAAAGCAGGCGACCTCGAATTGAAAGACAAAGTTGTTGCCATCAACCGTGTTGTTAAAACAACAAAAGGTGGCCGTGCTTTCAGTTTCTCTGCATTGGTAGTTGTAGGAAATGAGAATGGTGTGGTTGGTCATGGTTTAGGTAAAGCCAAAGAAGTTCAGGAAGCTATTACCAAAGGAATTGAGGATGCAAAAAAGAACCTGATCAAAGTTCCGGTAATGAAAGGTACTATCCCTCATGACCAGTGGGCGAAAGAAGGTGCTGCTAAAGTATTGATCAAACCTGCTGCTCATGGTACTGGTGTAATAGCCGGAGGTTCTATGCGTGCCGTATTGGAAAGTGCCGGTGTTACCGACGTATTGGCTAAATCATTGGGTTCTGCTAATCCACACAATGTGGTAAAAGCAACATTTAAAGCATTAGCATTGCTTCGTGAGCCGATCACTATTGCGAAGACCCGTACACTTGGTTTAAAGAAAGTATTCAACGGATAAAACAGTTATAAGTAATAAGTTCTAAGTTTTAAGTTCTCTTTTAACTTATAGTCTACAACTTAAAACCTACAATTCAAAAAAATGAAAAAGATAAAAATAACATTGGTAAAAAGCCCGATTGACAGGCCTGAGCGTCAGAAACTGACCTTGCAGGCATTGGGTTTGAACAAGACCAATTCATCAAAAGAAGTAGAAGCAACTCCGCAGATACTGGGAATGGTGAGAAAAGTAGAACACCTGTTGAAAGTGGAGAACGTATAATTTTAGATGTTAAGTGCTAAGTTTTAAATTGATTTATTTAAAATCTAACATTTAAAATTCAACATTAATTAAAAAGCGAGGGGTGATTCCCCGTTAAGTATAAAATCAAAGAAAATGAAACTACACGAATTAAGACCTGCAAAAGGCGCAACACACAAAGACAAAAGGATCGGCCGTGGTGATGGTTCAGGACATGGTGGTACTTCTACAAAAGGTACAAAAGGCGGACAAAGCCGCGCCGGTTACAAAAGAAAGATGGCACATGAAGGAGGCCAGATGCCTATTCAGCGCCGTTTACCCAAACGTGGATTTAAAAATCCGCACCGGGTAGAATATAAAGTATTTAACCTTGGACAGATCGAACAACTGGCCGAGAAGTATAATATCAGCGAATTTTACATTGGAGAATCTTTATATAAATGGACTGGTTAACAGGACAGATAAAGTAAAGGTGCTTGGCAATGGCGAACTGAAGAACAAATTTGCTTTTAAAGTAAATGCCGTTAGTGATAAAGCAAAATCAGCGATTGAAGCAGCGGGAGGAACAGTGGAGATAGTAAAGTAATTTCGGTAAATTGCAACGACGCATTAACCATGCGTCTTTTATGTTTTTAGCGATTTAAATTTTTTTTGACCCGTGAAGAAATTAATACAAACACTCAAAAATATCTGGAGCATCGACGAATTGCGGGGTAAAATCCTTTTTACCCTGATGATGATTGCTGTTTATCGTATAGGCTCTCACATCGTTCTGCCGGGTATGGATCCTTCCAAAATTGAAAGTGGAACCAGCAGTACTGGTCTTCTTGGTTTGATCGATTCTTTCTCCGGAGGAGCATTTAACAATGCCTCCATCTTTGCATTAGGTATCATGCCGTATATCTCTGCATCTATCTTTATGCAGTTGATGACAGTATTGGTTCCCCGTTTCCAGAAAATGCAGAAAGAAGGCGATAGCGGACGAAAGAAGATCAATCAATATACCCGTTACCTGACAGTTGGTGTTACATTATTACAGGCATCGGCTTATGTATCATACCTGCGGAGCATGCATTCACAATCAGGCGCCCTTATTCCTGAATTCAGCCCTTACTTCTGGATGTCATGCCTGGTATTATTGACCGCCGGTACCATGTTTGTAATGTGGATGGGTGAAAAGATCACTGATAAAGGTTTGGGTAATGGTACTTCGCTGATCATCATGATCGGTATCCTTGCACGTTTACCACAATCATTCGCCCAGGAATTGACCCAAAAATCAAACCGCAGTGGTGATATATTGATATTCATCGTTGAGATAGCTATTCTTATCGCCATTGTAATGGGATGTATACTATTGATACAAGGTGTGCGAAAGGTTCCCGTTAACTATGCCAAGCAGATCGTTGGTAATCGCCAGTTCGGCGGTGCAAGGCAATTCCTGCCTTTGAAAGTGAACAGTGCCGGTGTAATGCCCATCATCTTTGCACAGGCTATCATTTTTATCCCAACGATCTTCTCGAATTTCGGAACAGGATCGACCAACACTTTTCTAAAAGCATTGACAGATCATAGTAATGTCTGGTACATGCTTATTTATTCTATTGTTGTGATCGGTTTTACCTTTCTGTATACAGCTTTGATCTTTAATCCTAAACAGATCGCCGATAACCTGAAACAGAATAATGGATTTATTCCCGGTGTAAAACCCGGTCAGCCAACGGCGGATTATATCGGGCATATCATGGATAAGATAACTTTCCCCGGTGCAGTATTACTGGCGCTGGTGGGTATCCTGCCCGGTATTGCACAACGTTTTGGCGTAGGACAAGGATTCTCTACCTTCTTTGGTGGTACATCATTGCTGATCATGGTAGGTGTAATTCTTGATACGTTACAGCAGATCGAAACACAATTGCTGATGAGACAATATGATGGCCTGATGAAGAGTGGCCGCATACAGGGAAGACAAACCACTTCAGCTGTGCAGATGTAAAAAAAACAATTATCGATACAGTGAACCCGGTAAATGATTTGCCGGGTTTTCTTTTACGGCATAGCGAAGCCATCTATCAGACTGCTTCGCTGCCTCGCAGGAATTGATTAATTTTGGGATCGTATTATGATGATTTTTAAAACAGATGAAGAAGTAGAAATGATGCGGCAAAGCGCTTTGCTGGTGAGTAAAACATTAAGCGAAGTAGCAACAATATTGAAGCCCGGCATTGCTACGATTTCCATTGATAAAATGATCGGCGATTTTATCAGGGATCATAAAGCTATTCCGTCTTTTCTCAATTATAATGGCTATCCTTTTAATTCCTGTATATCAGTTAATGATGTGGTAGTGCATGGTTTTCCCGGTGCTACTGAATTGAAAGAAGGCGATATCGTTACGGTCGATATCGGTGTGATATTAAATGAATGGCATGGCGATCATGCATACACTTTTGCGATGGGTGACCCTGGCAATGATACTAAACAACTCATCACGGTCACTAAAGAATCATTGTATAAAGGCATCGAGAAAGCGATCGTTGGAAATTATATTGGCGATATTGCTTATGCCATACAGGAACATACCGAAAAAAAACATGGTTACGGAGTAGTAAGAGATCTGGTGGGTCATGGATTAGGGAAAAATTTACATGAAGATCCGCAGGTGCCTAATTTTGGAAAAAGAGGAAGCGGAAAAAAACTAAAGGATGGATTAGTGCTGGCCATCGAACCGATGATCAATCTTGGAAAAAGAGATGTGTACACAGACGATGATGGATGGACCGTGCGGACCAAAGATGGAAAACCATCCGTTCATTTCGAACATGATGTATGTATAAGAAAGAATAAAGCCGATATACTTTCAAACTATGCACCCATTGAAGCGGCGGAGAAAGCAAATGCAAATCTCTTCAGCAATTATTAAAGCACCCGGTATTTTATCTCCACTCTTTTGTCGTTCCAGATCTCATGCGGGCTGATATACGTATCGTTTAACGTGAATACAACACCTGCTTTGGAAAAAGCATCTCTTACCAGTTCGGAACAGATATAGTTCCTGTTCTTTTCTTTTTTACCTTTTTTGAATAGTATGCGGGTCATGATACGGAGGATCTCCCAGTTATCGTAAGGTCTTGTCAGTTCATCCAAACCAAAACTGATCGCCCTGTTCAATTTCTCGTGTTCAAGATCGATATTCAATTTTGCCAATACGATCTGTCCTTTATAAGGTCTTTTCTTTCCTTTATAATCGTACAAATATTTTGAAAGAGGAATAAGCCGTATGCCGATCCTGGGTTCTGCTTCAAGAATGAGGACCCTGCGAAGTTCTTCATCTTTATACACGATTGCAACATGACTCCAGGCACTGCGGGTCAACCGTTGTATGACACCCGAGAACATATAACTTCCCGAACTGAAAAAGATATGTCCCGTTTTCAGGTAATCCCTGATCTTTTCATAAGGGATAACAGGGAGTTCTGTTATCTGTTTTTTGGTGATCGGTTCGGCCATTACGAAACGAACTTAGTAAAAATTAATCGTTCTTTGCCCCGTGAGTAAACATTTGATCGTAATAGGCGGAGGATCTGCCGGATTTTTTTGTGCTGTTAATGCGGCACGAATGGATGCTTCATTAAAGGTTACTATCATTGAAAAAAATAACAAGGTCTTATCAAAAGTAAGAGTAAGCGGTGGTGGTCGTTGCAATGTAACGCATGCCTGTTTTGATATAGCTGAAATGAGCCGGCAATACCCGAGAGGACAAAATTTTGTCAAAAAAACATTTCACCAATTCTTTACTACCGATACTGTAAAATGGTTTGAAGAAAGAGGAGTGAAGCTGAAAACTGAAGCAGATGGAAGAATGTTCCCTGTTACCGATTCCTCGCAAACGATCATCGATTGTTTGATCAGGGAAGCGAATAAACACGGGATAGAAGTGATGATGAAAGCGGAGGTTCGAAGCCTGATCCCGATAGCTACCGGAACAGAAAATGATCATTTTAAGATCGAACTATCAGATCTCAGATATCTCACTTCAGATTTCATTTGTATCGCCTGCGGCGGTTATCCCAAATCAGAAATGTTCGGCTGGCTGAAGCAAACAGGACATATGATCGAAGAGCCTGCGCCTTCCTTATTTACTTTTAACCTGCCCAGGCATCCTATTACTGAATTGATGGGAGTAAGTGTTGAAAATGCAAAGGTCAGAATTCAGAATTCAAAATTAGAAGAGCAGGGGCCGCTACTCATTACACATTGGGGGTTAAGCGGGCCGGTGATATTACGGCTCAGCGCATGGGGAGCAAAAGAATTAGGAACGAGAAATTATGAATTTACAGCGATCGTAAACTGGTTACCCGACTTTAATGAACAAAGTTTAAAAGAAGAATTTCTGCGGTTTAGAAATGAAAATGCTTCACAAAAGGTCATTAATAAAAACCAATTCGGACTGCCTTCCCGCTTATGGGAATTCATCGCCAGGCAATCAGGAATAAAAACTGAATGGCGATGGGCCGATCTCCCATCCGCTATGGAAAACAAGTTTATAAAGCATCTCTGTAACTATGAATGTTCCATTAAAGGCAAAACAACTTTCAAGGAAGAATTTGTAACGGCAGGAGGGATCAAATTAAATGAGGTCGATGCCAATACAATGATGAGTAAAAAAGTTCCAAACCTTTTCTTTGCCGGCGAAGTGCTGGATGTGGATGGTATAACTGGTGGTTTTAATTTTCAGCATGCATGGACAAGCGGGTGGATAGCTGCAAACTCTATGAGAGCGAAAAAAATAGTGTAAATTTAAATACACACACCAAACCAAATGTAATGCGTAAGCATATCGTATCTCTTTTCTGTATCCTGCTCTTTCCGGTTCTCATTTTTGCGCAGCCCAAACAGTATATCGACAGCCTGTTAAATGCAATGAGGTCGCAGGAGGATACCACAAAGGTTTTGACAATAAGCAAGATCATTTCGTATTACGGCAACCAGGGTATTTTTGACAGCGCTGATATATATAGCAGTCAAATGCTGAAATTATCGGAAAAGATCGGGTACCAAAAAGGCATCTGCGTTGCCTATAATACATATGGTATCCCGCAGATGGTTAATGGGCAATATCAAAAAGCACTTGAATATTTTTTCAAAAGCCTTTCAATAGCTGAAAAGAATAACCTGGATCGTGATGCAATGGTCGCCAACAGGAATATTGCTGCCGTCTTTATCCTGCAGGATGAATTAAAACTCGCAATACCATTACTTAGAAAAATACTGGCGCAGGTGACTTTGTTGAAAGACTCTGTAAGAATATTCCCTGTTTTGACCGATATAGGTTTCTGCTATGACGGCCTCGGTAATAAAGATTCGGCCCGTTATTATTATGAAGCAGGAATCTTTTTATGCAACCTGATGGGTACCCGGCAATTGCCGGAAGCTGTTGCAGGCAGTTATTACCAGGCAAGAGCAAGAGTTTTTGAGAAAACTTCCCAATACTATATGGATAATGGAAGACATAAAGAAGCTTTAGGTTTATTACTGTCGATGTGGGAAGAAGTGAAAGGATCGCCCGATGTATATACACAGATCGCAATGCTTAACAGTATCTCGCAAAGCTATTTGAAGATCGGAAAAATGGACAGCGTCTTGTTTTTTTCAACCATAATGATAAATCTTAAAGAAGCTCGTGATTTTCCTGATGGGTTAAAAGATGCTTATTCATTCAGGGCAGATGCATTATACAGTACCGGGAGATATAAAGAAGCATATGAAGACAAGGTACAAGCTGCTATTTTTAAAGATTCTGTTTACAGCACCGGGAAAGCTAAAGCTATTCATGAACTACAAACCAAATATGAGACAGGTAAAAAAGAAGACCAGATAAAAACGCTGAACCGTGAAAAGAGGAGTCAGCGTATCATTCTTGGCGGAGCCATTGCGGCAGGACTTATTATCCTGGGATTATTTTTATTTGCAATAAGAGCTAAGCGGCTGCAGAAAAAACTTTTTCAAAAAGAAAAAGAAGCTCAGCAGGCCGAACTGGAAAAGAAAATGTTTGAATTACAGCAGACGGCGCTTCGGGCACAGATGAATCCGCATTTTATTTTTAACTGCCTGAATTCTGTTCAGCGCTATGTGATCACCAACGATGTAACCGGAGTAAATATGTATGTATCCACTTTTGCAAGCCTGATACGACAGACATTGGAAAATTCGGGGAAACCAATGATATCGCTGAAGGAAGAATTGCAGTATTTGGAGACCTATATAAAAATAGAACAAATGAGAAGCGGCGAAGGTTTTGATTACGAGATAAAAGTGGATGATAATATTGATACAGATGATATCTATATTCCCAATATGATCATTCAGCCCTTTGTTGAAAACAGTATCAAGCACGGATTGAAAGGGGGGAGAGAAGCCCGGAGCAAATTAAGATTGGCGGTATCACAGGAAAAAGAATTGGTATTTATCGTAGAGGATAATGGAACCGGTATAAAGAACAACAATGATCTTCACGATATACAGGAAAACGATCACGAATCCATGGGTAGTTCCATCACTGAAAAAAGGATCGCCTTGTATAATAATTCGCACGAGGAAAAGATCGGGTTGCAGGTAGTCGACAGGTCGGATGGCGGGATTCATGAAACAGGAACGAAGATCATTCTTAGATTTCCTTTATGTAATTAGCAAGAAAATGAAGATATCATCTTTTATAGTTGATGACGATACAGACAGCCGGGTTATCATCAGGGATTTTATCGATGCTAATTTTCCTGAAATAGTAATCACCGGGGAAGGCGGGTCTGTGAACGAAAGTATCGGGTTCATAAAAAAACAAAAACCTGATCTTTTGCTATTGGATATTTCATTACCGGATGGAACTGCTTTTGACCTGTTACGTCAATTGCCCGGAAAAGATTTCGAAGTGATCTTTATAACGGCCTATGACAAATTTGCAATAGAGGCCTTTAAATTTTCTGCGATCGATTACCTTTTAAAACCTATCGCATTCCCGGAATTAAAAGAGGCTTTGCATAAGGTCAGGACACGGATCGACGAAAAGTATTTCAATACACACTGGATGACATTGATGCATAATCTTCAATCCAAAGATATTTATGAAAAACGGCTGGCCATTGCAACCGTCCATGGTTATGTTTTTATTGACATAAGCGAGATCATGCGCCTTGAATCGCATAGCAACTACACGCATTTTTATTTTAAAGGGGGAAAGAAAATGATCGCATCACATACACTTGGTCATTACGAAGCGCTTTTACCGGTAGAAAAATTTTGCCGCATTCACAATTCTCATATCGTGAATGTTGATTTTATCGATCGTTATACAAAAGAAGGCGTGGGCGGAACGGTTGTTATGAAGGATGGTATGGAACTTAGCGTATCACAAAGGAAAAGGGAAGAAGTTTACCGGCAGTTGATAAAAACCCGGTAGCGAAATTGCATAAAAAATGCGGGCCGCTCCTGCCCGCATTTACCGGTCAAATTTTTTTCATGGAAATTATTTTATACCAGGTCATCATTTTAGAATGACTACAAAGGTCACCTGTTAATATGAATGGTTAATTCATATTAAAATTCCCATTTAATATAACATGGTAAGAGCCTCCGTTCTGGTTATGAAAATCGCAACGGAAACCGTATGCGACAAGCCCCCCGCTGACAAGAAGTATCCTGGGATCCTGTTCCCACGAAGACATTGTGTAAATCGAAAAACCATTGGGATCAACTACACTTACTGCAGACACCCTGTGGCCTACACTATTCAGCGTATTCCAGGTTACATATACATATACGGTGTTGCCATCAGAGGCATTTCCTGTCATCCAGCCGGAAAAAAGTTTTATGTCCTGGTTTTTCACAGGCGCTGGTTTGGAATTGCTAAAACCTGTTAAAAAGACAAAAGACGCTAACAGCGCCAGTACAATTGTTTTTTTCATAATAAAAGGTTTGAATGTGAATAAAGATTGTTGATCAGTGAAATTACATGTACCGGCCGCAGTATATCGGTGGCATTGATTATATGCAGGTGTTCGGTTATTATCTGCAATGATCTTTTATATAACTGCATAAGATGAAAAAATAAACGGGTTATACAAACCGTCTTTTATATCCCAAAGAAAAGATTTGAAAATAGGGCTGCGGATCTTTTGCAGTTATTCATCATCGCTTTCAGCTAATCATTGTTTTCCTGCACTTAATCATTGTAGTGGCTATTCGGTGTTGTAGATTTTTAGCTTTAGAAAAATTTAAACGTATGAAAAAGATAACATCATTACTACTGGCATTGCTGTTAACAGGTAGCCAGCTTTTTTCCCAGGTTCTTAATTGTACTATTTTTAAACAGGCAATTGCAGAAGAAAAAGTTGAAGCCGGTGCCGCTTCGCTTTCCGGCGCTCTTACTTTATGTCCCGGTCAAACAGCCACCTTCTGTACAGAAACAGTAGCCGGCGCAACCTACAACTGGACTGTAACGGGAGGTCCCGGTATACAGATCAATGGAAGTACTACAGGTAGTTGTGTAAGCGTCACCGTTACTGCTCCCGGTACTTACAAATTATGTGTATCCAAAGTGGTAAATGGATACCAGCCCTGCTGTACCTGCGTTGATATTACATGTTTTTCATTTCCATGCCCTGCTTTGAAAATTGTGATCGCCGGCACTAACAGCCCTGATGGAGTTTGGGATTATAATTGTCCGTTCGACTGTATTCGCAACCGGTTAAAATTTGATGTTGTTTGTACCGATGGCAGTTCGATCAATAACTGGATCTATACAAATGGCCTGACAGGAGAAGTAAGATGGGAATTAGTGAGTGGCAATTTCTTATTTAGTTCGACGATGACTCCTTGCGGTAATAATCCAAACTGTGGAAATTATTCGATTTGTGATATTCGCACGATCGCACATGCCGCTTATATGCAATCGGCATATATCTGCGCATGTACTAATTTACAGTTCTGGGAAAATCTTATTGTAAAAGCAACGGTAACACTTCGCCAGGCGGGCCAGGTAGTGCTAACTACTACGATAACGCAGGGAGTTCACCTGAACCATCAGTCTACCGGTTGCCCGGGTGGCGGTGGCGGGAATCCGCAAAAAACGGTATCGCCTGCTTCGGGCCTGCGAATATTTCCCAACCCGGCAAATGAAAAAGTAACTATCGAGTTTAGCCTGGCTGAAAAAGCAAAAGCCGATGCTGCCTTATATGATGTAGCGGGAAATAAGATACTTGACTTCAACCTGCAAAAGAGTCTCGATAAAGGAAAGTATCAATTTTCTGTGGATACAAAAAAACTTCTTGATAAACTCTACTTTGTGGTTTTGAAAATAAATGATGTTACTGTCATGCGGGAATCATTGGCCATTAAATGATAGTTGAAGGATAACAATAAAATACGGTAATACGGCATTGAAAGATGCCGTATTATTTTTTAATCCAATTGTTTTTTCAGTTGCAGGTGTGCCCATGCGGTAAACGGTAAAACCGGGATCACTAAAAATATCCACCAGCAGGATATCGTAAGCCATAGTATGAGAACGATTAGTAAAAGATACAGCGGGTAAGCGACCATCAATAAAGCCATCATCACGGAATCAAAATGATCATTGTCCTTTGTTCGCTTCCACGCAAATTTTTTTATTGGAATATATAATGGAAAATGAACGATCCAGCCGATAGCAGCCGGTATTGCAAGAACTATTTTTTTTAAAAGACCTGTTCTTACTTCCAGTCTTTTTTCCTGTTGTTGCTTATCGGTTTTAGGTATTTCAAAAACAAGCTCGTTCAATTGCTGCTGCAATTTATCATTGAAAGCCTGGTAACGGATGCCATCAGGTTCATTGATCTTTATATCATTCCGGGTGATGACATCGCCGAAATTCAGGAAAATATTTTTTCCAAAACGGTTGAACGAACTATAGTTGATACCGACCGGTAAAACTTTCAACGGAATATTTTCTTCCCCCGAAGGGGCCTTTTCGGACCAGGCTTTGATCGCTAACCGGGCCGTTCCTTTTTTCAAAGGACGAAGATGCCATTCATTGATGCATTTGCCTTCACTGAAAATGGTTACGATGCCATTTTGTTTGAATAAATTTATACAGGCATCGAAGGTTTTATAATTCTCCGAAAGATTTTCTACTCCTTCACTGTTCCGGTAAACAGGTAATATCTTTAGCGCCGTGAGCAGTTTTATATAAAATGGTTTTTTAAATACATCGCCTCTTGCCAACGACCAAACCGGTTGTTGAAAAATAGTATCAAGGATAACAGAATCTAAAAATGAATTGGGATGATTGCAGGCGAGGAGCAGTGGCCCTTTTTCTTTTAATACTTCCGGTTTGTTGATGATAATACGCCTGCACCAGATCAGCATTGCCAGCTTCGACCATATTTTCAGGAACTTATAGAGCAACCGGCAGTTTTTGGTGAATATAACTATTATTTCAGCTGAGTAGTGAACAGGACCCTGAACGGAGCATATTCTAAGTCAACAACAAATATTTGAACAGAAAAAAATGTGAAGTATATAAAACGAAAAAATGAAGGAATAAAAAAAGCCCCAAGACCGCGAAGACCTTCAGGCCCGATGAAGTAAATTATGCATTAGTGATGAAAAGTCCACCGGGTAAAAATGTCGGCCACTTGTCGATGCCGAAAAATGTACTGCCTGAAGAATAATTCCATCTTAAAATTCTCGGCAACACACATTATTGCTCACCCTCTTTACTTTTAAAGTCCGTGATGGTCTTTCCATCATAACGATGCACTCCACACTCAAGTCCCAAAGCTCCAAACCAAATACTCCCATCGTTAGCTTCCAATATCCCCAGGAAAGATGGTCCTCCTGACTTAATTTCTGTTACAGTGGGCATTTTATCGTACAAGGACTTTGCATCATAACGTGATAGTGCCCAGACCTGCGGATTCACTTCGCCAGTAGTCCAGATGTTTCCTTTTTTATCTTCGATTATGGCATAAGCACCCCTCTGCGATACCTTTGTAAAGGTACTGCCGTCATAGCGCCAAAGACCATCAACGTCACCGAACCAAATGTTTCCTTTTTTATCTTCGATTATTGACCAAACGTTTTTAAATGCTTTGCCATCTTTGTTTTTTAAAAGGGTAAATGTTTTTCCATCATAAAAACAAGGCCCGCCCTGTGTGCCGATCCATAATTTCCCGGTTTTGTCTTCCATGATAGCCCTCACACCATTAGTGGGAAGTCCGTCTTTCGTTGTAAAATTCCGAAAAGATTTCCCATCGTAACGGCTTAATCCGCCTGCCGTGGAGAACCAGATAGTACCGGCCTTATCTTCATGAATAAACAAAACGGTATTACTGGCAAGTCCTTCCCCGGTTGTAAAATGCTGAAAGCCTGCCTGTCCGGTAGGCAGGAATTTTCCCTGCCCGACTCCGTCATTCAGGCGGGTATTGTAATAATAAACACCCGAATCTTTGGAAGCGAACCAAAGATTTCCTTTTCGATCTTCCAAAACATCCCAGAAGCTGGAGAAGCGGGGCGAACTTATTTTACTTGTTAGATTGGTAAAAGATGTTCCATCGTATCGAAACACGCCTAAGTAAGAAGCAATCAAAATGTCTCCGTTTCTGGCTTGCTTTACATTCCGAACCATACTCATAGGCACCTTGGAGGTGTCCGCCTCTTTAAGTTGAGACCCGGAGTATAGTCCTTTACTGATATTATCTCGTGGTGCGTTTGTTTGGTTTTGTCCTTCGCAGGAAGTGATGGCTTGATTGCAGCCGAAAAGCAGTAGTCCAAGTATTAAAGTCGTCAGTTTAATTTGTTTCATTTCTAATGTATGTTCGATGTCTGAGTTTCGTCTACAATGATCGCTAACGTCTAGGGCTTTCTACTGTGCTGGTATTCTGTGATCTGTCAGCCCGAACTGTTGCTGATTAAAGTTACTGAAGTTGAGAATATGTTATGCCGACTCATTCGTGTTACGGAAAGCTGGGACTGAAGCTGAGTTTTGTTATGTCGATCGGGATTTATTCGTCAAGCCAGCATAGCAGAAAACCCCATGTTAGCGGTAGTTTTATATGTCACGATGAAACTTTTTATAGAAATGCTTATCATTTACCATTGAAAAAAGTTCGTCAATATGTTTCTTGTCTTTTTCTCTATGAGGGTCTTTCTGTCCATGATACCCTATCTTTTTGTCAAATTGTTCGATTTCAATATCTCTTAAAACCAGTCTTATCTCTTCACAAAGTAATTCATATTCATACCCGATGTCTAATAGTTCTTTTGTTTTTATATCCGTTATTATATAACGATGCACTACTTTATTTCGGCGGTCATATAGTAAATATAATTTTGCATACTGTTCTTCAGAGATGATGCTCATTTCTCTAGCTTTATCATAAATCTTCTTTTCCATTAATGGCTTATCTTTTTCCCCTTGAAATAAATATTCCAGCTTAAATAACAAGGAATTTTCTGCTATTTGGAATTTGAATACTATACATAATCTTAAATAAGCGTCTATTTGGTTGGCACTAATAATAATAAGCTCAATGAAAGACAAATTTTCCATCGCTTTCATTTTTAAATCGAAAGACGCACCGAGAGAAGCATTGAATTTATCAAACCTATCAAATCCAATTGCAAGTTCTCTTCTGTCGTCACTTAAACACATTAAAGTAGACAAACTGTTCTCAACTTTTGCAAGTTGTTCCTCAGCGATTTTTTCTGCTACTTCGTTGGATTGATAAATATATTTTGCCATAAAAAAATATTCCCCGGCTATGGTTGCCCATAGCAAAATTTTGAAATCAGAATCAGGAAGTTCAGTCTGGAATAAATTTTAAGTTAGCAGTATTATAGTCATGTTTTGGTAATGAAGGATTTAATGGCTTTTCACTTTGATGATAGCAACTAATTTGAAAGCAACCTTTTGCTTCTTCAAATAATTCAAAACTGAATGGGGATTCATTTTCATAACCCGCCACCTCATTTTTATAATGCCAATCCAAGGGGATTTTAATTTCAAATATTCCTTTTGGATGTGTGAAGTATTTCATTTCGTGAGTTGGAAAATTACCGCCAACGCTTGCATTGCCGTACCTTATTGCAGCAATACAGCTAAAGTAGCTTTATTGGCGTAATTGTAACAGCAACATTTTTATGGAAAATCACAACCTTTTCATTCCTTTTCCGCCCAAACTGGCACAAACCTCCTCAATCGGGACAGTGCATCGTAGTCAGGTAGAGCGCACCATCCTTTATACAGTAAACTAAAGGTCGCAAGGGAAGCTAAATCAAGGCGTTTCAGCCGGGCTAAAAGCTAAAAAACTCCTGACTAATGACTCCTGACTACCGACTATTTCTCCTATCTTTGCCGCCCCGAATTATTAAACCCTTCGGGACTATTTTATCATGTTTGAAAACATAATTAGAAAACAACTAAACGCTGATGCACAGGAGTCTGCCGGAGCTGATACTTCAACAATTGTTGAAGGAACAGATGAGGCAACTACAGCGACAAAAACTGCACCTGCAGAAGCAGTAGCTACTGCTCACGATGATTTCGACTGGAACGTTGATAAACGCAATGTTATTTCTTACACAGCAGAAGAAAAAGAAAAGTACCACAGTGTTTATGATAACACTTTTGTACAGTTGAACGATGGTGAACTGATCAAAGGAACTGTTGTTGGTTTAACAAAGACCGACGTAGTTCTCAACATCGGTTTTAAAAGTGATGGTTTGATCTCTTTGAATGAATTCCGCGATCTTCCTAACATGGCAATCGGCGATGAAGTGGAAGTGATGGTAGTGGAAAAAGAAGACAGGGAAGGACATTTGAATTTAAGCCGTCGCCAGGCACGTATTACCCGTGCATGGGAAAGAATTGTTGAAGTGCATAAAACGGGTGAGGTTATCACCGGTTCTGTTACTTCTAAAACAAAAGGCGGATTGATCGTTGATGTATTTGGAATGGAAACATTCTTACCGGGTTCACAGATCGATGTGAAACCTGTAACGGATTATGATCAGTTTGTTGGAAAAACAATGGAGTTCAAAGTGGTTAAGATCAATGAAGCCATTAAGAATGCCGTTGTATCTCACAAAGCACTTATTGAAAGCGATATCGAAGCGCAAAGTGCAGAGATCATGAGCAAACTGGAGAAAGGCCAGGTACTCGAAGGAACGGTGAAGAATATCACAGACTTCGGTGCATTCATGGATCTCGGTGGACTCGATGGATTACTTTATATCACCGATATTTCATGGGGACGTATCTCTCATCCTACAGAAGTATTGAAGCTTGATCAGAAGATCAACGTGGTGGTACTTGATTTTGATGATGAGAAAAAACGTATCAGCCTTGGTCTGAAACAACTGACCCCTCATCCATGGGATGTATTGGGAGAAAATATCGTAGAAGGCAATGTTGTAAAAGGTAAAGTGGTGAATATTGAAGATTATGGCGCTTTCCTCGAAATTCAGCCTGGTGTGGAAGGCCTGGTGCATGTATCTGAAATTACATGGGCTAATACTCCGATCAATGCAAAAGAATTCTTCAAACTTGGTGATGAGCATGAAGCCAAGATCGTAACGCTTGATAAAGCCAGCCGTAAGATGAGCTTGTCTATTAAGCAACTTTCACCAGATCCCTGGAATGATATCGAAACAAAATTTGCTGAAGGAAGCCGTCATAGCGGGCTGGTAAAGAATATCACCAATTATGGTGTATTCGTTGAACTGGCTCCGGGTATTGGTGGTATGATCCATATCAGCGACCTGAGCTGGCTGAAACGTTTCAACCATCCCGGTGAATACACAAAGGTTGGCGCTCATATCGATGTTGTTATTTTAGGCATTGATAAAGAGAACCGCAAATTGCAGTTGGGTCACAAACAACTGGAAGAAGATCCATGGAATACTTTACAGGATACATTTGCCATTGGCAGTATCCAGGAAGGTACAGTTAGCAGGAGAGATGATAAAGGGGCGATCGTTCAGTTGCCTTATGGTCTCGAAGGATTTGCTCCTAACCGTCATTTGATGAAGGAAGATGGTAAAAGCATCGGCGCTGATGAAACTGCACAATTCATGGTGATCGAATTCGATCGTAATGAAAAAAGGATCGTTGTTTCTCATACCCGCATTTGGGAACAAGGCAAGGTAGAAGAAGCTGAAGCACAGAAAAAAGAAGCAAGAACAGAAGCTGAGAAAACAAGAAAAGCTGTAAAGACCGTGCAAAGCAAGGTTGAAAAAGCAACGCTTGGTGATCTTGGTGTGCTTGCAGATCTGAAAAAGAAGATGGATAGTGAGGGTGATAAGCCTGCTGAAGAAACAAAATCTGAATAAATCTTCTATACTATTTAGTTATTAAAGCTCCCTTTATGGGGAGCTTTTTTTTTAGAAATGAAGTACTGAATAGTAATTCTACGTAAAGTGTGGTGTATATTTTCGAAAATTGTTTAAAAAAAAGTAATTAAAAACTTGTACGGTGTTAAAATGGATTATACTTTAGCGCAATCTTAGAAAGTTTTCCATCAATCCCACGAAAGCCTCTTTTCCACTTTTCCTGATTAAAGCCAATTTGAAGAAATCCTGAATAGCATTATCGCATTGTGCTATCTCAATTTTTATCCTCTGCCGAGCCGTTTTGATCATTAAAACTTCAAATTGAGCACAATGAAAACTTTACCCACAGGTATCCGTATGTCTTTATGGCAACGTCTTCTCGTCAACAACCGCAAAGTTGTTTTTACATTATTTGTTTCTTTGCTGATATCCTTAGGTGGCTTTGCCCACTCTGTTACTGGTTATACCAAGTCGTGTATTACCGGGCCTAAGTATTCCCTGGATGCAGTTGTATCGAATGTCAATTCATCCTCGAACTATGCCTGGCAGTATAAGAACTCTTCGGGTAACTGGATCTGTATCGTTAACGGTAACAATACCATCAATGGTTTTGTGTATTCAGTAAGTGGGGCCACTTCTACGGCCACTACGAATCCGGCTCCGCTCGTATTTAACAACCCCAACAGCAATTTGGATAATCTGGTGGTTCGTTGTGTTATTTCTGACGGCTCGGGAGTCAATCCCTGCAATATGCCTTCAGGCAATACATGGAACTCCAATTCAAGCAGCGTTAACCATACTATTGACGTTACAAGTACTCCTTGCGGCGCTTCTGTATGTAATGCAAGTTTATCGAGTCTTGTCTTCAACAAGCTTGATGGCGGTACCGATATTACTATTACCAACGGGGGTTCTTATACAACCAATCAATTAGGTTCATTATACAATATCGAAGCTAACACGGCCGGTACAGTAGGTAGTGTTGTTTTCACTATTACCGGCCCTTCAGCAGGTAGCAGTACAGAAAATTCCACTCCTTATAATTATCCTGCTACAGGAAATGGTGCATGGACACCGGCAGCAGGCAGTCATACGATCAATGTAAAAGTGTATTCCGGTGCAGGTGCAACAGGTACTTTGTGTGACCAGGAAACATTTACTATCACTGTTACCAACGATTGTGTTTGCCCTGGTAATGTGTTGACTAACCCAAGCTTTGAAAATTCAGCAACTGGTTGGACCGTTAGCGGCGGTACATTGACATTCGGTACAAATTATGAAATGTGCGGCAGCTATAATGGTTTCCTTAACTGGTCATCAGGTACAGCCAAATTATACCAGGATGTTACAATTCCAGCAGGATCTACAATTAGCTTTAAAGGTTATGCAGGCACTCACCAGCCAGGTCTTGCATGCAGCCCGAAACTGAGTCTTATATACCTTAACTCATCTAATGGAGTTATTTCACAGTCAGATGCTACTGTTACTTTTGATGTAGGTTCAGGAAGCACACTTGCTCTTTATACTATCAACGCAACTGCTCCTGCAGGTACGGTAAAAGTAAGAGTACAGGGATCTATCACTTGTAATACTTTAAAAGTAGATGGCTTCTGCCTGACATTTACGCCTCCGGTTATACCTCCTTGTCAGAACACAAATGAAACATTCCCTAACCAGTTCAATACAGGATTCGCTACCAGTATCAATTCAACTTTCACAGGATCAACCGGTACATGGAGCGCTACGTCAAATGCCGGAGCGACTACTATTGTAACAACTCCTTATTATAGCCCATCTACCACTCATGCGATCAAGATCGTGAACTGGAAAACGAATGGTACCTACAATGGCTTTAGCGGAACAGGTACAACAACTGCAACTTCTCCAACAGTTAATTTAAGCACAGGAGTATGTTGTCCAACCTCGCTTCAAATGGTATTTACGCTGTGGACGTATACATGTACTTCAGGCGACACTAAAGCTTCGGTAGCACTTCAGTTCTACAATGGAACAAGTTGGGTTACAGTTTGGACAAAAACATCTGGTGAGTTGTTCAGCGCATACGGAGCAGATGGTAAAACAAATATCACTGTTGCGGTCCCCGCGGCTTATCAAAACAGCTCATTCAAATACCGTTTTACAGGTACATCTACCAACAACGCAAATAACTTCTACCTGTTCATCGATGATATCAAAATATCATCGGTAGTATGTCCTTTAGGATCTCTCGGTGATTATGTATGGGATGATGTAAATGCGAATGGTAAGCAAGATCCTAATGAGATAGGCATTCCTAATGTACAGGTTACTTTAAGGAACAGCGCTAACGTGGTGGTGGGTACTACTACGACGAATCCAAGTGGTATTTACAGCTTTAACAATCTGCCTGCCGGTACTTACAGTGTCACTTTCGCTACGCCTGCAGGTTATATTCCAACTCCGGTTGCAAATGGTCCATTTACTGATGAAGAGGATAGCGATCCGGTAGGAGGAATTGTAACGAATATCGTGTTGCCTGCTGGCGCCGTTAATAAATCAATCGATGCAGGTTTTGTAAAATTGAGTTCTCTCGGTGATTTTGTTTGGGAAGACAGGAACAGTGATGGCGACCAGGATCCTGGCGAGCCAGGCATTCCGGGTGTACAAGTTACATTGAGAAATGCAAGCAATGTTGTAGTAGGTACTACTGAAACAAATGCTAATGGTATTTATAGCTTTACTAATCTTACCTCAGGTACATACAGTGTAACATTTGCTACACCTGCAGGATATGCTCCTACACCGATTCCTGATAGCGAAACAGCAGGTGATGCATTAGACAGTGATCCTATTGGTGGAGTAGCAAGCGGTATTGAAGTACCTGTTGGGGGAAGTAACTTAACTGTTGATGCAGGATTTGTCAAGCTTATAAACTTAAGCGGTAATGTATGGCATGATGTAAATGCGATGACAGATAACCTGGTTAATAACAGCGGCGCTGCTCAAACACCACCGGCTGTTCCTATCCCGGCTAACCTTAAAGCATATCTCGTTAACCTTACTACAGGATTAGTAGAAATGGTAACATTTGTAAATCCTGCTGATGGAAAATTTGCATTCCCTAATGTAATGCCAAACACAACTTATTATGTATTGATAAGTGTAAACTTCGGTGTATTAAATGCTCCTCCTCCTGTATCTCTGTTGCCAAGCGGCTGGAGCCATACAGGTCAAAGATTGGGTTCACCTGCTGCCACCGGCCATGATGGTCTGAATGATGGAAGACTGGTAGCTCCTGTAGCTAATACAGATGTTATCAATGTGAACTTTGGTATCAAGATCAGCGGAGGCGATGTGGTGATCGGATAAAAATAATAAAGAGCCCTGCTCACAAGAACAGTGAGCGGGGCAATAAATAATATTCAAAATTTTTAAAAACAAAAAAAATGAGCACAAAATTTAAACTCTACTTAATGGTCGGTTTCTTACTTCTTGTAAGAACTACCAGTTACTCACAGGCGACTGTCGAGTTACCATCTTTCAGCGGGCTATTTTCCCCGGGATCCGGACCTACAACGGCCGCCCAGGGACCTATCTCCCTGATGAAAGACAATCTTAACAATAACGTCTTTACGCCATTGGTCGGAACCCAGGTAACAACGGTTACCATGTCGCTGAGCAATCAGCAATACAGCGGAGGAATGCCGTATTCTAACATTCAAACAGGTCTTGCTTTCGGAGCAGCGCCTACAGCAGCTACAGGTGGTGTTACCCAGCAGGTTGATCCGGGAAATATCTATAGCAACTTAGGAGATTTCATTGTATCTCCCGGTGGCCCAACAGATAATTTTTATACTGCGGCATCTCCTTATCCAGCAGGATCAGGAATAGTAACAGGAGCTACATTTGGTTTGTCAGAACCTAACGGCGCAGTTTTTCTTTTCACAAATGCACAATGGCAATATAACAGACCGGGCGGACCTTCTGTTCATAATTCAGCAACCCGTTATTATTACGGAGACCTGGTTATTACTTTTAACCGGTTTATTACTAATCCTGTTCTTCATCTTGCAGGCTTAGGCGGATCATACAGGTATTTACCAGTTGGTGCTCCGAATGTTGCTGCCAATTATTTGTCAACTTACTTTTCAACAGAACTGGAAGTAGCGGGTTATACAGTAACAAAACTTTCCGGTAACGCTTTCCTTACAGCTGCTGGTAGTTCTATTACTAATAATGCTGCTGCGCCAAGCGGTGCTTCAGTAAGCACAACAGGCGGTTTGTTTGATGAAATAGGAGCTGCATCAGGAAGCGTTAGAGTAAACGCTGCAGTTAAAACTATTACCATCAGGATTTACCTGAGAGGCAGCAATGCTTCTAATTTTGGATGGTCTGCACTCGGTGTACTTTCTGGTGGATCAAGAAATCCTCTTACAGGTGATATCTGGGGTTTATCTGTAAGTGCAGAAACTTCTCAGTTGATCACTCTTCCTTCAACTGGTCTTGCACTTACTGCTTCTCTGAATGGCAGCAATGCGCAATTGAACTGGAAAACACAAACAGAGATCAACAGCAATGAGTTTTCTATCGAGAGAAGTGTTGATGGCGTTAACTTCAGCCAGATCGCAACCAAGCCTGCAGCAGGTAACAGCGTTATTGAGAACAGCTATAGCCATTTAGATCCAAACATGAATGTTCCTGTATATTATTACAGGGTGAAACTGTCTGATTTTGACGGAAAATTTGGATACAGTAACATCGCAACTGTTAGAAAAACAAATGTAAAAGGTGTGAAAGTATTCCAGAACCCTGCTATTACAGATCTGAAATTGGAGTTCACTAACATAAAAGGAGTTTATACTATCAGCCTGTATAATATCAACGGACAGGAAGTAGCGAAACAAACTGCAAACATCAACTCTACTACACAATATGTATCATTGAACAGGAATAGTCTTCCTACAGGTACTTATTCAGTAAGGATCGCTAACGCTGATAACAGCGAAGTATATACTGATAAAGTAATATTTCAATAAATAAAATAAATAACAACCGGGATCTTTTGAGCAGAGGTCCTGGTTGTTTTATAATATTTGAGTGAAAGATTGGCGGAAAAACCACATTTATAATTGATCAGTAAACCCGATTGAAACTTTGTAACGGCTGCTTTTTGTGCTCAACAATTTTTCAGCCGCCAGGAGCCCCCGCAAGGGGGCTTTTTTTATATCGCTATTACTGCCATACATTTCCTAACTTGAACTATAGTTATTCAAGTTTATCTGCATGGCATCTATCGGTGATCGCTTAAAGAATTTTCATCCCATCAGGAAAGTTGTCTATTTTTTTGTAGGACTCTTTTCTTATCCCGGCCTCGCCATTCTCAATAAACTGCAGATCCACGGCACCGAACATCTTAAAAAACTTCCTCCGCGAAATGTTTTGTTTGTCAGTAACCATCAAACTTATTTTGCCGACGTAATTACTTTCCTGCATATTTTCTGTGCAGTAAAATGGGGTAAAATGAACAAGCTTGGCATCCCGTATTATTTGCTCAATCCTTTTACAAGGGTCAATTACGTGGCAGCAGAAGAAACAATGAAAGGAAGTTTTATCAGCCGCTTATTCTTATTAGCAGGCGGACTAACTGTAAAAAGAACATGGAGAGCCGGCGGCAAAGAAGTAAGAAGAGGGCTCGATCCCTCCGACACAAGAAAAATAACAAGGGCACTGGAAAATAATTGGGTGATCACTTTCCCGCAAGGAACAACAAAACCTTTTGCACCCGCAAGAAAAGGAACGGCATTGATCATTAAACAAACAAGACCTGTTGTGATACCTGTAGTAATAAGCGGGTTTTGGAGAGCCTTCAACAAGAAAGGATTGAAGTTTAAGAAAAAAGGATCCTTACTCTCCGTTACATTTAAAGAACCATTACAGATCAATTATGATGCGCCGTCAGAAGATATCCTGGCGCAAATAATGGATGCGATCGAACAAAGCAAAAAACATATGATGATGGGAAGACATCATTGGGAAACAACGGATAAATAATAGATAAAAACTTTTAGATAATACCTAAAAGTTGGGATACTTTGATCAACGGAGTTTCAACTTTTATCTTTTAGTTATTCATTATTATCTTGTAAAAAGTGCCTTCAACTCCGTAGCATCATTTGGCTTTAATTTTCCACCAAGAATTAATCGTAGTTGTCTTCTGCGCAAAGCGCCGTCAAATAATTTTTTTTCTTCCTCAGTTTCAGGAAGCAATTGAGGTACTGCTCTTGGTTTACGGTTCGGATCAAGCGCCACGAATGTATAGTAGGCTTCATTGCTTTTATACTTGAATTGCTGTGTCAGGTCTTCGCCCCATACTTTTAAATGTATTTCCATAGAACTGGTGAATGCTCTTGTGATCTTTGCTTCGATATGCACTACATTTCCCAATTTGATAGGATTTTCAAAAGAGATATTGTCAACCGATGCTGTAACAACAGGGGCATTACAATGTCTTTGCGCCGACAGTGCCGCAGCAATATCCATCCAATACATCAAGCGGCCGCCCATCAGGTTGCCGAAAACATTAGTATCATTCGGTAAAACCAGTTCCGTCATTATCGTTAAACTGTCCGAAGCCTTTCTTTCATCCATATATAAATTTTGGCAAAGTTACTGAAGAAAGGCACTTCAGTAAGGAATAAGGCACAAGGAACAAGGTACAAGTCGTGCTAAGGTTAAAGCCTTTTCAATTATAAGGTTCTCTTGTACCTTGTGCCTTGTCGCTTGTACCTTGTCCCTTATATTTGCTTTTATTACCGATTGCTATGGAACTCAACCCGGCCGCTATCTCTTTTGATAATACACAGTTCGCATTTGAATACAAGACGGACAAAGAACTTAAAAAAGCCCGCTTCCTTTTTTCTATGATGGGCAGGCCATGGATCGTTAAGATCGGAACAAGGCTGGCGCCATGGTCAATAAGGGTCGGACTTCCCGTTAAAGGCATTATCCGCAAAACGATCTTTTCCCAATTCGTCGGTGGTGAAACACTGGAACAAACAGCTCCTGTTGCAAAAAAATTAGGCGGGTATAATGTAAAAGTGATCCTGGATTATGGCGTGGAAGGAAAAGAAGGCGAAGAAAATTTTGATCATGCCTGCGAAGAATTCATTCGTGTGATAGATTATGCAGCCACTCAATCCAATATTCCTTTCATGAGTATTAAAGTAACCGGCTTCGCCCGGTTTGCTTTATTGGAAAAACTGGATACAATAATGCATGAAGGAGAGGGAACGCTGATGAAAAGATATTTAGCAGCTATTGAAAAACTCGGCACAGATGAAAAAGAAGAATGGCATCGTGTTCGTCACCGCATGATGCGCATTTGCGAAACCGCTGCTGAAAAGAAAAGAGGTGTTTTGGTAGATGCAGAAGAAACATGGATACAGGACCCCGTTGATGCGCTGACCATCCTGATGATGGACACTTTTAATAAGAACCGTTGTGTTGTATATAATACCATTCAGCATTACCGGCATGACAGGTTACAATTCCTGAAAGATTCTTATAAAGCAGCGGAAGAAAGAGATTTTGTGTTGGGTGCAAAATTGGTTCGGGGTGCTTATATGGAAAAAGAAAGAAAACGTGCCGCCGAAAAAGGTTATCCATCACCTATACAACCCGGCAAAGAAAACAGCGACAGGGATTACAATGCAGGACTTGAATTTTGTGTTGATCACCTGCAACGTATCGGTTTGATCGTTGCTTCGCATAATGAATACAGCAATTTATATGCAACACAGTTGTTACAGAAAAAAGGGTTGCCGCTGGATCATCCTCATATACACTGGAGCCAGTTATATGGTATGAGTGATAATATAACTTTCAATCTTGCCAAAGCCGGCTGTAGCGTAAGTAAATACCTTCCATTCGGACCGATCAAAGATGTGATCCCTTATTTGATGCGCCGGGCGCAGGAAAATACTTCGGTAAAAGGACAAACGGGAAGAGAATTAGGATTGATCAGGAAAGAATTGGCAAGAAGAAAAAAGCAATAGTTATTCAAAGAACAATTAACAGCTTCCTCACATCCACTCACCATTCACATTTCCTACTCACCATTTTCTTAACTTGCAGGCATGCAACAATATCTCGGGTTACTAAAACATATTCTGGAAAATGGTACCGTAAAAGCTGACCGCACCGGCACCGGAACAATAAGTTGGTTTGGTTACCAGATGCGTTTCGATCTGCAAAAAGGATTTCCATTGGTGACGACAAAAAAAGTACACCTGAAAAGTATTATTCATGAATTGCTGTGGTTCTTAAAAGGTGAAACCAATATCGCTTACCTGAAAGAAAATGGAGTTAAGATATGGGATGAATGGGCCGATGAAAATGGAGAACTTGGACCCGTTTACGGAAAACAATGGCGCAGTTGGGAAGGAAAAGATGGAAAAATCGTTGACCAGGTAAGTGATCTGATCCGGCAAATAAAAAAGAATCCCGACAGTCGTCGTTTGATCATCAACGCATGGAATGTGGCGGATCTTCCTGAAATGGCCCTGATGCCTTGTCATACCATGTTCCAGTTTTATGTTGCGCAACGGAAAATTAAGTTGCCAGTTATACCAGCGCAGCGCTGATGTATTTTTAGGCGTACCATTTAATATCGCTTCTTATGCTTTATTAACGATGATGATCGCACAGGTTTGTGATCTTGAGCCCGGCGAATTCATTCATACTTTTGGCGATGTACATATTTATAACAATCATATGGAGCAGGTAAAACTTCAGTTAAGCAGGGAGCCGTTTCCCTTACCAACTATGAAACTGAACCCGGCCATAAAAGATATTTTTAGTTTCACTTTTGAGGATTTTACATTGGAGAATTATCAATCACATCCGGCTATTAAAGCGCCGGTGGCAGTTTAATACCCTGTCCCCTAAAGGGGAACTTAGACCAGCTTGTCTTATTTGTTCTAAAATATTTTAAGAAGAAGGATATAATTAAGTTTGCATTAGAATAATTTGCTCTTCGAATAAGTAAAATTTATTTTCTCCCTTTTAGGGGCCTTGAAAAATTTATAATTTAAAATTCTTAATGGGGATATGACTATTTCTCTCGTCGTTGCGGCAGCCAATAACAATGGCATTGGTAAAGAAGGCCAGATGCCCTGGCATTTGCCTGCCGATATGAAACATTTTAAAAATGTTACATGGGGTATGCCTGTGATCATGGGAAGAAAAACTTTTGAATCGATCGGGAAAGTACTTCCGGGCCGAAAAAATATTGTGATCACAAGGCAAACGGGATGGGAAGCAGAAGGAGCAGTAGTGGTAAAAAAAATGGAAGATGCTCTTTTTGTTGCAGCCGAAACCGATGCAAAAGAAGTGATGGTGATCGGCGGCGGCGAGATATATAAATTGATATTTGAAAAAGCCCGTCGCATTTATCTTACCCGGGTGGATGCAGAACCAGAAGCTGATACCTTTTTCCCTTCGCTACAACCGAAGGAATGGCACCTGGTGAATCAGCAAAAGCATGAAGCGGATGAAAAGAATGCTTACAATTATTCTTTCCAGTTGTGGGAGAGATTTGGTTGAATCATAAATTAAAAAGTATGTATTCAAAATGGCAGTTGGCCATAAAATATCTCCGCTATTATTTTACTTCTTCCAATGGTAAAGGTCACGGGGTTCATTCACCTTTTATTTTTGAATTCATCAATAAAGTTCTGAATGACCGGGAACAATATGAAGAGTATGCTAAAGCAGAAGGGATCCGCCGGGAGATGTTACAGGATCATTCTGTTATAACTGTTGAAGACATGGGTGCGGGTTCTGTTGTTTCCAAAAGTTCTGCCCGAAGGATATCTTCCATCGCAGCCAATGCAGCGAAGCCCAAAAAATTCGGGCAATTATTATTCAGGATGGTAAAAAAATACCAGCCTGAAAGAATGATCGAACTCGGAACATCTTTGGGTATAACAACCGGTTATTTATCATTAGCAAAAAAAGATGCCGTTATAATAACAATGGAAGGATCCGGAGCAATTGCTGCTATTGCCAAAAAGAATTTTGAAAAAGCCGGCTTAGAAAATATCCAATTGATCGAAGGTAATTTTGATGATACACTGGCCCCGGTTATTGCAGGATCATCAACGATCGGCCTTGCATTTATTGATGGTAATCACCGCCAGGAACCGACAGAACGATATTTTGCACAGCTTCTCGCAAAGAGCAACAACGATTCCATTCTTATTTTCGATGATATTCACTGGAGCCGGGAAATGGAACAGGCCTGGAAAACAATACAGGAACATCCTTCCGTCCGCTGTAGTATCGACCTTTTTTACATCGGTATAGTTTTTTTCAGGCAGGAATTCAGGGAAAAACAACATTTTACCGTCCGTTTTTAAAAATCACTACCTTCGGCCACAACATTATAAACTGATCTCACAGCTTTATGACGATTGGCATTCTGAAAGAACCCACCCATGAAACAAGAGTATCGCTTCTCGCAGAAGCGGTCGCAACTCTCACTAAAAAAGGTATTACTGTTATTATAGAAAAAGATGCGGGAGAAAAAGCATTTTGCAGCAATGCAGATTATGAAAACGCCGGTGCACAGGTCAAAGATCGCAGCGGGGTCTTATCAGCAGATATTATTTTAGGTATTCATCAACCCGGCAGATCGGAGATCCAAGATCTGAAATCTAAGATCCTTCTCGGCGTTTATCAACCTTTATATAATACGGATCAAATGAAGGAATGGGCATCGAAGAATGTCACTTCATTTTCATTAGATATGTTGCCCCGTACTACAAGGGCGCAATCAATGGACGTATTAAGCTCGCAGGCTAATATAGCAGGATATAAAGCAGTGCTTATTGCGGCCAATTTGTACGGAAGATATTTCCCGATGTTCATGACAGCAGCTGGAAGTATAAAGCCCGCCAAAGTATTGATACTCGGCGCCGGTGTTGCAGGTTTACAGGCTGTCGCCACTGCAAAAAGATTGGGCGCTGTAGTTGAAGTATTCGATACAAGACCCGCTGTTAAAGAAGAAGTGATGAGTCTCGGCGCAAAATTCATTGAAGTGGAAGGAGCCGCCGATGCAAGCAAGGCCGGCGGTTATGCGGTTGAACAAAGTGAAGATTTTATGCAGCGGCAAAAAGCAAAGATCGCTGAGAGTATCGCCAAAGCAGATATTGTTATTACTACGGCACAGATACCGGGGAAAAAAGCACCGATACTAATTACGGAAGAAATGCTGAATGCTATGCGGAATGGTTCGGTGATCATTGACCTTGCCGCAGCAACAGGTGGTAATACTCCATTGACAAAGAACAATGAAACGGTTCATATAAATGGAGTAAGCATTGTTGGCGATTCTTCCTTATCATCTACAATGCCTTCTGATGCAAGCAAAATGTATGGAAAAAATGTCCTGAATTTTTTACAACTGATCATTACCAAAGAAGGAACGATCAATTTGAATTGGGAAGATGATCTTGTTAAAGGAAGTTGTATCACGCATGCAGGTGAAGTTGTACATGAACGAATAAAATAACCACAATGGATAATAATATTTTCAACTGGATAACCGCCAATCAACAGATGATCTATATCGTCATCCTGATGATATTTGTCGGTATCGAAGTGATCGGCCGTGTCCCAAGTGTATTGCATACGCCGCTGATGAGTGGAGCCAATGCGATACACGGAGTTGTTATCATTGGCGCCATCATTGTAATGGGCAAGGCTGAATCTGATAATTATCTCGCATTGATATTGGGATTCCTGGCAGTTGTTCTGGGAACAATAAATGTGGTAGGCGGATTTGTAGTAACGGACAGGATGCTTGAGATGTTTAAGAAAAAGAAGAATCGCTGATTGCAGGATTAAATGATCAAGGGATAATATGGAATTGAATATACTTACGATTTGTTACCTGTTTGCAGCCGTTACTTTCATAGTCGGTTTGAAAATGCTATCGAATCCTGCGGCTGCAAGAAAAGGCAATCTTATTGCTGCCGGGGGTATGGGCCTTGCTATTCTCGGAACGATCTTTTTATATAAGGATGATGCAGGTAATAAGCTTCATAATCATCTATGGATATTTGGCGGTATCCTTATTGGTTCTATTATTGGAACGCTGTCTGCTAAAAAAGTTAAGATGACGGCAATGCCCGAGATGGTGAGTATGTTCAATGGAATGGGTGGTGCTTGCGCGGCATTGATCTCTATCGTTGAGTTTAATCATTTAGCAGGAGAAGAAGTTGCTTATTTTAAGCAAGCCATGCCGGTCGGAATTTTATTGATCATTATTTTAGGATTGATCATCGGTTCAATTTCTTTTGCCGGCTCAGATGATCGCCTGGGGCAAATTGAATGGAACAGTAAAAGATTTCTCATTTAAAGGCCAGCATATCTTCAATATTGCTTTGCTTTTGATCATTCTTGGATTAGCAACTTACCTGGTCGGGTGGACGCCTGCGAATGCAAACATCATTTTCTATATCATTTTCGTTTTGTCATTATTATACGGTGTTTTCTTTGTGTTCCCGATCGGCGGTGCAGATATGCCCGTCGTTATTTCATTATTGAATTCATTCACCGGCGTAGCAGCAGCCTGCGGCGGTTTCTTATATGATAACAAAGTAATGCTGACGGGTGGTATACTTGTTGGCGCAGCAGGAACATTGCTTACCATTTTAATGTGTAAAGCAATGAACCGTTCATTGGCGAATGTATTGATCGGTTCATTCGGCGGAGGAAATAGATCCGGCGATGCTGCCGCAAAACAACAAGGTGCTTATAAAGAGATTTCATTGAGCGATGCAGCCGTTGTAATGGCTTATGCCAATAAAGTAATGATCGTTCCGGGTTATGGTTTGGCTGTAGCGCAGGCACAACATGCTTGTCATGACCTTGAAAAATTATTGAATGAAAAAGGAGTGGAGGTGAAGTATGCCATTCATCCTGTTGCCGGCCGTATGCCCGGTCACATGAACGTATTGCTGGCCGAAGCGGATGTTAGTTATGAAAAACTGGAAGAGATGGAAGAAGCCAATGAGGAATTTCCAAGTACTGATGTTGTATTGATACTCGGCGCCAATGATGTGGTGAATCCTGCTGCTAAGACCGATCCTTCATCGCCGATCTATGGTATGCCGATACTGGATGTTGAATTATCAAAACTGGTGATCGTAAATAAAAGAAGTATGAAGCCGGGCTATGCCGGTATTGAGAATGATCTTTTCTTCCGGAAAAAAACCTCTATGCTCTTTGGCGATGCGAAAAAAGTATTACAGGACCTGATCGGTGAAATAAAGAACCTCTGAGTTTAATTATCATGACCAGTTATTTAAAGGAAATTTTTTTGCAAAGTGCAGATACCATTCCAACTTCTAAAATCTTTAAATGATATTCCCGGCTTCGATAAAGAAGCTTTTGAAAATCTTCATGCATCCGGTGAACAAATAACTTCTATTCGGTTAAATCCGTTTAAAGCTGTCAACCAATTTCCCAATTTCCCAATCCCACTTTCCAAAATACCCTGGTGCGAAAATGGTTATTATCTAAAAGAACGTCCTTCTTTCACTTTCGATCCACTATTCCATGCCGGTTGTTATTATGTGCAGGAAGCCAGCAGTATGTTTTTAGAACAGGCATTAAAACAAACCGTTGATCTTTCAAAACCATTAAAAGTATTGGATCTCTGTGCAGCGCCGGGAGGAAAATCAACGCATATTCAATCGCTTATTTCAAAAGAAAGTTTGCTGGTAAGCAATGAAGTGATACGATCTAGAGTAAATATTTTAAAAGATAATATCATTAAATGGGGAACGGAGAATGTGATCGTCACCAATAATGACCCGGCTGATATTGGGAAACTGGAAAATTATTTTGATGTGATCGTAGTGGATGCACCCTGCAGTGGCAGCGGTCTTTTCCGCCGTGACCCCGAAGCGATCAATGAATGGAGTGAAGATAATGTACAACTCTGTTCGCAACGACAACAAAGGATACTGGGCAATATATGGCCTGCATTAAAAAAAGACGGTATCCTGGTCTATTCTACCTGTTCCTATTCTAAAGAGGAGGATGAAGAAATTGTTAATTGGATGATGAATGATTTGCCTGTTGTGTATTGCCCATTGTCTATTGAATCAAATTGGGGAATTACCGATACAGGCAAAGGTTATCGCTTCTGGCCTGATAAAATAAAAGGCGAAGGTTTTTTTCTTTCCGTATTTCAAAAAAAAGAAGGGGATGATGATACCGATATAAGAGTAAAAGATAAAATTGAAAAAGCAAATACAAAAGAAACAGAACTGTTAAGCAAATGGATCAAAAAAGAGAACAGTGTATTTGTAAAGAACGGCGAAAGGACCTGGCGCTGGCCGGCGAACATAGCCGGTGATCTGAATTTTTTATTACAGGAATTACATGTTGTTTATTCAGGGGTGTTGGTTGGCGGGATCATAAGAGAAAAAGTGATCCCGGAACATGCATTGGCAATGAGTACGATCGGCAATGATGAGATTGGCAGGGTTGAATTGAATTTTGACCAGGCTATTGCATATCTCCAGCGAAAAGACCTGCAACTCGGTGGTGCAACAAAGGGATGGCAACTGGTAACATATAAAGATCAGCCGCTGGGTTGGGTGAATATTTTACCCAACCGGGTCAATAACTACTACCCGAAATCATTGAGGATATTAAAAGACAGATGAAACATAAAAAATCGTCATCTTTGTGGTCCAAAGATTACCAGTATGACCAAAAAGTTTTTCTTTCTTTTTATTTTGATTTGTACGATACAGGTTTCAAAAGCTCAAAAGGGAGACCTGTTTGTAAAAGCTGGTGATAAAGGACTTTATCTTGAACACAAAGTGGCTCCCAAAGAAAGTTTTTATGCAGTAGGGCGGCTCTATAATATAAGTCCTAAATCTCTTGCAGCATACAATAAACTCGATGTGAATAAAGGATTACAGATCGATCAAAAGATCCGTATTCCATTAACTGATTCCAATTTTACACAGCAGGGTGGAAGCGGCACACCTGTTTACTATAGGCCAACCGATAAAGAAGGGCTACTGACTATAAGTAATAAACACAATGGCGTTGATATAGCCCATCTCCACTGGTGGAATGCTCTTTCAGCCATGGAAGTAAAAAAGGATGCAAAGATCATCATTGGTTTTTTACAGAGTAAGGAAATGAAGTCAATTACGATCAAAGGAAGTCCTGATCCCGGAGTGATGGCTGCACCTGTTGTGCTTACCGAAAAAGAAAAGGAAGAACAGGAAAAGGAAGCCGAAGCAGAATTGAAAGCTGAGAAGAAAAAGAAGAAAAAAAGGAAGAGAAAAAAGATCCTGCTCCTATTGTGAAGGAAGAAAAAAAAGTACTCGTACCGGGCGATGGCTATTTTAAAAATGATTTTGATCAGCAATTAAAGATCGTTCCGGTATCAAAAGATGAAACGGTTACTTCAGGAATATTTAAAACTACCAGCGGTTGGTCAGATGCAAAATATTATTTGCTTATTGATAAAGTATCGCCGGGAACTATTGTAAAAGTCATCAACCCTTCCAATAACAGATCTATTTATGCCAAAGTATTGGGAGAAATGGCAGGTATCCGGCAAAATGAAGGATATAATATCCGTATCTCCAATGCCGGTGCCGCTGCATTAGATATCAATGAGCAGGATAAATTTATTGTGAAGCTGAGTTATTAAGATCGGGATTCAGGTCGGGACGCATAAGTGGCCTGAACCGTTATACGCTATCAAAACTTATAACCTCTCAGGAAATCTTCGATCATCATTCTTTTCTTTCCTTCGAGCTGTACATCTTTCAGATAGATATAACCATCTTTCGCTGCAAATTTTAAAAAAGTTTTTCCATCAGATTCTGAAAGCCCCGCTTTTGTTGAGGGTGATCCCAGTTCTTTTTCTCCCCTGAATATCTTTATTGTTTTACCTGCTAATTCTGTAAAAGCTGCAGGATAAGGTGATAATCCACGGATGAGGTTATGAATTTCATCAACCGGCTTTGTCCAATCGATCTTACATGTTTCGGTAAATATTTTCGGAGCATGTTTGAGAGGTGAATCGTCAATCGTGAATCGTGAATTGACGTCTGAAATTTCAGAGTCTTCGATTGACGATTGACGATTGGCGATTGATGACTGGGCAGTTTCTTTCAAAATTTCTGCAGCCAAACCTTTCACCGTTTCCACCAAAACTTTAGCCCCGGTCTCTTTCATTCTATCATGTACTTCACCGGCATTTTCATTTTCACCGATCGGGAATGATTCCTGTAAAAGAATATCGCCGGTATCGATCTCATGTTTCAATTTAAAAGTAGTAACACCTGTTTCTTTTTCACCATTGATCACCGCCCAGTTGATAGGCGCTGCGCCGCGGTATTGCGGCAATAAACTTCCGTGAAGATTGATCGTACCCATTGGCGGCATATTCCAAACTATTTCGGGCAACATGCGGAAAGCAACAACGATCTGCAGATCGGCATTCAATGCTTTTAATGTGGCAATAAATTCAGGATCTTTTAATTTTTCAGGTTGTAAAATATTTAAATGATTTGCAACGGCATATTTTTTTACGGCACTCTCTGTAATTTTCATTCCCCGCCCGGCCGGTTTATCAGGTGCAGTGATAACGCCAACGATATTGCAACCGGCTTTTACCAATGCATCCAGTGAAGCAACAGCAAATTCAGGCGTGCCCATAAAAACGATCCGCAACGATTTAAAATCTTTCATGATCGCTGCGAAGGTAAGAAAGGATTGTCCAGCGATTATTCAAAGTCGTCGTACAAAAGATATTTCTTGCGGATAGTTTTGAACTCACTGAGTTGAGGTTCCCAACTTTTTCTTATTTCCTCCCCGGTTTTTCCTGCTTTTATTTGTTGCCACAGCTCATTATTGCCTGCAAGCTTAGCAATAAATGATTGTTCCATATTGCCCGATTTAGGAAGAAGAAAAAAACTATCTTTTTGCGGAAACAACTTATATGCTTCTATCAGCCATTTCAACTGAACTTTATTATCAACTTTTGTCAAAACCTCTTCTGGTGTACCACTCAGGTCCCAGCCATAGCAAACCTGCCCGTATAGTTTGGATCTTTTTGCTCCTTCATTCGGATTGGGAGTAAAAGAATACATGTTCTTCGGATACAAAGGATGACCAAAGACCTGGAATTGTTTATTCGTTCCTCTTCCTTCGCTTAATACGGTTCCTTCAAACAAACAAGTAGAAGGATATAAATAAATAGATTGAATGTTCGGAAGATTAGGAGAAGGCCTTACCGGTAAAACATATTTGGTCTTGTGTGTATAGTTCTTGCACTTGATCACCAAAAAATGAAAAGGCGTATCAGCGGTTGGTTCGGTAGTGATATTATAAGCATTTACCGCATTCGCTTTTTCGTTCACCCATTTTTCTCCTAACAGCATCATCGCATATTCTCCCATGGTCAATCCATACACGATAGGAATGGGTTGTTTGCCTACACCGCTTTTAAATTTAAGATCCAGCACAGGTCCATCCACATAAAAACCATTTGGATTCGGCCTGTCGAGTAATAATAATGGTTTATGATTTTCCAATGCTGTTTCCAGGAACTCCTGCATTGAATTGATATATGTGTAAAAGCGGGTACCTACATCCTGCAGATCAAAAATCAGGAGATCGACACTCTTCAGATCTTCTGCCGAAGGAACTCTTTGAGCCCCGTATAATGAAACGACTTTTATTCCCGTCTTTTCATCTATATAATTACCTACTTTTTCTCCCGCATCGGCGGTTCCTCTGAAACCATGTTCAGGACCGAATATCAGTTTAATGTCAACCCCCAATTTTGCCAATGTATCAACAAGATGTGTGTTACCAACCACTGAAGTTTGATTGGCAAAAATTCCTACTTTCTTTCCTTTTAAATAAGGAAGATAAACAGGGATACGATCGGCGCCACATTATGACCTTATCTTCCATTAAATATTTTGAAGCATCGGCAGCTTCGGTGGTGCCGGGATATTTATTTATTATTTCCTTATAAAGATCATTGGCTTCCTGCTTATTTTTTATGACCTTATCCGAAAGATAGGCTGCCATAAAAAGATAATTGGCCGAGTTGGTTTTATCTTCTTCAAAATGATAAGCCGCTTTTTTATAATAAGCGAGAGAATTCTGGTATTCTTCCACATCGCCGTAAGCATCGCCGAGTAATTTATACGCCCTGGCCTGCATTAATTTTGATTCAGACCTGAAGGCAAGTAAAAAAGGAATGGCTTTTTTATTTTCATCCAGTTGAAGGTAGCAACTGCCTGCATAAAAAGAGGCGAGGCTGGCAGCACCGGTACCTTTATAATTTTTAACGATGGATAATAAACCAATTGCTTTTCCATCACCGTTAAGCGCTTTATCAAAAGAATCATTTCTGTAATATTCTTCCGCCTTCATCAATTCCTCAGCAGCTTTTGCCGGGTTTTGGGAGAAACAATAAGAAGAAAGCATGACGATGGCTGCAAAAAATAAGTATGTTTTTTTCATTTAAACCTGTTTATTCTCCTGTCAAAATACAGAAAATATCTACTAAGATTGCGCTAAATATTTAAACGGTTGCATTGATGAAATTGGCCTAAATTGCAGGCCATTTAAAATCAAAAAAAATTACGTTATGGCACAGGTAAAAAGTGGTGATAAAATAAAAGTGCATTATCATGGTAAACTCACTTCCGGTGAAACATTCGATTCTTCAGAAGGCCGGGATCCACTCGAATTTGAAGTGGGAAGCGGTATGGTGATAAAAGGTTTCGATGATGGTGTAACGGGCATGACTGTGGGAGAAAAGAAGACGGTCAATATTCCTTATAATGAAGCCTACGGCCCCCGCAACCCGGAAATGGTGATCGAAATGCCGAAAGAACGTTTCCCGCAGGATATGGAACTGGAAGTAGGAATGCCATTGATGATGAGTGACGGACAAGGACAACAATTCCAGGTAGTAATAGTAGAAATAAAAGAAAATGCTGTAATGCTGGATGCTAATCATCCGCTGGCAGGACAAGATCTTATATTCGACCTCGAACTGGTAGAAATAGTGGGAGGGAAACCTCTTATTATAATGCCCTGATCTTAACAAGCACCCGACAATATACAACAGGCAAGGAGTTCACAAATTATTTGTGGACTCTTTTCATTTCAGGGGTTGCTTATTGTTTATTATCAATTGTTAATTGTCTGTTGTCCATTGCCATTTGTCAATGGTCTGTTGCTTATTTCATGTATATTCGATACCCCAAATAAAAGATCATATGTTTTCTAAATACAAGTTCACCGCCGCAGACAGGTTCCTGAGATATGTTCAGATAGATACGCAAAGCGATCCGCAGTCGAATACTCACCCGACCACTGAAAAACAAAAAGACCTGGGTAAGATATTGGCCAATGAACTGCAACAAATGGGCGTCAGCGATGCGCATATGGATGAGTATGGTTATGTATATGCGACCATTCCATCAAATACTGATAAAAAAGTGCCGGTGATCTGTTTTTGTGCGCATGTCGATACCGCACCGGATTGCAGCGGTACCAATGTAAAACCCATCGTACACAAAAATTATAAAGGACAGGATATCGTATTGCCGGATGATACATCGCAGGTATTGCGGGTGAGTGATTATCCTTATTTGCAAAAACAAATGGGTAATGATATCATCACCGCTTCGGGATTGACATTACTCGGCTCGGATGATAAGGCCGGTGTGGCAGAGATCATGGACCTCGCTAATTTCTTAATGACGAATGAAGATGTAAGGCATGGGGAAATAAAAATATTATTTACACCCGATGAAGAAGTGGGTAAAGGAACAGCAAAAGTTGATCTGAAAAAACTAGGCGCCGATTTTGGATATACGCTCGATGGCGGCGATACCGGTTCACTGGAAGATGAGACCTTTAGTGCCGATGGAGTGCAGGTCATTATTCATGGTGTGATCGCCCATCCCGGTTATGCAAAAGATAAAATGATCAATGCAATGAAGATCGCCGGAGAGATACTGGCGGCATTACCGAAAGATCGTTTATCACCCGAATCAACAGATGGAAGAAGAGGTTTTATTCACCCGGTAAGAGTAGAAGGTATTGCTGAAAAATGCACGATCGATTTTATCATCCGTGATTTTGAAACCGATGGTTTGCAGAAAAAAGAAGATTATTTGAGAACACAGATCGAAGAAAGAATGCGGACCTATCCTAAAGCTTCTTTTGAATTTCATGTGATAGAACAATACCGCAACATGAAAGAAATACTCGATGTTAATCCTGATGTGGTTGAATATGCCAAAGAAGCCATAGCAAGAGCAGGTCTTACTTTGAAAATTGAAAGTATCCGTGGCGGTACCGATGGCAGCCGTCTTTCTTTTATGGGTTTACCTTGCCCGAACCTTTTTGCCGGCGAGCAGGCCATTCATTCCAAACTGGAATTTATCAGTGTACAGGATATGAATAAGGCAGTGGAAACGATGGTACATTTGGCGCAGGTGTGGGAGGAAAAAGCAGGGGAATAATGAACAGGAGAACAAGGAATGTTGAAATAAGAGATTCAACTTCGATGTTCTTTATTCCTTGTTCATCTGTTCGATATTTAATTGGGAACTTACGTAACTTACATTTCTAAAACTAACAACTATGGATGTCGGAAACTGGCTCGCTCAATACTGGTGGATAATTGTAGCGGTCATTATCTTTTTTGGTTCTCTCTTCACCATTAACCAGGGATATGTTGGTGTGATCACTATGTTTGGCAAATACCGCAGGGTTGCCAGGCCGGGATTGAATATGAAGATCCCTATTCTTGAATCGGTGGCCCGTAAGGTCTCCATTCAAAACAGGTCGGTGGAACTGGAGTTCCAGGCTGTAACTGCGGACCAGGCGAATGTATATTTCAAAAGTATGCTGTTGTATTCCGTTCAGAATTCAGAGGAAGAGACCATTAAAAAAGTAGCATTCAAATTCTTTGCCGATAAAGATCTTATGCAGGCATTGATAAGAACGATCGAAGGTAATATCCGTTCTTTTGTGGCTACAAAAAAACAGGCCGAGATACTGGGCTTGCGCAAAGAGATCGTTGAATATGTAAAAGCGGAGATCGATCATACATTGGAAACATGGGGTTATCATTTACAGGATCTGCAGATCAATGATATCACTTTCGATAAAATGATCCTTGATTCGATGAGCAAAGTAGTGGCATCAAATAACCTGAAAGCTGCTGCAGAGAATGAAGGTCAGGCATTGCTTATCACCAAAACAAAAGCAGCCGAAGCAGAAGGTAATGCGATAAAGATATCCGCCGAAGCGGAAAAAGAAGCAGCAAGATTGCGTGGACAGGGTGTGGCCCTCTTCCGCCAGGAAGTAGCAAGGGGTATGACCGAAGCGGCCGAGCAAATGAAACAGGCGAACCTGGATACCAATGTTATTCTCTTCAGCATGTGGACAGAAGCTATCAAGAATTTTGCAGAGTTTGGAAAAGGCAATGTGATCTTCCTTGATGGAAGCCCGGATGGAATGGAGATGACGATGAAACAGATACAGGCGCTGATGGTGAAACAAGCCGGGGTTACCAAATAGGTTTAAGAAGTTTAAAAGGTTCAAAAGGTTCAAGAGGTTTTAAAAAACCTCTTGAACCTTTTGAACTTTTTGAACTATGAATTCTTTTGATCTCTTTAACCTTTAATCCTCTTTTAGTTAAATAACTCTAAAACATATAGGGCTCAAACAACGTGGCATTATTTTTCTCGTTGTGGGAAACAGATTATTGACAAGTGTTGATAATACAAAAAACCTAATCGGTGTTCAACACCTACTTTTACACCTAAAGAAGAAAATCTATGTTTGACCTTTTACAGATCGCAACAGACACTGTACAACAAGTTGCAAAATTCGCTACCGGCGACGCTAATCATGACGGACACCTGAGTTTCTTTGAACTGCTTAAAATGGGAGGATGGATCATGATCCCTCTTGCAGCGATGCTGCTTTTTGCTGTATATGTTTTTGCAGAACGTACCATGGCGATCCGCAATGCTGCAAAGATCGATGACAACTTCATGAACATCATCCGTGATAATATTGTAAGCGGCAATGTTGCTGCGGCAAGAAGTTTTGCCAAGAATAACAGCAGCCCCGTTGCCCGTATCATTGATAAAGGCATTCAGCGTATCGGTAAACCGATCGACAGTATTGAAAAAAGCATGAATAATGTGGGCGAACTGGAAATGTATAAAATGGAGAAGAACCTGGGTGTATTATCTGTTATTTCAAAAGCGGCGCCGATCTTTGGTTTCGTGGGAACACTGGTAGGTTTGATGCAGTTATTCTCCCGTATCAATAGTTCAAATGAATTTGAAGTAGGTACGATTGCCGGAGGTATCTATACCAAACTGATCACTTCGATCACAGGTCTTGTGATCGGATTATGCGCTTACCTCGCTTATAATTATCTTAAAACACAGATCGATAAAACAGCCAATAAAATGGAAGCAGCCGAAGCGGATTTCCTGGATATACTGCAGGAACCAACCCGTTAAGCAAAATTTAAACAAGCCGTTCTATCATCAAAGCAATACAAATGGGTTTCAGAAAAAAACATAATGAAGAATCAGAAGTATTCACCGACTCGTTGAATGATATCCTGTTCATCCTGCTGATGTTCTTCCTGATCGTGGCAACATTGGCTAACCCGAATGTTGTGCCGGTAGGTTTGCCGAGAGGAGACAAGGAAGGCAAGGCCAAACAGAATATCACTGTCAGCATTAATAAGAACCAGGAACTTTTCCTCGGTAATAACAAGATCGACAAATCGATATTTGATTCAATGTTAATAAAAGAGATCAGGCTGCGCAGGGCAACCATTGATAGTCCCACAGTGGTGATCAATGCGGATACATCTGCTTATTACGGAGAAGTGTTCAGGATCCTGCAGGTAGCTAAAAAAGATAGCCGGGCGGTCAAAGTTGTGGCTACCGTTAAACACTAACCGCCAAATTATTAATAGATTTGCTGTATGCGATTAGTAATGATCCTTACAGCAATTTTTTTTATCCATGGATGTAAGCCTGTTGTAAAGAAAGATCCTAACCCAATAAAAGTAGAAGTGCCGAAAGGTGTAACGGGAAACCGGTCTGAAAGAAATATAGTGATAAAAACCACTGCGGGTAATAAATTATTTGTCGGGGACAAAGAATTGCCTTTGCCGGAACTGGATTCGCTTCTTGCAATTGAAGTTGAGAAGAAGCGGCAGAGCTATCATGATACGATCACCATTGTGATCGATGCGGATATGGCAACAGATTATGGAGTTGTATTTCAAATAATGAGGGCAGCGAAAAAGCTAAGAACAAAAGTTAAGACCTGGATCGGCGATTAGAGGCTGGCCCTGATCATCCGGTCTTTTTGCTGCATATCTTTTTTCAATTCGATCGTATAACCTAAAGATGTAAACAAGCCGGAAACTTCTTGGCCTAAGCTTTCATGTATCTCGCAATAGATCGTTCCGCCTTTATGCAAATGTTCTTTACCAAATTCAGCAATGGCTTTGTAAAAGATCAATGGATCGTTATCGGGCACAAATAACGCTGTATGCGGTTCATAATTCAATACATTTTGCTGCATTGTTCCTTTATCCTTTTGCAGAACATAAGGCGGGTTGCTGACGATAATATCTACCTGCGGTAATTGTTTCCTTTGTTTTTCATCGAGGAAATCAAGGCCGACAAAATCAACCAAAGCGCTGTTATCATCGGCATTTTTTCTTGCAATGGTCAAAGCCAGGTCGCTGATATCGCAGGCCCACACCTCGGCTTTTCGTATCCTTCTTTTTAATGAAACAGGTACACAGCCGCTGCCGGTGCCGATATCGATGATCTTTAATTCATCGATCGGGAATTTTATATTGGTGATGATCCATTCCACCAATTCTTCGGTCTCGGGTCTTGGGATCAATACATTTTTGTCGACATAGAATTTCAGGCCGCAAAACCAGGCTTCTTTCAATACATATTGCACCGGTTCATGCTGCAATAATCTTTCTGTGAATTGTTGTAACTGTTTTTCTTCTTCCGAAGTGATGGCTTCATTCTTATAGATCATTCTTTCGGCTTTTTTCGAGCCGGTGATATGTTCCAGCACCCAATCCGTGATCTGCGAAGCTTCGCTTTCAGAATAAATATTCTTCAGTTGGTTTAAGAGATAATAAGTTGCTTCCTGCATTGTCATATAAGCAAACTTACAAAGTATAATGTATAAGGTACCAGACACGGGGGTATACCATAAACAACGGTGACTTCGCTCGCTACGCAAGGAGCAAGGCATGTGCTGGATACGGGGATCAAATACTTGCGGTAACTGTATCAGTTATGCTGGTCGGGCCTCGCAGCTTTGCGTTGTTGCAGGATATCTGTATTTCTTCTGCTGGATTGGCAGAGCTATTGCCCGCATGCAGGAAATTCGTAATTCCCACTGACAGAGCTACCGCCCGCAAGTATGAAACTCGTACCGGCAAGTATGCAACTACCGCCTGCAAGTATGAAACTCGCACCGGCAAGTATGCAACTACCGCCCGCAAGTATGAAACTCGCACCGGCAAGTATGCAACTCGCCCCGGCAAGCATGGAACTCCCGCCCGCAAGTATGAAACTCGCACCGGCAAGCATGGAACTCCCGCCCGCAAGTATGAAACTCGCCCCGGCAAGCATACAACTCCCGCCCGCAAGTATGAAACTCGCACCGGCAAGCATACAACCCCGCTTGCACGTATAAAGATCGCACCTGCACAGACAGAACTACCAACCGCTCTTGTAGCCCAGCACTTACCACGCAACTTGTACCTTGTACCTTGTACCTTGTATCTTACTTATATCATGACACCCGACCATTATACTTCGATCGAAAGTCCTTCCGTCGCCGAATTCAAGGACCGGAGCAGTAAATTCATTGCATATGCTTATCCTGTTGCTGATGGAATGCATTCAAAGAAAAACTGGCAATGATCAAAAAAGAACATCCGAAAGCCGATCATTATTGTTTTGCATACCGGCTCGGACTTGATGGAAATAATTTCAGGGTAAGTGATGCCGGAGAGCCATCGGGTTCGGCGGGCAGACCCATACTCGGGCAGATCGACAGCAAGCAACTGACAAATATTTTGATCATTGTCGTTCGCTATTTCGGCGGTACGTTATTAGGAGTTCCGGGATTGATCAATGCGTATAAGTCTGCAGCAGCGCTGGCTTTGGAAGCCACGACGGTTATACAAAAGCCGGTATTGATCAATTATCGTTTGCAGTTCGATTATACATTGATGAATGATGTAATGAAATTGGTGAAGCAGTTTGATTGTGTAGTGACAAAAAAAGAAGATCAGTTATTTTGTTTGTTGGAGATCGGGGTGCCAAAGAATAAAATGGAAGAAATGGTCAGTAAGCTGAAAGATATAAGAGGAGTGGAGGTGGAGAAGATCCAGGTTGTCGCCGAAGGCGATAAAATATAGCTGCGAAACCAGAAGTTTCGCAGAGCAGTGTCTAAATTGATCTAATCCACAATTTTGGAAACCGCCAGCGGAATATAATCATCACAAGGCTTGCCGCTGGCAATAGCGGATCTCCAGGCTTTTGTTCTTTCAAATCCTTTTAAGATCAATTTTTTTATTTCTTCGGGAAGGTCGGCTTGTTCAAATATCACATCACTCAATTTTTCGTCTGCAGTGATGAAACATTTTACCTTGAGTTTGTTTTCGGTTTTTTTTAAGGTCTTTATTTCCTCTTTTGATAAGCCCGATAAGAAGTCATTTTCCAGTTGTTTGAACCCATTCTCATAATGCGGGCCTATCGATACCCTGTCAAATACTTTATTAGCCGTTGATGTGTAAGCAACCATATTCACTTTATTCCTGCAAAATGTGCAGGCAGCAAAATCCACAAAGGGGATCACCATATTTTTTTGGTAAACAACGATCCTGTACTTACCTAATTCCACTTCTTCGATCTTAAAAATGCTATCCTTTGTTTGCATTTTATCGAAGATCCATTCCTCGCCGGTGATCTCGTTTCGCAAAGTGACCGAGTCGAGTTGTTTCAGGTATTTTTTTGGTCCGCTGGAAACAGCGAAACTGAGATCGAACTTTTTTGTTTGCTGGCCGGAAGAAATATAGGATGCGCTACATAATAAAAAACAGGCCAGGGTTCGTACGAGGTAAATTGAAAGTGGTTTCATAGTGAATAGTAGAACGCAAAAAAGGTCTATTTGTTTTCCTGCTGTTTTGAATATTGTTTATCAAGGGACTGCCGGTACTGAATACAGCCTTTTATGAATTCGGGCCATGCAGGAACAGAGATGGCAGGTTCTGTTTTTTCAGGAAGAAGTGACCATAGTTTAGGGTGATGCCAGCATAGTTCTTGCCCTGAACTATCCCTGTGTTCCCTGATACCAGCTCTTAGTTTTTTTACTTCTTCTACCAGCTGCTCTTTGCTCATTTGTAACAGTTCTTCATCCATATCTTGTTTATCGTTATCCTGTTTTGCAGTTATTTTTTCCTGGTCGCCCTGCGGATGCCCCAGATCACAAAACCGGCAATCACAACAAGGCCAACAATTTTCGGCCAGGGCATTCCCTGTTCAATATCAGTGCCTTTTTCATCTTGTGCCAATGATATGATTGCAATAAATAAGTTAAAAAGAAGAAAGAGAATTTTTTTCATTATTGAAATCTTTTGCTAACTACTAAGTCTTTGCTTCCTGCCGTGTACACATAAAATCCTTCGCCGCTTTTTACTCCGAGTTTGCCTGCCATTACCATATTTGCCAATAAAGGACAGGGCGCATACTTGGAAGTCCTGAATCCATCCTGCAGTACCTTCAAAATAGAATAGCAAACATCAAGCCCGATAAAATCGGCGAGTTGTAATGGTCCCATAGGGTGGGCCATACCCAGCTTCATCACAGTGTCTATTTCTTCCACACGGGCCACGCCTTCGTATAAACTATAGATCGCTTCGTTGATCATCGGCATCAGGATGCGGTTGGCAATAAAACCGGGATAATCGTTCACTACGCAGGGCACTTTGCCAAGTTTCCTGCTGAGTTCAACGATGCTATCGGTTACTTCTTTATCCGTAGCATAACCATTGATGATCTCAACCAGTTTCATTACGGGCACAGGATTCATAAAATGCATACCGATCACTTTATTGGCCCTGTTGGTAGCCGCAGCGATCTTTGTTATGGAGATAGAAGAGGTGTTCGTCGCTAAGATAGCTGACCTGGGTGCATAAGAATCGAGCTGTTCAAATATTTTCAGTTTCAATTCTGAATTTTCAGTGGCGGCTTCTATTACCAGTTCGGCATTGGCTACGCCTTTGATCAGGTCAGACTCTGCAGTAATATTGGAGAGAGCCGCTTTTTTTTGCTCTTTGGTGGCAGTGCCTTTTGCGATCTGCCGGTCGAAATTTTTTGTGATCGTTGCAATGGCTTTATCCAGTTGCGCTAAAGAAACATCGACGATCGTTACTTTAAAACCATTTTGTGCAAATACATGGGCGATGCCATTACCCATGGTGCCTGCGCCGATGACGGAGATGCCCCCATTTATAGTCATGTTAGTTGAAATTTTCCTTTGCCCCTAAAGGGGAGTATTGAAATCTCCTTTAGGCAAGCGTTAATAATAGTTGCCAGGGCAAAAGTAAGCAGATTGAAATTGCTGAGCAATGAACAGAACGCTGAAGAGTGCGACGCAACGAAGATGCCATGAAAAACTGCTGCTGGCTAAATAAAAGAAACTAATTGCTTTGAAGAATAGCCGGATTTGAAATGATTCATCGATCTAAGTCTCCCTTCAGGGGACAGGGGCGTAACCCTAATTCTTCTTCTTAAAATCACCCCGTTTCCATGCCTGTATAAATTCGGCCCAGGCAGCAGGATTAAAAATGTTTTGCGGAGGCTGTTGCCCACGATAAACTGCCTGGTTAGCGATCTTTTTGAATTGCATTGTCGTGGCTTCGCCACCATCGGCAGGTGTGGTTTGTAATAATACCCGTCGTTTGGCAGCACTTGTATTTTTACGGGCTATTTCAATATCATCATCGGGGACTTTTACATTGGCAAAATCACGGGCAAATTGTTCTGGTGTGGGACGAGGTTTTATAATTGTAGCGGGCAGGTAAACAGTATCGATGATCATCAATTGAACAACACTGTATTGATTGCCATCCAAATTTCTTGGAATAGAGATCGTTTTTGGTTTATACGTTACATGGGTAAATTCGACCTGGTCGCCTTTCAATACCACGATGGAAAAAACGCCCTGTGCATTGGTGATCGTTCCCCGGTTTTGGCCTTTGACCATTATACTTACGGCCGGGATACCAACCAGGCTGTCGGCTGTCATCACAATACCATATAACTGGACCACGGAATCACGGGAAGTTTCAAACTGGGCTCTTGCTGATTGAGTAAAAAGGAAAAGCAGTATGGCTGTATAAAGTAAATTTTTCTTCACTGCGCCAAAAATAAAGACAAGTTGCTGATTTCGTAAAACAAATTGAGACTTGTATTGGTTAACTTTGCCCATTACAGGAACATTTAACAATTGGCTAGCAATTATAAGGCCGAAGCGTGAATCGGCAATCGTGAATCGGTAATCGGCAATCGTGAATACTGAGATTCTCAAAAATTCACAGGTTCCTTTTAATAGAGGGAACCATTCACGATTGACGATTCACGCTTCACGAATTTAAGTTATGACAAAAGAAAAAGTATTAGAAGCACTAAGCAATGTACAGGAACCTGATCTTGGAAAAGATCTCGTGACATTGAACATGGTTAAAGATATCGAGATCGATGGCAATTATGTTTCCTTTACTGTCGTGCTCACCACCCCGGCATGCCCGATGAAGGATATGATCAAAAATGCCTGTGTGAATGCGATAAAGTTATTGGTGAATAAAGAGGCAACGGTAAATGTAAAGTTCACGGCTAATACCACAACTAAAAGAACGGATGCCGGCGCTATTTTACCAAAAGTAAAAAACATCATTGCGGTTGTGAGTGGAAAAGGTGGCGTAGGAAAATCAACTGTCGCAGCAAACCTTGCATTAGCAATAGCACAGGGCGGCGCTAAAGTAGGTTTGATGGATGCAGATATTTATGGCCCGAGTGTTCCGATCATGTTTGGTGTAAGAGGAGAAAGGCCGATGATGATCGATGTGGGAAATGAAAAACCAATGATCGCACCGCTGGAACGATATGGAATAAAACTGATCAGTATCGGTTTACTGGTTGATGAAAAAAGCGCCGTGGTATGGAGAGGCCCGATGGCCAGCAGTGCTATTCGTCAGTTTGTGACCGATGTTTATTGGGATGAACTCGATTATCTCGTAGTAGATATGCCTCCGGGAACAGGCGATATACATTTGACGCTGATGCAAACTGTGCCGGTAACGGGCGCCGTGATCGTTACTACACCGCAGGATGTAGCATTAGCGGATGCAAAAAAAGGTATTGCAATGTTTGGGCAGGCGCAAATGAATGTACCGGTGATCGGGCTGGTAGAGAACATGAGTTATTTTACCCCGGCAGAATTACCGGATAATAAATATTACATTTTTGGAAAAGATGGCGGCAAACGATTGGCCGATGAATATGATATTCCCTTTCTCGGCCAGATACCATTGGTGCAAAGCATCCGCGAAGGCGGTGATAACGGCATACCTGTAATGATGGGTGATGATGCTGTTACTAAAAAAGCGTTTGAGGAATTTGCTGCGATCGTTGTTAGAAGCATTTCGATGAGGAATGCGAATATGAGTGCTGAAAAAATATCGGAAACTGTTTAATTGTTGGAGGTTGGATGTTGGAGGTTAGCTTGTTGTTCGATAATTGTTTAGAATGGCTCAATAAGTTTGAAGACCTGGAAGTATGGAAATTGGCGAGGAGCAGGCGCTTGAAATATATAAGTTGTCTCAAACAGGAAATTTTGCAAAAGATTTTCAATTTATAAATCAAATAAATGCTTCAGCAGGATCGGCGACGGATAATATTGCAGAAGGGCTTGAGCGATTTACTAATAAAGAATTCTGCCAGTTCCTTATAATTTCAAAGGGTTCGAATGGAGAGATTCGTTCGCAATTGTACAGGGCCTTTGACAGAAATCATATTTCAGAAGATACACCAGAGCAACGATTGGATCTTTCAGTCTTGCCGGGTAAAAAAATCAAATCTTTTCTGGATTATTTGCAAACTTCACAATATAAAAACAAGCCCCGCAAAGAGGATTAACCTCCAACCCCCAACTTCGAACCTCCAACTAATTAAGTAGATTTGCCTTATGTACAATTATCCTCATTACAAAGAACAAGACAAAGAAAAAGTGATCCAATTCATGCGTCAGCATCCTTTCGTGATGCTGATAGGCGTGGATGGCAACGGAAGAGCAGAAGCGACGCAGATACCGGTATTGATCGATGAAAAGGATGGAAAGATCTTTTTGTATGGTCATATCGCTAGAAAAATGGAGCATGAAAAAGCATTGGAAAAAAATCCAAATGCACTTGTCATTTTTACCGGGGCGCATACTTATATAAGCGGAACTTATTACACCGGTAATTTGCAACAGGCCAGCACCTGGAATTATATCTCTATTCATGCGAGAGGAAAAATGAGTTGGATGGATGAAAAAGGCCTGGTCGATTTTCTAAAAAGATTTACCCTGCATTTTGAAAAAGGCAACACGGCTTCTACTACTATTTATGATAACCTTCCTGAAGAATATCTCGGCAAACTGAGAAAAGCCATTATCGGTTTTGAAATGGAAGTCACCGAGCTTGAAAATGTTCACAAGCTTAGCCAGAACCGTGATGAAAAGAGTTATGATAATATTGTAACGCAATTAAAAAAACAGGAAGGCGACGGTAAGATTATTGGAGAATTGATGGAAGAAAGAAAATCAAAACTGTTCCCTTAATGAAAAATTACCTGTTCATCAGCCTCCTGGTATTTACTTTATCATGTTCAAATACAAATAAGATGCAAAATGCTTCAGCAAATAAGAAAGAAGCATATGTACAGGGAGAATTTGACAAACAGGGTCATCGTGGTTGCCGCGGCCTGATGCCGGAAAATACAGTACCCGCCATGTTGCATGCCCTGAGTTTGGGTGTTACTACATTGGAAATGGATGTAGTGATCACAAAAGATAAAAAAGTTATTTTATCACATGAGCCATGGTTTGGTGAAGAGATCACCACCAAACCCGATGGAAGTTTTATCGGCCCCAGGGAAGAAAGAAAGCTGAATATTAATTGGATGACCTACGAGCAAACCAAAACATTTGACGTTGGAATGAAGCCGCATCCACGTTTTCCGAAGCAACAAAAGATGAAAGTGACAAAACCATTGCTGGCGGATGTGATCGATAGTGTGAATAATAGTATGATCACAAGAAGAAGGCCATTCCCTTTTTATAATATTGAAACCAAAACAAACCCCGAAGGCGATGGCGTTTTTACACCCAAGCCGGAAGAGTTTGTCGAACTGTTGATGGCCGTGATCAAAGAAAAGAGTATTGAAGATCTTGTCATCATTCAATCTTTTGATCTTCGAACACTGAAGTATTTACATGAAAAATATCCAAACATCAAAACAGCTGTATTGGTAGAAGCAACGGATAAAAGAAGTGTTGATGATATCGTTAAGGAATTAGGATTTACGCCAACTATTTATAGTCCCGCTTATCAATTGGTGAATGCAGCTGTGATAAAAAAATATCATGATCAGCATATCAGGATCATCCCATGGACGGTAAACGATAAAGCAAAGATCGAAGAATTAAAAAAGATGGGAGTGGACGGGATAATAACGGATTATCCCGATCTTTTCACCAATTAGAATATAAAAGCACTTTGTAATTTTATGAAAAAGAAAGCAGTGTCAGTACTTAAATTTCCCCTGTTATATGCAGGTACCAAAGGAGAAAAACGGCTTTATACTTTGTTTGATTCAGGCGCAAATCTTTCTTGTATTGATGAGAAGCACCTGGAAAACCTGGAGACTGCTATTGGCTTGGGGAGAAAAAGAAAACTGGCTACAGCCAGTGAGGGGCATTTTATAGAAATCAGCGAAAGAGTTGTATTGGATTTCTATATTGATGATGTCCTCCTTTCCGATGAATTTTTGGTTGTACCCAATCTCAGTGAAGAAGCAATCATAGGAGCAGCTACTTTGCAAAAATGGAGGATCAAATTAAATTTCGAAGATGATAAAGTTGAAGTAGACCCTAAAGTAGCAAAACTACAATTGAAAAGATCAGTACTCAGAGAGGAATTTTTCATTCAATCCTAACCAGTCCAGCGCATTTCGGTACATTAATTTTCTTGTCGTCTTTTTACCAAGATCCATTTTCTCGATCAGCTTACCGGGTTTATGTTCTCCCAGTGGAAAAGGATAATCACTGCCTAAACAAATATTGTTTTCACCAATAAAATCCAATATATGGCTGAAAGCTTTTTTATCATGTACTAAACTATCGATCCAGAATTTACCGATATAATTGGCGGGATTAACAGGATTATCTACCGCAACCAAATCAGGTCTTACTTTAAAGCCATGTTCTATTCTTCCGAATGTAAAAGGGAAGGAGCCGCCACCATGCGCAAAAGCTACTCTTAATTTTGGAAATTGTTCGAACACGCCGCCGAATATCATTGAGCAGATCGCTCTTGTTGTTTCGGCAGGCATGCCAACCAGCCAGGGCAACCAATATTTTTCCATTTGTGTTTCGCCCATCATTTCCCATGGATGAACAAAGATGGCGCAACCTAATTCCTGCGCTGCTTCATAAAAAGGAAAAAAATCTTTATCGCTTAGATTCTTTCCATTGATATTGCTGCCGATCTCGAGTCCCGGCATTTTCAATTCTTTTACACATCGTTCCATTTCTTTGATGGCCAATCTTACATCCTGCAAAGGCACTGTTCCCAATCCAATAAAATGATGCGGTTCTTTGGCTACTGTTTCAGCAATATGATCATTGAAGAAACGGGATGTCTGAAAACCGTCCAATGGTTTAGCCCAATAATTAAATAAAACAGGAATGGTGGAAAGAACCTGTATGTCAACAGAAGTTTCTTCCATGTCTTTGCGGCGAACATCTTCTTTAAAACAATTCGGTTCAACAATACGAAAGACCTTATCGCCTTTCATCATGCAGGCATCGCATTCGCGGTGCTCAAGATGAATGAATTCGCCGTAGCCAAATTTTTCCGTCCAGTTCGGCATTTTTTCCGGCATGATATGGGTGTGTATGTCGATCTTCAAGTTTTTTATTTTAAATGTTAGGTGTTAAATGTTAAATAAAGAAGAACACTATTTAGCATTTAATTTAGGCTTTCGCATTCTACTTCCAATATCAGGCTTTCCTCACCGGCGGTTCCATTACAGCCCCGCATTTATCACATGTCCTGTGCATCATATCTTCCCAAAACCGGTTCATTACGGGTGGTAATTGTTTTACGATATCATCCACATGCAATGTTTCTTCATAAAGTTTATTGCCGCATTTTTCGCAAAACCAGATAAAGCCATCGTCTTCGGATTCTCTTTTCTTTTCAATAACTAAACCAACGGTGCCCGGACCTCTTTGGGGTGAATGCGGAGTTTTGGGTGGTAATAAAAACATTTCTCCTTCTTTGATGGGAATATCTTTGAATTCTCCGTTGTCGATTATTCTAACAACAATATCTCCTTCTACCTGGAAATAGAGTTCTTCTGTTTCATTGAAATGATAATCCTTTCTTGCATTCGGTCCGCCGACAACCATGACGATAAAATTTTCAGCATCCTTATATACGCATTGATTACCTACCGGAGGTTTGAGCAGGTCACGGTTTTCGTCGATCCATTTTTTTAAGTTGAAAGGTGCAATGACAGCCATAACAGCATTGTTTTAAATGAAGTAATAGAACGAAAAATTACAACAATTTTCTTTAGGTTTGACACTATGAATCTTTCCCTGGAAGGCAAAAATGCGGTTATCTGCGGAAGCACACAAGGTATTGGGTTGGCAATCGCTGAAGAGCTGGCTTTGCTCGGCGCCAATTGTACTTTAATAGCCCGCAATGAAGACACATTAAAGACGATCATTAATAGTTTGGATATTGCATTGCGGCAACAGCATAATTATCTCGTTGCTGATTTCAGCAAGCCGGATGAAGTGAAAGCAGTTATTGAAAAACATGTTGCAACGAATACAGTTCATGTTCTAATCAATAATAGTGGCGGCCCTGCTGCCGGCCCTGTTATTGAAGCAACAGAAGAAGCTTTCCTGGATACATTCAATCAACATCTGATCTGCAATCATATTCTGGCAAAAGCTGTTGTTCCTTCTATGAAAAAAGAAGGTTATGGAAGGATCATCAATATCATTTCTACTTCGGTAAAAATTCCATTGAAGAATTTGGGTGTATCAAATACCATTCGCGGGGCTGTGGCCAGTTGGGCAAAAAGTATGGCGAATGAATTGGGACAATTCAATATCACCGTAAATAACGTGTTGCCGGGATTTACATCAACACAACGTTTATCAACCTTGATCGAGAGTTTGGCTAAAAGAGGAAATACAGTGGTTGATATTGTAGAAAAGAATATGATGGAAGAAGTACCGATGAAACGTTTTGCCGATGCATCTGAAATTGCAGCGATGGCTGCTTTCCTTGCTTCGCCGGCGGCATCTTATGTAAACGGAACAAGTATCCCGGTGGATGGAGGAAGAACAGGCTCAATTTAATTTCGAATGTTGAAGGCTAAATCTTAAATAAGTTATTCAACATTTAGCATTTAAAATCTAACATGGATTTAAATATTCCATATCATTTAGAGAATTACATTGGTGGAAACCTGATCGCTCCATTAAGCGGAAAATTCATTGATAATATCAATCCCGCTACTGCTGAAATATATGGGCAGATACCTGATTCAAATGAAAAAGATATAGAAGCCGCGGTGCATGCTGCACAAAAAGCTTTTCCGGGATGGAGTATTTCAACAACTGAACAAAGATTTAAAATTCTTAACCGCATTGCAGAATTAATTGATGCAAATCTCGATGCATTAGCGCTTGCCGAAACAAATGATAATGGCAAACCTCTTTGGTTAAGTAAGACGGTGGATATTCCGAGAGCATCCGCCAATTTCAGGTTCTTTGCAACGGGCATTATGCATTTTGCTACGGAAAGTCATAGCATGGAAGACAAAGCGGTAAATTATACGCTTCGTCAGCCGATCGGTATTGTTGGGTGTATCTCTCCGTGGAATCTTCCTTTATATTTATTTACCTGGAAAATTGCCCCGGCACTTGCTGCCGGTAATTGTGTTTTGGCAAAACCAAGTGAAGTAACACCGGTAACAGCTTTTTTACTTTCTAAGATCTGTAAAGAGGCCGGTTTGCCGGATGGAGTATTGAATATTATTCATGGTACAGGTCCGGGTGCAGGGGAAGCGATCGTTTCTCATCCGCAGGTGAAAGCCATTTCTTTTACCGGCAGTACAAGAGCCGGAGAAAGAATTGCAAGTATTGCCGCTCCTAAATTCAAAAAACTTTCGTTGGAATTGGGAGGAAAGAATCCTAATATAATTTTTGCCGATGTGATAGGATCGGATGAGTCGTGGAAAAAAATGTTGTTTGATACGATCCGTTCATCCTTTGCCAACCAGGGCGAAATATGTTTATGCGGCAGCCGTATCCTGATCGAAGAAACGATCTATGAAAAATTCAAAACAGATTTTTTGCAATGGATCGAAAAGGGATTGAAGGTCGGGGATCCGTTGGAAGACGGATCGAAACAAGGCGCTATTGTAAGCAAACAGCATTTTGATAAGATCATGCGGTGCATTGATATTGCGAAGGAAGAAGGAGGAAAAATATTATGCGGCGGCCGGTCAGTTAAAGTAGAAGGCCGCTGCGCCAATGGATATTTTATTGAACCGACAGTGATCGAAGGATTAGGCCCGGATTGTCAAACAAACAGGGAAGAGATATTCGGCCCGGTCGTTACGTTACAATCTTTCAAAACAGAAGAAGAAGCTTTGCAATTGGCCAATGCAACACAATACGGATTGGCGGCAAGTCTCTGGACCAATGATATTTCAAAAGCAAATCGTGTAGCCGCAAAAGTAGAAAGTGGAATTGTTTGGGTGAATTGCTGGTTACTTCGTGATCTGCGAACTCCTTTCGGCGGAATAAAGAATAGTGGTGTTGGAAGAGAAGGCGGATGGGAAGCGTTGAGATTTTTTACGGAAGCGAAGAATATTTGTATTGAATTATAAATGTTGAGTGTTAAATGCTAAATAGATATGTCTTTATTCAACAGTTAGCATTTAAAATTTAAAATATGCCTGATATCATTCATACCGATAAAGCTTCAACACCTCTTGGCGCCTACCCGCATGCAAGAAAGGTTGGCAACCTGCTTTTTCTTTCTGGTATCGGTCCCAGGAACCCGAAAGACAATTCTATCCCCGGATTGGAATTGGATAAGGATGGAAATATTCTAAAGTATGATATCGAAGCGGAATGTCATTCTGTTTTTGCCAATGTAAAAGCTGTTCTGGAAGCAAGCGGCAGCAGTTGGGAGAAGATCATTGATGTAACAGTTTTTCTTACGAATATGAAAAAAGATTTTCCAATTTATAATAAGATATACGCCGACTATTTTACTTCCGTGCAGGCTTGCAGGACAACAGTGGAAGTAAAAAGTTTGCCGACACCGATCTCGATCGAATTAAAAGTAATTGCGACACTTGAATAGTTCGATGTTGGAAGTTGGATGTTGAGGTTCACTAACATCCAACATCCGACTTCCAACCTCAAACAATAGTAAATGAATTATCAGAACACCGCAGAATTTGCAAAAAGCTTAGATGAAAAAGATCCGCTGAAACATTTCAGAGATATGTTCTATATCCCGATCATGTTCGGAAAAGAATGTATTTATTTTACCGGCAATTCTCTTGGATTACAAACAAAACGTACACAGGATTATGTGGTGGATGAACTGGAAGACTGGGCAAGTTTGGGAGTGGAAGGTCATTTTCATGCAAGAAATCCATGGTTGCCTTATCATGAAATATTTCCAAAGCAATTATCAAAGATCGTTGGGTGTAAAGAGAATGAAATTGTGGTGATGAATTCACTTACAGTAAATCTTCATTTATTGATGGTAAGTTTTTACCGGCCAACCAAACAGCGCTATAAGATCATTTGCGAGGTCAAAGCATTTCCTTCCGATCAGTATGCGTTTGAATCGCAGGCAAGATATCATGGCTTTGATCCAAACGATGCTGTGATCGAAGTTTCTCCCAGGGAAGGCGAACATATATTGAGAACGGAAGATATTATTTCCACAATAAAAAAACATGGCGATAGTGTTGCTGTTGTACTTTTTGGCGGGGTTAATTATTATACCGGCCAGTTATATGATATAAAAGCTATCACCGAAACCGCACATTCGGTTGGCGCTTATGCAGGTTTTGATCTTGCACATGCAGCCGGTAATGTTGAATTGCATTTACACGATTGGAATGTTGATTTTGCCTGCTGGTGTTCTTATAAATATTTGAACAGTGGTCCGGGTGGAGTAGCAGGAGTTTATATTAATGAAAAACATGCTGCTAATACAGAATTGCCAAGATTCGCCGGGTGGTGGGGCCATACAAAAGAGACAAGTTTTAAAATGGAGAAAGGTTTTGAAGCGATACCGACGGCGGAAGGATGGCAACTAAGCAATGCTCCTGTATTATCGATGGCGGCACATAAAGCTTCGCTGGATGTTTTTGATGAAGCAGGAATAGAACAACTTCATACAAAAAGAAAATTATTGGCCGGGTATTTACATTTTATATTGAATGATATAAACAACCGGAATGCAGAAAAGGTCATCGAAATTATCACACCATCGAATGAGAATGAAAGAGGTTGCCAGGTTTCGATGCTGATGCTGAAAAACGGGAAAGAAATATTTACCGAATTGAACACCCGTGGAGTGATCGTCGATTGGCGGGAACCGAATGTGATCCGGGTAGCTCCTGTTCCTTTATATAATTCTTTTGAGGATGTATGGCGGTTTGGAAATATCGTCAGAACTACGATCAATAAGATCCAAAGCACACAGTCAGCATGAAAAAAGATATTACTATCATCGGGGCGGGTCTTGTAGGGTCATTACTTTCTATTTATTTATCCCGGCGTGGACATAAAGTAAAATTATATGAACGTCGCGGCGATATGCGAAAAGAAAAAATGATCGCCGGCCGTTCTATTAATCTTGCATTAAGCGATCGGGGTCTTTTGGCATTGGAAAAAGTTGGTTTGGTGGACGAAATTAAAAAGATCGCTATTCCTATGCATGGCCGTCGCATACATAACATCGATGGCAGCAGCGCTTTTCAACCTTACGGCAAACAGGGACAATTCATCAATTCGGTTTCAAGGGCCACACTGAATATGAAACTGATGGACCTGGCAGAAGAGAATGGTGTTACTATTTATTTTGATGAAAAATGTAAAACGATCGATTGGACAAAAGATGTTATCGAGTTTGACAGTTTAAAAGGAAAAGGATTGTCACCTTCCAAAACAGATATCATTTTCGGGGCGGATGGGGCATTTTCAGCCGCCCGTTTGCAACACCAGTTGCAGCATGATAAATTTGACTACCAGCAGCATTATATTGATTGTGGTTATAAGGAATTGACGATCCCGCCCAATGCCGACGGCGATTTTGCGATGGAAGTAAATGCGCTTCATATCTGGCCGAGAAAAGATTATATGCTGATCGCTTTGCCCAACCTCGATAAAACATTTACCTGTACTTTATTCTTTCCTTTTGAGGGTGAAGCATCTTTTTCTAATTTGACTACTCAGGAAAAAGTAAAAGGATTTTTTCAAAAAACTTTTCCTGATGCAGTGCCATTGATGCCGGATCATGTACAGGAGTTTTTTAATAATCCAACCTCATCGCTTGTTACGGTAAAATGTTTTCCCTGGATAAGAGAGGATAAATTCGCTTTGATCGGTGATGCGGCGCATGCTATCGTTCCTTTTTTCGGGCAAGGCATGAATTGTGGTTTTGAAGATTGCCGCATACTCGATGAATTGATAGAAAAGAATGGCGATGACTGGAAAACAATTTTGCAGCAGTATCAATCATTGCGTAAACCGGATGCGGATGCCATTGCAGACCTTGCGGTGAATAATTTTACTGAGATGCGGGAAAGAACTGCCGACCCGAAATTTTTATTGCAAAAGAAAATAGAAGCAAAATTGCATGAAAAATATCCAGACAAATGGATACCCGCTTACAGCCAGGTTACTTTTAGTCCGCAAATACGTTACAGTGAAGCATTGAAAAGAGGAATGAAACAGGAAGCGATCATGCAGGAAGTAATGTCGATCCATGATATTGATAAAAAGTGGGATAGCAATGAACTTCACGAGCAAATTATTCAGAAGATCATTGTTTGATACTTGATGTTAAGCACCGAACATCCAACTTCCAACCTCAAACTGTATTTTTGCTCATGACCCGCCAGCAACTCGTTGAACAGATCCGCAAAAAACGTTCTTATCTCTGTGTCGGCCTCGATACGGACATTACAAAAATCCCCAAACATCTTTTATCCGAAGCCGATCCTGTTTTTACATTCAATAAAGCGATCATCGATGCTACCAAAGATCTTTGCGTAAGTTATAAGATCAACACTGCATTTTATGAAGCGTTGGGAGTAAAAGGCTGGGAAGCGATGGAAAAAACAGTGCATTATATCGGCGATGAACATTTTAAAATTGCCGATGCAAAGCGTGGAGATATCGGCAATACTTCCGATCAGTATGCCAAAGCATTTTTTGAAACGATGCCTTTTGATTCGGTGACCGTTGCTCCGTATATGGGAAAAGACAGTGTAAAACCTTTTTTGCAATACGAAGGTAAGTGGGCAATTGTGTTGGGATTGACAAGTAATAAGGGAAGCGAAGATTTTCAGCAACTTGAATTATGGGAAAATGAAAGATTGAACTCGTTTTGGAATCTTTTACCTGGCCCAATAATGATCAAACCTTCGACGGCGGAATTGTATATGCAGGTATTAGTTGATGTAGCGGGTTGGGGAAATACAGAGAATACAATGTTTGTAATCGGTGCCACCCAGCCAAAGCAATTTGAGGTGATCAGGAAATTAACACCCAACCACTTTTATCTCGTTCCCGGTATCGGTGCACAAGGCGGAAGCCTGAAAGAAATTTCCGAAAAAGCAATGATCAAAGATTGCGGCATTCTCGTGAATGTAAGCAGGGCGATTATTTATGCAAGCGATAAAGAGGATTTTGCGAAGCAAGCGAGAGCTATAGCAAACCAATATGCCGGGGAAATGGCTTTATATCTTCAAAAATAACTCTTGGCTATCCTTTCTTACCTTTGCGCACGTAAATCGTAAATCGTAAATCGTAAATCGTAAATCAAAAATCCCAAATCGTAATGGCTGCCCGTACAGATCTTTTTCAAAGTCCCGATTATTTTAATGTTGATGAATTGCTAACTGAAGAACAAAAACATATTCGTGAAGCTGTTCGCAATTATGTCAAAAAAGAAATTTCTCCTATCATCGAAGACTATGCACAAAAAGCAGAATTTCCTGAACAGATCGTAAAGCAATTGGGCGATCTGGGTTGTTTTGGCCCCACCGTTCCAGCGGAATATGGTGGCGGCGGACTTGATTATATCTCTTATGGTTTAATGATGCAGGAACTGGAAAGAGGTGATAGTGGCGTTCGTTCTACTGCATCGGTGCAGGGTTCATTGGTAATGTTTCCCATTTATCAATATGGAAGTGAAGAGCAACGCAAAAAATTTTTACCCAAACTGGCAAGTCGGTGAATGGCTGGGTTGTTTTGGATTAACAGAACCCGATCATGGCAGCGATCCAAGCAGCATGCTGACAAATTATAAAGATGCCGGTGATCATGTAATATTGAATGGCGCTAAAATGTGGATCAGCAATGCGCCATTTTCACAAGTAGCAGTTGTTTGGGCAAAAGATGAAGCCGGTGATATCCGCGGACTGATCGTTGAAAGAGGAATGGAAGGATTCAGTACGCCGACAACACATGGCAAATGGAGTTTGCGGGCATCCGCAACCGGGGAATTGGTTTTTGATAATGTAAAAGTGCCCAAAGAAAATATTTTCCCTAATGTAAAAGGATTAAAAGGCCCGTTGGGTTGTTTAACAAAAGCAAGATATGGCATTGCCTGGGGCGCTATCGGTGCAGCCATGGATTGTTATGATACAGCGCTTCGCTATTCTAAAGAAAGAGAACAATTTGGTAAACCGATCGGTGGCTTTTCAATTGCAGCAAAAGAAACTAGCGGAAATGGTAACGGAGATCACCAAAGCACAATTGCTGAACTGGCGATTGGGTGTATTGATGAATGAAGGCAAGGCAACACCGCAACAAGTAAGTATGGCCAAACGTAATGCCTGTGAAGTGGCTACCAATATCTGTCGTGATGCCAGGCAAATGCTCGGTGGCATGGGCATCACCGGCGAATATCCAGTCATGCGGCATATGATGAATTTGGAAAGTGTGATCACGTATGAAGGCACTCATGATATTCATTTACTGATAACAGGAATGGATGTGACGGGGTTTAATGCGTTTAAATAAGAAATCGCCCTGTCTCCTAAAGGGAGACTTAGATCTGGTAGTCATTTCATGTTTGAATATTTTTATAGCATTCAGTTTTTATTTATTTAGCCAGCTTCAGTTTTTCATGGCATCGCCTGTTGCGTCGCACTCTTCATCTTCCTGTTCGTTGTTCAGCAGTTTCAATCTGCTTACTTTTGTTGTAAAAGGTATTAGTAATTCTTACCTAAAGGAGAATTCAAATCCTCCCCTTTAGGGGCAAAGAAAATTTTAAACTTTAAAACTATAACTGGGGGCATGCGAATCTTCCTCATCGGTTTCATGGGTTCCGGTAAAACACACTGGGGCCGCTTACTGAGTGAAAAACTCGGCCTTCCTTTTTTTGATCTCGATGAACAGGTAACAGCACATGCCGGTCAATCCATAACTGATATATTTCACAAAGAGGGTGAAGAGCATTTCAGGTTGATGGAGAAAGACATATTGCATATTATTACAGAAAGCCACGACAGTTTTATAATGGCCTGCGGCGGCGGCTCGCCCTGTTATTTCAATAATATCGAATACATGAATAGTGCCGGCACAACGGTATGGATCAATACACCTTTCGATACTTTGTTCGAACGTTTGATCAATGAAAAAGAAAAGCGGCCGCTGATCAAAGAACTTTCCAATGAACAGGTAAAGAATTTTATCAGTAAAAAATTTGCCGACCGGAGAATTTATTACGAACAGGCTGATGTTACGGTGGAAGAAGAACCATTGGCTATCGATAGTTTGGTTGAGAAAATATTTCACGCATAAACGTCAATCGTGAATCGTGAATCGTCAATCGTGAATGGAGTTTCCGCAAATTGCTCAAAACAGTAAAATACACCGGTACTGTTGAGCTTTTTAACTCCATTTCGGAGACGATTCACGATTGACGATTCACGTTTCACCAATCAAATCATATGAACAGAAACTTTCTCATAACAGCCTCGCTACTCGGCGCAATCGCTGTTGCCCTCGGCGCTTTCGGCGCTCACAGTCTTGAAAAGATAACAACCGATGAAAAGATCCTTCATGGTTTTCAAACCGCAACACAATACCAGGTCTATCATGTATTAGCCTTGCTGGCTGTTGGTATTTTGTATGAAAAATTTCCTGTACGTGCAATGAAATGGGCCGGTTATTCATTTATTGCGGGGATCATTTTATTCTCCGGTTCCTTATACCTGCTTACATTTTTAAAGATAGGGGGAAACAGTGGGGTAAAATTTGTTGGTCCCATCACCCCATTGGGCGGTCTTTGTTTTATAGCCGGCTGGTTATTGCTTTTAGCAGCAGTGTTGAAAAGAAAGAATTAAACAGGAAGTTCAAGCGTTGTCACCGTCCCATTATTCCTTTCAATTTTAAAAGTGCCGCCAATGCTTCCCATCCGGTGGGCAATATTCTTCAGTCCATTACCGAATTGACGTAATTGTTGCATGTCGATCCCTTTACCATTATCGGTGATCGTAATGATCATTACATCATTCAAATGAAAGTTGATGGTGATCAGCGATGCTTCTGAATGTTTCAATGCATTATTCAGCGTTTCCTTCACACACAAAAAGATATTCCTTCTTTTATCACCGGTGATCTCGTGCGGGGGAATTTTCTCCGGTATATTGACCTTACACTGGACCGGTGTGTTTTCAAAATACTCCAGTGCATAAGAACGGATATACGAAACAAGGTTATCAAGTGTATCATTGCCACTGTTCATACTCCAGATAATAGCATTCATTTTATTCAACACATCATTGGCAGAATGCGAGATCCTTTCAATTTCAACAGGAGTATTCTCTTTCATTTTTTTCCGGGCGATCTCGCTCATAAGACGAATGGCCGTCATGCCCGAACCTAATTCATCGTGCATATCGGCAGAGATACGTTGCCTTTCTTCCTGCTGGGCTTTATAAACGGCTAATTCTTTTTCATACTCCTGCATTTGATTTTGGGTCCTCAACATTTCCCTTTCTCTTGTTTGCATGATGATGAGGCGCCTGTTCTTATAATTCAAGCCCGCTAAAAAGAAAACCAGTTCCAGGAGAATACCCGCTTCATAATAAAAAAGCGATGAATTGAATATGCCGGGGAACTGCTGGAACTTAGCTTCCATCAATACAGCCAGCAAAGAGATAACCGAAAAGATCATCATGAAAAAATTTCCCCAGAACAAAAATCGGAGTAATTTATCATTCCATCTTTTTGCACTGTAAATAAGAAAAATGGCGATCATTACCAATAACAGCATCTTGGTGATATTCTCCACAAGATTCTCTGCGACAAAATTATCGGTGAAATAATGCAGCCCTGTATATAATAACAATGATATGATCAGCATACAAATACCTGCATTATACAATTTATGAAGGAAGGGATGAGTGTTCCTTGTGCTGAGAAACCTTTGCATGAAGATCATATAGAACATGATGCCGATACCCTGGAGAATGAAATCGAAATAACTTTCAAAAAAGAAACTTGCTTTGTTGATATGAAAATCAAAGACAGCTTTTGTAAGCAGCATACTGCCAATGAAAAAGGCATAGCCTGAGTAATAGAGAAAATCCCGGTTGGCGCCCTGGAAAAAATTGGCGATCGAGAACAGGATCATCATTAATAATAAACCGCAAAAAACATAGGTTAGCAGGTTATCCTCGTTATGAGTGCTTTTTATTTCTGCAACGAATGCTGCAAGGTATTGGGGATGGATCAGCCTTGGGCGGATCGTAACAATATATGTTTTTACAAAACTGAGTTCTGCAAAAATTGTTGCTGAATCATGCGGTTGCAATGTGATCAACCGGTAACCGATACTGTCGGGAATAGAAGGATGAATATCCGGTAATTTTTTTAACCCATTATTTTCTTCTTCATACAAAACTGTATTCTCAAAATATAATCCCGGTAAAAAATAAAGCGATACAGCCGTATCAGCCGAATTGGAAATATTGAATCTCAAAACCGCTTTTTTTGTAACAAGTTCAGGCGGTATAGTGTTTTTATGTTTGATACCGGGACTTAGGGATAATTGCCGGAAAACAGAAGGCAATGTTTCTTTTTTATTGATATAAGCGCTGCTGACAAATGCGCCCATATATTTTACCAGGCTAATGCGGCCGATATCGGTATAAGTTCCGGGTAAGCTATCCTGCGCCGTAGTTTTTACAGTGAAAAAAAAGAAAGCGATGATAATACAAGAGGTGGTTATGATCGTTTTCATCAGTTGGTGAACGCAGTTTTTCAAATGTAATACATCAACCTTGTATTTAATAGTGAATGAACTACCACTTTCCGGTAAAATCAATGGTCAACAGACAATTGGCAATAGACAATCGCCAATGGGGAGTGATACTTGTTTTTGTCAATTGCCAATTGACTATTAGCTATTGACCTTGAGCCTAAACTATTTATCTTTGCCATTATGGCTACCAGTGCGAAAAAGAAAGGAAAAAAGAATCCTGAGAAAAAAACCAACAAATCCGATACAAAGGCTTTCCGACCGGAAAAAGAAGAAAAGATCAACCTGAAAATGATCGCCCGGGATGAGAGGACCTGGAAGATCATTGGCGCATTTTTTCTACTGATCGCTTTATTTCTTTTCATCTCATTTATTTCTTACCTGTTCACCTGGAAAGAAGACCAGGCTAAAGTGTTCAGCGGTGGATTTTCCATTTTATTTGATGGTAAGGTTCATACTTCCAATTTACTTGGCAAACTGGGAGCATTGGTCTCGCATCTTTTTATTTTCAAAGGTTTCGGGCTCGCTTCATTCCTTATCTGCACATTCTTTTTTGTTGTAGGCGTGAACCTGTTATTCCGTCAAAAAGTTTTTTCTATCTGGAGAAATCTAAAATATGTAACGCTCGGTTTAGTTGTGCTGTCTGTTTCACTGGCATTTATCGCAGGTAACAGCAATTTCTCTTTCGGTGGTGCTGTGGGTAATATGATAAGCGATAAACTGACCGGCGCATTAGGAAATATTGGCACTGCCGCTGCATTATTATTACTGGCCGGCGGGTATTGTATATGGCAATTCAATCCTTCATTTAATTTACCCAATAAGAAACAAAATGAAGTTGAGAATGAGGATAAGGAAATAACGGAAGAGATAATTCCTGTTACTACCGGCAGATCTATTAATGATCTTTATGCAGAAAAGAAAGAAGATGGGCAAGTAGGTAATTCTATAAAAACAGACAGCGGCATGGTCATTAATTTCCCGGATGAGCAGCCGCTGCATGATTTTAAAGTGATCGAAAAAGATGAACCTCCCGAAGATCAAACGGCCCGTGAGGACTCCTTCGGAGAAAAAATAGAAAAAAAGCAACCCACCGTCGAGAATGAGATCGTCAAAGATTTGATGCATTCATATGATACAAACGAGGCTATTGAATTGACAAAAGAAGAGATAATACTTCCTGTAAAACCAACGCTAAGCAAAAAAGAAAAAGAAGACCTGGAACTTGAAATAAAAGAATTACCTGCTAAAATTGAGGAAGAAGAAGTAGTAGTTGGAGAAAATCAACAGCCGCTTGCCCCTTATGAACCTACATTGGATCTGAGGGATTATAAATATCCTACACTGGATCTTTTAGAAACACATGGCAGTGAAAAGATCTTCCAGGATGTGAATGAACTGGAAAATAACAAGAACCAGATCATTGCTACGCTTAGGAATTATGCGATAGAAATTCAAAAGATCAGTGCTACGGTAGGGCCCACCGTTACATTGTATGAAATTGTTCCGGCGCCCGGTATTCGTATCTCCAAGATCAAAAACCTGGAAGATGATATTGCATTAAGCCTGGCTGCATTGGGCATTCGTATCATTGCGCCCATACCCGGTAAAGGAACGATCGGTATCGAAGTGCCGAATGTGAAAAAGACCATTGTAAGTATGAAGACATTGCTGGCATCGGAAAAATTTCAAAATAATAATTTTAGTCTTCCCATTGCTATCGGTAAAAAGATCGACAACGATAATTTCATTGTTGATCTTGCCAGTATGCCTCACTTGTTAATGGCCGGGGCAACAGGACAGGGAAAATCTGTGGGACTAAATGCGATACTTGTTTCTTTATTGTATAAAAAACATCCATCACAGCTTAAACTGGTATTGGTCGATCCGAAAAAAGTGGAATTAAGTTTATACCGTGTTATCGAAAAGCATTTCCTGGCAAAACTGCCGGGAGAAGACGAAGCGATCATTACCGATACCAAAAAAGTTGTTCATACACTGAATGCTTTGTGTATTGAAATGGATAATCGCTATGACCTGTTGAAAGAAGCCGGTGCAAGGAATATCAAAGAGTACAATGAGAAATTCGTCAAAACGAAAACTCAACCCGCAAAAAGGTCACCAGTATTTGCCATTCATTGTTTTAGTTGTAGACGAGTTTGCCGACCTGATCATGACGGCGGGTAAAGAAATTGAAATGCCTATTGCCCGCCTGGCGCAGTTAGCAAGGGCGGTGGGAATTCACCTCATCATTGCTACACAAAGACCTTCGGTAAATATCATTACCGGTACGATCAAAGCGAATTTTCCTTCCCGTATCGCTTTTAAAGTTTCATCCAAGATCGATTCAAGAACTATTTTGGATACAGGCGGCGCCGAACAATTGATCGGTAAAGGAGATATGCTTGTATCGCATAACGGTGAAGTGACCCGTTTGCAATGTCCTTTTGTAGATACACCAGAAGTAGAAGATGTCGTTAATTTTATTGGTCAGCAAAGAGGTTACCCGCAGGCTTTTCTTCTTCCTGAATATGTTGACGAAAATGAGATCGAGGGAAAAGATATTGATCTGTCTGACCGGGATTCATTGTTCAATGATGCTGCAAGACTGATCGTACAAAACCAGGTTGGTTCCACTTCTTTATTACAAAGAAGAATGAAACTTGGGTATAACAGGGCGGGACGTTTAATGGACCAATTGGAAGCAGCGGGCATCGTTGGCCCCAACCAGGGAAGTAAAGCAAGAGATGTTCTTATCAAAACAGAAATGGAATTGCAGCAGCATTTGGATATGCTTGGATAAATTTATTTACGATCTACGAATTACGATTTACGATTTGTCGAAGGCTGGCAATTCACTTAGTAGATTAAAATTCACTTGAAGGGGAACAGTCCGGGTATAAAATGACTATTCGATCAGCAAGAAATCGTAAATCCCAAATCGTAATTCATAAATCGTTGATCCGTTAGAGCCTTGTTAAGAAAAAAGAGGCATTGCAACCCGGTACAGTCATTGCCTGTCCTTATGCCTAATTCGATTATCTTTGCGGCGTTTCAACGAAGACCGCCCACACAAACCACAACAATGAAGAAATTTTATTTAACATTTATTGCATTTGCTTTTGCCATGGCATCTATTGCGCAGGCAAAAAATGATCCAGCGGCTAAAGCTATTTTAGATGGTGTAAGCGCCAAATTCAAGACATATACTACGGTGCAGGCCACTTTTACGTATAAAGTGGAGAATGCTGCCGGCAAAGCCCTTTCCACCAAGAGCGGTACAATTAAAATGAAGGGCACTAAATACCATATCTTATTCAACGGGCAGGAGATCTTTTGCAATGGCACTACTGTCTGGAACTATGATAAAGCCGCGAATGAAGTAACGATCAGCAAACTCGATGCATCAGGCGGTATGATCACTCCGCAGAAATTGTTCACCAATTTTTATGATAAGGATTTTCTCTACTTGTTGAATGGGGAAAAGAAAGTTGGTAATAAAACCATGCAGGAAATTGAAATGACACCGGTTGATAAAAGCAAACCCTTTCATAAAGTATATGTGCAGGTAGATAAAGCTGCTAAAACAATTTACAGTACTAAAGTGCTGGAGAATGAAGGCAACAAGTACACCTATACTGTGAATACGATGAAGACAAACCAGGCGATAGCGGATACACAGTTTAGTTTTGATAAGACGAAGTATCCGGGAGTGGAAGAAGTGGATTTGAGATAAATATCACGGATCAATAAGATTGAAAGGGATCTTTGGGAAACCGGGGATCCTTTTTTGTTGTGTGGCAGCGACCCGGTTAAGTCAGGACCTCAGATCTTTGATTCCTCATAATGGAGTCCCATCTTTTTAATTGGCCCTGTGTAAGTACATTAAGTGTGTGTGTGCCGTGGTACGACATAATATTGTTCCAAACATCATCAACCTGTTTATTTTCCCGGGCAGTTAGGGGAGACTGGCGAAGATCTCTTCCTTTAAAATTTAATTGTATGATGTCATCTCTTGTTGAATTGATGTCGCCAATATCCAGTAAAGTATCTGCTAAGGGGTCATCGCCTTTATCATCAAAAGTGTGACGTAAACCAAAATAATGACCTAGTTCATGAAATTGAACCGGAACTCCTATTCTATCGGCATCGATACATAATACGGTCAATTCCCCATGCTCCGGGATAGTAGAAACTCCGCCATAGCCATAACCGGTTAAATAAATATTGACGGCTTTAGCCCTCCAGCCAAACGCATTTGATTGATCATTCGGATTATTTTTATCAAATAGCAATTTAGCATTGTTATTAAAAGATATCATTTGCTCATGCGACATGATCCTGGTATTATACCAGAAATTGACATGCCCGCTGGCATTGGGTCCCCCGATAAGCACAGGCGGTTCATATAGCTTAAACCTAAAAGAAGCGTTCAGGGTTACACACAAATCATTCATTTCTTTAATTGAGGATGTAATACTTTCTACCATTCCTTGTCTTGGTTCTCCGCTGGCAAAATCGGTGGGGAATTGACCGGTAACAGGATTCATTAATATCTTATAGGATAAATTAATAGTGGGAATTGCGGCTGTATTAAGATCCATTTTCCATTTTTGTCCCTGGTCCGAACTATCAAATACATTCCATAATACAAGTTCATAACCGTCTTTTATACGATTGTCTAATACAGCTCCTCCTGCACTAATACACCTGTTTGGATATAACAGTGAAACAATTCGTCCTTCCGCATCCATTTTCCATTTTTGACTGTCAGATCCATTTTTTTTGTTTAGAATTACCGGGGTTCCAATTTCAACAACTCCTCCCAGCAGGTCAATACATTTTGACTGGTCTAAAGCACTTTCGATTTCATTTTTACTGGTAAGGCTCCATTTTTGATTAATGCCATCATGACTAGCCCAGATAATGATCGGAGTTCCGTCAACGGTTTTTGATACCGGGATATCGAAACTTTTATTTTGTATTTTTCCTAACCCAGATATTGAGTGTGCCATTTTTTATTTTTTATCCATTTTAAATAATTCCTATAATTAAAAGGTCTTTTGAAATTTCATTCTAAAAACATTTTCTCCTCCAGCATAATACACCCGTTACCGCAGTCAATACACCAGCCCCGATAAAAACTCCCATCAATTGCGGTGTTGATATGCCACACAGCAGTAGTATCGCAAGTATCATCAACCCCAGCCATGCTCCAAAGAAAATAGCTTTCAGTATGCGGCATGCAGATGGGGTACATTTTTTTCTCCAGTAAAAACTTACAGCAAGCAGTGATACGAGGGCCAAAGCAGATGCGGGTATCAATAGTTGTTCTGTAAGCGCCCCGGATATTATAATAAATCCGGCAAGTAATAAAATGAATAAAAGACCAAATGTAGCGCAGCGTGTAACCCTTGTCTTCCAATCATCGGAAGGAGAGGGCACCACTTTACCTGCATTACCACCCAATGCATCCACACGGTCCCCGATCTGTGATACATAACGGTTGAATACATCGAACCAACGGTTGGTTGCAGGTATCGCCAGTTGTATCCACCGGAGATTTGATAAAAGCACTTCTTCATGTACCAGCATTTCTTCTTTATGTACTACTGGTATAGTAATTTGGAACGATCCAAGAATTTTGCGGCGTCTTATCGAAGGTAAGCCAACGGCTTCATGTGTTAAAGTAGCCCTTCCTTCACTGGTAACCTGGTGCACGACTATTGTATAAACTTCTCCTTTTTTTACCGTTGCAGGCAGATCAACCGATAGCATACCGGCGAAGTTGGAACCTTCACCTTCAGGAATGGGAATGTAAGTCATGCCGCCCGTTTCGCATTGCAATGTGTGCGCATCAATACGAATAAAATTTTGTGGCCGGTAAGTTTTTACTCCAAGACTTAGTATGTCATTTGTTTCAATACCGGAAAAATATAATGTAGCGATACATCCCACCGGTACATTTCCCCAATCTATCATCAACTCGTCGGGTAATTCATCCATTCCCAGTTTTGCCCGGGTAGGTTTTATTTCAAATGTATGCGGGATACGATGCGATGCCATTTGTCCGGGATTAGCAGACTGAACAATAGCAAGATTTCGCTGCGCTAATTTATCCGATATCGATGGAGATGCTGCAGCAGGAATTGGTGTTGGATCAAATGCAATTTCTGCAACAAGGCACTGGTGTTCATTCCGCACATGTTCCTGTACGGATTGCCTGCCAGATGTCCATGGTCCATCGATCGGTGATGGATTAAATGGAAACTGTAATTGTGTTTGGTTGATATCAAGCCAGCAGCCAAAATACCGGACAACTTCATTACCACCAGCATTGGGTGGAATGGTTTGCACATTGGCTGTATCAGTTTGATCGGTCATTGATACCGACGAAGAGTCGATGCGGGCTGCGGCAAAACATGGAATAGTAACGGCTTCGTTATTAATAATACCAAGAAGTGGTTTAGTTGATCCGCCCTGCGTAGCACGACGATAAGTTGTTGACTGGTTAAATTCCAGTGATGTAGAGGATGCAGGAAAGAGCCGGAAGAAAACTCTTACATCTGTTGCTGAAACAGAAGCAGCCCGGTAACGGACCTTGGCGACCGCAAAATTATAAACTCTTACTCCGCTGATAGATTCCGAAAGTTCAAGTCTTGACGTTTGCTGATCGGTAGAAATAGTACTGAAAGTATCGCCACCCGTATTCCCGCTATTGAGATTTTGTATCACATCGGTTATAAAATTGTTAGCATCGTTATTGATCATTTTATTAAACCTTGTTTCACCCGCTTTGATCTGGAACACTCTGAGGTCGGTACTTAGCCAGGAAGTTTCTCCATCTATTTCATAAGGATTAGGTTGTTTGATGAGATATATTTTCCCGGTTGCGGATACAGTATCTATTGAAGCAGATAAATTTATTTCTTCCACTTCATTTACAAAACCGGCAGAACCGGTAAAACTTATTTTATATTTCCATGTAATTCTTTGCGGCCTGATAAGATGTACAGGATCTTCTAATTTAATAGGCGCCATTACATCTATTGTCATTTGCGATACTGCCGGTAACCAGGAAAATACTGGTTTGATATTGGGTACGCCTACTAAAGTGGATGCGGTAATTCCAAGAGCGGAAGGTGCATAACCATCAACCACTACATAAAATGCGGCTTCAATTACAGCCGGGTTATTATTGAGAAGCATGGCATCTACTTCATCTTTGGAAATAGTACTTCTGTCAATTATGAAGAAACTCTTTTTTACAATAGGACAAGCATAAGGTGATGGCCCGTACTCAGCACAGAGTTCATCCAAAGCCATCCTGTAAGTTTCCATATCATTATTTGCCTGGGCTTCGGATGCTGTATTTACTGCCAGGTAATTATAACCACCCCATTCGGTAAAAGTTAATGTCGCAGTCGGCTTATTCATCAAAGCTTTCCAGTCATCAAGCGTAACCGGCTCATCACAAAGTGAAGGATCAATTACCATCTTAATATCCGGCCCGCTTGTTTGCGATACCATTAATGTAGGCGCCACATGCCAGCCCCAACCCACCTGGCATTGAGGAACATTGGATGACAGCGCTACGAGTCCACCATAACCTATCCATACTTTTTCAGGGGTTTCTCCCAGTGCTATCATTTGGTAACACATCAGGTGAGCTCTTATCCAGCAACCATCATACGGATATTTAAAAGGTATGCAGGGCGATGAGGCCGAACAGGGCGTACAGGTTTGCGCCTTGAACATATCGAGCAATTCCTGCGCTCTTTCGGGTGTAACAGGCGGATCGGGTACAGGTGGTGGCGGTGGTTCTGGAGGACCATCATTACCAAATGATAAAGGTATTTCTCTCACATCAATGATCTCAAATTCATGATTCGTTGATGTTATCATTATCGTTGAATCCGTATCCTTTGCTTGCTGCAACAGCAACAGGAACCTTTCAAAGTCGGGTAAATTACGACGCAGGTAATGGGTGGCATGAGAAGCAGTAAGACCAACATATACTACCAATTCATCAGTAGTATGAATATCGATGATCTTTGTTGCTATCGGGATACATAATTTAGTAATGACTTCCGTGTCATAGTCCAACTCCACATAGACAGGCCTGTTGTTCTTTTGTAAAAAATCGATCATCCTTGCCCATACTACTGCACGGGGATGGTCAAGATGAAGAAAGCCTTTCCATTCACCACTCAGGTTGATCTTAACAGGCCTTGCCTGTTCTCTTAAAGATCTTTTCGCCGCCGTTTCCATTAATGGAAGAGGATTGTTGATCTTTCCTACATACGTTTTTTGTCTTGGCATGCAAATGATTTTAATAATTTAATATGTCGTTTAAATTACAGGCGATCGTTATTGCTATATCAGTGCAGTGAACCGTGGAGTATTATAGAGACAGAGGTAACTAAAGATAAAGTAAAAGTTGAGGAAATAATATTTTTTTAAAATGAAATTATTCGGTCAGCAATTCAAGTTTCAAGTTCCTTTTTATTGTAACTGGTAATTCGGCATCATACGTTTTTAGGTCTTTTGACGAATTATAACGCATCCTTAAAGTTAGCACATTGCTCATTGTCGCTTCCAAAATCCGGCCGTCGTGGTTATCAATGTTGGTTGTAATGGTAAATGATTCAATACCCCAGAATAAATTTACTTTATCGCCCGTCCCTTTTTGGATCATTTGAAAATTGTTCGGTTCATCAAATGTTTTTTTAGCAACAGTATCAAGTAAAGGAGCCAGACAAAAAGAGAGTGGAGGTGTAAAATAGGTGGCCACTACGGAATAGTCTCCGGGAGTAGCGATCAAAGCCTGGGTGACGATCATGCAATCTTTCCCGTAAAGGATCCTTACACTATCGGCAAAATCGCCTTCACGTATTGTTTTGCTTACGATCACCGTCCTCATCGGTGATAATTGCTGGGCATTCAATGCAGGTGAAACAGCAACCCAAAAAGTATTCAGGTCGGTTATTTCGCCAACCATTTCCGGACTATTTAATTGGGGTAACGGTATCTTTCCTCCTGGTGATAATGATATGATATAGGGATCTGTTTTTCTTGCAATAGAATCCAGCTTGATCGTATCGCCGGATAAATAAGATGTTTTGCCCAGCCATCTGATTTCTTCTGATAAAAAACCGGCATCCGTAATTACTTTATGTTCTGAAATGGCAATGCTTTTTCCTGTGAGTTGATCATTGCGGTAAGATTCGCTTGTTAACTTATAGCTATATATTTCTCCGGGTTTGTATTTCCGGAATTTGACCGTTTGTGCGGAAGTACATAAAGGAAGCAGAATAAATAGCAGGAATGACCGGGGCATAACGACTGTTGGGTTTTTTAATTCAGTCTTATTCGAGTTTAAAATTTGTAAGCCTGATCACCTCAAGTTTTTCCGGCCACATCTCCATTGAAAATATCTTTGAATAGACCGGTACAACTGACGTTTTCACAAATTGTTTTTTGCTTTTGGATACCTTCATTTCAGCCTGGTAGGTCAGCGTTTTTTCGAAAGGGTTCCGAATTTTCATTAATGTCGAACCTTTGCCGCTAATTGCACTTTCTCCTAATGTGATCTCTATTGTTATTTTTACATCGCTGATCCGGTCCACTTTTTTAAAGTCAATTATTTTGTCTCCCTCAATGTTTGCTTCAAAATAAAGCGTTTCTCCATAAAATATTATCAGCGTATCGGTAAAGACCCGTTGACTGTCCGTCTTTGCTATAGTATTTGCATTTTGGGAGTGTAAGGAACAACTTACGAATAGAAATAGAAGTGCTGCCAGTAAAGATCTCATACTATTTAATTTTAAGCTGCGAATTATGTTGCATTCTTAAATATACGAATCAGTTGCAAGAATTATGCTGTCAGTGACCAGAACTATATGCGGGTTAAAGAAATAAAACTTCAAAGCTGGAATCTTCGAAGAGCGGTAGAAATTTTTTATTGCCATTTATTGTAAGGATGGATCGTGAGGTTTGAATTGTAATATTTTTCTTCACCCGTAACTTCTTTGCCGATCCAATCCGGGATCTCATAAGCCTGGTCTTCGCTTTCTAATTCTATTTCTGCTACGATAAGCCCATTATTGTCTCCTGAAAATTCATCTACTTCCCATGTATTTCCTTTATGACCGATCGTATACCTTGTTTTCGATAATTCGGACAGTGAGAGCTTGTCCAATAATTCCTTTGCATCCTGTACAGGTATCTCGTATTCATATTCATCCCTGCTGGCGCCGGTAGTAATTCCTTTGATCGTCAAATAAGCTTTTGCAGGTGTTAGTCTTACCCGTATCGTTTTCCGGGGATCTGTCAACAAATACCCTTGCCTGTATAATTCGCCGGGCGTTTTATTTAATTTTTCCCATTTGGAATGATCGACCAGATATTTTCTTTCTATTTCTTTTGGCATTTTATCTTGTAACTGCTTTCCTGATCGCCACCAACTGTTGTAATAATTCTTCCAGGAGATCCAGTTGCAGCATATTTGCCCCATCGCTTTTTGCTTCGGAAGGATGAGGATGTGTTTCAATAAATAAACCATCAGCGCCGGCAGCAATAGCAGCCCTTGCGATGGTCCCGATCATTTTCGGATTGCCGCCTGTTATTCCCGTGGTTTGATTGGGCTGTTGCAATGAATGCGTGACATCCATTATCACCGGCACATTATGCGCCTGCATAGCAGGAATATTGCGCATATCAACCACAAGATCCTGGTAACCGAATGTGGTTCCTCTTTCTGTCAGCATTGTTTTTTTATTACCGGTATCTTTTATTTTGTCAACAGCGAATTTCATCGCTTCCCCGCTAACGAATTGTCCTTTTTTTACATTGACTATTTTTCCTGTGTTGGCAGCAGCGATCAACAGGTCGGTCTGGCGACAAAGAAAAGCAGGTATCTGTAATACGTCTACATATTTGGCCGCTTTGACAGCTTCTTCTGCTGTATGAATATCGGTGACGACAGGCAATGAGAACCGGCTCCCTACATTTTGAAGCATCCGCAATGCAGTATCATCGCCAATACCGGTAAAAGAAGTACCGCTTGTCCTGTTTGCTTTGCGATAAGAAGATTTGAATATATACGGGATGCCGAGCCTGTTACAGATCAGGGAAACTTTTTCCGCCACTTCGAGCACCAGTTCATTACTTTCCACTACGCAGGGACCTGCCATGAGAAAAAAATTTTTTTCATCGTAATGCTGCGCCTCGAAAAGGTCTTTCAGAAATTTTTCCATGTGGCAAATATATGCAATACGCAATTTTTAATTGGTAATGGGCGGCTTCCGATCTGTATCGCCTGGTAAATGCTCAATGCTCAATATTCAATACCCCGTTGAGTGATCTTATAATTGAATATTGAGCACAAGTGACCAGGCGGGCAAACCGGCGTTCGTATTTATTCATTTGCACTTATTTTTGCGCTAATAAGCTTGCTATGCAAAAAGAAAAGATCCTTGTTATCGGCGCTTCGGGCCAGATAGGAGTAGAGTTAACACTTGCCCTCAGAAAAATTTATGGTAATGCCAATGTGGTCGCATCCGACCTGCGGGAACAAAATCCATTGCTGGAAGGAACAGGGCCTTATGTCAGTTTGGATGTGATGAACAAAGAAATGCTGCATGTGCAGGTCATACGGCAAAACTTCACGCAGATATATTTATTAGCGGCCATTCTTTCTGCTACCGGTGAAAAGAATCCCAATCTTGCCTGGAACCTGAATATGCAGGGACTTTTAAATGTGTTGGATATAGCAAGAGAAGAAAAATTGCAGAAAGTGTACTGGCCATCATCGATCGCTGTGTTTGGTCCAACTTCACCCAAACAAAATTGCCCGCAACAAACCATTATAGAACCGGCGACAGTATATGGCATCAGTAAATATGCCGGAGAGTTCTGGTGTAATTATTTTCATCATCGTTTTAATGTTGATGTAAGAAGTTTACGTTATCCCGGTTTGATCTCCTATAAATCCGCCCCCGGCGGCGGCACTACCGATTATGCTGTTGAAATTTATCATGAAGCACTGGAAGAAAAAAAGTACCAATGTTTTTTAAAAGAAGATACTTACCTGCCGATGATGTATATGCCGGATGCTATCAGGGCCACGATCGAACTGATGGAAGCACCGGCGAGTAAAATTTCTATCCGCACTTCCTATAATATTTCGGCCATGAGTTTTTCTCCCAAAGAAATTGCTGCTGAAATAAAAAAACATATTCCCGGCTTTTCTATTTCTTATAAACCCGATTACCGCCAGGAGATCGCCAATAGCTGGCCGCAGAGCATCGATGATAATGTTGCCCGGAACGATTGGGGATGGAAAGAAGAGTTTGATCTTGCGGCGATGACGGCGGATATGCTGGAGAACCTGGAGAACCTGGAGAAGCAATAGACAATAAGCAATAATCAATAGGCAACGGACAATTGGCAAGCGGCACTGTATCTTTAGAGTTCTTTGCTTATGGCCAATTGCATATTGCTTATTTTCTATAGATAATAAATTTATCAAATGACCGGAATGGAAGTTCAGCCGTCTCCACAGCAGTTACTTCAGCACGCCCCGGTCCTTTTTTACACCATTCGATAAGCTTTTGCAATTGCTCCTCTGTTCCTGTAGCAAGAATGAGAACATTGCCATTATCCAGGTTTTTTACTTCGCCGGTTATGCCTGATAGATCCGCATTTTCTTTTGTGCTTTGGCGGTAAAATACTCCCTGCACTTTGCCGGCAACGGTAATGGAAATTGTTTTAAGCATGGTTAAAATTGAAGGAGGTCAACGATCTGTTCAAGCCATTGCTGGTCGGTGAGGTCAAATTGATCATACTCGTTGCTGTCAACATCCAGTACAGCCATTACTTCATTATTACGGATCACGGGAATGACTATTTCGGATCTTGATAAACTGCTGCAGGCAATATGGCCGGGAAACTTTTCTACATCCGGTACGATCACGGTTTTGGCCAGAGCCCAACTGCTCCCGCAAACACCTTTCCCTTTTTTGATACGGGTACAGGCAACGGGTCCCTGGAAAGGTCCCAACACCAATTCTTCATTTTTTACAACATAAAACCCCACCCATAACCATCCAAACTGTTCTTTTAAAGCGGCAACCATATTTGCCATATTGGCGACAAGATCTGGTTCTCCTTCCAGTAAAGCCTTTATTTGAGGAAAGAGGGATGCGTATTGTTCCGCCCTGTTACCGGTAATGATGTCCAGGTCTTCTGCCATAACACAAAGGTAAAACGGGGCAGGGAATTATCATTTTTTTGAAACGCTATATTTATTTTTTATAAATGAGAGTTTAATATCAAATGCTTTGTATTTTTATTATCCTCATAAACATTATTCTATTTAATCTTAAACTGACAGGTTATGGCAACTAAAAAGAAACTTGCCCGCAAAAAAGCTGCCCCCAAAAAGAAAGCATCAAAGAAAAAAGCTAAACCGGTAAAAAGAAAAGCTGCGCCAAAGAAAAATTTAAAAAAAGCTAAAAGCAAACCGAAGCGTAAGCCAGTAGCCAAAAAGAAAGCAGCACCGAAAAAAGCGGCAAAGAAATCAGCGAAGAAGGCTGTTAAAAAATCAGCGCCAAAGAAAGCAGTGAAGAAGGCCGTTAAGAAATCAGCGCCAAAAAAAGCAGCAACCAAAAAACCTGCACCGAAACCTAAAGCAGTTAAAAAGCCGGCTCCTAAACCAAAACCAGCTAATAAACCTGTTCCTCCTAAAAAAGAAAAAGCGGCTCCGCCTGTTGCAGCGCCGGTAATGGTGGAAGAAACAAAAGAAGTTTTTGTAACACCGGAAGGCGATGAGGTAGAAATAACAGAAACCATTGTTACGGTAGAAGAAGATGATAACAATATGGATAGCAATGATGGTAATGAAGAACCGGTGGACGAGGAATCAGACGAAGAGAGTGGCCCCGGGAATGCATAGAAAGACCAAATAATATTTATAATAAAAAAACCGCTTGTTGATAGCGGTTTTTTTTATTGTTAGTTGCTTCCTCCCGGAGATACTCCCGGGTTGTTATACCTCTGTACACCGGGTCTTGAACGCCACGAACGGCTGGTATATTCATCTGCATTTACAGTAGGGACATTCATGGGGCTAATTAACAAGTTAATGATAAGCAGCGGGCGGATCTCTTTATTTTCATATTTGGCTGAAGTAAATAATTGGCCGGTTGCAATGGAACCATCACCGGAGGTTTCGGGAAATATCATAAAACCATTATCGCCTTTTTTCAGCATTTCCATAACGAGATCGGTTACTTTGATAGTGACGGGATAATCTTTATTTTTTGCTTTTACAAATTTTGCAGCCTGAAAGGAAAGGTCGGCTTCCGGCAGATTGTTCCAAAGTGTAGTTGAATCTTCCCAGGGTTGTAATACACGTCTCACAATAAATTTTCTCGGTTTATTTTCATCTGTCTCAGCAAAATCTTCCGGTACAGGATACAATACCAATTCAGCTGAATAGATCAGGGAAGGATCTGCGAGTATCCGTTTAGGAAGCGATCTTAAATTGAATTGCAATAAAGAACGGTACTCAAGATCTTTATCGCCTTCTTTCAATAATGCAGCACCGATAACCGAACTGTCTGCGATCTTATCTGTTTTTCCACTGCTAACTAAAACGCTTTTTGTAGGATCCAGCATAACGGAGTTACCAAAATATTGCTGTGCATTGAGTGAAGCAAAAGATATACTAAGCAACAAAAAGCACAGCGGAAAGGACTTATTTTGTTTCATATATCCTGGTTTGGTAATTAAATGTAGGGAGTTTTCCTGAAATTACGCAAACGTTTGCGAAAATATTAGTTTAACAGGGAATCTAACCCATTGGAGGGTTCTTCAGTTACCCCGAAATTCCGGATCTCATTATACAAAGTATCTCTCTCTACCGGAGTTCTTTTTACCTGCCTGATAAGGGCAACCAATTCAGAAGTGTTCATGGATGGGCTTTGTTCCTCTGAACCGGCCATGCTGTAGATCTTTGTCGTGTCATCGATCGTTCCGTCGATATCATCAACGCCAAATGACAAGGAGAGTTGGGCATTCTGCCTTCCCAGCATCGGCCAGTAAGCTTTCAGGTGAGGGAAATTATCAAGGTAGATACGGGCAATGGCATACATCTTCATATCTTCTACCACACTGCTTTCGTGAATATGACTCATGTCATTTTCCTTGTTACGGAATTTGAGCGGGATAAAAGTATTGAAGCCGCCGGTCCGGTCCTGCAATTCTCTCAGTCTTCTCATATGATCGATGCGGTGCTCGTATTTCTCAATATGACCGTACAGGATCGTAGCATTGGAATGTAATCCCAGTTTATGGGCGGTTTCATGTATCAGTAACCAGCCATCGGCATCCACTTTATCGGCACATATCTTTTCTCTTATTTCCGGGTGAAAGATCTCGGCGCCTCCACCGGGAATACTATTTAATCCGGCAGCAATAAGAAATTTCAATCCTTCTTCCACATTCATCTTTGCTTTGCGAAACATATAATCGTATTCTACTGCCGTAAATGCTTTGATATGTAAACTGGGACGATGTGATTTGATCGCTTTTAACAGGTCAGCAAAGAATTGCAAATTCATTTTTGGATGAACCCCGCCAACGATATGCACTTCGGTGATCGGTTGACCATCATATTTCTTCACTATATGAAGCATTTGATCAATGGTCATTTCCCAGCCTTCTTCCTTTTTGGCATAAAGGCGGCTGTAAGAACAGAAGTTGCAACTGAACACACATACATTGGTTGGTTCGATATGAAAATTGCGGTTGAAAAAAACCTTATCGCCCTGCAATCTTTGTTTGATATCGTTGGCGAGACTGCCGGCAAAACCAAGACTTGCTTTTTCAAAAAGCAATAAACCTTCTTCGTCGGTTATGCGTTGGCCTGCTTTTACTTTTTCGGCTATTTGCTGAAGCCCGGATGAGATGTTTGTTGCTGCTATCATAATTACAAGCAAAGTTACGACTACAGGAAGGAACTATTGAAACACGGAGACATAAAGTAGTGCCTCGGTTTAAACCATCCCAGGAAACTAGTTTAAGGTTTCTCGTTTCTGGTTTAAGGTTTCGTGCTATTGTAAAGATGTTCCCGAATTTCATAAACCCAACGTTGAAAAATTTCACGCAAAGTGCCGGGAGGAGCAACTTACGCTGCGTTCGTTTAACGTTGCGACCGTTGCGGGAAATTGAAATTGGCGGTAAGACGATAAGAAAAGTAATTTGTAAATCGATCTTTTCGCCATTCCGTCTTACCGGCAATTTTTCAAACTGATACACTAGTGTGTTGTGCTGCCTTTGTGTTGCAAAATGGAAAATCCTTATCTTACCTTTCAATTGCGTTACCATTTAAAACAAGCCCATGAATATCAAAGCAAGATTAACGATCCTTAGTTTTCTGCAATTCTATGTATGGGGCGCCTGGCTGATAACTTTCGCCACCTACTATTTTTCCAACGGGCTGGGTGATGGCGGACAATTCGGTAAGATATTCTCTACCCTCGCCATTGCTTCTATCATTATGCCTGCGTTGACGGGTATCATTGCGGATAAATGGATAAATGCAGAAAGATTATATGGCGTACTCCAGATATTATACGGAGCTTTTTTGTTTTATGTACCGCAGGTAAAAGATGCCGATCAACTGTATTATGTCATTCTTGGAGCAATGCTGTGTTATATGCCTACCATCTCCCTTTCCAATTCTATTTCCTATACGATATTGAAGAAGAATAATTATGACGTAGTTAAAGTCTTTCCGCCGATCAGGGTATGGGGAACGATCGGTTTCATTGCAGCCATGTGGACGACCAATCTTACCGGAAGTAAAGCAAATACAAACCAGTTCCTTATTGGAGCTGTAGGGGCTATCCTCCTGGGTATTTATTCTTTTACCCTGCCCAAATGCCCGCCGCAAAGGGCAATATCCAAAGGCGCTTCGGTCATTGAGCAATTAGGATTAAAAGCATTTACACTGTTTGCAAAGTACAAGATGGCGTTGTTCTTCATTTTCTCCATGTTCCTCGGGGCAGCCTTACAATTGACGAATATGTATGGCGATACCTTTCTCGATGATTTTAAAAATGTCCCGCAATATGGCCCGGAATCATTCGTGGTCAAAAATTCTACGATCATCATGTCGATCTCCCAGATATCGGAAACAGTATTCATTCTTACCATTCCTTTTTTCCTGAAGAGATTTGGTATCAAAAAAGTGATGCTGTTCTCCATGCTGGCATGGGTGCTGCGTTTTGGACTGTTCGCTTATGGTAATCCTGCTGACGGGTTATGGATGATCGTTCTTTCCTGTATCATCTATGGAATGGCTTTTGACTTTTTCAATATATCAGGTTCTTTATTTGTTGAAACAACAACAGATACTTCGATCCGTTCCAGTGCACAGGGAGTATTTATGATGATGACCAATGGTATTGGCGCTTTTATGGGAAGCCAGGTCAGCGGTTATTTAATTGACAAATACTTTACGCATGGTGGAAATAAGGACTGGCATAATATCTGGCTTAGTTTCGCGGCGTATGCAGCAGTGATAGCGGTTCTTTTCGCAATATTATTCAGGCATAAGCATGATCCGAAAAAGATAGGGAATATAAGTCATTAATAGTTTAGGTCAGTCCCAATAAACTATTTCCCTTTTTCTCGTATAAAAAAGATCGTTATTGACGATCTTTTTTTGTTCGATCCAGTTCCGGTGGGAGTCGAACTTGTATTCAAGTTCGACCACTTTATTATGATAAGGATTTACCAGGATGGCTTTGGTTAATTCATTATCACGGTAGAAATATTCAATATAGCTTTTCGGCTGGCTTTCTTCTTTAAAAAACCAATTTATCTTTTTTATACAATTGTCCGGGTAGTATTCATATTCTTTATGACTGAAAAGAGAATCCTGGTGCATCCAGTAATAATAGATCTTTGATTTTCTTCCTTTCTCATCATATACATAAACTGTTCTTTGGCAAGCGGCGGGAACAAAGTCAGGAGAACAGCCTTCCAGCTTTTGTTGTAAACCGCCACCAGCGTAATAATTATAGAACCTGGAATAGGACCACGAAACAGAATCAGCTACCACTTCTCGTTTCAGCATACTATCATATTTTATAACTTTTTTTATTTGCGTCCATATCTCTTCCAGGAGGTTACCGGCTTTGTCATAGCTGTAATTAGTCATCTCATTTTCAAAAACAGAATATTCGCTTTTCCCGAGCAATAATGATTTATCAGTATAATAATATTGGGTCATAAAAAACCTGCCGGGATCATTCTCGTAGGTGATTTCCGATGACAAGTAAAGGGCGCCTCCTCTTTTCAAAGGTTGATAATGGTAATTAGTGATTGCATATTCGCTGTCACTGTATTCACTTCTTTTCTGTACAAGGTTGTTGAATTCATCATAGCTGTAATGAATACAGGAAGAAGAACCGATCTTTGGAAAAATGTTGGTGATTTTTATTAAGCGGCCTTTTTCATCAAATTGCCGCTCCTTATCATATTGCATGTATCGTTTTGGCAGCAGATCACCTTTGAATTCCGTAAATATATCATCTTCCCTGAGTATGAATTGCCCGAATCCTTCTGAACTTAACAGTAAGTAAGATTTGTCCGTTTCGATAACACTGTCTTTTATCCATTTTATTTTGCCTTTTAATGAATCCAGTTGTGAGAAACAAATGTTGGAAGTAATGAAACTCAGTGATACAAAAAAAGTTCTCATCTCAAATGGGTTGGTACCTATTGATTCAAAAAAAGTAAAGATTACATACGATTTCACAACCGTCGCGGGGAGAACCTTCGCCGCAAGCTGATTATAATAAAAAACCCCCGCATAGCGAGGGCTTTTAATCATTTAAATTCAATAATATAATCCGGTTGATATTAGTTATACATGAGCTTCAATCTTCTTTACGAAGTTGGCTTTCGGCTGTGCGCCTACTAATTTATCAACAACCTGCCCGCCTTTTATAAAAAGGATAGCAGGAATGGAAGTGATGCCATAATTCATTGATACCTGCGGATTATTGTCAACATTCAGTTTGCCAACATTTACTTTACCGGCATATTCCTTACTCAGTTCTTCAATAACCGGTCCGATCGCACGGCAGGGTCCACACCATTCTGCCCAGAAATCCACTACTGTAAGTTTATCTGATGCCAGTACATCTGCCTGGAAATTGCCATCTGTAAATTCTTTTGCCATTTTGATTTGTTTTTAAATTTTAATTCATCTTTCGACATGAACACCCTTCGACTTCGCTCAGTGTGTTCAGCCCTTGATACTTCGACTGCGCTCAGTACCCAGGGTTGCAAATTTAAGCCCGTTACATTATAACATGCGAAGCTGACATAAAGTTGTGTAAAACTTGTCACTTCGTTATCTACCTGTCTTAATAACCTGCTAAAAAGTCGTGCCAGAATTTTGTTAAGTGCAGACACTTTTATGCTCCAGGCCGCTTTGAGCGTCCCAATGCTTATACCGTTATTACCTGCACTTCCAATTCCGGTCTTTCTTCCAGGAAATGGATCAGTTCTTCGTTCATTTCAAAGCCGCTGCCCATTGTAACAAGACTGATCTTCATCTTGTTCTTCGGTTCATTCAAAGTAAACTTCAAAGTCGATTTACCTTGAAAATTCTTTATATTTTTTTCCAAAAAACTCACGATCTCTTCTGAAATATCCTGCGGATGCACTTCGATATTAACCTGCCGGGTAATTTCCCGTTTCATACCTTCTGCCTGCGAAACCCTTATTAATTTAAATTCAAATTCATCCCTGTTATAACGTGGTTTTAAAAACCCTCTTATAAAAACTATACTTCCTTTCTCAAGACCGGCTTTAAAATTCATATAGTCATCGCTGAATAAGGGGAATTCTATTTTGCCTGAATAGTCTTCGATCACAAAACTTCCATATTTATTACCATTCCGGGCAATTTTATGCTGCTCATCGGTTACAAGCCCGATAAGCCTGAATTGCCTTCCGGGGTTAGCCTGCATTTTTATTGAATCTTTGAATTCATTGAAGTCGGCAAGAGGCGTAACACCGTAATGTTTCATTTCAAATTTGTAATGATCCAATGGATGACCACTTAAAAACATCCCGGTTACTTCTTTCTCATGTTCCAGTTTTACGATCAATGGCCATGGCGTACATTCCGGCAAACGGGGCGGAGGAATTTCCATCGTAATAGGAAGATCCGCAAATAAAGAATTGGCAGTTGTTGCATTTTGTGTAGCGATCACCTGCCCGTATCTTATTACTCTGTCCAAACCGTTCGCTGTTTCTCCTTCCGGTATAGTAAAGAATTGTGCACGGTGATGTTCGGGAAAACAATCAAAGCCGCCGGCATAGGCCAAACTCTCCAATGTTTTTCTATTCACCGAACGCTGATTGATCCGTTTGATAAAATCAAAGAGGTTGATGAAAGTCCCGCTCTTTTGTCTTTCAGTGATGATACTTTCAACAGCTGCTTCGCCGACCCCTTTCAATCCTCCCAAACCAAAACGTATCTGGCCTTTATCATTTACGGCAAAACCTTTCAGCGATTCATTGATATCCGGCCCCAGCACTTTTATTCCCATCCGTTTACATTCTTCCATGAAGAAGGTGATCTTTTCAATACTGCCGGCGTTGTTCAATACTGCCGACATATATTCAGCAGGGTAGTGGGCTTTTAAATAAGCAGTTTGATAAGCAACATATGCATAGCAGGTAGAATGAGATTTATTGAATGCATATTGTGCAAATGCTTCCCAGTCGGTCCAGATCTTTTCTAATTTTTCCGGTGGAAAAGATTTTTCTGTTGCGCCGGCAATGAACTGTGCTTTCATTTTATCGAGCACGGATTTTTGTTTTTTACCCATTGCTTTGCGCAATACATCCGCATCGCCTTTGCTGAAGCCGGCCAGGCTTTGCGCCAGCAACATCACCTGTTCCTGGTAAACGGTGATGCCATAAGTTTCTTCAAGGTATTCGGCCATTTCCGGCAGATCGTAAGTGATCGGTTCACGGCCATGCTTACGATCGATATAATTGGGAATATAAGCGATGGGACCCGGACGATACAAAGCGTTCATCGCAATAAGATCGCCGAACTTATCGGGTTTTAATTCACGCAGATATTTTTGCATACCCGGGCTTTCAAACTGGAACGTACCGATCGTGGAGCCATGCTGGTATAATTCAAATGTTTTTTTATCGTCAAGCGGGATCTTATCAATATCGATCTCTACTCCGTGAATCTGTTTGATAAGCGCTAATGCATTTTTTAAAATGGTCAGTGTCTTCAATCCCAAAAAGTCCATCTTAAGAATGCCGGCATTCTTCAATAACGTTGCCTTCTATCTGCGTCAACCATAAAGTCGATTCTTTGGAAATGGCCACGGGGATCATTTCCGTCAGGTCTTTTGGTGCAATGATGATACCGGCCGCATGAATACCGGTATTACGAACAGAACCTTCCAGTCTTTCGGCTTCATGTAAAACTCTTCCTGCCAATGAATCCGTTTGCTTATAAATTTCCCTGATCTTTTTTACATTCTCAAGGTCATCGCTGCCCAAACCATCTTTTTCTTCCAATGATTTTTCTCCGTCCTTTGTTTTCATCGGCGCATGTAAAACTCTTCTCAATTCAATGCCGGGCCTGTCGGGAACCAATTTGGCCAGGGTATTTGCTTCCGGTAATGGCAGGTCCATTACTCTCGCCACATCTTTGATACTCATTTTAGCGGCCATCGTACCATAGGTGATGATCTGTGCTACCTGGTTCTTTCCATATTTCTCAACAACATAATCAATTACTTTTTGTCTTCCTTCATCGTCAAAATCGGTATCGATATCGGGCATCGACTTACGATCGGGATTCAAGAATCTTTCAAACAGTAAATTGTATTTGATCGGATCGATATTGGTGATGCCGATACAATAGGCGACCACAGATCCGGCAGCAGAACCACGGCCCGGGCCCAATGAAAACTCCTTTATCTCTGCCGGCTTTGATAAAATCACTCACAATAAGAAAGTAACCGGCAAAGCCCATCATTTTTATAGTGAATAATTCAAACTCGAGCCGGTCTTTTATTTCATCCGTTAAATCCGAATAACGAAAATTTGCTCCTTCGTAAGTGATATGCTTTAAATATTCCCACTGGTTCTTCGATTCAGCCGATACGGTGTATTTGCCGATCGTTTCTTCCTTCGTGTGCAACTGGAATTTTTTCTCAATTGGAAAGGCGGGCAATAAAATATCACGGGTAAGATTCAATAACTCTACTTTGTCAACGATCTCATTGGTATTATCAATGGCTTCCGGCAGGTCGCTGAAGACCTTGCTCATTTCCTCCGTCGTTTTGAAATAGAATTGATCGTTGGGAAAAGCAAAACGTTTATTCCTTTGAATGAACATCGTCATCGGTGAAATCCAGTTGTTTTTCCGTTGCAAATTTTTCACCGGTATTGATACAAAGCAAAATATCATGTGCATTGTAATCTTCTATATCCACATAATGCGAATCATTACTGGCAATGATCTTTACATTATATTTTTTGGCCAATCTTACCAAAACCTCATTCACTTTATCCTGTTCGGGCATACCGTGGCGCTGCAACTCTACATAATAATCATCCTGGAAAACATTCAGCCACCATTTGAATTCATTCTCGCCCTCTTCTTCTCCTTTTTTTAATATGGCCTGCGGCACCATCGCACCGAGACAACAGGTAGTTGCTATTAATCCTTTATGATACCGGAGAATAAGTTCTTTATCGATGCGGGGATATTTGCTGTACATCCCTTCAATAAAACCAAGCGATGTCAGTTTGATCAGATTGCGATAGCCTTCTTCATTCTTCGCCAGTAATATTTGATGGCAGCGGGGATCTTTTTGTTCTTTGGTAAATGTTTTTTGATGACGATCGGCAGTGATATAAAATTCGCAACCAACGATAGGTTTTATTTTCGGCTTGCCATCATCATCTTTATTTTTATAGGCTTCCGCAACAAATTCAAATACGCCGAACATATTACCATGATCGCTGATCGCCAGCGCAGGCATTCCATCTTTGATCGCTTTTTTGTAAAGATTTTGTATCGATGCTGCTCCATCGAGGAGCGAGAATTGAGTGTGTACGTGTAAGTGTGAAAATTTCATAGTAAAGCCGGGAGTCCGGAAGACGGGAAGTCGGGAAGTCCGAAAGATATATCCCGCTATGGAAAATGACTTTCGGACTTCCGGACTTTCTGTCTTTCCGACTATTTATCTTTCTTTTTAAAAGTAAATATCGTTATCGAACCGCTGTAGCTGCACACCCAGGCTTCGAGATCTTCATTGTCTTCATAAATATCCACGCCAACCGGGTGACCGCCACATGGCAAAGATGCTATTTTCTCAAAGTTGTCGTCATTGATCTTATACACATCCACATAATCGCTGCTGTAGCAGGTAACAAAAATGAACTTGAAGTTTTTTGATAATACGATCGTTCTTGGTTGTGCATGTGTTCTTTCGGAAAATAATTGTTTACCGGTTGCAGCATCGAGGCAGGCAATGGTGCCAAGACTATTATACGAAACGAATAAATGCCCGCTGGTGTCCATTACGATATGCCGCGGGCTGCTCCACACATTCAGGATCGTATCGCTTTTCCAGGTATCGTTATTCACCACATTCAGGCTGGCGCCGCCCATGATAGCGATATAAGATCTTTTATTTTTATCATCAACCGCAATTCCTCTTGGAATAGCCGATACAGGAATGGTGCTGATCACTTTTCCGTAAGGAGAAACATTCTCATTCATTTCGAGTACGCTGGTATTACGGGAATGCCAGTTACTGACGAGTAAATATTTACTGTCTGCAGTTCTTGAAATGACTTTTGGTGTTTTACCTGTTTCGATCAGCGGCACCCTGAATGAATCTTTTCTTGCCTGCCCGGGATACAGCACAGTGATAAGTTTTGTTTTTTGTTCTTTTGTCGTTACTGCATTGTTCTTTGAAAAATCATTTACCCAAATGGGTACGATGCCTTCTGCATTGTGCAGCGATACCCATAAAATCTTATCGTCGTGACTGAAGCAGGCTTCCACCGGTTTTTCCTGGAAAGAAGCGATAGGCCGGCTTTTAGTATAATCCCAACCCGTACCACGGGTAGGAGTGAACTTGAATTCTCTTGTGATCTTTTTACTGTCCTGGTCAAATTCATAAACACTCATTCCTTCAAGGTTCATCGCATATAATTTCGAACCTGCTGCATTAAAGATGACCGACTTTGTTCCGGATGCTGCTGTCAGTACTTGTTTGTCTTTATACTTCAGTTCATCATAATGTTTTAATTTTTTAGCGGGAACTGTATCGGCATGCGCTGCGCTGATCAGCAATTTGCTGTCAATAGCAGGAGCCTTGCTCTTTGACTGGCATCCGGTTGCCAGGAGAAAAATACTGATGATGTATAGTAATCTTTGCATGGTAGAATGACGAGGTAAGACCGAAAGAAGAAATGTTAAAAAAACAGCCTGTAAATTAAGATGATTTCACTCAATATCCACCGTTGTTTATAAAACATAAACTACTTTATTGCAGCGATTTAGTCCGCCGGCAATTTTGTGGCATAAAATTCGTTAAAGGGATGTGGTTTTTTTCGAATAATTACCTATATTTTCGCAGACCTTCAGTAATGAAGCTCAAATTCTGTCTGCTGGCAGACGGAATTCCCTGATGACCCTGAAATCATCCTAAAAAGAAAGACGTAATGGTTAAACAATTGATACCAGCTTTAGCATTTTTAGTAATGCTGAGCAGTTGCACAGCTTTCAAATCGCTGAACCTCTCAAACAATCGCCCGGCGACTACTGTTGCAGCACCCGCTAATTCCCAGTCAAAATTCATTGACGATATATCGATCACTCCGCAGACGGATGTTACTAAAACACAAGCGAGGCCGGTTCCCAAAAAAGAAGTGGCTGCCACGCATGACAGGAATACTGAAGAAGTTATTATCGTCCCGGTAAAAGAAGAACCAAAGCCACAAACAAATTTTGTTGCAACCCGTACAACTGAAGTTGAAAGCGCCAATTCTGTTCAATTAAAATATGCTGTGTTATTGAATACAGAGGTTGAATATTTACCGAACAAAGAATTACTGGAAAGTGTTGACGAATGGTATGGTGTTCGTTATCGTACCGGTGGCAATACAAAGACCGGCGTTGATTGTTCCGGTTTTACTGTTGCAGTTTATTCAGCAGTCTACGGTATCGCATTACCAAGAGTTTCAAGAGAACAATACAGGATCAGCCGTAAAATATCCATCACTGAATTACAGGAAGGCGATCTTGTTTTCTTTCATACACGTGGTTCCGGCGTTTCGCATGTAGGAGTTTATTTGGGCAATAATCGTTTCATCCATGCATCCGTTTCAAGAGGCGTGATGGTGAACAGCCTTTTTGAACCTTATTATGTTCAGCGTTTTTTGGGAGCCGGAAGGATCGACGATAAGCAGACCGTATCTTCTAATTAATTTTTTATTCCTAATCTTTTTTTGAGCGATTGCAATACCAACTGGATGTCGGGTGACAGCTTCATGTACATAGCACCGGCAGCATACAGGATGATGAAAGCGATACTGCGGAGGAATATGCCGCCCCATCCGTGTACAGGCCTGAATCCAAAATAACAAACAGCAAAGCAGGCGCCGGCTAATAGCAATGTATATACCGTGTGGATCGTAAATGGAAAGAGGTTGAATTTTTTCCAGAGGAATATAACACGGATCGCATTATAGATCGAAACAGATATCAATTGCGCTGCTGCAGTGCCGGCTATTCCGAATTCGATCGTGAAAAAATAACTTAAGGGCAGCATTACAGCCAGCAATATGACGCCACTGATCATTTCAAATTTCCAATAGGTCGATGTGGCGATGATCTGTGTATTGACCCCTGTTCCCATGTCCACTACTTTGGTAAGCCCCAAAAATATCACTGCATAATAAGCATTGAGATAAGCGCCTTTCAAATGAAAAGTATGAACCGCGTCTGAAAAACACAGAATGATCAGGGAAAGAAAACCGCAGGCAAAAACGAGTTGATTGATAGAAGACCGCTGGTAGATCCGCTGGATCAATGCCATATTTTTTTCTTTCCATGCCCGGGAAAGATGAGCGACAGAAGCTGCAATGATGCCTCGCTGCGGCGCCTGTATCATCGTAGCAATATTCTGCGCAAAAGAATATATACCGAGTTGTGTTAAGGCATTGTCCAGTTTGGAACTTATGACGAGTGAATCGAATACAAGCGAAATAGTGAAGATCAGCGTACCGGCATATACAAAAGAACAAAGACGAAATATACTTTTTGAAAACCGCCGGCTCACCTTACTTATTGAAAAAGTAAAGTGCATCTTTTTTGTAATGATAAGATATAGCAACAGCACAAGTGCAATGAACGGGTAACTGAATGAAAAAAGCTTGATGAAACCATCAAAATCGATCACATGAAAGGCGACCAGTACAATAGCGACGGTTGTAAAGATGCGCCAGCCTACTTCTTTGAGAAAATTGGTGAGAACGGATTTGTGTAATTGCCAGGCATAGGCTTCGAGCAATGTAAAGATCAGCAGGCCGAAAGCTAAAGGGAATATCCATTTGTAATAGATGACTATTGCACTGGCTTTGGCGGCGAATTTGCGGACAACAAGGTCTTTAAAAACAAAACCTATTACAAGCACAAGTATGAAACCAACAATAGCAACGATCAAAGCGATACTTAACTGGTCATTTTTTTTATCGGGAAGATTGTCTTTGTAGTAAGGATAGAATTTATAGATATAAGACGGCATCGCCAGGTTGGCAAATGCCATCATCATAGTGGCAATAGCGATGAATGCATTGTAAAGACCAAATTCGGGATCAAGAAATATTCCCTCTTTTGTAAAAAGATAGATATTGAAAAGGCCAATAGCAAAGCCAATATAAATAACAAGTGATGAGATGATGCTTTGGCGCCGGATACTAGCCATCCCGTAAAGATAAGCGGGGAGTGGCTAGTGGCAAGTAGGGCTATTTCACTTTCTTTACAGTAATGTAAAAATTTTTGTCGATGACGAGTCCTTTGTTCATGAGACCGGCGGTCATCGATGCGTTTTGCCAGGCAGTTGTTGGTTTCAGCCATTCACCTGTTCCTTCGATCCTGACCGGCATAGCAAAGCCATCGACACAATTGGTCCAGCGATAAGATATCCCGTCTCCCTGTGTTTTATATTCCAGTTCGGGGATCTTTATCGTTCTTAAATACTGGTCAAATATTTTAGAAAGATCTTTTCCTGATTCTTTAGAAAAATAGTTTTCAAAATCCTTTGAATCGATCGTCTTATGATAGAAATCCTTGTTGGCTCCTCTTAATATTTTCCTGAACAGTTCATCATCATTGATCACCTGCCGGATCGTATGCAGCATATTGGCGCCTTTATTATACATATCGCCGCTGCCTTCCTGGTTCACTCCGTAAGGACCGATCAGGGGTGTATTATTAGAGATATTCAGACGGATACCCTGTACATATTCATCGCCGGCTTTGTTCCCATAATAATATTGTACAAATAATGCTTCGGAATACATGGTAGAACCTTCATGTACCCACATATCCGCAATATCGTTCGTAGTGATATTATTGGCGAACCATTCATGGCCCGCTTCATGCACAATGATATAATCCCATTTCAATCCCCAGCCACTGCCGGAAAGATCGGAGCCGAGATAGCCATTCATATAATGATTGCCATACGCAGTTGCGCTTTGGTGTTCCATTCCAAGATGTGATGATTCGACCAGTTTGAAACCATCTTCATAAAAAGGATAGGGACCAAACCAATATTCAAAGGCTCTCAGCATTCGCTTTACATCACGGCCAAATTGCGCTTTGGCTTTTTCCAAGTTATAATCCAGCACCCAGTAACTGCAATCCAGTTTTCCTTTTTCTCCATTCAGCGTATCGGTGAAGTTTACATATTTACCGATATAAGGAACGATATTATAATTATTGATGGCACTTACTACTTCCCATGTCCAGGTTGTAGTGCCATTGCCATTGGTCCTTTTTTCTTTCAACTTCCCATTTCCAACAGCTATTAATGTATCGGGTACCGTTATATTCAATGTGGCTCCGTTATCCGGTTCATCGCTTTGATGATCTTTACACGGATACCATACACTGGCTCCCAATCCCTGGCAGGCAACCGTCATCCACGGACGGCCCTTTGCATCTTTGGTAAATATCCAGCCACCATCCCATGGGGCACGCACAGCTTCGCGGGGTTTGCCATGATAAACGACTGCTATCGTATGAATGCTATTGACCTTTGCTTTCGGTAATGGGATATGCCAAACATTCCCTTCATTGTAATAAGGTTTTGCAGGGTAGTTGATATAGAATTTCCCATCATAGAATATACTATCGACCTTCAGCGGTTGCTGCAGGTCGATCTGCATGTAATCCGATCTTTGATCCGGTAAAACTTTATACCTGATAGTTGTTTTACCCCTGATCGTTTTTGCAGTATAATCGGGAGTTACAGACACATCATAATGAAGCACATTCCACCAGGCACGTTCGGAATTGATCGTACCCCGCAATGAGTCCTGGTGTGTGAACTTCCCTTTCTGATTCAACGGTTGTGCAGCGGAAGAATAAGCAATAAGCAAAATGCAATATGCAGGAAGAAAGCGCTTAGAGATGTATTTCACGATGATATTTTTTGTTGCTGTAAATTTAAGCTTTGAACGCCATGCTGAAATTAAAATATGATTACCGGTTTGTATTATTCATGACGGTATTGACCGCCTCAATGGCTGCATGCTACCATCCCGGCAAATCAGGAAAGAAGATATTTCATTATAACGAATTCAACGGTATCTCATCGCTGGATCCGGCTTTTGCCAAAAGCCAGGCAACGATGTGGCCGGCTCACCAGTTGTTCAATACACTGGTGGAGATCGATGACAGCCTGCATATCATTCCATCCCTTGCTACAAGCTGGGATATATCGCCCGACCGAACCGAATTTATATTTCATTTAAGAAATGATGTATTCTTTCACGATGATGAAGCTTTCTCCGGCGGAAAGGGAAGAAAGATGGTTGCCAGGGATGTTGAGTACACTTTTTATCGCATCATGGATAAAAAAACGGCGAGTCCGGGCGCCTGGATATTCAATAATAAAGTGGATACCGTACAGCCATTCAAAGCTATCGATGATTCAACTTTTAAATTGAAACTGCAACGTCCTTACAATCCTGTTTTAGGAATTCTTTCCATGCAGTATTGTTCTATTGTTCCCAATGAAGCAGTGGAGAAATATGGGACTGATTTTCGCCGCCATCCTGTTGGCACCGGTCCTTTTCAATTTGTAGCCTGGGAAGAAGGACAGGCATTGGTCTTAAAAAAACATCCCAATTATTTTGAAAAGGACAGTGCCGGCAATAAACTTCCTTATGCAGATGGCATCAATGTTTCTTTTTATGACAGCAAAGCCACCGAGTTTCTCTTATTCAGGGAAAAGAAACTGGATTTCATCAATGATATCGAAGCTTCTTTTAAAGATGAGATACTGACCAAGAAAGGAGTGCTTCGCAGCGATTGGGAAGGAAAAATTGTTTTGCAAACAAGTCCTTACCTGAATATTGAATACCTGGGAATATTGGTTGACTCAACAAATAAACTGGTAAAGCAATCGCCGATGCGGATGCGAAAGATCAGGCAGGCGATCAATTATGGATTTGACCGGCGCAAAATGGTCTTGTATCTCCGTAATTCGCTGGGCACCGCTGCCGAATCAGGTTTTATACCGATGGGTTTACCATCTTTCGATTCATCATTGGTAAAAGGATATCATTATGAACCGTCAAAGACAAAACAATTATTGGCGGAAGCCGGTTACCCGGATGGCAAAGGTTTGCCGGGAATAAAATTACTGACCATCGCTATCTATGCCGATATGGCCAATTTCATTGCCAAACAACTGGAAGAAGCGGGGATACCCGTACAGGTAGAGGTCGTACAAAAATCTTTATTGCTGCAGATGACATCTAATTCGCAGGCGGCTTTTTTCCGCGGCAGTTGGATCGCAGATTATCCGGATGCGGAAAATTATCTTTCTGTTTTTTATTCAAAGAACCCGGCACCGCCCAATTATACCCGTTATAAAAATCCTGCTTTCGATGAACTGTTTGAAAAAGCGTTGATGGAAAATAATGATTCGATACGATATACGATCTATCGCCAGGCCGATCAAATGGTGATCGATGATGCGCCGGTCGTGCCATTATGGTATGATAAAGCGGTAAGACTGGTACAGCCGAATGTAAAAGGTTTCAAACCCAATGCGCTTAATTTGCTGGAGCTGCGCTGGGTTGATTGGTAAGTCAAATTCACAAGTAAAAAGTCAAAAACAGTCTCCCTATTATTGGAAGCCATTTTTTACTTTTGAATTTTTACTTTTGAATTATATGCTACCTAATGCTGACTGAATTTCTTCAGCAGCTTCCTTATCTCATAAATTCTTTTCTCGCAAATATTCAGAATAAAACTTTCTGTTAATACAGATAACGGGCTGATCCGCGGATTAGCAATATTCATAGCCCTTGCTTCCTGCACATATCTTCTCCCGATCACTCTTCCCCGGTTATCATAAACATACTGCGACCGGTAAGTAATATTTTGAGGAGGTAATGTGAATTGATCCATATAACTCATTACTTCATCTGTACCAAACAGGCGAAGCATAGTAAAAGGTTTTCCTGAACTGTCGAGCACTACCAATGCTGCATACAAACCATAATCGAATGTGAAAGTATAATGCGGGATAGAACCGATCTCAACCGGCATAGATGTTTGCGCATGGGCAATGGTCAGGGAATCTATAGAAAGTTTTACAGAATAACCGCCATTACAAGTGGTACAAAAATCCATGTTCTTCAATTCATCGATCGTTTGCGGCAGGATATCGGTGATCGCTTCTATCAATTTATTCTTATCCCATTCTTTTGGAAGAACTAAACGATACCGGTCGGGACGATCGACAGCAAAACTGTCTTTGTTCTGGCAAAAAGAAAACACAGAACAGTGAAGCGCCAATAGCAAAACACTTATTCTGTGCAAAGAAGTCATACGACCAGTTTGATATGAAGTTAAACTAATTCCCTTTTTACAATGCCAATAATTTTTTATCGGCAATGGCCATTAATTCAAACTTATCAGGCGTAAAAAGTTCTTTATTCTTTTCAAAGAAAATATCCGGGTCTCCCGAAGGAAAAAAGGAACGGGAACCGGCTTTGTAAGGAGAAGACCACACTTCATTCGTATCAACCAATATGAATTTTGTAATGATATGGCCGGTATCATCTTTTAATAAAAGAAAGCATTGAAAAATATATTCACCCGCCGTTTCCCATTTTTCATTCGAAACATTATTGGGGGCAGCATTATAATATTCAATCGGGAAATTGCGATTATAAGGTGGGGTATTAAGAGAAACACCGGGCATTTTGTTGACCAGGGCCCTTGTATTGGTAGAAATGGGTTGTGGCTTTTTATACCGTGTGTACCCAACCACTTCCGGTTCGGTGATATAAAACCCGACCGTATATTTTGGCCGGCAATTATCGCCGCAAATCTGTTTGTTCTTTAATTCATCGCAAACAAGCGGCAGTTTTTCAGTCAGTATCTGCCATACTTTATTTCTATGTCCCCAATAATCAGGAAGGTCGATCCTGTATTTATTTTCATTAAGGGGAAGTTTTTTGTTCTGGGCACCTGCACTCAGTGTAAGTGCCACGAAGAAGGCGGTGAGGAGTAATGTTGGTCTCATAAGCAAACGTTTGCGTAAAGTTAGGTTTATTTCATTTTTGTGAAACTTTACTGCGTTAAAAAACAATTAAAAGAGCTTAAAGGCCTGGCTGATGGTTTGATGGGTCGATGGTTGATTGTTATGGAACGAACATCCCACGATCGAACAAATTCTGCCATCAAACAATTTATACAATATTTTTTTCAACAGCATTCTCAGCATTTCCTGTTTAAGATCGTAGATACACTATTTTATAAGTAGTAGGATTTATACGAACACTATTGCAAATACTCAGAACGCATATTACTTTCGTTGACCAGTTAAAGTATTGAAGAAATTTTTCCGGGACGACAATACTTGCTGACTATCCGATCCATGATTAACCGCTGATCGAAATCCTTTTTAAAACTAAACGCCGTACTATGAAACATCTCTTCAAGGGGATCTTTCTTTTTTCTTTCACTGTAATTTTATTCACTGTTTCTGCGAGGGCACAAAGCCCGGGTAATCCTGCGCCATTGCCAAACAGGACAATGCTTAGTTTGAGTGGTTATCAAAAACAAAACAGTATAGAACTGAAAGGTTCATTATCTGCCAGTCATTCCTACAACAGGCTGATCATCGAAAGGGGAGAAGTGCCGGGAACATTTGAGCAAATAGGAGAGCTGAGCATTGCGGGTACCGCTTCTTCCGAATTTCATTTTACTTACCAGGATCTGAACCCGGGAAGCGGCGTGAATTATTACCGCATCAAACTTATCAACAGCCATACAAAGGTCAACGAGATCACAAATACGCTGATGATAAAAATGGATAACGATACAAAAGACCTTGAAATTATAAATACAGTGATACAGTCCGCCAATCCTGTTATTACTATAAAAAGTATGGAGGATGAGGAAGCATTCATTCAGGCGATAGACCTGAACGGATGCATCGTAAGAACAGCAAAAGTGAATATCAATAATGGCATTAATAATATCAGCCTTCCGGGTTTTACCGGGTCAAAAGGATTTTTTGTAATAGTTGTCAAAACAAAAAAGAAAACAAAGACGCAGAGGATGCTGCTGCAATAGAATTGATGAAGGGAAATAACAGTTGATAAATTAATTTGAAAAGTCTTGAGATTACTCCTTCGGCGGAATGGCAGGGGTCGTTAGGGGCCGAAATTTATCAGTTCCTGTTCTCAATCATCATTCCTTATCCTGTTGTTCGTCATTCCTGCGCGGTCTTAATTGCTTTTTAATTTATCCCTGAATACTTTCCTGAATTTATCCAGTTTGGGCTGAATGACGACCTGGCAATAAGGATTGCTGTTCGCATTATTTTCAAAATATTGTTGGTGATAATCTTCGGCAGGATAGAATTTAGAAAAAGCAGTGATCTCCGTTACGATCGGTTTATCGAAAGCGCCGCTTTTATCCAATGCCGCTTTATATTTTTCTGCTTTTTCTTTTTGTTCATTGTTATGATAAAAAATACCACTCCTGTATTGTGTGCCTGCATCGGCTCCCTGGCGGTTCAATGTAGTGGGATCATGCGTTTCCCAAAAAACTTCCAGCAATTCATCAAAGCTGATCTTTGAAGGATCGTACACGATCTGCAAACATTCAGCATGCCCGGTTTGTCCGCCGCATACTTGTTTATAAGTTGGATTTTCTATTTGCCCGCCTGTATAACCGGAAGTAGCGCTGGTAACGCCATCGAGTTCTTCAAAGATCGCTTCGGTACACCAGAAGCATCCGTTCGCAAAAGTGGCTGTATCGGTTTTTATAGTATTGCTCATATTCATAGTTGTTTGTTGGGCATGAAGAAATGAACCTGCAAAACCTGCCAGCAAGAGCATCAGCATTTTTATAAGACCATTCTTCCTGTTCATTTTGTAAATTTCATGCAATTTACGTTTATCACAAGTCCCCGGTTTGTAAGCAGCATCGGATAAGCTGTATTTTCCATCTTTGTTAACAGAATTTACCGGGTTATAAAAATATATAACAATGAAAATGCTGTTGCGGTTCATTTGTATGGGTTTGATATTTTTTGCAGCAGCATGTAAATCAAAAAAAATGAAACAGGAAACCATCAGTACGTATGCTTTTAGGTTGAAGCCGGGGGATGACCTGCAGCAAAACATCCTAAAACTGGTAAAAGAAAAGAAGATAGAAGCCGGTTGGATCGCTGCATGTGCAGGCAGTCTTACGGATCATGCGATACGTTTTGCTAACCAACCCGAAGCAAGCAAAGGAAGCGGCCATTTTGAAATTGTAAGTTTAACCGGTACGGTCAGTATCAATGGTTCGCATTTGCATATCAGTATCAGTGATAGTACCGGCAAAACCATTGGCGGACATTTAATGGAAGGTTGTAAGATCTACACAACTGCTGAAATTATTATCCTGGCTACGGATAAATATACATTCACAAGAGAAAAAGATGGAAGCACGCCATGGGAAGAACTACAGGTAAATGAAAATTGAAAGTTGAGAATTGAGAATTGAGAATTGAGAATGCTTCAGTAAGCAGGTATCAAAATAATAGTAGTATAAAAAAAACGAAGCCTTACGGGGCTTCGCTTGTATTTAATGAGTGTGTAAGTCAGCTTTGAATATAGCTCTGCAGTTGATGGATCGTTTCTTTTTGTGCCAAAATTGTTTCTTTCACCACATCGCTCATCGATACGATGCCGGTCAGCTGGTCATTTCCAAATACGGGCATATAACGGATATTTTTCGAGGTCATTATTTCCATACAATGCTCGATACTGTCGGAAGGCGCAGCCGCCACAAGATCTGTTGACATGATCTCCGATACAGCTGTCGTGGAAGAATGCTTTCCTTTCAATATCACTTTACGGGAATAATCTCTTTCGGTAAAGATGCCGAGGTATTTATTTTCATCGAGCACCACAACGCATCCAATATTTTTTTCAGCCATTAATGCTAATGCATCCACCACGCAGGTGCTGGGGGAAACAGAAACGATAGGTCTGTTTTTCCTGGAAAGCAAAGAAGAAACATTATTCATGCCGGTAAGTTTCTGCATGAAATTTACAAAAAGAACCAACGTCTGCAAAAACTATTTGAGGTTTAAGGTTTCTCGTTTCTGGTTTAAAGTTGGGTTTACTAAATTCCGGAACATCTTTCCAATAGCACGAAACCTTAAACGAGAAACCAGAAACCTTAAACAAGTATTGAATGGTTTAACGTTGGGTTTACTAAATTCCGGAACATCTTTCCAACAGCACGAAACCTTAAACCTTAAACCAGAAACCTTAAACAAGATTATAGTATCTTTCCACCGTTTACATGGATCAAAAACCCGCTACCATAAAAGAAATAGCCGAACGGCTCAAGGTTTCTGTTTCGACAGTGTCAAGAGCATTGCACGATCATCCGAGTATCGGCATGCGAACCAAGCAACAGGTACAAAAGATCGCCAAAGAACTTAATTACGAACCCAACCAGGCAGCTATTTCATTCAAGCAGGGCAGGACAATGACATTGGGAGTGATCCTTCCCAACCTCGGTGAAGAATATTTTTCCATGGCTATTAATGGGATCGAAGATGTAGCCACAAAGAATAGTTATACCGTGCTGATCGGCCAATCGCATGATGATACAGAACGGGAAATGCAAATAACAGATACAATGCGCCGGCACCGGATAGACGGCCTTCTTATTTCATTAGCCAAAACAACACGTTCATTCGAACATTTTAAACAACTGGAAAAATTCAAGATACCGGTAGTATTTTTTGACAGGGTTCCCGATCATCTTGATGGTGCTTATACTGTTTCGTGTAACCTGGAAAATAGTTCTGTCGATCTTGTTGACTGGCTCGTAAGTAAAGGACATACACAGATCGGTTTTATAAAAGGTCCCGATACACTGATACATTCCAAACAACGGTTGAATGGTTATTATGACGGCTTGAAGAAGAACCGGATGAAGACCGAAGCGTCTTATGTTGTATCAACAGATCTCAGCCGGAAAAAAACTGAAGAGGCCATGCATAAATTGCTGTCTTTAAAAACTTCGCCGACAGCGATCATTGCTTTTAATGATTATGTGGCGCTCGATGCCATTCGTTATTCCCGTTCGCAGGGATTAAAGATCAATAAAGACATTTCTTTTGTCAGTTATGCCAATCTTCCCGTTACCAGTTACCTGGATGAACCGCCGATAGCGTCGGTAGAACAATTCCCTTACCAGCAGGCCGAAAAAGCAACGGATATTTTGTTGCGTTTGATCCAGTCAAAAGGCCTCGATAAAACGATTCCGCATAAAGTAGTGCTGGAAAGTAAAGTGGTGGTGAATATTTGATCGTGAATGGTAATCTTCAATCGTCAATCGTGAATGGGTCGTAAAGCGATCTGAAAATACTTTTTATACCGGCAGGGTCTTAAATCGGAAAAACATAACCCCCTATTTTCTCATACTACCGGCATAATTAGGAATTATTTTTTCTCCATACTTCAATACCGGGAGTTCTTTAATTGATTAGTCCTTTTTGTGTTCCGCACTCTGGTAAATAAAAAATGCGCTGATCATCAGCGCATTAATTGTAAACAGCGGAGAGAGAGGGATTCGAACCCCCGGACCTTTTGGGTCAACGGTTTTCAAGACCGCCGCATTAGACCGCTCTGCCATCTCTCCGCGGCAAAAATAAGTTTGCAGCGCTTATCAGCAAAATCAATTCATTGATAATATGAATTTTGGACCAGCCGGCTCATAGCAACATAGCCTTTCACAACTTGTCCCGCCAATTTCGCGGCCGGGTTATATCACGTTCTTTCGATCCGTCATTGCTGATCGCAAACAGGCAATTTATCCACGGTCATTCTTATGTTTTTCTCCGGCATTTCCTGTCCGGAAGGGGTTAAGACCAGTTCGCCTTTATTCATTTCGGGCATGTACAGTTGCTTAGTGTTTCATCACTATACCATCAGTCAACCATTAATGAACCAGGCCTGAACCATCACTAAACCATGTACTATTCATGTACTATTTATGTGTTCCTCATAGGGGAGAGTACATGTTTAGTACATGGATAGTACATGGATGACACATGGTTCAGGCCACGATGATACATGCATCAGTAATTGCAGGCTATTGGAATACACTTTATTAGAGCCTCGTTTTATAAAAAACGGGTAGTGTCCTGTTTTGAAAGTTTTGAATTCAATATCACAGGTTTCATAACCTGTCCCGCCAATCCGGGAGATTTAGAACACAGATAACACCGTGCAATCTGTGAGTATTGAACCTGCGGTATCTGTGGTAAATTTCAAACTGGGTCGCTACCCAATTTTAAAATGGCCCCATATAGTTATCTTCTTCAGTTAATTTCGCAGAAATAATTTCATTGAAGCATCTTAAAGCCCTCAATAAATATTTCTGGAAGTATCGGGTTCGGCTGGGAATAGGTATCGTATTCGTCTTTTTATCCAACTATTTTAACGTACTGGCTCCGCAGGTCACCGGTTTCGTGCTTGATCATGTTCAGCGTTCGCTGGAAAAAAAAGCCCCCGCCGAGCAGGTCCAGTATGATATTTTGGTCAGCCAGTTTACACATTGGGTACAAGCGGGAGATTTTACATTGGGAAAAGTAGTAGCGCTTTGCGGCATCACCATTTTGATCCTTGCATTATTAAGAGGTTTTTTTCTTTTCCTGATGCGGCAAACCGTTATTGTAATGAGCCGGCATATCGAATATGATCAGAAGAACGAAGTGTATGATCATTACCAGAAACTTGACACTGCTTTTTACAAAACACATAGCACCGGCGACCTGATGAACCGTATTGCAGAAGATGTGAGCCGTGTACGGATGTTCACCGGGCCGGCCATTATGTATTTAGCGAATCTTGTTGCGATCATTTCACTCAGTGTTTTTTTTATGTTGAAAAGAGATGCCGAGCTGACATTATATGTATTGATCCCGCTTCCCATTTTAGCTGTTACTATTTATTATGTCAACAATACGATCAATAAAAAAAGCGAAAGGATACAGGAATCGCTTTCCGATCTTACTACCAATGCGCAGGAATCGTATTCGGGTATCCGGGTGATCAAATCCTTTGTGCAGGAAAAAGCGATGCTGGGATTTTTTACAAAGAACAGTGAAGAGTATAAGAAGAATGCTGTTAGTCTCGCCAAAGTAGAAGCCATTTATTTTCCTTCCATTACACTGCTGATCGGGTTGAGTACTTTATTTACGATCATGATCGGCGGGTTGTATTATATATCGGGCAATCGTAACATGCAGTTGAATACGATCGTTGAATTTGTAATGTATATTAACATGCTGACCTTTCCTGTCAGTGCTATCGGCCTTACCGCCAGTATGATCCAGCGGGCAGCCGCTTCACAAAAAAGGATCAATGAATTTTTGCAAACAAAACCGGCGATAAGAAATAATACAACAGCTTTCACACCGGTGCTCGAAGGTAATATCCGTTTCTCCAATGTGAATTTCACTTACCCGCATACGGGCATCCATGCTATAAAAGATCTCAATCTTGAAATAAAAAAAGGGGAGAAGATCGCTATCGTGGGACGCACCGGTTGCGGTAAAACAACCCTTGCCCAACTTTTATTGAGGATGTATGATGTCAGCAACGGTACTATCTTTTATGATGATAATGATATCCGTTCACTGGAAGTAAAAAAACTGCGGGAACAGATCAGTTATGTACCGCAGGATGTTTTTCTTTTTAGCGAGACGGTAGAGAATAATATTCGTTTTGGTTTGCAATCGGCGGAGAGATCGTTGGTAGAAAAAGCAGCCGGGCAGGCAAGTGTCGACAAAGAAATTGCAGGATTTGCTGAGCAATACGATACGATGATCGGTGAAAGGGGAGTAACACTCAGTGGCGGGCAGAAGCAAAGGATATCGATCGCAAGAGCGCTGATCAAAGATCCAAACCTGGTGATCTTTGATGATTGCCTGAGTGCGGTCGATGCTAAAACCGAAAGAGAGATCATTGGCAACCTGAATGAATATTTAAATGATAAAACAGCCATTATCATCACTCACCGTATCTTTTCGCTTTTCAATTTTGATAAGATAGTCGTACTCGAAGATGGAAAAATAGTGGAGCAGGGAACACATGCCGAATTGTTGAAAAAGAAAGGCTACTATGCCGAATTATATGATCGCCAGCGGGAGCAGGAGGGAGGTCGGGAGTCTTGAGTCGTTAGTCATGAGCCTGGAGTCAGACTTTAATCTTATAGATATGTTCTCTATTGGCCATTTTAAATTTTCATCTATAGCTGGAGTCCGGACTAACGACTCCCGACTAATGACTAACGACTAACATTTGGCCGTTTCAAAAACATATATATATTTGTGAGTTCCATAACCAAAGCTATTTTTAACTGCTAAATCTATTCAACGTGACGTACGAGAACAATGACAAGAAAATGGAGAGCATCTACAGTAAGCGCATCCGTGCAGGAAAAAGAAGGACCTACTTCTTTGATGTAAGAGCTACAAGAGGCAACGATTATTATCTTACTATTACGGAGAGCCGAAAACGATTTGATGATAACGGTTATGACCGTCATAAGATATTTTTATATAAAGAAGACTTCAATAAATTCATCAAAGCATTGGGCGAAGCTGTTGATTATGTAAAAACAGAATTGATGCCTGATTTTAATTTTGATGCTTTCAATCACGATGAGGTTTCCGAAGAAACGAATCATGATGGTGCAGCAACTCATGATAGTGCTGCTGTAACAGAACAGGAAATAGTAGAAGTAACAGAGCAGGAAAAGCCTGTTGAATCAACTCCTGTCGCTGAAGCATCGGCGGTAGAAAATAAGGCCGCAGAAGATGTGGATAAATGGTGAGTTTTACACCTGAAAGCCGCCCAGCCTGACTTTTAAAGGAGTTGGTGCAGGCTTGATGTTAACTGATACAGTCTTAATAATTTATCCTGCCGATTATTTTTTTTAAATATCCCAAAAAAAATTACCTTACAGCCCGATTTGCGCCATAACTGCTATGGCGGGATGTAATTCATCAATTAAAAAATCTATTATGCAACCAAAATTTACGCTTAACACAGGGAGAAATGTGTTGACGAGAATCCTTGCCATCGCTTTGGTTCTCTTCGCTTCGGCACAGTTCTCTTTCGGGCAGAAGACCGAAGCGATGCGCACACAGTTATCACAGCAGACTGATGCGGTACTTTATCCTAATGCTGCTGTTGTAGGACCAGAGAGGATCGTTCTTCCTGTAAGAAGTGCAAGTCCATCGGCTACTTCGCGGGTTTTCGCTCCGGCTACTCTCACAACCCAGGGGCTTCCCGAATATACCGGACAAAATACCTTTGGTGCCGTTCCTTCAATTGTGAGTTTTACCGTTCAGAACACGAATGGTTTTGCGATCGTTATCCAGAGCATTACAGCATTTTTTGATCCGGCTGTGATCGGGGGCAATCCTACAGGCTCAAATATGAGACTGTGGTATTCTACCTCTTCTTTATCAGGTGACCCTCTTCCGATTTCAGGGCCTACATGGTTAGTTGCCGGAACAAGCACAATGGGTGCTGTAGGTGGAGCAGGTTATTATCCTGTTATGTCAGGATTGACCCTTCAGATCCCTGGTAACACAACTTATAGATTAGTTCTTGAATCATCTTTAGGACTTAGCTACAGTGGATTTACCGGTACTCCAATTGTAAACCCCAACCAGATCAGTGGTGGTGGTGTTAACCTGCAAAACGGTAATTTCCAGATCTCCGGTCAGAATGTTGGTTATGCAGGACCAGTTGCCGGTGCACTGTTTACCCCAAGATATTTTACTGGTTCGATCACATTCGACCAGGCTGTTTGTATTCCAGCAAACGCAACCCAACCTATTATTTCTTCTGTTCCTTCCAGCACTTGCGCTGGTTCACCGATCACACTTAGCATTATCAGTGGTACATTGAACGGTGCTTCCCAGTGGAGATGGTATACCGGTTCTTGCGGTGGTACATTAGTTGGAACAGGTACTACATTAACAGTAAGCCCGGGTGTAACTACTACTTACTACGTACGTGGTGAAGGTGGTTGTGCTCCTGCTCCCGGCCCTTGCGGTCAGCAGACAATTACTGTAACTCCCTGTACTTGTTTAACGCCTGATGTAGCAACGATCTGTTCGGGATCGATACAGCAGTTAAGTGTAACTCCGACAGGTGCAACTACACAAACTTTTGGACCTGGCCCGGCTGTTTCACTTGTAGCTGCAACCGGTTCACCATATCCTTCTACTATTAACGTAGCAGGGTTGCCAACTGCGGGTGTATATGTTCAGTCAGTTGCGATCAATGGAATATCGCATACATGGCCGGAGGATATTGATATTGCATTGTTATCTCCAACAGGTCAGCAGGTAATTCTTATGTCTGATGTTGGTGGTCCAAATCCGATCGGTGCTACTAACGTTATTATTAATGATGCAGGGGCTTCATTTACAGCTAATACTATCACAGCAGGTACTTATAAACCAACAAACCTTGTTGGTGTGTTTGGAGTAGAGCCGGATGCATTCCCTGCACCGGGTATTGCTACACCTACTGGTCCGCTGCTTAGCAGTTTCAGCAGTGGTAACAATCCTAACGGACAGTGGAGATTGTTAGTCGTTGATGATTTTGCCGGTGATGTTGGCGCCTTGACAGGTTGGTCAATTACTTTCAGAATAGTTCCAACAGCTTCATGGACATCAAACCCTGCTGCACCGAATACAATGTTTACGAATCCGGCTGCAACAACACCATATGTTGCCGGGGCGCAGTCTGATGTAATATGGGTTAATCCAACTGCGACCACAACTTATACAGCAACATTTGCAGGAGGCGCTTGTGCTCCTACACAAAATGTAACTGTAACAGTTCTTCCACGACCAAATATCACGGTATCTCCTAATCCGGGCGGATGTGCCCCTGTAACGCTTACTGCTTCCGGTGGTATTGCTTATACATGGTCACCGGGTACTGGTTTGAGTACGACAACAGGCGCTACTACTGTAGCAACGCCTTCATCCGATCAGACCTATACAGTTCTTGGATATGGAGCGAATGGTTGTTCGAATACTACTACAGTTCCTGTAAAAGGTATTTCAACAGCAGCCGTTATTACAGCAGCTCCTGCATTCCAGTATTATATTGACGAGAGCTTCAATGCTGCTCCTTTACCAGGCGGATGGTCTCAGCAAAATAACAGCCAGCCGGTTGGTGTGCCTCCATTCAATGATTGGCACCAGGGTACTACAGGCGGTGTATTTGCACCAAATTCACCACCCGATTTCAGAGAGGTTGCTTTCTTGTCCGGTTCAGGTCTTGCGACACTGAGCAACTGGATGTTATCTCCTGAAGTTCCTTTGGAAGGTGGTAATGAGTTTGTTTTCCATACGATCGCAGCCGGTGCAGGTTTCCCTGACAGGATGCAGATCCGTATGAGCGTAAGCGGTGCAAGCACTAACGTAGGAGCTACTGCAACAAGTGTTGGTGATTTCACAACGCTGTTGCTGGATATCAATCCTACTTATAGCCCAACTGGTTATCCTCTTGCCTGGACTCCACAGTCTATTATACTTCCTGCATTGCCTGCTGGTACAACAGGTCGTTTTGCCTTCAGGTATTTTGTTGAGAATGGTGGTCCAAATGGTGGTAACTCTAATGTGGTAGGTGTTGACGATGTAAAATATCGTAAAGCATTACCAGGAGTTTGTCCTAATACAGTATCTACAGTATCAGTGAATATCACAGGAGGCGTTGCTCCTTATACACTGGTATTTACAAATGGTACAACTAATACAACCTATCCCGGATATACAAGTGGAACACCTATACAGGTATCTCCATCTGCTACTACTAACTACACGATAGTTTCTGTAATAGGCGCTAATGGTTGCCCTGGAGTTGGTAATACAGGTACTGCAACTATTACAGTTATACAACCGCCTGCTATCACTGCTCAGCCAGCAAGTACTGCTGTTTGCGTGGGTGGTTCAGCTACGTTCTCTGTAACTGCTACACCGGCTGTTTCCAGCACTACTTATCAGTGGGAAGTCAGCACCAACGGTGGTGGTACATGGACACCGCTTACTAATGTGGCACCTTACTCAGGTGTTAATACACCAACACTTACTGTCAACCTTGTTACTTCTGCTATGAACGGTTATCGTTACCGTGTAAGAGTAGGAGGTCAGTGTCCGCCACAGCCTGTTACATCTAATGGCCTGGCAACACTCCAGGTAAATGTTCCGCCTACTATTACTACACAACCTGTCAGCACTACAGTGTGCGATGGCAAACCTGCTACTTTCTCTGTTGTTGCTACAACAACAGTTGGTACAGTTAGCTATCAGTGGCAGCAGAGTGTTGATGGTGGTGTTACATGGACAAATGCCGCTGGTGCATCCGCTACAACAGCCAACTATACCTTCACTGCTTCATTAGCAATGAATAATTACAGGTACAGGGTTGTTGTAAGTGTAGCTCCTTGCGCTTCTACTGTTACGTCTACTCCTTCTACAGGTGTTGTTCTTACAGTGAATCCATTGCCTGTTGTAACTATTACATCTGCTGACCTGGCGATCACTCCGGGACAACAAACTATCATCACAGGAACCAGCAATCCTGCTGCATCTGCAACAGGATGGTCATGGACGTTGAACGGTGCTGTGGTACCTCCTCCTCCGGCTACACCTTCTAATACTTCAAGTATTTCAGTTGGTATTGACGGATTGGGTGTTTACCAGGCAACTGCTACAACAGCCACAACCGGTTGTACCAATACATCTAACCTGCTGACAATTGGTGCAGAAGCATCTGATCGTCTCTGGATCTATCCGAATCCGAATAACGGTAACTTCCAGATCAGGTTGTTCTATGATGGGAATGCTGCAGAAAGAAGAAGGATCCGTATCTATAATTCACAAGGTGCATTGGTAGCTCAGAAAGAGTTTGACCTTGTACAGGGATCACCTTCTTATGCAAAAATGGAATTCCAGCTTCCAAAACTGGCTGCAGGTACTTATGTAGCTAAAGTTAGTGGTCTGAATTCCGAGAGTATTATTTCAGGATTGTTTGTTGTTGCTCAATAACAAACTGATTTGTATCAATATTCAAAGCCGTTCCGCAAAAATGCGGGACGGCTTTTTTTATATTCTCATTTAGAATAGTATCTTTAGAACCTCCTTCCTAAGAACAAACCACCCAACGGCTTTGCACTAACCTTACCCCACGATCATTTGTTTTTATTTTTTAAAACCAAAACATGTCTGCATGCGAAAAAATCTACTATGTTTTTTTATTGGTATCACATTAATAGCCGGTGAAGTTTTTTCACAGGCGCCCGCTTATGCTTTCCAGGCTGTATCCGGAACTTACACACCTCTCGTAGGAGGAACAGCTGTTACGCTTACTTATAACGCAGCGGCGAACTATGATGATGGTATAGCAACACCAGCGAATGCGATCAACATCGGGTTCACTTTTAATTACAACGGTATCAACTACACAACCATCCGGCCCTGCGCTAATGGTTTTGCTTCTTTCAGTACAACTGCACTGGCTAATAACACAGACACATGGACCAACAATCTTACGACGGGTCCTGCTGCCAACCAGCGGCCGATCATTGCACCATTCTGGGACGATCTTGATATGGGAGCAAGTGGAGCCGTTAGTTACCAGCTTTCGGGAGCCGCACCCAATCGTGTGTTAACTATCGAATGGGCGAATGCAAAATGGGAATTCCCGGCCCTGGGCGCTGTTATTTCCTTCCAGGCAAAATTGTACGAGACTTCCAACATTATTGAATTTGTTTACCGCCAGGAAGCAGGAGCTATTGCCAATAATGGCGATCTTGGTGTAAGCATAGGCATTACAGCCACCGCAACCGGGACCAATACATTTTTATCACTTAGCGATGATGGTGCCAACCCATTGGTGAGTTCAACCGTGGAAACAACTTCTATTGTTACAAAACCAGCCAGCGGCCAGACCTATCGCTGGATACCTTATTGCGCAGCATCGACTACCAATACAACCGGGGAAAAGATCTCCAATTTTACTTACAATACGATCAATAATAATTCTGCAGGCACTGCAGGTTATGAGAATTTCAGCAGCACACAGACAACGGTTAGTTTATTCCCGAATTCTGTTCTGCCTTTCTCTGTATCAGTTTCCTCTTTTGCACCAACCGATGAAGTGATCATCTTTATCGACTTTAATCACAATGGTGTTTTCACTGACCCGGGCGAAATACTTTTTACTTCAACATTACCGCTGGCATCAGGAACTATATCCGGCAATCTTACTATACCGGCACTTTCAGCTACCGTATTGCAGGGACGTACCCGTTTACGGATCCGTTTGCATAACACGGCAGCGGGAGGCAATAATACTTCCTGCGGAAATGCGACCAACGGGCAGGTAGAAGATTACAGCGTGGATATACAACCTTGTTTTACCGCTGCTATAACAGCCCAGCCACCGAATACAGTAATTTGTAATGGAGGAACCGGTTCGATCGCTATCGCAACTACCGGCACAAACCTTACTTATAAATGGCAGGTAAGTATTAATAACGGAGGCAGTTATTCAGATGTTCCAAATACACCGCCTTATTCCGGTGTAACGACAAATACATTGGTAATTACAGGTGCTGCTTTATCGATGAATGATTATTTGTACAGGGTCATTCTTAATGGTACTTGTACAACTCCGAATATGACCTCAGCGGCAGGCAGGCTTACAGTGAATGTACCGGCAGCCATCACGCAGGATCCTGTATTGACCATCGTTTGTAAAGGAAGTACTGCAAACCTTAGTGTAGGTGCAACAGGTTCTTCGTTGCAATACCAGTGGCAGGTAAGTACCGATGGTGGTTACAACTATACCAATATCAACGGAGCCATTGCATCTGTTTTGACATTGAATGCAGTGGATACTAATCTAAGTCTAAACAGGTACAGGGCTGTTGTAACAGTTGCTTCATGCGGTTCGGTCACCTCACAATATGCAATTCTAAAAGTAAATCCATTACCGGTGGTTACACTGAGTTCGACATTCTTTAACCAGTTACAACCGGGAATGACCACCACTATATTTGCAACAAGTACTCCCGCAGGCGCCAGTTATGTATGGAATGTAAATGGAACGGTTGTTCCGGGTATTACCCAAAGCAGCTATACTGCAAACATTAATGGATTAGGTACCTACCATGTAACCGTAACCGATATCAACGGATGTGTAAGTACTACCAATGATGTTACCATTACAGGTCTTCCGGGTGAGAGGTTATTCATTTATCCTAATCCTGCTCCGAACGGACAGTTCCAGGTAAGATGGTATTCTAATATTCTTTTGGATACGAGAAGATTCATCATTTCCAATTCAATGGGACAGGTAGTACTCGTGAGAGAAGTCACTACCAATAATACCTACCAGGAAGTCCTCTTTGATCTTAGCAGGATGGGCGCCGGCGTTTACACAGTAGAAGTAAAAGACAGGCATAATCTAAGGAAAGCATCCGGACAAGTAATAATAAGATAAACAAAAAACGATCGGCAGTCTGCACTAAGGAGCTGCTGATCTTATAATAAAAAATTCCAGCATCCATAAAAATTGGTAACATGAAAAAAATCTACATTATACTTTTAGCATGTGCAGCCCTCGCTTCATGTGTGTTGATATCAAAATCGGGCAAACGGAATTCCTATAGCCACCGGGCTCCGCTGGTCGTCCCCACTTCGGAAGAAGAATGGGAAAGACAAAATGGAAAAGAAGAAGATGAGGAAGAAGAAAAAGACGGCTATGATGGACCCGAAGCAAGGGATCAGCAGGAATTTACCTGGATGGTCGATCCGGCACTCGGGCATGTTCCTTATAACAGGTTGAACAATGCATTGGCCTATACTCATTATTTAAGAGATTCGGTAAAACAGGCCCGTGAAAACGGCCGTACAACATCTATCATGTTGTGGCAGGAGAGAGGTCCTATCTATGATTCGGTTGGTCCCAGCAATGGTAACACCCGTGGTAATGATCTTTATACTTCAGGAAGAATGGCTGCGGTGATGATCGATACATTGAATGATCCTACCGGCAATACAGCATTTGTTGGAGGAATATCCGGAGGTATCTGGAAGTGTACGGATTTTCTTTCTTCATTTCCAAATTGGAGAAATGTGAACGACTATTTCGCCAACATGGCGATCTCTTCTATTTGCCAGAGCCCTGTTAATCCTTCCGTGATGTATTTCTCAACTGGCGAAGCAACAAGTAATGCAGACGCACATTTCGGTATGGGTGTATGGAAATCTACCGATAAAGGAGAAACATGGGTACAATTGCCCTCTACTGTAAATTTTATCCGCAACTTTAAAATTGCATGTGATGCTGCCGGCAACGTTTACCTCGCATCAAGAACAACTGCAACACCTGCATTGAATACTTCAGGGTTGCTCCGCTCAAAAGATGGCGGCGCCACCTGGGTAAATATTACTCCGACCGCACAGGGAACGGCTACTGCTACCGCAACCTGTACTGATATCGAAATAAGCAGCACTGGTAAACTGCATACGAGTTTTGGTTATAATACGGCCGGCGGAACAGTAAGACATTATTTTACTACAGATCCGGCTAACGTAACACAAGCGACCGGCTGGGTATTAAGTACAGGAATAAGAAACAGTGCAGTACTGGCTGTTCGTCTTGAACTGGCCTGTGTTGCCGATACCCTGTACGGCGTTACTTGTAATACTGCGTATAATTCTGACAGCTGTTATAAATCTATTGATGGCGGTCTTACCTGGACAAAACAAAATACTACTATCATGCCTGCCGGTATTTTAAGCGGCCAGGGATGGTATAATGAAACGCTTGCGATCAATCCATACAATACTTCAGAACTTCTCTGCGGCGGATTGGATGCTTATCGTTCTACTAATAATGGATTAACGTGGACCCGTCTTACTTTCTGGGTCACCACTATTCCTTATGTTCACGCCGATCATCATTATATGAGCTGGTGGAAAAAAGGAAATGAAAGCCGTATCGTTATCGGTTGTGACGGCGGTATCTTTTATTCAAATGATAACGGTATTACATGGTTCGATAAGAACCGTAACCTCGGGCTTAAACAATTCTACGGAGCAGATATCCATCCGGCAGCAGGTTCTCCTTATTTGCTGGCAGGTGCACAGGATAACGGAACTCACCAGTTAAGATTCCCCGGGCTTAGTTATTCTTACGAAGTAACCGGTGGTGATGGTATGCATGTATGGATCAACCAACAGGATCCGAATGTTCAGTTCGGTAGTTATGTTTATAACCAGTATCGGCGGACCACCAATGGCGGTAACACATGGGGTTCGGTCAACTTTAGTGCTGCAGCGGGACAATTTGTAAACCCCTATGCATATGATGATGCAAATAATATCATGTATGCTTGTCATAATGCCAATACAATGCTGCGTTGGCCGAATGCAAATACTGCAGCGGTATCTAATACTGTAACGCTTGCTTTATTAAATGGGGCACAGATCGGTTCATTAAAAGTATCACCTTATACAGCTAACAGGGTTTATCTCGGTTCAACCGGCGGTCGTATATTAAGAGTGGATGATGCGGCTGTAACAGCAGTTGCTACAAACATAACCGGCGTTGGTTTTCCTGCAGGATATGTTCGTTCTGTCAATGTGGGTTCATCAGATAACAATCTTGTAGCTACGTTCTCGAATTTTGGTGTGGCTCATGTCTTTGTTACCACTAATGGCGGTACAAGCTGGAGCAATGTTGACGGTAACCTTCCTGATATGCCGGTATGGTGGGCCATATTCGACCCTACCAATAACAATAAAATGTATATCGCTACCGAAACAGGAGTTTGGTCTACCGATCTTCTCAATGGCGCCAGCACTGTTTGGGTTCCTGATCCGGGAATTCCTACTACACGTATTGCTATGCTGAGATTACGCAGCAGTGATAATACTGTGGTGGCTTCAACATATGGCAGAGGTTTATTCACGGCAAGAATACCGCCATCTACACCGGAGATCAGTTTTGTAAATCCTACAAATAGTGTAACAGAACAAAACGCCGGTACCAGCGGTTGCCGCAACTATAAAGATTATATCGTTAATACAGGCATTGTAAATGCTCCTACAGGAAATGCAACCGTTACGTATGCTGTACAGGCAGGCGCAACAGCAACTGAAGGAGTTGATTTCGATTTTACAACTAATGGAAGCTTTACAAGTCCATCAAAGCAACACGTATTCCAGACAGGTATATTGGGATTGAAGCCGATCACTGTGCGGATATATGACGATACACAGGTAGAGCCTACGGAATTGTTCACCTTAAGCTATACGATATCCGGTGCTACGAATGCAACATCAGGACCTGTCAATACACATGCATTTACTATTCTTGATAATGACAGGTACCCGGTGCCTTTCGGAACAGGCAACTATACCGTCGGCACATTCAATACCGACCTGACAAGTTTGAATACGCCGTTTGATGGAACCAAGCTAAGGCACAGGGTGCAGGTTCTTTACAGGGCTTCAGAATTAAGAGCAGCCGGCATCAGCATCAATGCACAGATCAGTTCGCTTAAAATGAGGATCAAAACAAAGAATACCACACAACCATTCAAAGGCTTTACTATTCAAATCGCCAATACATACAGGCAGAATCTTACAGCCGGCTTTATTACCGGTATTGCTTTTAACCAGGTGTATTCAGCCGATTATTCCACTGTTGTGGGTGATAATGTTTTCAATTTCTCTGCTCCGTTCGTATGGGATGGAACTTCAAATGTTGTGATACAGTTTTGTTTTGACAACCTCACCGGAACACCGGAAGGAGTTGTGGATGTTGCAGAAGGTATGGCCGCACCATTTGGCGCAGGCATCCGCGCATCTACATATTCAAATTATACAACAGGTACTGTTGCAGGTTGCGCATTGCCTGCCGCATTTGTTGATGACAACAGGTTGAACACAACGCTTACAGCTACATTCGGCGACCCGGTGGCTACAGTATTGAATAGTACGAGCACACAATATCTCGGAGGCAATACCGACCTCTATTATTATACAGGTACCGGTGAAATCCTTGCAAGAGTGTTGAACTTATCCGGCTTCGATTATGGTTGTACACAGGTTGTGATCGACAGGGCAGGAAACGGCGTATCCCAATTCTGGAATACGAATACAGCCGATTACCTGATGAATAAGACATTCAGGATATTGCCCGGAACAAATAATGCGACCGGTAAGTATGAAGTTACTTTCTACTTTACTGCAGCCGAAAAAGCAGGATGGGAAACAGCGACAGGTCATTCATGGAATGATATACAACTGATCAAACTGCCTTCGAGTATCAATAACGTTACACCGGCTAATGCGCAGCCTGACGGACCGGGAACGATCACGGTCGTTAGTCCTGTTCGCAGAACATTCGGTCCTGTTTATTATACATTGTCATTCTTACTGGAAAATGGTTTCTCCGGTTATGGCTTTGGTATACCGGGCAGGATGAATACCATTCTTACACTTACAGGAAGTGCGAATGCCAATAATGTGGATGTGGATCTTTCCTGGACGACATCAGCAGAGATCAACAGTACTTTCTTTGAAGTAGAGAAATCATATGATGGAACTAATTTCCATAAGATCGGTTCTAAGGCGGCTTCTTTCAATAAGCTGACGCCTACTACTTACACATTTGTTGATCATGAGAATACCCAGTCCAATTATTACCGGATCAAGATGCTGCATACGGATGGATATATCCTGTACAGCAACACGATCTTTATCAAGAGGGATAATGCGCCGCAGCGACTGATCGTTGGGCCGAATCCTTTTGGCGATAATATATTCGTGAAATTTGCCAGGATACCGCAGGGCCCTGTTACTATTTCGATCTTTGATGATGGCGGAAAACTCGTCAAGCGCTATTCGCTGCCGGGTGGTTTAGCATCTTATACGATCAATACATCGGGTATAATCTCGAGAGCGATCTATACGGTGAGAGTAGATGCGGACGGAGAGAAGCTTTCAGCGAAGGTCATGAAACAATAAGAAATGTTTGATCCGAATAAAAAAGAGTTCCGCAGATGCGGGACTCTTTTTTATTTCCAGTGATAAGAAATTATTTTTTCATTTGCTTCCACGCATTGATAAGCCCATTGGTGGAAGAGTCATGACCTGTTACAGGTTCATTGCTTAACAATTCAGGGAGGATATTATTGGCTAGTTGTTTACCAAGTTCCACTCCCCACTGGTCAAAACTGAAAATATTCCAGATGATTCCCTGGGTAAAGATCTTATGTTCATACAAAGCGATCAACTCTCCCAATGAATAAGGAGTTATTTTCTTTACCAGTATTGAATTGGTAGGCCTGTTGCCGGCGAAAACTTTATAAGGAACAAGTCTTGCAATTTGTGCCGGTGATAAACCTTGTTTGATCAATTCGTTCTCAGCTTCTTCTTCTGTTTTACCATTCATCAAGGCTTCGGTTTGCGCAAAGAAATTGCTTAAAAGTTTTACATGATGATCGCCAACAGGATTATGGCTTTGAGCCGGCTGCAATAAAATCGCAGGGAATAAAAGCAGTGCCCTGGTGTATCAATTGATAAAAAGCATGCTGGCCATTCGTGCCCGGTTCACCCCAGATGATAGGGCCGGTTGTATATTCAACCGCTTCACCATTCCTGTCAATGCTTTTACCATTGCTTTCCATATTACCCTGCTGGAAATAAGCGGCAAAACGATGCAGGTATTGATCGTAAGGAAGAATAGCTTCGGATCGGGCACCAAAAAAATTGCTGTACCATATACCTATCAATGCCATCAGTACAGGAATATTTTTATCAAAAGAAGTTTTTCGGAAATGATTGTCGGTAGTATGTGCGCCTTTCAGCAGTTGTTCAAAATTCTTATAGCCGATCGTTAAAGCGATGGATAAACCGATGGCGCTCCAGAGAGAGTAACGTCCGCCCACCCAATCCCAGAATTCAAACATATTGGCTTTATCGATCCCGAATTTTACCACTTCCGTTTCATTGGTTGATAAAGCCACAAAATGCTTTGCAATATGCTTTTCCTTTTTTGCTTTATTCAAAAACCATGATCTTGCCGTATGGGCATTGGTCATCGTTTCCTGAGTAGTAAATGTTTTTGAAGCGATAAGAAAAAGCGTTCTTTCGGGATCGATTTTCTTTAATGTTTCAGCAATATGCGTTGCATCAATATTGGAAACGAAATACGTTTCAATTCCATCGATCCAATAAGGTTTTAAAGCTTCCGTTACCATCAATGGACCCAGGTCGCTGCCGCCAATGCCGATGTTAACGATGTATTTTATCTTTTTATCTGTATAACCCCTGAACTTTCCTGTATGAACAGCCTGGCAAAAGTTTTTCATTTTGCGAAGCACTTTTTTTATACCGGGCATTATATCTGTTCCTTCACTAAACACGGGTTCGCCTGAAAAATTACGTAACGCTGTATGTAAAACAGAACGGTGTTCCGTTTCATTGATAAGATCGCCATTGAACATGGCTTCGACAGCCTCTTTCAACTTACATTCATCAGCCAGTTGGAGGAGAAGCTGAATTGTTTTTTCGGTAATGATATTCTTCGAATAATCAAAGACGATCTCATCAAGACATAAAGAGAATTTTTTGAAACGATCCGGATCATTGCTGAACAGGTCCCGCATATGCACCTCTTTCATTTCAGCGGCATGCTGAATAAGTTGCTGCCATGCTGCGGTCGATGCCGGGTTGATCCTTGGTAACATAAGCTGAAGATACTATAGTTGTTCAAACACTTCTATCGTTTTGGTTGTCATTTCCGGGCTAATATCAAGATGAACGACCAGTCTTACACGGTTGGGAGAAATAGCATAGCAAAGAACATTATGTTCTTTCAATTTTGCAACCAATGCAGGCGCCTGCATAGAATCATCCAGTTCAAAAATGATGATATTGGTTTCTACCGGCAGCACCATCTTTACAAATCTTTTTATAAGCGATCTTATCAGCGATCTGTTTGGCATGTTTATGATCTTCGCTTAGCCGTTCAATATTATTTTGCAAAGCATAGATACCGGCGGCGGCTAAAAAACCTGCCTGCCGCATACCACCTCCAAAAACCTTTCTTATCCTTCTTGCTTTTTTGACCAGATCTTTTTTACCCAATAACAAACTGCCTACCGGGCATCCCAGGCTTTTACTGAGACAAACAGAGATACTATCAAATGCTTCGCCGTATTGTTTGGGTGTTTCATTCTTTGCTACGAGTGCATTCCATAGTCTGGCACCATCCAAATGGAAAGCCAGTTTCTTTTCTGCGCAAACGGCTTTTATCTTTTTTATTTCTTCAAGATCATAACAACTTCCGCCGCCGCGGTTGCTTGTGTTTTCCAAACTAACCAAACTTGTATGCGGCCGGTGGGCATCATCAGGTTGAATAGCAGCTAATACCTGTTCGGCAGTTATTCTTCCTTTATCACCATTTAATAATTTTACCGAAGCGCCGGAATTAAAAGCAATACCACCGCCTTCATATTGATAAACATGCGAGCTTTCATCACAGATCACTTCATCGCCGGGCTGTGTATGACATTTTATTGCGATCTGGTTCGTCATGGTTCCCGAAGGGCAATATAATGCGGCTTCCATGCCAAACATAGCTGCCGTCATTGTTTCAAGCTCATTGATCGAAGGATCTTCGCCAAACACATCATCGCCCACTTTAGCCTTCATCATAGCTTCCATCATTCCCGCGCCGGGTTTTGTAACAGTATCAGATCTGAAATCAATTATCATCTTTTATTTTTCTGCAATATACTCCGTTCACCCCTTAATTTAAACAGTTGACGAAGGCGCTGAAGAGTTTAGTGATGCAATTCTTACCTTGCCTCTTTTATGAAAGAACCCTCCGTTCTACATTATTCTTTGCTGATACTTGTTTGCCTGGTCTTTGCCGGGGCGGGTCTTTATTTGCTGGCTAATTTCAGCCGTCTTCTCCGGCGCAGTATAAAAAATGAACTGCTAAGGAAGAATGTTGCTGCGTGGCTCATCATTCTTTGTATCTCCGTAGCGATGACACCGATGAGCGGTGGTTTTTTTTACCTGCTTCAACGACATGGATGGGGTTGGTCGATCGGCAGCCATTTCATTTCGGCTACAGGCTGTACCTTGTTTATTTATAACCTGGCGAGATTGGTTACCGAGAATAAGAGGGTCAGGAAGCTTTCCTTTGCTAAACATACGCTTCTCATCGTTTTTACTTTGATCGCCGGAACATTGGCTATTAATATTCCTTTGAGCAACTGGATGTATGGAAAAGATGCAGCTCCGTATATGAAATATGTGCTCAGTAATACTGTTTATATAGCAGCCGCAACGGGGATCGTTTATAGTGCAACCAATTACCTCGATATTGAAAGAAAAAGAAAGTTCAGCGAGAAAGAACTGGAATTAAGTCGTCTTCGGGAATTAAAAACAAAGGCGGAACTGGATGCATTGCATTCCAAGATCAATCCTCATTTTTTATATAATGCTTTGAACTCGATCGCTGATCTGTCTATAACCGATGGGAAAAAAGCAAGGAAGATGACAGTGGCGCTGGCCGATCTTTTCCGTTACAGTATCAATTACAGCGATCATAATTATTCTTCTATAAAGGATGAAATAGAAATGGTAGAAGCCTACCTGCAGATAGAAAAAATAAGATTTGAAGATCAGCTGACTTATTCTTTGAATATTGACAACGAACTGAAACATTTTCTCGTTCCAAGATTTGTCCTTCAACCCGTAGTGGAGAATGCGGTAAAACATGGATTAAAAGCTACAGGAAAGATGACTGAGATACTGATAGAGGTCAAAAAAAATGATAACGGAATGGAATTGATCATTGCGGATAACGGACCTTTTTTTCCTGATGAACTTTCGCCCGGTTATGGAGTTAAAAGTATGTTTGATAAACTGGAATTATTATTTCCCGGAAAGTATGAAGTACATTTCTCCAATGAGCCGAGAAAACAGGTAAGCATTCATATTCAAAAATTAATGAAAGATGAACCGGCTCTTTAAAGCATTGATCATTGATGATGAACCGGCCGCCCGCAGGCTGATGAAAAGCCTGTTGCTGCCCTATAAAGATGTGATCGAAATAACCGGGGAAGCCGCCAATGGGAGAGAAGCATTGGAAAAGATCGACAGTCTTTTACCCGATCTTATTTTTCTCGATATACAAATGCCCGACCTTACCGGTTTCGAAGTGATAGAACAAATGCAACATAAGCCCGATATCATTTTTACAACAGCGTATGAACAATATGCGATCAAAGCCTTTGAAACATTTTCAATCGATTATTTATTAAAGCCTATAAAAGAAGAAAGACTGGAACAAAGTATCGCCAAGCTGAAAAAATTCGGTAAACTGAATTCGGGCATCGATGTATCGGAACTTCAGCAGATCATCAGGCAATTAAAAACTCCTCAAAAAGCTACGGCACTCCCGGTAAAGACCGGCGACAAGATCAACCTGCTTAAATTCGAAAATATCAGTTACCTGGAGGCTCATGATAAATATGTATTTATTTATACCATCGATGGCCAAAAACACCTGACCGATCAATCGCTGATGTTGCTGGAGGAAAAACTTCCTTCCCAGTTTTACCGGATTCAGAAATCCTATATTATTAATAAGGAACGGGTAAAAGAGATGCATAAACACTTTAATGGCCGCTATTTGTTTACAATGGATGATAAGAACGGTACTAAGATCACCTCCGGCCGCACCTACCACGAGGCTATAAAGTCCGAATTTGGCCTATAAATCACTGGTTTCTCTTCAGAACCATCTATCAAATTAAAATGCCATCCATCCCAGAATTTTGATGGACTGTAACCCAATTCCACCTTCTGCGTCATATCCATGTCACGATTAACGGCCACACATCATTAAAAATGGCCGTTTAATTTAAAACAATGTACTTGTTATTACATAGTACTTAGTTTTGGGTCGTAATAGTTAAAAACAAGTACATAACAACAAATAAACGAAAATGAGAAAGATTTTAACCCTGCTGACTGCGATGATCATCACTCTTGTCAGCCAGGCGCAACTTAAAAACGGGAAAGTGAGCGGTACCGTTATCGATGGTAATACAAAGACCATTGAATCAGCAACGATCACTTTGCTTAGAGTAAAGGATTCGTCTGTAGCTAAAATGAGTGTGGCTGATAAAACAGGCAAGTTCGAATTCGATGGCGTTACTGAAGGACGTTACGTGGTTTCAATTACTGCAGTAGGTCATAATAAAGGATTCTCTGAAACATTTGAAATAAATTCATCTGTACCATCTGTTTCATTAAAGACGATCGAACTGGTGCCGGTCGCAAAATCAATAGGAGCTGTAACAGTAACGTCTAAAAAACCTTTGATAGAACAAAAGCTGGACAGGACGATCGTTAATGTAGAAGCATCTGTTACCAACGTTGGTAATTCTGCATTGGAAGTATTGGAAAAATCTCCGGGCATTACCGTTGATAAAGATGGCAACATCAGCCTGAAAGGAAAACAAGGAGTGATCGTGATGATCGATGGCCGCCAGAGTTATTTAAGTGGCGCTGATCTTGCCAATATGCTGAGAAGCATGACTGCAAGCCAGCTTGAGCAGATCGAGATCATGACCAATCCTCCTGCTAAATATGATGCAGCGGGTAATTCAGGTATAATTAATATCAAAACAAAAAAGAATAAGCAGTTTGGTTATAATGGAAGCCTGACATCAGGTTATACGCAGGGATTTTATCCGAGGTTCAACGAAAGCGGGAATTTCAATTATCGTAATGGAAAATTAAACGTGTTCACCAGTTTAAGTTATAACCGTAATCACCGGACAGAGCAGTTGCTTATCTCAAGAAATTTCAGGGATATAACTACAAAGGATGTTATCTCCATATTTGACCAGGATACACATATGGAAAATGAAAGACATTTCTACAGTGCTAAAGCAGGATTGGATTATTCGGTGAGCAAAAAAACAACAATGGGAGTTGTAGTAAGTGGTTTTTATAATCCGAGTACATGGACAAGCAAATCGCTGACGAACATTTATAATCCAAACTATGTATTAATAAGCCAGGCAAGAAGCTTTACTCAAAATATAGAGAAGTGGAAAAACTTCAGTGGCAACTTCAATCTCCGTTCTGTTTTAGATTCTGCAGGACAGGAAATAGCAGCTGATCTTGATTATATCCAGTACAGGTCAACCAGCGAACAACCACTTTATAGTTCTTATTATGATAATATGGGTAACCTGACAAAAACACCGGATACATTGATGGGCAATCTTCCGCAGGATATAACTATTTACAGCGGCAAAGTTGATTATACATTACCGTTAAAGAAAGGTGCAAAGTTCGAAGCAGGTATAAAAGCAAGTTATGTTAAGACAGATAATAATGCCAATTACGATAGTCTCCGGAATGGCCAGATGTATCATGATTACAACCGCAGCAATCATTTTTTATATGAAGAAAATGTAAATGCAGTGTATGTGAATTATAGCAGGCCATTGGGTAAAAAATGGAGCGGTCAGTTTGGTCTTCGTATGGAAAATACCAATGCAAAAGGAAACCAGTTAACAACAGGCGTACAGTTCAAAAGGAACTATACACAATTGTTTCCTACTGTTTACCTGCAATACACTGCCAATGAAAAGAATTCTTTTGTGATCAATTACGGAAGAAGGATCAACCGTCCTGATTATGAAGATCTGAATCCTTTTATACATTTTCTTGATCGTTATACGTTCGAACAGGGTAATCCTAACCTGAAGCCGCAGTTCAGTCATAATATTGAAGTGAGTCATACGTACGGAGGATTTTTAACAACAACATTGAACTATAGCAAAACAACTGATATCATTCAGCAGGTGATCGAGCAAAATGAATTGACAACTGAAACATACGTCAAGAAAGCAAATATTGCCAGCCGCAACCAGTTTGGTATTGCAGTAAGCGCTTACAAAGAGATCACTAAATGGTGGAGCGGTAATATATATGTGAATGTTTCCGATAACCGTTTCAAAGGGATCGTAAACAATGAATATATTTCAACAGGTCTTGTAATGGGTATGGCACAAATGCAGCATCAATTCAAATGGGGAAAAGGCTGGGGCGCTGAATTGAGTGGTTTTTACAGGACCAAAGCATTGGAAGGTGTGATATTCATTAAACCTATCAGGCAAGTGAATGTTGGTTTCAGCAAAACAGTTTTGAAAGGCAAAGGAAGCGTGAAATTAAATTTCAGAGACATATTTGCCGGAGGCGTTTATAACGGTTATAGCAAGTATAGCAATGTAGATGCAACATTCAAAGATATCAATGACAGTCGCTCAACAAGTCTTTCATTTACCTGGAGATTCAACAAAGGAAAACTGAAAGCAGGCAGTGGTAAAAAAGAAGGTGGCGCATCAGATGAACAAGAAAGAGTAAGAACAGGGAATTAATAATAAGTAAAGCCATGATCACGATCGATCCTCCCATATTATTTGGGAGGATTTTTCTTTTCATTTAGCAACGTTAATGCTGTTTTAACATGCGATGTTGTACAAACTGTTTTTTTACCGTTGATGTAGTGACACCTGATTATTTACCCTTCGTCACGTCATCTACGAAAGTTGTCATAAATCTGTCCAATGCTATTTTTTTCAATAGCATTTTTGCAGCAACAAGTCACTAACCATAGCCATGAATATGAGAAAAGTAATAGCCACCCTCGTCCTTTTTATGAGCTTCTCGCAACTGTTTGCGCAGAATGCTACAGGAAAAATATCCGGTATCGTAACGGATGCAAGTAACAAACCTCTTCAATCCATTTCAGTGTCTTTATTAAAAGCGGCTGATTCATCTTTAGTAAAGATGGTAGCCAGCGGAAAGGATGGAAAGTATGAATTCAACAGTATAAATAGCGGCGACTATATCATTGCTGCATCATCTGTTGGGCATGAAAAGAATTTTAGTCGTGTTACCGTGAGTGCATCTAATAATATTGTTTCGGTTCCGGGTATGAAGCTAACCGAATCAGCAAAAGGGATGACAGCAGTAACAGTTACTTCCAAAAAACCTTTTATAGAAACGAAGATCGATAAAACGATCGTCAATGTTGATGCTTCGCCAACGAGTGCCGGCGCTACTGCATTGGAGATACTGGAAAAATCTCCGGGAGTAACGGTGGATAATGATGGTAATATCAGCCTCAAGGGTAAGCAAGGTGTAATTGTATTGATGGATGGAAAACCGACTTATCTTTCTCCAACAGATCTTGCCAATCTTTTAAAGAATACGCCGGCATCAGCATTGGACCAGATCGAGATCATGACCAATCCATCGGCTAAGTATGATGCGACAGGTAATTCTGGTGTTCTTAATATCAAAACAAAGAAAGGAAAGAATGCCGGTTTTAACGGAAGTGTGATGGTTGGGCTTACATCTAGTATTTACAAACCAAAGGATGCGGTTTACCTGGTACCGAAATCGCAGAACAGTATCAATTTTAATTTCAGAAAAAATAAAATAAACTTCTTTGGAAATTATAATCCTAATTATTTCAGGGGTCGTAATACAATGAATTTTGAGAACCGCTTTCTTGATGCCAATAAGAATATAACAGGATATAATATAACAGAGACCCGCTTCAAATTTGGCAATGCGAACCACACTTTAAAATTGGGAATGGATCTCTATGCTGATAAAAAGAATACCTGGGGTATTGTACTGCAGGGATTTGCTTTTAGCGGGCATCCTACACCAACTACCGTAGCGGAATTGCAGGATGAGAATCATGTTATCCAAACAAGACTTAATTCTTACACAGATAATAAGATCAAATTCAAGAATTTTTCAGCTAACCTGAACTGGAAGCATGTATTTGATTCAACAGGAAAGGAACTTACTGCCGATTTTGATTATGTGATATACGGCAATGTATCTGATATGATATTGCAAACGGATTATTACAATAGTTTGTTACAGCCGACGGGTTCTTCATTTCTTCGGGGACATTTACCGGCTAATATCGATATCTATACTTTCAAATCGGACTATTTACATCCATTTAAAGGCGGTCGTTTTGAAGCAGGCATCAAATTCAGTTTTGTGAAAAATGATAATATTGTTAATTATGATAAACTGATAGGAGACAAGTGGGAAGTGGATAATGTTCGGTCTAATCATTTCATTTATGATGAAAACATCAATGCTGCTTATGTAAGCTATAGCAAAGAAGTAAAGAAATGGAGCTACCAGCTTGGATTGAGAATGGAGAATACCAATGCAAGAGGGAACCAGGTAATATCAAACACTACTTTTAAAAGAAATAATACCAGTCTTTTTCCAACAGCTTTTGTAAGAAGAACTTTAAATGATAAGAACAGCCTGACACTTTCTTATGGCCGTCGTATTCAAAGACCCAATTACCAGGACCTGAATCCATTTGTTTATTTTCTTGATACATTGTCTTACAGGCAGGGTAATATTTATTTAAAACCCCAGTACACACATAACGTTGAGATAACACACGCTTTCAAAGACAAATTCATAACGACGATCAATTATAATTCCACCAGTGATGTGATCTCGCAGATCATTAAACAGGAACCCAATAGTAAAATAAGGTTCTCCACCGTTGATAACGTAGCGAAATTCCGGAATATGGGTATCTCGGTCACAGCGCCATTTAGTTTTGCAAAATGGTGGAATACCAATTTTTTTGCCAACGTTTATAATAATCGTTACAAAGGAACATATGATACGATCGCTATCGATATGGCCTTTACTTCATTCCTCGTTAATATCACGAATAGCTTTACAATTAGTAAAGGGTTCACCGCCGAGCTGACAGGTTTCTATCGTCACAAGGCTATTAATAATTTATCGAAAATGGAACCCATTTACCAGATCGGGTTTGGATTACAAAAACAGATCATGAAAGGAAAGGGAACCGTAAGATTGAATGTCCGGGATCCTTTTGCATGGCAGAAATTTGAAGGGGTCAATAAGTACGGCCTGATCGATGGCAGTTTTCTTTCCAGGCCGGATATCCGCCAGGTTACCGGCACATTTACCTGGAGATTCGGAAAGACAACTCAACAGAATCAGCCACCACGCCGTCGTACCAGCAGTTCGCAGGATGAGCAGAACAGGGTAGGACAAGGCGGTCAATAGTGTTTAGTTTCATATTTATAGTTATTATTAGTAGTCTCCCGTTTTCCACGGGAGACTTTTTTATATTTGCTATCACCAAAACCTTGTACCATGCCTTCATTTGATATTGTAAGTAAAGTAGAAGCACAGACATTGGATAATGCTGTGAACGTAACTACCAAAGAGATCACCAATCGTTTTGACTTTAAAGGAAGTCATGTGGTTATCAATCTCGATAAAAAAGATTTTGTCATTAAGTTAGAAACGGATGACGATATGAAAATGCGCCAGTTGATCGATGTCTTAATCAGCCGGGCGCATAAACAGGGTATTGCACCGGAAGCATTTGATACATCAAAAGAAGGTGCACAGAGCGGGAAAGTGTGGAAGAAAGAAGTGAAAGTAAGAAATGGGCTTGCCCAGGAAGATGCAAAGAAGATCGTAAAGCTGATCAAAGATTCCGGGATGAAGGTACAGGCATCTATAAACGATGATCTCGTGAGAATAACGGGCAAAAAAATCGATGACCTCCAGGAAGTGATCCAACTCTGCAAAAACGCTAACCTCGGAATTCCTTTACAATATGTGAATATGAGAGACTGATGAGTTAATAAAACTACTAACGGGCATTTGTTTGTGGGGATAAATATGTGCGTAAGCAGTGCATATCAAAGAGTCAAAAAATTTGGAAACGGGTAGTTGTATAAATTATATTTGTTTTACAACTGCACGGAATTTTAGCAATAAAATGAAGTGCTGGAGAAACAGAAACCCGTCAAAAGGTGAAAGTTACTCCACGGAGAAACGGAAACCCGTCAAAAGGTGAAAGTTACTCCACGAAAGCATCGGGTAAGTGACTGAAAGCGCAAGCTGGAAGGAACATACTTGGTGCTTTCATCTTTTAGGCCTGTTCCAAAAAAAATAAAGCCGCTTTACAGCAGCCTTATCATGTCACCGTCCTTCGCAAATTATATTATTCTGCCCCTGTCGCTATTACTTTGACAGAAGTTGAACCGATCGAAAAATCATAAGGAGTGAAATAGACAAGACGGAATGTAAACCCGCTACTTGTTATATGATCTGCGGAATAAGAACCTGGAACCCTCCGCTGGTCGCATTACCGATAGTAATCACCGGCGTTGAAGAAAAAGCTGTACCGAAACTTACTGCTACATCAATTGATCCATTGAACTGATCATAATGTGATATACTTCCTGAAGGAATGCTCACAGTTAATATCTCCGTTCTCAATTGCGTACTACTTGAATTTCTTACAATAGCCCTGTTGCCTTTTACTGTCAGCGTTCCGTCCGTAACAATATCCCCGTCTTTTGCTATCGAAATTTTTGTATCCAGCGATGCATCAACACAAAGATCCGCAGCATTTCATTATTATTAGAAGCAATTGTGTTTTGAATAGATAATCCTTTACCGGTGCCATTCGTTACGATCTGCACTACATTCCTTGAATTCAAAGAATAATTATTCCTGAAATAACCGGCTCTCGATTGCGAACTTGCATTTCCCGATCTAGCATAAAGACTAATACCATCGGTGCCCGTTGCATTACCTCTTAATGGGTGAGTGAATGGCGATTTTTTTGAGTAATCGGGGCGACCTTTAAAGGTCTAATTTCATTTGGAAAATGAGATGATCAGCTATATCTTTGCCGGCTTAAAATAATCTATTCATCTATACGGCAAAAACCGTGTAGCCTTTAAAAATCATCGAGTTATGAGAAAAGGAATCCATCCCGATAAGTATCGGTTAGTAGTTTTCAAAGACATGAGTAACGGTCACACGTTCTTAAGCCGGTCTACGGCTGAGTCAAAAGAAATGGTATCATGGGAAGATGGCAAAGAATATCCCCTTGTAAAACTGGAGATATCCAACACTTCGCATCCATTTTTTACTGGTAAGAACATGTTAGTTGATACGGCAGGTCGTATCGATAAGTTTAAAAAGAAATACGCCAAAAAAGCAGAATAATATTAACTTGTGCAGAGCTCTTTGCGAAAGTGAAGAGTTTTGTTTTTCATGGCTATACTTTGAAACCTCCCGATTCTTCGGGAGGTTTTGTTTTTGTAATCTGTGATAAATGATCTGTATTGATTTGCAGTAAAAAATTATTTTAATTTCAACAGGTCTTTTTTCAAAATAAATCCGGTGGTAAAAACCCCTTTATCATTCTCAAAACTTACTTCGATAAAATTTTTCAGGTGACGTATCCCTGTTACCTGGTTTCCTTTTAATAAGTATCCTTTTCGTGGTTTACTACCGGGTTTGGGGTTATCGTAGAAATATGTTTTTGCAGCAATGACCTTCCATTTGCTATCCTCATATTTAGATTCGCTTTGGAATTTTTCAACCGGCACTTCTCCCGATTCTGACTCCGTAATTGTTACATCTTTCCTAGTAGCTTCAGGATCGCCGGCCTGGAAACTGGTCTGAATTTCTTTCACCAGGTACCAGTTCTTTTTTAGCGGTTTGTATAAAAAACTGAAATGATAGGCCCAGCGCCAGCTACTGCCGCCATAAAAATTAATATCGAAACCACCGGGATGAATAGAGATGCCTTCATAAGGATCGCCAAAAACACCACCGCAATGACGGCACATGATCGCTTTATCGTTCCTTATAATTTGTTTTAATTTTCCATCAGCTTGTCTTATCAGTAACAGGAGAGGACGAGGGTTCTCCGAATAAGCAGAATCACCTTCTCCATTGAAGTTGTCATATAGCGAGTCTTCGCCAATTATTTTTAATACGAGAATGGCATCTGCTTTCTTATCATTATTCAGATCACCGGTAATATGATCAAGGTATTCGTAGCCGGGTAAAATAAACTGCTTTACTTCATCAGGCAAAGGGTCTTTTTGAGCGATAGCGCCAGGGCCAATAACAATAAATAAGGTGATAAAGAATATCCTGAACATACACTTCAATTTATAGTTCAAGATAGGAATAAAATGATTCTTCCGTCAATGATCATTCAATGGCAAACCTCTTTTCTGCCATTCGATCCAGTTGATATATTCAGGTGCCACCCGATGCTCTTCCATCGTAATGCATTTATCAACGGGGCAAACCAGCATGCATAAGATTACAACCTACACATTCTTCTTCTTTTACTGTGTAAGTATTATAGGGTTTACCGTAAGCAAGATTAATAGATTGATGCGATGTATCCTCGCAGGCGATATAACAAAGACCGCAATGGATGCATTTATCCTGGTTGATCTTTGCAATATGATGATAATTGATATCAAGATCTTCCCAATGAGTGATCGTATCGACTGATTTACCAATAAAATCATCCAGCGTTTTAAATCCTTTTTCATCCATCCAGTTATTCAATCCTTCGATCATATCTTCCACGATACGGAAACCATATTTCATTGCGGCTGTACAAACCTGCACATTGCTTGCACCCAATAACATAAATTCAACAGCATCTTTCCAGGTGCCGATACCACCAATACCGGATACAGGAACTTTGCGGGTTATTTCATCCTGTGCAATGGTCGTCAGCATTTTTAATGCGATAGGTTTTACTGCAGGGCCGCAATAACCACCGAATACGGATTTACCCGCTACATAAGGATTAGGAACCAATGTATCAAGATCAACGCCGGTCACCGATTGTATCGTATTGATCAATGACAATGCATTCGTTCCTGCTTTTACTACAGAACGTCCTGTTGGTACAACGGAATGTACATTCGGGGTAAGTTTAGTGATAACGGGAATAGTAGCGGCCTCCATTACCCATTCCACAACCATGCAGGCGATCTCAGGATCTTGTCCAACCGCAGCGCCCATTCCTCTTTCCGTCATGCCATGCGGGCAACCAAAATTCAATTCAAATCCATGTGCACCGGTATCTTCCACTTTTTTTATTAATTCATGCCAGCTATTTTTGTCGTTATCCGCCATCAGCGAAACGATCATTGCTCTGTCGGGAAATAATTTTACACATTCTTCAATTTCTTTCAGGTTAATTTCCAGCGGCCGGTCGGTGATCAATTCAATATTATTAAAACCCATTACTCTTTGCCCGCCATAATCAAGCGCCGAATATCTTGACGAAACATTTTTTACCTGGCTGCCCAATGTTTTCCAAACCACACCGCCCCAGCCGGCTTCGAAGGCCCGCAGCACATTATATTTTTTATCAGTAGGAGGGGCACTCGCCAGCCAGAAGGGGTTGGGAGATTTGATCCCTAAAAAATTTGAACTGATGTCTGCCATAAGTAATAATGTTGAATTTTAAATGTTAGATGCTAAATACATTTAAAATTTAGCATCTAACATTTAAAATTAATTATAGATCTAAATACTTCATGATCGCCGCCGCTCCATCTTTCCCGCCTGCACTGCATCCACCACTTCTTTTCCACCATTCACTGCATCACCGCCGGCAAAAACACCTGCGATATTCGTTGCGCAACTATTATCAATAACAATTTTACCTTTTAAATTTTTAATTCCTGATCTTTCAACTACTTCTTCAAACGGTACTTGTCCCGCTGCTTTAATCACCATATCCACTTCCAATGAAAATGTTTTTCCTGTATCCACCGGCGAACGCCGACCGCTTGCATCCGGTTCACCTAATTCCATTACGCTACAAACTAATTGTTCAACTTTTCCATTTCCTTTCACTTCTTTGGGCGCAGCCAGCCAGATAATTTCGCAACCATCCAGTTTGGCAATATCCAATTCAACTTGTGTACATGGTTTTTCGGCTTCCGTTCTCCTGTAAACCATCGTCACTTCTTTTGCTCCTAATCGTTTTGCTTGTGTGGCAGCATCGATCGCTGTCATTCCCATACCGATCACTGCTACTTTATCGCCAACCGGAACAGCGGGATAACCTTTATCCCTGATATTATAAATAAAACTGATCGCATCTTCCACGCCCTGCAGTTCTTCACCGGGAATATCAAGTTGTCTTGCTACACCAACGCCAATACCGAGATAAACCGCATCGTAATTATTTTGTAATTCAGCCAATGTAATATTTTTTCCCAATTCCTGGTTGTATTTTATTTCAATGCCGCCAATAGATGTGATATAATTCACTTCATCTTCGCAAAACTGCGGTGTGACTTTATATGCAGCAATACCATAGGTCATCAAGCCACCACCTTTATTTTCTTTTTCATAAATAGTTATATCGATACCTTCTCTTGATAAAACATGGGCGCAACTTAATCCCGCAGGTCCTGCACCAACAATGGCAACTTTTTTTCCGGTCGAAGGTTTGCGTTCGAACAATTGCCAATTTTTATCCATCGCTTTCTCTGTTGAATATCGTTGAAGCCTTGCAATCTGGATCGGCTCTTCTTCCAGTAAATTATAAACGCAGGCGCCTTCGCATAATTTTTCTACCGGGCAAACCTTGCTGCAACCTGCTCCCATGATATTCGAAATAAAAATGGTATGCGCCGATCCTTTTATATTATCGCTGGCGATCTGTTTGATGAATTTCGGAACATCGATACTGGTTGGACAACTTTTAGTGCAGGGAGCATCATAACAAAAAAGCAGCGATTAGCTTCTACCATTGCCGCTGTTTTATTTTCGAACGGCGGGCGAATGTCTTCGAAGTTTTGTTCGTACTGCTCTTTAGTTAACTTGTTATTTGTTATTGCCATTTAAAAAAATGTTGAATGTTAGATGCTGAATGTTAAATGCGGTAAGCTGAAACTTAGCATTTAAAATAATTAAAGTTCAACCAACTTCCCATAGGTTTCCGGTCTCCTGTCTCTGAAGAATTGCCAGGTCGATCTTACCTGTTCTATCATATCGAGATCAAAGTCTGCGATCAGTAATTCATCATTGTCTTCCGATGCCTGTGCAAAAATTTGCCCTCTCGGATCTACGAAATAAGAAGAGCCATAAAACTTACCGAGGTTCCATGGTTTTTCATATCCAACACGATTGATACAACCCATAAAATAACCATTGGCTGCAGCATGCGCCGGTTGCTCCAGTTTCCATAAATATTGTGAAAGGCCCGCCACAGTTGCGGAAGGATTATAAACGATCTCGGCACCATTCAATCCCAAACATCTTGCTCCATCCGGGAAGTGACGGTCATAACATATATACACGCCAACTTTTGCATACTTGGTTTGAAAAACAGGATAGCCCAAATTACCGGGTTTGAAGAAAAATTTTTCCCAGAAGCCTGATGTATGCGGGATATGATTTTTTCTATACTTACCTAAGATAAGTTCCATCCGCATCGATCACTGCTGCTGTATTGTATAAAACACCGGCCTGTTCTTTTTCATACACCGGAACGATGATGACCATATTGTATTTCTTTGCATATTCCTGCATACGTTCGGTAGTAGGACCGGGAACTGTTTCGGCGCTTTCATACCATGCTTTATCCTGTCCCGGGCAGAAATAAGGCGTATTAAAGATCTCCTGGAAGCAAAGTATCTGCACACCTTTTTTTCCCGCTTCTTCGATCAGTGGAATATGTTTTTGCACCATTGCTTCTTTGATTTCTTCAATGGTTCCTTCGCCTTCTGTTTTCGGAAGAGATAACTGGATCAATCCTGATTTGATCATTCGTGGCATGCTATTAATTTTAAATGTTAGGTGTTAAATGTTAAATGCCGGATTTCTTACTTAAAACTTAGCATTTAACATTTAGCATTATATATTCTGATTCACTTTATTCCTCTTTATAAATTTACCATATCCTTTGTCAACATAACAATGATTGTTTTCAATGGCAATCTTCCCTCTTAATAAAACAGTTTTTACTTTTCCCGTCAGTTCCCATCCTTCATAACCGCTATAATCAACATTCATATGATGTGTTTTAGCGGATAGTGTATGTTTTTCTTCCGGATCAAAAATTACAATATCTGCGTCACTTCCCACAGCGATCGTTCCTTTGCGGGGAAACATACCAAAGATCTTTGCCGGGTTTGTGCAAGCCACTTCCACATATTTATTTAATGTGATCTTTCCTTTATGAACGCCTTCACTGTATAACAATTCCATCCGGTTCTCTATCGCAGGATGCCCGTTAGGGATTTTAGAAAAATCATCTTTACCCATTAATTTTTGTTCCCATTTAAAAGGACAATGATCCGTTGCAACAACCTGTACCAATCCCTGGTTGATACCTGCCCACAATGTTGCCTGGTCTTTCTTTTCCCGCAGGGGAGGACTCATCACCCATTTAGCTGCATCTTCTTTTTCATATAATGAAGCATCAATGATCAGATATTGTATACAGGTTTCCACAAACATCTTTTGATTTCTTCTCGTTGCATTTCTTACTGCATTCAATGCTCCTTCACAGGTAAGATGAACGATATAACCGGGGCAACCTGTATAACCCGCCATATCGACAAAACGTTCGCTGGCTTCGGCTTCTGTTATTTCGGGTTGTGATAAATAATGATATAAAGGAGAAAGTTTTCCTTCTGCCCTGTGTTTGGCGATCAAATAATCGATCATGTCACCATTGGTGGCATGAACATTTATCAATCCACCATGTTTCTTTACTTCTTCCATCAAGCCGATCATTTGCCGGTCATCGATCATCAATGCGCCTTTATACGCCATGAATGTTTTGAAAGAAGTGATCCCTTCTTTCTCGATCATTCCCTGTATCTCTGTTTTTGTATTATCATTAAAATCGGTGACCGCCATATGAAAACTATAATCGCCGACGCAATTATCATTACTTCTTCCTCTCCATTCATCCAATGCAGATTGCAAGGAATTGCCTTGTTTCTGTAAAATGAAATCGATCACCATCGTCGTGCCGCCATACAATGCTGCTCTTGTTCCTGTTTCATAATTATCGGAAGAAAATGTTCCCATAAAAGGCATATCCAAATGCACATGCGGATCGATGCCGCCGGGAAAAACCAGTTTGCCCGAAGCATCGATCTCTTTTTCGGCTTTGACAGAAAGATCTTTGCCGATCGTTCTTATCGTTTCTCCTTCAATAAAAATATCAGCTACATAATCATCTGTAGCTGTTATGATCCGGCCGTTTTTAATAAGAATACTCATTATTAATAATTTTAAATGTTGAATGTTAATGCTAAATAAAAGACATCTTCATTTAGAATTTAAAATTTAGCATTCAACATTTTTCTCTTCATCAATATCCAATATACAAAACCGCTCAGGAAAAATCCAACAAACCAGGCAAAATGATACAGGTCGGATATCCATACAGGGAATGCGTTTGCCGAAACAACCTGTACCTGCAATAAGAAACCCGGCACGTTTGGTAAGATACCAATGATCAGCGCCAGTATAGCTATTGTATTAAATCCATTGCCATAGCTATACCTGCCGGCATGACTATATAATTCGCCGGTCTCTAATTTTTGTTTCCTGATAAAAAAATAGTCTGCGATCATAATGCCACCGACCGGTCCTAATAATGCTGAGTAACCAACGAGCCAACTATAAATATAACCGGTCGGGTCTTCCACCAATTTCCATGGAAAGATCAATATGCCAATAACACCGGTGATATAACCTCCCATCCTGAAATTTATTTTCTTTGGATTGAGATTGGAAAAATCATTGGCAGGACTTACAATATTAGCTGCAATATTTGTTGCCAGTGTTGCGATCACTACAGCGATCAATGCAAAGCTTACAATTATTTTATTGTCGAACCTTCCCACCAGTGTCTCCGGTTCCCAAATTGTTTTTTCAAAAATAAAACCCGTTGCGAGCGAAACGATCACTGCAACGATCGCTATGAACGTCATGGAGGTTGGCAATCCCAATGCCTGTCCCCTGCGTTGCGCTTTCTGATTGACGGCATATCTTGTAAAGTCGGGAATGTTGAGTGATAATGTTGCCCAGAATCCGACCACACCTGTCAATGCCGGAATAAAATAATTATAGAAAGAAGCTGAATCTTTGAATTTTGAAGGCACGCTGAATATCCGGGCAATACCGCCATGATCCTTCATCACCCAAAATGCCCAGCATAATAATGCTACGGCCGCAACAGGAAGGAAGAAGGCTTTAAAGACCAATAATTTTTTTATGCTGTCAACACCCAAATAGATCACATACATATTCAGCACCCAGAATAATAAAAAACAAATGAGTGGTAACAGGTCGGGAAAAAGACCATTGATAGTAAGTTCCGGCAGATCGGGTATCCAAACCTGCAACAAACGATATAATGATTTACCACCGATCCACGTTTGAATGCCGAACCATCCGCACGCAACAATAGCTCTGAGCATCGCTGGTATATTGGCACCTTTTGTTCCAAAACTTGCTCTTACCAAAACAGGAAAAGGAATTCCGTATTTAGCGCCGGCATGTCCATTCAGCATCATTGGAACCAATACGATCAAGTTACCAAGCAACATTGTCATGATGCGCCTGCCACCAGTTCATTCCTTTATCGATCATTCCGCTTGCCAGTTGGTAAGAAGGGATACAAAGACTCATGCTGATCCATAATGCAGCATAGTTCCATGTTCCCCATTTTCTTTTTGATTGGGGAATAGGAGCAAGGTCTTCGTTGATGAGAGAAGAAGCCCCCCTAAATCCCCCGCCAGGAGGGACTTCGGACTCTGATATATTGATGTTTTCTTTATTCATCCGGAAAATAAAAACTATAGGGTTCTAAAGTCCCCCTTGTGGGGATTTAGGGGGCTGTATTCTCATCAGCAATTTCAATTGCTTGGCTGATGATCGCCAGCCCTTCATCGATCTGTTCTTTTGTTACGCATAGCGGCGGTGCGATAAAAATATAACTCCATCTTACAAAAGTGTACATGCCAAGTTCTTTGATCTTTGCCGCTACTTTATTCATTACAGCCATTTCATCGGGCTTTGCATTGAAAGGCGCCATCGGTTCTTTTGTTGCCCTATTTTTTACTAATTCAATACAACCTAATAAACCTGTATTCCTGAAATCACCGATGCTCGGATGTTTTTGTTTTAATTTTTCTACTTCTTCATTTACATATTGACTCATTGCTGCGCAATTCTCAATGAGTTCTTCATCTTCATAAATTTTTAATGTTTCCAGTGCAGCAGCGCAACTAACAGGATGCGCAGAATAGGTAAGGCCCAATGCCAGCATTTGATCATCATATTTCGCAGCGATCTTATCGCTTACCATTAAACAGCCGAATGGAAGATAACCGCATGTCAATCCTTTTGCCATCGTGATCATATCCGGAACGATTCCATGATTCATAAAACCAAACCATTTACCTGTTCTGCCGAATCCACTCATTACTTCATCCATGATCAATAAGATGCCATGTTTGTTGCAGATATCTCTTACAGCTTTTAAATAACCAACAGGATATTTTAAACAACCGGAAGAACCGGATTCTCCTTCCAGTAATATTGCGGCAATAGTTCCGGCGCCTTCATAAGCGATCAGTCTTTCCAATGAAGCAACGGATTCTTTCAATAAATTTTCTTCGCCATATTCCCAGCGGTATAAATAAGGAAGATCGAAATGAACGAAGTTGGGCGCCTGCTGGCTATCCATTGGAATTTTTCTCGGGTCACCGCTTGCACTCATGGCACCATATGATGCGCCATGATAAGATTGATAACGGGTCAGGATCTTATGACGGCCCGTATATAATCTTGCGAGTTTAATTCCATTCTCAATAGATGTTGCGCCGCATAATGTAAAGAAAGCTTTGTTCAGATCGCCGGGACATATTTCTGCAAGTTTCTTTCCCAACTCACCACGGACTTTTGTTACACAGCTCGGCGTAACATAAGCCACTTCCTGCATTTGTTTTACAACGGCATCCGTCACTCTTTGATTGCCATGACCGATATTCACATTCATCAATCCCGATGAAAAATCGATATAACGTTTGCCATCATAGTCGTAGAGATAAACGCCTTCGGCTCTTTGAACAGCAATGGGAGCGATGCCTTTTTGTTTGGACCAGGAGAATAAGGTGTAATCGAGATTATCCTGGATGATGGCCTCCCCAAGTTCCGGAGAAGAAGCCTCCCTGCCCTCCGAAGGAGGGTTCTTAGAGTCTGATGATTTGGAAATTGTTTTTGTATTCATAATTACTTTTTTGTTAACCAACTTCAGTTTTTCATGGCATCACCTGTTGCAATCTTTGATTTGTTATTCTTTTTCTTTCGGTGAAAGAGAAAAGAATAATCACTCTTCAGGGTTCGGTAATTCTATTCGGCAACCCACCCCGGATTTTCAAAGTATATGGTTTCCTAAATTCGCCCCTCCGGGGAGGGGAAGATCATAAAGTTTATTGTCAGTTATTATTGATTGAAATTAGCTTCAGCTCTTGATAATAATTCTTTTAGAATTTCCTGATGTTTTTTAGTGTCACCTTTATTTAATCTTATGCGATATGCGCCCCAACGATTATCATAATCCATTTCTTCCATATCTATTTTTTCAGGCTTAAAAAATTTTGGCATAATCTATTTCATTAAGCTGTTTTAATATTTTTATTGCTGAGAAGTAAAAACAAATCTGCGCTCATCCGCCTAATCTGCGTCATCGGCGTTCTATGACATCCAATTCACTCCCGCTTCCGCATTCCACTTCGTTGTACTCTTTTTTAGTTTCGTCCAGAATTCGATCGAACTTTTCCCGGTTATATCGCCCACACCAAACTTACTTTCATTCCAACCACCGAAAGAGAAAGGTTCTCTTGGTACCGGCACACCAACATTCACCCCGATCATACCGGCGCTGGCACGGTCAATGATATAACGGGCCATGCCGCCATTCTGTGTAAATACAGAAGCCGCATTGCCATAAGGATTTGCATTCTCAATAGCCAATGCTTCATCAACGGTATCGGTTCGCATGATGGAGATAACGGGTCCGAATATTTCTTCAGTTGCCACACTCATATTGGGAGTTACAAAATCAATTACTGTCGGCCCAACATAATTTCCATTTTCTTTTCCTTTCACTTTTGTATTGCGGCCATCTACCAAAATTTTTGCGCCATCTCTTTCGGCTTCACCGATATATCTTTCAATTCGTTCTTTACTTTCTTTGCTGATCACAGCGCCAAGATTTTCTCCCGGAATTATTTTTCTTGCTTCTTCACATATTTTATCAACGATATTATCGACATTACCTACACCGATCATTGCCGATGCAGCCATACAACGTTGTCCCGCACAACCACTCATCGATGCAGCCACATTCTGTGCCGTCATTCCCGGAATAGCATCCGGCAATACCATCAAATGATTTTTAGCGCCGCCCAATGCCAATGCTCTTTTATAACTTTTGGTGGCTCGCTGGTAAACGATCTTCGCCACTTTGGTTGATCCAACAAATGAAACAGCTTCGATGCCCGGATGATCGCAAATGGCTTCTACAATTTCTACATCGCCATGAACAATATTGAAAACACCATCGGGCAAGCCGGCTTCTTTTAATAATTCCGCTAAGCGTCCGCAGCACAAAGGCACTTTCTCCGATGGTTTCATGATCATACAATTTCCTAATGCAATAGCATTGGGTAATGTCCAGTTGGGAACCATTGCCGGAAAATTAAATGGAACGATCGATGCAACAACGCCGAGCGGTACATGCTCGGTCCTGCATTCAACACCTTTGCTTACTTCCAATATCTCGCCGGTTACTAATTGTGGTAATGATGTTGCGAATTCTGTCAGCTCGATACATTTTTCTATTTCAGCCACCGATTCACTATAAGTTTTTCCATTTTCTTCGCTGCATAGTTCGGCCAGTTCTTTCAAATATTTTTCCATTAAAGTTTTATAACGGAAGAAGACCTGCACCCGATCTTTTATCGGGGTCTTGCTCCAGGCAGGAAAGGCGGCTTTGGCGGCTTTCACTGCATTGTCGAGATCTTTACCGGTCGACATTGGTACGTCGGATAAATGATTGCCATCGATAGGAGAGGTGACCGGAATGGTACGGGCAGATGTTGCAGCAATAAATTGACCACCGATATAATTCTGAACTGGAGCGTATTTCATGAAATGATTTTTTAATATTCAGGGCTAAAGCCCAAAGCAATCTTATCTTCCAATCCCCGGTCTAAAGACCGGAGATCTTACAAAACCCGGTAGGTTATTGACGTCATTTGAACCGGACTTTAGTCCGAAATAACAGCATCAATCGCCAACGATAAATATACTTAAAATAGGCAGGTATATAAATTTTTTGAGCAATTTTGTGTAATGTAAAACAGAGGGAATCGATCTTTTAAATCTATTTCAATGCGACTACTAATTGTGATCATTATATCTTCTTTATTCTATACTGCCTGCCGCGGTACGAATAAAGGGTCTTCGCAAAAAAATACCGGGTTTATTGATAAAGACACATCGTTGTATGCAGTTATAATGTATGATTCAACAAAAGTATGGCATCTTAAAGATGGATCAAGACCTGCTTCTCTTTCTGAAGAAGAAATAAAAGAGATCGAAGTTTTATTGACCCACAGCGTCGCTGAACATAATAAGAATATTAAACCGGGATACGAGGGCTTTCAACGGATCGATCCATTGAAACGATATAAGCGGCAGTTGATACCTGTCATGAATAATAAAGGAGAGAAAGTAGTTTGGGTAAATTGTTTTTGCTGCGATTGGGGATTGAACTGGCGAAAAGAAATTATTATGGTGGATGACGGAGGCAGTTGTTATTTTAATCTCAGGATAAATCTCAACTTAAAAACTTCATCATTGATCGAAGTAAATGGCGTGGGCTGAAACAGCCTTATTATATTTGGGTCTAATTTTTATTCAGTGACTCCCGAAAGACATCAGCGGCTTACATCTGTTCTTGATAAACGACAGGGCAATATCACTATTGTCCTGGAAAATGTTTCTGACCCGCATAATATTTCCGCGGTGATGAGAACGGCCGATGCGATAGGAGTGCAGGATATCTATATTCTTAATACCAAAATACCAAGACATAAAAAATGGGGAGCCAAAAGCTCTTCCAGCGCTGCCAAATGGTTAACGGTTCACCAGTTTGACAATGCGGAGGAATGTTTTTCATCACTGAGAAAACACTATTCAACCATTTTAACTACTCACTTGAGCAGCGATGCGGTAAGTTTACACAGTATTGACTTTACTAAAAGTATCGCCCTGGTATTTGGCAATGAGCATAGCGGCGTAAGCGATGAGATAAGGGCATTGGCGGATGGTAATTTTATCATTCCCCAGGTAGGTATAATCCGTTCGCTGAATATCAGCGTGGCCTGTGCCGTTACTTTGTATGAAGCCTTCCGGCAAAAAATGAATGCGGGTCATTACAACCAGGCGGGTTTGGATAACGTCAGGTATAATGAATTGCTGAAGGAATGGGGATTTGAAGAGGAAGTTTAACGTTTAATGGTTTAAAGTTTAAGGTTCATGAAAATTATAAAGACATTACTGGTTTGTTTTTTTCTTTTTTCGGTAACAATTGTTTCTGCGCAGGAAGTGAAGAAGGTAAAGATCACCGATGTGGCAAAGATCATTGCGGAAAGTAAAACGCCATTGATCGTTAATATATGGGCTACCTGGTGTGTGCCCTGCGTTGAAGAACTGCCTCATTTTATTAAAGAAGCAAAAGAGCATAAAGACAGCGTTCAATTATTACTGGTCAGTCTTGATTTTAAAGAATCGTTTCCCGATGGCATTACAAAATTCATGGATAAAAGAAAGCTGAATGCTTCAACACTTTGGCTGGATGAGACCAATGCAGATTATTTTTGTCCGCTGATCGATGCTAAATGGTCGGGAGCAATTCCGGCAACCCTTTTTATCAATAATAAAACGGGTTACCGGAAGTTCGTTGAAGAACAGGTCTCCCATGATGACCTGAAAAAAGAGATCATGGCTTTACTTGGGTCTCATTGAGTGGCTTCCTCTGCTTCCATTTCCTGCCTTGCTTTTGCTACGATATACAAAAAATAAATACCTGCTCCAAGACTTACCAGTGCGAGGATGATACCTAAGGCACTGCCGCTATAAATAGCTTTGGCAAGACAAAAACCTACTAAAGCCATAAAGCCTAAAATAATAAGCCGGTTGAAGAATTTTTTTGAATTCATAAGCCTGTTTTTATGGCCTTGCAAGGGAGCAAGGACCGGTTCAACAATTGAGTTACTTATTGGCAGAGATGCCTCCATAAAAACATTCCATAAATAATTTGTAAAAAAGCTGGATTGGGGCGCAGGGGAAATGCTAAATGTTAAGTGTTAAATGCTAAATGCTCAAGAACTCAAATTTTGCTGTGCTGTTTTTACAATTTTCGTCAAGATCTTAATTATAATTTCAATCTTTTCTAAATAAGTTGAATAATCGATATTGCCGGTTTTCGTTTCTTTTAATAAACGAAGCCAATATCTTGTTTCTCTTGCTTCTTTTGATGCGATAGCCATTTTTGTAATAAAATCTCGTTTAGATTGGCCTGCCGACGCTTCTTGTACATTAGCACCTATACTTGTACCTGACCGGAGTAATTGTTTTGAGAGAATAAATTCTTTACTATTTATAAGGCTTCTGCACAATTTGATTATTTCAATAGCAAAATCGAAGCTGAGGTCGGCGATCGGGTTGGGCTGTAGCATGGAAATCAAGATCCCAAATCTGGTTTCCATTTCATTGCGTAAAAGGCCTTTTATTCCGCTATTTTTCCGGCCGGGCCTTTATTTAAAATCTAACATTTAGAATTTAACACTACAAAACCCCGGGAAATAAAAATCCCCTCCGCTTTAAACGAAGGGGATTCCTATTCGAAAAAAGTTCTATTAAAGTCTTTTGATAGAGCAGCCAACCGATTTAGATTCTTTTACAGAGATATCTTTACCGGACTTCATTTCATCGATAGCTGTAATAAGGTGTTTGCGGTTCACAGCAGATGCATCAGAGGGGTTATCGTCGATAGCGCCATGATAAACCAGTTTGCCATTGGCATCAAACAGGAAACATTCCGGTGTGCGGTTGGCACCGAATGCATCAGCCAATGCTGAATTATTATCTACGAGATAATACCAGCCATAACCCTGTTCTTTGGCATAAGCTTTCATTTCATCATATGAATCATCATCGCCTCTTTTGGCTTCATTGGAATTAAGAACAGCTACACCGATACCATTTCCCATCGCATATTTACAGGCTTCGTAAGCACGGCCCTGGTTCTTTATAACATAAGGACAGGTATTGCAACTGAACATCACCAGTAAACCTTTACCGGTTTTTGCATCTTTCAATGATACTTCCTTACCGGTAACATCTTTCATCTTTGCTTCGGGGCTTGGAATTGGCGAACCGAGCGGAAGCGGGTCGTTAACAGGTTTGAATGTCAGCGCTGCAATAGCGAAAACAGGCAGGGCGGCAAATAATATCTTTTTCATGGCACTTTATTTTAGATCCCAAATTTCGGATTTTAATTCCAATTAATGAGTGCCGCCTGCGGGATTATCTTTCCGTTCATCGGCAATTTTTTTCAGGGAAGAAATACTGACATTCAGCTCAAAACCAATCAATAGAATGATCGAATTAAAATAAATAAGCAGCATCAGTATCAGCACCGTACCGATGGAACCGTACAATTCATTATAATTCCCAAACCGGCTTATCCACCAGGAAAAACCCAGCGTTAACAATAACATCAGGGCGGTAGCAAAAATGGATCCCGGATTGATCATCCTCCATTTTCTTTCAACCGAAGGCGCATGCCGGTAGATATAAGAAATGGAAGTAAAGAAAAGCAAGATAATGATGACCCAGCGGGCATTGACGATAATGGCTCTTACGTTCGGGCTATCGATACCGATCAGTTTTAATACGGCATTCTGACCGGCCAATAACAGGAGCGAGGCCAATACCAATACAAATAAGATCCCGGTTATCTTTAATGCTGCCAATCTTTTTTGCAGTCCCGTTCTTTTTTTAAATCCTAAATACTTTTTATCAAAGGATCGCTGGATTCCCATGATAGCATTGGAAGAAAAGAACATCGATAAAACAAAACCGAGCGATAATAAACCGGTGCGGGGGTTCCTGATAAAATCTCTTAAAAAATTGATGAGAACATCATGATCCTTTTCGCCAGGTACTACATCCCGTATCAATCCATAAAGATTTTCTTCAAATGCTTTTGATATGGGAAAAAAGGGGATAAGTGTGAACAGGAACATAATAGCTGGCGGTATCGCCATTACCAAATTGAAAGCGATCGAAGCGGCTCTTTCGCGGATACCGACCGTTCTTATCTGTCCAAAAAAGAATTTAACCACATCAAACAAAGGAATGCCGCGGAAACCGGGCAGCGAAGTGGTTTTACTTCTATTGACGATACGTTTAGCAGGAGCTGAATTGGCAATGCGGGATCCTATTTTTGAAAATACAGGCATTACTTATTGGCATTAGCTTTTCTGCTCGAGTCCATTCTTCTTGTCAGTTCCTGCTGGTATAATTTTGCATACCGGCTGTGATCGGGAAGATTAGTAGTGAATACGCTGCTGCCATCAAATTTACTGCTGGCTACAAAGAATATATATTCAGTAGCGGGTGCATTCAACACAGCATCGACCGATTCGGCAGAAGGCGTGCATATCGGGCCCGGCGGTATTCCCCTGTTGAGATACGTATTATACGGTGAAACAACTTTCAGGTGTGCGCCGGTTATTCTTTTTAATGCAAAATCTTTCAACGCAAATTTTACAGTTGGATCGGCCTGCAGCGGCATACCCAAACGAATCCGGTTCAAATAAACACTGGCGATATTGGACTTATCCGCTTTTTTCAATGTTTCTTCTTCTACGATAGAAGCCAGCGTAGTTATTTCCACCGGGCTTAAATGAAGACTATCCGCTTTTGCCGATCTTTCTTTTGACCAGAATTTTTTATAAGCAGTAAAACAACTCTGAAAAACTTTTTCGGGGCTGCTGTTCCAGTTCACCGAATAGGTAAGAGGCATGATAGCAGCGGTCACTGTATTCGTATCGAGATCATAGGCTTTTAAAGAATCATTGTTATTGATGAAACTGATCATTTGCAATGAATCAAATTCAAAACTATTTCCTGCTTTGCGGGCAAAATCTTCTCTCGTTCTTATTTTGGTAATAACAAAACTGACTTGTGTTTGATTGCCGGCCCGCAGCATTCTTACCAATTTCCAAAGACTCATTCCTTTGGTGATCTTGTATCGCCCCGGCTTTACTTTTTTATAGCGTAATATTTTTGAGGTCCAGTCGAACCAGGTAGTGCCTTTGATATATTTTTTGCTGACCAGTTCCTGTTTTACATCTGCATACGTAGAACCGGTTTTAATATAAAAGAATTCACCGCTTGCGGTAGATACGGACGATGCCATGATCTTGGAGGCGACAAATCCCGCTGCTCCCAGTATAAGCAGGATAACAAGGCCAATGATTTTTTTCTTCATAGAGAATGTCAATTTGCCTTTGCAATTTAACCGCAAAGGCGCAGAGAATACGCAGAGTACGCTAAGAATTTGCACTCTTTGCACTAAACTTATGGGCCTTTGCGGTTAAACAAGTAAATAAAAACCCCGGCATCTTTGGGAGCCGGGGCTTTCAATATGTTAAACTTTATTATTGTTTTGGTTGTGGGTTGGTACCAGGTTGGTTAGAGGGCACCTGGAAAGGCGTGTTCACCGGCTGATTTGTAGTAGGCACAATTGCATCTTTTGCTTTATTCTCCGTTGTGCTTCTGCCTGAAATAAAGAAAGAAGAGAAAAGGCATAAAGCACCGATCACCCCGGCAAATATCCAGGTTCCTTTTTCCAGTACATCAGTCGTTTGTTTTACACCCATGAACTGGCTGCTTAAACCGGCTATATTTCCGGCCAGGCCGCCACCTTTGGGGTTTTGAACTAAAACGATCAAACCCAGTACAACAGAAGCAATTATTATCAAAATGATGAATATCGTAGTCATGTCAATTTTTTTTCTTTAACTCCTCAATTTTCGCTGCAAAATAAGCGCTTTTAGCGGGTTCAAGCAAACTTAATTTGTTATATATCTCGATGGCTTTTTCGGGGCTTCCCTGTTTTTCCCAAACTTCGGCCATGGCTTCGGTCAATACTTCTCTTTCTTTTAATGAAGTTTCGGCCAATTGTTCCACTTTTTGCTCTGACCTGGTTTCAACATTGGCTGCTCGTTCTGATACGGGCAATTTCTTCATGCCTTTCAGCCATTCGGTAAAGCTCTTAAGCTGCAGGGCGAATTTATCTTTCGGCCTGTCTTCTTCCCTGAACTTAATACCCTGCGAGGCAAAATAATCAACGGTATGATAAGGTTCAAAAAGAAGATCGTTTGTATTCGCTGTACCGGTCTTTTCTGTTTTCACTTCCGGCGCTGCGATGACGGGTTGTTCTTCAATAATAGTTACGGCTGCAGGTCCTTCAATGATTATTTCATTTTCTTTTACCGGTTCGGTTGTGGGAGGAATGATCACTGCGGCTGTTTCAACAACAATTTCCGGTTTATTGATCGTGGCGGCGCCTGTATCATTCAGGAGTTGTTCAACCCATAAAGGATTATGAAAGTATAATAATGTTTTTTGCAATTGTTCATTGTATTGTTCGGCATTCTCCGTTTGTAATTTTTTGGTCAGTAATAATTGGGCTGCGCCAAAATAAGGATGCCTGTCAGCATATTGCTGCAATTCCTGCACGCTGCATTGCTCGATGGAATCTTTTTGCAATAATGATCTTACCAGTTGATTGATCTGCGCATTCATATTGACAAGATAAGTTGAACTCACCATTTAGAGAAGAGCTTGTTGAATATTTCATCCGTCAGTGTCCGGACCATTTCATCGCCCAATTGTTGTTCGGCTTGCTGAAAAGACAGGTCGCCTTTGAATTCAAAACTCCGGGTCACATCATAGTCTTCAACTTTATCATCTTCTTTATGTTTAATTATAGTAATGTGAATGGCAATGGTAAGCCTGTTATTGACCACCTGTTGCCCGGAAATAGCAGAAGTACTGAATGAATAATCCGTCACTATTCCGCTGATCTCCCAATCAGAATTATCGCCGTTGATGGTGGTGAGTTTTGTCTGGCTGGTAATTTTCTGACGTAATTTTTCAGTAAGCTTTGGGCTGAGTTGCGGGTTGATATAACGGGCCCTGTTATCTATCTGGTTTAATTTTACCGTTTTGATCGAATCCGGAATTCCCACTGCATCTCTAAAACCATAATGAACCTTGCAGGAAGTGAAAGAAGGTATAAGGCACAAAAGACAAGGAACAAGGAGAACGACCCCGAATACCGACAGCATTTTTGTTCTGTCGGGCCCTGTCTTGTTCCTTGTGCCTTTTACCTTGTACCTTGTATCGTTATTCTTCAATGTTGTATTCCTTTAGCTTCCTGTATAATGTTCTTTCGCTGATACCAAGATCGAGCGCCGCATCTTTTCTTTTGCTTTTATGTTTCTTCAGCGCTTTAATGATCAGTTCTTTTTCTTTATCGATGATGTTCAGGCTTTCTTCTACTTCTACATGATCCTGGATATCGTTATTCATGATAACAGGCTGGTTGGATTGCGTGGCCGGCTGAATGCCCCCAAGCGATAATGGAGATACCGGCATTGATTGCATCGTTTCGTGACCTTTTAATTCTTTCAGTTCATTGATGAATGCCTGGCTTTGCGCAACCATATTCGGGTTTTGCAATATTTCGAGGAACATTTTCTTCAATTCCGTTACATCTTTCTTCATGTCGAAGAAAAGTTTATAAAGGATCTCTCTTTCATTGGAGAATTCAGCGGTCGTTCCATTCGTATGTGCCAATATTGGCATGCGGTTACTGGAATAAGGCTGAAGGAATTTGGTGAGGTCTTTTGCCCCGATCTGTTTATCCTGTGAAAGAACTGATATCTGCTCTGCAATATTCTTCAATTCCCGCACATTACCGGGCCATGGATAGTTTATTAACAGGTTTTTTGCGTCTTCATCCAATTGCACAGGAGCCGTTTTATATTTATTGGCAAAATCCGCTGCAAACTTTCTGAATAATATATGAATATCTTCCGGCCTGTCATGTAATGCTGGTACCCGGATAGGAACCGTACTCAAACGATAATAAAGATCTTCGCGGAATCTTCCTACCTGTACCAATTGCAAAAGATCTTTATTGGTGGCAGCGATCACTCTTACATCCGTCTTCTGAACTTTTGATGAACCAACACGGATGAATTCGCCTGTTTCCAATACTCTTAATAATCTTGCCTGTGTACCCAATGGCAATTCGCCGATCTCATCCAGGAAAATAGTTCCGCCATTCACTGTTTCGAAATATCCTTTTCTTGCATCAACAGCGCCGGTAAAAGAACCTTTCTCGTGACCGAATAATTCGGAGTCGATCGTTCCTTCGGGAATAGCGCCGCAATTCACCGCAATGAAAGGATTATGTTTTCTTGCCGAAAGCGTATGAATGATCTGTGAGAACACTTCTTTACCTACACCGCTTTCGCCATTTATTAAAACAGTAAGATCGGTATTAGCTACCTGTACCCCCACCTGCAAAGCATAATTCAATGCGGGTGAATTACCGATGATGCCAAAACGATTTTTTATTGATTGAATATCCATGTTTCTGAATTAAATTATTAATTAATAATCACTAATTAATAATTGTCCCTAATAATGTTCCTTGTGTGCAACTCTCTGCTTTTACCATAACATAATCTCCCTTTTTTAGTTCATAATTCTCTTTGGGAAATACAACAACTTTATTCTGACTGCTTCTTCCTTTCCATTCATTCTCATTTTTCTTGCTATTACCTTCTATCAGTACTTTAAATATTTTGCCAAGATCTCTTTTGTTGCTTTCGAAAGAGAGCCTGTTTTGCATGTCTACTATTTCCTGTAACCTTCTTTTCTTTACTTCTTCCGGTATATCATCCTTATATCTTCTTTCAGCCAGTGTACCCGGGCGTTCGCTGTAAAAGAACATATAACTGAAATCATAACGGCTGTATTCCATAATGCTCAGTGTCTCGCTATGATCTTTCTCTTCTTCTGTACAGAATCCGGCAATAAAATCGGAACTGATGCCGCAACCGGGAATGATCTCCCTGATACGGTCAACCCTGGCCATATACCATTCTCTTGTGTAGGTACGGTTCATCAACTGTAATATCCTTGTTGACCCGCTTTGTACCGGCAAATGGATATAATCACAAATGTTCTCATACTTCGCTATTGTATGCAATACTTCGTCTGTAATATCTTTTGGATGAGAAGTGGAGAAACGGACTCGTAACAGGGGAGATATCTTCGCCACCATCTCTAGCAGTTTTGCGAATGTAACGACCTCACTAAGCCCAGCCTCCCTGCCCTCCGAAGGAGGGGTCCCGGAGTCATCAAACCAAAAAACGTCTTTTGAATTTGCAGAGTCTGAAACCCCTCCTTCGGAGGGGCTTGGGGAGGCCCGACTTAGGGGAGCCTGGTAATAATAACTATCAACATTCTGCCCCAGCAAGGTCACTTCTTTATATCCTTCTTTAAATAATGTTTTGCATTCATTGATGATGCTGGCAGCATCGCGGCTTCTTTCTCTTCCTCTTGTAAAAGGCACCACGCAGAATGAACACATATTGTTGCATCCTCTCATGATACTTACAAATGCAGAAACACCGTTACTGTCTAATCTTACCGGAGATATGTCAGCATAAGTTTCTTCACGGCTTAATAAAACATTCACTGCTTTTTGACCTCCTTCGGCTTCCGTTACCAATTCCGGTAATGAGCGATAGGCATCGGGTCCAACAACGATATCAACCAGTTTTTCTTCTTCCAGGAATTTTGCTTTGAGTCTTTCCGCCATACAACCCAGCACTCCAACCAGCATTCCTTGCTTTTGTTTTTTTAGCTTACGGAATTCGGTCAATCTTTTGCGAACCGTTTGCTCTGCTTTTTCCCTGATCGAACAGGTATTGATGAAAATAAGATCGGCTTCTTCCACATTGCGGGTAGCGCCAAAGCCTTCCTTGTTCAATATAGAAGCGACGATCTCGCTATCGGCAAAGTTCATCTGGCAGCCATAGCTCTCTATATAGAATCTTTTTTTGTATTGATTCGGATCGCTGGTAAAAGGAGAAAAGGCTTCTCCCTGGCGAGTTTCATCCGGCACTTTATCTGACACATAGTCAAGCATTCTATCAAATTTAGGAGGACAAATATAAGCAAAGAAGCCGGGTTTACAGACAGTATGTCAGGAATAAGTAGGGTATCCCTTTTTGCCGGAAAGACGGAAAGACGGGAAGACGGGAAGACGGGAAGACGATAAAAACAACTTGTAGATCAATCTTCCCGCCTTCCCGGCGATTTTTCAAACTGATACACTACCCAGGAATAAGGGCAGCTTAATTATTACACTAAAAGGCGATATCCAGTATTCTTAAGCCTTGTTCAAGAGAAACAGGTACCCGTTATAAAGAAACGGGTACCCTGTATAAAGAAACGGGTACCCTATATAAAGAAACGGGTACCCTGTATAAAGAAACGGGTACCCTGTACAAAGAAACGGGTACCATGTATAAAGAAACGGGTACCCTGTATGAAGAAACGGGTACCCTGTACAAAGAAACGTCTACCCTGTACAAAGAAACGTCTACCCTGTACAAAGAAACGGATACCCTGTACAAAGAAACGGGTACTCTGTACAAAGAAACGGGTACCCTGTACAAAGAAACGGATACCCTGTACAAAGAAACGTCTACCCTGTACAAAGAAACGCCTACGGTAGTGTCTCAGTCATTTGTCCCGCAGGGACTACAGGTCGGTAGAAAACATCAAACAAAAAACAATTTGCCCCGCAGGGGCAACACATAAACGAGTCATTGCACAATATTGAGACGTGAGTTTTGCCTTTACAGGGCAAGAAAACATTGGCTGGAAATCAGAATGTCTTAGATTTTTTCTTTCTCTTCCTTATTGTTTTCTTTAAGAGAACGGCCGGGTAAAAGCGGTGTTATCATCTGTTGCACATAGTTGTTTGGAAACTCTTCTTTGATCCCAAATTTTTCAGGCTCATGCGGCGGACAGGTATAGGTACCAAAAATCTTATCCATCAGCGGGGAAAGGTTTGCATAATTTCCCCTGTCCCTTTCTATATCATGATGCCAGTGATGAAGTTCGGGCGAACCGATCAGCATCTTTAAAGGGCCTAATGGCAGCCGCACATTAGAATGAATATAGATCGCCCAAATGCCACGGAAAGCAACCAGTGCAGCCAGTGCCTGCAATTCAAAACCCATAATAAAAGCCGGAAGGTTGATGATGCCGATGGTATATATTGAATCGAGAGGATGTTCACGGTGAGCGGCCAGCCAATCCATTTGTTCGACCGTATGATGTACTTTATGAAAACGCCATAAGAAATCCACTTTATGTTGCAGGCGATGTCCCCAATAAATAAGAAGATCGCTGAAGAACAATACTTCGATAGCTTGTAACCAAACAGGTTGACCGCCTATCGTATTCCGAAAATTTTGCGGGATGATGCCACCCAGCCATCCATTGAATTGTACAAGCACCCATAGCACCAGGCCGCTCCAGAGAAAATATTGTCCCAGTAAAAAACATAGATCGAGGAACCAGTTCTTACGAAATATTTTTTGACCCTTCTTTGCAGGAAAGATCTTCTCCATTGGAATAAAAACGATCGCAAGAAAAAGAAGACTGGCTCCTGTTGCGAGTAGTAAATTGAGCAGGTTCATATTTAGTTTTTTCTTCCGGAATATCTTTCCAATGCTCTTCGCAGGCCGGCTGAATCACCCTGGTACAGTTTTATTATTCTGAGTAATTCATTATCCGCCGGTTTGAAAATAGCGCCTGATTTGGAACTGCCCATTATAACGGTTCTGGTTTCGGTTACCTTTATTTTGGCTGTATCTTTTTTGATCTGGGATGAATCTAAACGCTTCGTACTGTCGGGAAAGAACGGTTTAAAATCAATGGGTGTGATAATATGAGCGGATTTTGAACCGCTCCACATTATTGGTGTTTCTTTAGTCGTATTCTTTTTTACCGGTTTTCCTTCACGGATACTTTTTAATCTTTCAGCGTATGCACTGTCTTTTTTTTGAGGCGATAAGGTATCTGTACTGTTATTATTCATAGTGCCGCCATTGGGACTTGATTGGATGGATGCATCGGCGGGGTTGATATATTTATCGAAAACACCGGCCCTGTATAAAACAAAAGCAGTGACCAGGGTTACAAAACTCAGTAATACAAACGCCTTTTTAATATTTGTAAATTTCATTGGTAAGTGGTTACTATTATGACAGGTGGCTTGAAAGATCTGCTGCAAGTTTTTGCGGCTGCTAATGAAATTACGAATAAAGTTTTATGGCCAGCAGGGATGAAGTAATTTTGGCGTCTAATTCACGATTTGAGAAAACTATTCCTCTTCATATCTTTTTTATTGTTTTGCAGCCTGGCCTTTTCGCAGGGCAATCCCGGCATTCTAACCGGTAATGTAATGGATGATAAGAAAAAAGCACTGCAGGATGCGACCGTTGAATTGATCCCTTTTAAAGATACATTGAATAAGGAATCGAAGCGGACGGGTAAGGATGGCGATTTTACTTTCAGCAATATTGCTTTTGGTTATTATAAACTCCGCATCAGTTACGTGGGCATGCAGGTATTGACGCTTGACAGTATCAATTTCAGAACGGAGCGCTATGATTTTAATTTGACCGACATCACATTAAAACCAAAAAACAGCGAGAATCTCGATGAGGTGATCGTGTATGCAGAAAAGCCATTGATACAATCCAAAGACGGTAATATCACTTTCAATGCCGGCGAATCGGCGCTGGCGGCAGGCAGTAATGCAAGTGAATTGCTGAACAATGTTCCCCTGGTATCCAAAGATCCCAATGGAAAAATAACCGTTCGCGGAAAAGAACCGAAGATATTAATTGACGATAAACCTGTTGAATTGAATCTTCAGCAATTACAGGACCTGCTGGAATCATTACCCGGAAGTTCTATCGAAAAAATAGAGGTGATGACGAATCCGCCCCCGCAATATGCGAATGAACAGGGCGGTGTGATCAATATCGTAACTAAGAAAGGTAAAGCAGGCAGGAGCGGGAGGATAAATGTATCGGCGGGAACAAGAGGCGATGCCGGCATCAGCGGTAATTTCAGTTACAGGAAACAGGGATTTTCTTTAAGTATCAATGCAGGCGCCGGCGTCAATTATATAAATGGAAGCGGTTATTCGATGCGTAATAATATTTATGTTGATTCCAATAATTTTTTCAATACAAAAAGCCGGTATAACAATGAGAATGTACGGCCGAATTTCCGTTTGAATATGGATTATGATATCGATAAAAGACAATCATTGAACTTCGTTCTTCAATACAACCAGAATGATTACTGGAACCACACTAACACGGAATACACGAATATCAATCGCTTTGGCGCTATATACCGGTTGAGTGAAAGGGCTATTGCCAGTTATGGTGATACGTATAGTCCCAATCTTAATTTCTCTTATACAAGAAAAGGAAAGATCGCCGGAGAATCATTGAAGATCATTACCGGCACTAATCTTTCATTTAGTAATACGCTCCGGAATTTTTATCAGCAGTATTTTAATCCCGATCATTCTTTTAACGGGGTTGATTCTACTCAAAAGCAATTAACGGATAATAAAAGCAATGGTTATAATATCAGGATCAATTATGATAAGCCATTGGCAAATAAGAAGACCTTTCTTTCATTCGGAACATTTTATAACCGCAGCAATAGCCATATCGAAGTGGATGCGAGTTACCTGAAAAAGCCGGAAGAAGTTTTTCTGAAATCGGATCCGCTGAGTAATCATTTCCGTTTTCACCTGGGCATTACTAATTTTCGCGGATCGGTACGACAAGTATTAAAAGAGAATTTTAGTGTGACCGCCGGTTTATCTGTCGAGAACACAGCCGTTTCTTTCGAATTATATAAAGATAACCGGGTGGCAAAGAATAATTACTGGACATGGTTGCCCTTTGCCAATATCAACCGCAGCTGGAAAGACAAATTGAATCTTACATTGGCTTATCGCCGCAGTATTCGCCGCCCCGGCATCAATGAATTGAATCCAACGATCGATTTTGGCGACCCCTACAATGTTCGTTTTGGTAATGAAAAATTAATGGCATCGACAGCGCATAATCTCGATCTTGTATTGGGAAGAACAAAGCAACAGTATTATATCAATCTTGGTTTGGGTTATAATATTGTTGAAGATATTTTCAGCCAGGTACGTACTTTGATCCCCGGCGAGAAAACACAGATCACCTGGGAGAATATCAGCGGCCGCAAAGAGTATGAAGTAAGTTCATGGGGTGGATTGACGGTCAATAAAAAATTGAAAGTAAATCTCAGCGCCAGTTATACGTATAATGTGTACAGCGATTTCGATAAATCGGTGAACCGTTATCGTAATGGCGGCTCCTTTACTTCCAACCTGAATTCAACGTTCACGCCGAAAGATGTATTGAATTTTACGGGCAGTTTTACATTCAACCGCTTTGCCAACCCGCAGGGCTATGCCCGGTGGAACTGGAGTATGAATATGGGCATACAAAGAAAATTCCTGGATAAAAAACTAACTGTTACGCTTAATATCATCGATCCTTTCCTGCAGGAGACAAAGAATTTTACCTACGGTCCCAATTTTATATTACAAAATTTCAGTACGGCCCAGACAAGGAATTTCCGGCTGAGTGTGGGTTATAATTTAACAAAGACGGCGAAGAAGAAGGCGGCTGCGCCGCTTAAGAAATAGAACGCAGATGACGCGGATTGGGCGGATGAACACGGATATATCAGTATTGATCCGTAGTAAAAAGAGAGATTGCTATTGATTGTCCCGTAGGGACATAACGTCGGTAGAAATTTTATATGAATAGCAGACATTTGCCCCGTAGGGGCAAAACACAATCATTCAAGCTCTTTAAATAAATATTTCTCATCGTATTCGATATCAAAATTGTCAAGAAATTCCCGGTATTCTTCCAGGAATGTTTTTTTCTGATGGTGTAATTCCTGGCTTTCTATATAGCTGGCTACAATACTTATTTTTTTCTTTTCATAGCTAAATGCTCCATAACCTTCCTGCCAACGGAAAGAATCTCTCGTGAATTTTTGGCTATTGATCCATTCTGATGAATCTCCTTTCACTATTCTCATTAAATCTGATAGAGATTGAGCAGGGCGCATGCCAAAAAGCAGGTGCAGGTGATCGGGCATAGAATTAATAGCGATCATTTTGTGATGATGGTTTTGCACAATGCCTGTGATATACTGGTGTAGTCTTTCTTTCCAGTCTTTTGTTATCAATGCCCGGCGATATTTGACTGCAAATATGCAATGGATGTGAATTTGGGTATATGTATTTGACATGTTCCTTTTCTGTTTTGCTCCTACGGAGCAAATTGAGATACTGCCTTTTTTTTGCTACCGACCTGATGTCCCGACGGGACTAACCCGAAAATAATTATCTCAACCTTATTTCAGTTGATGAAAAAACGTTTATTTGATGGTGAAATCAACTGCTCCGAAGAAGTAATATGTCGGCAGTAGAAGGTGGATGAAAATGCTTTATTGATCTGTAAGGGCAAAACTAAATCTAAATAAAAAAGATGATGCGGAGTATAGTGCACGGGTTATTTAACCCATCTTCATCTTTATCCTGTTATTAACCCAGCTTTCTTTTACCGGCACGATCCATTTACTTTCTAATTCATCTTTTGTTTGCACCAGGTTATTGAAGTATAATGTATCGGCATCGATGAATCCATTATCAACTGCATATTGCAATTGAGAGAGAGGAAGTAATTGTGCCCGATAGTTATCGGACTTGTCTTTTATTATAAATGCCAGCATCGTTCTGTCAAACATATTCACACCAAACTTTTGTTCGATATCTTTTACCAGTCGTACCGAACTATCGGTACTGCATCCGCTAACGCCGGTGGCTGTTTCATCTGCCAGTAAAATAATGAACTGGCCAAAGAATAAATAAGCAGCTCCTTTTACCGGCGTGCCATGACTTTTCCATTGCCGGGCAAATTCAGCCAGCATTTCTTCAATTTCCAATGCTTCATTCAAAGAAAATAAGCGGCTGGATTGATAAACCCATACTCTTGAACCGGGATGAAAATTATTGTCGAGAAGATGTTTGTATTCGAAAGCCATGCGGCAAAGGTAGATAATAGGTAAAACTAACAGATAATAACTAAAAGTTGGGGTCGTTTGCATGTAAACGACCCCAACTTTTAGTTATTAGTTTTTATCTATTCTCTAACTTTTAGTTTTTATCTTAAATAGACTGCGCAATAAGCTCGGCTATATCCAACACTTTAACCGATTCTTCTTTCTCCGCCAGCTTTACGCCATCGGTCAGCATAGTATTACAAAAAGGACAGGCTGACGCAATGATAGTACTGCCGGTGGCGATCGCTTCATTGCTGCGTTCGGCATTCACCCTTATTGTTCCTTTTTCTTCTTCTTTGAACATTTGAGCGCCACCGGCACCACAACAAAGACCATTGCTGCGGCAACGTTTCATTTCCACCAGTTCGGCATCCAATGCTTCCAATACTTTTCTCGGCGCTTCATAAATATCATTGGCACGGCCCAGGTAGCAACTATCATGGTAAGTGATCTTTTTTCCTTTGAAAACTCCGCCTTCTTTCAATTTTATTTTTCCTTCATCGATCAGTTGCTGTAAAAAAGTAGTGTGATGGATGACCTCATAATTGCCGCCCAATTCGGCATATTCATTTTTAATAATATTAAAACAATGCGGGCAGGCCGTTACTATTTTTTTGATACCATAATTATTCAATGTCTGGATATTCTGGTAGGCCATCATCTGGAACATGAATTCATTGCCTGCTCTTCTGACCGGGTCACCAGTGCACATTTCTTCTTTACCCAAAATGGCATAGTTGATTCCGACTTTATTTAAGATCGTTGCAAATGCTTTGGTTATTTTTTGTGCCCGCTGATCAAAACTGCCGGCACAACCCACCCAAAATAATACTTCGGGGTTTTTACCATCGGCAACTAATTCCGCAACAGTAGGTACATGCATTCGTTAAAATTTTTTTCAAAACTATCACAGATTAACGGATTTATTATGATTCCGCAGATTTATTTAATAAGTAGTGGAAAGGCTTCAGTGGCTCTGTAATTAATCCAATGACCTGTGATCCGCGAAATCTTTTATTAATCTTATTACTCCGTGCTTTATTTTTGTCACACTGATGAGGATCAAGAAATTTTTTCAACGGTTAACGAACTGGGAGCTCTGGAATTTTTATTTACTCTATTCCCCGCTGTTCCCTGTATGGGCATGGTATTGTATCCGGAGCTGGTCGATCTGGTATTTCAGTTCTTCCAATCCAACCATCACATTCGGCGGTTTTCATGGCGAAGGCAAAAAAGAAATGTATGACCAGTTGCCGCCGCACTTGGTTCCCCGTACCAAATTCGTGATGCATGACTGGTCGTATGAAGAAGTAAAAAAGAAGATCGATGAAGCCGGTTTTACATTCCCTTTTATTGTTAAACCCGATGTAGGCATGAAAGGAATACTTTTCCGCAAGATCGATAACGAAGAACAATTAAAAAAATACCACGAAAGAGTACCCGTTGAATATATCGTGCAGGACCTGGTGGAAATGCCGGTGGAAGTAAGTGTGTTTTATTACCGGCATCCTACGCAGCAAACAGGAGTTGTCAGCGGTTTTATCGATAAAGAATTATTGCAGGTAAAAGGTGATGGCATTTCCACATTGAAAGAATTGATCCAAAAACATCCCCGTGCAAAACACAGGATAGAAGAAATGGAACACCGGCACGGGCACCGGTTTGACAGGGTGATACCGGAAGGCGAGATATTTTATTTATCGTATGCCGGTAATCATAACCGCGGGGCGCATTTCACCAATTTGTATAAAGAGATCGATGAGAATTTGCTGAAAGTATTTGATGAACTCAGTCATTATACCGATAAATTCTTTTATGGCCGTTATGATATCAAGACCACTTCGATCGAAGACCTGAAACAGGGAAAAAATTTCCTGATACTTGAATTCAATGGTTGCGGCGCCGAACCCAATCATATTTACGATTGTAATATGAGTATCTGGAAAGCCTATGGTGTTATTTTACATCATTGGAAAATGTTGTTCCGGATCAGCCGCTATAATCATAAGAATGGCACACCTTACTGGACCTTCAAAAGAGGGTATAGCTATCTGCGCAATGCCAATAAGCATTTCAGGCTATTGGAAAAATATGATTAAGATAAGGTACAAGGCACAAGGAACAAGGTACAAGTCGTGCTAAGGCTGGAATGTCTTTTCATTTATCGGATTCTCTTGTGCCTTGTACCTTGTTTCTTGTGCCTTTGTATCTTGTTAGTTTCGTAATTTCGTCGCATGCGGCCTTTGTTGAAAATTTTCGGTGTTGGATTACTCATTAGTTTTCTCGGTTCCCTTCCGTTGGCAACAATGAATATTGCCGCAATGCAGATCTCCATTTCCGAAGGCGTTACCAGCGCTATGTTATTTTCATTGGGTTCATTAACGGTGGAAATGGTCTATGTCCGTTTTTCTTTGGTCGCACTGGATTGGATCAGGAGGCAGAAAACACTTTTTAAAATATTGGAGTATGTAACGCTGGCCATCGTACTTGCATTGGCTGTTTCCAGTTTTTATGCAGCATTGCATCCCGGCGTACATAAGAACGGGGTGTTGAGCAGCACACTGCCCAAATTCATTTTAGGAGCAATGATGTGTGCGGTAAGTCCGGGGCAAATTCCTTTCTGGCTGGGCTGGAGTACGGTCTTGTTTACTAAAAAAGTATTGTTGCCCCGCAAGGATCATTACAATACATATATAATTGGCATTGGCGTCGGCACATTTATCGGTAATTGTATATTTATTTTTGGCGGCGTGCTGATCGCAGATACTATCAGCAGTAACCAGCATATCGTTAGCTGGGTGATCGGTGGAATATTCCTGGCGACTGCTATTTTACAAATAATAAAGATGCTGAAGAAAAAAGACCCGGTGGAACAACTCACCAACCCGGAAGTAATAAAAGAAGAAATTGAGAAAAAGACAGAGCAATTGGAAAAGACAGAAATCGCAAAGGATCAATGAGAACATTCTTTCAAAAAATATTCAACTGGGAACGTTGGTCCTATGATATCATTTACCTGCCCATCGATATTTTTTGGTTATGGTATGGGATCAAAGCAAGACATTTCTGGTATTTTACCCCGGTCAATCCAGGTTTGATATTTGCAGGCTTTGAAGGCGGAAGCAAAAAAGAAATGTATGATCAGTTACCCAAATGGTCTTACCCAACTACATTATTGATCGAGCCGGCCGACGGAATAGAAAAAGTAAAAAAAGAAATGCTGCAGGCCGGTTTGAATTTTCCTGTCGTGGTAAAACCAGATTCGGGAATGGCAGGTGTATTGTTCCGGATCATAAAAAATGAAGACGAACTGAACGTCTATCATAGTAAAGTAGGAGAAAATTATATTCTGCAGAAATTCATCAATGAAGAATTATCGGAATTCAGTGTGTTCCATATCCGTTATCCCGGCGAAACAAAAGGTGTGATCACAGGGCTTATCGTAAAAGATTATTTGCATGTGATAGGTGATGGTAATAAAACACTCGATGTATTAGTAGCTGAACATTCCGTCGCAAAACATAAAGCAGCGCAACTGAAAAAAAAGCATGAGGCCCATTGGAAAAAGGTGATCGCTGCCGGTGAAAAATATTTGCTGAACAGGGCAGGCAATCATAATACAGGAGCAAAATTCGTTAACCTCAATCATGAGATCGACCAGCAACTCTGTGATGTATTCGATAGCATCAGTAATGAAGCCGGGCAATTTTATTTTGGACGTTATGATATTAAATGCACGTCGCTGGAAGACCTGAAGAATGGAAAAAATATTTTTATTCTTGAATACAACGGGGCCGGCGCCGCTATTACGCATGTCTTCGACCGGAACATGAGTTATGGAAGCGCTTTAAAAGAAATAGTAAGACACTGGCGGCATTTGTACCGCATCGGTAAGATCAATCATAAAAAAGGTGTTCCGTACTGGAGTTTTTGGAAAGGCTATCGCTTTATGCGAAAAGCAAAAAAGAATTTTAAGAGGATGAGTGCGGTGGATAAGACGATACCTTAACTGATAGATGACAGTTGATAGATGACAACTGATAGTTCAGAAGCGACCCTCATTATCATCTATCAACTATCATCTTACCTACGTATATTTAACCCTGATGATGCAAGTATTCTTCTCCGCTTTATTAATAAGTTTTCTCGGCCAGTTGCCTTTTGGTAATATGAATCTTACTGCAACACAGCTTGCCGTGCAGGAAGGATATAAGAATGCGTGGAAATATGCGATCGGTATTGTTTTGATAGAGATCATCTATCTGCGTCTTGCATTGACAGCGATGGACTGGATCGTAGAGCATAGTCTTGTTTTTAAGATCATGGGATGGTTGACCGTTGTCGTTTTTTTGGCATTGGGTATTTTAAGCCTGGTAATGGCAAGAAAACAAACAGGAGAAAAAAAAGGATTATTGCTGAATAATAAACTCGACCGGTTTATATTGGGTGTAAGTATCTCTGCTATCAATCCTGTTCAAATACCATTCTGGTTCATCTGGAGTACGCAACTCATCCAGGGAAAAGTATTACAAACAACTTTTCTTGATTTTAATTTGTTTACCGGTGGTGCAGCCGTCGGCTCACTGGCAGGATTGGCGGTATATATCTATGGTGGTAAATGGGCCATTGCAAAAATGAAAGCCAGTAATAAACAACTGAATACTTTTATGGGGGTAGTTTTTATCCTCGCTGCATTATGGCAATTATATAATATGATCTATAAACCGATCGGGGGGAATTAAATATGAAGTGGTTAAAAAGAAGCGGCTGGTTTTTCCTTTTTGTCCTTATTGGATGGCTGATATATGCACAAACAAACTCGAAGTTTCGTATAAGCGACAGCAAAGCAAAAAAGAAATTTGCAGAAAAGGGCGTTGTACTTTTTACAGAAACGATCGATGCAAATGGTTTCAAACTTCATTATGCAAAAACGGGCGATGATACATTGCCTACATTATTCTTAGTTCATGGTAGTCCCGGCGGATGGATGAAGTTCAAAGAATACATGTATGATAAAGATATGCTGAAGAAATACCGGATGATATCGGTTGACAGGCCGGGTTTTGGTTACAGTGAATTCGGGCATGTAAGAAACCTGCAGCAGCAATCGGATATCATAACTGTGTTATTGAAAAAGATACAGAACGGAAAACCTATGTATGCAGCGGGTCGTTCATATGGCGGACCGATGATCGTAAAGCTGGCTGTTGATAATCCCGGTATGTTCTCGGGGCTTGTATTGATCGCAGCGGCACTGGATCCTGCGGCAGAGAAACCGGAAAAATGGAGACCCGTATTTTATAAAACGCCATTGAATTATTTGTTGCCCGGCGCCTGGAAACAAGCCAACCAGGAACTTTGGTATTTAAAAAAAGAATTGAAGGATCTCGATGATCATTTAGATGAAATTACTTGTCCTGTCCGGATTTTGCATGGTGATAGAGATGGCTTGGTCCCGGTAAGCAATGCAACGTTCGCAAAAAAAATGCTGGTAAATGCGAAGCAGGTAAATCTTACGATCATTCCGGGCTCCAATCATTTTGTATCGGATAATCATTATGAACTGGTGAAAGATGTGTTTATGAAGCTGGACTCTTATTAGATAAAAGATATAAACTAAAAGGTAAGTTGTTCGAAAATCCACGAAGTATTCCCGATCCGGAAAAACTTTTATCTATTCACTTTTAGTTTTTATCTAAACTTATTTAATACTTTTAAACAAAAAACAACATGGCACTTAAAGATGCACTGATCGCAGAACTAAAGTTCGAATCTGCTTCCACCAAAAAAATGCTGGACAGGGTTCCAATGGAAAAAAAAGACTGGAAGCCTCATGAAAAGTCAATGACATTGGGAAAACTGGCTGCACATGTAGCCGATATCCCTCATTGGATATCCGATATCATTCATATTGATGAATTCGATTTTGCGGAGCATTATAAACCTATGCCTGCGGAAACGACAGAAGAGTTAACGAATTTATACCAGGAAAAACTGGATAAGGCCATTGCAGATCTTGAAGCAATGAATGACGGGGATTTTATGAAAATGTGGACCGTTAAACAAGGAGGACAGGTATATTTCAATATGCCAAAGATCGCTGCTGTAAGAGGATGGGCCTTCAGCCACATGATCCATCACAGGGGACAATTGTCAGTTTATTTGCGTTTGCTGGATATTCCTGTACCGGGAATGTATGGACCCACTGCTGATGAACCGATGTAGGATAAGTAAAAAGTAAAAATTCAAAAGTCAAAAGAGACTTCGATTATCAAGAGTCGTTTTTTGACTTTTTAATTTTTACTTAATCAACAACAAAAAGCTTACAACCATTTTGCGTGGAACTGCGATGGGCTTCGCAATCATCACCGACAAAATAGGTCATGCCTTTGCTTAGTTTGAAGATGCGGCCATCTTCCAGTTCGGTATCCATTTCGCCTTCAAGGCAATGGATGATATGGCCTTTTTTGCACCAATGATCGGCTTTATAGCCGCGGCCATACTCAACAATACGAACACGAATATCATTCATCATCTTTACCTGCCGGTAAGCAATGCCGGTTTCGCCGCCATGTTCGTCTTTGGGAACGGTCGACCAGTCGAGCGTTTGAAAAGGAAAGTGTGAAATTCTCATATAATTTTAAGTAATAGGAGAAAAATATATTTTACATTTAGGTAAGATATTGAAAAATTAATTTGTAAAACAATGGCAAAAATTATTTTAGAGCCTGGAGAACAGTTTGAACATTTCCACAGTGAAAAGAGTCTTTCAGAATTATTATCTGGTGATGCTCTTATCAAATTTGGTGATTCTGAAGAAATGATGGTTGTTGGCAGGATTGTTCATATACCGGAAAAAGATTTCGCATACAATAATTAATTGCGGAAGTTCTCAATGTTCAGTAGGCTGCTATCACGGAGGTGTTAAATGAGTTCAAAAAGTCAAATCTATCCAGGGCCCCAACGATCTGCTGGGCATTTGAGCGGAGTATTAGTTACGCTTAATTGTTTTACTTATCTTTCTCTTGCCTGCTTAATTTTTGCAATTCTTCAGGAAAACATTACTAACAAAGACTCCCGATTTTATTTTTCTTTTCTTGAGTACAAAATTTTAGATATAAAGACAGCAGCAACTATTTTTACAACATTTATTGGGCTAAAATTAGTCCGCCAACATTTTCTTTTGGGATTTGCTCCTCGTATTATTTATGAATCAGTAAAAGTTACATCGAAGGATGCAACTGGTGCTGAAAAAGCACATTGGGTTGTTCGTATTAGAAATGTTGGACTTGGGGCTGCCGTCATAAAGGATTATGGATTTGTTTTTCATCTAAAAGGAGAGGCAACTAAGGAAGAAGAATTAGGTTATAAAGCGTTGATTGCAAAAATGACTACTAGTTTTAAAGGCAAGGATTTTGAAGTTGCAAATATAACTTACGGTTACACTTTGCCAGCTAAAGAACAAATTGTGGCTTTTGAGATCGATAATAGCGAATTAAATAAGATAGAGAAACTGGACATTGTAATCTCGTTTAGCGGCTTCTTAGGTGCAAATTATTTTAAGACTATTTATTGTATCCCCAGATAGTCATAAATTACATTTCCTCCACCCATTTATCTCTTTCATCCGGGGAGAATTTCCACGGTGCAAAATTATTTTCAACATTACTGAACATAGCTGTCCATTCCTGCGGTGAATTACTTTCTTCCATCACCAAATGACGGCGCAATTGTAAAATAATATCCAACGGACTTATACTGACGGGGCATTCCTGCACACATGCATTACAGGTAGTGCAGGCCCTCAATTCTTCGACGGAGATATAGTCATGCAATAATGATCTGCCGTCTTCTTTGAATGCTTTGTTCGTATCGATATTCTTACTTACTTCTTCCATCCTGTCACGGGTATCCATCATTATTTTTCTCGGCGATAATAATTTACCGGTCATGTTGGCCGGGCAAGCCGCCGAACACCTTCCGCATTCGGTACAACTATATGCATCCATTAAATTCTTCCAGCTAAGGTCCATGATATCTTTGGCGCCGAATTTTTGCGTAACCGCAGCCTGTTCACCGGTTGGTGCTTTGTCGGGTTCCATCGCATACAATACTTCGTTTTGTATGGATGGCATATTCTCCATTTTACCCATTGGTTCCAGTCTTGCAAAATATGCATTGGGAAATGCGAGTATGATATGTAAATGTTTGGAATAAGGAAGGTAATTGAGGAATGCAAAGATGCCAACGATATGTAACCACCAGCATCCTCTTTCAATTATTTCCAATCCATCGTTGCTCATCCCGTTCAATAAGGGTTGCAGGTATTGCGATAAAATAAAATTACCGGTTGGATTGGCAGCATAATGTTCAACACCTCTTGCCTGCAATAATGTATCGCTGGCATTGAGGGTAAGGAACAGCGACATCAGGATGATCTCGGTAATAAGAATATAATTAGCATCACTTCTTGGCCAGCCATCAAGGTCTTTACTGATAAAACGTTTTAGTTTGATGATATTTCTCCTGGCCAGGAATATCGCACAGGCCAGTAATACCAACAGGGCCAATATTTCAAATGCATTGATAAGAAAAATATAGAATGCGCCCAGCGGCCCGGCGAATAAACGGTGTTTACCAACGATCCCATCCAATACGATCTCCAGTACTTCAATGTTAATGATGATAAAACCGGCATACACAAAGAAATGCATCACTGCTACTAATGGATTGCGGAACATCTTCTTCTGCCCGAAGGCCAGCAGCAAAAGATTTTTCCATCGTTGAGGTTTATTATCACTGAGATCTTCATCTCTTCCCAGCCTGATATTACGGCTGATCTCTTTTACTTTTTTGGAAAAAAGCCAGATGGCTGTAATACTGATCAGGATGAATAAAATTTGTTGGGCAATTTGCATAGCAGTCCGTTACAAGTGCTAATTTACGGCTTGTTACGGAAGCGACTAACAATTTTATGACAGCAACAAAAAACTATATCCTTAACGAGCAGGTAGCCGAAAAAAAGATGAGGCGCATGGCGCTTGAAATAATAGAAAATAATGCGGATGAAAACGGGATCATACTGGCCGGTATCCATGAAAGCGGCACGATCGTAGCAAAATGTATCCAAAAAATATTGAGAGAAATATCTTCCCTTCCTGCGGAATTGATAAGTATTTCATTGGATAAAAGACAGCCCGGGGAAATTTCGCTGAGTAAGAATATTGATTTCAATGAAAAAGTGATCATTGTGGTGGATGATGTGGCCAACAGCGGTAAAACATTATTGTATGCCATGAAACCTTTCCTGGAATTTCATCCCAAAAAAATTCAGACACTGGTATTGGTAGAAAGAAGTCATAATAATTTCCCCATCCGGCCGGATTATATCGGGCTTTCGATCGCCACTACATTACAGGAGCATATCATTGTTGAGGTGAGCAATGAAAAGGTGATGGGAGCTTACCTGCAATGATCTTTTCTTCAAAATAAAATAAGGGATTAAACTTTTTAAGTTTTCAGGGTCTAACGTTTACCAACCCTGCCTTTATGACGAAGCCACAGCTTATCACAAAAGCCTTTTTTCTTTTTTTCTTTTGTACATGTTCCTTCCATGTTAGTTCTGCGCAAACGCCTTTTTGGTTGAATGGCGACAGGATCATTTCCTCCAATGATAAATTAGTAAAAGAACAGTGGGCAGCATTCAAAAAAAATAAAAACATTAGCCGCCGGCAGGAAGATATTTATACGTTGCCTGTTGTTTTTCATATCATACACCAGAACGGGCCTGAAAATGTTGCCGATGCTGCAGTGCTGGATGCATTGCAACGGCTCAATGATGCGTTTGCCAATCGTGGCATTTATGACCAGGGCTCGGGGGTTGATGCAAAGATCCAGTTCTGTTTGGCTAAAAAAGATCCGGATGGCAATTATACTAATGGCATCAACAGGGTATATGCTGACCTGGTAACGATCAACGATGTCAGGCATCCGTTGCTGGAATCATTGGTGAAATGGGATCCTGGCCGCTATATTAATATTTACCTGGCGGCTGAAGTGGATATCATCAATGATTTTTATCGCTGCGGCTATGCCGACCAGGGTGCAAATGGCTATGGCGGTGGGGGTGTAGTAGTAATGCAGGCCGGCGCCATGCAATCGATCATCGTACATGAAATGGGCCATGCACTTGATCTTGACCATACTTTTTCAGGATGGTGCGAGAATAACGATTGCCTGTTGGACGGCGATGGTGTTTGTGATACGCCACCCGAAGAAACGATCTATATCAAAGGCGGGTGTACCGATCCGGAGAATAGTTGTTATACCGATACGCAATCAGGTTTTACAACCGACCAAAATGACCTCAAGACAAATCATATGGATTATGGCAATCAATCCTGTCAGCATGATTTTACGGCCGGTCAAAAAGAGAGGATGAGATTTTATATTGAAACATTTCATCCGGGTTGGATCACTGCAGATGTTTGTACGAATGATTGTGCGTCGCCGGCAGGATCAGAATTTACATTTTTGACCCTTCCTGAATATTCTATTGGCAGAAGGATCGATCTTACCAATACTTCCACCGGGGCCACCGGTTACGAATGGTCGGTCAATAATTCATTTGCTTCTTCATCGTTCAATTATTCCTATGTATTTCCCGGCCAGGGCTGGTATAAATTCAACCTGCTTGCTAAACCAACACCGGATGAAGTGAAGTGCCGCAATGATCAGTTGAACTGGATAAGGGTCTATTGCAGCACTAAAGCTATTATTATAAGGAATAAGAAGAAAGCCCGTGTGGGTGAACCGATCCATTTTAGTTGTCATATTACCGAAGTGATACCAATGCCTGATCCGATACAATATGAATGGTATTATGACAATGGTATCTTGTTCGGAACAAGTGCATCTTTTGATCATGCTTTTACCACGGCAGGAATTAAAACGATCTATCTCGTTACGATCCGCGGCGCCTGCCGGGATACTTCTTTACCCGATCTTGTTGATATAAAAGAATTGCCTGATTATACACTGAACCTGAACGGACTTGTTTGCGCCGCTAATAAGTCCAATACAATAAGTTTTAGCGTTTGCAGCAAAGGGCATTTCGATACACCTGCCGGACTCCCCATTACTTTTTATAGTTCGAATCCTACAACGGGTCCGGCTTCGGTGATCGGAACTTATTATACCAATGATGTCATTACGCAATATTGCTGCAAAGATTTTGAGTTTGAACTACCTGCAAGCTATACCGGTAGTTTCATTTTTGGTGTTGTCAATGACGATCACAGCCATTCAACACCCTTTAACCTGGCAACGGATTTCCCCGTTACAACATTCCATGAAACGGTTTATACGAATAATCTTGACGAGCTTTTGTCAGGCAAATTCTCAGTTGCTATTGCACCGGGGGATGTATCTGTACTGATCGGTTCTTCGGTTGCTCTTACTGCTGTTCCCGGCGAACCAACTTCTTCAATTACATGGCTCGCCGATCAGGGTAGTTTCTCCTGCAATACTTGTATCAATACCAGTTTTACCCCGATCCGTTATACAAGAGTTATTGTAAAAGCGATCAGCAAAGGCGGATGTTTGGCTACCGATACGATCATTGTAAAAGTGCTGGCCAATGGTGAAGTATTCATTCCTTCTGCCTTTACACCGAATGATGATAAGCTCAACGATTATTTCTATGTTTTGGGCGGAGAATCGATAACTAAGATCAGCAGTTTTATGGTATTCAACCGCTGGGGCGAAAGAGTGTGCAGCCGCCAAAATGTTTTACCCAATATTCCTCATGCAGGCTGGGATGGAAGGTTAAAAGGTTATCCGGCCATACCCGATGTGTATGCTTACCTGATTACGGTTCAGTTTAAAAATGGAATTACGAAGAAGTATAAGGGAACGATTACTTTTATAAGATAAAAACTAGATGATAGTTGATAGATGACAGATGATAATTCCAGGGATATGTGAGTAGCTATTTTTTTTTTTTGGTGTTTTGTTTGGGGGTTTTTTGTTTTTTTTGGAATTTTTTTTATAGTAAAGATAAAAATTGAGAAACCCAACTATTATCTTTCAGTTATCATCTATTTGAAATGTATCGCATGCGCCTTAAATTTCCCATTAGAAAATTCGATCGATGGCATAGGAAATTTGAATGCACTCAGGAATGTCAAAAAGAAATTAACGGCCTTGCTCTTTGTTTTTATTTTGCTCAGGTCAATATCGGGAGCCAGGTACCATTGGCGATATCTTTTTATATCCGGGCGGCTGAAAGTAACCGTGCCGCCTGGGTCTTTTGAAATATTTTCTGTACCGCCAAACATTCCTTCAGCGCCATAACCGATGGCTACCGAGATCCAGGCGGGAAATTTGTCATTTTTTAAAAATGGTTTCAGGTTGATGCTGGCCCAGTAGGTTTGTCCATTATAATCTTTTAAAAACCGTTCAGTGCTTCCTTTGCCAAAAAGAACATCGCTTCGCTGGTTCAATTGCGGATCATTGTATGATTTGCGGTGAAAGGAAAATTTTAATTTGATCCGCTGATCATTCCATGCCAGTTCCTGCGCTACTAATGTTCCGCTTCCAAGAATGTTGGCACCGAAATCGGCCCAGCTCCATCCCCAACCTTCACTGAAACCATCGAGTACTTCGATCACTGTTTGATAAAAAGCGCCGCTCATGCCGCCGATCCATATTCTTTTTTTTCTGTCGATACCTGTCCAGCGCCAGAGTTCCATGCTGCCGCGGCTTTCAACATATGCAGAATATAAATGGCCGATTTTATCAACCTGTTTCCATTCGGGCCAATCGTTGAAGGAATGGAAATTACTTTGCGGGTAATCTTTATACCAGGCGGAATAAAGCCCGATCATAGCGGTGCTGTAACCAATTACATTACCGGTGCCGACGATCCATGCACGTCTTTTCTTTTGTTCGGGTGTAAGCGTATAAGCAAAACGTTCAGATTCGGGAATATATTTGAATTCTATAAGCCTTGATGTGCGGGAACCTGTCGGGACTTGTAAATATAAAAATGCATTGACAGCGCTGTCGGTTATTACACTATCTGGCTTTGCAATTTTTAAAGAATCGTTTTGTGCCGATGCATTGTTGAAAAATAAAAGGAACATTGTCATAATGCCCAACAGCGAACGGGACGATTTAAGAACGTCAATCGTGAATCGTGAATCGTGAATACGCTGTTGCCGATTGCCAATTGCCGATTGCCGATTCACGATTGCCGATTCACGATTGCTGAGTAGCGAACAGAACCCTGAAGTGTGCGACGCAAGGGACGATGATAGTAGTACAGGCGATGACCTCATAAAGAACAAATTTACGTTACCTTGACAGAAACAGATTGAAAAGATGGAATTCAATATCTTAGAGCTGAAATACTTAAAGTTTTACTATGAATGATATTATACAAGCGAAGGTTGATACATGGCTGAAAGGAAATTTTGATGAAGCCACAAAAGAGCAGGTAAAATTTTTGCAACAGGCAAAACCCGAAGATCTTGATGATGCATTTTATAAGAATTTGGAATTCGGGACCGGCGGTTTGCGGGGAATTATGGGTGTTGGTACCAATCGTATGAATAAATATACGGTTGGAATGGCTACGCAGGGTTATGCGAATTATTTGAAACAATGTTTTGGCGATGATGTGAGAGTGGCGATCGCTCATGACAGCCGTAATAACAGCCGCTTCTTTGCAGAAACAGCAGCCAATGTTTTTGCAGCGAATGGGATCAGGGTTTTTTTGTTTGAAGATATGCGGCCAACGCCTGAATTATCGTTTGCGATCCGCACATTGAAATGCCAGGGTGGTGTTGTTTGCACGGCATCGCATAATCCAAAAGAATACAATGGATACAAAGCGTATTGGAATGATGGATCGCAACTGGTGCCGCCGCATGATAAGAATGTGATCAAAGAAGTAGATAAGATCGCATCGGTGGATGATGTAAAGTGGAGCGGGGGCGAAGCGAATATTACGAGCATTGGAAAAGAGCTGGATGAACAATATATCGAAATGGTAAAGGGATTAAGTGTGTACCCGGAGATCATTGCAAAGCACAGCGACATGAAGATCGTTTATACGCCGATACATGGTACGGGAATTAAAATGGTGCCGCCGGTATTGGAAAGATTTGGATTCAAGAATATTCATATCGTCGATGAACAAAGCAATCCTGATGGAAATTTTCCAACGGTTGTTTATCCAAACCCCGAAGAAAGCGAAGCGATGAGCCTGGGAATGAAACTGGCGGAGAAACTGGATGCTGATATTCTTTGCGGCACCGATCCCGATGCTGACCGGATAGCTATTGGTGTAAAAGATAATGATGGCAAATGGGTTTTGATGAACGGGAACCAAACTGCGGTTTTGGCTTTTAATTATTTGATCGAAGCAAGAAAAGCCAAAGGCATTGCGAAGCCGAATGATATGGTGATAACGACGATTGTTACTACGCCGATGATCAGCCGGATCGCAGCGATGAACCAGGTAGCCTGTTATCATGTGCTGACCGGGTTCAAATGGATCGCTGAACTGATACGGCAGAAAGAAGGAAAAGAAAATTATGTTATTGGCGGCGAAGAAAGTTTTGGATTGATGATCGGCGATAAGATAAGAGATAAAGATGGTGTGAGCGCCGTAGCGCTTTTATGCGAAATGGCGGCTTATGAGAAAGAAAAGGGGAGAAGTTTGTATGAAAAGATGATCGACCTCTATGTTCAATATGGTTTTTATAAAGAGCATCTTATTTCTATAACTAAAAAAGGAATGGATGGCCAGGAACAGATAGCGGAGATGATGGAAGGTTATCGCAAGGATCCACCGAAGACGATCAATGGTTCTCCCGTTGTGATGTTGCGGGATTATGAGTTGCAGGTAGAAAAGAATTTAGCGACCGGCGAAGAATGGCAACTGGATCTTCCTAAATCCAATGTATTGCAATTTGTAACGGAAGATATGAGCAGCATTTCGGCAAGACCGAGTGGAACGGAGCCCAAGATCAAATTTTATTTTAGTGTGAATACGGAATTAAGCAGCGCTGCGGACTTTGAGAATGTCAATAAGCAGTTGGATGAAAAGATAAAGGCGATCATTGCTGATATGAAATTATAGGTTCGCGGATATTGCTACCGGCACAAAGCAATCAAGCATGAATACTTTTTTATCACCTTCACTATCTATTGCCATTTTAAGGATACTAATAGGTTTGGTATTTATGGCGCATGCTACTATAAGACTGGTCGATTATTCCTTGCCGGGTTTCGGAGAATTTTTGAACAGTAAAGGGTTTCCCGCAGGATTTTATTTAGCCTGGGCCATTACCATTTTTGAATTGATCGGTGGTTTGTTGATGGTGCTTCGCCGGTTTGTAAAACTCTTTTGCATTGGAGAAATAATAATTCTTTTAACAGGCATCTTCATTGTTCATGCTGCCAATGGCTGGTTCGTGGTCGGCAAAACATCAGGCGGAATGGAATACAACGTTGTATTGATCGTTATTCTTATTGCCATTTACCTGGCAGAAAGAAAAGAAGAGAGGAATACCAAAACGATCCTGCGATAGTAATTCATCATTAAAAGGGAGAAATATTAAGCGTGTAATTTATCGGCCCATATGTTTTATGTCCATTCATGACCCATGGAGACATTCTTCTGAAAACAGTCCTTATCTCGGTTTCAACTTCTCTGTTGGTAGTACCTGTTATCCTGATATCATAAGCATAACCTGATTTGTCGAGAAAAAAAGTGACGGTTACCTGGTCGGAAAAACCATCCCTGCCAAAACTTTGCGGCGTTTTAAAATTTCTATTGAAGAAACTATTAAAGCCAGCCCATCCGCCGGGGTAGGAAGGAGGCATGTTCGATGCTGGATTTATTACTGGTGATGGTGCCAGTATTCTGGCTAGTTCCTGTTTTGTATATTCTGTTCCATCATTTTTGAAATACCGGGTAGAGACTATCTTGTTCTTTTGATAAGTTTCAATTTTTGAAATTTTGCCCAATTCGTTATAGCTCTTTCTTTCTCCATCACCGTCGACCCAACTGGCAGCCGATTCTAATCTTCCTGCCGGGTCCCAGCCGGTGAATTCCCTGATCTTTTTTCGTAACTCGATCAACAATCTCGAAGCAGGTTTGCCGGTTCTATGATAAATAAATTTTATGGTTATTACATCAAGGCCGTTCTCAAATAAAATGGAGTCTGTTAAATATCCTGCACTATAAGCTTCCCAATATCCTTCTTCCTTATTATTTATAAAAATACCTTTCCATTCCTCTTTCCCTGCTGTATCATAATAAATGAAAGGGCCATCTTTTATTAACAATGTAGTGTCTGTAAATTCTCCTTTTAGTTTGACCAGGTTTGTAGCAATATTATAATAAGAGAATTTGAATTTATTTCCGTTTGCTGTGCCCGATCCAACATACACGGCTTTTTCTTTTGTACACTTGTTAAGGTCGTTGTCAAAATACCAGGAGGTATTATTTTGAGAGTACAACTTTGAGAAGGATATCGCAAAGAAAAAAATGAAGGCAAGTCCCGAAAAAAACGGTTTCATGTTAAGGCATGATGTTACTTTGCGAAAATACAAATAAGACCCATTTTAGAAAACTAGTCTTTTATCATAAGGGTTGGCATAGCCACATCAATGCAGTTTTTGATGACTGCCTGCACTTTTGACCTGAAGGGTTCGATATCTTTTTTGGAGAACTTATCGCCATCGATCTCTACTTCATATGAATCCGGCAGGGGATTTAGATCAAGGACATTTGTCCAGTCGTTATTGCCATCGGTTATGTATTTTTTCTTTGCCTCTTCTTTTGAAACATATTTGACATTCGTTACATAATTCAACTCTTTCAGGAATTTAATATCATGATCTATTTGAGACGAATCGAAATTTTCCATGTACAACATCGTACTAAAATTAACCGGCGGCGGTTTTTTGTTACCTGTTGCGCAGGAAGCAATGATGATGAAAATAAAAGCAGAAAAGAAAAACTTCATTTCTTTTTGATCAAATCTAACGCTTCTTTAAATATCTTGCAACCACTTTATGCGACCCACCGAAGACAATTACCGCCACAAGGGCCTTCGAAAAAAATTAGTACAGCTCATTCAATCAAAAGGGATCAGTGATGAAAGAGTATTGGATGCTATCCTCGAAGTGCCCCGTCATTATTTTTTGGATTCTGCTTTTGACGAACAGGCTTACGAAGACAGGGCTTTTCCCATTGGCGAAGGGCAAACTATTTCGCAACCGTATACAGTCGCTTATCAAAGCCAGTTACTGGAAGTAAAACCATTTATGAAAGTGCTGGAGATCGGTACCGGCAGCGCTTACCAGGCGGTAGTGCTGGCGGAAATGGGAATGCAGGTATATACGATCGAGCGGCAAAAGAAATTATTTGATAACAATAAGAAATTCGATCTGCTTAAAAAATATCCAACCATTAAATTATTTTATGGCGATGGTTATGAAGGTTTGCCAACCTATGCCCCATTCGACAGGGTGCTGATCACTGCGGCAGCGCCGGAGATCCCGAAAAAATTAATTGAGCAATTAAAACCCGGAGGCATGATGGTATTGCCATTGGGCAGCGGCGATATCCAGCAAATGATACGACTCACCAAATTAGAGAACGGTGCATTGAAAGAAGAAGTGTTCGATCATTTTTCTTTTGTACCGATGATCGGGGGAAAAAATGATCAAGGTTAGATGTTAAATGCTAAATATTGAATTGTATTATATTCAACATTTAACATTTAAAATTCAACATTAAACGAACTGCTCCAATAATTCGATCCTCTTTTTGATCGGAGGATGCGTAGCAAACATACCCGCAAAAAAACTTTTCTTTTCTGACTGCGGATTTTCGATGAACATTTGTGCCACATCGCTTCTTTTTACAGCTTCGATAAGTGGGTCGCCATCTACTTTCCTCAATGCATTGGCCAATGCATAAGGTTTCTTCGTCATTTCCGCAGCGCCTGCATCCGCCAGGTATTCTCTTGAACGGGAAATGCCAAAACGAAGAAAAAGAGAAATAAAATAACAAACCGCAGTTACAGCGATCGCAATAAGAATAATATAACCTCCGTCTTTCTTTTTTCCGCCGGTACCGAAACGAAGACTCCGCAAAGCCATTTCGGCAAGGAAAGAAAAAATGCCCACGAAAATAATGGAGACGATCAATAAACGTGTGTCTTTATTCCTGATATGTGTCAGTTCGTGTGCTATTACACCTTCCAGTTCATCATCATCCAGTTTATTGATGATACCTCTCGATAAAGAAACCGAAAATGTTTTTGAATTGATACCACTGGCAAATGCATTCAGCGAATCGTCTTCGATAACATATACGGCCGGCATTGTCATGCCTTGTTGTATGCAGAGATTCTCAACGAGATTATACACTCTTTTGTTTTCCATTCTTTCCAATGGCCTGGAGCCTGTTGCCAGTCGTATCATCGTAGCATGTCCCAGCCAGGCCACGAGGAACCAGATACCAACCCCGATCAAAACAAAAGGGGCGGCTTGCAGGAAATGAGAATTCGTTGCTTCGCCATCCTGTTTATCTGCAAAAAAGAAAAATAGATAGAACATTCCCAGTAGCAATACCGGGAATGCTATTAAAAGCAATAAAGAGTAGCGGTTATTCCTGCCGATCTGTTGCTGGAGACCTGTGTATTGCATCAATTATTAAAATTGAATTTTCGGAGGTTCTTCCATGTTCTTCCGGGTGTCTGCGCCCAGGTCAAACATGATCTCTCTTTTAAATCCGAAATTCCTTGCGATCAAATTGCCGGGGAATGATTCCACAGCATTGTTGTATTCTGTTGTAGCACCGTTGAAGAAACGTCTTGCTGCAGCCAGTTTATTTTCGATATCGCTGAGTTCTTCCTGTAATTGTAAAAAGTTTTGATTGGCTTTCAGGTCAGGGTAAGCTTCTACCTGCACTTTTAATCCTGCCAGTGCAGCAGTAAGTTGCTGCTCCGCTGCGATCTTTCCATCAATGGTAGTAGCAGCCATGGCTGCACTTCTTGCTTCTGTTATCCGGGTCAGTACTTCTTTCTCATGTCCTGCATAACCTTTTACAGTATCTACTAACTGGGGTACGAGATCGTGCCGCTGACGGAGTTGTACATCAATGTCTGCAAATGCATTTTGCCGGCGGTTTCGTAAACGAACGAGTCCATTGTACAGGCTAACTACCCATATTACTATGAGCAGGATCACTCCAATTACAATAATTATTGCCATGTTTTTGTTTGTTTTTGGGTTTAGTGCAAAATTGAAATTAAGTAAAAAGAAAAAACCAGCAAAGCCGGTTTTAAATAGTGTTCAACCGCAAAGGCGCAGAGCATACGCAAGGTATGCTAAGAACCTGTGCGGACAGGCAGGTTTGCGGTTAAATAGCGTCTTATTCTTTTTCTTTCTGACTTATCAGCTTGAAAAATTGCCGGTAAGACGGCAAGGCGGAAAGATTTGGGTTATAAATTGATTTATTATCGTCTTCCTGGCTAAAAGCCAGTAGCCAGTGACTAATAGCTACTCCCATATCACCTGTTTTTATAGCCTTGCGAAACACCACCTGTATTGATATAATCATTCTTCAGGCAGTCGATGATCCTGGCCGGTGTATCACTGTCTTTTAAATAAAGTTTTTGTTCGACTATCCGGCTGCCGGTGTACACAAATTCAATTTTATGAAAAGTGAGTTCTTCATTATTAAGATAAGAAGTGGCATTTACCGGGATGCCATTACCGTCAAAATACATGATATTACTAATGCGTCCTCCATTGTCATACGTGAATTTGACCGAACAAAAACCATTCACAAAACTTTTGGCCATCATTATACCATCATTCCCGTTCAGGTATTTTCTTTCGGTCATTCTTGCATTGGAAGCATATAATACCACTACTCTCGAATAACCGGAACTGCTGACAAATAATTTACCATTCTCATCATAAAAAGCATATTCGGTTTCCAGCCCGTCATCATTGTATTTGGTGATCTCTTCATGGTATCCATTCCATCTTGCCATTTTGGTAGTATTGTTTTGCCAGTATGATTCGGAAACTTCCCGGCCCTGCTCATCATATTTATATTTTGTCATGAATACTTCATCAGAAGGATCTTTCACGGGGTTATTGCTGTTATCATAATAGGCTTTCTGTATCGTGCGGCCTTTGTCGTCCCTTTCATACATATATTTATGAATAGCATCCCTGTTATTGATCCTGCTTCCGTATTTGTCATAATACGATTCGGAGGTCAGCATATCAAGCGGGTCATAGGTATATGTAATGGAATGATAGCCTGAATGACCATTGATAGGCTGATCGTTCTCGTCGAAATAGGAACGTTTTGTTTCATTGCCGCGGTCATCATATTCATATTTTAAAATGGCAATGCCATCGCCGGCTTCGGAAGCCCGGGCAGTTTTGAAATGCTGATCAAAGCGTATCGTCTTACTGGTAAAACCATTTTTAAATTCTGAAATAGAACCGGCAACGCCATATGAATTGACTACCGGCTCATCATCGATCCCATAACTTGTATTTTTTATTTGCCGGTCATAGCTGTCATATTCATTTTTACTTTTGAAACGTCCCAGCCGGTTCGTTACCGGCTCATTGCCGGTTCCGTAATAAGCATAGGAAAGCTGGTTACCTTTTTCGTCATATTCATATATCACTTTATGATAGTCGTTGCTTTGCGAAACAACCGGCTCGGCTTTTTCATTAAAATAAGTCACTTCATTCGTCAGTGAATAGCGGTTCTTGTCGGTATATCTTTTATATTTTATGATCGCCACGCCATCGCTGTAGGGAAAAACTTTATTATTAAAATCGAGGTAACGTACTTCTGCCAATAAACCATTTTTGTAGGTATATTTTGCAGCTTTGCAGGGAAGAAAACTGTTTTTACCGGAATTCTTTTTTGTCACGATGAATTGATCGGGACCCGCTACAGCAAACTTTGTTACTTCATACGTATCACCCCAGCGATCGGTGCGGGCCATCTGTGTTATTTTACCATTTACAAAACGAATGGTGATCATACTGGTTTGTACACCCGCAGCATTGTAGGAAAATATCTTGCTGGTTTGTGCATCCGTCTTTACGATCTTGTAATAATATCTTTCAGAAATATCATTCAGTTTATTCAAACCAAAAACACCGGCAGGCGAATAGTTCCAGTCTTTAAAAAATGCTTCTTTGGTTGCGGCAGGTATTTGTGCGTGACTATAAACTATTCCTGAAAAAAGGAGGAAGAGGAGGATGGCTGTTTTTTTCATACCCAAAAATTTGGTGGCTAAAATTTGTATGAAAAGGTATAATGTTTAACAGGTCTCTGCTATACCAAGAAGTTGGTATTATTGGTTTAAAGTTTAAAGTTTCTCGTTTCACGTTTCGTGATAAGGCAGGAACACTTTGCTTTACGGAATCTCAACTTGAAACGAGAAACTTTAAACTTTAAACCTTAAACCTTAAACCGATACCATGTTGTGGTGAAAATAATCTTCATAAGGTTTGGCTCTTCTTTTTTATCTTTCCCCAACATTCATTGTCTATGCGTATAGTTCCTTTTGCTATTTCGGCTGTAGTTACGGCAGGATTGATATTTGTTTTTGATCGCCCTATTGGCCCATTACCCATGCCATTGGGAAAATTCATCAGTCCTCAACATGGATTTTGGCAAAATGCCGAACCAAAGAACCAGGCTTTTGATGCCGATCTGAAATTTTCCAACCTGAAAGGAAAAGCTGAGGTTTATTTTGATGAACGACTCGTGCCGCATGTATTTGCCGAGAATGATGAGGACCTTTATTTCATTCAAGGTTATTTGCATGCAAAATTCCGGTTGTTTCAAATGGACCTGCAAACAAAAGCGGCGGAAGGAAGAGCCAGCGAGATCGCCGGAAAGAAAGCGATCGATTATGACAGGAGACAACGAAGAATGGGAATGCGTTTCGCTGCGGAAAACGCCATGAAAGAAGTTGAGAAAGATCCGCAATCAAAAGCATTATTCACTGCATATACAGATGGAGTGAATGCTTATATCAATTCACTGACAGAAGCAAAAATGCCGGTAGAATACAAGCTACTGAACTTTAAACCGGAACAATGGAGTAATATCCGCACGGCTTTATTATTAAAGATGATGGCAAAAATGCTTTCGGGTGAAACAGAAGCCGACCTGCCCAATACCAATGCAAAAGCTTTTTTTTCTGAAGAAGATCTTAAAATAATTTACCCGCAGGTACATGATTCACTCGAACCCATTATTCCTAAAGGAACCGTATTTGATAAACCCGGTATTGTTCCCCTGCAACCGGTCACTGCCGATTCATTATATTTTAATAATAAAGAAACCGTAGCCAGCAGGCCTGTATCGGAATCTGAAAAAAGTAATGGCAGCAATAACTGGGTAGTAGCAGGAAGCAAGACCAGCAGCGGGGCGCCGATACTTTGTAATGATCCGCATTTGGAATTATCATTGCCTTCTATCTGGTACGAAATGCAGTTGCAAACACCTGCCTCGAATGCGTACGGCGTTTCATTACCCGGAAGTCCTTTTGTTATTATTGGTTTTAATGACAGTATTGCATGGGGAGTGACCAATGCGCAACGGGATGTAAAAGATTATTACCAGGTAAAATTCAAAGACAGGTCAAAGAGTGAATACTGGTTCAATGGTCAATGGCAGAAAACAACCTTGCGCCCGGAAACAATAAAAGTAAAAGGCGGCAAAACGATCAACGATACCGTGGCGTACACCATTTTCGGGCCGGTCTTGTATGACGAAGGTTTTTCCGATGATCTGTCGATCAAAAGGGATCTTGCTATTCGCTGGACAGCGCATGATCCGAGTAATGAAGGCATGACATTTTATAAATTGAACAGGGCAAAAAATTATGATGAATATGCAAGCGCCATCAGTTCATTTCAATGCCCGGGACAAAATTTTGTGTTTGCTTCCAAAGCAGGAGATATTGCTATCTGGCAGCAAGGAAAATTTCCCGCCCGCTGGAACAGGCAGGGATTATATGTGATGCCCGGTGACGACAGTAGTTATATGTGGCAGGGATTTATTCCGCAACCGGAAAACCCGCATAGCAAAAATCCTGAAAGAGGATATTTGGAAAGCGCCAATCAACGACCGGTTGATTCAACTTATCCTTATTTTATTCCCGGAAGCTATATTACGCCGAGAGGAGTAACTATCAATAACAAGCTTGCTTCCATGAACGGCATCACGCCGGATGATATGATGAAACTGCAGAATAATTATTTTAATAATACGGCACAGGATGCCGTTCCTGTTCTATTAAAATATGTTCGGGAGAATGATCTGAATGCTGATGCAAAAAAATATTTAGCCATAATAAAAAGCTGGGACCTTATGGCTGACCCGCTTTCCAAAGGACAAACAGTATATAATGCGTGGTGGGGTTCATTAATGACAACAATATGGGAAGATGAAAAAGCAAAAGCCAAACCGCAGCTTCCCAGCCCGGAAAATCAAACCACGGTTGAATTATTACTGAGAGATTCGACGAACATGAAATTTCTGGATAATACAACGACGCCCGCAATTGAAACACTTGCTGATGACGTTACAGATGCATTGAATAAAATTTCTGACGTACTCGCTAAACTCGAGAAAGACGGGAGATTGGAATGGTACAGATCAAAAAATCCAACTGTATATCATTTATTAAAGGATGCATTGAAACCATTTGGAAGACCGGGATTGAAAGTAGGAGGTAATGGTGATATTGTTAATGCGATCACCCATAGTCATGGCCCGAGTTGGAGAATGATCGTTCAGCTAACAAATGAAACGGAAGCTTACGGTGTGTATCCCGGTGGCCAAAGCGGTAATCCAGGCAGCAAGTATTATGATAATATGATCGACAATTGGGTAGAAGGAAAATATTTTAAACTTTGGTTCATGCATGAAGGGGATAAGACGAGTAAGGAGGTGAAATGGGTGATGAAGTTTGCAGGCAAGGGGTAATTGGGAATTAGTAATTGGGGATTAGTAATTAGGAATTAGGAATTAGGCTTTACAGGTCAGAATTCGCTATTGGGTTCTAAGAATCATTCCAATCAACTTATTAACTATGCATCAGTAAAAAATATTTAAAGTAAGGACCTGATTCCGAATCTCCAATTCCGAATTCCCGTTAAACAAATAACAAAGACAAACATGAAATTCATAACAGCAACAATACTCACAGCATTACTCGGCTTTATCAGCGGATTATTTTTTCCCTGGTGGGGGATCGCCATTACTTCATTATTAGTAGCGATACTGGTTCATCAAAAAGGATGGAAAGCATTTTTGTCGGGCTTTCTTGGCTTATTTCTTTTATGGGCAGCACTGGCATGGTGGATCGATATGAAGAATAATGGGGTCTTATCTAAAAAAATCGCAGGTATTCTTCCCCTCGGAGGCAATTCGATACTATTAATACTCGTTACTGGATTGGTAGGCGGTTTAGTCGCAGGCTTTGCAGCCATGAGCGGCAGTTATATCCGGGCATCGGACAAATGATGTTAAAACTTTCCGAACAAATGGAATAACTGTTACTTCGCCGGGCTGGTCTCGTTATATTGTCTTACCGCTGACTTATGAAATCACACATCCTTCTTCTTTCTATTTTGCTTTGTTCGGTATGGGCGCATTCCCAAAAGATAAAGGGAATGGTAACAGATACATCCGGTAAAGCACTTTCCAATTCATCTGTTTTTATAAAAGGCAGCACCAAAGGTGTTAATGCCAACAGCGATGGAAAATATTCATTGAAACTGGAGCCCGGAAAATATGTATTGGTTTGCCAGCATGTTGGCTATGCTAAGCAGGAAATTCCTGTTACCGTCAACAATGACGATCATGAAATAAACTTTGTTTTGAAAGTCCAGGAAATGATGCTGGGCGAAGTGATCGTAAAGAACGGCGAGGATCCTGCTTATGAAGTTATCCGCAATGCTATTAAAAAAAGAAGTTTTTATAAGGATCAGCCGGAAGAATTTGAATGTATGGTGTACACCAAGGGGCAGTTCCGGTTAAGAGATTTTCCTAAAAAAATATTAGGACAAAAAGTAGATTTTGAAGATGGCGATAGCAGTAAGAAAAAAATCGTTTATTTATCTGAAACAATTTCAAAATATAAAGTCAGCAGGCCCAATAAAGAAAAGATCGAAGTGATCTCTTCCAAAGTAAGCGGCAACAGCGATGGGTTTGGTTTGAGTGCTCCCCGCTTTTTTTCTTTTTATAATAATAATATCCAGATCGGCAGCGGCCTGAACCCGAGAGGTTTTATTTCACCCATCAGCGAGAATGCATTGAATTATTATAAATATAAACTGGAAGGAACTTTTTTTGAGGATAGTATTTTGGTGAATCATATAAAAGTCACACCCAAAAGAAAATACGAGCCGTTGTTCAGCGGTTATATCGATATTATCGAAGATGACTGGCGTATCCACTCTGTAAAAATGCAGTTGACCAAAGAATCGCAAATGGAATTGCTGGATACACTGCGTATCGAACAATTATACCGGCAGGTGGATAAAGACAATTGGTTCTTCAGCAGCCAGGCCATTTATCCTGCTGTTAAATTCTTTGGTTTTGATGGCTATGGGAGTTTTGTAAATGTGTACACCGATGCAGACATAGAACCAACTTTTACAAAAAAGACCTTCAATAATGTTATCCTGAAATATACCGACAGCGCCAATAAAAGAACGGATGAGTATTGGGAAAAGAACCGGCCCATTGCATTGATGGAAGATGAAGTAAATGATTACCGAAAAAAAGATAGTTTACAGGAAGTAAGAAAAGATCCCCGCTATCTTGATTCATTGGATAAAAGAAGGAACAGGATCACGGTGCAGAATGTAGTATTGATCGGGCAGGGTTTTTCCAATGCAAAGAAAAGAACGTATATAAGTGTTTTCCCATTGATCGAACAGGTCAATTTCAATCCAGCCGAAGGGTTGGTTATTAACAGCGGTTTCATCTGGTCAAAAAGACTTGACAGCGGTACAATCAGTCGTCGAAGGATTCAAATAACTCCCGTTTTTCGTTATGGTTTTGCGAATAAACATTTCAATAGTCACCTCACAGCTTCGTATGCGTTTGGGAAAAAATATTTTTCATCACTGCTGCTTTCGGGCGGTAAAAGAGTTTTTCAATTCAATCCTAATAGCCCGATCAGTGAAAGAAGTAATACAAACTCTTCTTTGCTGGAGGAAGAGAATCGTTTAAAAACATATGAGGCCTGGTATCTAAGAGGAAGTTATCGTCGCGGAATAGGCGATGGTTTTTCATTGGTTACAGGATTTCAATACCAGGACAGGATGCCGCTGGATAACCGGACCAATTATACATGGAGAAATAAAAGCGACCGTCAATACACACCTAATTATCCCTACGAAATAATGAGCGGGAATATAAAGCGCCACCAGGTGTTTATGTTATTGGTTGGAGTAACATGGCAGCCGGGTAGTCGCTATATCGAACTGGCCGATAGAAAGATCAATGTAGGTTCAAAGCTTCCTGTTTTTTCTGCTGAATACATTGCAGGGCTTCCCAACGTTTTCGGAAGCGATTCTAAATTCAGCAAATGGAAATTAAGTGTATCGGATAATGTCAATTTCAAATTGGCGGGTACATTCCGTTATCGTTTTACTGTGGGAGGCTTTATCGATACGGGTTATAATGTGCAGGTACCCGATTATATTCATTTCAACGGCAATATTTCCACTTCGGCCACCGAATACCTGAATAGTTTCCAGTTATTGCCGATCTACCAGTTCAGTAATAAAGAACGATCTTACCTGCAGGGACATGTGGAATATAACCTGAAAGGATTTTTGACAAATAAGATACCGGTCATCCGTCGGTTGAATATTTATCTTGTCGGCGGTGTCAATGCATTTTATATCAACAGCAATAAATATTATTATGAATGGTTCGTTGGTATTGATAATATCTTCAAACGTCTTCGTGTAGATTTTGTGCAGTCATATCTCAATGGAAAAAAATGGACCAATGGCATACGCATCGGGTTCGGCCGTTCGATCGGAAGGAGAGGAGATGATTGGCCGTGAGCAGATAATAACTAATAACTATTAGTTATTATCTATTCACTAATTTTGCGTTGCTTTAAAATTTTGCCCAACCTGCAATTGGGTCCCGCAACTGCGGGATAAAATTTAAACATGGCACAATTACACAACCGTATCTCCCGCCGGGAGTTGAAAGAAATTATTCAGAACGATCCTACGCCAAGGATCACTATTTCCTTTTATTGTTATTTTAAAATTGAAGAGCCGAAAGAGTTCCGCGATATCCTTTACATACATTTAAAAGAATTGAATGTATTGGGTAGAATTTATTTGGCCCATGAAGGGATCAATGCGCAAATAAGTGTGCCCAAAGATGGTCTTGAAGCATTGCGTTCCTGCCTCTATTCATATGAACCGCTGAATGGAATTCGCCTGAATATTGCTGTTGATGATGACGGCAAAAGTTTTTATGTGCTCGATATAAAAGTGCGGAACAAGATCGTTGCCGATGGAATTGATGATCCCGCATTCGATATGGCCAATAAAGGCAGATATGTAAATGCGGAACAGTTCAATGAACTGACCGGCGATCCGGAGACCATCGTCATCGATATGCGTAATCATTATGAATATGAAGTGGGACATTTTGAAAAAGCGATCGAAGTGCCCAGCGATACATTCCGGGAACAATTACCAATGGCCGCTGCTATGATGCAGGAGAATAAGGATAAGAACATTATTATGTATTGTACCGGCGGCATCCGTTGCGAAAAAGCTTCGGCCTATATGCTGCACAAAGGATTTAAAAACGTTTTTCATCTGGAAGGCGGCATCATCAATTATGTGAACCAGGCCAAAGAAAAAGGCCTGGATATAAAATTTCATGGAAAGAATTTTGTTTTCGACCAGCGTTTGGGTGAAAGAGTTACCGATGAGATCATTGCCAATTGTCATCAATGCGGTAAACCCGCCGATACACATGTGAATTGTGTGAACGATGCCTGTCATCTTTTATTCATTCAATGCGCTGCTTGTAAAATAAAATATGAAGAGACCTGCAGTACCGGATGTCAAACCTTCATTCATTTACCTGCTGATGAGCAAAAAAAAATGCGGAGCGGTATCGACAAAGGAAGAAATGTATTCAACAAAGCGAAGATGCGGGTGGATGACCTGAAAAAAGGCGGATACTGAAACGACCTTTAACTTTTTGTTCCGGCGGGCTTTTTTACATTTGGTTTTAAAAATCAAAAACTGGCATATGAAAAAGTTATCAATGGCAATGGTAATTACCGTGCTGCTCTCCACCGCTGTCTCCGGGCAAAAAAAAGATGAGGTTAATTTTTCCGATGCATTCCAGGTCGACAGTTCGGAATATTTTTTGATCCCCGAACTTGTCGACAACGATAACCAGGGACTGTACGGAAAAGGAACGGGTTATTTTACATGGGGAGATTATATGGATATATATTTCTACAACACCTACACAAATCAAACAAAAAAACTTTTTGCAGGACAGTTGGCATTGATACAGTCTTTTAATAATAGATCTTATTATTATGATAAGCATATCGGGGATGAACAACCCGCCAATATTTTACCCAACCATATTATTTACCTGGTAAGGATAGATAATTATAATAACGATAAAGCGTTGGACAGCGACGATCCTCTGTATCTGTATGTCTCTACCAAAGCAGGAGAAGGCCTGAAGCAGATCACACCCAATGGATTTAATGTTCTTTCATGGACAGTGTCAAAAGACAAGAAGATCATCATGGTAAAAGTGCAGAACGATAAAAATAAAAACAAGAAGTTTGGAAACGGCGATGATGAATTATACTACCGCATCGATCTGCATAATGATATTTCCAAAATACAATGTTACCCGATAAGTATGTGAGAAGAATAAATAATCAGAGAACATCACGAGGAGCCCGCAGCGTTTTATTACTAAATTTTTTTCTCTGCGTCCCCTACATGCAAAAAGTCAATATTACTCAGTCTTTATCCATTTGATACAAACAGGTTTGCCAACAGCAATTCTTTTTCCGGTATCGGAAAGTAAACCGGTTTCAACATCTCTTTTAAAGATCACTATCTCATCACTGCCCTGGTTACCTACCAATAAAAATTTTCCGGTCGGATCAAGATTAAAATTGCGTGGTTTTTCTCCGCCGCTTGGCTGATGGGAGACGGTAGTCAAATGCCCGTTGCTTTGATCGATGGAATAAGTGCCGATCGAATTGGATAATCCCCTGTTGGTAACATATAAGAATTTTCCATCGGCAGACACATGAATGTCGGCGCTGCCGGCCGGCCCTTTATAATAAATTGGTAATGCAGAGATACTTTGTGTGGCGGCAATTTCGCCATTGGTCCATTTTTGCAAAACATCAATAGTGCCGCTCAATTCTTCCAGTAAATAAAAATATTTTTGACCGGGATGAAAAGCCATATGTCTTGGCCCGCCGCCGGCTCTTATAGTTAAAGAGGGAAAAGTGGAAGGAGATGCTTTTCCTGTTTTATTATCGAAGCGGTATGTCATTATTTTATCAATGCCAAGATCGGGTACATATATCTCCGTATTATCCTTATTAAAATAGATACTGTGCACATGCGGCGATTTCTGTCTCGTTGTATCGGCACCCGAGCCTTTATGCTGTATCACCTGTTTTGCTTTGCTGAGCATTCCGTTCTTTGAAGACAGTATCGAAAAATTTCCACTTGAATAATTGCCGGCGATAACCCAGTTACCGGTTTTGTCAACAGTAACATAGCAGGGATTATTTCCTTCGGAAGATCGCTGGCTTAAAAATGTAAGCGTGCCTGTTTTTTTATCAAAAGAAAAAGAATTTACAGCGCCGCCTTTACCCAGGCTGTCAGACTTTTCACCAACTGCATACACATATTTTTCATTGGAGGAAATGGCAAGAAAAGACGGGTTGGAGGTTTTCACATGACTTACCCCGGTGGCAGAACCGTCACTGCTGTTGAATTTATAAACATAGATGCCTTCACTCTTCGGAGAATCATAAGTGCCAACCAGCAAATAATATTCCTGTGCCTGCGAAGACAAAAATAGCAATGAGAAAACGAGAGTTGTGATCAGTTTCATTTTGACAGTTTGTATAAAAACCTGCGTTCGGTTTAATGTATTGTGGTGTTCTTAACGTACACAAAGCGTTAACGAATATCCTTTTTTCAAATGATTTTAACAAAGAGAAGACTTCGCTGGCACGGTCTGGCATAATCTTCTCATTATATGATACGAACCATAAAATTTAAAAACATGAAAAAGATCTTTACTCTATCTGTAGTGGCTGCAGCCTTAACAATATTTTTAGCAAGTTGTACAAGGGACAGCAACAGTTATCACGGCGTTAATGAGAACTACTGGCTTTCTAAAGAAAGAGGCGAAGTGGTTTACAGCGACAGTTACTGTAATTATTATGTAGTGGAAACTGCCGATGGCTACTCCGTTCTTCGTGCCTATGGTAATTACAAACCTTCCGAAAGAAGTATTATCTATGGCGATCTTAGTTACACAGGTACCCGGGATTTCTATAACCGCTCTGCCGGTTTTGAATTCAGCGGTACAGTAACCGATTATTGGCTGACCTATGGCGAAGCGCAGGATGCATTAGACTATTATTGCCCGCTTAAAAATGGCGCTGCAACAACAAGGGTGTTCAGCAAAGAGGATAATGGAAAAGGAACGAAAACATTTGATCCTAATGGCGCTAAGTAAATAATGCTAATAACGCTAAGTGACGTTGATCACTAATAAGTTTTGCAAAGTCAGCGGGCCTGGTGACCGGAGTTCCGGGTTCATTCCAGGTTTGCTGACTTTCAAATTTTTCGGGTATTTGTTCAAGCGATCTTTTAGAAAGTAAAAAGTCAAAAGTAAAAATTCAAAAAATACAGGGTCGTTTTGACTTTTGATTTTTGACTTTTGAATTCACTGAGAGATACTATTTAGCGAGGAAGTGATACGGCTGAAGGTTTCTTCATCACTTAATTTTACCGGTATAAATTTTTCACCTATCACTTTTTCGTAGAGTTCGATATATCTTTTGGAAATCGTATTCACCCATTCATCACTCATTTCCGGTACGGTTTGTCCTTCCTTTCCCATAAAATCATTTGCGATCAGCCATTCCCTTACAAATTCTTTACTCAATTGTTTTTGTCTTTCGCCGGTAGCTTGTCTTTCTTCAAAGCCATCGGCATAAAAATATCTTGAACTGTCGGGAGTGTGGATCTCATCCATCAAAACGATCCTGTCATTCAATTTTCCAAATTCGTATTTTGTATCCACCAATATCAAACCTTCTTTAGCAGCAATTTCTTTTCCTTTGGCGAAAAGTTTCAATGCATATTCACTCAATGCCGCCCATTCATCAGCAGTAGCGAGGCCGGTCCGGGTAATTTCTTCCGGGGAAATATCTTCATCGTGTCCTTCCGAAGCTTTGGTACTTGGTGTTATGATAGGAGAAGGGAAGTGATCGTTTTCTTTCATTCCATCCGGCATAGCAGCGCCGCAGAGCATTCTTTTTCCGGATGAATAGGTACGCCAGGCATGACCGGTCAGGTTTCCTCTTACTACCATTTCAATTTTGAACGGATCACATTTTTTTCCAATAGAAACATTGGGAGCCGGTACTTCCAGCAGCCAGTTGGGGCAAATATCGGCGGTAGCCGCAAGCATATAAGAGGCGATCTGGTTTAATACCTGGCCTTTGAAAGGTATCGGCCTTGGCAGGATCACATCAAAAGCCGAGATACGGTCGGATGCTATCATTACCAGCAAATGATCGTTGATGGTATAAACGTCCCGTACCTTGCCTTTGTAAAACAGGGTCTGGCCCGGTAAGGAAAATGGAGTCATGCCCGAAAATAAGAAGGGTGCAAAAACAGGGGAATTCGGAGGCTCCGAAGATTTCAACATTTTATCCTTTTAGCTTAAAAATTAAATTTTTAGATAAACTTTACAATGCTTATTTTTCCGTCAAATTCCAAAACTAAAATTCCCCGATTATGAGAAAAAGCTACCGCTTTTTATTCGCTTTGATGATTGCCGGACTTTTTTCGTTAGCCGCTAATGCACAAAAAGTTACCATCAAAGGCACAGTCAATAACAGCACATCAAAAGAATCAGTCCCTGCCGTATCTGTAATTGTGAAAGGTACCAATATCGGTACTTATACCGATCAGAACGGAAGTTATAGTATTACTGTTTCCAAATTGCCTGTTGTTCTTGTGTTTAGTTCTATCGGCTACGAAAACCAGGAAATATCTGTATCTGATGCTTCTCAACCCGCCAATGTTGATTTTAAAGTGAATAATGCTCTTGGTCAGGAAGTAGTTGTATCTGCCAACAGGGTTCCAACCCGTATTCTTGAAGCTCCTGTAACTGTTGAACGTCTCAGCAGTACTGCTCTTAAGAACCTTGCGGCTCCAACAGTGTATGAAGCGCTTGGTAATCTTAAAGGAGTGGATGTTCATACCGCCAGTTTAACTTTCCGCACTGTAACCACCCGTGGTTTTGTAAGCAGCGGTAATACACGTTTGAATCAACTGGTAGATGGAATGGATAACCAGGCACCCGGTTTGAATTTCTCTGTAAGTACTATCGTTGGTATCTCCGATATCGATATGGATAATGTGGAATTGCTTTCAGGTGCTTCTTCTGCCCTGTATGGTTCCGGTGGTATGAATGGAACAGTATTGATCAACAGCAAAAACCCTTTCAAATACCAGGGTCTTAGCTATAATATCAAACAAGGTATCAATCATGTGGATGGCAGGCAGCGTACGGCGGCTCCTTATTATAACTGGGCTTTCCGTTATGCAAAAGTCTTCAAGAACAGGCTTGCATTTAAAATAAGTACTGAATTGATCAAAGGCAGCGACTGGCAGGCCGATGATTACAGGAATAAAACACAGATCGGTATCCTGAGCAAAGTTGCCGGTGGTAACCGTTTCAATGACCCGAACTACAATGGAATTAATGTGTATGGCGATGAAACCAGTACTGATATGGCAGGTTTTGCTTTCTTAGTACAGGATCAGACAAGAAGAGGTATCCTTGCCGGAACCGGCGGATTACTGGACGTTGTAAGCCTTATGAACATTTATTATAATGCTATTGGTAATCCTGTTTATCCTACCAATGCACAGCGTGATGGATTTTATACGTTCGCTCCTTTTGGTGCTGTTGTTTTAGGAACATTGAATAATGCAGCTATCAAACCGCAGATCGATAACATGTTCCCTTTTTATAACGGGTTTAAGAATGGTTATTTCCATGGAGGAAGTATCTCGAGAACAGGTTATGAAGAAAAACTGCTTGTAGATTACGGTTCATTGAATGTAAAACTGAATGCAGGTATTCATTATAAAATAACTAATAAGATCGAAGGTTCCTGGAACACATATTTTGGTACAGGCACTACAGTTTATACAGGTGCTGAGCGTTATTCGCTCCGCAACTTTAAGATCGCACAGCACAAACTTGAATTTAAAGCTCCTAACTGGTTTATCCGCGGATATACTACACAGGAAAATGCCGGTGAATCATATATCGCCGGTGCCGTTGGTGCTTTCCTTAATGAAACTTACAATCCCAGCGGAACATGGTTCCCTACTTATATAGCTACGTTTGCTGAAGGACGCAGGCTGACTGGTCCCGGTGTAAGTGATTTTACATTGCATGGCACTGCCCGTGCATCTGTTGAAACAAACAGGCTTACTCCAGGTACTCCTGCTTATGATGCTGCGGTTAAAAAGATCAAAACTACTCCTGTAAATAAACCAGGTGGTGCAATGTTCCTTGATAAATCGGACCTCTGGGCTGCTGAAGCACAACTTAATTTCTCCGATGCAATGCATTTCTCCGATAAACTGGAAGTATTGGTAGGTGCAAGCTGGAAACAGTGGGCGTTGAATTCACAGGGAACTATTTTCTCTGATACTACCGGTCCTATCAAGATCACTGAAAAAGGTGGTTTTGTTCAGTTGCGCAAAAAATTATTGAATGATAGATTGACCCTTACTGCATCTGGTCGTTTTGATAAGCAAACAAATTATGAAGGTAAGTTCACGCCAAGGGCTACTGCTACTATCAAAGTGGCGAAGGACAATTATGTTCGTTTATCTTACCAGAATGCCTATCGTTTCCCTTCTAATCAAAACCAGGTGATCAACCTGCGTTTAGGCGGAGGAAGCAGCTATTTGATCGGTCACCTGCAGGAATTCCAGGATTATTATTTGCTGAACAGCACAAGACCCGGCTATACAGCTGCGAGTGTACAGAACTATCGTACACAAGGCGGATCGATCGCCGATTCTTCCAAACTGGTACTGGCAACTTACAGGGACGTAGTTCCTGAAAAAGTGAATTCTTTTGAATTAGGTTATAAAGGTATTGTCGGAAAGAAATTATTGATCGATGCATATGTTTATTACAGTGTGTATAAAGATTTCCTCGTGAACGAAGCGGTGGTAGCAGCAAGGAATCAATATAAATATGAGATATATTCTCCTTTCACCAGCAATAGTTTCTCTTATGTTCAGAACTCAACCACTGATGTAAAATCGTTTGGCTGGGGAGTCGGCGTTGAATACCAGGCTATGAAAGGCTACACGATCTATGGAAATATCTTCTCTGATGAATTAAGAGATGTGCCGGCCGGTACGGTTACTTATTTCAATGCACCGAAATACCGTTATAATATCGGTTTGAGAAATGAGAATGTTTGCCATAATATCGGTTTCAACATTGTAGCAAAATGGCAGGATAATAACTATTATGAAGGAACATTTGCAACGGGTACATTACCTTATTTTACATGGGTAGATGCACAGATCACTTATAAGCCTGTTGGTACCAAAAGCACCTTCCGTGCCGGTGGTACAAACCTGGGTAATAATTATTACCGCACAGGATATGGTAGTCCTTATGTAGGCGGACTGTACTATATCAGTTATGGTTTCAACCTGTAATCCGGAAATTGGGTTATACTAAGTATAAATAGATCCCTCGCATTTTTTGCGGGGGATTTTGTTTTGGTAGAGAAAATGGAACACGGATGACGCTGATGAGGCGGATTTACACCGATTTAATCTGTTTTTTGCCACAGTTGTGTGGCAGACTTTGAGGTTTTCGATTTTTCGGCCACAGCTTTTTACGATGTTAGTAATACCGGAAGTCGATACAGCCGGGCAAATAATAAAAAAGGATCACCAGTCTCCCGGTAATCCTTGAATATTTTATATCAACGGTTCAGGCCGTCCTTAAGCTATCGTCCCGATCCTTAAAGATGTATCGCTTCTCCATACGCCACTTCGATGGCATCCTTCACACTTTCACTGATAGTAGGATGGGGGTGGATCGCATTCAGCACTTCATGATAAGTTGTTTCTAATTTTCTTGCAGTAACTGTTTCGGCGATCATTTCGGTCACATTATAACCGATCATATGCGTGCCTAACCATTCGCCGTATTTGGCATCGAAGATCACTTTGATGAATCCTTCCAAATGCCCGGCAGCAGAGGCTTTGCCGCTTGCACTTAACGGGAACTTACCGACTTTGATCTCATAGCCCGCTTCTTTCGCAGCCTTCTCCGTATAACCAACAGACGCTATTTCCGGAATACAATATGTACAGCCTGGTATATTATTATAATCGATCGGTTCCGGCTGGTGATGATATTTATTTTCATTATAAGCGATAGCTTCCGCACAAACGATGCCTTCTTTACTGGCCACATGCGCCAATGCCTGGCCGGGTGAACAATCACCGATGGCATAAATGCCCGGTACACTTGTCTGCCCATATTTATCAACCGATATTCTTCCTTTATCTGTTTTAACGCCCACCGTTTCCAAGCCAATGCCTTCGATATTGGCAGCTACACCGACAGCACTTAACAATACATCGGCTTCAAGTGTTACTTCGCCATTGGCAGTTTTTACTTTTGCAACCACGCCATTGCCCGATGTATCGACGGAAATTACTTCACTGCTGGTCATGATCGTCAAACCCTGTTTCTTCAAACTCTTTTCCAGTTCTTTTGAAATATCATCGTCTTCAACCGGTACTACTTTCGGCATGAATTCAACAATGGTTACTTTGGATCCCATGCTATTATAGAAATATCCGAATTCCACACCAATAGCGCCGCTGCCGACAACGATCATTGATTTGGGCATCTCTGGAAGAACCATTGCTTCACGATAGCCAACGATCTTTTTTCCATCGATCTTCATAGTGGGCAATTCACGACTGCGGCCACCCGTTGCTATAATAATATGTTTGGCTTCTACCGTTTGTTTTTTATCATCTTTATCGGTCACTTCTAATTTTCCTTTGGCAACCAGTTTTCCAAAACCCATGATCACATCGATCTTGTTCTTCTTCATCAGGTATTGAACACCTTTGCTCATTTTATCGGCTACACCACGGCTTCTTTTGATAACGGCTTCGAAATTCGGCGTGCCGCTGGCCTCGATCCCGTAATCTTTTGCATGCCTGATATAATCATATACCTGTGCACTTTTCAGCAGGGCTTTGGTAGGGATACAACCCCAATTGAGGCAAATACCGCCGAGACTTTCTTTTTCAATAACTGCAGTTTTAAATCCAAGCTGGGATGCACGGATAGCCGCCACATAACCACCGGGACCGCTTCCGAGAACCACTACATCGTATGCCATATTATTTGTATTTGGGATTTAGATTTTGAGATTTTTGATTGCCGGGCAAAGTTATCCGAAAAGGAGGAATCAGGCAAAAGGGTTGCTGGTTAGATAATCACGCAATTAGCCTTGAAATTTCTCAAACCCTTTTAAACTTCTGAAACCACTCCCGGCTTTTTACGTATTTATATGTATTTTATCACCGCTGACATAAAAAAAGTCATCAGGATGGCGTTTGTTGAATATTTTCGGTGATTGATCTTCATGAAAAAAGCACTGTTACTATCTGTTATATTGCTCGCCTGCTTTGCTTCTTTTGCACAAACAGGCCGTCGTATTGGCGTATCGGTGATCGCCGGCGACCGCAGTCCTTTATACAAAGCCACGGTAAGCCTGCTGCGAACAGACTCTTCGGTAGTTACAATCGAGGTAACAGATGCTGCGGGTAAAATAGAATTCAGATCGTTGCCTGCGGCTAAATATATTCTTCGTGCAACAAATATTGGTTATACGACCCTACTCGCAAATATTGACCTTGAAAGTAAAACTTCGACCGATGAAATAATAACATTACAACCGGATGCGACGACACTTAAAGATGTTTCTGTTACTGCAAAAAAACCTGCCATTCAGTTTTTACCTGATAAAACGGTTGTCAATGTAGAAGCATCCATCACCAGTGCCGGCGCTACCGTTATGGATGTATTGGAAAAATCGCCGGGCATTACAATTGGCCGCGACGGATCCATCATTATGAAAGGAAAACCAAGTGTAATGGTTTTGATCGATGGCAAACAAACACAGCTTAACGGAGCCGAGTTACAAACCTACCTTTCCGGTATAAATGCTTCGCAAATAGGTACGATCGAGCTGATCGATAATCCCGGCGCTAAATATGATGCTGCCGGCAATGCAGGGATCATCAATATCAAAACTAAAACGAGTAAGCAGAAAGGATTTAACGGATCACTAAGCCTGAGCCTTGGGCAGGGGTTCTACACAAAGAATAACAATAGTATAAATTTAAATTACAGGACGGGAAAATTCAATCTCTTCGCCAATTATGGCGTACGACTGGCAAAAGAAAGAATGAAAGTGTCGGCCCTGCGGAAATATCATAATGCAAGTGGTAACGACTCTTTGCTGTTAGATCAGCCCGGTGTTGACCAGTCACAGATCACTTCGCATAATTTAAAAACCGGTATCGATTTTTTTGCAGGCAAGAAGACAACGATCGGGGTAGTTTTCACCGGTAATTTGACCGATCGTGAGAACAATACTTTTAATACCATCTACTGGATGTCACCGGCCTTTGTTGTGGATTCGACGATCAAAACTTCCGGAACGAGGAATACCCGTTTCGAAAGAGCGGGTCTTAATTTTAATACGAAGCATAGTTTTGATGCTACCAGCGAGATATCAGCCGATATCGATTTTATTAGGTTTGATATTAAGGGCGACCAGTATTTTCAAACACAATTAACGGCACCGGGCAGCCCTATAGAGGCAACGAGGGGAGATATTCCATCGACACTGAAGATCTTTGCAGCGAAGATCGATTATTCAAAAAGATTCAAGGGTATGATCCTTGAAGCAGGGTTAAAAACGGTGAGTACGAATACGGACAACCTTGCAGAATATTATTATCATGATGGTATTGCCTGGCAGGAAGATTTAAGTCGCAGCAACCATTTTTTATATGATGAAAATATTCATTCTCTTTATACCAGTCTTGATAAAGAAAATGGCAAATGGCATTGGCAGTTGGGATTGCGCTATGAATTGACAGCTTATAAGGCCAACCAGTTAGGTAATACAGTTGTAAAAGATTCTGCATTCAAAAAGAATTATGGAAGTCTTTTTCCTTCCGGTTTCATTTCATTTAACGCAGACTCTAATAATACTTTTACATTCCGCATAGGAAGGAGGATCGACAGGCCGCAGTTCCAGAACCTGAATCCTTTCCTGGTTACGCTTAATAAATACACTTTTGAAGGCGGTAATCCATTCATCCGGCCACAATACACCTGGAACTTCGAACTGGCTCATAATTACAAGCAATTACTTTCTACCGGTATTTCCTATGGTTATCTAAAAGATTATTTTTCCCAGATATTTATTATTGATTCAAACAGCAGTAATGTCAATAAGAATATCATCATTTATACAAGAGGAAATGTCGGCACCTTTCATAATATCGGCGTTTCGATGACATTGCAGAAGCCTGTTACTTCGTGGTGGAGCATTACCGCTACGGCCGTGTATAATCATAAAATAATAAAAGGATTTGTATGGGCGCCTATCAAAGCAACCATCAACCAGCTAAACGTCAGCCTTAATAACCAGTTCCAGTTTAAAAAAGGATGGTCAGCAGAATTGAGCGGGTATTATTTGTCAAAAAGCCAGACCGACCTGCAGGAATGGTTGACCCCACAGGGAGAGTTGGGCGCTGGTATTTCAAAACAGATATTAAAGAATAAGGGATCGCTGAGGCTGGCAATAAGGGATATATTTCATACCCAGAATTATTCGGGCTATTCAACTTTTGAAAACTCGAACGAGGATTTTAAACTTAAATGGGATACCCGTGTGGTAAGACTCACATTTAGCTTGCGCTTCGGTAAAGCCATGAAAGCTATAAAGCGGTCGGGTGGCGGAGCAACAGATGAGATCGACCGGGTTGGATCGGGTAATTAAGCCCTTAATTACAGGCTGGAAACCAGTAAATAATGCCTTTCCACAGCTGTGGGAAAGTTAGCGGCGAATTCTTCTAAATTTCTCATTTCCCAATCTTTATTTCTCGCTTTTTCCCCCTACCTTTGCCGTCCTAAATTTTGTATTAATCATGGCCAGAGTTTGTCAGGTTACAGGTAAAGTTCCGGTTGGGGGAAACAAAGTTTCTCACTCCAACATCAAGACCAAGCGTCGTTTTCTGCCTAACCTGCAGAAAAAAAGATTTTACCTCGTTGAAGAAGATAAGTGGATCACATTAAAGCTTACGACCGATGCGATGCGCACGATCAATAAGAGAGGTCTTTTTACAGTAGTAAAAGAACTGAGAGCTAAAGGTCAACACATTTAATTCTTCGATTCTGGGCCTGCCGAAGTATGCCCGGGATTGATAAGGAATAAAAAATAATAAAAAGAAGTCATGGCAAAGAAAGGAAACAGGGTACAGGTAATACTGGAGTGTACCGAACATAAGACCAGCGGTCAGCCGGGTACCAGCCGTTATATAACGGTAAAGAACAAAAAAAATAATCCTGAAAGAATGGAGTTGAAGAAATTCAATCCCATCTTAAAGAAAATAACTGTTCATAAAGAAATCAAATAACAATTTGAAGATTTGAAGATGTGCCAATTGTTGGCGGCGCATCATCATCAAATTTTCAAATCATCAAATTTTCAAATTAGAATCATGGCAAAAGCAGCAAAAACGGCGATCAAAAGTAAGGATGCAAGAGCAGCCGCCGAAGCAAAGAACTGGTCGAAAGTAATTAAGGCTGTACGCAGTCCTAAAACAGGCGCATACACTTTTAAAGAAGCGATCGTTCACAAAGACAAAGTGAAAGAATTCCTGGCCAAATAAATAAATGTGGCTGAATGATATTTGTAAAGCTGTTCGCATCATGTGAATGGCTTTTTTTAATTAACTAATAACTAAAAACTAATAGATAATAGTGAGGCGTGCTTTAAAGGAAACTTCACTTTTAGTTTTTATCTACCGCGTATGGGCTTTTTCAACAAACTATTCGGCAAAAAAGAAAAGCAAAGTCTTGATGAAGGCTTGAAGAAAACCAAGGAAGGTTTCTTTGCAAAAATATCAAGAGCTATCACGGGCAAAAGCACCGTGGATGAAGAAGTACTGGACAACCTCGAAGAAGCATTGGTAGGCGCTGATGTAGGCATTGAAACAACTGTAAAGATCATTGACAGGGTGGAAAAAAGAGCTGCCAAAGAGAAATACATGAATGCAGCAGAGCTTAATAAAATGCTGCAGGAAGAAATTGAGGCATTACTGACAGATGTACCTGAATCAAATAGTTATGCCTTTAATTCAGAATTACCGGCTTCTCCATATATTATACTTGTTGTTGGAGTGAACGGGGTTGGCAAAACAACTACTATCGGTAAGCTGGCCTATAATTTTAAGAAGGCCGGTAAAGAAGTAATACTGGGTGCTGCCGATACTTTCCGGGCAGCAGCCGTTGAACAGTTAACGATCTGGAGCGAAAGGGTCGGCGTACCGATCGTAAAACAGGATATGGGAAGCGATCCTGCGGCCGTTGCATTTGATACAGTGCAAAGCGCTGTTGCCAAAAAAAGCGATGTTGTATTAATTGATACAGCCGGTCGTTTACACAATAAAGCTCATTTGATGGATGAGTTGAGTAAGATCAAAAGAGTAATTCAAAAAACCATTCCCGATGCGCCTCATGAGGTATTGCTGGTGCTTGACGGAAGCACAGGACAAAATGCATTGGAACAGGCAAAACATTTTACGGCCGCAACGGATGTAACTGCATTAGCTATTACAAAACTGGATGGTACTGCAAAAGGCGGTGTTGTTTTGGCTATCGCCGATCAATTTAAAATACCCGTTAAATTCATTGGAGTAGGAGAGAAGATGGAAGACCTGCTTGTTTTTGATAAGCATGAGTTTGTTGACAGTTTATTTAACTTACAGGCCAAAGATGCCTGATCATTGCAAGATGTCCTCCAAAATAATAACGACGATCTGAAAGAGTTAAGTAAAAAACTCGTCGTTGAGTCAGCCGTCCTCTGATCAATCAATTCATTAATAAAAAGAAAGAGATATTCCCGAAATCATGAGATTCATAATTTTTAAGTTCGGGAGAAACATGTTTGAGTTGAAATGATAATGCAAATTTCTTCAGCGAAACTAAAAAGAAGAATTCACCGCTGCCGGTAAGATGTTGTATTTCCCTGTCGGTTCCCAATGGAGAATTCTTGTTATTGACAGGCGACTTCTTATTGAACAATCCTCCCTCTAATAAAGCATTATAAAATACCAGGTCGGCCGAGATCTTTATCCATAATAAAAAATTTATTTTTTTACCGGGAAAATATTGTTTTGTCAGCCCGCTAAAATAGTTTTCAGCATTGCCGGTCTGTAATTGTAGCCCCGTCGAAAGACCATCATTCATTGTACCAGAATGAATTTTTCCTGAACCAATAAGGCCGAAACGTTTATTACCGGCCAGCAATTTTTCTATTTGTAAATTATAGTTGATCAAAAGATCGGTTGGTAACTGGTGATCCCATCCCATCGGTGCAGGATCTTTAATGAGACGATGAAAGAAGCGATGTGTTTGTTTTCCAAATGAAGGAGGCCCCATCAATCCCACTATCCATTCCGATCGCAGGTTTATTTTTTTTGTTTCATTAGCAGAATGGATGGTATGAATTCCAAACAATGCTCCCGAATACGGGTAATCGTTTTTATCAGGTATGACAAGACTCGTTCTTTGCGGAGCAAAGATCACTTGCATTAATCCCCATCCTTTGGTAGTGATGCGACCTGTACCCGCCAGTTTATTGAACCATTCAAAAATATTTTTTTTATTAGCTGTATTATAAAAAACATCGGCCCTTAATCCGCTTGTATACCCCCGGTCGGTAGCATTACTGCTTGGAACAAATGCATCATTATCTGAATATAGCCGCAGGAATTTATGCGTCGTATCCTGCGAATAGCCTGTATTCGCAGCTACGATCAATAGCAAATAACTTATCCACTGTTTCACCAAAGCAATCGTTTAAAAGCTGTTATAAAAGATAAGAAGTTTTTTACAGACTTCGTTCACCGGCCTTTTATAAGTACCTTTGCGACCCCATCGCAGGGATTTATGAAGACAAAAACATTAAAGAAAGATAAGGTCAATATCATCACTCTCGGGTGCAGTAAGAATATGGTGGACAGTGAAGTGCTGAGCGGCCAGCTGCTGGCCAATGAAATTGACGTGGTGCATGAGAATAAAAAGTCGGATCACAATATAGTGGTGGTGAATACCTGCGGCTTTATTGAAAAAGCAAAAGAAGAAAGTATCAATACCATTCTTCGCCAGGTAGAATTAAAACGCAAAGGGAAACTGGATAAAGTATATGTGACGGGTTGCTTAAGCGAACGCTACAAGAATAATCTTGAAGCAGAGATACCGGAAGTGGATGCTTATTTCGGTACAATGGAATTGCCATTGATATTGAAACAATTTGAAGCCGATTATAAAACAGAGTTGATCGGTGAAAGATTATTGGCAACACCCAGGCATTATGCTTATTTAAAAATATCCGAAGGTTGTAATCGTACCTGTTCTTTTTGTGCGATCCCATTGATGAGAGGTCAGCATATAAGCAAACCGATGGAAGAACTGGTGAAAGAAGCGGAAAGCCTGGTAAAGAAAGGGGTGAAGGAAGTAATGCTGATCGCACAGGAACTTACTTATTATGGTCTTGATATTTATAAAAAAAGAATGTTGCCTGACCTGCTCAACAGGCTGGCCGATGTAAAAGGACTGGAATGGATACGCCTTCATTATGCTTATCCTTCCAAATTTCCAATGGAAATATTGGATGTGATAAGGCAACGGGAAAATATCTGCAACTATCTTGATATGCCTTTGCAACATGCCGCCAACAATATGCTGGCTGCTATGAAAAGACAGATCACAAGAGAAGAAATGGAAGATCTGATCGCAGCTGTAAGAGAAAAAGTACCGGGTATTTGTTTGCGGACAACATTGATCACCGGTTTTCCCGGCGAAACATTGGACGATGTGGAAGAATTAAAATATTTTTTACAAAGACAACGCTTCGATCGTGTCGGCATCTTTACATATTCGCATGAAGAAGGTACCAGCGGTTTTGCATTGACGGACGATGTGCCGGCCGAAGAAAAAGAAAGAAGAGCCCAGGAGATCATGGAAGTGCAGCAGGAAATTTCTTATGAACTGAACCAGGAAAAAGTAGGTAAGGTTTTTAAAACGCTTATCGATAAAAAAGAAGCCGGCCGTTACCTGGGCCGCACTGAATTCGATTCTGTAGAGGTCGATAATGAAGTAGTGATACATTCAGCCAAAAAATTATCCATTGGCGAATTCGTGAATGTAAAGATCGTCAAAGCTTACGACTACGACCTGGAAGGTGAAGTAGTATAATTATTTCATTTTCCTTTTCCGGATCAACCATTTTATTACAAGCAATAATAACAGCGGGGGTAAAGCCAGTATAAAAATGGTCAGCGCCGGAAAGAATTTGTTATCACCCATCATTTCTGATTGCCAGCTGTTGATCTTTTCGGTTAACGGAGAATGAGAAAAGCTAAGCCAGGTAGCTGCTATTAGTATAGTAAAGGCTGCTATGCCAAACAGCTTTTTCATGCAATCAGTTTGAAGTTGAGTTTTCCTTTTTAACCGGTACTGGAATAAATATTCCTGGCCCTATATTTTATATAAAGCCAGGAATAGAAAATATTTTATTCAATGATCACCTTTCTTATTTTGTGGTTTCCAAAGTCTGCTACATATAGTATGTTATTGGTAAAATCTCCGGACAAAGCGATAGGTGCCTCAAACCTTGCTGCAGCACCGATACCATCGGCAAGCCCCGGAGTACTTCCGGCAATAGTAGTAACCACTCCTGCAGAAGTAATTTTTCTGAGCCGGTTATTAACGGTTTCTGTTATATACAAATTTCCGCTGGCATCAAGTGTTATACCTGCAGGAAAATTGAACCTTGCAGTTGTACCTGTACCATCAGTCGTGCCACCTGAATTCGATCCCGCAATGACCGAATACACACCTGCCGAACTGTACTTCGAAACAATATGTTGCCCGTATTGTGCACAGTAAATATTTCCTGCTGCATCTGATACTACACCAAATAGGCTTGTGATAGACGACAATGTTGTAACAACACCGGCCGGTGTAATTTTTCTCAATGCACTATTAATATAATCTGCTACATATACATTGCCCGCTCCATCAAGTGTTACGCCAAGCGGTTCATTAAATCTTGCTGCGCTTCCGGTACCATCCGCTGTTCCGGCAGTTCCGTTTCCGGCTAATGTTGTAACCACTGCTGCGGGTGTAATTTTCCTGATCGCATTATTTATTCTGTCGCCAATATACAGGTTACCGGATGCGTCAATAGCAATAGCATAGGGCTGATTGAATTGGGCCGCTGTACCGGTACCATTTGTAAAACCCATCGTGCTTCCTGCAAAAACAGAAGCATCACCGGCAGGTGTAATTTTTACGATGCGATGGTTATCCCGGTCGCAAACAAAAAGATTACCCGATGCATCTCTTACTATGCCTGAAGGAAAATTGAATGTTGCTGCAGCTCCTGTTAGTGCAAACGTTGATACAGTACCATTACCCAGGTAAGTAAATACCGGGCCGCTTACCTGCACACTGTTCTTTTCAACTTTTACAGCACCTGTGCCGGCGCCTGCCGGAACTGTTGCGGTGATCTGTATAGCTGTAGCTGTTTGTATCGTTCCCTGTACACCATTGAAATAAACTTTAAGAGCAGCAGCGTTTGTTCCAAAATTTGTTCCGGTAATAGTAACTACCGTATTCTTTTGACCGGAAGTGGGGCTGATAGCTGTTACAGTAGCTGGCGGATCCGGAGTGGGTGTTGGAGTAGTGTCGTCTTTTTTACAACTTGTAATTAATACGATCGCTAAAAAGGCAATAGTAAATGACTTGTACAGTTTCATAGTTTAAAAATTTAGACATAAAGAGAATAAATAATTAAACCCGGGTCAGCCAGAATTTGTAAACGATACAAGTGATTTGATAAGTGAAAAAATAATGGAAAGATAAAAAGGTTCATTACCTGTTTTCCAGGAACTGCGTCACAAAATCTTTTTTTCGTTGTGATACAGGGATGGTATGCCCGCTTTCAAGTATCAGAGTGCCGCTATCGGTCTTGCGGTCGTATATCCTGATCTTTGAAGGATTAACGAGACAAGAATGATGCGTACGGATAAAACCGGCGGGTGCCAGTAGTTCTTCATAAGACCGGAGATTACGGCTTACAAAGATCGGTTCAGCATTCGTAAGATAAAATTTTGTGTACGATCCTTCGGCTTCACAATAAAGAATATCACAGATCTTAATGAAATAAGTTTTGTCGATATCCTTTAATACAATTTGTTTTTCAGCTACAGGCTTTCCTCCCAGTTGTTGCATCATTACAGCAAGCTGTTGATGCAGCGACTGGTCGTTCATGTTCAATTTCACCTTTTGTAAAGCATTCATTAATTCAGCGGGGTCGATAGGTTTTAATAAATAATCAATAGCGCTGAATTTGAATGCCTGTATCGCATATTGGTTATGGGCGGTGGTAAAGATCAATTTAAAAGATGGCTCATGCAATTGCCGTAAAAGATCGAACCCGGTTCCGTCATTCATTTCCACATCCAGCAATACCACATCGGGATCAAAACTGCCGATCCTTTTAACGCCTGATTGAACACCGTCAGCTTCCTCAATGATATATTGTCCTTTGCCAATATTCTCTACCATACTCCTGAGAGTAGTTCGTATCACTTCTTCATTATCTATCAGCAGTATTTTCATGTTAGCTTTCTGCCTGGCTTTTATGTAATAAAGGTAGATTTATTTTTACCAGCACTCCGTTTGTTCCGTTATTGTTCTCGATGCTGAATCCGGCCCTTGTTTTTAGTTTGATATTCAGCAGGTAGATCCTGTCTTTGATGATCTGGCTGGCACGGCTGATATGTTCATTATTTTCTTTGGCAACATTGCTCAATCCTTTGCCATTGTCTTTGATCTCGATCCTGACCTCATTACCGGCATTGGCAAAATGGATACTGATATTCCCGGGGTGGTCAATACCTGCAAAGCCATGTTCAATACTATTTTCAACAAAAGGCTGAATGATCATAGCGGGTATCAAAGTGTCATCGGTTTCCACTTGTCCGTCCGTTGTTACAGAATAAGTGAAAGCCTGCGGGAACCTGATGTTTTGAACTTCAAGGTATTCATTCAAAAATTCCATTTCCTGTTCTACCGTCACATATTCTTTGTAAGTACTTTCTAAAGTTTCACGCATGATATGGCTGAACTTCGAAAGATTACTGGCCATTGCCTGCCCGTCGTTTTCTTTCAAAGCAAATTGCTGAAGCGCCGCTAAAGCATTAAAGAAAAAATGAGGGTTCATTCTTGCCCTGTTCAGGCGCTGTTCAGTTTCAAGTATTTTCTTTTTATGCATTAATGATTGTTGCCGTAGAAAGAAACCTATGGTAGTGGCTGTTAACAGTCCCGCTACCGCAAGGAACAGGTATAATTGTTTTTTCTTTGCGAGCTTGCTGATAGTTTGTTCGTCCTGCAGTTTATTATATTTAACTTCCAGTTCATTGATGGTATCGTCATTTTCTTTATCAATTAAACTGTCATTCAATACACGGAATCTTTCTAAATAAGCAAGCGCATTTTTGGGATCCTCCTTCGCTTTATATACTTCATACAACCTGTCATTCATCATTCTTTCCATGTAAACATTCTTTGCCTGCCTCGCAATCTCAAATGCACTATTCAGGTTTTCGATCGCTTCATCATAGCGTTTCAACCCTGTTAATATCACTCCTCTGTCAATATAGAAAGACATACGGTTCAGGGCGGCGGTTTTATCGGTTATCAGTGTTTGAAGTGTATCATTGTATTTCAGCGCCTGGTTAAATTGCTGTTTTACGATAGCAAATTTTTCTACTGAAAGATAGTTGCGTATGACCAGCACTTTGTTGCCTGTAGCTTTTGCATAGAAAAGAGTCTGTTGTCGCTACCTGTGCTGCGGAATCCACGTAGATCTCATTTTCCGTATCATCATATACACGTCCATAGCAGGTAACCAGGTAAGAATAGGCGTGGGCAATAACGGTTGTATCGCCCGAAATTAAAGCTGCTGCAACAGATCTTTTTTGATATTCGAGAGCTTTCTGTTCCTGTTTCCTGTTAGCATACAATGTTGCAATACTGGTTAGCATTCTCGAGATAAGGTATTGCTCTCCTGATGCGGTGGCTTGTTCAAGCCCTTTTAAATAAAATATAGTAGCAGTGTCTGCATTACCGGCTTTGTGATAATAGAAACCTATCATGCGGTTGCTTTCTACCGATGCATACAGGTTAAATGAACGGCGTAAGATATCCTGTGCTTTATGGGCACTTGCTAAACTCTCTTCCGATTTGCCCCGGCCATTTAATATAATAGATTGAAGTGTATAGCTTATTGCCTGGCAGCAAGGGTCCTTACTTTTTTGTTGAGCCAGCGCAATTGTATCTGCCGCATCAAACTGACCGGTATTGATAACCTTTTCGAATGCTTTCCGTACTTTATCATCAAACAGGTTACAGTTGCATTTAGGCTGGCAAACGGCAGCCTCTGCCATTCCCAAAAGGAATGTAATAAAGAAAAATATTTTCTGCATATCAGGTATAAATTAGATACTTACTAATGCAGGGACTTCGCCGCCGGTCATCATACTCAGGCAACAAATGGCGCAATGCAATGCCTGTAAGATAAGCAACCCGTCACATTCTTTTTCAAACTCTTCATTAACCTGCAATACGAAATTATGCGACTGTTTTTGCCAGTTTACAGAAGGAACTAATGTCAGCAATTCTTCGTTGTCTTTGTTGAAAAGGGAAAACCGGAGTTTCAGATTCTGCGATTTTTTTAAATAGTATTTCTTTCTTCTATAAAATTTTGTGATACTCATTCCTCCGCCGGCTTCAGTTTTGATCGTACTTATCAATTTTTCCTCTTCCTTAAGCAGGAGTGATATGGCCCAGGTACCTGTTGCAATAAGTTGCAGGGCATACTTTTCTTTAGCTATTATAATTCCTTTTTCCAGGCGGCCATCATCATAGTTTAAGCTGGCTTTCCCTTCTTTTTCTTCAAACTCAAATACGAGATTACTGATTGTATGAATATGCATTGTTTCGTTACTGTTGCTTTGCTAAGCTAAGATGTAAACTGCCAGGGGTAATTGCCGTTTCATAAGTGATATGATTTGATTCATAACTGACAGATCGGATATAAAACGCTTTATATCACTTGTGAAGCGGAACGCTATGCTCTCTTTTCTATTGATAGATTTGGTTTTGGTATAAACTCTAAATCAAAAGTATTATTTATGAAAACGCTTATATTGATTTTGTCTGTTATCCTTTTCAGTATTTCATCTTTTTGCCAGGATCCCAATTATAAAGGGCCGGCTAAGAACCAGGTAAACTATTTCTGGAAATATGCAAAGCCGGCAGAAAAACTCAGCGAAAGTGAATTGAATCACAGCATTGGCGAGATGGAGTATGCCCTGAAAGCGACGAAACAAAAGGACCCGGCCTATAATACGAATGAAATGGAAACTGTCCTGCAAAAAATAAAAGATGATCTAAAGGCTCAAAAACTGGCTGTCGTAAGAGAAGTAAGCGGCGATAAAAGAAATTCACGGCCGGAAGAAAAAATAAGTAATGATCCAACCACTTTACTTGAGAAACTTTTTATTGACAATAATATCAGTGTAGGTTCTACTGCTGATCTGCCGCAGGCGCCGGCTAAAATAGAAGCTTATAAAGTCAAACTGGAAAAACTGTTATCAATGGATCATACAGATGCTTTGATAAAGAAAGGCCGGCTTGCCAAAGGAAATATCAGCGGCTTTATGCGAATAACCGACCGGGAATTGGATAAAACAGATGGTCTTGTAAAAGAAATAAGAGATAGATCGGGTATGGAATATATGTTTTATACCCTGCAATATCATTTAGCATATTGGAACGCTGCACAAAAAACATTTCCCGAAGAGAATTCGTACGCCGATATGTTTAAAAAAATAAATACTGCTTTTATAAAATTGGGAAGTCTTGAGCAATTGTATGCAAAAGCGGAGGTCAACCGCGTTGAATATATAAAAAATACAAAGTTGCCTGCACCGGTAGTACGAGATGCCAAACTTGAAAATATTTTAATGAGTGGTTTCAATAAAGTGTACGGCGCTTCAAATAATGTCAGTGCCCTGAAAGCGGTGTTGACACAAAGTAGCTGGACCACTTTAAGGTCTGTAACAGGTATTGTAGTTGGCAGGGAACGGACTGCAAAGATCGCTTATAAGGGTAATGATGGAAAATGCTACATGCTTCCTGATTATATATTCATACGTGAAGAATATATCGGCGCTTCCTTTACGAATACCAAAGCGGTATTTAACGGGTTGGACGGGATCGAAATGCTTTGCGAAAATGTAAAATAAAATTTCAGCGTACAGGTCTTAGAATAATTTTTTAGACCTTATGTACCGATCTTTCAATATTCCTGTCGGGTATCAGCCACATTATCGCCACGATTACTATTAATGCACCGCCGATAGCAGGATGCAAAAATGCAGCGGGCATAGCGATAGTATAAACAATGCAGGAGATCATTCCTTTCTTCGACTGTTTATTCAATACTTCAAGGAGTGCATCATTTCCCGGGTTACATTTTTTCATCACGAGTAACAGGATATAATAGGCAACACCGCAGAGATTTGCCAGGCCTGCATAAACAGCAACGGTAATATCTTCAAAATGATTTTTACCCATCCAGGCAGTAGCAAATGGAATGAGAGATAGCCAAAAAAGCAAATGAAGGTTTGCCCAAATAATACCGCCTCTTACTTCTTTGATCGTATGAACGAGGTGATGATGATTGCCCCAATAGATACCGAGCATAATAAAACTAACAATATAGCTGAGGAACTCGGGCCATAGTTTTTTCAGCTCTGCCCACTCAATACTGTGAGGCGCCCTTAACTCAAGTATCATGATCGTAATAATGATAGCGATCACTGCATCGCTGAAAGCTTCCAGTCTTGTTTTAGTCATACGGCAATATTACTTAAATTCGGGAATCGGCAATCGTGAATGGAGTTTCAAAGTTCTGTATTTCGGATCAGGCAGCGGATTTTTAAATTTACAGGGGCTATTCACGATTCACGATTGCCGATTGCCGATTCACGCCATGGTTACAATCGCCGAATTCAGAAAACTCGCATTATCTTTTCCCGAAACGGAAGAATTGCCGCATTTTCATCTTACTTCTTTCAGGGTAAAGAAAAAGATATTTGCTACGATGGATGAAAAATTAAAAAGAATGATGGTGAAATTAACAGTAACGGACCAATCCGTTTTTTGTTCCTTTGATGATTCGGTGATCTATCCTGTGCCCGGCGGTTGGGGAAAGAAGGGAGCTACTTATATCGAATTGACCAAAGTAAGAAAGGCAATGCTGAAAGATGCATTGACCGTTGCTTATTGTACAACAGCGCCACCCAAACTGGCGAAAAAATTTCTGCCAAAGAATTAATTGAAATCCTTTGAATAGCTTATTTCTCCTTTCTCATTCTTCATGCTGATATCATACACTTTTCCCGCTCCTAAAAAACTATAACGCAGGCCAACAATATCACCGGCATTAATATTATACGATGCTTCTCTCAGCAATTTGCCATTGCAAAATATTTTTACCGATCGGTTCTTTACTTCCAGTTTCAAATTTATTTTTTGTGAAGGATCGATACCGAAAACAGAAAGATCATTGGATCTTCCTTCCCATGTTTTATCAGCCAGTTTTAAGTTGACGTCACTCACGCAACCGGGGATCGTAAAAGGAATAATGAATGCGCCATTGCTGCAAAGGATAAAAAGTTTGGTTGTTTTGCAAACAGCAGGGCCTTCGCTGTAAGTATTTTGAAAATTTGTTTCCAGTGTAAAATTATCACTGTGCAATCCTTCAAATGGCCTGGCAAGATGATAAGTAAGAGCAGTGGGCCTTTCTATTTTTTTTATTTTATCCAAAACAGGAGTGGAAACATTCATCCCGTTATCAAGTATCAATTCATTCTCTTTTAAATAAGTCGGTGGATCGGGATTGTTATCGATCGTTGCCATCCAATCGCTGCCGGTAGACCGGATGAACAGGTCATGCTCTTTTATTATTTTTTTATCAACGATCAGTTTCGCCCTGAAATAACCCGGTACATAATAAATAGCGGTTGCTTCTGTTTGTCCCGTTTTTAAACGAACCGTTCTTGTACTGTCCCAGGATTGTTGAATAATAATATCATTCGACTTTATATTTTTCAGGTCAACGTTAAAAACAACACTGTTGGGCAATCCTTCGGCCAGCGGCCTGCTTTTGAACAACACATCTTTTGTTTCGATAGTTGAGGAAGAAGATTTGGATGAAAAGAAAACGAATCCAAAAATGACAGCAATAGTTAGTAAGGCAGCTATGCCTGCAACAGGTTTCCGGTTAAAAACGATCTTTCTTTTTTCAACTGCTGTTATTATCTCACCTGCCTTTTTTTCATTGACAGGTTGTTCTGCTTTGAACTGCATCCAGTTTTCATAGCCCAGAAATTGTACCAACGCATTAAGCGTAGCCGAGCTGGGCAGGCTCTCATATTTTACTTTACCAAAAACCCGTTTTAATGTTGTAGTACTTAACTGAATTCCGGTCGCATCAAAAATCTTATCGCTGAGTTCGGTGAATTCAAAATCCCTCCATTCGCCCGGTGGCGGCCAGCCCAATTTCTTCTCTATCCTATCCCGGCACAATTGAAGAAAGCCGGTATCGTAGCTCATTGTCATAAAAGATCAGTTTTGCTTGGGGTTGTATGGTCTTGCATGGCTTTGCACAGGTTTTGGCTCCTGCTGTTTTTAGTTTCGACCTAATAAATTAACCTCAAATTCTTTTTTATGAAGTTACTTCAATTATCAGCATTCATTCTCCTTTCATCATTTTTAACGGCCGTTTATAGCCAGCAAACTGTTCCCTTCAGCGATAAACGCTGGACGATACAAGCGCAGGGTTCAATGCAGGAAGGATATAAAGGGTTCAACAGTCTTTATCTTCAAAATGGGATCGCCTGGCTGAAAGATGAAGAGTTTGGCAACGGTATCATCGAGTTTGATATGTATCAATCTACAAGGGCTTCTTTTTCCGGGTTGATATTCCGGGTAAAAGATGCGAATAATTATGAAGATATCTATTTACGTTCTCACCAGTCAGGAAACCCCGATGCCTACCAGTACACGCCGGTATTTAATGGCAATTCTTCCTGGCAATTGTATCATGATGCACATGATGCGGTAAACGACGGATTCGTTCATTGGAAACAGCGGGGAAAGATCATGGGTTATAATACTGTCATTGATTATTCTTTTGACCGGTGGACACATGTAAAATTGTTGTTGAAAAATTCGCAGGCTGAATTGTATGTTGATAATAATTCAATGCCCGTTGCTTTTATCCGTGAATTACTCACTGGTTTTTCTTCCGGTGCCCTGGGTGTAAAATCGGGTAATGGCGCCGTATGGTTTGCCAATTTCAGTTTTACAAAAACCGATGATATCGTTTTTAAAACAAAAGAGGATGGATATAAACCAACAACTCCCGCGGGAACTATTGCCGCATGGCAGGTATCCAATGCATTTAAAGAAGATGTTACTGCTAAAATGATGCAACTGGATACTAAATGGGTAGACCAGCTCAAATGGAAAACATTGAATACCGAAGCAACGGGCCTGGTTAATATTTCCCGTCTTTGGCCGGTAAGCGATTCGGCCAATACTGTTCTTGTAAAATTCATTGTCAATTCTGATAAGGAACAATTGAAAAGACTGGATATAGGTTATAGCGACCGGGTACGTATTTATTGTAATAATAATGTGCTGTATGCCGGTAATGCAGGTTTCCGGACAAGAGATTATCGTTACCTCGGAACCATCGGCTATTTCGATGCCGTTTATCTTCCATTGAAAAAAGGCGGGAACACAATTATCATGGCTATTTCAGAAACATTTGGCGGCTGGGGAGTGATGGCGAAGTGGGAAAACGTTGAAGGTATCCGGTGAGCTTTTACGGTTTAATAGATTTAAAAAGTTTAAGAAGTTTCAGAGGTTCAAAAGGTTTAAGAGGTTGGGCAAACTTCTTAAACCTTTTGAACTTTTTAAACCTGTTAAACCTTATCTTAGTTCTAAACTGGCGATCAATGGGAGATGATAAATATGTTTACCTGAACCGTGACCTGAGTTGGCTTAGCTTCAATCACCGTGTATTAATGGAAGCGGCGGATAAAACCGTTCCGCTGTACAGCCGTATTTCCTTTCTTTCTATTTTTTCTTCTAACCTTGATGAATTTTTCCGGGTAAGGATGCCGTCTATCTTTGCGTTCACGAGTATTTCTGCTAAAAAAACATCTTTGCGGGATGAATATCCAAAAGAACTGGCGCAACAGGTGCAGGCTACCGTACTCAAACACCAGGAAGATTTCGGCCGGCTATTGAAGGACCAGATATTGCCGGAATTAAAACAAAATCATATTCATCTTTATTATGGCGATGCTATACAACATGCCCATAAGGAAACGATAAGGGAATATTTTTTATCAAAGGTCCTGTCTTTTCTCCAGCCAATTATTTTGCAAAAAGATAATCAGGCCGGTTTTTTCTTAGAGAATAATTCATTGTATTTTATTGCCGATATTGAATCGGCAGCACAGCCGGGCAAGCACCAGTATGCTTTACTGAATATTCCTTCTTCACAATTGCCGAGGTTCATGGAATTGCCCGCTATCAATGGCGATGACTATATCATTTTCCTTGATGATATGATCAAAGAGAATTTACAGGAAGTATTTCCCGGTTATACTATTCATGGCGCTTACAGTGTGAAACTCACCCGTGATGCTGAAATGGAACTGCAGGATGAATTTACCGGTGATATTGCTGAAAAGATAGAGAAGCAATTAGAGAAAAGGGATATCGGGCATTCCACCCGTTTTCTTTATGATCATAGTATGCCGGCCGAGGTAAAAGATTTTTTAAAGAATTATTTTGAGTTGCGTGATGAAGAAATGGTGGATGGCGGCCGCTATCATAACCTGAAAGATCTTGGCAGTTTACCCAATCCGCAAAAAGGCAAGCTCACTTATGCTTCATGGCCATCGGTTTCACATCCGGGTTTTACTACCGATCGTTCCATTTTCAGTTCTATTGCTGAGAAGGAAAAACTATTGCATCTTCCTTATCATTCTTATAATTATATCCTTCGTTTTTTCAATGAAGCGGCGATCGATCCGAATGTAAAAGAGATATATGTCACCTTATATCGTGTGGCTGCCACTTCACATATTGTAAATGCATTGATCAGCGCTGCAAAAAATGGAAAGAAAGTAACGGTATTCGTTGAACTAAAAGCAAGATTTGACGAAGCCAATAATCTTAATTGGTCGAAAAAGATGAAAGCAGCCGGTATCAGGATCATCAATAGTATTCCCGGTTTGAAAGTACATGCAAAAGTGGCGCTGGTAAAAAGATGGGAGAATAAACAATGGCAGAATTATTCTTTCATGGCTACCGGTAATTTCAATGAGGCTACAGGAAGATTTTATACCGATCATGTTTTCTTTACATCCAATCCTGAATTCAGTTTGGAACTGGAATGGTTGTTTGAATATTTACAAAGCCGTAAACAACCGGCCGACTACAATAAGATAGCTTTTAAACATTTGCTGGTCTCTCAATTCAATTTGATCAAACGTTTCAATAAACTGATCGACCGGGAAATTGACAATGCTAAAAAAGGATTGCCGGCAGAGATCATCATTAAACTGAATAACCTGCAGGAAAAAGAAATGATCAGCCGTTTATACGAAGCCAGCAGGGCAGGGGTGAAAGTGAAACTGCTTATAAGAAGTATCTGTTGCCTGGCTGCAGGCGTAAAAGGGCAAAGCGAAAATATCGCTATTCATCGTATCGTTGACCGTTACCTTGAACATGCAAGGGTTTTTGTATTTCATAATAATGGCCAGCCCGAATATTATATGGGCAGCGCCGACTGGATGAACCGCAATCTGCACAGTCGTATCGAAGTTGTTTTTCCTGTTTTGGATGAACAACTCGCTGCCGAGATCGGTAAAATATTACAATTGCAATTAAGCGATAACTGCAAAGCTGTTTTTGTAAAAGATAATTTTGAGAACCAGCGTATCGCTTCGATGGAAGAACCGCTGGCAGCGCAGCAGGCTATTTATGATTATGTGAAGGGGTTGTAGGGTAGGGGTCAGGGTTTCTGATCTGCTGGATTTCCTGTTAGGTGAATGACCGGGACGATCAATATGTATTTGCCAGGCAGGATAACCCAAAACCTAATGTTAGACGCAGTTTTTTATGGTATTATTATAATCGGCCCAATCTGCAAATTTTCGGAATTCAAGTAGCTGTGAACTTTCGGTGTCAGTTTGGTTAGTTCCATGTAAGTATTATTAATTGCAGATAAAACAAAAACAGCTATAGTATATTTTTTGAAATTTTGTTGATGCTGTAGGTTTTTGTCAAAAGTCAATAAAGCATAAAAACCATTGTCAATCATAAGCTGTAAAAGCGGGCCGTTTTTAATTCCGTTCCATCCCATATCTCGAACAGTCACAACTTCATGACTTGGAAAATCAGCTTTTAATTTGTTAGGTAAATTCTCGTCAAGCAGCAGTTTCATAAAGCTTAGCGACATTTTTTGAAGTCATGAGCTTGTTTGCAATTTCAAGGGTCGCAATAGCCTGCTCTTTAGTCACCGTAGAGAAATCTTCCAAAAATTCATCGAGTGATATACCGGCTTCTAAATGATCGAAAAGGGTCTCAACAGGAACCCGGGTTCCTTTAAATACTGTTTGACCGCTCAAAATATCGGGATCACTGCTTATGAGATCTTTCAATTCCATGTTGTGAAGTTACGAAATTGAAGTTGTCTGGCTAAGGAAAAATGCCGATAGATTTTGTGTACGGTGATCTTTACGTTCGGAGGGGCATTTGCAAAACATCCAGGCCGTACTGCTATTGATAGCGAACAAAAAAGATAAGGATTTATTGGTCCGCGAGTATAGCAGTAAAACCAATGTTGCTGCAGTGCTTTTGTTTTAAGGATGGTTTCTGTAATTCTGGCAGGGAGCTAATAAGATGGTTGGGGAGTTGGAAAGTGAAAGATGGGGAAGAAAACCGGATTGTTTAGTCGGTCAAAAATAAATTACGTCTGGTGCGTGGAGACACGCACCAGGGCGTTGAGATCATCATTAAGCTGAATAACCTGCAGGAAAAAGAAATGATCAGCCGTTTATACGAAGCCAGCAGGGCAGGGGTGAAAGTGAAACTGCTTATAAGAAGTATCTGTTGTTTGGCTGCAGGCGTAAAAGGGCAAAGCGAGAATATCGCTATTCATCGTATCGTTGACCGTTATCTTGAACATGCAAGGGTTTTTGTATTCCATAATAATGGCCAGCCCGAATATTATATGGGCAGCGCAGACTGGATGAACCGCAACCTCCACAGTCGAATCGAAGTTGTTTTTCCTGTTTTGGATGAACAACTCGCTGCCGAGATCGGTAAAATATTACAATTGCAATTAAGCGATAACTGCAAAGCTGTTTTTGTAAAAGATAATTTTGAGAACCAGCGTATCGCTTCGATGGAAGAACCGCTGGCAGCGCAGCAGGCTATTTATGATTATGTGAAGGGGTTGTAGTGTAGTTCGTTAAACGAAAAACGAAAAACGTTAAACCCGTTTACAAGATTAAATACTTTACAAAAAAGCCCCGGCACATCTGCCGGGGCTTTCTATTTCTTCATAAACTATTTCCTATTGCGTCATCACTTTCCCATTCGCCAATTGTTTGCCGCTGGCATCATGTAATACCACCTGGTAAACACCATGATTGAAACGGCTGAGATCTACATTCATCAGTTGATAAGGACTCGTGATCGTATATACTTTTGAATATACTATAGATCCTTTGGAATCATAGATCGTCAATGTATTCTTCACATTACTGCCCGGTGAATAATAAACCACTGAGAAGGTTCCATTGTTCGGGCTGGGATAAATGAACATTTTGGTTGTTACAGAATCCTTCAATACAAATGCCGGCGATACACTGCCGCAGGGCAAACCCGTTGTGTTGGCTACAGCTACCGTATAAGTTCCGATATCAGCCAGTGTAACATTACTGATCGTAGAACTATTGGCGCTGGGTATAGGAATTCCATTCTTCGACCATGCATAAGAATAAATACCGGCCGGTGTAACAATTGCTGTTAATGTAGTAACCAAGCCGGGGTATAAACTATTATAAGGCGATGCTGTGATATTCACAACAGGATTGGGATTAACACTTACAGCGGTAGCTGAAGAAGTATTACTGCAACCCGATGCATTCGTAACAACAACTGTATAGGAACCCGCCGCCGAAACAGTAGTTGATTGTGTTGTTGCCCCATTGCTCCATAACCATGAACTTCCTGCCGATGCAGTAAGTACTACACTACCTCCCTGGCAGAATGTTGTTGTACTGCCCGCACTTATCGCTGCAGTTGGACTTGCATTCACCGTTACAGTTGTTGGCGATGAAGTAACAACACAAGACCCGGTTGTTACCGTTACTGTATAGTTGGTTGCACCCAGTGGACCATTCACTGTTATTGATTGTGTAGAAGCGCCGTTGCTCCATAAATAAGAGCTGCCTCCAGCATTAGCATTTAATTGTACACTACCTCCCTGGCAGAATGTAGTAACTCCCGCCGCAGTAATATTTGCAGGAGTAGCTGCAGTGATCGTCAATGTAACAGGAGTTCTTGTTGCACTTTCACAACCCGAACCTGTATTGTTACTGGCAGCAAAATAAGTTACCGTACCGATCGAACTTAATGTCGGGCTTGCTACCACTGATCCGCCGGTAGCTGCCGTGTACCAAACTACAGTATGACCAGCAGGAACTGTTGCGCCGGCTGTCAGTGTTGGCGGTGCTGCAGGCGGGCATTGCGTTCCGACCTGGTTAGGACCACCTGCCGGTGCAGCGACAGCAGAACTATTAGCTGTGATGGCTAAAGTGACTGTTGCGCTCTGGCAGCTTCCATTGCTCGCAAAAACAGAAACATTTCCACTGTTGCTTCCGGGAGGATAGTTTATCGTTATTGAATTTGTTCCTTGTCCGCTGGCTACACTTGCACCCGGGGGAGCCGTCCATGTATAAGAAGTGGCGCCGCTTACAACAGGAATAGAATAGGCAACGCCATTTGTTGGTCCGCAAATAGCATTGTTGCCACTTATACTTCCTATTGCACCCAAACCGCCGCCACCGCTTGAAGCAGTTCCCAATTTAGCAGGAGCTCTTTCGCTTTGCGAGCCGGATGTAGTATTTTTTGAAACAACAGTGAACCAATAACTGTTACCCGGTGTAAGGCCGGATGCAGCATAAGATGTACCGGTAATATTTGATCCCTGTATAACATAAGTGCCAGTAGCAGCATCGAGACGATAAACATCATAATGCGTAGCATTGGTAACGGCTGTCCAGGTAACATTTACTTCACCTGCACTGCAGGTAGCGCCACCGATAGTGACAACAGGAGTTCCTATAATTTTAAAAGGAAGATCGCTCATATCGGTAATAGCACCGCTTGTCACTCTTATTTTCGCTTGTGAAGTGTTTGCAGCAGGAACTGTCCATGCCAGCCTTGTTGTAGTAGCAGGAACAGAACTGCTGATAACGGTCCAGGTTGTACCATTATCCAAAGAAAATTCTACTGTCTGGTTAGTTGTTACACCTGAATTATCCCAGGTGATCGTTTCTGATGAGCCGGGGCTGAATGATTCAGGACCGTTAGGATAAAGAACTTCTATATAAGGCTGATCAATGATCCATGTCAAAGAATAAGTTTGAGGGCCTGTCGGGATCGATGTACCTGTTACTCTCAATGTATAAGGACCTGCAGGAGGATTATCAATCGTTACCTGTTCAATATTGCTCACATTATCCACGGCTTTTGTTGCATTGGCAGAGGGAACGTTCTTATCCAGTACCCATGGTAATGTTGTAGTAGCGCCATTGACAACTGTAAGGTCAAGATTATTGATCAGTGCGGTAGAAGAGTTGACTGCAGCAGCCGGATCATTCCAGGTCAGCATTACTCTTAATTTGGATGCGCCGCTAGGAATAGTAATACTTTGATCAACGATATTTCCTGTTGATAAACCTGCACCCAATACATAACGGTTCTCTTCAAAGATCTTTACAGCATTCAATACATTCACACGGCCAAAGCCGAAACGATAATCGGGGCCGGGGTTACCAATATCCTGTGCAGCATTGCAGGCCGCATTCTTTACTAACATTGATGGCGGAACGGTATTACCATTAAGTTGTTTATAACGCTGTACCATTAAAGCCAATGAACCGGATATGCCCGGTGTAGACATAGAAGTACCTGATATGGTCACATAAGTACTAACAGTATTGTTGGTAGAAAATACATTCGTTCCCATTGCTACCAGTTCTGGTTTCACTCTTCCATCATGAACAGGTCCGCAACTGCTGGAGCCTGAAAGACCTTCCGTGGTAGTGATATTTCCAACCACCACATTGTTCTTGGCAGATTTGCCGGTACCGGTGATCGTCAGGTATTGGCCGGTACAGCTTGCGCCGGCATTACCCGATGAATGAACATGCAGGTGTGTTGGAAAAGTATTGAGATTAAGATCTGTATTGCGGCTAACGGTTGTGTATTGTAATTGCGTACCGGTGATAGCGCAGGTCACTGTGCCGCCGTCATTATAAGAGTGACTGCTTATAATTAAATTATTGGCGGGTATAGCTGCCGCCATTTCAGTTTGAATATTACCATTGAAATTCCAGGAGAAAAGACTTGCATTAGGAGCCATACCTCTTGCAGCAGGATCAATTAACCCGCGGCCAAGTATCGTACCGGAGCAATGCGTTGAATGCTGCGACGTACTACTGAACTCCATTTGAGTAACACGACCGACCGGTAAAAAATCCATATGCTGGCTGATCTCACCTTCATCCCAGATCGCGACATTTACGCCGTCGCCTTTCAAATTTCTTGCGCCATCGCTTACAATACTTACACGATGTAATGTTCTTCCCGGTAAATTCTCCGCTTGTTTAGGCCCTTGTACATATTCTACCCATTGAACAAATGGAAGAGCAACCAACTCTTCAAGATTATCTTTTGGAATACGTATCGTGAACGACCTGAACATCGGCATGTCTTCGAGTATGATGCCTTCCAGTGAATTTATCGGGCCTGAAATTTTTGCAGCACTCATTTTTTCATAGGTTGTTACCGAAACATCGGCATAACCCAGTACACCCATTGCATAAGCCGGTACTTGTTTATTCAATATATCCGGGATAGTTTTTTGTACAGGGGAGAATTGAAAGATACTCCTGATGGGAAATGATCTGAATACTTCCGCACTTACATCCGATCTTACTGCTGCAGTAAAAACATTGTTGGGGATATAATCGATCAGTTCGATGCCCGCTGCTTTCATCGCATCCTTCATCGCATTATCCGGAAGGGAATAGAACTGGATCGAGACATAATTCTTTTCATCGAACTGGCTTAACCGGAACAGGTCTGCAGTTTTGCTGATGCTGCTGATGTTATTGGCAGGAACAACATCTCCTGAATTCAAACGAACACGGTAGTCCTGGCTTTCCTGTGCCATTAATGAGAGCGGGAAAACCATTAAAATGAATAGGCTTGTAAAGAGAGTAAAAAATTGTTTCATTAGGTTAAGTTTTGATTGAAAGAACCTGCGGAAATTGAATAGGGAAATTAGATATTTTTTGCCATATAGCCAGTTAGGAAGTGGTGCACCGGTTTCCTGATAAATTTCCCGCAACGGGGCAAAGCCGCAACGGTTTTCTCCAGCGTGTTTGCGTGAAAAATAAATTGATAAACTGCCGATTTATGGATGCCCTATCTTTAAAGCTTAAAAACCAACACTATGTCTTTTGAATGGAAAGGTGTTTTTCCCGCATTGCTTACTCCTTTTACAAAGGATGATAAATTGGATCTTGACCTGTTTGAAAAGAACCTCGCAGCGCAACTCGAAGCAGGAGTAAACGGGATCATTATCGGCGGCTCATTGGGTGAGGCAAGTACCATCACCGAAAAAGAAAAAGAAGAGCTGACAGAATTTTCTGTTGAATATTTGAATGGAAAGATCCCCGTCATTGTCAATATTGCTGAAAGCAGGACCAGCGATGCAATTCAACAAACGGAGAATGCAGTAAAATGGGGCGCCGATGGCATCATGTTGTTGCCTCCGATGCGCTACAAGACCGATGACAGGGAAACCATCCATTTTTTTAAAGCCGTTGCAAATTCTACCCAGTTGCCGGTCATGATCTATAATAATCCCGTCGATTATAAGATCGATACAAGACCCGATATGTTTGAAGAATTGACAGCATGTAAAAATATTACGGCATTGAAAGAAAGTTCAAGGGATGTAACGAACCTTACAAGAATGAAGAACAGGTTTGGCGATCGTTTCAGGATCCTTTGCGGTGTTGATACGCTGGCCATGGAAGAACTTTGTCTCGGCGCCGATGGCTGGGTGGCAGGATTGGTTTGTGCATTTCCAAAAGAAACAGTTACGATCTATAATTTGGTAAAAGCAGGAAAGATCGAAGAAGCGGCAACGATCTATCGTTGGTTCATGCCTTTGCTTGAACTCGATATTCATCCCAAACTGGTTCAATATATCAAACTAGCTGCTGCACAAACAGGAATTGGCAGTGAATATGTGCGGGCGCCAAGATTAATTTTGGAAGGAGAAGAAAGGGAACGGATTTTGAAGGTGATAAGTAATGCACTTGGGAAGAGACCTGTTTTATGATGTTAAATGCTAAATGTTGGATTTTAAATAAGCGAGTCCGTAAATTTTCTGCTTTTATTTAAAACCTAAAATTTAAAATCTAAAATTAATCCGATGTTCAACGACGCAACAACAGAAGAAATAAATGATGCAATGCAATCTGCGTGGAAAGCTTTTCATATCTATCGCAAATGTTCATTGAAACAAAGAGCCGGTCTTATGCGGGCCATTGCAAAAGAAATAGAAGATCTCGGTGATGAATTATTAAAGGTAGCCGGTGAAGAAACACATTTACCCGAAGCAAGATTGAGAAATGAAAGGGCCAGGACCATGTTCCAGCTTACTTCTTATGCCGATGCCTGTGAAAGAGGAGAGTGGATGGATATCAGGATCGATACAGCGGTAGCGGATAAGAATCCACCGAAACCCGATATAAGAAAAATGCTCGTGCCGCTTGGACCTGTTGTTGTTTTCGGCGCTGCTAATTTTCCTTTTGCTTATTCTACAGCCGGTGGTGATACCGCTACTGCTCTTGCAGCAGGTTGTCCTGTTATTGTAAAAGCGCATCCGGCTCATGCAAGAACAAGCGAATTGATTGCTGCTGCCATTTCAAAAGCAGCGATGAATTGTTATATGCCCGCCGGTATTTTTTCACACCTGCATGGCGCATCGTTTGAAGTAGGAAAAACACTGGTCGAACACCCGCATACAAAAGCGGTTGGTTTTACCGGTTCATTCATCGGGGGCAAACAATTATTTGATTGGGCCAGTCAACGTAAAGAACCCATACCTGTATTTGCAGAAATGAGCAGTATCAATCCTGTTTTTTTATTACCGGGTAAAATGAAAGATGCGGCAGCGGATCTTGCAAAGATGTATGCAGGCTCGATAACATTAGGTGTCGGGCAGTTTTGTACCAATCCCGGTTTGATCATTGGTATCGATAATAACGACCTGCAAACTTTTATTGCTGCATTGAGTGAAGAAATAAAAAGGATGAACCCGGGCAATATGCTGAATCCCGGCATCTTTAAAAATTATGTAGAAAGAAGAGCCAATGCATTATCACAACAAGATGTGGAAACAGTGGCTGTTTCTGTTGCGGAACCGGTCACCAACCAGGGATTGCCAACGATCGCATCTGCATCGGCGCAGGCATTTATCAATAACCCTTTATTGCACCAGGAAGTATTCGGGCCTTATTCCCTCATCATTCGTTGCAGGGATATGAACGAGATGCTGGATGTTGCCAAACATATCGAAGGACAACTGACCGCCACTTTCATGTCAACCGACGACGATATAAAGAACAATGATGAACTGGTTGAAGCTGTAAAAAATATTTGCGGTCGTTTTATATTGAATGGGGTACCGACCGGGGTGGAAGTTTGTTTAAGTATGCAGCACGGCGGTCCTTTTCCATCTACAACCGACTCACGGTTTACTTCTGTTGGAGCGGATGCGATCAAACGTTTTGCAAGACCGATCGCTTTTCAAAACTGGAGCAATGAATTATTGCCGGATGAATTGAAGAATGAGAACCCATTGGGGATATGGAGGACAATTGATAATGTTCCTACACAGAAGTAAAAATTCAAAAGCCAAAAAACAAAAATAGTTTTCATATATCGGGGTTTCTTTTTACTTTTTACTTTTGAATTTTGATTTTAATATTATGAGAAAATTAGCCTTATTGTTATTACTTGCACTGATGACAAGATCCCTTCCTGCCCAAACAAAAGATTCGACGATCAACAGGGTATTAAGATCCATCGGCAATTTCCAGGAAAGGGAAAGAAAAAGAGACAGTGTATCGAATCATCTTTTAGGCAGCAATAACGAAGAAGATCAGCGCCGCCGTTTTCTTTTTTATGATTCTGTCAACACTGAATTAAATAGGATCAGCAGCAATTCGCTTGCTTTTGCGGAGCAGATCAACCTTGAATTACTCAAGTACAGTATTGAAGACGACATTTATTCTTACAAATACCAGGCATATCTTAATCCCATCCTTGCAGACGAAGGATTTCATACCAGTCTCGCAGGAATGGGATCGCAGATACCGGGCACAAAAAAAGAATTCGAAGATTATACCAAACGCTTAAAAGATATTCCCCGTTTCGTGAATGAATATCTTGAACTGATGCGGAAAGGGTTAAGCCTCGGCATCTCTCAGCCTTCCAATATTTTAAATGGCTATGAGAATACATATACACAGCATATTGTTACTGATGTAACGAAAAGTGTTTTTTATAAACCATTTTTGAAAAAACCTTTTTCCATCAGCGATGAGGATTGGAAAAAGATCACCGGTGAAGGCTCGAAAGCTATACTGGATTATGCAGTGGAAGGCTATAAAAAGATAAAAATATTTTTCGATACAGAATACCTGCCGAAAACAAGAACTGCGGGTGGAGTTTCAAACATTCCCAATGGGATCGATTATTATAAAGAACTGGTTCATCATTACACTACTACCGCTCTTTCTTATGAAGATATTTATCAATTGGGTTTACAGGAAGTAGATCGCATTAAAAAAGAAATGCAGGAAGTATTGAAAGAAGCCAGTTTCAATGGCAGTATGCAGGAATTTATAAATTACCTGCGTACCGATCCGAAATTCTATGCGACAACGGCCGAACAATTATTAAAAGAAGCATCCTACATCGCTAAGAAAGCCGATGGTTTTCTTCCACGTTTCTTTGGCAAGTTGCCAAGACAACCATACAATGTTGAACCGGTGCCTGCACATTTAGCGCCAACTTATACAGCGGGCCGTTATTCCGGCGCTAATATCCGCAGTAAAAATTCCGGGCATTATTGGGTGAATACTTATAATCTCAGCAGCCGCCCTTTATATGCACTCGAAGCGCTTACATTACATGAAGCGGTGCCCGGTCATCATTTGCAAACATCGCTGACGCAGGAGTTGGATAGTCTTCCGCAATTCAGAAGGAATTTATATGTGAATGCATTTGGAGAGGGTTGGGGTTTGTATTGCGAATACCTTGGAACGGAAATGGGTTTTTATAAAGATCCTTATTCTCATTTCGGAAGACTTACTTATGAAATGTGGAGAGCCTGTCGTTTGGTATTGGATGTTGCGCTGCATACAAAAGGATGGACAAGAGAGCAGGCGGTAAAATATTTGGCAGAAAATACTGCTTTATCGTTGCATGAAGTGAATACCGAGATCAACCGCTATATATCCTGGCCGGGCCAGGCGCTTGCTTATAAAATGGGTGAAATAAAAATAAAAGAGCTGCGTAAAAAAGCGGAAGAAAGGCTGAAGGATAAATTTGATATCCGCGAATTCCATGACCTCATCCTTTCACAGGGAACATTGACGCTGTCGCTGCTGGAAAAAATAGTAGATAAATGGATGGCAGAAAAATTTGCGAATAAGATGAACAATAGAACGAAGGTTGAAAACTGAACGCTCCATATTTATAAGTTATGGTTTTATTGTTTAATTGCAGATGGCCGTCACATTGACAATAAAGCAATCAAACAACCGGCAATTGACTCTCATGTTCCCCGAAATAATATTCATTTCATTTCGTTATTATAATAAATCTCTTCATGGCCGTCTGTATTCCCTTTCTCGGTGTCAATGATGTTGAAAAAACAGTGATCTGGTATGAAAGTCTTGGTTTTCGCTGTACCGGCAGCAACCGGTATTGGGAACCTGCTGCACCGGAATTGACATGGGCCCAACTGGAATGGGAGAATGCAGCTTTCATGCTCTTTCCTTTTCCAACGGAGAAAAATAATCCAATAAAAGATGCCGGGCTTTATTTCAGGGTGGATTCGCTGAACGATCTTATAGAAAGATTACAGGTAAGAGCAAAGATCATCGAACTAAATGAAGAACGCTTTACCGGGAAAAAAGAAGTAGTATTTGAAGACCTGAACGGATTCAGGATCACTTTTTCTTGTGGGTAATACGTGAAGACTGATCCAGCATCCAGCATCATTCTCTTTACCGCTGACTTTTCTTCAATTCAACAGGCCAGCTTAATACATTTGTTCGTTCCGTACCATAGCTCGAAACAGTGATGCTGCCATTCATTATACCTCCCGGCCGCATTTTTACTTTCACATGTAAATTGTAAGAATATTTTTCTGCATCCTTTGCCGGTATATCCGAACGGAATGAACCCCTGATATAATCACCTTCCATCCGCACACCGTTCAGCAACATTGTATATTGTCTTTGTATCCGTACATGTATATCGCCATCCGCCTGGAAACGTATATCGAACGGAACCTTTGTTGTATCGATCCTGATAAATCCCCGCCAATCGCCGATATAACTGCTGTCAACTTTATAAGCGGTCGGAGCTATATTCCATTTGGCGCTTTCGATCAATAATTGCGGATAGTCATAGCGTGGAAGTAATATTTCAAATACCTTATCGGCCACTTCGGTCACAAAACCGGTGCTGGTATTGGAACAAACTGCAACACATAAATTGGTTTCGGGGATCACAAAAAAAGCAGTTGTCGCAAAACCATTATGCCCGTGATGTACCAGCATGCGATAGCCGCCATAATTTTCATAGAGATGAAAAGCCAGTCCATAACTATAACCGGGAGCCCTTGGCACATGCGGCCTTTGCATTTCGGTGAATGATCTATTCAACGTTGATGTTTTATTTTTAAAAATATTGAGATAATACATGCCGAACAACGCTACATCATGCGCACTGCTGTAAGCAGAACCTTCGCCCTGCGTTGGACAATAATAAAGCGGTAATCTTTTTCCCGATGCAGTATAAGAAGCTGTCGTTTCTTTTATTTTAATAAAACCGGTATCGGTAAAACTGTCTTTCATTTTCAACTGATCAAAGAACGAAGACATGAAACTGCCATAATTTTTTGCAGCGAGCTCGGTAATAAGTTGCGCCAGCACACCATAACCCAGGTCGCTGTATTCATAGCTTTCGCCGGGCGGACGGGCGGGCATTGCATACTTTCTGATCAGTTCGGGTAAAGGAACGCAGGTGGCGCTTTCATCTTCAAAGCAAAGAAAAGTATGCCGCGATAAACCCGAAGTATGCGAACCCAACTGTCGTATCGTAATGCTGTCGGCTGAATAATTCCCTGCGGAGATCTTAGCTGTATGCAAATAATTATTTACCGGTGAATCCAGTGAAATATTCTTGCTGTTCATCAGTTGAAGCAAAGCCGCCATGGTCATGGTTTTAGTCACAGAGCCCACAGGATAGGAACTGTGCGCTGTTGCTTTGATCTTACTCTCCGCATCGGCAAAACCAAAACCATCTTCCCAGAGTATACTGTCGTTGCGGATAACAGCAACGGATATACCGGGAATCTTTTGTTTTTGAATTTGTTCGGTGATGAACCGGCTGAGATTTTCAATACTGTCTTTTGGTAAAGACTGGGAATTAGCCGTAAAGAATGCGGTAATACAAACAAATAAGAATAGCCTGTGTTTCATAGCCTTCAAAAATAGGAAAATATTGACCAGGTAATAATTTCCAACCTCTGGTTAGCTCTCTGTGTAACTATGTGCCTATGATCTATGGGGTAAAACCTGCGTAAAACCCATTCAAACTGATACAGTATCATAAATTATATCTGCTCTATATCAGCAAAAGAAATTATTTCTAAGTTGCACTTTCATTTAGTTAAAAACAAAATGCCTCATATCCTCGATAACATGATCTGGAATGCCATCACTACCGGCAACAGGGATCTTGCCATAGTTGATGGCAATGTTGGAAGCTATCGTTCCGATATTGCTCCTTTTGCAGGAGTAAAAGAAAGGAGTGAAGAGAATTTGCAAAAGCTCTATGATCTTATTCCTGCAGAGAGGAGAGTGGCTATTTCAGATCTCAATGATATTCCCCTTGATCCGGCAAAATGGAAAACCCTGCATCATTTGGATTGCTGCCAGATGGTGTACGAATATCCTGTCAATGATTTTACAACAAAGAACAGTAAGCTTGTCGTTCCGTTAACGGATGAACATATTCCGCAAATGCTGGAGTTGACCGCATTGACAAAGCCCGGTCCCTTTTTAGAAAAGACCATTTTGTTTGGCAACTACTTCGGAATTTTTATTGACGAAAGATTAGCGGCAATGACAGGTCAGCGTATGCATCCCTTGCCTTACCTGGAAGTAAGCGCTGTTTGTACGCATCCTGATTTTCGGGGACATGGCTATGCAAGATCATTGATGCTGCATGTGATGAAACTGATCCTCGACAGATATTTTATTCCTTTTTTGCATGTGCTCGCCAGTAATACAACCGCTATTCAACTCTACGAATCCATTGGCTATCGTACACGGACGAGGATCTTTATCGACATGATAAAAAAACTGTAGGATAATTTTTAATGTTAAGTGCTAAGTTTTAAATATTGGTTTACAACATCCGCTATTTAGCATTCAACATTAAAAACTTAACATTAATTACCTATCTCTGGAAAAACGTCGTATAACTATGCCTTCCATCATCCACGGTTGTTTTAAAACGATCGGTGGATGTAAAGTACATGTCGTCGTAATACTCGGCCAATACTAACTGGTTAGGGAAATTGATAGCGGTGATCTCAAGCGCCTGGCAACTGTTATCGCCTCTTGATACTCTGCGGATATCCCAACTGCCCGAATAACTGACACCTGCCCTTACATAAACAAGCGAGCCATCGCTGTTGAAAGTGAATTGTCCTTCCCGGAAGGGGAGCACACTTGGATCGCTGCCGGAACCATGCCGGTCAATATCGGTGATCGTCCAGGTGCCTACAATTCTTTTGTCGTAAGATCTTAAAGCGTCTTTGCTGCATCCTGTTAAGAAGATAATAGCGAAAAGGATGATGAAGGAGTAGATATTTTTCATGGTCTTTAAGTTTGGTTACTTAAAGTTCCATTCTTTTTTAAAAGCTGGCAACAGCCCTGTACTACTTAACAAATATTTAAAAATGACCCAACCACTCAACAATCAAACCATCCGGCAATTAGTTCTTACACCATTCCAGTTTCTTGAACTCCGTCCCGTTGAATATCCGGGTAAGGTTCATGTCATTGGTTTTGCTGAAAGCATCAGCATGTGTTTCGGTCACGATCCTCCAAAGATTCTTCTTGCCCAGTTCTTCAAAATCATTTGATTTGATGAAGGTACCTGTCACCGAACTGCGGATCTTAAAACTGATCTTCGCCATAGTGTTCTCCGGTTTTTTCTTACCGATGAATTCACCTACTTTTTCAATTGTCATATAGCTGTATTTGTGTTATTATTATTTTGTTATCAAGATCAATCATCTAAAATATACTTGGTATCGTACTCATTGCCGAATTACGTATCCAGTTAAAAACTGACAGTTCGCTTTTTGCTTCCATCGGTAAGCGGGTAGCAATTTGCTGTTCGATGGCCCGGCCTTCTTCTATCGTGAACCTGTCGGATAACGATCCGTAAAAGTTGATCAGGAAAAGTACCTGGCTGCTGTTAAAGCGGTCAAACAAGCGGCGGGTCGGTTGTCCCGTGTATGTTTTTTCTTCAGTACCGGTTTGGTAATGGGTGGCTACAAGGTCTTCTTTTAGAAAAGGCATATATTCTTTTTTAAAATGAATAAGGGCTGCTTGTTGAAAGCAATCGAAGTAAAAGCAAGGCAACAAAAAGAAAAGAAGGTGGTTAATTTACTTGTCCGTAGTAGATCTTTACTGATCCTGACTGAATGTTGAAGCTATTTCAATGAAGATAGGGTTTTTTAGTGAGAAAGGAGGAATTAGTTTGTACCCTGCTACAGTGCTTCTACCGGCTTTTTTGCGCCTGTCCCGATATTTTATTCAGGATCGCACTCTGCAGTCTTTAATCATTTTGTACGACCATGTTTGCAAATGCACCTCCCGACTGGTCGGCCACATATAAAGCGATCTTTCCATTGTTCCTTTTACTTAATAAAGGGGCTTGCAAGATGGCAGTTTTCGCATTATTTACATACACCAGCACTTCATTTTTTGTTACAACTATTTTTGCATGAAACCAATCATCAGGATTCAATTCCGGCTTCACTTCGTTTTCATAAATGCCATTGGTTTCTGCACGCAATTTCTGCCAGGTGTAAACAGGAAGACTAATATACTGGATGCCACGTAACCTTTTTACAGGGTCGGGACTGCGAAACTGGAAGGGCCGGAAATAGACCGCTTCAAAAGTGGAATCATTCACTCCGTGGAATGCAATACCTAAAAAACTATGTTGAAAAACATCCTGTCCTTTCAGGTCAATTTCTATTGTACCGGTGGAGAAGGATATATCATTGATCCAAATGAGACCTTCCCCCAATTCCTGGCTTAGGTCGATGCTTTTTTTAGTTGCATCGACAGTAACACCCCGGTTATAAACGCTGAGTTTATTCTCTTTGTAAAGTTGTGCAAGATCATATTGTTTTGTTGCCTGTGCATTTGCGCTGGTACCAACGGCGGTTAGACAGGCAATGATCATTATAGCTGTCACCCAAATTCTCATAAGCAATAGTGTTTATGAAAGTAAGGTAGATGAATTCATGTCGCATCTTTTCCCGTTCATCCAATATCATAGATTGGTTTATTTGAAGGATGGGAACATGGGATGAGAGGTATTATGTTAGGATAGGGAAGAAATAAGTCCCCCCTAGCTTACTCTTAGCGCAGCCGAAGGACGAGCCAGGTTGAAGAGTAGCCTCGCCCGAGCGGAGCAATTCGGAATAAACTAAAAGACAATAGTTAAAAGATAACAGGTAAAGCTGTTCTGAAGATCCTAATGGCTTGACGGATGGAAGACGTTATTAGTTTTTAGTTTCTTTATCTCCCTCTCATTACGAGATCCTAAAATGCCCTTTTTCTTTATCCCAAACCAATTTGCTTTTATTGTCGTTCCACCATTTCGTCCACCACTGGTGATCCTTTTTTTCATCAAATTCTTTATCACCGGTCAGAATGCCGATATAAGAGAAAGTATAGGTATCAGGATTACAGAAAGAGGCAGAGGATCCTTTTTCTTTCGGTAACTCATCAAGATTATATAATTTTCTTAAGCAGCTTTTTGTCAGTATTTCTTTTTCCGGCGATGGCTTCAAAGAATGTATCAATGCTTCAAGAGCCGTAAAGCTTCTTATCTCTTCCAATCCTTTTTCTGAAGTTTCATAGGGGTCTTTATATTGTTCAACCGTTTTCCCGTCTGCAAATGCTGTCCATTTAGATTGTAACGAATCCAGTTCGCCTTGCGGGGAAGCCAGCAATACAAGCCCAAAATTATTTTTAGTGAGATTTCTCAATAAAAAGTTGGCTCTTCCCGCCACTTTAAAAAGGTCGTCACTGATCTGCATACCCTTGCCTTCAAATAATATATCTCCGTTGGTGATCCTTTCCCAAATGATCAGCCTGCCGGTAGATTGCAATTTTGTTTCTTTCGGATCATTGATTTCTTTGATCAGGTTCCTGATAAAAGTTTTGTCGTCTTTATATTGCATTGCGGCCACCAGCAACAAATAAGTATCCGGCCAGCTCTCTGCTTTCTTTAAGTTAGTAAGAATATCGCCGGTACTCCAATTTTTAGCCGCCTCGAATTTCTCTTTTGTCATTCCAACAAGATTGCTCGGGCTCCAGGAAACGAGTATCCCATCAGCATTAGCTTTATAGATAAAACAAAATGCTGCAATAAGGAGAATGATCTTTTTCATTGATTTGTTTTAATTGTCCTTGGGTTATCCGGCTTCGCTCATACTTCGTAAATCCTTCGATTGCGCTCAGGATGATCGCCCTTCGACTTCGCTCAGGGAAAGCTTGCCGGGCATTGTATCTTCTTTTCTGTGTTTCACCACAAACAATCCCGTAATAACAATAGAAAGAATAAAATAAGCCCCCAAAATATATTTCACCGAAGAAAGATAAATGCTGCTGCCAAACCAATCATCCTGTGTATATAAAAAATAAAGGCCGAGCCCGCTGCGGAGAGTTTCCCAGATAATGGCAAAACGGTTGCGGTCCATCAGATCGGTGAGTGCATACACTGTTACAAAAACAAAAGCGCCGTACCAGTAGATATAGCTGCTGTCAAGACTATTGATATAAGTAATATTTCCAAAAAGATAAGCCACGCAAGCCAGTATCAGCAATAATTGCAACCATGCCCATGCATTAAAAGCCGGAGATGTTCTTGTATCATATTTTTCAAAATTGTAAACATCTTCAATCTTCTTTACAGGATACTTTTCCAGAACATCGGCAGGACGATAACCTGTGGGCTTGAACCATAGTGTAAATTTATCTTTCCAGTTCTTTGTTCTCCACGCATCTTTTATCAATAACCAGATATGCTGGAAATTTATCCGGATCGGGTTCCATGTCCGGGAGGGTCGTGTGATGCCATATACCGGCGGCACTTCTTTTTTCTCTTCTGCATAGGTGCCAAATATTTTATCCCATACAATAAATATCTGCGAGAGATTCTTGTCCATATATTCCGGGTTCACGGCATGATGTACACGGTGATGTGAAGGAGTGACAATGATATGTTCAAGGAAACCCATTTTCTTGATATGTCTTGTATGATACCAGAACTGCGCAAACAATTGTATCGGGCCGACAAATGCGATCACTTCATGCGGTATTCCCAATATAGCGGCCGGTAATAATAATACAGTGAACAAATTGAAGAAAGAAGAAATGCTTTGTCTCAATGCACAGGCAAGATTGAATTCTTCACTGCTGTGATGAATGACATGCAGGTTCCAGAACAGGTTTACCTTATGACTCAACCGGTGCACCCAATACCCTAAAAAATCAATGATGATAAATGTGAGGATATAAACGATAACGGTATTCTCAATTTTAGTGACGGCCAGGTATTTCAGCATAAAAGGATAAATGCCGATTGCGATAGCGAGACCGAGTACGTCTTTGGTAACATTGGTAACACCGGAACTCAATGAAGAGATCATATCCATATTGCGGACGGTATCAAATCCTTTTTTCCAGCCATACCATTTCTCAAAAAGTACAAGTATAAGAAAGGCAGGCATGGCGATGAGTAGTATTTTACCGTATGTCTCCATATATTATTGGCGGGGTTTTAATCAGCTTTTGAAGGGTTTTAAACCCTCCAAAAGTTTAAAAAAGCAATTAAAATTACAAATAAAAACCATGGTTCCCGGTGCCACCTACCATCTTTTTAATCATGCTAATGGCAGGGAAAATCTTTTTGCCGAACCCAGGAACTATAATTTTTTCCTGGACAGGCTTTCTCTGCATGTGTTACCGGTGGCAAGCGTCTATGCCTATTGCCTTATGCCCAATCACTTTCACCTTCTTATTAAAATAAAAGAGCCAGGAGTGTTGACAGATCATTTTCGTCAGTTGAAAGAAAGACGGATGCTTGAAAAATCGGGTAATAAAATGATTTCTGAACCCATAACCGACCGGGAATTGGTTAGAAAAATAAGCCAGCCTTTCTCCAATTTGTTTAATAGCTATACTCAGGCATTTAATAAAATGTATGGAAGAAGAGGCAGCCTTTTTATCCCAAATATGAAGACAGAGGAAATTTTTGAGGATGCCTCATTTTGTAAAGTTGTTCATTATATTCACGCTAATCCTGTTCATCATGGATTTGTAAAAAGAATAGATAACTGGCCTCATAGTTCTTATCGATTATTTTTGAGTAAAAGCCCGACCAAATTGGAAAGAGATTATGTAGTAAAAGTTTTTGGAGGGTTAGATAACTTTATTAAATACCACGAACAAACTCCTGGAGGGTTTTAAACCCTCCAGGAGTTAATTTAGCATTCTGAAGCATGAAGTACACTTTCAATTGCATCGACGCCCACACCTGTGGCAATCCCGTTCGTCTCGTAAAAAATGGCGGACCGGAATTGCATGGAAAGAACATGAGTGAAAAGCGCCAGCATTTTCTTAAAGAGTATGATTGGATAAGAACGGGGCTTATGTTCGAACCAAGAGGGCATGATATGATGAGCGGAAGTATTTTATATCCCCCGCATGATCCCGATAATGATGTTGCGGTGCTATTTATTGAAACCAGCGGCTGCCTTCCAATGTGCGGTCATGGAACGATCGGCACTATTACGATTGCCATCGAAGAAGGATTGATACAACCAAAGACAAACGGGATCGTTAGAATGGAAGCGCCGGCCGGGTTGATAATGGTAGAGTATAAAACAGTCGCGAGCCATGAGTCGGGAACCGGGAGTGGATCGGTTAAGGTAAAGAGTGTAAAATTGACGAATGTACCGGCGTATCTGGATTCTACCGAACTGACGGTTGATTGTCCTGGATTGGGAGAATTGGTAATTGATGTAGCCTATGGCGGAAATTTTTATGCGATCGTTGATGTGCAGAAAAATTTTAAAGGATTGGAGCATTATACTGCTGACAAATTAATTGCCTGGGCAAGAGAGTTGAGAAAAAATATCAATGCGAAATATGAATTTGTTCATCCCCAGGATGCAACGATAAAAGGTTGTTCGCATATTTTATGGACAGGCGCCGTGCTGGATGCAAGTTCCACCGCACGCAATGCGGTTTTTTATGGGGATAAAGCGATCGATCGGTCGCCCTGCGGTACGGGCACCAGTGCAAGAATGGCGCAATGGTATGCGAAAGGAAAATTGAAGAAAGGAGATACATTCATTCATGAAAGTATTATCGGCAGTAAATTTGCAGGTCGGATAGAAGAAGAACTGGAACTGGCAGGCAAGCGGGCGATCAGGCCAAGTGTGGAAGGCTGGGCAAAAATTTATGGATATAATACGATCTGGATCGATAAAGAAGATGATCCGTATGCGTATGGATTCTCCGTAATCTGATCGTTGAATCGGCAATCGTGAATGGCCTCTATAAATTTAAAAAATCCGCTAATAGTCCGGAATACAGAACTTTGAAACTCCATTCACGATTCACGATTGCCGATTCACGAATAGTAATAAAATTCAAAAAAAAAACATGGAAATACGCCAATATTTGATCGACACTTTTCTTTTTAATGACACGGCCAATAAAAAGCTACTGGAAAAAATAAAACAGTTGCCGGAGCCATCAGGAGCCGTGCGGCTCTTCAGTCATTTGATCAATTCACAAAACAAATGGCTGAAGCGGATCATTGTTTTTCCCGAAGATCCGAAAATGGATTGGTGGGAACCTTTATATGATATTGGTAAACTCGAAGAAGAATGGGATAAAAGTTTAAAAGCATGGGTGGAATTTCTCAGCGATCATACCGAAGAACAAATGATGCAGGAACGCAGATTTGTCGGTTATGATGGTGCCAGCTGGACATGCCCTTTAAAAGATATTGCGCTGCAATTGAATTATCATTCCATTCATCACCGGGCACAGGTACAAATGCTGATCCGCCAGCAGGGATTGGAGCCGGATTTTGTAGATTATATTGCGACGAAGTATAAAAAACTGGAGTGAGTCGTGAATCGTCAATCGTCAATTGTGAATCGGCAATAACTATCTTCGCATACATTAATCCATTCACAATTGACTATTCACTATTCACAAACATCTGCAAACCCAAACTACCTTTAAACCGGGCATATGAGAAAGATCGTACTCCTTTTTATTCTATTGATTTCTTTCAATGCATTTGCACAAAACAAACAACAGCCGCTTGACAGTTTATTTTCCCAATTGAATAAAGAAGGAAAATTCTTTGGCAATGTATTGATCGCCGAAGGCGGTACTGTTATTTACCAGCAAAGTTTTGGTAAGGCAGATATGGTTGCCGGTAATGACCTTAATGCTGAATCAATGTTTGAGCTGGCTTCTGTCTCAAAGCAATTCACGGCAATGGGAATTATGTTGCTGAAGAAACAGGGTAAACTTGATTATAGCGACAGCCTGCGAAAATTTTTCCCGGAACTTCCTTATTCGAATATCACTATCCGGCATTTATTGAATCATACTTCAGGACTGCCTGATTATATGGACCAGTTTAATTTGTATTGGGACAGCACCCGAATCGCTACCAATAAAGATATGATCAGCCTGCTGGCACAATATAAGCCGCCGGTATTATTTGCTCCCGGCGAAAAATGGGAATATAGTAATACCGGTTATGCATTGCTGGCAAGCATCATTGAGAAAGCATCCGGGAAAAGTTTTGGTGATTACCTGGAAGAAAATATTTTTATTCCGCTCGGTATGAAGCGGACAATGGTATATCGCCGCCGGTATGAAAAGAAAGTAGTAGATAATTATGCATTCGGTTATGTGTACGATACGAGAAAGAAAAAATATGTTTTGCCCGACGATTTACCCGAAACAGCCACTCTTGTTCATACTCTCGATGGGATATCAGGTGATGGAACAGTAAATGCAACCACCGGCGATCTGTTGAAATGGGACAGGGCATTAAAAACAGAAAAGCTTGTCAGGAAGGCTATGATGGAAGAAGCTTTTACTGATGCACCACTTAATAATGGCAAGACGTATAATTATGGTTTTGGCTGGTTCATTGGGAAATTAAGTAATGGTTCAAAAATGCTGAATCATTCAGGCGGCTGGCCCGGTTATAATATTTTTATTGAGCGTCACCCGGTAGCAGATAAAACGATCATTATACTTCGCAATTATGATGGAGCAAGCCTGCCGCTTCAGAAAGTAAGGAATATCCTTTATGATATAAAAGAAACAGCATCCAGGGAAATAACGGTGAACAGCGATGTATTGAAAACATATGAAGGAGAATATGAATTGGCGCCGGAATTTATTATTACTATTACTACAGAGAACGGAAAAATATTTGCACAAGCTACCGGGCAACCTAAATTTGAATTGTTCCCCGAAAAAGAAGACCTGTTTTTCTTAAAAGTTGTAGAAGCAAAAATAAAATTCATAAAAGACGGTCAACAAAAAGTAACAAGCCTGGTACTCTATCAGAATGGACAGGAAATACCCGGATCAAAAATCAAATAAGGAATGAAGGCAACCATCATCGGCGGAGGCATCATTGGTTTAAGTTCCGCATTTTATTTACAAAGATCCGGCTGGGAAGTGACCGTATTGGACAAAGGCGATTTTACCGACAATTGTTCTTACGGTAATTGCGGTTATATCTGTCCCAGTCATTTTATTCCATTGGCAACTCCCGGTATTGTTAAACAGGGATTAAAATGGATGTGGAATTCCAAAAGCCCTTTTTATGTGCAGCCGCGGTTCGACTGGAACCTTATCAACTGGGGATTGAAATTTATTCGCAGCGCAACAAAGGATCATGTGGCCACGGCAGCTATTCCGTTAAGGGATATCGCTGTCATCAGTAAAAAAGAATATGAATCATGGCTGGGTATGCCCGGTTTTGATTTTGCTTACGAGCAAAAAGGTTTGCTTGAGATCTTTCAAACCGAAGCGGGTGGTGAACATGCAAAGCATACCGTTGAAAAAGCACATGAACTTGGATTGAGTGATACAAAATTATTAAGCAAAGAAGAATTATATGCAATGGAACCGCAGACAAGGATCAATGGTCTCGGCGCTATTTTATTCAATTGCGATGCGCATTGTTATCCGAATAAACTGATGCAGCAATTGATTTCTTATTTGAAACAAAAAGGTGTAAAGCTGATCCCCAATGAAGAAGTAATTGGGTTTGAAAAAACAGGAAAGAAAATAAATAAAATATTTACTGCCGGTAAAAATGTTTTTGAAGCCGATGAAATAATAGTTGCTACCGGTTCCTGGGGAAGAGAAACAGCAAAACTGCTCGGCACAAGAATTCCGATGATGCCGGGAAGAGGATATTCGGTCACGCTGGAAAATTCTCCTTACAAAGTAAATTACCCGGCTGTATTATTAGAAGGACGTGCGGCTATCACACCGATGGATGGAAATAAAATTCGTTTCGGGGGAACGATGGAAATAACTTCTCATAAAACGCCGCCGCGGATGAATCGTGTGCAGGGAATATTGGATGCGGTCAAACGTTTTTATCCGGACTTTACTGTGCCGCTTCCGCCCAAAGAAAAAATATGGTACGGCTATCGTCCCTGCTCGGCGGATGGATTGCCGTATATCGGCCGGATAAAAAAATATGATAACATAACAATAGCTACCGGGCATTCAATCTCGGACTGAGTTTGGGTGCAGGTACAGGAAAGCTTGTTGATGAAATTGTTAACGATCATAAAACGAGTATAAATATAAAACCATTTGATGCTCTAAGGTTCGGGTAAGAATTATTTTTATTGATTATCTATTTTACTTCTACAATCAATTCGATTTCGACAGCAAAATCTCTTGGCAAGGTCATGCCAATAGCGCTGCGGGCATGTTGTCCCGCGTCTCCGAAAATTTCATACAGCAACTCGCTGCATCCGTCTATCACTTTTGAAGTGTCATTGTCAGGTAAATTGTTGAAATCGCCAGCAACGTTTACCATTCCCAATACTTTGACAATCCTGTTTATCTTGTCTAAAGAACCAATTACAGTTTTGATAGCTGATAGACAATTGAGTGTTGCCTGTTTTGCAGCTTCGTGTCCTTCTGCAATTGTCAGGTCCTTCCCAACCTTACCTTTAATGTCAACTCCGTTATTGATGGAGAGTTGTCCCGAAGTATAAACTAAATTGCCGGTTCTTATTGCCTTCAAGGGTTTACCCTGAACTTGCCTGGCAGGCTCAATTTTGTATCCGAGTGCAATTGCTTTTTGTTCAAATGACATTGTTTTCGTTTTATTCTTCAATTGTGTTAGCATTTATTTCTCCCCTGTAATCAATTATCATTTTATCCATAATCTCATTGTAAGAAAATTTTTGTCCGAGTAGCCAGGAGAGTTTTGTAGTTTGTGATTCTATACTCATGTCCCAGGAGGGAATGGCCAGGCGATTTTCATGCAATCGTTGCCCGGGTTCATTTACCTGGAAACTACTTACACCATTTGGAGCCTGGGATGTAATCACAATTGGAATTTTGTTCTTCTTCAAATACTGAAATCCTTCTTCCAAATTATTGCTTGCGTCACCGGCGCCAAATGATCGCAGAATAATTCCTTTTATATTATCTCCTTCGGCTAAGGCTTTGAATATTCCCGACGACATCCCGGGAAATTCTGTGAGGGATGCAATTTGTGTGTTAAAAATATTAATCACTTTTAGATCCTTTGCATTGATTGCAGGCGTAGAATATTTTGATAAATAGTATAGATGTTTTTCAAGGTTGAGCTTATTGATTATAATTTCTCTCCCAATTCTTCCCAAACTTGAAGTTGTAAAACTTTGAAAGGCATCATAGTCAAATTCCGTCGTTTTTTTTGCCCTTACACCTGTTATAATATGACTGCCGAAAACAATAGATACGCCCGGAATAGGGGAGTGGTTTGTTCCGACAGCTACCCGTATTGCGTTTTCCAAATTCATAAGCGCATCCGAACCCGGAATGCTAAAAGGGATTTGAGAGCCGGTTAGTATTACCGGTTTGCCTAAGTTTTCAAATGAGAAAGAAAGGGCGGCAGAAGTATAGCCTAAGGTATTTGTTCCATGGGTAATGAGGAAGGCATCGAAGTTATCGTATTCTTGGTTTATCTTATCTCCGATGGCTTTCCATTGCTTCGGCAAAATATCTGAACTGTCAATACTGCAAAGATCAAAAGAAGTAATGTTTATCCTGATTTCATTGTCATCTTCAATTCTTTTTAAAGCTGGAGCAACGATCTTTTGAAAATCCAATGTTGTTTGAACACTTGCATTACTGGCTTTATACTTTGCAATTTCACCTGCAATCGTTCCTCCAGTAGTAATGAGTAATATTTTTTTTTCAACAGGCATTTTATTTATTTATGGCGGATTCGACAAATGATCTATTTGAAATGACATTATCAAAGTGTCTTATTACCTCTTGTATATTGAATTCAATTCCCCAACTCAACTCACCGGCATTAGTCATCATAGTAGTTTGTTTTACTAATAAGCTTTTATCAAACATTGTAATCAATCCTTCAAATTTACTTGCAACATTTGACTCTTTGAATATCTCACAAATTAAAAAAGGATTCACTTCTCCAAATTCAATTTGAAAAAGACTCATAGTGGATTTGCTTGCAAAACCTATTTTTTGAGAGATTCCAAGAATTGAGCGTACCAGATCAAAATCAATCCGACAGTCACCCCGGACGTTTATCAAAACAAGTTGTTGTTGACCTTTTGAAATTACATACTCACCAAAGTAAGTCTTCAATTCATCTTCTAATGGGATTCCAACCAAGGCATTTCTTAAGCGCTTTTTTGCTGCATCTTCGCAGGAAAAAGCAGTTTCATTTCGTGTCAATGTATACCAAATCCTATTCTTATTGAAAAAAGTAATTGTCTTCATTACCTTGTCAGGCATTAAAGTTTCTTTCGGCATGTAAATAAATTATTATCCTCAGTATACGTCAGTTTTGAATTTACCTAAGCGTTCCAAAGAAATCTTTAAGCAAATTTTCAATTTCTATATTTCCTTTTTTACCTTTCGTAAACGTTGCAACCATATTGCCACTTAAGTTTGTGCCTATCTTTGTTCCCTTTTCAACTAAATAAAAAACATCTATTTGGATATTTTGATTGGGCATAACCTAACTCTATTAACACATTTGGTCTTGGTCGCCATTCTTTTTTAACCTGTTCATCTTTGGTTAAGATGATAATGGCTGAAGCGCATTCATTGAACAGTCGGAGTAAAATATTTGAAATTACCCCATCTGATTTTTTTTCCTTTGATTTTATTTTAAAATCTTTTGGAAAAAAACCATTGTCTCTACAATGAGCCTTCACAACATTTTTTATAGTGTCATTGTGGTAAGCAATCAATATTTTGTTATTCTTAGGGGCTTTAAAAATATCGTCTTTGAAATCCCTAGAAGATGATTTAAGATGTTTTTTATCTAATTGATAACCATTTTTCCATATTTCGTCAAAATGATTTTTAAAATTTGAATACTGGTCTTTAGGTTCGTTTACATCATCAACCCAAAAACACCAAGGTGATTCTGCTGCCGTTGTAAAATCTAAAAAATGTCCGGAACAAGCATATTGTCCGAAAATGTAAAGAGGAAATTGACCAACAGTAGTAAACCTTAATTCAATATTTGAATAACCGTTATCTTTTTTAAGTTTTTCAATTTGATCAATTTGCTTGAAAATGTAACTATCTTCCATGCAATTGTCTTGAAATTCAGGCTTATTTCTATCACTTCCACCTAAAGCTTTTTTAATCTTGCACAACCCAGAGTTTATCCGGTTAATTCTGGAGACTTTACTTAATTTCTTAGCTCTTTCAATTGCAGATTCGCTAAAAGGGTTAAGTAAAACAATCTTAATTGGAATTTTTTTTTCTTTTGATTTGTGAACTATTGAGATAAATAGGTCATCATTCAAAGTGTCTGAAAAAAAGGTATCGATAATGCAAATGGACTGAGGATTTCTGGAACCACCTTTTTTATGAACGGCTTTTTCAAACAATTTTTCAAAACCTTTATTTAAGTTTGCTGAACCGCCCACTATGTCAATAAGCCCTGCGAAAGATTTATGTGATTCGCTTGTCATGAATTATTGTTTATTAAGAGTTTAACACACTTTTAAAATAATCATCTATAGAAGCAACTCCATCAAAAAATTTTGTTTTAGGACTATTATTAATTCTATTTGCTATTCTAACAGCAGTGGGGACTTGAGCATTATCTAACAGTTTAACACTTAGAGTTGATTTTTTCTCTATGTGGGTATTTGTAACATATACAAATTTATCGTCCAACACCATAAAGTCAATTCCCCCTACGCTAGCATATAGCTCATGATTAAAGATTTTAAAATTGGATTCTAAAATACAGCCCACATTAATTCCAATTTGTTTCTGTTCTTGTATCACTTTTTTTAACTCATCTAATTCATCCTCTGTTTCAGTGTTTGGGTCAATGATAAATATTCTTGTAAAGGAATTCATTTTTACCCCTTTTTCTTTAAGTCATTCTACTGTTTTTGTTTGGGCTTCTATATTTTCAAGCTTCCTCGCATTTGAACCTTTTACATTGGTAGCCCAGATAGATTTTTGAACATTATCAATAATTTCATCTGCCCACATAGTTTCAAAGAAATTCTGGTCGGTGATTGAAATTGTTCCGCCGGCCGCCTCTCGTAAAAGTAAACTAAGGTGATTGAGTAATCTCAGCGGAAAGCTGATAAAAACTTTACTCAAATTATTTTTACCAATGTTTTTGAAACCTACCTTAAGACAATCTGACAATTTATATTTTATATTATCAATCAATTCTTCCTTGAGATAATTCGCTCTGTCAGAAGTTATGCTAATTGATTTATCAAATGATATTTCATCATTAGCCCCCACATATTGATTTATTATGTCTGCTATTTCAGAATTAAAAGAATTCCACTTATTGTCAAGCTGATTATTCGTTTTTGTAGTAGTAGGTGTTGTATTTAGTTCAGTAAAAATTACATGGCAGATATTCAAAAGTTCCCTGATATTTTCCTTATCAAAGGGGCGTGTTTGAATTTGTGCTAACGGATGACTAAGTCCCCGAAGTTCTTTATTAATATCAGGTATATCTAGTTCAATTAGATAAAGATTTTTTTGTCCAGAATCTATTTTAATCGAGGCAAAATATCCGACCTCAAATGAGCACCAGGATGATTCCTTGAAACTTCTGTCAACTATGCAAAGACAGATGTTTGCTTCATTTAATTTCTTAGTGATTTCGTCAAACCACCCCATCCCACTACTTATACTTCGTGGGGCGAGTTCTGCCTGGAAAATTGAGTTTTCAAAATCCGATAAAAAAACTCTAAATGATTCGGCGATTGCTCTTCCCATTACGCCTGAATGCGAGATAAATATTTTTACTTTATTCATGATATAGCTTTATTAAACGTATTCACATTTTCAAACGTTATTGTGATCGACTGGGTCATCATAGCGTTCCAGATTTTATTCTTTACATTTAGGTTGTCAGCATCATCAATTAGCCTATTCCGGTATGAAGCTGATTTATCATCATGAATTGTTTCGTATACATATTTGTCGTCAATAATCATAAAATCTTCCGCTTTACCTAAATTATACCCCCGCCTTACACTATCGCTTTTGAAAATGTCTTTCTCGATCACATAAACATTGATCTTGCATAATAATTGAGTAGATAATGTAGATACCAGTTCTGCAACCTCATCATGGTTATTGGGATCGTAAACGAAGACACGATGAATTTTCACGCCATTTTCAATTACATTTTTTTGTTTAATTAAAAGTTCAGTATTTAAAAGTTTGCCTATCGAATTTTGACTAAGTATATTTGTTGTTCTTATTGATTTTTTTACCGTATCAATAATATCTATCCAAAACGGCCTTGCCTCGACCGTTGAATCATAAACAAGCATATTTTTTTCAGAGAGTGCTTTCATCCTGTTATTCATGTTGATAATGGATTGTTCAGCCTTAGTGAGCCAAAATAAAGCCCATTCTTTTTCACATGCTGTATTAGCATTTTTGAGTGTGTTTCCAAAGTCAGTCAATACTTTTAGACTGGTAACTTTCAGAGAAGCTAATATCTCATCAAATTCTTCTTTTTTCATTTATGATTCAATTAATGGAGTAAATGCATTTCTGTTTCTATTGATATACTCGTCTATTACTAAATCAGTAATAACTTGTTTCATCGAAGCAAAATAACCTGTTGCCATGCCAAATGTTTTGTCAATTTGTATTTGAGGGCTTATTTCTTTTTCTATATTTTTCAATACTTCGTAGGCACTGCCCCATGAAAGTGTATAACCAGCTCCCCCATGTGCATAGTTATGTATAAGCAGCTTGTTCTTATTGGCTAATTCATGGCCAATTTCCAGCCGGATAGGCGCCCGGCCAAAGCGGTAGCCTATATAAGCAAAACTCCTGTATTTATCTTCGCCTTTGTATTGTTCGTCAATATCAACTCCTGTAATTTCCAAAAGCAATTCCCTGTTCAATTTCCAATTGGTTCAGGAACTTCTATTTCCCAGTTTTTCTTTTTAAATACCGGCCCATTTATCTGTTCGTCTTCGGTCCGCCACGGTTGACCAATATCAGGATAACCTACTTGACGGCTCCCGCCTAATAGCCAACCATCAGAACGGGGATAGAAATAAACGTCTGCTTTAAATGTTCCTTTCTCACCTTCATCATTCTGGCTTCTTGAGTAGACTTTAAGATCAGGAGAATAGTTATAAGAAAAATACTGATCTCTTTCGTCGTGCGGTACTTCATGTATACCTACTTTTACTATATGGCCACGAATAATTTTTGTACTTCTTTTATCGTCAGGAAAAAGCTCAACAGCCCACCTTCCTAAACAGTTTACAATAACATCTGCTTCTAACTTCTCTATTTGTTCTACACTTGCAATTCCAACTTCCTCCCGTAGTCGCCCACCTATCGTTTTATATAATTCATAGAGTGCATTCATATAAGTTGGTACTTCAGCAAAAAAAGCATTGAAATACCAGCCCCAAATTCCTTGTGCACCTTTTCTTCTTGGAATATTTTTATCATTCGTCCAACTGGTCCCTTTTTCATCAAGAAGCGTAAAATCTTTCACAACCCTTGCATATTCAGGTGGTGGAATTGGTTTTTCGAATAATTCATAATGCCTCTGTACTCTTACACCAAACCCAGCCGAAAACGCCAATCGGTGAAAAAATTTTTGAGACACAGCGATATTTCTTTTTCACTTGGATGATCAACCGAATGTGGAATCACCGAAGCAGCTGCATGCATACTTGCCAATTCAGGAGGACGATCAGAGATTTGATCGCTGTATAGTTTATCGAATTTATGTTTGGAAACAACAGTTACCTGGAAGCCATGCAACTTCAATACAATAGCAGTAGTTAAACCGATAACCCCGCCACCTAGCACAACTACTTTTATTTCGGATGCTTTTTTACTCATATTTGTTTATTAAAACATTTTCTCAATTTTGTCTACGAGTTCGTTATATGTACACCGCTCTGCAGCATCTGTAAAGTCTTTTCATATTTTGCCGAATTGGATGGTAAAATGATTTTTAGCGGCTGTTTCAAAATGCTGTCTGCAACTTGTGCTATTGTGGAATATGCAATGAAAGTTCTTTGCTTTTTCTTTTTTGAGAATGCACGAAACATTTTTTTTAATCTCCTTACGAATAGATATAGCAGAAACAATATCCCGCTTACCGGTAATCCCGATTTTTATTCTCGTGGTGGCTTGAATCGACATAGGTGGTTGATTACAAATTAAAGATTTTGATTTGAAAAACAATAATTGTATTTAATTCGCTGCTACATAATTTGTTAGAGTAGGGTGTCTTTAATTAAATGACTATTGCAATTTAACTATGAGGTTGCCGGATAAAGCCAGTTCCGCTATATTCCTTAAAAAATAATGTGATTTATTGGACATTTAGAAATATTCTTTCTATGCACAATAGAAGTGAAGGATAAAAATAAAACCATGTTATATAATATATCTGAAGGGCATTTTAAAATCAACCAGCTAATTGAAAAATAATAAGCACAATGACCCCGTATTTTTGTTTTAAGTATGTAGGTAGCGAATGCTCAACGGGCTTGTTGTATCTTTATATAAAATTAAAGTGAATGAAAAAATCATTGATAATTGCCACTTTGCTATTGCTAACTTCTGGTTTATTTGCTCAACAACATCAATTGGTAAAAAAATGGGAAACCGATTCCGTATTCAAAGTACCGGAATCAGTTCTTTATGATCCCGATCACCGGGTATTATATGTTTCTAATATCGATGGCAAGCAACCCTGGGAAAAAGATGGTAAAGGATCGATCGGCAAAATGAGTCTCGATGGAAAAGTGATCGCTGCCGAATGGATCACCGGTTTTAATGCACCGAAAGGAATGGGATTGTTTCATCATACACTATATGTAGCCGATGTGGACAGGGTCGCCATCGTGGACCTGCATAGCGGAAGGATCGGTTCCTGGATCGAAGTGCCGGGTTCACAGGCATTGAATGATATTACTATCGATGCAAATGGTGTGATCTATGTTTCCGATTCAAGAGGCAAAAAAGTTTATCGTATCGAGAACGGAACGCCTGCTGTTTACCTCGAAGATCTAAAAAGTCCGAATGGTTTATTGATGCGGGGCAACGAACTCTATGTCCTCGACCAGGGAACGATGAATAAAGTAAATCCTGATAAAACATTAACGCAAATCGCCGATGGAATGGAAGGCGGTACCGACGGTATTGAAAATGTAACGGGCAATGATTTTATTGTTTCCTGCTGGGCCGGCGTGATTTGGTATGTGAATGCCGATGGCAGCAAAGAAAAATTATTGGACACCCGCGAACAAAAGATCAATACGGCGGATATTGGCTTTGATGCAGCGACCAAAACGATATTCGTACCTACTTTCTGGAAGAATTCAGTGGTAGCGTATGAAGTAAAATAATTTTAGAATGTTAGAGGGTTTGATCGCTAACAGTTCAGCCATTAAACCATTTAACAATCATCTTAATTTTCATTGCTTATTTTTATAACCGCTATGAACTTCGTTGCTGCCCGCTTGCCTTACCGACAGACCGGAACTTTTTCCAACATCGCATTGGATCATATTGACCAGGCGGCTGCATTGAAACCATTCTTTACACATCCTCCGACTTTACAGGGAATACAAAAAGCTATTGAAGCAAGAAAACAATTCGATACCGATACGCCTGCGGGAAAGGCAAGCAGAAAGATATTGGTTGAACATTTGAAAGATCAATATGAAGGAATTGATACAACCGATAAAGTAAAGAAGAATATTGAATTGCTTTTATCGGCGGATACCTTCACCATTACTACTGCCCACCAGAATAATCTTTTCACCGGGCCATTGTATTTTATTTATAAGATCGTTCATGCTATTAAGTTGGCGGATCATTTAAATAGCGTCCTTGCCCGGGCAAAATTTTGTTCCCCGTCTTTTATATCGGTACGGAAGATGCTGACCTTGCCGAACTCAATCATATTAATCTCGGTGGAGAAAAATTGGTTTGGGATACAAAACAAACCGGTGCCGTTGGCCGGATGAAGATCGATAAACCATTGATCGCATTGATCAGCCGGATGGAGGGACAATTATCTGTATTGCCCCATGGGAATGAAATTATTTTACTGTTAAAAGAATTTTACAAAGAAGGTATAACGATACAGGATGCTACTTTTCATTTTGTCAACAGGATTTTTGCCGAATATGGATTGATCGTATTACTTCCCGATAATGCTGCGTTGAAAAAACAACTGGCTGATATTTTCAAAGACGACCTGTTGAACCAAACGGCTTCCGGTATTGTAGAAGAAACAGCAGGCAAACTTCATGCTGCAGGATACAAAGTGCAGGCGAATCCAAGAGAAATAAATCTTTTTTATTTGAAAGATGATCTACGGGGAAGGATTGAAAAGACGAATGATAAATTCACGATTCACGATTCACGCTTCACGTTTAGTGAAAAAGATATTCTAGAGGAATTGAACGATCATCCGGAACGGTTCAGTCCCAATGTAATTCTGAGAGGTCTTTACCAGGAAACTATTTTGCCCAATATCGCATTTATCGGCGGGGCGGGAGAGACGGCTTACTGGTTGCAATTAAAAGATATGTTCGATCATTATAAAATTCCTTTTCCTGTTTTGGTGCTGCGCAATTCATTCCTGATCGTTGAAAAGAAATGGCAGGAAAAGATCGCCCATCTAGGATTTACTATCGACGATCTTTTTTTACCGGAACAGGAATTATTGAATAAACTCGTTGTCAGGGAAAGTAAGAACGAAACAAAACTGAATGGCTCGCTGACGAAACTGGAACAATTATATGAAGCATTCAAGAAACAGGCTGCTGCGGTCGACAGTACACTGGAAAAACATGTGGATGCATTGAAACTGCAAACAGTTTATCGCTTACAGGAATTAGAAAAGAAAATGCTGCGGGCTGAAAAAAGAAAATTCGCCGATCAGCAACGGCAGATACATACGATCAAAGAACATTTATTTCCCGGTAATGGTTTGCAGGAACGGCATGAGAACCTTTCTTATTATTATGCAAAATGGGGGAATGGCTTTATTCAGCAATTATATGATAACTCATTGGGATTGGAACAGGAGTTTGTGATAATAAGTCAAAAGTAAAAATTCAAAATTAAAAACTGTCCTGGGGGCACTGCTTTTAACTTTTTTACTCTTATATCAGCCAGGAGTATGAACTTTTAATTTTGACTTTTAAATTTTGAATTTCTATCTCTTCCTCAAATACACATTCAACGAAAAAGTATTTTTCTTTAATGAAGAAAGTGCCCTCGAATAAGAAGTCGTCGATGCATCATCCTTCATCTCGGAAAAGCCGGCCGTGTATCTTATTTCAGGGGAAATGACAAAGCCCGATTTGGTAAGCCCAATATCTACACCCAAAGCCCCGCTTCCAAGAAATATTGATTTATTGATCGGTAATTTCTCCGCCGATTCACTATTCTGGCTGAGCAGGTAATTGAACGACGGCCCTAAAGAAATATATACCGCTGTATTTTTCGAAGAGAATCGTATCAAAATAGGTAAAGCAATATTCGCTACAGCACCTTTGACATCTAAGGTTTCTATTATACTATCCTGGCCCGTTGCCCGTACTCTCCGGAATTCTACACTTGTATTTTCAAATGTAACCCCGGCTTCAGGACGAATAAAAATATTGCCGGCAATATTTACCTGGCATATCAAACCAAGGTTGCCGACCACTGCGGAATTGGAAGCAACACTGGTGAAACCGCTGTTTGCATTACCAGAATAAGTTGGATCGGATTGATTCAATCCGCCGCCCAATGTAGCACCAAAACTTATTTTACGGAATGGACTTTTCTTTGCAGGCTGCTTCTTTGGTTCATCAGGATTGGAGGTTGTATTTTTTTGTATCAAAGTAAGCGTTGCCAATGCACAAGGCCAGCCCGGCGCCGTCTTCACCGCTTTGTTTGCATAATACAAGGCGCTGTCTTTATTATTATTTTGCAAATGCAATAATGCCAGCCTGTTTTGTATATAAGCGCCATTGGGATCTATCTTCATTGCTGCATAAGCATTTTGAAAAGCGATCGGGATATTGCCATTAGTTCCATTTGTTCCAAGATCGCCGCTGGCTTTTAAAAAATACATCCTGTTCATTAACGATCTTGCAAAATCCTCATCGTCTTCTCTTACACTGGCAATTGCTTTTTCCAAATTCAATGCAGCCTGGTAATTATCTTGCTTTTCTTTGGCGCTGTTATCATCGCCGCAGGCAAGATAACGATCGACCTTTGCCTGTGCTACATCGATGAATTCTACAGCCAAAGTTGATTTTGCATCCAATGTATAAGGATTGCCGGGAAATTTTTTATTCAATTGTTGAAAATATTCTTCAGCAGAAGAAGAGCCGGTCAAACGATTATTTTTTACAGCCGTATTGAAGCGATTATATGTTTGGATCAATAACGTATCCGCTGCATCGAAACTTCTTTCAAGACCATTGAAAGAATTGCCCCCGCCGCGGTTCTGTTGTTTCTTTTGTTTTATCCAGTTCTTCAGGTAAACCGAATCAACAAGGCTGATCACTTTATCGCCGCTTTCATTGCAACAGAAATAAGGATCCTGTTTACTTTTGAAACGTTGCTGCGCAACAAAAGGAACATTCTTATCAACATAAGCCTGTATCTCGCGGAAGGTTACTTTCCTGTCTGCGCCGCCGATCGTATCGGCCACGCCATTCAATCCATCCACTAAATAATAAGTGAACAAACCATGACCGGTTCCAATGGATGCATCCTCGAGTGATGACTCACCGGCTGCAGTAGCGAGCATGATGATCTCGCCGGCTTTCTTTTCAGAAATAGCAGAATTCAAAAAATTCAATCCTGCTTGTCCGCCGGGCAGTTCATTACTTCTGCAGGCATCCATTATAAAAAAAACTTCAACGCCTTTTGAAGTTTCATTCGCAATTTTTTTCTTGAGATTGAATAATTGTATCGTTCCGGCAACGAGATAATTATTCTTATCGCCCTGCGGATTGCAATCATATCCTAAAAAGAAGAACTGGTCCTCATCGATCGCATCGCCATGGCCTGCGAGATAAATAAAAAGCCTGTCGCCCCGCTGTAATTTTTTTGCTTTTAACCATTGAAATCCTTTACCCCAGAAATTGGAGTTATTGGCTTTTTCATTTAAAAGCATATAAATATTATCTTCTTTCACACTGCCGCCACCGGGCGATCTTAAATAATCTTTGAAAAGCTGCGCATCTTTATCTGCATACGCCAATGGTCTCACATATTTATATTTTGAGATACCCATGACCATCGCAAAGGTTTGAGGGCCTTTGACCGTACTGTCTCTTCCTTTCAACGGTGCCTGTGCTTCAGTAAACTGAAACAGGAAGCATAACAATAATGCAAGGATGATCTTTCTCATGGTTTGAATTATGATACAAGTTATGAAAAAAAGATCGGGAACGTCAATCGTCAATCGTGAATCGTCAATCGTCAATGGCCTCCGCGAATCGGGAAATCAACAGATCATCTACAAACAAAAAATTTCAAGCTCCATTCACGATTCACTATTGACGATTGACGTTCACGATTCGCCACAGTCAATTCTTCGGTATCGCTAACTTAAAAAGTGTGCTGCTCCCGTTATCATTATCGGCGGCCAGTAAAAGGTTATAAGATTGCCTTGTTTCTTTCATAATGCAAACCGATTCGATCTTTTGTCCTTTGAAACGGGCATCAATTTTTTCAAGATCGATCATCTTATCGGGGTTGATCGCCTTCCATCTTTTTTTTGAAGAAATATTTTTAATGATCCACAAATAACTTTTCCCGATGGCGCCATCGTCGAGACCGTTACGGGTATCTTCAGTAGATACTGTCATGATCAATGCATCTGTTTTTGCTGAATAAGTTATACCAGATACGCCATTGAACAGGCTGCTGTCATTTGTAAATCCCGCCAGCGCAATACTGATCTTTGCATCTGTTTGTTTTTCCCAGAATTTTTTATCAGTAAAGATCAAATGGTTCTTTGGATAATTTTTATTTCCGCGATTGGATAATACGATCCAACCCGACATGGAAGCAATGCCTTCAATATTTACTTCCTTGATACCATTTGCGAGTAAACGCTGATAGAATGTATCCAAACGAATGCTGTCTTTTTGTTTGGTAACCGGATCAATGATCCATCCTGCATTCCGGAAAGGAACGAGGGAGCCGGAACCTGCCACTAAAAATTTATTACCCGGCAGGAGGGTCATAGCTTCCAGGTCAGTTTTTTCATTTTTTGAAATACGCTTTTTCGCAAAAGAATAAAGCCGGATAGAATCGATGCTTTTAAAATTGGTATCAAGGATCAGCAGGTTGTTAGCATCATCACCAATGATATAAATGTTATTATTGAAATATTCTATACCGGATGCGGAGGGATAATCGGAGAGTTGTATTATTTCGACCGGGATCTTTTTTTCCTTTTTGCAACTGGTAACAGCAGCAAGAATGATCATAATAAAACTGAGGTATCTTTTTCCCCGCATATGTATATATCCTGTTAATCGGGTAAATCGTAGTTGCTCCTGGTTTCTTAATCGAATTTATTTTCCCATCCCTCTTTTTTCATCTTCTCCACTTTTTCGATCACTTCGTTGTTCAATGAATTTTTATAAGCTGTAATTTTTGCAGAAATTATTTCATCAGCCGTACCTAATATTTCTACCGCCAGTATACCGGCATTTTTTGCAGCATTCAACGCTACAGTACCGACAGGAACGCCATTTGGCATTTGTAAAATAGAAAGAACAGAATCCCATCCATCGATAGAATTGGATGATTTGATAGGAACACCGATCACCGGTAATATTGTAACTGCTGCCACCATACCCGGTAAATGTGCGGCGCCACCAGCTCCGGCAATGATCACTTTCAATCCTCTTTCTTTTGCTTTTTGTGCATACTCGATCATACGGTAGGGCGTCCGGTGTGCAGATACCACCGTTACTTCATGCGGGATCTCAAACTGTTTTAAAATATCCGAAGCGGCTTGCATGACGGAAAGATCGCTATCGGAGCCCATGATTATTCCAACAAGAGGGTTCATTTATTGTTTAACGTTTATTGTTTATGGTTTAACGTTTCGTGATAAGGCAGAAATCTTTCACCTTTCTTAAAATTCAAATCATGTGATAGTTTTATTTTCTATCCTTGAATTTTAATCCCCGGATAACCGTGTGATTCAGATATTTCATAAAATTCGCAATTTTTCTTGAGAGCTTATCGGAAATCTCAAAAAGTTCGCCGAACTCCGCATCCGAAATATACTTGTCATCGGAAAGACGATGAATTTGCGACCTGTTTTCTCCACATTCTCCTTTGGATATACTTAACGAATTCAAGAATTCCAGGCGGCTGCTTCTTTCAAACCCTTCGGCTATATTGTCCATAATAGATCCGGCAGCTGATTTGATTTGTTCGGCAAACCTGAATTCTTTCTTATCCTTTAATCTCTCTGCTATAACGGACATTTTGCGATAAAGTACCCGTGCAAGTTTCCATATTTCAAGTTCTTCGAATCGTTCTGCCGTTGCCATTGTGTATAGTTTGCATTAAAATAGCCAACTATGACATTGTAGAATTGTGAAAACAACCCGTTATAAGCGGAATAAACACTTGCAGTCATTAATGTAATTTGCTATAATGGAGTCTCTGTACGTTAAACCATAAACAATAAACCTTAAACTATCTTACCAGATCTCCTTTCAATCGCAACAACTCCGTTTCCGCCAACTTCGTATTATATCTTGCTGCGATCAAACGGTTATAGCCGTCTTCCAGACTTTTTTGTGCTTCTCTTAATTGGATATAAGTAGTAGAACCCAATTTATATACCTGGAAAATGATGCTTACATTTTCCCTGGCCAGCAAAATATTTTCTTCTTCAAGATCCAATGCTTTTTTCTGTTGAATATAATCTTTGAAAGCATTGAGAACCGCAAGATCGATCAGTGATCTTTGATTATCATAAAGCAGTTGCTGGTATTTAATATCCAGTTCTGCCTGCTGGATAAGCCGTCTTGTATTGAAATTGTTGAGAATCGGTATCGAAGCGGTAAGACCATAGTTAAAGCCTTTTGTACGATTGAAAAGCGTTGAAAAAGAATTGATGACTGCCTGGTTCTGGTTACGGTTAAAATTATAAGCTGAATTAAAACTAACAATAGGAAAACGTTCCGCCTTTCTTTCTTTTAAAGTATAACCGGCGATATCAATATTTTTTTTTGCGATCAGCAGCAAAGGGTTGTTGGTCTCAAGACTATTCTGAACATCGCCCAATGCGATCGCTGGTTTAAAAGGAATAGAATCGCTTACATCATAAGGCGCTGTCGGATGGATATTCATCACCTGGTTCAATTGATCTTTCAATAGTTCGATAAGCGCCTGCTGTTGTAATCTTGCCGCTTTTTGTGCATTCAGATCGACCTTTGCCTGCAATACTTCAGGTTTGGTGCCCACGCCGATGTCAAGCCTGTATTGCGACAGTTTTACTCTTTCGTCACTGAGCGACATTTGTTCCTCGACAGCTTTTAACTGTTGTTTCTGCCGTACAATATTATAATAGGTATTGATAACGCTTGCCACGGTATTCACAATACTGTTCTTGATCCCCAATTCACCGAGTCGTACAAACTCGGCGACCTTATCACGGGTAGCAAACATTTTGAAACCATCAAATAGGGTCCAGTTGAGTGCAAGCTGGGCAGTGAGATTATTCGATTTCAAACCATTGCTTTCTCTTTTAGTACCATCAGCCAGTACCTGTTTTTGGTCATTATTGTTCCAAACCGTTCCGATATTTCCATTAAGACGCGGAATAAAAGCGGCATTTTTATAAGAATAGTCAATGGCCGCAGAAAGAGAATCATATTTTGCCAATAATATATCGTAATTATTCTGCAATGCTGTAGCGATAGCTTCTTCAACAGTGAGCAAACGTTGTGCAGAAGAACTTGTTGTAATAAATAATAAAGCCGTTAAGATGATCTTGTAGATCCGCATGTATCTTCTTTTAGTTTTGTACAATATTCTGATCCTTTGTTTCCATTAGTTCCAGTTCGCTTTTTTTCTTTTTGGTGGATAGGAAAGAATATATGGCTGGTATCACAAATAAGGTAAGGATAAGTGAGAATAAAATTCCGCCAACGATCACAATACCCAATGGGATACGGCTGGTGGCCGCATCACCCAATGACATGGCGATCGGCAATGCACCTAACGACATCGCAAGACTTGTCATCAGGATGGGTCGTAAACGCATCGTGGCAGCATAGATCACAGCTTCCGTCTTCTTCATACCTTTTTTTATCCGGCTCTGATTAGCAAACTCGACAATAAGGATACCATTTTTGGTAACAAGACCAACCAGCATGATCATCCCGATCTTGGAAAAGATATTGAGTGTTTGTCCGAATATCCAAAGTGATAATATAGCTCCTGCAAAGGCCAGTGGAACTGTGATCATAATAATGAACGGGTCAATAAAACTTTCAAATTGCGCAGCCAGTACAAGAAATATCAATCCTAATGCAAGGAGGAGGGCAAAAGCAGTATTGCTGGAACTTTCTGCAAATTCCCTCGATGAACCGGTAAGCGAAGTAACAAAACTGTCATCGAGTACTTCCCGGGCAATGCGCCGCATTTCTTCAATTCCTTCGCCGATCGTTTTGCCGGATTGGAGACTTGCAGAAATAGTAACAGATTTAAAACGGTTAAAATGATAAACATTCGATGGGGTAGTAGCTTCCTCAAAAGTCACCAGGTTATCAAGGCTGATCATATTACCGGCATTATTGCGCACAAAAATATCTTTCAGATCGGTAGGATCATCCCTGTCTGAACGAGCCACCTGGCCTAACACGTCATATTGTTTTCCGTTCTTGATAAAATAACCCAGCCGGCGGTTGCTCAATGAAAGATTCAATGTGCTGGAAATATCTTCAATGTTCACACCCAACTGGCTTGCTTTAAGACGATCAACGCTGATGCGCAACTCAGGCTTATTGAATTTGAGATCAGCATCGGCACCCGTAAGAATGGAACCTTTATTGGCCGCTTCCAAAAATTTTGGTACTACCAGCGCCAGTTTATCGAAGTTGTTACTTTGAATAACAAACTGAACAGGCGGCCCCCCGCGTCGATTTTGCTGGATGGTTTGCTCTTCAACAACACTCACTCTTCCTTCGCTGAATTTTGAAAGATTCCTGTTCAGCATAGCCACGATCTCTTTTTGTGAACGGCTTCTTTCTTTCGGCTCTGTCAAGGTTGCTCTTACCATTCCTGTATTGGCAGATCCACTGGCAAAACCGGGAGCTGTGATGGATAGTACGGTTCGTTTTTCAGGAACAGAATCAAGAACAAGATTGGTTACTTTTTCTACAAATGCATCGGTATAATCAAATGAAGCTCCTTCCGGCGCTGTTAATTGCAGGCGAAACTGGCTTCTGTCTTCCATGGGCGCCAGTTCATCTTTCAGTTTACCGCCAATCAAAACGATTATACCAACGCAGGCAACAACCAGTACCCATGCCATCCACCTGATCTTCATAAATGAGGTAAGTGCATTGCGATAACCGTTTTCCATTCCGCGGAAGAAAGGTTCCGTTTTTCTGTAAAACCAAGAATGTTTATGTACATTCTTCGTCATCTTAACATTCAATACAGGCGTCAATGTCAGGGATACAAATGCCGAGATCAGTACGGCGCCTGCTACCACAATGCCAAACTCAGTGAATAATCTTCCCACAAATCCTTCCATAAAAATGAGCGGAAGAAATACCACGGCAAGTGTTATAGATGTAGCAATAACCGCAAAATAGATCTCTTTTGATCCTTCTTTAGCAGCATCCCATTTGTTCATGCCACTTTCCAGTTTCTTGAAAATATTTTCTGTGACCACAATTCCATCATCCACCACAAGTCCCGTAGCTAATACGATCGCCAATAGGGTCAATACATTAATGGTAAAACCGCAGATATACATAATAAAGAAGGCCCCGATCAAACAAACGGGGATATCGATCAGCGGGCGCAATGCAATGAGCCAGTCGCGGAAGAAAAGATAAATGATCAATATTACCAATACCAATGAGATGATCAACGTTTCAGTAACCTCCGAGATCGATTTTTTGATATATTTTGTCTGGTCTAATGCAATATTCAGTTTAACATCTTCCGGCACTTCTTTCTCCAGCACATGAAGACGTTTGTAAAACTCATCCGAGATAGCTACATAGTTTGATCCGGGCTGCGGGATGATAGCAAGAGCGATCATCGGGATACCGCTTTCTTTTAACCCGGTTTCTTCATTTTCCGGCCCGAGCACAACATCCGCCACTTCACTTAACCGTATATCACTGCCATTTACATTTTTGACTATTATATTATTGAATTCCTCTTCCGTATTTAATCTTCCAAATGTGCGGACGATCAGTTCGGTCATGCTGCCATAGATCTTTCCGCTCGGTAATTCAACATTCTGATTTAATAATGCAGCTTGCACATCAGCGGGAGTGAGGTTATAAGCCGATAATCTTTTCGGATCAAACCAGATACGCATGGCATATCTTTTTTCTCCCCAGATCTGTATACCACTTACTCCTGGAATAGTTTGAAAACGTTCTACCAGCACATTGTTGGCATATTCACTGATCTCGAGCTGATTTCTTGTATTGCTTTGCACCGTCATCGATAATATCGGGCTGGAGCTGGCATCGGCTTTTGAAATAGAAGGCGTAGACTCCATATCTACAGGTAAGGAGCGGGATGCCCCGGAAACTTTATCCCTTACATCATTTGCGGCAGCTTCAAGGTCGGTGCCCAATTCAAATTCCACGTTGATATTAGCACGTCCCTGGCTGCTGGAAGAAGTAATATTTTTTATACCGGCAATACCATTGATCGCTTTTTCCAATGGTTCGGTGATCTGTGTTTCGATGATATCGGGGTTGGCGCCGCCATAAGAAGCGCTTACATTAATATTAGGAGGATCAATAGCAGGATAATCCCTTACGCCCAGGAACTTAAAACCAATAAGGCCGAATACAACAATGACAATGTTCATCACTACTGCGAGTACCGGTCTTCGTAAACTTAATTCTGATATATTCATTTTTGTAACTAATAATTAATAGATAAAAACTAATAGTTGAACGTCTCCTGTTTGAAAATTTTTTACCTATTCGTTATTCACTATTATCTATGGTTTTTTTGCTTCCCCGCTTTTTGTTGATGTTCCTCCGGTCGAAGCAACATTGACAATTTTACCCAATATAACTTTTGAGTCAGGTCGTAAACTAAGCAAGCCCGTTACCAACACTGTATCGCCTGCTTTTAGTCCTGATAATATTTGCACATTGGCTGAATCACGGTTGCCGGTGGTTACGTCAACGAATTTTGCTTTTCCATTTTCATAGACATATACTTTTTTACCTCTTGCCTGTGGAATAATCGATTGTGATGGAACAACGATCGTATTAGTATCGGGTTTAAAATTCAAAGTTACTTTGGCAAATTTTCCTGGTATCAGGTCAGCCGGTTCGCCCTGCACGGCTGCGCGGATCTGCAATGAGCGGGTAATTTCAGTAACATTCGATTCGGTGGCTGCTACTTTTGCGCTATATATTTTATCACTTCCTTCAACTATAAAATTTATTGGCTGACCTACTTTTATCTCGGAAGAATATTTTTCAGGCACTGTAAAATCGATCTTCATCTGGTTAAGCTGTGTAATGCTTGTCAAACTGGTGGCCGGGCTCACAAAAGCGCCTGAGCTGACCAGTTTTAATCCAAGTCTACCGCTGAAAGGAGCACGGATATTAGTTCTGCTCATACTGGCCCTTACTTCATCCATTTGAGCTTTTATGATCCCCATATCAGCCATAATGTTATTTACCTGCAGCAAAGCGAGATCATAATCCTGTTGGCTGATTCCCTGTATTTTTAAAAGTTTTGCAGATCTGTCTTCTGATTGCTGAGCTATTTTAAGCTGCACTTCCGATTTCTTAAGTTGCACACTCAAACTATTCAGCCTGGCCTGCAAGTCGCCATCATAAAGTTTTGCGATCAGCGAACCTTTGGATACAAACTTTCCTTCGGCGATATTGAGAAAAGTGATGCGGCCTGATATCTCGGGATGAATATCGGTTGATTCATTAGCAACGAGGGTTCCGGGGATCTCAATTTTATCGGTAAGGGTTACTTTTTTTACCAGGAATGCATCGGCACGAATGGGGGCATTTCTGCCCGTATTGCCTTGTGCCGGAGTTGCCGGTTTCTTTTCTTTTTTACTGCCGCAGGCGGATAAAAGAACTACAAGAACTGCTATTACGGGGAAATTGATATAAGATTTCATCAATATTTTAAAGATTTTGGCCTGGGTGATAATGATTCTGCAATAAAGATACCGGATAAATCGCTTTGGTTTGACGTAAAAACAAACCGGCACTTTCACCGCAAACCAGCATGATTATGAACGGTTTTTGAAAGGGATAAAAGGATTGATGTTACGACTTTGGAAACAAATTCCTTTTTATTTTGTTCGATTTGTGGATCAGGTCCTGTTTTTCATTGCTGATAACCGTTACATGCCCCATTTTTCTGCCCGGTCTTGTTTCTTTTTTACCGTAAAGATGCACAAATGCATTATCGATCTTCAATACTTCATCAAGCCCTTCATATTTTACCGGCCCGCTATGACCATCAGCGCCGATAATATTGACCATAATAGAAGGAAGGATCGCATCGGGATTACCCAAAGGATAACCGAGCATGATCCGCCATAACATATCGAATTGGGAACTGTAATGGGCCTCGATGGTATGATGCCCGCTGTTATGAACCCTCGGCGCCGTTTCATTTACAAATACATCATTTTCTTTGTCAACAAACATTTCAACGGCGAATATTCCCGGCGATCTGAAATTCTTTACAACAGTCAATGCGATCGCTTCTATTTTATAAAGGGCCTGGATATTTATTTCGGCAGGGCATAACTGATGATCGAGCAAGTTCAACAAAGGATCGAAGATCATTTCAACAGGCGGATATAAAGTTGTTTCCCCGGTTTCGCTGACAGCCACCATTTGTGCGATCTCTTTATGGATTGGTATCATTTTTTCCAGTACCGAAGGAGCATCGAATCCTTTTTCTATATCCTGGTTTGTTTTGAGTAATTGAACACCACGGCCATCATAGCCGCCTTCTCCCAATTTATGAACAGCCGGAAGGAATGATCCATTTTGTTTTAATTCTTCTAACGAATTTGTGATGATGAATTCAGCCGTTGGGATCTGATGATGTTTATAATATTCTTTTTGTAAGATCTTATTCTTGATCGTTCTTAGTACGGAAGGTTTGGGGTACACCTTTACACCTTCTGCTTCGAGTTTTTCCAGCGCTTCTGTATTTACATTTTCAATTTCAATGGTGATGGCATGAAGGCCTTTTCCAAAATTGTAAACCGTTTCAAAATCTTTTATATCTCCTTTGGCAAAATGATGGCAAAGATGTGCCGCCGGGCATTCGTCATCATTTTCCAATACAAATGTTTCAACCGGATAATTGGCAGCAGCCTGTAAAAGCATTCTTCCTAATTGTCCGCCGCCGAGGATTCCTACCTTGAGCGTAGTTCGGCTTCGCTCACTATTCGAATGGGTTAGCATGCGGCAAAGATAGCCAGCGGAGGCTAAACCCTGAGCGTAGTCGAAGGGTGTTGGTGGTTGAGCGAAGTCGAAACCTGTTTATCTTAGATCTTTATACTTATGATGAGAAAGATTATTGCATTCTGCCAATAATTGCAGTTTATGATAATCCTGTTTAATAAGCGCTATTTTTTTCGCCCTCGACCAGCCTTTTATTTGTTTGTCCCTGTCAATAGCATCCTGAAGAAAAGGGATCGTTTCATAATAGATCAATAATAAAGGCCTTCTTTTAAAAGTATAACAAGTTTCATATTCTCCTCTGCAATGATCTTCAAAACGCCTGAGCAGGTCGTTGGTGAGTCCTGTATAAAAAGAGTTGTCTTTGCATTCGATGATGTAAACATAATAGAGTTCCTGTGATGAGCCGGGATAGATCATTTATCAATATTAAAATACATATTGTGTTTTGATCTGGCTTAATAACAGGATACTGACGTTTTTTTCTGGTATCTCGACTTCGCTCGATACCAGTTCAACAACCCTTCGACTACGCTCAGGGTTGAACGCTGCTCTTCCACTGTGTTCACACTTCGACTCGATAGCTATCGGGTTCGCTCGGTATTCTTATAAAAGTCCTTCGATTTCGCCCAGGACTTTTTACCTTTGCTGCGTGATCCCCGACTATCCTCATAAACTATTTGCTGATCATCGCAACCACTTCAACCTGCTGATGGAAACATTGGCCATGGATGTCCTGTAATTTTAAAAGTACCCGATAAGTATCGGGATCGAAATTGTACCGGCAGTTTCACATTTTCCTAATTTCTCCAAAGAAGTTCCTTTGGAACAAAATTTCAAAATAAATGAACACAGAAACTCTTAATAAAGCAGGCAATACAACAGAAACTGATTTTCTTCCATTGCAGGGAACAGACTATGTTGAATTTTATGTAGGCAATGCCAGGCAGGCCGCACATTATTATATGACCGCTTTCGGTTTCCAGGCATTGGCGTATGCAGGCCCTGAAACAGGAATGAAGGACAGAGCCAGTTATGCCGTTCGGCAAAATAAACTGACACTTGTACTTACTACACCGATCAGGAGTAATAACGAGATCGCCGATCATATTTATAAACATGGCGATGGAGTAAAAATGCTGGCCCTCCGGGTAAATGATGCTACCAGCGCCTGGGAAGAAACAACCAAACGCGGGGCGAGGTCTTATATGGAACCGGAACGCCGCCAGGACAAAAATGGTGAAGTAGTAATTAGCGGTATTCATACCTATGGCGAAACAGTGCATCTTTTTATTGAAAGAACAAATTATGCAGGCCCATTCTTACCCGGCTACCGGGCCTGGAGTAATCCGTATTTCAAACCGGCTGAAACAGGACTGTTATATGTTGACCATTGTGTTGGTAATGTAGGATGGAATCAAATGAATCCCTGGGTAAAATTTTATGAGGATGTAATGGGTTTCCGCAACATTCTTTCTTTTGATGATAATGATATTTCTACTGAATATTCAGCGTTGATGAGTAAAGTGATGAGCAATGGAAATGGCTTTGTAAAATTTCCTATCAATGAACCTGCCGAAGGAAAAAAGAAAAGCCAGGTAGAAGAATATCTTGAATTTTATGACGGTGAAGGTTGCCAGCATGTGGCAATGGCAACAAATGATATTGTTCAAACCGTAACAGCATTAAGAAGCCGGGGCGTCGAATTTTTAAAAGTGCCTTCTACTTATTACGATGACCTGCTCGACAGGGTAGGACATATCGATGAAGACCTTGAGCCATTGAAAGAACTGGGTATATTAGTTGACAGGGACGAAGAAGGATATTTACTCCAGTTATTTACCAAACCGGTTGAAGATCGCCCTACTTTATTTTTCGAGATCATACAGCGAAAAGGGGCCAAGAGTTTTGGAAAGGGAAATTTTAAAGCTTTGTTTGAAGCAATTGAAAAAGAGCAGGAAGAAAGAGGGAATTTGTAATTAGGAAGTAGGAATTGGGAATAAGTTCAGTAAAACATTAACAATCCGGAGTTGATCCTAATTACTAATACCTATTTCCCGATCCACATAAATAAGTATCTTTAGAACCAGTTTATTAAGGTTGTTGAAATAAAACCCGTTACCCTTCGTTTATCCTGATAATAAATGAGCATGAGAATCCTGTTTCCGTTATTTTTTCTTTCGCTGAATTTTTTGGTAGCACAGGCGCAGCCTCCTTCAAGGGGCGGTACTTCCTATTCATTTATCGATTACCAGAAAACATTTCCCCGTCCCAGCGAAGCCATGCAACGCAAAGTAGATACGTTGCAAAAGCAGTTTGCCGAAAAGAAATTGCAATGGCCCGCAAAATATATTTATATCCGCTCGTTCAAATACGACAGTCAACTGGAAGTTTGGGTAAAGAATAATGTCTCCGATGCATTCCAGCTTTTTAAAACATATAAAGTATGCGCACTCGCCGGCACATTGGGGCCAAAAAGAATGGAAGGCGATTACCAGGTGCCGGAAGGTTTTTATTATATCAATGAATTCAATCCCCGCAGCAATTATTACCTGTCGTTGGGTATCAATTATCCGAACCTGTCGGATAAGATTTTAAGCGATTCATTACGGCCGGGCAGCGAGATCTATATCCATGGAAGTTGTGTTACCGTAGGTTGTATCCCCATCATGGATCAGCAGATCGATGAATTATATATTTTGGCTGCCTATGCAAAGGACCGGGGTCAGGATTTTATTCCCGTTCATATTTTTCCTGTTCGTTTTAATAAAGAAAAGAGTGTAAAATATCTTGAGGGCCTGACAAAGGATGATCCGGCATTAAAGAAATTCGCCAACAAGCTGGAAGATGCGTATGATTATTTTGAAAAGTATAAGCAATTGCCGGTAGTAATGATAGGAGGTAAGGGAGAATATATGATCAATGATGTTCCTTCTAAAAAGAAGCCGGAAGTAATGGCGGAAGAAAAGAAAGTAAAGAAGCCGCCGATGGTTCATAAAACAAGAAATGTCGGAACGATCGCGGATGCTGTGCATCAATGGCCGAAATTCCCCGGAGGTAACGATGCTTTTACAAAATATCTTGAACAACTCGGCCATGATATGGTAGCTTATCTTCCAAAAGGAATGAATAAAGCTTATGTACAGGTCGAATTCATTGTTGATAAAGACGGGGTGCCGGTCAATTTCAAATTACTGAAAGGCATTAAAGATGATGATGACTTCTTCAATGATGAACTGATCATTCGTATGGAAAATATGGGAACATGGCAGCCTGCCATTCTTCACGATAAACCCGTTGCAAAAAAATTAGTGCAAACCATTACTGTTGAAGCAAAATAGGATCGTATTGTTCCTGCTTTTCATGTAAATCTACGGTTCGCTTTTATCTTTCATTTTATTTTTCTATTTTGATATGCACCGGTAAATAATATTGACCGGTTTGATCAATACTAAAATCCATATCATGAAAAAACTAAGATTACTTTCCCTGGGATTATTTACCCTGCTGCTCGTGGTTGTTATATTTAGCGTATAAGGATTTCCGCTTTCTTGCAGTAATTATTGCATCAGCATCTGTATCGTTTCAGGCGTTTGCTGGCGAAGCAGGATGCTTTTGTTTTTGGTGAATTGCTCAAATATTTCTTTGGTAAAATGACGTATCGTAAGCAAGGAAAGATCTTTTGTTACCTGCACATCTAAGAAGGATGATGCTTCAGCCGCCAGCTTTTCAATTTTTTCCGGCCAGTCATTCAATACACAAACAAAACTGATGGCGCCATTCTGCGTCATAGTAGGTTTCAGGTGTAATTTCTCAAACAAATTGTACAAATGACCCACATGCTGTTCACCAATAAAGGAAAAATCGGTAGAACTCATTTCCAGCATCACCTGTTTTTCTTTTAATACAATAATGGGAGGCAAATGATGAACAGGTTTATTATGAATGATCGTTCCCGGCAGGGAAGGATCTAAAAAACATTTTACATACAACGGGATATTTTTATTCTGCAGCGGTTTGATCGTTTTTGGATGAATGACCTGGGCGCCGTAATAAGCCATTTCGATCACTTCATTATAGTTCAGTTCAGCAATAGGAATTGCATCGGGAAATTGTTTGGGATCGGCATTCATCACACTTTCCACATCTTTCCAGATCGTTTGACTTTCTGCATCCAGCATATTGGCAAATACTGCAGCCGAATAATCGGAACCTTCTCTTCCCAATGTTGTGCTTTCGTTTTCATCGGTGGCGCCAATAAAACCTTGTGTAAGGATGATATTGGTGTTATCAAACTCGGGAACTATAGAATTTAAAATTTTAGCATTGGTAAAACCCCAATCGATATTTGCATCCCGGAAATCATCATCCGTTCTGAAAATATCCCGTACGTCTATCCATTTGTTATGGATGCCGGCTTCATTCAAATAAGCGCTGACAATTGCATGTTGACAATAATTCACCGACCGGCACAACCTGGTCGTAATAATAATCATAATCCCTGGCCGGCTTATCATGTAAAAGCCATTCCACTTCGGTGAAAAAATTCTTTAACTGTTCTTCGCAGGCGAGATAATGTGTTACAAGTAAATATTTGGCCGGAGTAAGATGTTGTTGTTTTACCTGTTCGAATAATTGCAGCGATTCCTCTTTTTTACCGGCATAAAAAGCATCAACCACTTTTTCCAGTGCATTGGTGCTTTTGCCCATGGCCGATATCACTACCAATATCTTTTCATTGGGAAACCGGCGCATGATCTCCGCCACATTCTTTATTCTATCCACACTATTGACAGAAGCGCCGCCGAATTTGAAGACTTTCATTATTCAGTTGACAGTTAAAACCGGATGCAAATATAAATGTGAAATCTAAACAATAGCAGAACGCTTATTCGACCCTTTCTACAACAAGAGCAACTTTCTTATCTGTCTGCTCGATCTTCAAAGTATTTTTACCCGGAAAAGATATCTTAACCGATTCCCCTGAAGGATGGCGTTCATTCGTTAGTATCATATTGTCGCCTTCTTTTATTTCATAGGTTCCGGTCAGCGGATCTTCTTTATCGCCGGCGCTTACTGAATATGTCCCATCGCTATTAAATTGAAAAGTGGTGCCTTTTGCGTCATCGCCGGCGGCCTCTTTTTGGTCATCCGTCATATCATTCAATGGACTCCCGGGCAGAAAGATCATTTCTTTATAGATCCATTTACCGGTTATAGTGGATCCTTTTGCCGTTTTCTTATTATTACAACCGATAAAAAGAAAACAGGCCAGTACAAGGATGGAAGAGAAGCGGGTAAAATTCATATGAATGCTTTTAGTTTGAAGATTTTGGTTAACAGCCATAAAGATATGTAAATTGATTTCGCTTACTTTTGTTTGATATCTAAAGAGACCATATGAATGTTAACCGCAAAGTTCAAACACTCGATGAATTCACTATTCAGCAGCTTCGTGACTTTCCTAATGCAACGGGTGAATTATCACACCTGTTAAGGAATATCGGCCTCGCTGCCAAAAGAGTGAATGTAGAAGTATTGAAAGCAGGTCTTGTCGATATATTAGGAGATGCGGGTACGATCAATGTACAGGGCGAAGAAGTAAAGAAACTGGATGTATATGCCAATGATCAGTTCACAGGTGTACTACGTCACGGTATTGCCTGTGCAGGTATTGCCAGCGAAGAACTCGATGACTTTGTTGCTTTCGACGATGCGAAAAGTGTAAAATCAAAATATGTCTGCCTCTTCGATCCCCTCGATGGCAGTAGTAATATAGATGTGAATGTTTCTATCGGCACTATCTTTTCTGTTTATCGCCGTGTTACACCGATCGGTACTGTTGTAACGGAAGAGGATTTTTTGCAACCCGGTAATCAGCAGGTTGCTGCCGGTTATGTGGTCTATGGTTCATCGACAATGCTTGTATATGCAACCAGGAGAGGAGTGAATGGCTTTACATTGGATCCTTCTATTGGAGAATGGACACTTAGTCATCCCGATATTAAATGTCCCGAGATAGGAAAGATATATTCTGTCAACCATGGAAATTTTTTCCAGTATGATGAGAACGTAAGAAAGTATATCAATGTTTGCCAGAATAAAACAAAGGCCGATGGCGGCCCTTACACGCAACGTTATATCGGCAGCATGGTGTCGGATGTGCACCGCAACCTGATCAAGGGCGGTATATTCATGTATCCCGGAACCACCGATAAACCAAAAGGGAAGCTTCGTTTATTATATGAATCAAATCCATTTGCATTCATACTGGAAGTAGCCGGCGGAAAAGCCACTAATGGAAAAGAAAGGATACTGGATGTTCAACCCACCGAATTACACCAGCGTACGCCATTATTTATCGGTAGCAAACTAATGATGGAAGAATTAGAAACTTACCTGGTCTGACCGTCCCGGTCTGACCAGTTTATTGAAACAATGTTTACGGGGAATGATAACAATAATACATTACGAACAAAAATACCAGCCCGACTTTAAAAGATTGAATCTTGAATGGCTGGAGAAGTATAATGTCTGCGAGCAATACGATCTTGATATACTGGACGATCCCGGGAAAAAAGTGATCGCTCCGGGAGGTTATATTTTTTTGGCAATGGAAGATGAAAAGGTCATTGGTACGGCCGGCCTGGCCAATGAAGGCGAAGGCAATTATGAATTGGTAAAAATGTCCGTTGACCCGTCCATGCGGGGCAAGGGCATAGGTAAATTATTATTGGAACGTTGTCTTGAAGAAGCGGTAAGGTTGCAGGCAAAAAGAGTGTTTCTTTTTTCGAACAGCCAGTTAAAGACGGCCCTTACAATGTACGAGAAATATGGATTCAAACATGTGCCCGTCACCGATACGCATTTGGTGACAGCAGATGTAAAAATGGAATTATCTTTATCAACTAACTAATTACAATGAGTCAGACAATTATTTCGGTCAACAACCTGGTAAAGAAATATGGGAATTTCCTGGCGGTAAAAGGGATCAGTTTTGATGTGAAGCAAGGAGAAATATTTGGATTACTGGGGCCCAATGGCGCCGGTAAATCAACGACGCTTGAGATCATAGAAACATTGCGCACTAAAACCAGCGGCGAAGTGATCGTCGATGGGTTTAATTTAGATAAAGAGCCGAACGAAATAAAAAAGATCATTGGCGTACAATTACAGACCAGCGGTTATTACCCCGGACTTAATTTATTACAATTGATCCAGCTTTTCTCCGGGTTATATAACAGGAACGTTGACCCGATCGCATTATTGGAAATGGTGAACCTGAAAGAAAAAGCAAAAGCTAAAGTAAAAGAATTGAGCGGCGGACAAAAACAGCGGTTTTCAGTAGCCACTACATTGATCAATCAGCCAAGAATAATTTTTTTGGATGAACCTACTACAGGTCTCGATCCGCAGGCAAGAAGAAGTTTGTGGGAACTGATCAAAACAATAAGAGACAAAGGAACTACTGTAATTATTACCACGCATTATATGGACGAAGCAGAATACCTGTGTGACCGGGTAGCCATTATTGATGCGGGCAATATAAGAGCGCTGGATACTCCCGACAGGTTGATCGATAATTTGATCGCATCCGGTTTTGAGAGACCCAAAGAAATGAAACTGGCCAATCTCGAAGATGTATTCATCAATTTGACGGGGCATTCGCTGAGAGAAGAATAGATAGATAATAGTGAAAAACCTAAAACTAATAGTTGTTTGAAAATTAAACGACCCAACTGTTATCTATTAGTTTTTAGTTATTAGTTATGAAATATGAGTCTTCAAAATAAACTAAAACAATTTATGTCAGGAAAAATCGAAGCGCAGAAAACTGCCGGTGCCGCATTTATGGCAGATAATATTGATAAACCGGGTATCAAAGAATTACCGGGCGGTATTCACTATGAAGTGATCAAAGAAGGAACCGGTGCCAAACCATTGGTAACGGAAAGCGTTAAAGCGCATTACAAAGGAACATTACTGGATGGAAAAGAATTTGACAACTCTTTTAAAAGAGGTCAGCCATTTACTGCTCCATTGAGAGCATTGATAAAAGGCTGGCAGGTTGCCTTGCCAATGATGGCGGAAGGATCTCATTGGAGATTGTGGATACCATCGGATATGGCTTATGGCGATCGTGGCGCCGGCAGCGATATTCCCGGCGGCGCTACGCTCATCTTTGAAGTAGAATTATTACAGGTAATAAAATAAATCGTTATGCCTTTAATTGCAACTGATCTTCGCTACCCGATCGGGGAATATGAACCGAAACCATTTTCTATTCCGCAAAAAGTGGAATGGCTGGCCGATATAAAATTCCTGCCGCTTCAAATTGAAAATGCGATACTTAACCTCGATGAAGCGCAATTACATACACCATACAGGGAAGGCGGGTGGACTGTACATCAATTGATCCATCATGTGGCCGATAGTCATATGAATGCTTATATCCGTTTTAAAGTGGGTTTAACAGAAGATAATCCTACGATCAAACCATATGATGAAAATAAATGGGCCGTTTTACATGATGTTGAAAAATTGCCTGTCAATATTTCTCTTACGTTATTGCATGCCATTCATACCCGGCTCTTTGAAACACTGAAGTATGTAAAAGATGATGAATGGAATAATAGAACTGTTTTTCATCCTGAACATAAGAAGACGATGCGGCTCTGGTATTTACTGGGAATGTATGCATGGCATGGCCGTCATCATACGGCGCATATAACTAGCTTGCGGGAACGGAAAGGGTGGAAATAAAAAATGTCAGGTGTTAAATGCTAAGAAAGGCCATATTCAACATTTAACTTAGTAATTAATAATTATGAGCGACCTAAAGTGGAAAACACTTTCTTCCGAATACCTTTTTAACGACCAATGGTTCAAGGTGCGTAAAGAAGTTTGCGAAACTCCGCAGGGAAAGATCGTCGATCCTTATTATGTATATGATTTTCCAACATGGGTAGGGGCGGTACCGGTAACTGAAGATGGAAAGATCGTTATGATACGCCAATACCGTCATGCAGTAGGCGAAGTTTGTATTGAAATACCCGGCGGATGCGTGGATGCTGCCGATAAGAATTTCGAAGAAGCTATAGCAAGAGAGATACTCGAGGAAACCGGTTATTCTTTCTCTTCTTATGATTATCTCGGAAAAATTTCTCCGAACCCCTCTACCAACAGCAATTGGCTGCATATGTTCCTGGCAAGAGGAGGAAAGAAGATCGCTGAACAAAAATTGGATGGCAACGAGGAAATAGAAGTGTTATTGCTAAGTATCGATGAACTAAAACAATTGCTGAAGGAAAATAAAATAGTACAGTCGATGCATGTATCCTGCATGTTCTATGCATTGGAAAAAATGGGTCAGTTGTCTTTAAAATAATAAATTATGCTTTTTAAAAAAGATGATCGCACGGAAGAACAGAAATTACAAAAAGCAGTCCCGTTGCCAACCAATGCGGCCGATAAACGGTTCTCGGCTTTATTTTCCGCCGTTGGCCAGCCAGGCCAGCCAACCCCCGAACTATTTTCATTTGGTGTATCCTGCGCTGCAGAAGCATTGACCATCGATCTTTCGTCTGTTTCTTCCAAAATAAAAAAAGGAGATAATTATATTGATATCTATCCCGGCGAACATTACAAATTACTCGCAGCGATCATAAAAATGAAACAGCCATTGGTGGTAGCGGAATTGGGAACACATCTTGGATATTCTGCGTTATGTATGAAGCCCTTCATGCCGGCCGGCGGACATATCTATACATTTGATATCATACCGTGGAACCAGTTTGATGATACGATTTTAAAAGCAGAGGATTTTAATTCAGGATTAACTCAATTCACCGACGATCTTACTAAATGGGAATCGGTGCAAAAACATCGTGACATGCTTGAACAGGCCGATGTTATTTTTATGGATGCGCTCAAAGATGGCAAACAGGAATATTCATTTCTTGAAAATTTTTCCAAACTGCAATTCAAAAAGAAATGTCTTTTTATTTTTGATGATATCAGGCTGTGGAATATGCTCGATATCTGGTATAACCTGGACAAGCCAAAATTAGATATGACCTCATTCGGTCATTGGTCAGGTACCGGTTTGGTGGAATGGAATTAATTAACCAGGTCCTCCCAGCATTTCAAAGAAGGAATAAGGTTCTTTGCCCCATATTTCCCTGATGGCTCCTGCACTTATTTCACCTGCAAGGAATATGCTTCCGCAAATAATGATAAGATCTTTTTTGCCTGCACTAAGTGAAGCGGCATAGATCGCAGTGTTCACATTGGAGAAAGCTTTTCCATTCAACTTGTATCGTTCTGCTTTTTTCTGAAGATCTTCTTCCGGTAATGCTCTTGGTATTTGCGCTTTGGTAAAATAGTAATGAGCTTCTTTTGGTAAAACGGATAAAATGTCATCGATCTCTTTATCTTTTACCATGCCGATGATGATATGAAGTTCATGGTGTTCGGTTAATTCGATCTGTTGAATAAGCTGGTTGATCCCGTCGATATTATGCGCTACATCCAGCACAACAGTGGGAGAGTGATGGATGATTTCCCAACGGCCATGAAGTCCTGTCATTTTTTTTACCTGCCTTAGCGCCTGGTGGATGTTTTCATCACCGATATTCCAGCCACGTTGCTGTAATTGCGAACAGGCTTCGAGGACAGTCAATAGGTTTTTTGTTTGATAAATGCCGGGCAGATCAAGATGATATTTTTTATGATCGATATGATGCTGGCCCGATACCTCAACGATCAGTTCATGTTTTTCCCATTTCCAGTCAGTAACCTGTCTTGTTTGCGAAGCGATAAATAAAGGGGCATTCTTTTCTTTTGCGATCGTTTCAAAGACCGGTAATGTTTCGGGTAATGTTTCTCCTATCACTGCCGGGACATGCTCTTTGATGATACCGCCTTTTTCAAAAGCGATCTTTTCCAATGAATCGCCTAGCATATTCATATGATCCCAACCGATATTGGTAATGACGGACAATTCAGGTGTGATGATATTGGTGCTGTCAAGTCTTCCGCCCAAACCAACTTCAATTATAGCTATATCTACCTGTTGTTGGACAAAATAATCGAAAGCCATTGCCACTGTGATCTCAAAAAAACTGGGTTCGATCTGTTTGATCAGCGGTTTGATCTTTTGGGTAAAATCGACGACGAATTCCTGGTCGATCATCTTTCCGTTCACTCTTATCCTTTCCCGGAAATCTTTTAAATGCGGTGAAGTATAAAGACCCGTTTTATAACCGGCCATTTCTAATATGGCGGCCAGCATATGGCTTACCGAGCCTTTGCCATTGGTGCCGGCTACATGTATCGTTTTGAATTTCGTTTGAGGATCGCCAAGAAATTCGCAGAGGGTAACCGTATTGGTCAGGTCTTTTTTAAATGCAGCCGCGCCAATACGGCTGAACATGGGCAACCGTGTAAAAAGATAGTCTATGGTCTGCGGGTAATCCATGGAACAAATTTAATGTTTCTCGTTTATGGTTTATAGTTTAACGTTATCGTGCTAATGTAACATTTCTCCGAATAAATGCGACTCCACGTTAAACTATAAACCATAAACGTTAAACAATAAAAAAAACCGCCTCGTTCCCGAAGCGGCTTCTTTTCCAAATCCATAGAGAAATTAGTTCACCCTGAAATTAAATTGTACAGTAAGCATCGACTCGTGGTCGGCTTTGTCAAACTTTATATTTTGCAGGTATTGTATAATAGCTTCTTTATAAGCATTGCTGCTGTTGGAAGATCCTTTGGCGATACTTACAAATCTTCCAATTCCTTCCGCTGATACTGTGACATTGGCATAAATCACAGCTTTATCAAGATCGCCTTCAAAAGAATAATAGCGAACGATCTTTCTGTCACCACGGGTTACTTTAGGACCCGTGCCGCCGCCGGTACCGGTTCCGTTGCCACCACCATTTCCGTTACCCTTACCGCCGCCGGTTCCGTTTCCATTACCAACGCCGGAGCCATTACCTTTTCCACCCGGGCGATCATAATCATCAACAGATCCGCCACCTTTTCCTGTACCGGTAGTCATTTGGCCTAATACTGCTTTCGGAACTCTTGGTGCAGGAGTTTCAACAATGGGTTTAGGTTCTGTTTTTGCAACAGATGTATTAGTGATCTTTGTTGCTTCAGGTTTAGTAACAATTGGCTTTGCAACAGCCACTGCTTTTTCGTCATCAACGTCTTTGAAATCCTGCGAAGGATCTTTGTCGCCGGGAACAGGAGGCACATATTTAGCAATTCCGGGATCGCCGGCAGCCTGGACAGGATTTCCTCCGCCGCCACCGCCATCAGCCGGTATCTCAGGCTCATCTGGCAGATTCAACTCTATTTGGATACCAAGGTCAACGATCGGCGGTTCCTGTACAGGAAGTCCCCATTTCCACAGAAACATCAATAGTATCAGGAAAACGGCGAAGCCGGCCGTTATCATCATGGCTTCATTACGATTCCTTTTTTCCTCGAGGGTCAGCGACATTGCGTAAGAGTTGTTCATACAAAAGTAGTTTTCAATGTTTGGCTGGTAAAGCCATTGTTTTACACAGTTGTTAGTAACGTTTCAAACACCATGCAACTTGTTTAAACCTTGATATATAAAATGTTAAGATTGGATTTTGAGGCTTTTAAAGGAAATATTCAAGCCCGACCCGCTCATATTAGGGCAAATTCTGCTTTAAATCCAAAAATGGGGTTAAAAGAATTGGGAAGGTGAATAGCTTTAATTTCAGGCAGGAGTATAAAATACAATAAGACTCCAAGATCGAAATCTTATTTTCAATGCTCTCAGTATTCTTTCAATATTTTGTATTAGTTTTTTCTTTGGAAAATTTTGAAATGAGATATTTATTTATTCGTCATTATCGATCATTTGCATTTTTTATTTATACAGTAATGGGAAATTAGTTGCCACTTTATTGTACAAAAAGAACTGGATTGAAAGTCTTTTTCACATTGGCAACGTTTTTGGTTTATTACCTGCAGGACAGATTATCAATACAAAAATCAACTATCATGAAAACTAAAAATTTTCCCCTGAGAAAATTATTTCTTTTTGCAGCGATCCCTTTCTTATCAGCATTATTTCTTGTTGCCTGCAGTAAGGATAATACTAACAATGACGGCAGCGGGGACCAGGTTTATACTACACAAGGTGATGCTACCGGCGCACAACAAAATCCTGCTGTGTCCACAACAGGTACAGCAAGATTGGCAGGAACTTACAATGCTTCCAACAATAAATGGGAATACAGCATAAACTGGACTTCTTTATCAGGTGCAGCTACTCTAATCGAATTTCATGGGCCTGCTGATGCAGGTGTGAACGGCGATATCTTATTCTCTCTCGAAATTTTAGCCGGTGGTTCTACTGGAGCAAGGAGTGAAACAACGACACTTACAGAAGAACAGGAAAGCTACCTGATGAACGGAAAGATCTATTATACGATCCTGACATCGGCTCATCTTACCGGCGAAGTCCGTGGACAGATATTTAAATCGTTCCGTTAATTAAGAGAGCTATTATTTCTTTTTGAAAAGACGATACAAAAAGAAAAGACCGATAAGCGGCCCCGCACCTAAAAAGATAAATATCTTATTTCGTTCGGGGCTTGTTGTTTGACCGATAATAAAGTTGATCAGCTGGAGACTTGCAATAGTGATCGCAAAACCAATGCAGGTAACCAGTGTAAGCGCCGTTCCTTTATATTCAGGCGGAGCTGTTTGTGCCACCAATGCGGAGAATTGCGGCGAGTCGGGACTTACAGCTATTCCCCACACAAGCAGGAAAAATAAGAGTACTGTTACCGGCAGTGATGGAATGATAACCGAGAGAAAGCAGCAGCAGCCGGAGATCAGCAGGCTGTAAAAAGCCACTTTTGCACTGCCTGTTTTTTTAGAAAGATATCCGCCGGCAATACAACTCAGGAATCCAACGCCGATAATAATAAAAGACCATAAAGAGATGTTCAATGTGCCTGCATTTTTATTCCATGCAAGAATTAAAGGAACAAATGCCCAGAAAGTATAGATCTCCCACATATGCCCGAAATAACCGAACGATGCCGAACGAAAATCTTTTGACCGGAAGATCAAAGCAATATTTTTCGGATGAAAGGATTGTCCTCTTTTTCTAAAAGGTCCTTCTTTGACAAACAGGATCATTAACAATCCGCCTGCGATCGCAAATAAAGAAGTGAACCATATTACATTTTTCCAGGCCATGGGGTGTAATGATCCTTTTAATAAATGCGGGAAGGCAGTGCCCAATACCAATGCGCCTACGAGCCAGCCTAAGGCAGTACCTAATCCTTTTTCATACCAGTCGGCTGCGATCTTCATACCCACCGGATAGATACCTGCTAAAAAAAATCCTGTGATAAAACGAAATAGTAATAAGTTATTAGTGTCTTTTACAAACCAAAGTATACACAGGTTGGCTGCTGCTGCTAATAATGAAGAAATGAAGAATACACGGGAAGGCCTGAAGCGGTCGGCAATGGCCAGTATGGCGAAGAGAAGTGTGCCGGTAATAAATCCGAATTGGACAAATGAAGTGATCGTTCCGGGGTTATTCGTTGATCCAAGTTCCGTTTGTATATCCGGAAGTATTGCATTGCTGGCAAACCATAATGATGTGCCGGCAAATTGCGAAAGCACCAATAATGGAAGTATATAAGCAGGTCTTTTCAATAAAGTAAAAATAGATAAACCTATGTGAACCTATGTGAACCTATGTTCCTATGATCCTATATGGTGAAAAAAAAGTTCCATACTTGATACCAGAAATAAAGATCATTACCGGAATAAACGAAGATTAGCTATCACAATACCCGAAAACACCAGCACCATACTTACAATATGTATCCAGGTGAATGGTTCATTTAAAATAAGAACCGCTTCAATACTTCCAAACACGAGTATCAAATTTCCAAATAAAGCGGTACGGCTTGCACCCAGGCGGTTGATCGCAATATTCCAGATCAAAAAACAAAGAACGGAAGCGCCTAAAGCAAGGTAAAGGATGATCAGCAAAAGATCGGCGCTCCATTTTACGGGCACCGCATCGTTTATTTCATACAACCAGAAAGGGAATAACAAGATCGTTCCCAAACTGAATATGACGAATAGAAAATTCACCGGTGAAATACCTGCCGGTTTTTTTCGAACCAATGTATGATAGATCGCAAAAGCCATAGCTGCTGCCAGTACCCAAAGATCGCCCTGCGTAAATTTTAATGACAATGCATTTTGAATATCTCCTTTCAATAAAAGAAATAATACGCCGGCGATACATAGGATCATCCCGGTAGCTTTCAGCCATCCTATTTGTTCCTTTAAAAAAATGCGGGCAAGAATAACTGCAATGACCGGCGAAGTGGTAGTACCGATCAAAGTAAGATTGATCGCAGATGTGTAATGCCCGCCGATGTAAACAAATGTATTGAACATCGTAACTCCGGTGACCGCTATAAAGAAAAGATAACGCCATGATCTTTTAACGACCGGCCATTCCGTTTTGAATTGTTTTATAGCAAATGGAAGAATAATAATTGAAGCGAGCAGCCAGCGATAAAAAGCAAGACTTACCGGTGGAATTTGTTTACTGATCCCTCTTGCTATTACAAAATTCGCTGACCAGATCAGTGTTGCAAGAATAGCCAGCCCCATGCCGGTATAAATATTGCGTGTTGCAGCGGGTGATTGCATGTGAAAACGAAGATAACGATAGGAAGGTTTACGAATTACGATTTACGAATTACGATTTGTTGTTAATCAGAGAAGTTCTTAGATATGCGGGAAACAAAATTTTGCAGGAAATATTCCTATAGAAGCAAATCGTAAATCCCAAATCGTAAATCGTAATTTTTTAATGTGCAAAATCCATTTCAAATTTCCCCTTGATCCTTTCAATAGGAGGATTGAAATAACCATATTTCAAATGCGGGAATTCTTCACGGATCAGTTCCTGTAATTGTTTTACGCCCATGCATTCGCCGGTATCGGTAACGCCGATCTTTCCCAAATACCAATCGGGATCGATATTAAAATTGCGCCACTGTATCATCTTTAAACCGGTATCACTGATCAATTTTCTCAATGCTTCATATTCGGCAACAGAATCAGTCATGCCGGGGAAAACAAAATAATTGATGGATGTCCAGCCACCGAAACCCGTCATCACTTTTAAACTTTCAACGATATCATCAAAATCATAATTATTCGGACGATAGTATGGCATATATATTTCCCTTCTTGCAGAATTGGTACTTACACGGATCGAATTCAATCCCGCTTTACATAATGCTGCAACAGCATCCGGTCTTGATCCATTGGTATTGATATTGATGCTTCCTTTCGAAGTATGTTTTCTTATTTCAATGATAGCATCTCTTATCGTTTCCCACATCAGTAAAGGTTCGCCCTCACATCCTTGTCCGAAACTGATGATAGGATATGGCGCCGATTCAAGATGGGGCACTGTAAATTCAACGATCTCTTCAACCGATGGTTTAAATGTTAACCGGTCCTGTGTTGAAACGATCGGCTCTTCATCGGGTTGTAAAGAGATGCATCCGACGCAATTGGCATTACAACCGGATGAAACAGGAACAGGACATTCCCATCTGCCTAAAGAAAAATTTCTTGCAGCCGGGCAATGATAGGTCAATGCACAGTTATTCATCAAATGCCCGACCAACCTGTTATGCGGGTAATGTTTTAAAAGATCTGCTGCGCCTTCATTTACTTTTTGCTGATCATAACCGGAACAATCCTGTCGTATATCAGGCTCGATGCGGATAGCAGGCACATAAAATTTACTATCATGCCAGCCAACTGCAGTGTAACAAAACAGCGGAAGAGTAGGAGCATCTTTTTGTGTTTCGTATGCTGCTAAATAAAAACCAGTATGTGCAGGCGGAATGAATGCAGCAACGGCCCAGCCTTTTTCACATAAACGCATTTCGCCGGTTGTTACATCAATGCCGATGCCTTTTCTTCCGGGCAATTCATACAAAGAACCGCCATCGGGCAATTCTATCCATTCATCTTCGGGAACGGGTAGTGCATCCCAGCCGGTACGGCCTGTAACATATAATGAAGTGTCTTCAAAAATTTTTCCTTTGCCGTCGGAATAAAGTATGTATGGAGATTGTAATAAACTCATGGTAAGACCTCGCTTATAGCGTGAATTACTTCGCCAATTCCCGGGCCGGGTTCATCCTTCCATGGCCCGCTTTTGCGAAGCTGTTCTCTGCAAAAGCCGTTAAATTCGTTTTCATCGATCTTTGTTTTGTCCTCCTCTATTAATTGCTGAATGACCTTATCATTCTTAGAATCGATCGTAAGCAAACCATCTTTAAGTAAAACATTGTTTAAACTATTCCAATTGATATTCCTGGCTGGAAAAGTTGGATAACGGATCTTATCCTTTGAAATAGTAACGATTTTTTTTCTTGTCGCAACCATATGGAACAGGTCAAAGAAAAAAGCGATCCCGGCCAGCAAATAGAATTCATTTCCAATAAAACCTAAGATAAGAAGATAGAAGAAAACATTGGACCCAAACCTGTATCTTGTTTTTTCAAAATATACTTTTAGCATCATTGCTATTGCGAGGCCAATAATTAATGAAATCTTTCTGCCCAAATGCGATTGATCTCCATTGAAAAAAGCAAAATAACTGTAAACAAGAGTGAGAATGAGGATAATAAACCAGCTTATCCGGTTGTATGATCGGAGCTTTTCATTTTTTAATGTGACATGGTACTCTTGCATCACGCATTACTTGTCACCAGTAAGTTACACAACTTATAAAGAACTCTTGCGCCCACATTGGCATCCCAATCGGTATCACCGCCAATGCCTACTTCATTCAGGTCGAAGCCAATGATCTTTTTACCGCTTTTATGCAATTTGGTGAAAAGATAAAAAACCTGTTCGAGTTCGAAACCTCCGGGCACTGGTGTACCGGTGAAGGGGCATAATTTCCTGTCAAGACCATCAATATCAAAACTGATATAAACTTTTTCAGGAAGCCTGCTTATTATTTCTTCAGCAATTTGTTTCCAGCTTTGTCCTTCGTACTGGCGGTTCCTGATATCTTTATCAAAATAAGTTATCACCCTGAAGTTGCTGTTCTTTACATACTCCCATTCGTCGCTGCCATAGTCGCGGATACCGGCCTGCACCAATGTTTTGAGTTGGGGGATCTCTTTCAGCGCATTGTACATGATACTTGCATGCGAATAATTGAAACCTTCGTAGGCTTCTCTCAGGTCGAAATGCGCATCCACCTGTAATATTCCAAACTCACCATGCTTTTCGCCGATCGCTTTAAAGAAACCGAGTGGTGTACTATGATCGCCGCCAACGATGCCAACTAATTTATTTCTTCCCAGTAATGCTTTGGTTTGTTCATATACCCAGTTGTTCAAAAATATACCGCCTTCATTCACATCTTTGAGGGTCTTTGTCATGAACTGGTTAGCGCTTACTATATCACCTTTTGAGATATAGTCAATGTATAATTCAGCTTCTTTGCGGAGATAATCGCTTTTCATCAGGATCTTCTTATCGGGCGAACGCATAAAAAAACCCTGTTTCCATGCATCCGGAAATTCAGGATCAAAAAGATCGACCTGTAAACTGGCTTTAAAGATAGCATCCGGGGCACGGGCAGTACCGGCGCCATAGCTTACGGTAACTTCCCAGGGAATGGGCATTATTACCAGTCTTGCATCTTCTTCGGTGGTAGGTAAACCAAAAATATTATTGTTGGGATTGCCTACGCTGTTCGGGTCGTAATTGGAATAATCAACCATAATTTCTCTTTCAAAGCGCTGCAAGTTAGAGAAAATAGCCAATAGTCAATACGCAATTGCCAATTGGCTGCGTATTGGCAATTATTTACGGCTCAGGTTTCTCAGGTGAGCAACATGCGAAGCAACGGCCGTTCTCATTTTTGGATATTCAATATAGGGGAAACCAAAATCCCTGCAGGTCTTTTTGATGATCTTGCTGATCTCCGGGTAATGTACATGAGATATCCGGGGAAATAAATGATGCTCGATCTGGAAATTCAATCCGCCAACCCACCAGGAAATGAATTTATTGCGGGTCGCAAAATTGGCTGTTGTCTTTAATTGATGCAGGGCCCATTCATCTTCCATTTTATTGGTCTCGGGAATAGCTTGCGGGAACTCTGTATGCTCGACCGTATGTGCCAGTTGAAAGACAATGCTAAGCACAAAGCCGGAGAAAAAGCCGAGTGCAAGATAACCGATCAACCAGGAACCGAAACCGACCATATAGATCGGTAAAGCAATAAATACGAATGCATATAATAATTTGAATCCCCAGAATGAAATATGTTCGATCAATGGAATTTTATTGATAGGAGTGGTATTGATCCTTCTCGTGAAATACTTTTTAAAATCAGTAAAGAATACCCACCAGATATACAGCAAACAATAAGCCGCCCAGAAATACCAATGCTGGAAACGGTGTATCTTATAATATTTCTGCGTTTCGCAAAGACGGAGTAAAGGTTTTGCTTCGATATCATCATCTACACCTTCTATATTAGTATAGGTATGGTGAATGATATTATGTTTTGTCTTCCAGAGAAAATTATTAGCACCGAGAAAATTAAGAGACAGCCCTGCAATACTATTGATCCATTTTTTTTGACTGAAACTGCCATGCATACCATCATGCATTACATTAAAACCGATGGCTGCCGTCAATCCACCCAGAACAAGACATTCGATCAATGCCAGCCATGGGGCAGGGGTAAAGAATACAAGGTGAGCATACACTCCCAGGAAACTAACTACCAAAACAATTGCTTTGATAAAAAGCTTATAGTTGCCTGTTGAATTTTTGCCTGTTTTTGTAAAGTAATCGCTGATCCTTTTCTTTAGTTCTGCATGAAAGGAAAACTTAACGTTAACGTGAGGAAATTTTGGAATATTCATTAGAATAATTGAGACCGCAAAGGTAGCCTACATTAGTCATAAAGAATATAAAACTTTTCCCCCAAACAAACGTTAGGTTTCTATAGAAACCAGTGCATCTAAGCTCTTTATTCCAATACTTTTTTCGCTGATAAAACCTTCGGCATATTTAACACCTATGCGTTTGCCGAACATTCTCAACCTGGCAATGACGCTTTCAAGGAAATCGGGTGTGGAAATATAGGTTTGCGGCTCTTCAGTATTTATTTGACCGGAATGAAACTGTGTTGTATAAGCTTCGATCGCTTTCATTCTTTGATCAAATGAAGCGGTGATATCGATCAGCAGGTCAGGCTCGTGATACCAATCCTGGATATAATGAAATACGTTGGAGGGCCGCCATCTTGGCTGCACTTTCCCTGTTTCATCTTTTGTTTCAATTTTGGTAAGTCCGGATAAGAAACAACATTCAGCGATCATATTGCCTGCACGGCCATGATCGGGATGACGATCGTGTAAAACGTTGCCGATAACAATTTCGGGTTGATATTTTCGTATGGCCTGGATCAGTTTTAACTGGTGTTCTTCATCATTTTTAAAAAAACCATCCCGCATTTTCAAATTCTCTCTTACATGTACTCCCATGATCATGGCGGCGCTGGCAGCTTCCTGGTAACGGGTGTCGATAGTGCCTCTGGTACCTAATTCACCCTGGGTAAGGTCAACGATACCAACTTTTTTCCCATTTTTTATTTCATTGATGATCGTACCGGAACAACCTAATTCTACATCATCCGGATGAACGCCAATAGCAAGAATATCTACTTTCATGAGGCAAAAGTATATTTTATTAGTTTAACGTTTCTTGTTTATGGTTTAACGTCAGGCCGTTCTTATCGGTGGAATTTTACATTAGCACGATAACGTGAAACCAGAAACGAGAAACCAGAAACTGGTTGTTGGAGATTAGCGCCTGTAGGGATTATTATACCACGTACCATCTATCTCTTTCACAATATTCTCAATGTCGCGGTCGATACGATTTTCTTTTAGATCCCAATCCTGTTTCAGGCTGCCGCCGACAAACCATGCCACTGTTTGATAAAAACGGGCATTCAATCCGCCTTTATATTCTTTGATGATCTCGTAGCAACTATTACCGGTTTGACGGTTGATCAGTTTCATCAGGATCTTTCCCTGGTAAACAGAAAGATTACTGAGCGGATCGCTGAATTCTTTTTTCAGATCTTTTTCCCTCGACTTGATGTATCTTTTTCTTTCTTTTTTCGAGGTTATTCCTTCAAGATTCTTGCTGATATCATTGATAACAGCGCCGGCCGTTCTTGCATAAGGATAGGTTATGTAAACTGCTTTACGCAATCTTGTCCATTCATCGATCGATTTTTGCAATTTATCACCGGTCAGTTTGGAAACCCAGATCATCACATCTTCATTGTAAGGAAGTATCTCATTCTGGTAAAAAACTGCAGGAACAATTATCGTATCATTTGGCCCCCATTTTTTCCGCTGCTCTTTCATTGCGGCCTTTGCATAGTTGGTAGAATCCCTGTAAGTGGAGTCGGTATAGATCTGCGCTTTCAAACAACTGCCTGAAATGACAAGCAGCAGGAGCAGCAGCGGTCTTTTATATGCCTTTGAATTTCGCAAGACTGTAAAGCTACAACAGCTATTGTTTTCCCCGAAGGGATTCTTTTAGAAAAAAAAGTAAAAATTACGACGAAAGGCAAGGAAACTGGAGGTCCGAAATACAGGAAGAAATGGAATATCTAACCGCAAAGGCGCTAAGTATGCGCAAAGAGCGCAAATTTATTTTCCCTGGTCTTTGTGTCTTTGCGGTGAGATCTTCGATTCTTTCTTATTTAACCGGATACGGCGTACCATGCTGATTATGATGCCAAGGGCCGTAACAAGAACCCCAAACCAAAGAAGCCTGATGAAGGGAAATTTGTAAGCTTTTAAAGTAACATACTTCAATACTGCTTCGGATTCTTTCACGCCGATCTCAATAGTACTATCCGCATTCACGTTTTGTAACTGGAGAATAAGACCTTCCTGGGTAAGTGTGTCGGGAACAGCGATCTTGTCATTTTTGGTCAATGCGAGATTCGGTGTTATTGTGTAAATAGAACCAGTCTTGGAAAACACTTTTACCGGGGCCTGGTATAATTTGCCATCGGCGCCGAGGATGGAAGCAATATCCTCGGGGAAATCATCCACAGTCGATACGTCCTGCAGGACCATAAAACCATTTGAATAAAATATTGAGTCGCCCGGTCTTATTGTATTGGTTCTGAAGGTTGCAGTATCTTTTTGTTGAGCCGGATTCGGTAAAGAAGTGATATAGACAAACACATCATGATCCCAATAATGACGGGCATCGGGATTCGACATCAATCCTTCATTTCCATCAGGATTTAAAAATGAATTGGGTTCTAATACAAAGCTTTTTTTCCGATTCTTATAATCAAAGCGGATCTTAAAGAATGTCCTTTCTTTTTTGGGTTCCAAAGAATCAATAATATAGGTCAGGTCATATTTTCCCATACTCATCTGCGCACCTTGCGGAAGCGTAAGATTTTCTATTGGATTTTCACCCGGCCCCAGCGGTACAAAGATCCCATTGACATTATTCGAGAGCACTTCTTTTTTCGAAGAAGAAATAAGAATGCCAAGCAATACCATTCCAAAACCGAGATGTGCAATAGAGCCACCGGATAATTTCAATTTACCTTTTAACCCGATCCAGATATAAGCTGCATTGGCAATGATAGCATACACAGCGCTGGCAACGGCTACCCAGATCGCCGCCATGAAACCTATCGTCTTCTTTTCATAATTCACCTTACCGAATACTAAGATCAATGTAGCAGCAACAGCAGCGATGATAGTTGGGATCAATATCTTTTTAAAGAAATGCCCTGAAGAAGTTGACTTGTATTTCAGGTATTGACTTACCGCCGTCAATAAACCGATGATAATGGCGACAAATACTTGTATCCTGTTATAACTGTATTCAGGATCTTCCGGCGGCGCTTTTCTTGCTCCAAATATTTTATTATAAACCGGTAAAGATGTTTTTGCAATGATCAGTAAGGCGGAAAGAAATAAGACCAATGAACCGATGAACATCCAGAATTCCCGGGAGGAGCCACTTTCTTCTTTTTGTAAAGCCGGGATGCTTTTGAACCGTAAAAAGAAAAAAGCAAGTGCAGGTACAACAAAGATGAGTAAGAAAATAAGCAATTGCCAGTTCATACCAAGATCGGTAAATGCATGAACCGATGTGTCACCTAATATTCCGCTGCGGGTAAGGAAAGTTGAATACAATACCAGGCCGAAAGAAAGAATAAAGAATAAATGAGTGGTTCTTAAGGAATGGCCGCTGTGTTTATAGATCAGCAAAGTATGAATACCTGACACCATTACCATCCACGGCACCAGCGATGCATTCTCTACCGGATCCCAGGCCCAATACCCGCCGAAGGTCAGCGATTCGTAAGCCCACATGGCGCCCATCATGATACCTACGCCAAATATAGCCGCTGAAAAAAGTGCCCATGGCAATGCCGGTTTTGTCCATTCACCAAATTTTTTTTTCCAAAGGCCTGCAATAGTATAAGCAAAGGGAACAATGGTAGAGGCAAAGCCCATGAAGAGAACAGGAGGATGGATCACCATCCAGTAATTCTGTAATAATTTATTCAATCCATTCCCGTCTTTGATGGATGCCATATAATCGGGAAGCAAGGGCTGGTTGACATCAAAATTCTGATGCAGGGCAGGGGCGCCGTCAAGCAGACCCGAATCTCTTAACAGAATGAATGGATTGGAGCCCAGTTTCCATCCAAAGATGTAAAGCCCGGCGATCATCGTAGCCAAACAGAATTGCGCAAAACTTACAACCGTCATAACCGGCGCTTCCCATTTCTTGCTTGTCTTAATTAATATCATTCCCAATACGCAATGCCAGAAGCTCCAGAGCAGGAAACTTCCTTCCTGTCCTTCCCATAAACAGGCAAGGATATATTTGAATTCTAATGAACGGCTGCTATGCTGCCATGCATATCTATATTCGAAGAGATGACTGTGAATGATATAAATTAAGATACCGATGACAGCAAAAACAGAAATCACTTCTGTAAGAAATGCATAACGTGCCAGTCTTTTCCAATAACCGGCATTCATCTCATCCTTTGATCGTGCGGAAATAAAATAAGAAACAGTGGCCAGCAATGAAGCAACAAGAGAGAGAACAATAAAGAAGTGTCCTAATTGACCCGGTAAACGATTCTCGCCGATATAATCCATTCCTTCATTTATTTTTTGGCGGGTTGACTACCAGTTGCATTATCCAAACCTTGTGCTATGGCTCTTGGATCATCCTTATACTTGGAAGGACATTTGGTTTGAACATCATGGCATTCAAAATATCCATTCTCATATTTACCTTTTAAAATGATCCTTTCACTGATACGGAGATTGGGGATCTCACCTCTGCGATAAACGACCTGCATCTTTTGATCCGGCTTCTCAACATCCACTGCCTGGAAGCTTAAGTAATTGGCATTTTTTATTGGATCATATTCGATAGGCGCCAATGTGTCGAGCTTTACAGCTATATGCAGAAACTTTCCCGGGTTGGAACGTGCATCAGCAATGGAATCATAGGTAGTACTGGTAAGATTGAAATTAGAAATAAGAAAGGCAATGGCCCCTGCGATCAGCACCAGTAAAACAATGTGGATCTTTTTCATACCATTACGCTGGTTTTAGTTTTACACGAAGCAAAAACAAAGGTAGGCCAAAAAGTGCAATAGTGAATGGTAAGTGAGGAATGAATCCACTAATAAGAAACCCCTATTCACGATCGGCCATTGACCGTTCACTCCCTTATCTTTGCCCCACCAAATTAGCATCTGTTATGCAATTCCAACTGAATGAAGAACAATTGATGATCCAAAAAGCGGCCAGGGATTTTGCGCAAAACGAATGCCTGCCCGGAGTTATTGAAAGAGATGAGCATCAAAAATTTCCCTATGAACAGGTAATGAAACTTGCCGAACTGGGTTTTCTCGGTATGATGGTGGATCCAAAATACGGAGGCGCCGGTATGGATACGGTAAGTTATGTACTGGCCATGGAAGAGATCAGTAAGATCGATGCCAGTGTAAGTGTGGTGATGAGTGTGAACAATAGTTTGGTTTGTTACGGTCTTCAGCAATATGGTAATGAAGAACAAAAACAAAAATACCTGACACCGCTGGCACAGGGCCAGAAGAATGGTGAATTATATATCGGCGCTTTTATGCTGAGCGAACCCGAAGCCGGCAGCGATGCTACTTCACAAAGAACAACAGCAGAAGATAAAGGCGATCATTATTTATTGAATGGAACCAAGAACTGGATAACAAATGGCAGCACCGCTTCCGTGTATTTAGTAATGGCGCAAACCGATCCTGCCAAAGCTTCGAGAGGTATCAATACACTGATCGTTGAAAAAGACTGGCCGGGTGTGGTGGTAGCTGCAAAAGAAAATAAACTCGGTATTCGCGGAAGCGATACAACTACTGTCATGTTCAATGATGTAAAAGTTCCGAAGGAAAATCGTATCGGAGAAGATGGGTTTGGTTTCAAATTCGCAATGAAAACACTGGCCGGTGGAAGAATAGGTATCGCATCGCAGGCATTGGGTATTGCCAGCGGCGCTTATGAACTGGCGAGAGAATATTCCAAAACAAGAAAAGCATTTGGTACGGAGATCATGAATCACCAGGCGATCGCATTCAAACTGGCGGATATGGCAACAAAGATCGAAGCGGCAAGATTGCTTTGTTTAAAAGCAGCCTGGGAAAAAGATAACGGACTTGATTATGGATTAAGTTCATCGATGGCAAAAGTATTCTCTTCCGAAACAGCTATGTGGACAACGGTAGAAGCCGTCCAGGTACACGGCGGTTATGGTTTTGTAAAAGAATACCATGTAGAAAGATTGATGCGTGATGCCAAGATCACACAGATCTATGAAGGAACAAGTGAAGTGCAAAGGATCGTCATTAGTCGTTCGATATTGAAATGATTTCGGGATTGTTTGATAGCTTGATTGTTGGATGGCTAACAATCATACAATTCAACCATCAAACAATGATTCATGCCCATCAATAAAAAAGCATATCAGCAAATCGTTACCGAACTTTCTCAGAAGAAAGTAACGCTTGTTGCCGTTTCCAAAACAAAACCGGTTGAAGATATTCTTGAATTGTATGATCCCGGTCAAAGGGATTTCGGTGAAAATTATGTGCAGGAGCTTCTTGAAAAAGCAAACCAGTTACCAAAAGATATCCGCTGGCATTTTATCGGACACCTGCAAACCAATAAAGTAAAGTTAATAGTGCCCTTCGTGCAACTCATCCACGGCGTGGATAGTCTGAAATTGCTGAAGGAGATCAATAAAGAAGCCGGCAAGGCCGGAAAGATCGTTGATTGTTTGCTGCAGGTTCATATCGCAAAGGAAGAAACAAAGTTTGGCTTTGACGAACAGGAATTGCTTACTGCAGATTGGAGTGACATGGAAAATGTAAATGTTGCCGGGTTAATGGGAATGGCAAGTTTTACCGATGATATGGACAAAGTAAGAAAGGAGTTTCAAAAGCTTAGAGTAGTATTTGATAAACTTTCAATGCTCAATGCTCAATTTTCAATCCTTTCCATGGGTATGAGCAGCGACTATAAGATCGCTATAGAAGAAGGAAGTAATATGGTGAGGATCGGGAGTTTGTTGTTTGGAGAAAGGAAGTAGAAAGATTTATCGTTTATCGTTTAGGGTTATCGTGCTACCCTGGCGAACCTTCCAATTGAAGCGACCCAACGAGAAACTATAAACGTTAAACAATAAACTGCTGTATATTGAATATTCTTCGTATTTTTTTGGTTTAAACGTATAAACAATGAAAAGGCTGATCATATTTTCTTTTCTTCTTATATCCCTGGCTTCATCTGCACAAAGGGAAGGCGATACACTTTATGCCCGTTGCCCTGTAGCAGTGCTGGATACTGCGACGGGTAATAATTATTTTATTGCTCACCAGTCTGCCAAGGTAAAAGCTTACAAGGCTCATGGCGATTTTGTAGTGGTGGTCGAACAGAAAGGCCAGTTCTTAACCATGTATTTTCATTCACGTTTCAAGAATAAAAAGAAGTACCAGATATCCCTGGATGATGGTGGAAGAAAAGACATGAGCGCTAAATATTCTTTTCGTTCGGGAGAAAGCGTTGCTTTTATCGATGTTAGTTCAGGAGTTGCCGAAACAACATATGATAAAACCACTAAGCTCTGGCATGTCGTATTGAGCGGCCTGATCGCTAATATGGGAGATACGAGAGTTACTTACTTTAAAGCAAAAGCGGATTTCTATATCAAATAGAGACAGATGATAGATGATAGTTAAGCGAACTATCATCTATCATCTATTTCCCGGGTAGCCTTTTACATTCAACCCAAGAACAATATTTCTTGTTGCCCGCAGCATCCCGTCTTTCATTGTTGTTTTTAAAACGCCATTGCCGCCGACCGGTTCCTGCCTGTTCCTTTCTTTACCCGGTAATAAAGGATCATCATCAAAAACAAATTCATCGATCCAGTATTCACTGAAACCCGGTTCTTTTATTGTCGGATGTATATGTTTTGGATTGGTACTATTGGGATAAGATGCCGGCACCAGTGTATAAAATCTATAAGATCCATCCTTACCTGTTTTTATCCAGCCGCGGATATAACCATGACGTTTCTCCCAGCCTTTCGCATTTTCTTTTTTACTGTACAATCCTTTTTGATCGGTATGATAAATATATAATATCACTCCCGCTGCAGGTGTTTTGCCATCAGCTTTATAAATAACACCGCTGATCTCTATTTTAGGACCTTCTTCATTGAAGTCCGGTAATGTATCCACTTCATTTAATTTATCAAAGGCCAAAGGACTTTCATAAATAGCTTCGCAGCCTTCGCAACCACCGCCAACTTTTATATCGTTAACGGGGCGTTTATTGGAACTTTGCTGGCAACCGGCGATCGTTACCAGGCCGAAAAGAAATAGCAGCGTAGAATAATAATATTTCATTATGTTGATTTTAGAATGGGTGAATGGCGAACAGGAATGCGTGATGCATTGATTTCTCCTTATCACTTACCAGTGCCTGGTCGTAGTGTAAATTGATTCATCGGAAGAGTTCTTTCAAATTGTTTACACTAAATGGATGCCTGGCTTGATGAAATGCGGGTGAAAGTAATTGGAATTGGGTATCAGGTATCAGGAAGAAGGCTAATGACCGATCAAAAATCTCTTTCTTTAAGACCTAAATACCCCAATTCCCAATATCTAATGAACCGGTAAGAGCAGTACATCAAGCAATTCTTACAAACTGTGTAATGTTTTTTACCCTTCGGAATCAGTACTTTTATTTTACGGTATGCAAAACGGTTTTTTTCAGAAATACAAACTCCACCATGTCATCTTTTGGGTGCTGGTATTTGCATTATGGTATTATTTACGTTACCAGGATTATCCTTCAAAGAGGATCGCTGTAAGGATCACGCTGGTAAAAGTGACTGATCTTGCCGTCCTCGTTTACCTTACCAATTATCTTCTTATCCCCCGGTTGCTGTATAAGAAAAAATACATCGATTTTGTTTCTTTATTTATTGTGATGCTGGTCGCCAGTGCTTTCCTGAAAGTGTATTTGATGTCGGGGATACTCGATCAACCCCGTCTTTTCAGTTTCTCCGGTAATTTAAAAGAAAGGCTTTATGAAAATGTGATCTCCGATTTTTTCCTCGTGGTGGCCGGAGCGGCTTTCCGTTTGATATTCGATTATATCAACATGCAGCAACGACTTGTTGAAATAGCAAAAGAAAAAGCGGAAACCGAACTGAACTTTTTAAAATCGCAGATCAACCCGCATTTTTTATTCAACTCACTTAATTCCGTTTATTTCCTGATCAACAAAGAAAACCCGGAGGCAAGGAATGCATTGCATAAATTTTCGGAGATGCTGCGGTATCAGTTATACGAAGCAAGTGATGCAAGGATACCTATTGAAAAAGAGATTACTTACCTGAAAGATTATGTCGACCTGCAGCAACTGAGGAAGGATGAAAAATATTCCGTAGAGTTCAATTGCGCTGCCAATGTAAAAGGTTTCCAGATCGTGCCGCTTTTACTGATCCCCTTCGTGGAAAATGCTTTTAAACATATCTCTCATAATAACGACAAAACGAATTTTGTAAAACTTGATATGAGCCGGAATAACGGCACACTTTTATTCAATATTGAAAATTCAAAAGAGATGGAAAGGATCAATGTGCAAAAGCAGGGCGGTATCGGGCTGACCAATGTAAAAAGAAGACTGGAACTGCTTTATCCCGGCAAACATGAACTGAGCATCGATGAAACCGAGCATACATTTTCTGTAAAATTAAAATTGCTGACATCATGAGTATCAATTGTGCTATCATTGATGATGAGCCGCTGGCAAGAAAAGGATTGAAAGAATATATTGCCGATGTGGATTTCCTGAATCTTATTGGTGAATTTGACAGTCCGCTGGCCGCAACAGATATCATCAGCAGGGGAGAAGTGCAGCTTCTTTTTCTCGATATACAAATGCCGAAGATCACCGGTCTTGATTTTTTTAAAACATTGAATAACCCGCCACCCGTTATTTTTACTACTGCGTATCCTCAATATGCATTGGATGGATTTGAAGTAAATGCATTGGATTACCTGGTCAAGCCCATTTCATTTGAAAGATTTCTCAAAGCGGCTCTTCGTGCCAAAGAATTTTATGAAGTAAGGGAAAAGAATACTGTGGAAACCGGGGATCAAACCGCCAGTTATTTTTTTATCAAAGCAGATAACAGGTTAGTGAAGATCGAATATGATGAGATCCTTTTTGCGGAAGCGCTGCAGAACTATGTTGTCATTCATACAGCCGATAAAAAATATATCACTTATCTTACTTTTAAAGCGATCGAAGATTATCTGCCTTCATCTTTATTCATAAAAACACATAAGTCTTATATCGCAGCCGCTTCAAAGATCGAAAGTATTGAAGGCAATGATATACGTATCGGGCAGCATCATATCCCGATCAGCCGGAATTTGAAGGATGAAGTGATGGAGAGATTGTTGAAAGGAAAGTTCTTGAAGAGATAAGTGAGTAATTTGGTATTGGTAATCAGGAATTGGGTCCTCAATCAAAAAGCCCACTCTATAAAGCCTAATTAACCAATTTCCAATTCCCCATTCCTTTCTCTTAACTTCCTCTTGTTCCGCCCGCTTTATGCGGCTTTACTGAAAAACCGGAAGCCTTTCCCGTCTTTGCAATAAATTTAGAGCCGCCCTGCGCTTTGCTCCCTGAATTGTTCTTATTTCCTTTCTTTTTGTCTTTGTTCCCTTGATTCATTAATGACATAAGGTATTTTTTTATTACACAAATATAATTCAAGTTTTGGAGGTTTGTAACCCTCCAAAAATTAGTTTGTTAACAAGACAAAAACAATAAATAAAAATACTGCCCGTTTACTTTCAAATCTTACCGGCAAGCACATCTCTACCCTAAACCTCTGCACATGAATTATCGCTTAGCTACGACAGCTTCGCTGTTGCTTGTCTCCGCATGCCTGTTTGCACAAAATAATGCCGGAACATTTAGTCTTGGCACAAGAAACGCCATAAGCATGTTCAACGAAGATCAAGCCATCGGGAAAGGGATCGGCGGACAATTTCGTATACAGTTCAGCGACCGGCTTAACTCAGAATGGTATTTTGATTATATCACTTCGAAGAATGGCGTTCATACTTTCCGGAACGATCATCATATCGGCTGGTCGGTAATGCTATACACCCGGAATAATTATTCATTCGATCGTTTATTCCAGCCTTATCTTATTGCCGGGCATTGTTTTGATCACAGCAAAGTGGCGGAACAAAATAATAAAGCGAATGCGGCCGGCCGGCTGAGTATGGCTACCCAGGCGGGTTTGGGAACACATATCAATATTTCACCCAAACTGGATTGTTCTTTATCCGGCCAGTACATGCTCCATTTTGGAAAAGATATTGAGACGGAAATTGAGGAAGGACAGGTGATCATCGCAAAACAGGATCATTCGCATGTGGACGGGCATTTGCTATTTACGCTGAGTTTTAATTATAAATTTTTTAAACTATGGAACAGGCAATAGTTCATTAGCAATCCCGAATCAGGTCTTTCAGTCAGAATTTTTATATATAAAGCCTGATTACTAACTCCTAATTCCCACTCCCGGTATGGAATTCACCGAAGCGTCGCATCGCAATTACACCAATGGCTTGTTCGTAAATTATTTTGACTGTAACTTTAAGAAGCGTTCCTGCTTATGAAGCAATTATTGATCATATCGTTCATTTTATTTTCCTCCCTTGTTTTTTGCCAGGATAAAACTGATTTTACCGCAATTGATCAAAAAGCACGATCAATAAGAACAACCGATGCAGAGTCATTGGCCAAACAACTTACCGATGGTTATACAACCGATCAGCAAAAAGTAAGGGCCATTTTTCGCTGGGTCACGGAAAATATAGAATACAAAACAAGTGAATACTCAAGACATCCTGTTCCAAGACCCAGAGCCAAAAAAGAAGCAAATGATACTGCCGCATTAAAACCGCTTGACCAAAGAGTTGCTGATAATGTTTTGGAAAACGGAACCGCTGTTTGCGATGGTTACTCAAGATTATTCAAAGCACTTTGTAACTATGCGGGATTAAGAGCCGAGATCATCTTTGGTTATGCGAGAGGAAGTAAAGGTATGCGCCGGTTTGGCTGCAATCATTCATGGAATGTGGTATTCGTCGACTATAAATGGGAATTGATGGATGTAACATGGGCCAGTGGTTATATATCTGCGAGGGGAGGTGAATTTGTAAAGGAGTTTGATGAGAATTATTTTATGCCGCCGCCTGCAGCATTCATCGAAGAACATTATCCTGATGATCTTCAATGGACATTGATGGATGATCCGCCGCTGATGGCTGAATTCAGGAACTCCCCCTATAAACAAAAGACATTTACTAAATACAGGATCAGGTCGTATAGTCCTTCAAAAGGTTTATTGGAAGTAGCAGAAGGCGATACGCTTCACTTTGAACTTGAATCTTCCGATGTGGAAAGGGACCGCAATATTTTTTCAGACCTTTTTCCCGATAAATCTATTTTCAAAACATCTGCAAGTATATTATTATCTCCTTCAGCCATCATTAATAATAAAACGAATTATATCTATCATGTTACTTCACCGGAAATAAAATGGCTTTACCTGCTTTACAATGATGATGTGGTATTGCGGTACAGGATACATGTCCGGAAAGAGAAGTCGCTAGCCGATATTCGTTAATCATTACCCGGTACATGGCTTTTTAACAGAAACTTTACTGACAACTCCGACTCTTTCGTACGTTCGTGTAATAAATATGCGATGGATGATCTTTTAAATGAAATTTGTTTATCCTAAATCGATCAATATGAAAAAATACATTTTACCCGGAGCTAAGAAACTCCTGTTCATTGTCTTGTTGTTTGCCCCGCTTGCTGCATTCTGCTGGGGAGTAACCGGCCACCGGGTGGTGGCAGAAATAGCACAACGGCATTTATCCAAAAAAGCAAAAAAAGGATTAAGCAATCTCATCGGCCGTGAGAACCTTGCTATGTGGGCCAACTGGCCCGACTTTATTAAATCGGATACAACGCATACCTGGGATATGGCTTCCAAATGGCATTATGTGAATATGCCGGGCGATCTTTCCAAAGAAGATTTCATCAGCGGCCTGCAAAAATTACCGGGCGAGAATCTGTACACACAGATCAAAGTAATGGCTGCGCAATTAAAAGACAGGTCGCTGACCAATGAAAAAAGACAGATCGCTTTGCGTTTCCTTATCCATTTTGTCGGTGATCTTCATCAGCCCCTGCATGTGGGCCGTGAAGCCGACCAGGGAGGAAATAAGATCAGTGTTAACTGGTTTGATAAGCAAACGAATCTTCATTCCGTATGGGATAATTCTTTGGTAGAATTTCAGCAATACAGTTATTCGGAATATGCAGGTGTGCTGGATATTGCTTCGGCGGAGCAAGTTGAACAATGGCAGAATTCTTCACTCGAAGATTGGTTCTATGATTCATATGTTTTAGCCAATAAAGTTTATGCATCTGTTCCGGCGGATGGAAAGCTGGGTTATAAATACAATTATATTTTTCAAAAAGACCTGGACTTACAATTATTAAAAGGAGGTATCCGGTTGGCGAAGATGCTGAATGAAGCCTTTGAATGATGGAATGATTTGTTGATTTGAGAATTTGAAGATCAGGCATGAAAGAAAATGAGAAATAAAAATTTATAAAGACGGTTTCGGAGATGTTATTCCCGATGAAGATCTTATTCTGCGTGAAAAATTAAATAAAGAACTTCAACAAAAATTCAGTCGCAAAATAGAATACACCGGCAATGCAAGAGCCGGTTCTGTTATTTATACCGACATAAATACAAGAATAGAATTCAGTCATGAAATGGGCGGTGGCAATTGTATGGTCTATATCGATATTCCAACGCAATTGCAATGGGAAGCTTTTACAAAAACGCCGTTAGCAAGAAGAAAAGAGATATTGGAATTTGTAGCAGCAACTGTTCAGGCGCAGCAGGCTTCCAATTGTAATTATGAAATTAAAGAGAGCAGTATTGGTTTTTATTATAAATAATAGATGAGAATAACTGATAGATGATGATTTAGTGAAACACCTGTCATCTGTTATCTATCAATTATCATCTTATCAAATCACTTTCTTCTTCCATTTCCCGCTCCGGATATACCAGTATGACATAACAAACAAACTGATCCAGTACAACCATTCACTCATCCAGCCATATACGATCGGGAGTTTCATCTTTTCCAATGTTATGTACACATACACGCAATAAAGAATGATCGTCACCAGTTCGATGATGAAAGTAACACGGCTATTACCGGTACCTGTTACTGCATTCAGCCAGATAACAGAGAACGACATTAACACCATCGCCGAAGTAACGACCCGCAATACAGGAATGCCGGCCGCAACAAATTCATCGCCTTGTCCAAACACAGAAAGAAGGAAGCCGGGAAATATATTGATAAGGATGGCAGTAATGATCGCAAAGCTCATACTGATCTTTACAATTTTATAAATGAGTTCCTGTACCTGTTCTTTTTTTCCTTGCCCGATAATATTGCTGACCATTGCCGAACTGGTAGCCGCAAAAGCCCAGGTCAAACATCCTACCATACCAAAAATATTCCGCATTACATTGGAAACGGCCAGCGCCATTTGTCCATGATGCTCGACAAGGATATAAAAGAATTCCCAACTGATAATACTGATCGCTAACTGAAAGATCAGCGGTAATGAAATGGTCAGGATCAGTTTTGCATAAGCAGGATCCCATTTAAGATGATTGAAAAGGGCGAATTGTTTGCCGATACCTTTATAATGTATCACCGCAAAAATTACGAACATGCCAATGAATTCGGCAATGATCGATGCAACCGCAGCGCCGTTGAATCCCATTTCGGGAAAACCCCAATTACCAAAGATGAGCAAGTAATCAAATGCAATATTGGCAATGGTTTCAGCCAACGTACCCGCAACAAGATAACGGCTGTTATTGGTACCAACCAACAGCGCATTCCGCATTTGATAGATATACAGGAAGGGAAGTCCCCATATCCTGATCTTTAAAAACCCAATAGCATCGCCGGCCGTTTCGGATGAATGAAGAACTTTTCGCAAAATGACCGGGGCAACAAACCATGTCAATAATATTCCAACGACGGCAATAATGAGCGAGATAAAAACTCCCTGCCCGAACACTTTTCCTATTTCATCCGGACGATTTTCGCCGGCACGGCGGGAAATGATCGTTTGCAATCCATTGTTCAATGCAAAACCGATCATCGCAAAAATCAGGTAATAAACACCGGTGATACTGGCAGTGGCCAATACATGCTGGTTATAATGACCGAGAAAAATGTTGTTGGTGATGAAATTGATCTGCGGCACCAGTATGGCCAAACTGATGGGCAGGGCGATCTTGAATATCTGCCTGTTACTGACCTCGACGTGTAATTTGTTATGGAGAGCCGTTCCCATTTTTAAATAGCGGCAAACTTACGAAAAGCCTTTGTCCTGATTTTACTATTAAAGGAAAGATTACTTCTGTCTTCCCGGTTTTGCTGTATCGATCAGCGAAATCAATTCAATCCATTTATCCGTGGTTTTTTTTGTCTATTATTGCACGAATCCAAAAGGGTGAAAGAATTATTTTTTTATAATAAACCAAACCAGGAGCCGGGATCGCCACAGGTATTAATAGTGAAACTGGGAGAGAATTGCCTGGGCTATGCGATCGCCAACCAATCCGGGTCTGAACTCTATTCGCTTTGCTATTGCAGCAGGGAAGATGAATCTTCATTAACAGCATTCGAAGAAAAATATCCGGCATTAGGCCGGTCTTATTACGATACCAAATTGATCTTCGACTTTGACCGCAGTATCTTATTACCTTTTACAGAACTAAAAGAAGGGGAGGCAATGCCTCTTCTTAACGACCTGTATGGTTATCGTGAACCTTCGGTAGCAGTAATGGAGAACATACCTGCATGGCAATTAAAGAATGTGTATGCCGTTCCGGCCGAAACATTTGACTGGGCCAGGAAAAAATTTCCTTCGGCAAAATACCTGCATGCATATTCTGTTTCGATCAGGAATTTGAATGCAGCAGCCGGAGAGAGTAAGCTGATGGTTGATCTTAATTATAATAAGTTTTCCGTTGTAGCAATAAACCGAAATAAGTTCCTGGCCGCCCAATTTTTTGAATACGAAACACCGGATGATGTTTTATTTTATTTGTTGAAGATCTGCGAACAATTCTCTTTTTCACCCAAAGAAGTTTTACTGGGATTGTCAGGTCTTATTGAAAAAGATTCATCCCTTTATAAAGAGTTATACAATTATTTTATCAATACCAGTTTCAGGGATGCCGGTTGGGGAGCGGTGAATGATCACCCGGCTCATTTCTTTACTTCATTTAATGATATTATCCAATGCGGATCATAGGTGGTGAACATGGCGGACGAAAATTCAATCCGCCTTCCAAAATGCCTTATACAAGACCGACAACAGATGTTGCCAAAGAAGGTTTGTTCAATATTCTCCAGCACCAATTGGATCTTTCTTCTTTAAAAACGCTGGATCTTTTTGGCGGCACCGGCAGTATCAGTTATGAACTGGCATCAAGAGGAGCGGAAGATCTGACCATTGTAGAAAAAGATGCGGCGATGTATGAATTCATTAAAAAAACTTCGGAAGCATTGCGGCTGGAAAATTTCAAAGTGATCAAAATGGATGTTTTCCGGTTCATTCAGCAATGCACAGAAAAATTCGATCTCATTTTTGCCGGACCGCCTTATGCATTGCTCAATATCGACGACCTGCCGAGACAAATTTTTGAAAAAAAATTATTGCAAAAAAACGGTTGGTTCGTGCTGGAACATACACCCAGGAATAACTACAAAACATTTCCCTTCTTTTCAGTTGAAAGAAACTATGGAACGACGGTGTTTTCTATTTTTATAGAAACAAGAGAGTGAAGATGTTTGAAGTTTCGGGTTTCGGGTTTCAAGTTGGGTCGTTTAAAGAACCAACACCCTTTGATCTTTGAACAACCTGGAACGAGAAACTTGAAACCAGAAACAAACAGAATAATCCTACCTTTACACTGCCTATGTCTGACTTAATGAATCTATGTTCTCCAATTTCTTCCTGAAATCATTCCGCATTCTTTTATTGCCTTTTGCTTTGCTTTATTGGCTTGGGATCGCTATTCGCAACTGGTTTTACAAAATAAATATTTTCAGATCGGCAAGTTTTGGTCTCCCGGTTATCTGTGTCGGGAACCTGTCGGTAGGAGGTACCGGAAAATCACCAATGGTGGAATATTTGGTTGCCAGGTTGAAAAATAATTTTAAAGTTGCTACACTAAGCCGGGGATATAAAAGAAAAACAAAAGGCTATGCATTGGCGCAGGAGGATACAACAGCATTGGAGATCGGCGATGAACCGATGCAATTCCATTTAAAATTTCCGGACGTGCCGGTAACGGTGGGAGAAAGAAGGGTTGAAGCGATCCCGCAACTTTTGCACGACAGGCCCCAAACGCAGGCGATCATTTTGGATGATGCTTTCCAGCACCGGCGTATCAAAGCAGGATTGAATATCCTGTTAACCGATTATAATAATCTTTTTACAAGAGATTTTTACTTACCGACCGGCGACCTTCGGGACCTGAAAAGCAGTTATAAAAGAGCGGAGATAATTGTTGTCACCAAATGCAAACCAAATTTATCGACAGAAGAAAAGAAAAAATTGATCAAAGAGATAGATCCATTGCCCGGCCAGCATATTTTTTTTACTGCTATCCAGTATGGGGAGATCTATCATATCAAAGACAAAAGGCCTTCACGGCTGCATGATAAAAAAGAAGTATTGCTTATATCGGGCATTGCTAATCCAAGACCTTTAAAAAAATTATTGGAAGAACATAGCCAGACCTATTATATGATGCAATACAGGGATCATCATATTTTCACCATTGATGATCTCAATGATATCAAAAAGAAATTTCAAAGTATCGAAGCGGACAGTAAAATGATATTAACAACGGAGAAGGATGCGGTGCGGTTGGTAAAATTCCAGGAACAGGTGAACGATCTTCCTTTATATGTGATACCGATACGCCATCACTTCTTATTTGAAGAAGGCCCGAATTTTGATACATTGATCATAGACTTTATTAAAAATTTTAAACAAAGAGAATAAAACGAACAGATGGGAAGAAAAAATTCAAAGAAAAAGAAATCAAGAGAAAAATCATCTACGGCTAAAACGCTGAAAGGTGTACTCGATATAACAAGATCGGGAATGGGATTTGTGATCATACCCGAAACAGAAACGGATGTATTGGTAAGACCCGGCGATTTCAATACTGCTATGCATGGCGATACGGTCAGGGTTAGCATTAAAAGCGATAATGGAAGACGTATGCAGGGCGAAGTAGTTGAAGTATTGCAAAGAAAAAGATCGGAATTCGTCGGTAAACTGGAAATGAATAAAGGATTCGCTTTTTTCATTGCACAGATGGATAAACCAATGCCTGATATTTTTGTTCCGCTATCAGGTATCAACGGCGCAACTGATAAAGACAAGGTAGTTGTCAGGATCGTACAATGGGAAAAAGATGGAAAGCGTCCCGTTGGCGAAGTAGTGAATATATTGGATGAAGAGAACAGCAACGATGCTGCTATGAAAGAGATATTGCTGGAAGCCGGATTCCCGCTGCAATTCTCCGATGATGCGCAGGAAGTGGCAGCAAGGATATCCGAAACCATTTCTTCAGCCGAGATCAAAAAAAGAAATGATGTCCGGTCAATACTTACATTCACGATCGACCCGGCAGATGCAAAAGATTTTGATGATGCGATCTCATTCAGGAAACTGAAAAATGGTAATTACGAGATCGGTGTGCATATTGCCGATGTGAGTCATTATGTAGAACCGGATAATGCATTGGATGCAGAAGCTTATCAGCGGGCCACTTCGGTTTATTTGCCCGACAGGGTAAACCCGATGTTGCCGGAACATATTTCAAATGTGTTGTGTTCATTGCGCCCGAAGGAAGACAAACTTACCTTCTCTGCTATTTTTCAAATAACACCAAAGGCTGAAGTAAAACAGTATTGGTTGGGTAAAACAGTTATTCATTCCGATCACCGCTTTACGTATGAAGAAGTGCAGGCTATCATCCAGGAGAAAGCAGGCATACATGCGGAAGAAATTTTGATATTGAATGATCTTGCCCAGCGCATGCGCAAAAAACGTTTCCAGTATGGAGCTATCAATTTTTCATCAACAGAAGTAAAATTCAAACTGGATGAAAAAGGCGACCCGATCGGGATCATGATCAAAGAAAGTTTGGAAGCACACCAGCTGATCGAGGAATTTATGTTATTAGCTAACAAAACCGTTGCTGAAAATCTTTCCAGGATCAAAGTAAATAATAAACCGTTACCGGTTCCTTATCGTATACATGATGACCCGGATGAAGAAAAGCTGCTGCCATTTGCAGCGTTCGCAAAAAAATTCGGGCATAAGTTCGATACTTCTTCGCCGGAAGCCATTGCTGCATCATTCAATCAATTGTTGAAAGATGCGCATGGCCGTCCCGAACAACATGTGCTCGAACAATTAGGTATACGAACAATGTCAAAAGCAAAATATACGAGTGAAAATGTGGGACATTATGGTTTAGGATTTGAGCATTATTGCCATTTTACTTCACCGATACGCCGTTACCCGGATGTGATGGTGCATAGGATATTGCAGGATGTGCTGATGAATAAAATGAATCCCGACAAAAAACTCGAAGACAAATGCAAACATTGCAGTGAAAGAGAAAGAGCAGCGATGGAAGCAGAAAGAGCCTCCAACAAATACAAGCAGGTACAGTACATGAAGAATTACCTGGGAGAAGAATTTGAAGGAGTGATCAGCGGTGTGGCGAGTTTTGGTTTTTGGGTTGAAACAATTGAACACAAATGCGAAGGGCTGGTAAGTGTAAACAGTTTATTGGAATATGATGAATTCAAGCATGATGAAACAGATTATGCGCTGGTAGGAAGAAGAAGCGGTAAAAAATTCAGGATGGGAGATAAGGTTTGGATAAAAGTGGTTGCAGCGAATCTTACTAAACGTCAATTGGATTATGAGTGGGTGGTAGCGGGAGAAATGAATACGGAGATAAAGTCAAAAGAAAAGACGAAGAAAAAAAAGTGAGTGTTAAGTTTTAGGGTTTAAGTTTTAAATTATCAGAGTTCAAAAAACTTAAAACTTAAAATTTAAAATTTATAACTTGCCTCATGCAAAGTTTCCAACTCTTATCAGAAAAATTTTCCATCCACTTCGACCAGCAATTTTTCCCTGCTGAACCGGTTTCATTATACGGCCCTAATGATTATTTTCTAAAACTCGGCGGCAAACGTATCCGTCCCGTTCTTTGCCTGATGGGTAATGAATTGTTCGATGATATCAACGAAGATGCCTGGCATGCGGGTGTGGCCATCGAGCTGTTCCATAATTTCACACTGATACATGATGACATGATGGACAATGCTCCCTTGCGAAGAGGGATGGAGACTGTTCATCATAAATATGGCAGCAACACGGCATTATTAGCCGGCGATGTGATGATGGTGACCGCTTACGAACAACTGAACCGTATTGCCCCAACACATATTCAAAATATATTGCGTTTATTCAATACAACAGCCAAAGAAGTTTGCGAAGGCCAGCAATACGATATGGACTTTGAGAAAATGGAAACAGTGGAGTTTAGCCAGTATTTAAAAATGATCGAACTGAAAACATCGGTAGCATTGGCCGCCAGTTTAAAAACAGGAGCAATATTGGGAGGCGCCGGAGAAAGAAATCAAAACCTGTTATACGATTTCGGTAAAAAACTGGGTATTGCTTTTCAAATACAGGATGATTACCTGGATGCATTCGGTGACCCGGAAAAATTCGGCAAGCAGGCAGGTGGCGATATACTGGCCCATAAGAAAACTTTTTTACTGATACATGCCCTGGAAACAGCATCCGCTTCGCAAAAGAAAGAATTGCGAAAACATATCAGCGGCGATCGGCCTGATAAAATAGAAAAGGTGTTACAATTATTCCGTGAATGCAAAGCCGATGAATGGGCTTTACAATTAAAGAATAAATTCCTTGATGAAGCAGTAAAGCACCTGGAAGATGTAGCCGTCTTATCCAAACGAAAAGAGCCGCTCAAAGAACTGGCGCATTTCCTTATTAAAAGAGAATATTGATCGCCATTGTTAGAAAACTTCTTCGCTGCTACTGTTTTTTTCCCTATTTTAACTCAACCAAAATCAACTGTAATGCTAAACCATCTTTTCCGCAAGAAAAATATTGCTACTATACTCCGTGATGCAGAAGCCGGCCAGGGAGATGGCCATTCATTAGGATTAAAGAAAGTGCTGGGTGTGCGGGACCTTACTTTTTTTGGGGTGGCCGCTATTATCGGCGCCGGTATTTTCAGTGGTATTGGAACAGCGGCTGCCAATGGCGGACCCGGTATCGTATTGCTTTACATCTTTACCGCATTTGCCTGCGGATTTGCTGCTTTATGTTATGCTGAATTTGCTTCCACTGTACCTGTTTCAGGCAGCGCTTATACTTATTCTTATGTTGCCTTCGGCGAAATATTTGCGTGGATCATTGGATGGGATCTGTTGATGGAATATGCCATCGGCAATATCGCTGTTGCTATTTCGTGGAGCGATTATTTCACCAACCTGATGAATAAAGCAGGCATGCATATCCCCGATTGGATGTCGATGGATTATATGACAGCCAAAGCCGGAGCTACTGCCGAAGCAATTTCAGCCTGGGCCAAAGCTCCCCAGATCGGTGGTTTCCGTCTTATCATGGATGTTCCTGCTTTGCTGATCGTAGCATTGATAACTTATATTGTATTCAGGGGAATCAAAGAATCCCGTTCTGCCAGTAACCTGATGGTGATAATAAAACTGGTTGTCATTTTCTTTGTGATCGTTCTCGGCGCATATTATGTAAACCCGTCTAACTGGTCACCGTTTACACCTGAAGGTTTTGGAGGTATCATGAAAGGAGTGTCGGCTGTATTCTTTGCCTATATCGGTTTTGATGCAATATCCACTACGGCGGAGGAGTGTAAGAATCCGCAAAGGGATCTTCCAAGGGGAATGATCTACTCGCTTGTGATATGTACAGTTGTATATGTTTTGCTGGCATTGGTATTGACGGGAATGGTTCATTACACAAAATTGAATGTCGGCGATCCGCTGGCCATGGTATTTGATGAGAGAGGATTAAAATTCATTGGCGGTATTGTAGCAGTCAGCGCCATTATAGCTACGGCAAGTGTGTTGTTGGTTTTCCAATTGGGACAGCCAAGGATATGGATGAGCATGAGCCGGGACGGGTTGTTGCCAAAAATATTTTCAAGAATTCATAAAAAATACGGAACACCCTCTTTCTCTACCATTCTTACCGGTTTCGTCGTTGCCATCCCCGCCTTATTTTTAAACCTGAGTACGGTTCTTTCATTGACGAGCATAGGAACTTTATTTGCTTTTGTATTGGTATGTGGTGGAGTATTGGTTTTGCAAAAACAAAAAGACAGGCCTGTAAGTAAATTCAAAGTGCCGTATGTGAACGCACAATTAATTTATCCTTTGGCTTTACTTGCCGCAATTGTACTCATTGCTATAGAAGTGCCAACACATTTTAAAGAAGATATCTGGACGAAAGATACCTGGCCAATGGCAGGATTCTGGGTTATTGCCTTAACGATGGCAGTCCTGGCATTTATCAATAAACTTTCATTGTTACCTATTCTCGGGATGGTGAGTTGCTTCTACCTGATGGCACAGGAAACTCATACCGTTTGGATGCGCTTCCTGATCTGGCTGACTGTCGGGCTTGCTATTTATTTTACGTATAGTTATATGGCAAGTAAGCTTAAAAAAGATACAGACATGTTAAGGGCGCCTCATGCAACCGGGGTCGGGTTATCATTATTAGCGCTTGTACTGCTCGTTTATTTTAATAGTCCTCATTTTTATGAAAACAAAGCTTATCTTATTACAGCAGGAATTATCCAGGTGTTTTATTCTTTCTGGGCGGCAGGTGTAGCCAAAAAGCTAAATAAAAATCCGCTTGTTTGGCAGATCGCTACATTGGTTCTTACAATACCATCATTAATTGCTTTAGGTTTTCAAAAGAAAAAGTAAAATTGTTATATAAATTCCGGGTGCCACCTGCTTACGGGGTGGCATTCTTATTTTTGTACTATGAAATACCAGGTTGGTGACAAAGTGTTGATCCTTCACTCCGATGAAGAAGCGATTGTAATTGATATCATCAATGAAAAAATGTTGCTGGTGGATGTACAGGGCGTACAATTTCCTGTATATATGGACCAGGTCGACTTTCCTTATTTCAAAAGATTTACTGAAAAGAAACTTTTTCCCGTAAAAAAAGAAAAACAGTATGTGGATGATGTTAGAAAAGAAAAAACGGAAAAAACGGTACGACAGGAAGACGGGGTTTGGCTGACCATTTTACCGGTAATGAAGACGGACGAATTCGGTGATGAGATCGTTGAAGAATTAAAATTGCATTTGGAGAACAGGACAGTGACGATCTATCGGTTCATTTATAAACTTCATTTTTTCGGTAAGCCTGACTTTGAATTTAAAAATACAGTGAATGCATTTGAAAATTTTTATTTGCATGATATTGCTTTTGCCGACCTGAATGACAGTCCTTCTTTTGAATTCGAATTCTCATTGAACGAACCGGACAGCAATAAGGCCGATCATTTTGAAACCTCTGTAAAATTAAAACCGAAACAACTTTTTGCGAAGATCAAAGAGCTGCAGGAAAATAACCAGGCCACTTTTTCATATCGTTTATTTGAAAATTACCCGGACAAGGTCTTTGAGCATACAATAGAAATGGGCGACAGGGCCAAACATAAAGGCAAACTATATGATGCCAGCAAAGCAAGACAACATATCGAAGCCGCCCGCAGCGTTATCGACCTGCATATTGAAAAATTGACCGATAACTGGCAACGTATGAGCAATTTTGAGATTTTGACAATGCAATTAAAAACATTTGAGAAATATTATCAATTAGCGATCGTTCATCATCAGCATTCATTAATTGTTATTCATGGAGTAGGAGAAGGGAAACTGAGGGATGAGATACATGAGATACTTAAATTAAAAAACGAGGTCAAAACATTTACCAATCAATATCACCCACGATATGGCTACGGCGCGACGGAAATATTCTTCCAGTACTAATTTTTTTTCAATCTAACTGGTTAACTTTATCGGTCACTTGTTTATATGCCATTTAACCAATTATGAATAATTCAATACCCAAAGTAAAGACAGGGATCAATGGCCTGGATGATATAACCGAAGGCGGGTTGCCATTGGGAAGGCCCACACTTATTTGCGGCGGCCCCGGATGCGGTAAAACATTAATGGCAATGGAATTTCTTGTCAAAGGTGCAACGCTTTATAATGAACCCGGCGTTTTTATGGCCTTCGAAGAAAAAGCGGAAGAACTTACCGCCAATGTTGCCTCTCTCGGGTTTGATCTTGACAAATTACAAAAGAATAAAAAGCTCCGGCTCGACTATGTTTATATCGACCGTTCAGAAATAGAAGAGACCGGCGAATATGATCTTGATGGTCTTTTTATCCGGCTCGAACATGCAGTAGCAAGTATCGGCGCCAAAAGAGTGGTGCTGGATACGATCGAGAATTTATTTGCGGGCTTGACCAACCAGGGAATTATCCGGGCTGAATTGCGTAGACTTTTTCGCTGGATAAAAGATAAAGGACTGACAGCGATCGTTACCGGTGAAAAAGGCGATGGTACATTAACAAGACATGGTCTCGAAGAATATGTATCGGATTGTGTGATCCTGCTTGATCATCGTATCATCAACCAGATATCAACAAGAAGATTGCGAATTGTAAAATACCGCGGATCTGTTCATGGTACGAATGAATATCCTTTCCTGATCGATGAAGATGGCTTTACCGTTTTGCCGGTCACTTCTTTAAAACTGGATAAAGAAGTTTCGACTAAAAGAGTTTCAACAGGCATTCCTACTTTGGACGCAATGTTCAATGGAAAAGGATTTTTCAAAGGAAGCAGTGTACTTGTATCAGGTTCTGCGGGTACAGGCAAAACAACTATCGGTTCCTGTTTTGCCAATGCAACCTGCCTTCGAAAAGAAAAGTGCCTGTATTTTGCATTTGAAGAATCTCCGCAACAGGTTATTCGTAATATGAGATCTATCGGCCTCGATCTTGATCAGCATATTAAAAATGGGTTTTTGCAGATACATTCATTCCGCCCGGGTTTGTACGGGTTGGAAATGCATCTCGCCACTATTTATAAATTGATCAAAAAATTCAAGCCGAAAGCTGTTATTATCGATCCTATTACTAATCTCATTACAATTGGTTTACTCTCTGAAGTAAATGCGATGTTATTGCGCCTGGTCGATCATATGCAGTCAGAAGGGATTACTCTTATGCTGACAGCATTGAACAGCGGTGCAACAGAACATATCGATGAAAATGTATCGTCATTAGTGGATGTATGGTTATTGGTAAGAGATGTTGAGTTGGATGGAGAAAGGAACCGTGCGTTGTATATCATGAAATCGAGGGGAATGAATCACAGTAAAGAGGTAAGGGAATTTGTGATCAGTTCCGATGGAGTAAGCCTCGTAAATGTTTACCGGGGACCCGAAGGAGTATTAATAGGCTCAGCAAGAAAAGCAAAGGAGAAAGAAATAGTGACAACCGAAAAACAACAGGGAAGAAATTTTTCCAGGACAGGAATAAAAAAGTCCAAATAGCTATGGCAAAGGAAAAAATATGGGAATTACGGTTATATGTTGCTGGTAAAACACCCAAATCCGTTACAGCATTGAATAACCTGAAAAAATATTGCGAAACACACCTGAAAGGCATTTATAAAATTGAAGTGGTAGATCTTTTAGTGCATCCTCAACTCGCAGAAGGCGACCAGATCTTTGCAATACCTACTTTGGTACGAAAAGTGCCTGAACCTATACGTAAGATCATTGGTGACCTTTCTAACGAGGAAAAGGTATTAGTGGGTTTGAATATTCGTCCTATAAAACAAAAGTTATGAAGAAAGAGAAGGGTTTGGTATTGGAGGAAAGCATAGAACAGGACTCATTTGTATTTCGTTTATACATAACAGGCGCATCGCCCAATTCTTCCCGGGCCATTGCAAATCTCAAATCTTTTTTTGAGCGGAATTTGAAAAGCCGGTACGAATTAGAGATAATTGATGTTTACCAACAACCTCAGATCGCAAAATCTGTGGATATTATTGCCCTTCCACTGCTCGTAAAAAAATTTCCACTGCCCGAAAGACGACTGATCGGCGATATGTCAAATAGTGAAAAAATTTATAAAAGCCTTAACCTGGCAAGTTAAGATCTGATGAACGAGGAGAAAAAATATGAATCATTGGCAGATGAACTGGAAGAAGTTCGGGCGCAATTGCTCGAAGCCAATGAAACCATTGACGCTATCCGCAACGGCCAGGTAGATGCATTGGTTGTAAAAAATGGCAACGAACATCAGTTATATACATTAAAGAGCGCAGACCAGACCTACCGTGTATTTATCGAGAAGATGAAAGAAGGAGCGGTAACGCTGAATGATGACGGGATCATTTTATACAGCAATTCCCAATTCGCTTCAATGGTTGATCTGCCGCTGGCAAAAGTTATCGGTTTATCTTTTTCCGATTTTATTCCTGATGATTCCCGGGAAATATTCAAAGCATTACTGGAACAGGGATGGGGATCTGACAGCAAAGGAGAGATATCACTTAAGAATAAAAACAATGAACTGGTACCTTTCCTTTTATCCTTTACTTCATTAGAGTTGGATGAAGGCAAGGCTTTGAGTATCATTTTAACTGATCTCTCACTGCAAAAAGAAACGGAAAGACAATTAAAACAAAACAATGTACAACTCGAAGAGGCAAGACTGGCCGGTTCAAAAATAAATGAAAGACTGGAAGAACTGGTAACGGAAAGAACGCATGAATTATTTGTAAGTCGTGAACATTTCAAATTCCTTGCTGATAATATACCGGTGATGGTATGGACTGCCCGGCCGGATGGAGCTACCGATTATTTGAATAAACAATGGTATGAATATACCGGGCTTAGTTTCGAACAATCCAAAGATGCCGGCTGGTTGATGGCATTGCATCCCGATGATCTGCCCTTCACTATAAGTGCCTGGACAGAGTCTGTTCAAAATCATAAAAAATTTGAGATCGAATACAGGATAAAAAGAGCCGATGGTGAATACAGGTGGCACTTAGGAAAAGGAGAACCGTTTAAGAACGAGAGTGGTAACATTGTAGCATGGTTTGGAACATCCACTAATATTGAAGATCAAAAGAAAGAGATCGAACGTAAGGATGAATTCATCAGTGTAGCGAGTCATGAATTAAGAACTCCGCTGACAAGTTTGAAAGGTTATTTACAATTAATGGAAAGGCAGGATGAGTTGCCTGACGAAACAAAACTTTATATCTCGAAAGGGAATATCTCTGTCAATAAATTACAGCATCTTATCAACGACCTGCTGGATGCCAGTAAAATAAAGGCCGGTAAACTACAGTTTGAAAAAACGAGTATAAACCTGGCACGACTGGTGAATACATGTGTGGAGAACAGCGGTTATATGTATCCTTCTTATACCATTAAAAAAGAACTGGAAGAAGAAGTTATGGTCAATGGGAATGAAGAAAGGTTAGAACAGGTTGTCATGAATCTTGTCAATAATGCCGTTAAATATTCTCCGCACAATAAAACGATAACCGTTTGTTTAGAAAAAAATAATGAGCAGGCTACCGTATCGGTGATAGATCATGGCATTGGTATGTCGCAGGCTGATGAAAAAAAAGTGTTCGAACGTTTTTACAGGGCAGAAGATAATAAGTCAACGCCGGGATTGGGAATGGGTCTTTATATCGCAGCGGAGATCATTAAAGAGCATAATGGTCGAATGACTGTAAAAAGCAAACCGAAAGGAGGATCTGTTTTTTCTTTTTCAATACCGCTTATTGGTAGTTCAACATAAGATGTATTAATCCAGTCGTACGGTCAAAAACCGCAAAACGGCTTCGTCTCTTTTGAAGCTAAGTTCCAACTCAGAAACCGCTTTTGGATCTAACGTAATGAATTCGAACAGGTGATATTTACCGGCAGCATTTTTTTGATCGTTAAGGAATTCCGCCAGTTGAGGAGAACCGGGAGGGTTTTTAACTAATGGATCTTTTAGACCCCAATGCTCTTCATGAACAATGGTAGCGCCCATATCTTTCAGCACTTTTCTGAATTTATTTACCTTGTTCTTGTCTTCGTCCACGCTTAGCCGGGGACTAATAATAAATACCGTTTCATACCTGTTGCTCATAAGATCAGTATTAGTTGATTAAAATGAGATCTAATATACCGTTTTTACAGGATTGAATAAACCATTTTCTATAATTTTAGATCAATGTATGTAAAATGAATAGGTTAATCATAGTAGGAAATGGGTTTGACCTGGCTCATAAGTTAAAGACCGGTTATTGCGACTTTATTACTGATTATATCAGTCGTTCAATCAATTGTTTTTACGATGAAGGGATTTCTATCGATCCAATGATGGAAATAAAGAATAAGTATCGTGGTAATTATTTTGAAAAAACTACAAGATCAACGCCCGGTACTGCTTTACGGGATCTACAGTATCTAAAAGAGCATGACTTGGCCAGCGTTTCTATTAATTCTAAATTTTTAACCGCTATAATAGAAAGATTGTCTGAAATAAATTGGGTAGACCTGGAGAACGATTATTTTGATCAATTGATAAGTTTGAAAGATCATTCAGGGTTTATATTAAAACAAGTCGAGGAATTAAATATCGAATTTTATTTTTTGAAGAATGAACTGGAAAAATATTTAATAAAACAGCAAAAGGAAAGTCAGCAGGTTTATGATTATAGATTTACAAACATATTTTGTGAACCGATAAACGGGAAGGAAATTGTGACGAGGAATATTTTTACTGAAAGACCAAAAGAGAACTTAATACTAAATTTTAATTATACGAGCACCCTGGAAAAGTACAAGGAAAAGTGTTGTGAAGTTGTACACACCGAGATTAATTACATTCACGGAAAGTTAGACACTAAGACCAATCCTATAATTTTTGGCTTCGGAGATGAATTTAATAAACATTATCTGGGTTTTGAAGAATTGCGAAACAAAGAGATTTTAAAACACATTAAGTCATTTGGGTATTTTAAGGCGTCGAACTACCATAATTTAATCCGCTTTATAAGAGCTGATGATTTTCAAGTTTACATTTTTGGTCATTCGCTGGGTTTGTCGGATAGAACAATGTTGAAAGAGATATTTGAAAATGATAAGTGTGTGTCAATAAAAATATTTTATCATCAACCCGATGATGACTATAACGATTATACTGATAAGACCTTTGATATTTCCAGCCATTTTTCAGATAAAGGAATGATGCGAAAAAAAATCGTCCCGTTTAACCAATCTTCTGCAATGCCTCAAGTAAAGTAGAAGTATCTAACCGGGTTCAAAGTCCATATTAATAACATTAAGCTTTCATCAAAAAAATTATCTTTGTCCCGCTACAAGCCAGGCTATCGTCCCGAACAAGTCGAAAGACAAGTTGGGGGAGGAAAGTCCGGACAGCGCAGAGCAATGTACCGGTGAAGAGCCGGCTGTCCCGGCTGAAACGTCGGGATAAGAGACAGTGCCACAGAAAATAACTACCCCAGCAATGGGGAAAAGATGAAAACGTAGAGTAAGAGCCTACGGCTTTTGATGGCGACATCAATTGCGGGTAAACCTTGCATGCTGAAATGCCACATATAGTATCGTTTGAGGACTGCTCGTCCGAGATACAGGGTAGGCAGATCGATCCCGGTAAGTAATTAACGGGACAGATAAATGATGGCCCATGACAGGATCCGGCTTACGGCTTGTAGCTTTTTTAAAATTTTTCTCATGCGAATATTTTTTATTGTATCACTTGTTGCACTTTCTTTATTTGCCTGTAAAAACAAATCAACTAAAAAGACGGGAAAAGAGGATCCAACTGTTTCGACAGATACTGCTTCTGTAGTTAAGCCCGGTAAAGATTCAGTATTACTGAACCTGGCAACTGAAGTGCTGACCGCTTTTAAAAATAAAGATTACAATGCGCTGGCTTCATTTATTCATCCTGAAGAAGGTGTTCGCTTTTCTCCTTATGCTTATATCGATACAACAACCGATAAAGTAGTGACTGCTGAATGGATCAGGAAACAAGCCGGAAAGAAACAGGATAAAATTTTATGGGGAACGGTGGATCCGACCGAAGAAGCTATCAACAGGACCATTGATGATTATGCAAAGGAGTTTGTGTATGATGTCGACTTTCTTCATCCGGAAAAAAGAAAGGTGAACGAATTTATCGGGGGCGGTAATATGCAAAATAATTTACTGGCTGTTTATACCGGTTGTGATTTTACCGAAAGCCATTTCTCCGGTTTCGAAAAACAATATGATGGCATGGACTGGCGCAGTGTGCGGCTTGTATTCAAAATGAAAGATGGAAAATATTTTTTGGTCGGTGTTGTTCATGATGAATGGGCTACCTGATCTGTATTTAATTTTTGGAGGGTTGGAAACCCTCCAAAAGTTTTATAAAAAAGTATTCCCAATATAACCGCCGACCTCCATCATCCAGGCAATACCAAGATGAACCATTAATCCGCCGAAGATAGAACGGGTATGATACACAACGATACCCAATATCATTCCGCCGAAATAAGAACTGATACATTCACCCAACGGTTTTCCAAAATGAACGGTGCAATAAAAACAAGCCATGGGTAATATTGCATCTTTGCCTGCCCATTTTATAAATGCAAGCACAAGAAATCCCCGGAAAAATAATTCGATGATGATAAAATCGCTGCCGTAAGAGAATTCAAATAATAATTTATACAACCAATGCATTCCTTTTTCGTTCTCTACGCCGGCAATGGCTTTTAGTTTGGGATACACTGCAAGGAAATCCAGTTGTGTTGATGCAGCCACAACCAATGGTACCATGATCAGCAGCATGATAAGATAAGGCCGCCAGTCGATACCTTTTGTTTTGATACCATAAAAAGGTTGTTCCCTGTTAAATATCTTCCAGGTTATAAATAACAAAGCAGTTATGATAATGACAAGTGCCGGCCAGTAAAAAATATGATTCCAGTAATTATTCCAGTGGGAATTGTGGGAGAAATGTATGGGTATATCCAGGGCGATCTTCAACGCAAAGATGCCGGGGGCGATGAATAATAACCACCAAAATTTTTTTTCTCCTGCATATTTTTCTTTTTTATACAAAACATACAGTAAATGAGGGAATGCAAAGGCGAGCAATGATATTCCATAACGGCTTGCATAGTTGGGTCCGAAAGAAAGATCGCTGCTGATCACCTGGTCGATATTAAAATGATAGTTCAAAAAAATGAGTATTGCCGTAAAGACCGATACGATAAGCAATATCGTTTTATTGGTTTCGTAGAAATACCCTTTGATATAGTTTAAAATGACTTTCATTAAAACGGGAAAATAAATTTTTTTGCCGGTCTTTAAACTTTCTTGCTCTGCGGAGTTCAAAAGTTGCGTTAATAATTTAAAAACCCTAAAAAAATATAGCCATGAAAACTATATCATTTAACCGGATCTTTATCGCTGTTACAGCGATCTTGTTTTCCACTTTGTTTTTTGTTTCTTGTCAGAAAGAGAACAGCCTCAATAATTCTTCTGAAGTAACGGAAGAAGAAGCTGCTAATTTATCTGACGAATCTTCACAGGCCGAAGCCAGTTTTGATGATGCTGAAGATATCGCCTTTACCGCTGCCGAAGAAGAAGGCAATGCAGGTGGTTTTGGTGTAGAGGGAAAGTCGGCTTCTCAAAGCCGTATCTATCTCCCGGGATTCTTAGAGCTTCGTGCAAGGATCGGTGATTGTGCAACGATCACTGTTACCCCGAACGACAGTACTTATCCTAAAACAGTCACGATTGATTTTGGCGACAGTTGCGTGGGTCGTGATGGTAAAGTAAGAAGCGGCCAGTTGGTACTGCATTTTACGGGCCCTGTGCGCAGACCGGGTTCGGTAGTTACACTCACTTTTGTGAACTATTATGTGAACCGTAAACATGTCGAAGGCGTAAAGATATTCAGAAATCTTTCCGAACCTCCTGTTCACAAATGGAGCGTTGAAGTACTGAATGGTAAAGTAACATTCCCCGGCGGCAGAGGTTTTTCTTATGACGGTATCAAAACAGTAACACAAATAGCGGGGATGCTGACAGGAATTGTAAGAGACGATGTGTACAAAATAACAGGACGTTCAAAAACAGTATTCAATAATGGAACCACTATAAATATCAACACCGAAGATCCTTTGATCAAAAAAGTAAATTGTCCCTGGATCAGTGAAGGAACGCTGAAAATAAAAATAAACAGCCGTGTGCTCAAGCTTGATTTCGGATTCCCGAATAATGGCGATTGCGATAACAAAGCATTGCTTAGCTGGAACAACGGTAACAATCAACGAGTGATCATCCTCCCTTAATAGTTCTAAGTTTTAAGTTGTAAGTTTTAAGTTGGGGTATCTTAACTTAAAACTTACAACTTAGGACTTAAAACCTACTTTCCTTTTGTAAAATTCTTATTGATCCATACGATAGCTTTCTTCACATAATACTCATTATCATTTTGGAGATTTGCTACCAGTTTCTTTATTTCCGGGTGCAAAGCTTTTATCCTTGTGTACCATTCTACCAGTACCAATGATAATCTTCGTTGCCAAAGATCTTTGGAACTATTGTATTTCCAGGCAAGTTCAAATATTTCTTTTTGATGTGTTGTAAGAATGGGTTTTAATCCCTGCATACCCATGGCATCGCATACGGCCCAGTTGCCGATGTTTTTTGCAAAAAGTTGTGTGAGCTTTAATGCACGTTCCGGATCTTTCTTTGCGATCTTGCCCTGCATTTTTATGGCTAATAGTTTTTCTTCGAGGGCGCCGGCTTTCCATAATTCTTCTACTAATTCAAAACCGCCGGATCTGAATTGCTGTGCCAGTTCATTCAATACCGGTGTTCTTACGCCATAAATTTTTTCATTGCTTGTGGGTACAAATTTTTTATGCGCTGCTTTTGCTTCCGGGATGGATCTTGCTTTGAGAATGGTTTGTATTTGTTTTAATTGTGCTGACATGTTGTTTTATTTTTTTCATAGCGTTTTCGATTTGTAAATTGTCTATTGCTCATTGCCTGTTTTATTCCAAGATGCTGTTGCGAATATTATGCTTTTTACAGAGCCTGGTTGCTTTTTCTTTTAACTGGTCCTGGAATTTGAATGGTGTATAAAAATTAGAGCCATACAATTGCTGGTACTTTGGAAGCAGGGAAGCATCATATCTTTCTAAAAATTTATAAAAAAGAGTTTTGCTGTCGGCTATACCGCTGCCAAACAAAGTTAATCCGCCGATAAGAATATGATCGGCATTATGTTCTTTCGCCGCCAGGATCATTTTTTCCATTTCTTCTTCGGTATCAGAAATAAAAGGAAGAAGCGGTATCGCATTCACGCCGGTCAAAAAACCATGTTGTTTTAATTGACTTACCAATTCAAGCCGCTGCAGGGGAGAAGCAGCGCCGGGTTCCAGCATATTGCTGATCTTTTCATCCAGTGTCGATAAAGAAACTGAAAGGATCAAACCTCTTTTCAGTGTATCACGAAGATCACCGGGAAGAATCGCATTCTGATCTATTTCTTTCAGCAATTCAATATCTCTTGTGATCAATGTGCATTTGGTACTAATAAAAACCGGGAACCGATATTTCAACAACAGGCGAAGCATCCCTTCTGTCATGCGGAGTTTCTCTTCGTGATGGATATAAGCATCCGTTCCCGAACCGACTGCAACAAATCCATATTCATTTTTCTTTGCCCTGGACGCCAGTTGTTTTTCCAATACTTCCAATGCATTTTCTTTTACGGCAAGACCTTCATCCATATTCTCCCCATACTTGCTGCCGCGGATATAGCAATAGAGGCAATTGCAACTGCAGCCTTCATAAGGATTCACAGAATAATCATCGAGAAACCATGAATCTCTTTTCTTGTGTTTATTTAAAACTGATTTTACCTGCTTTGTATGAAGCATGATTTAAAGATAGATGATAGATGACAGATGATAGCGTTGTTGATACTTCGATATTGCTCACCGGGATTACTGCAGTACAAGTGTGATTCATTTTATTTCTTTCACTGGAAGAAATAAAATGAACAAATCAAAGATTGTAAGAGACGATGACCAGGGAATAGGAAGATGACCAAATAAAAATCAGCCAGATCATACATATCAAAGTAATCAGCAGTTTTATTCGATATGGTAGCTAACCAGCGTAGAAACTTGTTGCAATTGGAGTATCCTTGAACCCATCGGCGCTTTTTCCATTGTATATTTCATTATGCCGATGCCTTCTTTAAAATAAAGTTGGTCCCTGCGATAGTTGCGGGCATATTTTTCGAAGAAAATGCAGTTATTAACATTACCGGCATCTGTTTTAAAAGTGCTTTGCATTTTTATAGAACGGCCGGTAGCGGCTGCATCTTCAAAACTGGTGAGGTATTTTATTGAATCGCCGGGAAATAATCCATATTCTTTTTTTACATCCTTCACACCGGGAGTGAACATGCGGTCGGCCAAACTGAAAAAAGTGGAATCGTTGGCATATATTATTTGCGGCAGCCCGACATTCAAAGTAGATTCCCACCAAACCAATCCATCCGACGACTTCTTACAATTTTGAAAACGAAGTGTATCAAACTTTACCTGCATAAAGACTCCATCGGTGAAGATAGAGTCTTCATACACCCAGTAGTTTTTTGTGCTCAACGGCAAAATACCACAGTGCTTGTTTGTGCAAGTATAAGCAACGACAGAGTCGCTGGCATATGACTTGCCTGCAGGATTACCCGTTTGTAATAAACATGGTTCGGAAACAGGTAATAATATATCAGTCTTTGTACAAGAGATGAAGCATACGCTTCCAATAAGTGTGGATAGTATAATTTTTTTCAAAAGGTGTCCGATTTAAGTCCGAAAGGGATGACAAAATAGAAACTAGAATTTGTAATACATAGCTTTACGTAGAATATTTACTAAGCCTTACCGTATTTTGTGCAATTGGATTGACAATAAGCTATTTATAACAGGTATCCGGATAAAAAAGACCCCCGGCTGTGTAAATGCCGGGGGTCTTTTACTGGTTATAAGGCTTTTTTATTTGAAAATCCGATTAAAAAAATCTTTCATTTCTTTCCATGAAGCAGTATCTGCAGCCGCATTATAAGAGATCGGCAATTCGAATTTTTTTCCCGTTTCGGTGGCGTCCGGATTGGTGAAAGCATGTGTAGCTCCATCATATGCTTTGAAAGTATATTTTGCACCGATCGAGTCCATTTGCTTTTTGAATTTATCTACTTCCGCTTGCGGAACAAATGTATCGGCTGCACCATGACAAACCAATATTTCTGCCTTTAATAAATTCTTATCGGCGGGCACAACATTCAGATCACCATGAAAACTAACAGCGCCTTTAAGATCATCGCCGAGTTTGGCCATCGTTAATGCCATTGCGCCGCCAAAACAATAACCGATAACAGCAACTTTGTCGGGGTCTGTGGCAGGGTTTTCTTTCAATTTTGCCATCGCTGCATCAAAGCGATGTTTGGCCATTTGCGGATCCTGGTAAAAAGGCGTTGCCAGTTTTCCGGCGGTTGCAGGATCGGGTCCCATTTTTCCATCGCCATACATATCAACAGCCATAGCGATATAGCCAAGCTCCGCTAATTGCCTTGCTCTTGTTTTTACATAATCATTCAATCCCCACCATTCATGTATCACCAGCACAGCGGGACGTTTGCCTTCGATATTCTCATCATATACTACAAAATTGTTCATCGTAGAACTGTCAAGTTTATAGCTGACGGTTTCTTCTTTCAGTTTGGGTTCTTTCGTACCAGGTTCCTTTTTTTTATCAGCGCTTTTACAGGAAAATAAAAATGCCAGCATAATAAATGATGCGGCAAAAAATAATTTTTGTTTCATACACTAAATTTTTGTTTGACTAAAATGTCCTTTGAAAATATGTGATGATGATCTTTGGAACGCAAAAGTACATCTTTCGTTTAAGAAGAGTTGGCCATAGATGAACCTGTTACTTCAAATATTTATCAAACCAGTCTACAAACGTTTGCCAGTCGGGACTCATATCATTGCCATTATGTTTGCCGCCGGGTTTAATGATAAAATTGTTTGGCACACCGGCTTCTTTGAAGCGTTGAATGATCGCTTTTGATTGTTGGATAGGAACAGTAGGATCTGCATCGCCATGAATGATGAATACCGGCGGATCATCGGGTGATACAAAATACAAGGGAGAATTTTCTCGGCCGATCTTGTTTCTTGCTGCCGTGTCGGTTACTTCTTCATACAAAGCTAATCGTTCATTCCATATTCTGAAATCAAGGGCGCCCCATGTTTGTGCCATTTTCAGCAGGTCTTTTGCATTTACTAAGTTCATACCCGCTGCGCCCCAATTCAACAGGTCGGTTGGCGGAAATAAAACTGCGACTGCCTGCACTCTTGATGAAACCCTGTCAACAGGATCAGGAGCCGTTGCATTGATCTTATCATCAGCCGTTGCGATCATCAATGATAAATGTCCGCCGGCCGAAGTACCGGTAATACCAATATGATCGGGGTCGATATTGAATTTAGCAGCATTGTAACGAATATACCTGACGGCTCTTTTCAGATCATTCACTGCATCGGGAATAGCATAGCGTGGCTGTGAGCCATGAATGACCGCAAAAATTGTGTACCCTTTGGCGAGGTATTGTTCCGCAGCTGCAGTAGGCACTTCAAATCCGTTATACGAAGAAAACCAACTACCGCTTATGACATATATTATCGCTTTGCCATTTGCTTTTAATTTTGGTTTTACCTGTACCAATGTAAGAGCTACACCATCTTTGCGCCCATAAATGAATTCTTCCTGCGGGTAACCGTTCTCTTCCGCTTGTTTTTGCATTTCCGTAATTGTGGACCGCCAGCGGTTATCATTTTTTATCGTGATAAAGTCCGGATCGTTTTCAATACCCCGTGCCTGCGTCTTATTTATTTTGCCTGATTGGATAAATATATTCAGATAATGAAATGCACTGTCTGTTTCCCCGGCCAATGCCCAACGGGAGGCAAGTGACCAATACCTGTTCAGCGTAACATTTTTTCCCTGCATTCTTAATCCTGCAGCATTGGCAATAGCTGCATTTTTATAATCCTTTGCTTTGTACAACGAATCGCTTTTTCTATAAAGATCAGCAGCCGTTTGAGCAAATAGAGAATAGGATGTGAAAAGAAGAATAACGAGGAAGCATTTATTTTTCATGTTCTTTTTTTCTTGTTTAAAGGTCTGGAAAAAAGGTTAATTCCTCTTTTTTTTCACGCAGCGAGCGCAACGGTAAACGAGCGCAACGTGGCGCCGCCGCTCCTTTCTGTTCGCTGCGTGAAACTTAAGTTCTGGGTACATAAACGCCTTAACTAATTCCCGGCTTGCGGCGATTTTGCATCCAACACTTCAATTTCAAAAACTAAAATACTATTGGGCGGGATCTTAGCGGCTCTTGTCCGGATCGAATAAGCAAGATCGGAGGGGATGACTATTTTTATTTTACCCCCGATCCTGCATAGTGGTATAGCGAGCTGCCATGCTCTTATCAATCTTTTCAATGGGAAAGTGGCAGGTTTTTCTTTTGTCTGATCAAATACAGAATCATTGGCAAAAAGATAACCTTTGTAAAAAACAGTTAAAGTATCATTTACCGAAACAAGCCTGCCGGTTCCTTCTTTCATCATTTTGTAATAAACACTTTCTATATTTTCTTTCACATCTGTTTTACCCGAAGCAATAGCATCTTCAATGAGTTTTATATCGGTTTGTCTTTGTTGAACACTATCAACATGACCAAATAAATTAACGACGGGATTGGGTAAGGTCTCATTTTTCTCCGAAGGAGTCCTTTCGGACATATTCCTCCAGGATCCATTTTGTCGCTGGCACCATACCTGGTTCATACTGATCTGTATATTCTTTGCAGAATAAAAAGAAGCGGGAGTTTGCAAAGTATTCCATCGCCCGGCAATTTTACAAGTCCCGATCAGTTTCCATTTATTTTCTTTTGGCAAAAAGATATAACCTGAATACAATGAAAAATTTCCTGCGGAGTCGGATGCTATTGAAATAAGGAATTTATAGGTCTCATTGATCTGCCAGTCATATTTGAAAATCATGTCCTGGTCTTTCAGATCGGTCCAGGCATTTATTCCCGGTGTTTTCCACTTTACATTTTTAAAAGAAGCTGCAGTAGAAAAATAAAATCCGCGTGATCCTTTATTGTTTCTTAGCGAAAGACTTACGGCATCCGTTCCTATACCGGCATCGCAATTCTTTTTTATATTGAATGACCCGACAGTCATCTCCGCCATGAACTGAACAGCCTTTACACTATCCGGAAGATCGTAATGAATTGTAGAGTCTTTATCAGAAGCTTTTACCGGTTGCAAAAACAAGAATAAAAGAACAGGAAGCAAATATTTTTTCATATCATGGTTTGTTAATATAAATCTACAATTAATGTAGAAATGCCTCTACAAACTCCTAATGGGCTTGTAAAACTCATTGATTATCAAAAATACATTAGGCCGCGTTGGCGAATAAGCCTACCTTACGTGTCAACATCGTAGTTCTTTATTAGTCCCGTATGTTTTAATGTCAATAATACTTATTTTCTTTTTGTGTCACTGGTACCTGGCGATCTTCTCTCAATCATTTCTCCAACACCGTTATGCATCACATGCTGCCTTCAGCATGACTAAATTCTGGGAACGTTTTTTTTATATCGTTGCTTATATTGGCCAGGGTTCTTCGTACCTAAGTCCAAGAGTTTATGCGATCATGCATCGTATGCATCATGCATATACGGATACAGAAAAAGATCCCCATTCTCCCAAGTACGATGATAATTTATTTGCCATGATGTGGCGCAGCCGCAATTTTACAGACGGCGTATTCAAAAATAAAATTGAAATAGAAGAAAGGTTTTTAAAGAACCTTCCCGACTGGCAGGCATTTGATAAGATCGCCAATAACTGGATATCCCGTGTGCTATGGATCGTATTTTATATTACTTTTTATATACTGTTTGCCCCGTCCGCATGGTGGTTCTTATTATTGCCTGTTCATATAACGATGGTGGCCTTTCATGGCGCAGTGATCAACTGGTTCGCACATAAATATGGCAGCATCAATTTTAAGATGAAGAATACTTCTAAGAATTTATATCCTATGGATATTTTTTTACTGGGAGAAGCCTATCATAACAATCATCACAAAACACCTTCTGCAGTTAATTTTGGCAGGCGCTGGTACCAGTTCGATCTATTGTATCCTGTTTTACTTTTTTTGAACTGGATACATATAATCCGGATCAATAAAATAAACCTGCACAGTAATGTAGAGCTGGAAACCGTTCCGTTAGACCAGGCATAAAATTCAGTACCCGGCTATTTCGGAGACAAGCTTGTCATTCCTGCGGTAAAAAATTAAACGGAACCACTACGGGAACCTTTCTTTCTTAGGTCCATAATTATCCAAAGCACCACAAAGCTTAGCATTGCTGCAAAAAAGCACCACACCGATACAACAAAGCTGTTGTAAAAAATAACTGCGAAAAGATAAGAGACGAGAAAAACAATTCCGAGCCATTTCATTTTTTTAATACTGGAAATAAAAGGCGTCAGGATCGTTGCCATTATATATAGCACCGTGAAAGCGGTAATAAGACTTTTAGCTACCGGTGGAAAAGTAAATTCATAATGCAGGTGATCCCGAATGCCGGGAGTTGGAGACACGGGGCAGGTAAGGCATAGCGGTGTCATTACCCGGACAGGATAAAGAGAAAGGACCAGTATGACAATAACAGCCACAATTGCACCTATAGTTACCAATGCATTCATTAATTTTTTTCGCCGTGGATCTTTTTCCAGCAGGCGAATAGTAAGCGGCACCCATAGCGGCCAAACGGCCATCGCAAATACAAGGTATATATAAGTGAGCGAGGATTGCCAGGATACTATGTCAGCATTTTTCAATGAAAGCCAAAGCAAGCCTTCGGCTAATTGTTGTACGGCAAAGAGCAATGGAATAGTTGAAAACACCCGTTGAGGATTTGTTTTAGCTTTTACTCCGGCTATGGTCCCGACCGTACCCAATATGACGCTGGCTCCAAAACTTACAGTGGCTGAGAAACACATTTACTGCTTGATTTTAGCGTGGGAAGATAGGCTTTGTTCCCCGATCCGGGAATTACGGAAACATGCGTACTGATACAATTAAAATTCTATCACGTTCAATCAGGAAGAAGAAACACATAAGGTATTTAACCCGATAGCTACCGGGTGTACACTACCGCAAATGTGGTATTGTTATTCCCGCCGAATCATGTTACTTTCATTTTAAAACCAGCAATTATGAAACCTTATCTAACCACTCGTTTTTTTCTTTTATCATGCCTGTCATTAGCAAGTATGCTAACAATGGCACAAGCCACCCGTACATGGGTATCGGGAGTAGGTGATGATGTAAATCCCTGCAGCCGCACAGCACCCTGTAAAACATTAGCAGGCGCTATCAGTAAAACTGCAATTGGCGGAGAGATCAATGTGCTTGATCCCGGCGGATTTGGCGCTGTTACTATTACCAAGTCAATTACAATTGACGGAGGCGGTGTTACCGGATCGATATTATCCAGCGCAACAAATGGTATCAACGTGAATGCACCCAATGCATTAGTGACGATCAGGAATTTTTCCATTAATGGTGCCGGCACGACCTTAGGTATAAATGGTATCCGGGTGATAGCCGTTAAAAAACTAAACGTTGAAAATTGTGTCCTGTCCAATTTCTCAGCCAATGGAATTGATGTCAATACAACTACGGGAGCTGATGTAACGGTCAGTAATGTGACGATTCATAATGCAAGTAATGGGATCAACATCCTGGGCCCCGGCAGTTCTACCGGCACAGTGGGGTTTACAGTGGTAGATGGATGTCATATCCGGGGAGTCCTGAATTCAGGTGTTAGCATCAGCAGTGGCACAGCTACGGTCGGCAATTCTGTTATCTCAGGTTGCGGTACGGGAGTGGAGTCGAAGACAGGAGTAACGACTCATCTTTCCGGAAATATTATCACGAATAATGCTACGGCTTTCAAGGGGCCGGGTACGATCACTTCATCTAAAAATAATTCTGTGACGGGGAATATTGCACAGGGAGTGATTCCGACGGTGGTTAATCAGCAATGATGTTTTAGTCGGGGGTCGTTAATCGTTAGTTCGTAACAAGATTTGATAATTTGATGATTTGAAAATGCGGAAATTTTGCATCCATTCTTTTTGATTGAGTTGGGATGTGAGGAGATTAGTTGCCCGGACGTCCGGGACTACTATCATCGTCTGTTGCGTCGCACACTTGTACGTACTGTTCGCTATTGAGCATTTGCGAAGAGCAATATCGTTCTGGCACGATCAGTAAGCCTCAAAGGCTGACATTACTATAGAAAAATATTGCCATAATATCTGAAACCCCGAAGGGGTGATATGTCACCCCTTCGGGGTTTTGAAAAATCATTTATCATTTGTTCTATAGTAATGACATCCCTTCGGGATTGAGGAAGGCCAGCATTTCTTTTTGTTTGAGTTGTGGATGTGAGGTTTGTGAATTGTCAATCGTGAAGAATGGAATTGCCCAGGCATAAACTGCGACACAGGAGCACGAAATAATTTTGTCTGATGGAAAAGGTTTAAATTTGATAAACCTTTATTTCAATGGCTCTTGATAGATTAAAGAAAGAGTTGACGAAGCTCATTGCCGATACAAATGATGAGGAATTATTATCATTTGTAAAAGAAGATATGGCATTCTATAAAACTACCAAAGATTCGGATGTGACTGACGACCTTTCTGCCAAACAGTTAAAAGAATTGGAGGAACTTGTAGCCGAACCTGACGAAAAAGATACAATAACATTACAGCAGTTTAATAAGAAGACGGATAAATGGCGTACCAAATAATTCTCAAGAAACGCTTTGTAAACAAGCTGGTTAAAGTATTGGCATATCTTGAGCAGGAGTGGTCATACAAAGTTGCTGCCGCCTTTCTTAAAAAAGTAGATCATCGCCTTCAACAACTATCGGGGCAACCGTTTACAGGTGTGCTTTCTTCCGCAATAAAAAATATAAGAGTCTGTATTAGTAACCCGGCACAATAGACTTTATTATAAAGTAAAGGGTAAGAAAGTGATTGTGCTGAATATGTATGATACGAGGATGGGGCGATGAAGTGTGCGACGCAACAGGCGCTGCTAGTAGCACAGAAGCCGGGTACCTCCCCTAAATCTCCCCTTCAGAAAACGACCTCCTAAATCTAGTACTCTACGCAACCAGAAACGTTAAACGAGAAACCATAAACTTCTCCTACCTTTGCGCCTATGACAATCGAAAAATTGAATGATATGCGGTTCCGCATTGCCGGAATAAGGAGGTTTCTTTGACGTCGCTAACCGACAACAAAAAATAGCCGAAGAAAAACAACTCTCCCTTAGTCCCGGTTTCTGGGACGATAATAAAAGAGCTACTGAAATTCTCAAGAATATCAAGGCTAATGAGTATTGGGTTAAACTCTTTGATGCATCGAATGCATCCGTAGAGGATTTTGCTGTGCTCTTCGAATTCTGGAAAGGCGGCGATGCTACCGAAGAAGAAACAAAAGAAGCGTATGAAAAAGCATTGACCCTGCTCGATGACGCTGAATTCAAAGCCACCCTCAATGAACCGGAAGATGAATTGCCGGCCGTATTACAAATCAATTCAGGCGCCGGTGGTACTGAGAGCCAGGACTGGGCCGAAATGCTTGCCCGCATGTATCGCATGTATGGCGAGAAACAGGGATGGAAAGTAACCGAAATGGATTGGCAATGGGGCGATGGGGCCGGTATTAAAACAGCAACGCTGCAATTTGACGGGCCTTTTGCTTACGGCTTTTTAAAAGCGGAAAGTGGCGTACACCGGTTGGTTCGTATCTCACCATTTGATAGCAATGCAAGACGACATACTTCTTTTGTTTCAGTGTATGTTTATCCGTTGGTGGATGATACCATCAATATTGAAATAAATCCTGCCGATGTAAAAATGGAAACGTCGAGAAGTGGCGGCGCCGGCGGACAGAATGTAAATAAAGTAGAAACAAAAGTTCAGCTTACGCATATTCCAACAGGTATCGTGGTTGTTTGCCAGCAGGACAGGAGCCAGTTAGGCAACAGGGAACTGGCGATGCAAATGCTGAAAAGCCGTTTGTATGAAGAAGAGCTTCGCAAAAGACAAGCGGTAAAAGATGCTACCAATTCAAAAAAGAAAAAGATAGAATGGGGCAGCCAGATACGTTCTTATGTTTTCCATCCTTATAAAATGATCAAAGATCACCGCACCGATTTTGAAGTGGGTAATGTGCAGCCGGTGATGGATGGAGAACTCGATGGATTTATAAAAGCGTATTTAATGAATGAGAAAGAGACTGAAAGCTGATTTGATGATTTGAAAATTTGATGATTTTGAAGATGTGGCTATCTACGGCAAGAACCAATGATTTTAGACAAGACTTTTATTATTGAACCGCATTCCGCCAGCAGATCTTTGCATGCCGGATAATTTTCCATTTATCAAGAAGCAATAACCAATATTCCGTTTCATCAGCCTCTTTTGCTGCTATCTTCATTTTATGGATAAAATCAGCCTTGCTTTCTGCATTCTGAGCTTCCCTGACATTCGCACCTATACTTGTCCCTGATCTGAGCAACTGTCTCGCCACTACAAATTTTCTTTCCTTTTCGAGCAATGAAGTATAGCGAATTATCTTAAGTGAAAATTCAAAACTAATATCTACGATCAGATTTTTCCTTTATCATTTCGCATATCCGGATAATTTGGAATGGTAAAATGATAAAGAAATTCCGGCTACAAAAGGTTCTTTCCCCGTTTTATAAGTTGAAAACCCGGCGTTTTCTCACATCACCAAATTTTCAAATCATCCAATCGCCCAATTTTTAAAATCTTGCAGATGATCTCATAACTTCTTCCCGGAAATAAGAATATTGCTGCTAATTTTGCGGTCTGTGAAATCATAACATCTTCAAATTTTCAAATCATCAAATTGGTCTCATGAGTATCGGAACCTTCTCTTACCCAATGCCAGTCAATGAACCCGTATTAAGCTATGCGCCCGGTTCACCTGAAAGAAAAAGATTGAAAGAAATACTGGCTGAATTAAAAAAGGAAACCATCGATGTGCCGATGTATATCGGTAGTAAAGAAGTTCGAACCAATAAGAAAGTGGAGATGCATCCGCCGCATGAGATCAAACATGTGCTGGGTCATTTCAATGCCGGTGAAGAAAAACATGTTCAGCAGGCCATTGATGCAGCATTGGCTGCAAGAGAAGCCTGGGGCAATACAAGCTGGGAGAACAGGGCCAATATATTTCTACGGGCCGCCGATCTGATGGCAACAAAGTATCGTCCGTATATGAATGGAACAACGATGCTGGGTCAAAGTAAGAATGCTTTCCAGGCTGAAATAGATGCTGCATGCGAGTTAATCGATTTCTTACGTTTCAATGTTCATTTTCTTTCCGAGATATATAAACAACAACCGATCAGCAGCCCGGGTATGCATAACAGGATGGAGTATCGTCCGCTGGAAGGATTTGTATTGGCAGTAACGCCGTTCAACTTTACAGCGATCGGTGGCAATCTTCCAACATCGGCTGCTATGTGTGGTAATGTTGTAGTATGGAAACCCGCGAATACACAGGTATATGCTGCGCAAATGACAATGCGCATTTTAAAAGAAGCAGGATTGCCCGACGGTGTTATCAATCTTATTTATGTGGATGGGCCAACGATCGGGAGAGTTTGTTTTAATCACCGTGATTTTGCCGGCGTACATTTTACAGGATCGACCGGTGTATTCAATAATATGTGGGAAACGATCGGTAAGAATATGCCGAACTATAAATCGTACCCCAGAATAGTAGGGGAGACCGGCGGTAAAGATTTTGTATTAGCGCATAAAAGTGCCGACCCGGATGTTGTTGCTACTGCATTGTTGCGTGGCGCCTTTGAGTTCCAGGGACAAAAATGTTCGGCTGCATCGAGAGCTTATATCCCTTCCAATATTGCGGAAGAAGTAAAAAAGAAACTGGTCGCCGGTGTGAAAAGTTTTAAAATGGGAACGGTAGAAGATTTTTCCAATTTCATCAATGCAGTGATCGATGAGAAAAGCTTTGATAATATCAAACGCTATATCGATAATGCAAAGAAAGATCCCAAAGCAGAGATATGGGTAGGTGGTAAGTGTGATAAGAACGAAGGATATTTTATTCAGCCAACTGTCATTGAAGCAAAGAACCCGAAATATGTAACGCATGTGTGAAGAGATCTTCGGACCTGTACTGACAGTATATGTTTACCCGGCCAATGGTTTTGAGAAAGCATTGGAACTTGTCGATACAACTTCTCCTTATGCATTAACAGGTTCGGTCATTGCGCAGGACAGGGCAGCGGTTGACCTGGCAACAAATAAATTGCGTCATGCAGCCGGTAATTTTTATATCAATGATAAGCCAACGGGAGCGGTGGTTGGTCAGCAACCATTTGGTGGCGCAAGAGCAAGCGGTACGAATGATAAGGCGGGAAGTATTTTAAATCTTTATCGATGGTTAAGTGCAAGAACGATCAAAGAAACTTTTAATCCGCCGACGGATTATAAATATCCTTTTATGCAGGAGAAATAACAGGTTTATAGTTTTACGAGTATGAAGTGGACATTCTTTCTTTTTTTATTAGGAAATATTTTACAAACATCCGGGCAGGTTGGCTATTCCGTTTATTATAACAGGAACGATGTTTATTCACCTATAAGTTTTAACGGCGAGAAAAAAAGGTTGCAGACCGCTGATCATAAACTTGTTTTTTCAGACTCGTTATCCTTTTTCTATTCTATCGCCGGCGCCAAAGATCCGCTGAAAGGCGAAGAGGTATATGGCAGCAAACTCATGCATCATGCCATGTTATATAATAAGAACAGCGACCTGGTCTATAGCGAAGTGAACGGTTATCCCACCAAAAAAGACAAATATCTTGTAGTTGATTCTTCCACAAAATATGATTGGATCTTTTTGGATGATACAAAGATGCTGCTGGGCTATAAATGCAAACCCGCTCTTGTCGTCAATGAAAAAAATGACTCTACGCTGGTTTGGTACACTCCTGAAATTCCCCAGCCATTCGGACCAATGGGGCTGGTAGGTTTACCGGGATTGATCCTTGAAGTGTATGACCAGCGATACGGTATTCATATGTTTGCAGAATGGGTGGAGAAAGGTAATTTCTCGGTGGTCTTTCCAACAGAGGGCCTCATCATTTCGCGGAAAGAGTATCTTGCAGCAAGAAAAATGAAATAGTCATCGTTACTTTCATACAAATATCTTTCATTTGAAATCGATCCTTACAGAGCAACAACTGGCCATCACCGTAAAAAGACTGGCGCATCAAATACTCGAGAATCATATCGATCTTGAAAATACGGTGCTGATCGGTTTGCAGCCACGGGGTATTTATTTGTCCGACCAGATCATCGACGAAATAAAAAAAGAGATCCCGGCCGAAAAGATATTGTACGGCAAACTGGATATCACTTTTTACAGGGACGATATCCGCAAGGAATTACATGTAGCCAATCAAACCGATATTATTTTTTCCATTGAAAATAAAAAAGTGATCCTGATCGACGATGTATTGTACACCGGCAGAACGATCCGGGCGGCCATGGATGCATTGATCGATTTTGGACGACCTGCCAAAGTGGAATTATGTGTATTGATCGATCGCCGCTTTAGTCGTCAATTCCCGATACAGGCCGATTATGTCGGTAAATCCATTGATTCCCTCATTTCGCAAAAAGTGAAAGTGTACTGGAAAGAGAAGGATGGGAAGGAAGAAGTAGCTATCTTGGAGTAAGATCCAGAAGGTACAAGGCACAAGGCTCAAGGAACAAGGTCCTCCATTCGGATTTTTCTTTTACCCTCCAAGTTTGGTGATTATTGCAGATAATATTCTCCTGATTTGTTCCCCTTCATTTATAAGAACGGCTCTTTCCTTTTCTAAATCATTGTTTCCATAAACGAGTACCAGGTCAAGCCATTTAATTGTTTCTTTTTCCACCACCCAGTTTCTCAATGTAATAACACGCATCTTGTGCCTTGTTCCCTGTGCCTTATACCTTATTTATCTTATTTTCCCCTAATTTCGCTTTTTAATGCAACTATCCACTCGACACTTACTCGGCATTAAAGATCTCACAGCGGCTGATATTTCTCTTATTCTACAAACAGCAGAACAATTCAAAGAAGTTTTACAGCGTCCTGTTAAAAAAGTTCCTTCACTGCGTGATGTGGTAGTGGTGAATCTTTTTTTCGAGAATTCTACCAGGACGAGAATATCTTTTGAACTGGCTGAAAAAAGATTGTCTGCCGATACCGTTAGCTTTTCTGCTTCCACTTCTTCCACTGCCAAAGGAGAAACCTTACTCGATACAGTGAATAATATTTTATCCATGAAAGTGGATATGGTGGTGATGCGGCATAGTGCCAGCGGGGCACCTCATTTTTTAGCACAACATATTCCGGCGGCTATCATCAATGCCGGTGATGGTATCAATGAACACCCCACACAGGGATTGCTCGATGCTTTTTCCATCAAAGAAAAAACAGGAAAACTGGAAGGAAATAAGGTCGCTATCATCGGCGATATCATGCATAGCCGTGTAGCGCAAAGCAATATTTATTTGTTGAAAAAAATGGGCGCCGAAGTAACGGTTTGCGGGCCGCCTACTTTGATCCCGAAATATATCGCCAGTGCGTTAGGAGTGAATGTGAGCTATAATGTAAAAGAAACGCTGGAATGGTGCGATGTTGCGAATGTCTTACGGATACAATTAGAAAGACAGAACCAGGTCTTGTTTTCTTCACTGCGTGAATACAACCTGGCATACGGCATCAGCCGGAAATTACTGGACGGGTTGAATAAAGAAGTGGTGATCATGCACCCGGGTCCGATCAACAGGGGAGTGGAACTTGACAGTGATGTGGCCGATAGCAAACAATCCATTATCTTACAGCAAGTGGAAAATGGAGTGGCGGTGAGAATGGCGGTGCTGTATTTGCTTTCTAACAGAAACTCTAATTAATTTTAAATTTTAAAGGTTGAATGCTAAATAATCATAGCGTTACTGATCGCTTAGAAAAAGCGACGGCCTTCTACTATTTAACATTTAGCATTTAACATTCAACATTTAAAACAATGCGTATTTGTTTATTCCCCGGCACCTTCGATCCTGTTACATTAGGTCATGTAGATATCATCAACAGGGCTTTACCCGTTTTTGATAAGATCGTAGTTGGGATCGGGTTGAATGCAGCCAAAGCTCCTATGTTTACCCCGGAGCAAAGAGTAAACTGGTTCAAAGAGATCTATAAAGATGAAGAGAGGGTGGAAGCTGCTTTTTATGAAGGACTGACAATCGATTTTTGCAAAAAGATAGGCGCACATTTTATATTGCGTGGTATCCGTTATGTCAGCGATTTTGAATACGAGAAAACAATTGCCGATGCCAACCGCACACTCGACCGGACGATCGAAACGATCTTCCTTACCGGCGAACCCAAATACACTTCCGTTGCTTCCACTATCGTAAGGGATATTATCCGGAACGGCGGTAATGCAAGTCCGTTTCTTCCTGAAATTGTTTTTAAATCATTACCTAAATAAAGGCAATGTCAATCTGGTTCAATAAAGATCTGTCAGTTGAAAAACTGGAGCCGCTTGGTAAAGGCACAATGTCTGAACATATCGGTATTGAATGGGTAGAGATAGGAGATAATTTTCTCAAAGCAAAGATGCCTGTTGACCACCGGACCAACCAGCCCTATGGTTTATTACATGGCGGCGCCTCCTGTGTGCTGGCTGAAACAATTGGTAGCGTTGCGTCTGCTTTGGTGATCGATCATACCCGGTTTCAATGCGTGGGACTGGAAATAAATGCCAATCATGTGCATAGCGCTACCAATGGGTATGTGACCGGCATAGCCTTTCCCTTACACCTCGGTAAGACGACCCATGTGTGGGATATAAAGATCTTCAATGAGAATGATAAACTGGTTTGTATAAGCAGGCTTACGATAGCTATTATTGAAAAGAGAGATTTTAAAACGCCGAGATCTCTTTAGAAGCGACAAGGTACAAGAGGATCAACTTTTGGAAGGTATTAAACCCTCCAAAAGATCTTTTACCGATGGAAAAGAATTATCCAGGTATTTTTCAATATCGGCCGGCTTCACCCATTTTATTTCATTGATATCTTCCGAGGTTTGAGGTACCAGTTCCTGGTCACCGGTCACTGTCATATTATACCAATGAGATTCTTTCAGGATAAAGCGTGTGCCTTCATGATAGGTATGATAAGTGATCGTAAGAGGAGAAAGCAATTGCACATTTTGTAATCCGGTTTCTTCTTCCACTTCACGAACAGCGCAGTCTTCCAGTTTTTCTCCTTTATCCAGTTTGCCTTTGGGCAGGTCCCATTTGCCCCGGCGGAAGATGATCAGTATCTCTTTTTTTTCATTCTGTACAAGGCCGCCGCCTGCCTGTACCAGTATGAATTTTTTAAAGAAAGCTTTTTTCAATTCAGCAAGGTCGGTATGAAAAAATACACCGGCGTGAACAGCCGGTAATTCCATTTCATGGATCATTGACTTAATGGTATGGCTATCCAGTTCGTCAATGAAAACTGCATCGTCATGATGTACGTATGGCTGAACAGTTTCATCTACTGCATCACATAAGAATAATGGCTTGTCGTCGAAATAGATCTTTATATACATATTAATTAGAAGGTACAAGGCACGAGGCACAAGGTACAAGCCTTGAAAGCAAAAATTTTAAAACTGGTTGGATATATAAAAAAAATCACGGGAAGAGAAAAGAATATTCAAAAAATCGGGCTTCTTGTACCTTGTGCCTCGTGCCTTGTACCTTTTTCTTGCACCCGTTCCCTGTACCTTCGCAATATGACAGATGCAAAAGCAGTCGCTGAAAAACTTCTTCAAGTTAATGCCATTAAATTAAATCCCGAAAAGCCCTTTACCTGGGCCAGCGGATGGAAAAGCCCTATTTATTGCGATAATAGAAAAGTGCTTTCCTTTCCTTTTATCCGGGATTTTATTAAATCGGAAATGTGTAATGTGGTCTTTGAAAAATTTCCTGCGGCAGAAATGCTGGCAGGTGTAGCTACAGCAGGTATTGCCTGGGGCGCTATGGCCGCCGACCAGTTGAAACTGCCTTATGTGTATGTCCGTCCCAAACCGAAAGAGCATGGAATGGGCAACCAGATAGAAGGCTTTTATGAAAAGGGACAAAAAGTGGTGGTGATCGAGGACCTTATTTCTACCGGCAAAAGCAGCCTGCAGGTAGTGGATGTATTGAAAGAAGCCGGGGTGGAAGTGATCGGCATGGTCTCTATTTTTACCTATGGCTTTACCGTTGCAACGGAAGCTTTCAATAAAGCATCATTGACATATTATTCTTTGACCGATTACCCGGCATTGATCAGCCTTGCTATTGAAAAAGGGATCGTATCGGCGGATCAGCAGGAAGTTTTGTTAAAATGGAGAGATGACCCGGGGGGCTGGAATGGCGTTTCGTAATTTGCACCCGGAATTTTTCACCACGTAGAGACATAGAAACATAGGGACACATAGGGTTTTCATAAGTTATTTGCAAACAATCAATTGTTGACAAAATGAAAAAAATATTCCTGATGATGATCGCGGTGGCAGGATTGTCGCTCGCAGGAAAAGCACAGACAAAACCGGTTCTTACAGTAGTCATTAAAACTCCCAATGCACTTTGCCAGGTATGCAAGGAGAGGATCGAAGGCCAGTTAAAACGTTATGATGGAGTAGCAGAAGCCACTGTGAATTTTAAAAAGGCCGAGACCAAAGTAAAATACATTACCGACCGTATCAATATCGAAGAGATAAAGGCCATCATTGCCAATTGTGGTTATGATGCGGATGATGTGCCCGCCGCAGAAGATATGTATAACCGTCTTCCAAAGACCTGTAAGAAGTTTGAAGATGGTGGAGGACATCCAAAGCCAAAGGTTGTTCCACCATTGCAACAGCGATAAGTTTAAGGTTTAAGGTTTCTCGTTTCTGGTTTAAGGTTATCGTGCTACTGTAAGATATCTCATGCTTTCGGAAACCCAACTTTAAACCAGAAACCAGAAACCTTAAACTATTTCATCAAGTCTCCCAGTTTTTCTTTCCCTTCATATTTTATCGGGTAATTGACGGTAAGGATACTTTTACCTACACGGGCCGTGCCTTCGACTTTTATGTCGACCAGTTTTCCGGAGAAAGGCTTTGGCCATATTCTCCACGAAATATTTCATATCCATTTTCAATTTCAGGGGCAGGCGAAAATCTGAATAGGCAGGAATTCGGATAAGGGTGTCGAGTACAAAATAGCCGAGCGGGTTTCCATCGATCCAGGCAGTTCCTTCGGCTCTTTTTAGTTTCAACCGGTATTTATTGGGATTAAAATAATGGAGTTCGATATTCAGGGCCGATTCTTTCAGGCCAAGCCTTTCGACCCTTACATTTTCAATGGCTACCAGTTCGGGTTCCTTTACAGAATCGCAGGAGCTGTAAAAGATCCAGCTGGCAAATACGAGGGTATAGGAAAGGATGCGTTTCTTCATTGGTTATATAACGCAGCAAGATAGGGGATGGTGACATTTGAAATCATAAAATAAATGATCTATTCAGAAAGGTAGGGAAGGGTGGGAGTCCATTATTTTTCTGATCGAAGGAGTTCCTCAATTTTTGCTTTTCCAGCTAATCCACTTAGCTATTCCCATAAAATCGACATTTCTAAATTTACCCAAATAGCAAGGCATGAATATTTATTTAAAAATACCACTGAGTCAAATTGTTGTGAATAATACATCAATAAAAATATTCAAATATTCTAACTCTTATTTGATCAAAGTATGATTTTATAAACGACCTTAAACAAAATGTATTTTAAATACCTTATTCAATGAAAATCAAATGATGATGGGATAGCGTCTCTTTATTTAGTTTAAATAAAAGCCTGCATGATGGTTTTTTGCTGATGGGATTGCGTAATTCGATATGTCCCGGACCCTAATAGGAAGCTTTGTGACAAATAAAATCCGGCCCTGGCCGTTCCTCCTGTTCTGCAGGCGAAGATCCGACAAGAAATTTGTCAATAAATTTTGTGACAAATAAATCCATGAACCCTGGTCTTCCGCCGTGGCGGCTGATAAAGAATTTGTCACAAATTTATTTAGACAAATAAAAATCCATTAGCGGGCGGGCGCCTGGCTGGTTCGCGGCTTCCGGGAAATGGAGTTTGCTTCCCCCCCGGGAAGATGCTTATGATTGATGGCTCTGCCGGGGCTCGCAAAAACAAGACCCTCCTTCTAAACCATTTGGTGAATCGGGAGTCAATGCTCATGACTTTAGGTATTTAGACCAATTCGTCACTTATTTCGAACCAGGCCACTGACCAATGAGAAAACTTCAACTGCTGGGTACGATCGTACTTGCCATGCTATATGGCCATGCTTGCTATTCCCAGGATTTTTCTAATAAGGGCAAAGACTTTTGGGTGATCTATACCGGTCATATCGATGGCACTACTTCAAGAATGGCCCTCTATATTACTTCCGATGTAAATGCGACGGGTACTGTTACGGTTGCCGGCAATACGATCAATTTTACCGTTACTGCCAACCAGGTAACAACGGTACGACTCACCAATACTTCGACACCTCCTAATTCAGTTGCCTATAATGGCCAGGTAGCAGGTATTGGCACCAATACAGGGATCCATATTTTGAGTGATAATCCTGTTGTTGTTTATTCCCATATACTTAATGCAGCCCGTTCGGGTTCCACACTTGTTTTGCCAACCAATGTATTGGGAAGAGAATATTATGTTTCTTCTTACAGATCGAATACGAATGCGGGCATGCCATCCAGGCGAACAGAATTTGCCGTAGTAGCGACGCAGGATAATACTACTGTTGAAATAAATGCTACCGTACCCGATGGAAATAATACCTATGCTGCCAACACCCCGTTCCAGATCATATTGAATAAGGGCGATGTTTTTCAATATCAATCTGCCAATGATGCCGATGTAACGGGCACTTATATAAAATCGATCGCCTCGGCCGGCTCTCCCTGTAAACCTATTGCAGTTTTTGCCGGTTCAACATGGACCGCAATGGGCTGCCCGATCCCTATTACCGGTGGGCCTAATGCCGGTTCGGGTGATAATCTTTACCAGCAATTATTTCCATTGGTATCGTGGGGACAACAATATATTACGGCGCCTTTTATTTCCCGTAGTTATGATATTTTCAGGATACTGGTAAAAGATCCTTCTACAGTAGTGCAGGTAAATGGTGTAACGCTTAATGCCGCCACATTGATCAGTAATACTTATTACGACCTCAATACCAGCGGAAATAATACACCCAGGATCATCACTTCCGACAAACCAATTTGTGTGGTGCAATACATGATCACGCAGAATTGCGATGGTGTTAACAGCGATCCGGAAATGGTGATACTGAATTCGGTTGAACAAACCATCAAAGACATTACTGTGCTGTCGGCAAGGAATGATCTTACGCCACCTGCCACCAATATTGCCAATCATTATTTGAATATCATTGTCCCGACCAATGGATTAAGCAGTTTGCTGATCGATGGGGCGCCATACACGGCAACAGCCATTCCTGTTGCAACGACAACATATTCTTATTTGCAGGAAAATATAACGGCTTCAACGAATATCAATCCAACACACCGTGTTACCTGCGACAGCGGATTTTTAGCTATTGCATATGGATACGGCAATGTTGAATCCTATGGTTATAATGCAGGAACCAATGTGAGGGACCTGTATCAATTTGTAAGTATACATAATCAATATGCCACGGTTCCTTTTCCCGCAGGTTGTACCAATTCGCCTTTCCAATTCTCAATGACCTTTCCTTACCAGCCTACGCAAATAAACTGGGTATTCGGAGCGGCACTGAATGCAATGGGTATTGCGGATGTAACGATCAGCAATCCTGTATTTGATTCTACCTGGGTTGTAAATGGAAAAACTTTATACCGGTATAAACTGACTTCTTATTATTCAGTCACGGCGCCAGGAACATATCCTATCAAAGTGCTGGCGCAAAATCCAACACCTGATGGCTGCAGCGGTTTGCAGGAAATAAATTATGACCTGCAGATATTCAATCCCCCGGTCGCTGATTTTAATTTTACAAACAACGGATGTTTCAATGATGTTGTTGCCTTCTTTGATAATTCAAATACCGGTGGCAGGCCTGTTATTCATCGCCATTGGGATTTTGGAGATCTTACAAGTTCTGCTATGAATAATCCCACACATCTTTATAGTGCTGCGAATGCTTATAATGTAAAGTATGCGATCATCACCGATGTCGGTTGTCTTTCTGATACGACAACGCATATAGTAACACTGATCGATCTGCCGGTAGCTGATTTTGATGTTCAGCCTGCGCCGAATTGTGTTGGAGTAGCTGTTGCATTTACAAATACTTCTACTGTTGCCCCGGGCCACACGATCGATCAATGGTCATGGAATTTCGGCGATCCGGGCAGCGGACCATTAAATGTATCGGCATTAGAGCATCCCGGTCATGTATTCGCAAGCCCGGGCATCTATTCTGTTACACTGCAAGTTCAAACACATGAAGGCTGCTCCAGTACAGTGTATAGTTTCCCTGTAAACATAATTAGCGATGCTACGATTGCTTTGACATCGGCAACCGGGACAGATGACCAAACTGTTTGTATCAATGACCCGGTAACCAATATAACATACAGTGTAGGCGGAAGTGGTAATGGAGGTAATGTAAGCGGATTGCCCGCCGGTGTTACCGGCACTTATTCAGCAGGTGTAATAACAATAACAGGCATTCCTTCTGTAAGTGGTGTGTTCATTTATACGGTGAATACTGAAGGCCCGTGTGTAAGGCCCAATTTAACGGGAACGATACATATTATCGAAGATGCTACCATCAGCCTGACATCTGCTGTTGCTACAACCAACCAGGCTGTTTGCCGTAATTCTGCCATTACTGATATTACGTATGCAGTTGGAGCAAGCGGTACCGGAGGAAGTGTTAGCGGATTGCCTGCAGGCCTTACAGGAATATTTGCCGGAGGAGTTATCACTATCAGCGGCTCCCCATCCGTAAGCGGAACATTTATTTATACAGTCAATACAACAGGGCCTTGTGTAACACCCACTGCAACGGGAACGATTCATGTTTATCCATTACCCACAAGTGATTTTAATTATTCTGCGCCATCCTGCGAAACAAGGACGGTCAATTTCCAGGATATGTCTCTTCCAAATGCCGGTAATAATATTAAATGGCAATGGGATTTTGATGATGGTTCACCCGTCATTACTATCAATGCACCAGCGAGTCCCAATGTGACGCATAGTTTTGCGACAGCAGGTACCTACAATGTAATGCTGACCGTTACGACCGACAATGGTTGTGTAAGTATAACTCCCCCAAAGCAGGTAGTGATACGTCCAGGGCCATTGGCCGGTTTTATTACTCCCGAAGTTTGTTTGAGCGATACCTATGCATCATTCATCGATACGAGCAAAATAGCATTACCCGATGCAGTGCTGGGATGGCAATGGAATTTCGGGGACCCGGGCAGTGGTTCATTGAATGTATCGTCTTTACAAAATCCGCAGCATAGTTATTCGGCCGTGGGACCTTATACGGTAGAATTGATCACTACCAGTAATAATGGTTGTAAGGATACTATTTACCAGCAATTATTTGTGAATGGAAGTTTTCCTGCTGCAAATTTTACTGTACCTGCTCCGGCTTCACTTTGTGCAAACGATTCGGTTATTATTGCTGAAGCATCAACAGTATTTCCGGGTACGATCACCAAAGTGGAAATATATTGGGATAATACAGGGCTGCCTGCAATTTTCGATACAGACGATCTTCCTTTCTCCGGTAAACTGTATAAACATTTATACCCGAATTTTCAATCGCCGCTAACAAAGACTTTTACGATTCGTTATCGTGCTTATTCAGGTGGTGTTTGTGTGAATGATAAGATCAGAAACATTACAGTTAATGCTGCGCCATTGGTGCAGTTCAATAATCTACCTGATATTTGCCTGGATGCAGCATCCTATCAAATAACGCAGGCAAATGAAATCGGAGGAGTGCCGGGCAATGGTTCATATAGCGGCCCGGGAGTTACAACGGGAGGTTTGTTCGATCCCGCTATAGCCGGACCCGGTATTCATACTATACTTTATACATTTACTTCTTTGGCCGGAGGATGTGTTGATACGATGTCAGCTACGATCAGGGTATATGATCCGCCAATTGCCGGTTTCGGTTATTCATCACCTGCCTGCGAAACAAAGGCAATCACTTTCACTGATAATTCAAACCCGTCTGTTGGGGCATTAACAATATGGACATGGGATTTTGATGATGGTACGGCACTTGTTGTAAGAAATAATGATCTTCCATTCACACATGTATTCGCTACATGGGGAGTGTACAATGTGAAATTATTTGTAACAACAAGCAATGGCTGCAGGAGTGTGGCGAAAATAATACCGGTAACTATACATCCGCAGCCCAAACCCAATTTCAGTATTCCTGCCAGCGCCTGTTTGCCGAATGCTGCTGTTTCATTCGCAGATATTTCCACTATTGCCGACGGCACGGAAGCGAACTTTATTTATTCATGGGATTTTGGCGATCCTCCCAGCGGTAGTTTGAATGTATCGGCATTAAGCGATCCATCGCATGTTTATACAACGACGGGACCTTTCAATGTAAACCTGCAGGTAACAAGCGGTGATGGTTGTATGCATGATACTACGATCATACTGAATACGGTCCATCCGCAGCCATTGGGATCATTTACTGTAAATAAAACCGATGTTTGTATCGGCAGCGGCATCCTTTTTACCAATACAAGCGATCCTATTGACGGCATCACCGTTCAATACAACTGGACGATGGATGATGGCAACCTGATGAGTACACCTGCCTTTAATTATATCTACAATAACCTCGGTACTTACAACGTGAGTTTGTTCGTTTTTAATAACCATGGTTGCAGAAGTACAACTTATACGAAAACGGTATCGGTGAATCCTTATCCGCCCGTAAATGCAGGCCCGGATAAATTCATGCTGCAGGGCGGACAAGTAACACTGACGCCTGTTTTAACGGCGACGATGCCCGTAACTTATTTATGGTCGCCGCCCGATCACCTGGATAATCCCGCTATTGCTTTTGCTGTTGCATCACCACCGGAGGATAAAACATATGTTTTAAAGATAACTACGGACAAAGGTTGCAGTGCGAAGGATGATGTGTTCATCAAAGTATTGAAGTTGCCTGCGATCCCGAATATTTTTAGTCCGAATGGCGATGGCATTCATGATACATGGTCAATTCAGTATTTGGAAAGCTACCCGGGTTGTACGGTCGATATTTTTAACCGGTATGGACAGTTGATCTGGCATTCGGAAGGATATACGAATCCATGGGATGGCACGATACATGGCAAAGCGGTGCCGGTAGGCACTTATTACTATATCGTAAGTCCGAAAAACGGGAGGAAGCAGATGTCGGGTTATGTGGATGTGATAAGATGAGAAGGTGCAAGGAACAAGGCACAAGGTGCAAGGAACAAGGCACAAGGTACAAGGAACAAGGAACAAGGTGCGTGTTGTTATTTGGTTAGCCTGGCTGGTGGAAAAAACTGATCCTAAGAGTAAAAAACATTTGATACAGGATAACCGGGTTGAACGGAAAGTTTAAAATTGCGGAATGTCCCGTGAATTGGAAAACAGGTTTCATAATTATGCAAAAGCTGTAAGAGATTTTTGCACGAGGGTGAAATGGGACATTATCAACAGGGAATACATAAAACAACTGATACGTTCAAGTGGATCTATTGATGCCAATTATACCGAGGCATCAGATGATTTGGGGAAGGCAGATGAAAAAATGAAAATAAAGACCTCCCGGCGTGAGGCTAAAGAAACAATTAAATGGCTTGACCTGGTACTTATTTACAATGACAATGATTTAGAAAAAGAAAGAATTATTCTTATTAACGAAGGCGAACAGATCAGGCGGATATTATCTGCGATAATCAACAAGCTTGGGGGATAGAAGAAATTTCTGAATTGAACCATTGTCCCACCAGCCAAACTCTCCAAATAACACCACGCACCTTGTTCCTTGTACCTTGTACCTTGTGCCTTCTTCGTAATACCGTAGAAATACGGGAATTCCGGGCTTAAATTATTTGAATAGAATGTTGATTAATTCCTAAGTATTTACCAATGTTTTTGTTAAATTCGTGGCCACTTTCTTTCACCCTTCCAGGACATTGACAATGAGAAAATTTTACCTTCTAAGTACCCTCGTACTGGCCTTATTATTAGGCAGTAAATCTTATTCTCAGGACTTTTCCAATAAGGGAAAAGAATTCTGGCTAGCCTACTGTTACCACGTAGGTATGAATGGTGGCGGCTCACCGAGTATGACCGTTTATCTTACCTCGGATGTAACGACCACTTACAATGTCGAGATCTATGGCGTGACTACAGTAGCCAGCGGAACTATTTTCGCCAACCAGGTCATCCCGGTATTTATCTCTACGGCTTATTTTGCCAACACAAATGGAATTATTCAAAACAGGACCATACATGTTACAGCCGCCAAGCCCATTGTAGTATATTCTTTTATTACGAGGAGCCAGGCCAGTGCTGCCACATTATGTTTGCCGACAAATGTGTTGGGTAAAGAATATGTTGCTTCAAGTTTTACCCAGGTTTCCAATGAGAACCTTTCTAATTCCTACATCACGATAATAGGAGTGGAAGACAATACCAGTGTTGAAATTACTCCTACCGCAACTACAGTAGCCGGGTGGGCTCCGGGAGTTACTCAAACCATTACTATCAATAAAGGCGAGATATACCAGGTATTGGGAACAACCAGCGGAACGTCAGGCGTGGATCTTTCAGGTACAACTATCAATTCGGTGGCATCTGCTGCAGGCGGATGCAGAAAGATCGCCGTTTATTCGGGAAGCGGAAAGATCACTATCGGATGTAATGGAAGTTCGGATAATCTTTACCAGCAATTATACCCGGTTTCTACCTGGGGAAAAAAATATCTTACTGCTCCGAGCTTTGGCAAACCTTTTAACTATTTCAGAATATACCGCAGCAACCCGGGAAGTAATGTTTACCTGAACGGTGTGCTGATCAACCCGGCATCTTTTATCAACGACTATTATACATTCGTTAATAGCAGTCCTAACCTGATAGAAGCGGACCGGCCGGTCGCTGTTTCGCAATATTTCACTTCTCAGAACTGCGCCGGTAATGGAAATCTTTATGATCCTGATATGATCGTATTGAGTCCTGTTGAACAAAATATCAAGAATGTTACGCTTGTGAGTTCTCCTTTGACAGTAGCAGGAGCACACCAGCATAACCTGCAGATCATAATAAAAAATACCGGTACCAGCCTGAGTTCATTTTTGTTTGACGGAGCTGCGGTTCCTGTCGGCTCATGGATACCACACCCACAGGATGGTAACTATTCTTATTTATACCTTGCTAACGTAGCAGCAGGAAATCACTCGCTGGTTTCCGATACCGGTTTTAATGCCCTTGCCTATGGTTATGGAAATGCAGAGACCTATGGCTATTCGGCAGGCGCTAATGTAAGAGACCTGTACCAGCAGGTGGGTGTATTCAGTCAATATGGAATTGAACTTACGCCATCTGTTTGTGTCAGCACTCCATTTAAATTCAAAGTATCGCTGCCGTATTGTGTGGATGATATAACCTGGGATCTTTCCAGTTTACCCGGACCTCCTCCTGCGCCCCCTACCGAAGTATATACAACCTGTGCACCCGGCCCCGGCGGACCCGATTCAACAACCGTTGTTAACGGCGTCACTTTATACTGGTATTCTTTACCAACAAATTATTCGATATCACCCAGCGGCAGTTATCCTATCACGATCACTACTCACTCGTCTGTATTAACCACCTGCGGTTCGGAGAATGAAATAGATTTTGACCTGGATGTGTATGACGGGCCTGTAGTAGATTTTACTTTTACCACACCCAAGTGTATAGCAGAACCTGTTTCATTTAATGATAATTCTGTCACGCCACGTCCGAGTTATATGTGGAACTGGAATTTTGGCGATCCGGGCAGCGGCGCTGCTAATACTTCAACGCTGGTAAACCCAACGCATACTTTCTCTACCCCGGGGCCTCATATTGTAACTTTTTACCCCATCACAATGCCGGGTTGTGTAGGAACTCCTTTTACAAAAACCGTTAATGTTCCTGCGATGCCAACAGGAACGGTAGCAGCCCCGGCCAATGTATGTGTGAACAGTGTTACGAATATTACTTTCACCGGTGCAGATGGAACAGCTCCATATACTTTTTATTATCACATGCCTCCATCGATACTTGCTTTAAGTGTGAATAGCGCTGCTGCTACTGCATTGGTGCCTGTGAATACTACTGTTCCCGGAACATTTACTTATGTACTTGATAGTATCAGAAATGTTGGTTCTACTGTATGCGTTCAAAATATTACAGGACAATCGGTGACTGTTACTGTTGATCCCGATCATGCAATATCAGTGGCAGGAAGTCCGGACCGTACAGTTTGTATCAATACACTGATGAGCCCGATCACTTATACTTTGAGTGGCGGCGCAACAGGAGCTACTGTCCTAGGTCTTCCTGCGGGTGTAACCTTTAGTGTAACGGGTACTACTTTAACCATAAGCGGAACACCGACAGGTGCAGGCGGAGGATATACTATTACTACAACCGGTAATGCTTGTGCATTTGCCAATGCCGGGGGTACAATTACAGTGAATCCGGCCCATGCAATATCAGCTATAGGAAGTCCGGACCGTACAGTTTGTATCAACACATTGATGACGCAGATCCAATACACTTTGAGTGGCGGAGCAACAGGAGTTAATGTAGCAGGTCTTCCTGCCGGCGTAACGTATAGTGTAACGGGTACTACTTTAACTATAAGTGGAACACCGACAGGTGCAGGCGGAGCCTATACTATCACAACAACCGGTAATACTTGTACACCTGTAAATACAGGAGGAACGATCACTGTGAATCCTGCGCATGGAGCAACGGTTACAGGAAGCCCCGACCGTTCAATTTGTATCAATCTTTTAATGACCCCGATCATATACACTCTTAGTGGCGGAGCAACAAACGCTAACGTAACAGGCCTTCCTGCCGGCGTAACTTTTAGTGTAACCGGGAATACTTTAACTATAAGCGGAACACCTACAAGTGCGGGCGGCGCATATACTGTCACAACGAGCGGTAATGCTTGCGCTCCTGTCATCACAGGGGGAATGATAACTGTAAGTCCTGATCATGCAATATCAGCTATAGGAAGTCCGGACCGTACAGTTTGTATAAATACATTAATGACGCAGATCCAGTACACTCTTAGTGGCGGAGCAACAGGAGCTACTGTCGCAGGTCTTCCTGCCGGTGTAACGTATAGTGTAACGGGTAATACTTTAACTATAAGCGGAACACCGACCGGTGCAGGCGGAGGATACACGATCACAACAACCGGTAATCTTTGTACACCGGTAACTGCAGGAGGAACGATCACTGTGAATCCTGCTCATGGAGCAACCGTTACAGGAAGTCCGGACCGGGCAATTTGCATAAACACATTAATGAGCCCGATCACTTATACTTTGAGCGGCGGAGCAACAAACGCCAATGTAACAGGTCTTCCTGCCGGTGTAACGTTTAGTATAACAGGTACTACTTTAACGATAAGCGGAACACCGACCGGTGTTGGCGGAGCCTACACGGTCACAACAAGTGGTAATGCCTGTGCACCTGTTATCACGGGAGGAACTATCACTGTAAATCCTGATCATGCAATATCAGCTATAGGAAGTCCGGACCGTACAGTTTGTATCAATACATTGATGACGCAGATCCAATACACTTTGAGTGGCGGAGCAACAGGAGCTACTATAGCAGGTCTTCCTGCCGGTGTAACGTATAGTGTAACGGGTAATATTTTAACTATAAGCGGAACACCGACCGGTGCAGGCGGAGCCTATACTATCACAACAACCGGTAATGCCTGTACACCTGTAAATACGGGAGGAACGATCACTGTAAATCCTGCTCATGGAGCAACCGTTACAGGAAGTGCTGATCGTACAGTTTGTATCAATACATTGATGGCACAGATCCAATACACTCTTAGTGGCGGAGCAACAAACGCCAATGTAACAGGCCTTCCTGCCGGTGTAACGTTTAGTGTAACAGGTACTACTTTAACGATAAGCGGAACACCGACCGGTGTTGGCGGAGCCTACACGGTCACAACAAGTGGTAATGCCTGTGCACCTGTTATCACGGGAGGAACTATCACTGTAAATCCTGATCATGCAATATCAGCGATAGGAAGTCCGGACCGTACAGTTTGTATCAATACATTGATGACGCAGATCCAATACACTTTGAGTGGCGGAGCAACCGGGGCAACAGTATTGAATCTTCCTGCCGGTGTAACATATAGTGTAACGGGTAATACTTTAACGATAAGCGGAACACCGACAGGTGCAGGCGGAGCCTATACTATCACAACAACCGGTAATGCCTGTACACCTGTAAATACGGGAGGAACGATCACTGTAAATCCTGCTCATGCAATAGCAGTTACAGGAAGTTCTGACCGTACGCTTTGTATAAATACATTAATGAGCCCGATCACTTATACTTTGAGTGGCGGAGCAACAAACGCCGCTGTAACAGGTCTCCCTGCAGGTGTAACCTTTAGTGTAACAGGAACTACTTTGACGATAAGCGGAACGCCGACAGGTGTTGGCGGAGCCTACACGATCACAACAAGTGGTAATGCCTGTGCCCCGGTAAATGCAGGAGGCACGATCACTGTAAATCCTGATCATGCTTTAGCATTAAGTTCAGCTACCGGTACGGATAATCAGTCAATATGTATCAATACATTGATGACGCAGATACAATACACTCTTAGCGGTGGAGCAACCGGGGCAACAGTATCCAATCTTCCTGCGGGTGTAACGTATAGTGTAACGGGTACTACTTTAACTATAAGCGGAACACCGACCGGTACAGGCGGCGCTTATACGATCGCAACAAGTGGAAACGGATGTACTGTAGCCAATGGAGGCGGAACAATAACAGTTACACCGGCTCATGCACTAACATTAACTTCAGGAACAGGTTCGGATGACCAGGCGGTATGTATCAATACTGCGATGAACCCGATCAGCTATACATTGAGTGGCGGAGCAAATAATGCCAATATAACAGGTCTTCCTGCAGGTGTAACTTTTAGCGTAACAGGTAATACCTTAACGATACAGGGAACACCTGCCGGCGCAGGCGGTACATTTAATATTACTACAAGTGGAAACAGTTGTACACCGGCAGTTGTGGCAGGAAAGATCACGGTAAATCCGGATCATACGATCACACTTACTTCAGCCACTTCAACAACCGACCAGACAGTTTGTACTGACAGGTCAATGACAGCAATAACATATAATTTAGGTGGAGGAGCAACCGGGGCAACAGTATCGAATCTTCCTCCGGGAGTAACTGCATCAGTGACGGGTAATATCCTGACAATACAGGGCATACCGACAACTGTGAACACTTATAATTATACTATACAAACAACAGGTAATAGTTGTGTAAAAGCCAATGCAGGTGGCAGGATAAATGTGTTATTAACACCTGCGGTACAATTCGATCCTGTAGTGGGAATTTGCCAGGACGTTCCTGCCTTCCAGGTAAATGCTTTACCTGCGAGCGGAGTGTTCTCAGGACCCGGCATCAATGGAGCAGGTCTTTTCACTCCTTCGATAGCAGGAGCGGGAGATCATATCATACGTTATACTTATACCGCAGCCAATGGTTGTGATAATTACCAGGAACAAAAAATAGCTGTATATCCTTTACCAATAGTAGATGCTGGTCCGGACAGGGGAATGATCGAAGGCGGACAAATCACATTCAACCCGGTTATCACTGCGAATTTCCCTGTAACATATGCATGGACACCTGCGCAATACATAACGAACCCGGCTATTGCAAATGCGGTTGTAACCTCGATCCCCGATGACAGGACATTTACATTATTGGTCACATCGGATCATGGATGCAGCGCAACCGATAAGGTATTTGTCAAACTATTGAGAAAAGTAGAGATACCCAATATCTTCAGCCCGAACGGCGATAGTATTCATGATACATGGGTCATACAATATCTTGAAAGCTATCCGGGTTGTACTGTCGATATCTTTAACCGTTATGGTCAGCGAATATATCATACAGAAGGATATACGAAACCATGGGACGGTACGATAAACGGAAAACCAGTTCCTGTGGGCACCTATTATTATATCGTTAATCCGAAAAATGGAAGGAGCCAGATGTCTGGCTATGTGGACATAATCCGTTAAGCAATGAAAAAATTATTAATTATCCCGGCATTAGTGGTGATGGGTTTGGCAGCAGTGGCTCAGCAAAGACCTCATTATACACAGTACATTCTGAATAACTATATTCTTAATCCTGCATTAAGCGGAATTGAGAATTACGTGGATGTGAAGATCAGTACAAGAGATCAGTGGGTAGGATTGAATGGCGCACCCAAAACATCATACATCAGTATTCAGGGCCCGATCGGCAAAGGTGATTACCGTACTTCATCTACCTCCTTCAATGTGCCCGGCGAAAATCCCAGAGGAAAATATTACTGGGAGAATTATACAGCCGCCGAATCGCATCATGGTGTTGGATTAACAATGATCAATGACAGAACAGGTAGCTTTAACCGCTTCACGGTAAATGCTACGTATGCTTATCATCTTGGTTTAAATGCAACCACCAATCTTGCCGCAGGTTTTGCTGCGGGTATCACTAATGTTAGTATCGACAGAAGTAAAACTGATTTTACGGGGCAGGGAGATGCTTTTGATCCTGCTTTCGCCGGCTCTGTAAGTAAAGAGATCAATAAAATAAGACCCGACCTTGGTATAGGGTTCTGGCTTTATTCAAAAAGTTATTTTGTTGGATTGTCTGCACAGCAGATCCTTCCGCAAAAACTAAGCTTTACCGACGATGCTACTTTTATAACATCAGGAAGACTGGTGCCGCATGTATTTCTTTCCGCAGGATACAGGTTCCTGCTGAGCGATGATATCAATGCGATCCCTTCCTTTATGCTGAAGTATGTTCAGAATTCATCCAAGAATGATTTTCAGCCGGAGGCGAATATAAAATTGCAGTACCAGGATCTTTTCTGGGTAGGCGGCAGTTATCGTTACCAGGATGGTTATGCGGCTATGGGTGGTATCAATATCGGGAATACATTCAATATCGGCTATGCATATGATTTTACAACTACAGCATTGAATACGGTAGCGAAAGGCACCCATGAAATTTTAGTAGGATTTCTTATTGGCAATAAGTACAGTGAGAAATGTCCCCGTTGCTGGTAGGAGCATTCTGTTCAAATATCATTTGATCTATATATTTTTTTAATGGTGATACCCCGGTATCACCATTGCTGTTTATTGCGGTCGCTTGTGCAACAAGTCCTGTTCATATTTGCCAAAAGAAATATGCGTGGGGTATTTTATACTCATGTAAAAAAACAATTTCAATTTCATTGCTGATTTTAATTCTGAGATTATTTTTTAAATAACTTCATTACCAGGATCTACAGGTTGGCCGGATAAAAAGAAGAGACTTGTTATCATCATAGAGAATATTCTACTAACTATTTAATAATCGTACTATGCAACCAAGAACTTTACTGCTTGTTCTGTCTATTTTATTTACTGTTGTTATCAATGCTCAAACCAATCTTATTGTCGGAACTGCTTTCGGTACCAGCAGTACTTCCGGTCCTTCGAGTTCTACTACTGCAGGAGACCGGAACGAAAGACATATGTGTATCTATACAGCTACAGAGTTGACAACATCCGGCATTACTTCAGGCGCCAGCCTTATGAATATTGCATGGGAGAAAACAGGAGCCGGTTTTTATTACAGTCAAAATCTTACCATACGGGTATGGCTCAAACACAGCGCTGCAACAACTTTCGCAGCCAATCCTAATTTTGCAACTGAAACTGCGGGCGCCACACTTGTTTATCAAACAACAACAGGTTCCATTCCTTCAGCAACGGGATGGATAAATTTTCCATTCAATACAGTCCCTTCTTTTGCCTGGAATGGTGTGCAACACCTGGAAGTTATCACTGAAATAATCAGGCCGACCGATTGGACAGAAACAGGTTTTTTGTGGCGTACGATTAATACTGTAACGAATGCTGCAGCTAATGCAAACGGAACGATCGCTGCTCCGCCTGCTACATTGACCCGAACAGGCACACGGCCTCAAATACGATTAGGAGTTCCTACAACCGGCAATGATGCTGCATTGATCGGAATAACCAATCCTGTATCAGGATCTGCGGGTGTTCAGAATATTGATGTGCAATTAAAGAATACAGGAACTACTGTACTCAATACCGCCAGTATCAGTTGGACCATTAATGCAGGGGCTCCAACAGTTTTTCCATGGGTGGGTGTGTTAGCCCCGGGTGCTCTTGCAACAGTAACCGTAGGTTCCAATTCATTTGGCGGAGGGCCGCACACAATACAGGCAACTGTCAGCAACCCGAATGGTTTGCCGGATGTGGATCCTTCCAACAATAGTGTTTCCAGATCCATTGTTATTTGTACTCCAATGTCGGGAGCTTATACTATCAATAAAACATTACCAACCGGCGGCGGCAACTTCAATAGCGTAACTGATCTTTCTTATTATCTTTCTAATTGCGGTGTGGGTGGAAATGTAACTGCTACGATCGCAGCGGGTACCGGTCCTTATCTTGAACAGGTAGTGTTTCAAAATATCCCGGGTATTGGGGCAGCTGCTACAGTTACACTGCAAGGCAATGGAGAAACGATGAGCACCAGTGCATTGATCAATCAAACAGGTTCAAATCCCAATCGCCATATCATTCGTCTTATCGGGCTGCAATATTTTACTATCAATAATCTTCATATCGATATGTTTCCCGGTTCAACGGGTTTTATCGGTATTCATATTTTGAATTCAGGTAATAATATTGTGCTGAGCAATAATGTGGTCAATATGGGATCGGCAACCAGTACATTACTGGGTGCATTTGTAGCGAATAGCGATCCGGCCGGTATCCTTTTCCCGGGAGGAATTTTTGATAATATCACATTCACCGGTAATACTGTTACCGGTGGCGGTTATGGTGTGTCGGTGGATGGGCTTGCATCACCGCTCGCAACAAATATTGTGATATCCAATAACAATTTCAATGATTTTAATTCCAATGGCGTTTACCTGCGGGAAACAAACGGTGCACATGTACGAAATAATAATTTTGATAAAAGTGCAGGTACCGTTACTTCTGCAAATGCGATCCAATTAGCACAGTTGGAAAATATCAATGGCCGTATTTATAATAATAAGATCAAATTCACGCAGACCACCGGCTCGCTGGTAGGGATCTACCTATTTGACGGTACGGGTCATAAGGTTTACAATAATCTTATTTATGATATCCGATCTACCACCGGAAATATGGAAGGTATACGTGTCAGAACGGGCGCCACTGCACCGGAGATATTTTTTAATACGATCTCTTTTGATAACGCTGCAGCAACAACCGGAACTTTAAAAGGCTTCAGGGAAGAACTGAGCAATACAGGTTCAATTTTAAGAAATAATATTTTCAGTCTTACGCAATCAACCAGTAATCTTAAACACGCCATTGAACTTGCTGTGCTAACTCCTGCAACAGGATTAAACAGTAACTATAATGTTTTTTTGGTTCCGGGAGGAAATATTGCTTACCGGCCTTCTTCGGCAAGTTTTCCAACACCATTGATATATCCAACTTTAGCATCATGGCAAGCGGCAAGCGGGCAAGACGCCAATAGTTTTGAAACCAGTCCCTTGTTCCAGTCGCTTATTAATCCAATACCTACTTCGGGGGTGATCAATAACCAGGCAGTAGCAGGTACCGGTATCACAACAGATATTACCGGCGCTGCAAGAGGAGCGGCACCCGATCCCGGCGCTTATGAATTTTCACCGCCAGCCGGCGATGCATCCATCAGTGATTTTATTTTACCGGCTATTCCTCATTGCGCAGCTACACTGCCTGTACAATTTGAATTAACCAATGCCGGCGCTGATCCGCTTAATACTGTAACCATTAACTGGACAATGAATGGCGTACCGCAACCGGCTGTCAACTGGGCCGGTCCAACGTTGGCTTCCGGTGCATCAACTATTGTTACATTAGGCACGATACCGGTTGCACCTGCAACAGTTTATAATTTCAGTGCAACAACATCTTTGCCGAATGGCAATCCTGATGTGAATACATCTAATGATAATTTTACTTATGCAGGATTCAGAAAAGGATTTGATGGAACGGTAACAATCAATGGAAGTGCACCTGTTTCGGTTACAAATTATCAAAGCTTCCAAACATTAGCAGACGATCTTAATACGTATGGAGTATGTGCTGCTGTTACGATCAATGTACTGAACGGGCCCTATACAGAGCAGGTTGTATTCAATACTATTCCCGGAACAAGTGCTGTCAACCGTGTAACATTAAATGGGAATAACCGAGTGTTGCAATACAATCCGACTGTTGCCGCCGATGATCATATACTCCAGTTGAATGCTGTGAATTATATGATCGTAGAAAATCTTACGGTGAATAGTTTGCATCCTACACAGGGCAGGGGAATTCATATAACAAACGGTTCTTCCAAACTTGCTATCAGGAACAATACAGTAAATGTTTCTCTTAACAATAGTACTTCGATCAGTTTCGGTATCATTGTTTCGGGTGATAATTGGTTACTCGACGGATCATTGTCAGATAGTGTTGTTATATCCGGCAATACAGTATCCGGTGGTTATTCGGCTATTCAATTATCCGGGGTACACTGGACGCAACCGCTTACAAGGATGACCGTGAGTAATAATACAGTGCTTGACTGGTACGGTTTCGGTGTATATCTTTCTTATACCAATAATGCATTGGTTTCCGGAAATACGATCCGTCGTCCTTTACGTACCAATTCCGGCAGTGATGCTGTAACACCGGCTGGTATTACCATTCCTGCGGGATCACTTGGATTCATATTGGATAAGAACCGCATCTATGATCTTCATGTTTCAATGCCGGGTTCGCCAACGATCAGCAGGGGAGTATATGTAAGCGGAACTCCTACGGCGCCTACATCGGGTACGATCAGGAACAATCTCATTTATGGTATGAACAATGATGGAGCGCAGTATGGGATACAACATAATTCGCAAAACGGGCCTGTCAATATATGGCACAACACGATCGTATTGAACAATGCTACCGGCGCCGGCACTTCCAATACCAATGCGATCAATATGTCCAATACGCTTCCGCAAATACAAACGGATATACGCAATAATATTTTTGTGGTGACAAGAGGAGGTACAGGTATCAAACGTATCATTGATGTTTCTGCTGCTTCTTCTGTTCCCGGACTCGTTTCTAATTATAATATTGCCTGGCTGAATGCCCCGGGTGGTACACAAACCTACGGCCAGGTAGGCAGTACTAACTACAATACATTTGCCAACTGGCAAACAGGAACCAATAAAGATCTCAATTCAATTTTTGTTGATCCTGCATTTGTCAATCCACCCGGAGGAAACTTTACACCGGGCAATGCATTCTGTGACGGAGCTTTTATGCTTACAGCATCTGTTGGTGTTGTTGATGATATTCTTGGAACTGTCCGCAGTGTTAATCCTGATGCCGGTGCATTTGAATTTAACCCGCCACCCTGCAGCGGTGCAAGCGGGGGAACGATAACTGGAACGGGAGGTGGCCTTTGCGGTGTAACTACGGCAACGTTAATGGGAACCGGTTTTTCTGCGGGGCCAGGTACATCTTATCAATGGCAATCCTCTACCGATAATTTTGTTGCAAACGTGGTGGATATGCCCGGACAAACAAATCCATTCACTGCAAGCACCGGTGCGATCAATGTAACGATGTATTACCGGTTACGGGTAACCTGTGCTTCCGGTCCTTTAGTTGGCTATTCAAATATCATAATGGTAATTGTTCTCCAGCCGGGCTCATGGATGGGTCTTATAAGTACTGACTGGAACACAGGCGGTAACTGGTGTGGTGGTGTGCCGACATCAACAACGGATATTATCATTCCATCTTCAGCGCCGAATATGCCGAACCTTAGCGCAGCAACAGGATCTGTCCGCAGCATTGCGATCAATAGCGGGGGCACACTGACAGTAGGCACCGGTGGTGTATTAAATATTTATGGAGACATGGTGAGTAATGGAACCTTCAATTCTACAGCAGGCAGTCTTGCTTTTCGCGGAACATCCAGTCAATCCATCGCAGCATTCCAGGCATTAAATGTTACCATGAATGGAACGGGCGGTATTGTACTTACGGGTAATGCAGCTATTACTAATTCGCTGACTCTTACCACTGGAAATATAACATTGGGTGCTAATAATATTTCGCTCAGCAATAGCAGTACAGGTTCAGTTGGATCACATATCATCACGAATGGAACCGGTAATGTTATCGCAGTAAATTTTGCTGCCGCCAATTCGAGAACTGTTCCGGTTGGAATAAATGCATCAGGCTATAGCCCGGTCACTCTTTTTGCTGAGGCCGGCCATATAACCGACAACTTCAGTATAAATCTTAAGCAGGGAGTATTTGTCAACGGTGTATCCGGCCCGGTGTACACAAATAATGTGGTAGACAGAACATGGAATATCAATGAAGGAATTGCAGGCGGAAGTAATGTTACGCTGATCTTTCAATGGCAGGGCTCCCAGGAATTGCCATTGTTCCAGCGAAACCGTTCTTACGTGATACGTCATAACGGAACTTCCTGGATAGCGGCTCCGCAAAGCCCTGCAGGTGGCACAGATCCTTACCAGCAAATATTGAATGGAGTAACTGCTTTCTCACCGTTCGCGGTGAGGTCTGAAGATATTCCGGGACCAATTACAGGAATTTATCCTAATCCTGCGAGCAGTGTGCTGAATGTCGTCCTGGATCTTCCCGTGAATACCGGGTTAACGTTTAGTATTTATGATGCGAAAGGAAGTCTCGTACAACAAATACGCAGGTTTGAATTTTCAGGCATAAGCCGGACGGCATTGAATGTAGAAAGACTTGCTTCAGGATCGTATTTGTTGAAAGTATCAAGTCCAAACGATCCGGAACTGCTGTCGCAGTGGTTTGTGAAATAAGAACTACGATCTTCAGGAACATATCAATCAGGAGGAAATGAGTTTCCTCCTGATTTTTTTATCTATAAGAAAAGTAATTGAACCGAAAAAAATCAAAAAAAATAGTGCTAAACAAAAGTAAAGCCGATAAAATCAGAAGATAAATTTTGGTAAGTGGGGAAACCCGCAGTATGCTAATAATCCTTTTGATCCTGTCGATCTTTCTATCGTTCTATAGATGAACAGTCTTCTTAACACGGGTAGCCTTGAGTTTATCAAGTGCTTTCTGCATCTCGAGTTTCTTTTCTTCGATCGCTTTGATAGTAATATCTGTATCTGGTATTCCTTTTAGTTCACAGATGCTAAGTTGGGTGGATGTTTCTTCGAGTTTACAAATAGCATCATTATATACTTTGCGGAGACTGTCAAGACGGATATTATTAACGGCCCTTGATAATTGATCGTTTACCGTATTCCAGTCGACATTATTATAAGCGCTGCGCAATTTATTCTCCCATATATTCCAGTCGAACTTATTCAGTTCTTTGCGGTACACTTTTTTTAATTGCTCTTTTTCCCTTTGTGTAAATACTTCTGCAATATTTTTTTCCACCGATTTCCATTCTGCATTTTCCAATACTTTTTTAGAAGCATCGATCGCAACCTTCACCTGTTCTTCCTGGGCTTTGGTAAGAACGGGGATATATTGTTCTGTATAACTTACAGGAATGAAACCGGGATTAACGCCTATTGTCCTGGCTGCATCAATAAATGCAAAAGGAGATATTGATCCTCCTGGTGTCCTTCTCTCACGGGCTACCCTTGATGGTACTTCCCGGATATCGTTGTTCTTATTGCCGGCCAGGGAAGCATACGAAGCCCCGATCTTAGTTACAGCGACAGTTTTATCTGCATCTTTCTGTTTACCGGCAATAAAAAAAAGATTGAAAGCGAAAATGCAAAGCAATGATGCAACAACAGCAGCGATCTTATTACGGGCAGGCCTTTTTTTATTTTTTACACCAACGATCGCTTCGATACGGTGGAGCAGGTCATTCTTATTTCCTGAAGCAGCCAACAAAAACGACTGGTCGGTATGATTGACCTTTTCCAATGTAAGCAGGGCAGCCGCATATTCATATGAATTATACTGGAACTGCAGTACGGTTTCATCACAACTTCTTTCTCTTTCCTTTTCAATTATTCTTACAAATGCTTTTACAAAAGGATTGAAATAAAGAATAGTTTGAATGAAATTGATCAGCAGGTTGATAAAATAATCATGCCTCCTGATATGCGATAGCTCATGGAGCAATACCGATTCCATTTGCTGCACGGATAAATGATTGATAGCAGCCAATGGCATTAATATGACTGGTTTAAGAAAACCGATCGTAACAGGAGAGGTGATGAATTCAGAGACCCATATATGTACCGGTTTTTTGATACCCATCTGCGCCGCTACTTTCTGTACAAAAACCCTCCACTGTACATCGATCTTTGTCAATCCATATTTCCGTATCACCTGTACATAACGGTAATTGCGGATAAAGCGGGATACAGGAACGAATAATAAAAGAAGATATACAACAGAAGCCGTGGGTAATGCATTTTGTATCCAGTTGTTTACTCCGGGATCGCCTGCTGTTATCAATTCAGACCCTATAACAGCTCCGTTGATGGAAGGGGCATTGAAAACAGAAAAGAAAGTATAAACGAACCATGTAAAACCGGACAACAAAAGAATAAATGCCAATGAGCTTTTATGAGAAGGTTTGGAAGACCTGAGCAATGAAATAACAGCCTGGTAGATGACCCATAATAAAGCCATTTGCCATAGGCTGTTCAATATTGCCCATCCGAGTGCCTGCAGAAAGCTGGGTTGGCCGGTTATCATTCTTACTTATTACTTTTTCAGGCTGTTCAATAATACCTGTATCTGTTCCAATTCCTCAGCGCTTGCTTTGTGGTTATTATCTCCCAATGCCTGGATGACCAGTTGAGTAGGAGAACCGCCAAATAAGCTATCGATCATTTTCCCCAATAAATGTTTTTGTGTTTTTTCTTTGTTCACGGCTGCCTGGTACACATGCGTTCTCATTGAATCATCTCTTTTCACGATCCCTTTTTCATTCATGATCTGCATTAATTTAAGAGTAGTAGTGTAGCCGGCATCTTTTGTTAATGATAATTCTTCGTGCACTTCTCTCACGGTTGCCAATCCTTTTGTCCAAAGGATCTGCAATATCTCGAGTTCGCTTTCTGTGGGCTTGATCAATTTAGGTACTGACATGGGTTTTCAATTTGTGACCCGAATATACGACCAATTTCGTATAACAAGCGCAGGAGGGGCAAATTTTATTTTTTTTAACATTGATCAATCCCGGTAAAGGAATTTATTCAGAAAGATTACAACTAACCGGGTAGGAAAAATTATTCCGGACTACGTAATTTGCGCCCCTTAAAAACAAACTATGAATCCAAACAAAGCTTTATGGGAAAAAGGAGACTTTACACGGCTCGCAGAAACAATGCGTGAAAGTGGTACTGCACTGGTTGCAAAATTGGGTATCACCAAAGATCTTAAAGTTCTTGATCTTGGTTGCGGCGATGGTACTACTGCAATACCTGAAGCAAAACTGGGAGCAAACGTTTTGGGTGTCGATATAGCCAGCAACCTTGTGGAAGCAGGAAACAAAAGAATAAAAGAGGAAGGTCTTACCAATATCAATATACAGGAAGGCGATGCAACTAACTTACATGAATTGAAAGATGAAAGTTTTGATCTTGTTGTAAGCATCTTCGGCGCTATGTTCGCACCAAAACCATTTGATGTGGCAAAAGAAATGGTACGTGTTACCAAACCCGGCGGAAAGATCGTGATGGGCAACTGGATACCGGGAGATCCAACATTGGTAGCGCAAATATTAAAAATAAGTTCTGCTTATACACCGCCACCGCCGGAAGGTTTTATCAGTCCTATGTTATGGGGTGTAGAAGATCATGTGACCGATCGTTTTGGCCAGGCCGGTATCCCCAAAGAAAATATATCATTCATAAGAGATGGATTTACTTTCAATGCTCCTTATTCAACAAAGAAATTTGTCGAGACGTTCAGAACTTATTATGGTCCGACGATGAATGCATTTGAAGCGGCTGAAAAGAATGGTAAGACAGCAGAATTACAGGAGGAACTGGAAACGTTATTCGATAAACATAATCAAAGCAGCGATAAGGATAAAACTTCTATCACGGCTACTTTTTTGAGAGTGACGGTTATTCGCTAAGACAACGCAGATCAGCATTGCATACTGTTTTGCGGTCAACATGGTGCGCTATTTTTGTTCCAATAATAATGCTAAAGATCTTTTTGAATCTTCATTTTGGGGATTTAATAAAAGAGATCTTTTATACATTATTATTGCTTCTTCTTTTTTTTCTGACTTAACCAATAATTCGCCATAGCTGTTAAATAGATTATCGCTGTTGGGGAATAATGAAATGGCAGACCGCAATACTTCAAATGCCAAAGCATTCTTTTTAGCATCAAAGAATTCGTAGCTAAGCTCATTTAATTCATTTTCATCCAGTATGTAATTTGCGGTATCCGATGCCATTGCTATCAATCTTGCAAATACATCTTCGCCGCTGTTCTTTTCCAGCCATTGCCCATAAGTTACAGCAACATTTTTTTTTGCCTTTTTAACCGCAACCGTTTTACCATTTACGATATCCAATGCTCCAAAAATATTGTTCATGGCAGAACTACTTTCTTTATTATCGAGCCATATTATTAACTGCTGCCTGGTTAAATTGCTGATCATATTCGCACTGCAACCCGGCATTCCACCGCTTTCCCATACAATTTTTCCCATAGAACTATCTAAAGAAATACGGTTTCCAAGTCCCCAATAGAAATCACCAATCACGGCAATTTCAGTCCCAACGCCTCTTAAAGTAACTTTTTTCCCATTATTTTTTGTTGAAGGGGTAACAAGCAGCTCAACGTTATTTGGTTTTAATAAAACCCCGTTGTGTAAGGACTTATCAAAATTTACCAGGTCCGATACAGAGGTATAAATGTTTGCATCACCTTCGGATGGCCAGGTTTTGTAATGCACTTTAAAGTCGTTAATGGCAAACGAATCAACCCTGACAGGTGTTATAGAAAATCTAAAAGGCAGGGAATAATTATAGGCTACGTTTGGATTAGTATATGGATTTGTTCCCGAGGTTTTTTGAAAAGTGTTTTTCATGCCTGCCGGTTTAAAAATATATTTTGACAGGTAGTTGTCAAATTTTTCACCGCTGATTTTTTCTACTAAAAGGGCTGATAAAACATAATTGATGTTTGAATATTCCCAGGCCTCTCCCGGCTGAAAATTGAGAGGCAGCTTACTTATTTTAAGTGCAGGTATAACATCATTTAGAGTAAATACCGTATCCCGGTTTAATCTCCAGAAAGGCAGAAACAAATCGCCAATATCAGGTATCCCGGATGTATTTGAAAGTATTTGTTTTATAGTAACTTCCTGGTAAGGAAAGCCTGGAAAATATGCTGAGAATTTGTCAGTTAAATTCAACTTTTTCCGTTCGTATAATTGAAGCACGGCAATGGCAGTAAATATTTTAGAAACCGAAGCAATTTGGAACAGTGTATTGGCTGTGTTGGATATCTTATTTTGTGCATCAGCATAACCAAAAGATCTCTGGTAAAGGATATTTCCTTTTTCAGCCACCAATATACTACCGCTAACGTCGCCATTCTTGTCTATGATAGAAAAGAAAGAGTCTAGTGCACTTTCACGTCCTTGTGCAATGGGAAACTGAACTACACAGCAAACAAAAAATAATATTAATAGAACCCGGGATATAATTTTATTCACTTTACAAAATCGCAGGATGCCTCCGCCAAAAGCTATTATTCTTTTTTTCATTCTACTGTGGTTTTAATGATCCAAGCTAAGCCGTACTTAACGATTGAACCGTTTATTCTGATGACATGTATTGAATACTTGACCATGTGCATGACCGGAACCAGGCGGGATCTGGTTCGTTAACAGGCAACCAAATGTTTCAGTAAGCTATTGTCATTTAAAAATTAAGTCCTCCTGTGTTTGCAGGAGGACTTAATGTAATGCCGGTCAAACTTTATGTAGAAGAATATAATTACTTTACTAATACAAGTTTCTCTGTAATAATATTGGATGCTGTTATTATTCTTGCTGTATAACAGCCGGCCGGATAATTACTGAGATCAATCATAGTATTGATCTTGTTATTGCGCAATTCAATACGCCTGATCACTACACCGGTTGGATCAAATACTTCAATTGTTCCCAGTGATACTTTGCTGGTTGTTAAAGTAAATACTCCGTTACCCGGGTTAGGAAAAACATGGCTTGTCGCCGGTGATTCATTAATTGTTTTTATTACAGATACAAGTTGCCCTGGTTTCAGGTAACTAAAGTCGGGCGCATTTGTGTCAACACTGTCTGGAATATTTGTTGGATCGCCGGATCGCATATCACATAGGTCGTCCTGCGTAATAATTGAATATTGCACCCACGGACAATAACTATTCCATGTGCCCCTGGTGATGCGGTATCTATAGCATTGAGGAAACTTACCTATGCCATTCAATTTGCAAGGTGATACATTGGTCACATTTTGGGTGCCATTATATCCTTTGAATTTTACCGTGTCAGGATAAACCCACCAGCACGGAGGATTGGGATTATTCCCTTGTGATGTGACTGATATTACTTGTCCGCCATAAAGCATCTGTTCTATAATGTACATCTCACCATAACCCGGTACCTGGTTGGCATTAGTTATAACCGGGTTTGCGCCCCTGTAAAAATAAGTCTGGTTAGGTGGAGCCGTAACCGAAAGTGTAAACATAGGATTATTAATAACAGTGGCGTTGGTTGTGATCTGTCCGCAAATAAGTAGACCAACGGGTGTTCCGCTGTTACTACCACCTATGGGCCTGTTGTGTACAACGAACCTCAGTGTGTTGGCTCCGTTATTGATATAAGGCATCAAATTCGGCAGAAGATAATTATACCGAAAGTTAACATCATCGGCATTCCCCGATATAAATGGGATGTAATGATTGTTGATCTGAATTCCAACAAATGTATTATCAGCAGCGTAAGTGCTCAACGTCATTGAAGCCGTGGTAGGATTGCAGGATATAAAAAAAGTTGTTTCAAAAGTATAATCTCCTTGCGGTTGGCTACCCACCAGCGATGTGACCCATGCAGCACAGGGAGTATTGGACCAACCTATAGTTGTCCTGCTAACCATCGCTTGCATAGGAGTACTGCTTCCCGGAACATATACCTTCCAGGTATCATCAAGAGAATAATTAGGAAGAAGGGAGCCTGTGCTGTTGGATACACCGGTAGAGATTTTAATTACCGATTGTGAAAATAATGGTAACTGGAAAAAAAGGAAGAGCAGAAGTGCAGTTGTTTTCATTTTAATAAATTTGATAAGGTTATAAAATACTTTGCACCAAAGTATATCTTCCGGTAAGGCATTTGCAGACGGATTAATATCTGCACAGAAGTAATTAACAGGCGACCGGTTTTGATCAGGCAAGTGCCAAAAAATAAAGTCCCCCTGTAGACACAGGAGGACTTAATGTAATGGTTCTGATTAAGCTTTTATTGATACCAAACAGTGTTGCTCTTATTGATTGCAGCAACTGGTTTGGAAACTTGTAATGTTTTAATTTGTCCCATTCCACCGGCTGCAGCAGGCAAAGGCGGCGGCGCTTTCTTTGCATTCATTTGTGCCAGTGTAGGAGCTATGACCAAAGATACAATCGACATCAGTTTGATCAAAATATTCATCGATGGTCCTGAAGTATCTTTAAAAGGATCACCTACCGTATCACCGGTTACCGATGCTTTATGCGGCTCCGATTTTTTGTAAAACATCTCGCCGTTTATCTCAACACCTTTCTCAAAAGATTTCTTTGCATTATCCCATGCACCACCGGCATTGTTCTGGAACATTCCCATCAATACACCGCTAACTGTTGCACCGGCCAAAAATCCACCCAATGCTTCGGGTCCCAATGTAAAACCAATGATAAGAGGAGAGACGATCGTAATGGCACCGGGCAATAACATTTTTCTAATGGATGCCTGGGTCGAGATCGCCACGCATTTATCATATTCCGGTTTGCCGGTACCTTCCATGATACCCGGGATGGTACGGAACTGGCGGCGAACTTCTTCCACCATTGCCATTGCAGCCTGGCCAACAGCACGGATCGCCAGTGAAGAAAATATGAAGGGGATCATTCCGCCAATAAACAAGGAAGCCAGTACATCTGCTTTATAAATATCGATATGCTGATTATCTGCTGGTAATGCCACACCAACGAATGCAGCAAACAATGCCAATGCAGTCAATGCTGCGGAAGCGATAGCAAAACCTTTACCACTGGCAGCGGTTGTATTACCAACTGCATCGAGCACATCTGTTTTTTCTCTTACGTCTTTAGGTAATTCACTCATTTCGGCAATACCCCCGGCATTATCTGCGATAGGTCCGAAAGCATCGATCGCTAACTGCATTGCTGTAGTTGCCATCATACCGGCTGCTGCAATAGCAACACCATATAATCCTGCGAACTGGTATGAACCCCAGATACCGCCGGCCAACACCAATATCGGGAGGAAGGTAGATTCCATTCCGATAGCAAGACCACCGATCACATTGGTAGCATGCCCGGTCGAAGATTGACGGATGATCGATTTAACCGGGCGTTTGCCCATAGCTGTATAATATTCAGTGATGATACTCATCAATGCGCCTACTGCGAGGCCGACACCGATTGCGCCCATCACATCCCATTTAGTAAAAACAAAACCTCTTAATTCCATGGCTTCAGGCAGGATGAAATAAACCAGGCCGCCGGCTGCAATGGCTGTTAATATCATCGAACCCCAGTTACCCATGTTCAAAGCTTTCTGCACACTATCTGTATTGATACCTGCCGAGTCGCTTATGCGAACAAACAATGTACCTATAATAGAAAAAAGAATTCCTATACCGGCGATCAGCATCGGTAAAATGATGGGGGCAAAACCGCCTAAAGGATCATCAGCACTGAGTACAGTAGTTTGCTGACCCAATACGATCGTTGCTAAAACGGTTGCTACATAAGAACCGAAAAGATCGGCGCCCATACCAGCCACATCACCTACGTTATCACCAACATTATCTGCAATGGTTGCAGGATTTCTTGGATCATCTTCAGGAATTCCAGCTTCTACTTTACCAACAAGGTCAGCGCCTACGTCAGCAGCTTTTGTATAGATACCACCGCCTACTCTTGCGAACAATGCGATCGATTCGGCACCGAGTGAAAATCCTGTCAATACTTCAATGGTCCTTACCATTTCTTCAGAATTAACAGCCGCATCAGCAGCGAATATTTGTTTGAGTACAATATATAAACCACCGAGACCTAATACAGCCAAACCAGAAACGCCGAGACCCATTACAGCGCCACCGGTGAATGAAACATTCAATGCTTTCTTTAAACTTGTACGGGCGGCATTCGCAGTACGTACATTGGCTTTGGTCGCCACTTTCATTCCGATATAACCGGCTGTTGCGCTGAATACGGCACCGATCACAAATGCACCGGCGATCAGCCAATGAGAATGGGGATTGGTAGTAGACATGAACGCCAGCAATAAACCGACTATCACAACGAAGTATCCGAGGATCTTCCATTCAGCTTTTAAGAAGGCCATTGCGCCTTCGGCGATATACTTGCTGATCTCTTTCATCCGGTCGGTGCCGGCATCCTGTTTTGAAACCCAATTGAATTTGATAAAGGTGTAAATCAGACCGATCAGGCCCATGACAGGGACGAGATAAATCAATTTGTCCATAAGTGTTGATTCTTAATCAAAATTTAATGAAAAATGGCTTTTCAGCCGGGCGGCAAAGATAGGGGATGAAGTGCAAAATCAAGAGCTTGATTTTGCACTTTTAAAGTCGGATTGAAGAGGCTAACTATTTGATGTTCAAGAAAAATTTTAAATGTTGAATGCTTACTGCTAAATAAAGGAGACCAATTCAACATTTAAAATCCAGCATTCAACATTTCCTAAAATCCTTTTCTCGTTTCCATCGAAGGTGTTGCCGGCCGTATAAATTCTTTTTTCTTCAGCAACTCTTTTATTTCTGCCAATGCTCTTTCGATCTGCGGATCTATTCCTTTGGCCATTGTTGTCAGGTTTTCCGGCACTTCAATATCAGGATCAACACCATGGCCTTCTTTGAACCAGGTCCCATCGGGATTATACATCCTGAAACTCGGCGCTGTAATGCTACCGCCATCGATCAATGGAGGAGTACCGCTGATACCGATCAATCCACCCCATGTTCTTGTGCCGATAACAGGTCCTAATTTTTTCTTTTTGAAATAATCAGGGAAAGCATCACCGCCGGAACCACTCCATCCATTTGCCAGCATCACTTTTGGACCGAAATGCGCATAAGGCGGCCATGGCCATGTTTCTCCATCACGGATCGCCCAGAATGCAAGCGGATCCCTGTTGAGTACTTCAATAAAGCGGTCGGGAATTTGTCCGCCGCTGTTAAAACGTTCATCGATCACCAATGCTTTTTTATCCCATTGCGCATTGAACTGGCGCATCAATTCATTTTGTCCATCCACGCCGGTACTCGGTACATATATATAACCAACATCGCCATTACTGGCTTCTTCAATTCTTTTACGGTTGCTTTCGATCCATGCCAGATGACGAAGACGGGCCTCATCACTCATTGTTTGTACAACAGTTGTTTTGGCACCTGTCCATGACGGGGTAGTATTATAAGTGATCTCAACAGATTTATTCGCTAATCCCTGGAAGGCGGCAAAAGGTTCCTGTGATGTAGTAACAGGTACGCCATTCACTGCAAGAATATAATTTCCTTCTTTGATATCAATACCTGATTGATCCAGCGGCGAACGAACTTCTGCATCCCATGCTGCGGGTTTGATGATCTTTTTTATTTTATAAAAATCTCCTTCGGCTGCCCAATCAACCCCGAGGTAACCAACAGGACTGTTCTTAGTATCTTCTTCATCACCACCGGAACGATAGGTATGCGATGCATTCAACTCGCCGATCATTTCACCCAAAACAAAATTCACTTCTTCCCGGCTCATTGCGCCATCAAGCATTTTTAAATAGCGTTCTTTTACCAGGTTCCAATCCACGCCATGCATTCCTTTATCATAGAAATAATCCCTTTCAATTCTCCATGCATCCATGAACAATTGTTTCCATTCCTGTTGCGGATCGATCGTCGCATTCATTTCCATGATGCGCAATGGTTTTTCAAATTTTTGATTCTCTTCCGGTTTGATGACGGCCCAGGTATTGGATCGTTGTGCCAGTAATTTTTTTCCATCAGCAGAAAGCCAGTAGCGATCCACATCTTCCAAAATATTTTTCTCTTCTCTTTTTTCAATATCAAAATATTTCAACACATTCTTTGAACCGGACGCCGAACCTGTATTGGGAAATGACTGATAAATGATCTTTCCTTTTACCGAACTGATATTGGCATAATTGCCGGCTTTCACCGGTAGCATGGTCAATCTTGATTCAAAACCATCAAGATCGATCTCTACTGCTTTTGATTTTTTCTCCGGGGTAGTAGCCACTGCTTTCTTTGCTGTATCAGTAGCCGGTGTTTCTTCTTTCTTAACCGTTACATTATCATTCTTCGGACTGAGTAGGGCAGGAGTACTGCTTTTTAAACTGATAACGGCAGGTTGTGCACTGTTTGGATAAATGAATGTGTTGTCGATGCTGCTGTAAGTGGGTTGAAAATTTTGTCTTGTCAGCAGGTATAAATATTTTCCTTCGGAATCAAATACGGGAGAGAAACAATTATAATAACCACTTGTAACCTGTGTTTTCTTTTTTGACTGCAGGTCATAAAGGAAAACAGCGGAATGATAATTCTCAAGGTCACGGTGCCAGGTAAGCCAGCGGCTATCGGGCGACCAGTTGCAATTGAATCCTTCCAGCGGGCCATGCATCATGCGCATGCCTTTATCTACATCCATCGTTTCGCCGGTTGGTACGTCATAAATTTTTATTTGCATTCCTTTATCAATGAATGCTATTTTTTTGCTGTCAGGCGACCAATATAAATTATAACGAAAGCCTGCACCGAAACTGCTTATCTTTTTTGCAGAAGCCTCTTTGGAAGGATCGCTGATCCATAATTCATATTCACCGGACTGATCGCTCCAATAGGCAATAGAACTTCCGTCCGGCGACCAGGAAGGATAACGTTCTGCGGAACCCGATGTACGGGTCATATTTTTTACAAAACCATTTTCAGCAGGCACAGAAAAAATATCGCCTCTTGCTTCGACCAGGACCCTGTTGCCATCGGGACTAAAATTTACATGCTGAATATATTTTTCAACAGATTCTGTTTGGGGTTTCAAACCGGCTTTGTCTGTCACCATATTTACTTTTATTTCTGTTGACTTGTTTGCCCCGATATTATAGAGATATAATTTTCCGCCTGCTTCAAAAACAATTTCATCCTGCCCCAGTGAAGGAAAATGAACATCGTAATCTTTATAATTGGTCAATTGAGTAAATGCTTTCGAATTGATATCGTATTTCCACAAATTCATTCTTACTTCGGTACCACGATCGGATAAAAAATAAATGGTATTGCCATGCCACATGGGTAATTCATCCGCCGCATCACTGGTGGAAGAAATGTTTACCGAACTGAGATCAGTGAAATTAAAAATATGTATATCGGCATTCCATCCGCCACGATAACGTTTCCAGGTACGGAATACCTGTGTGCGGAATGTCAATGCCATTTGTTTGCCATCGGCGGAATAAGATCCAAACTCGCCATATGCCAATGGTAATTTTTCTGCAGCGCCACCGGCGGAAGGAATAGTAAAGAATTGATTGAACCTTTCTCTTCCTGCTTCTCTTCCCGATGCAAACAATACTTTTTTGCCATCCGGTGTCCAGTCGATCACCCGGTCGGAGCCGCCATGCTGTGTCAATCGTTGCGGTACGCCGCCAGCGGTTGGCATAACATATACATCGGTGTTGCCATCATAGTTACCGGAAAAAGCAATTGACCTTCCATCGGGAGAAAATTTTGGAAAAGTTTCTACACCCGAAGGAGAACTTAATTTAATAGCAGTGCCGCCTTCTTTTGGAATGATCCAAACATCATTGGCATAGGTAAAACAGATCTGCGTTCTTGAAACATCGGGATAGCGGAAGAGACCGGCATCAACCTGTGCAGATAATTTGGCAATAGAAAACAGGACGAAACCTGCAACTGCAATTTTTTTCATGAGCATTAGTTTTTAGATAGAATTAAACTTACCGATTTTTAAGAAGCAAAAAATAAATAATTGACGAGCGGGGTAAAGGTTTCATAGGTTTAAAAGTTTGAAAAGTTCAGGAGGTTTCCCAAACCTTTTAAACTTTTCAAACGATCTGCAGAAACGCTGCGCCGAGATGGGAGATGATATCTGTAGCCACCATCGCTTCCATCGATAATTCTTTTGCAGCAAGATCGGCGGCCAACCCATGAAGATAAACAGCAAGAATAGCTGTTTCAACCGAACTATAACCTTGTGCCAGTAAACCGGTGAGTATGCCCGTCAGTACATCGCCGCTGCCGGCAGTGGCCATACCTGCATTACCGGTTGAATTGAAAAAACCTTTACCATCAGGTGTTGCGATCAATGTATGATGTCCTTTTAAAATGATAACAACATTGAATTCTTTTGCTTTTTGTAATGCCAGCATCGTACGATCGAAATCATTTGGCGACGAACCGAATAATCTTTCAAATTCTTTTGGATGAGGACTGAGAATAGAACCCGGCGGAATTAATTTCAGCAGGTCTTTTTGTGTTGAAATAATATTCAGTGCATCCGCATCCAATACGACAGGATGACGATAGGTATCGAAAACTTCCCGCAACATCATTTTGGTTTCCGATGAGGTACCAATGCCCGGGCCGATACCGATCGATCCATATTTCAACAGGTCGTCTTCGATCTTTGTGATAAATGATGAATTAACGTCAGTCATCAGCATGGCTTCCGGAACCGTGGTTTGCAAAATTTCATAGCCGCAATTGGGAACATGGGTCGTCAGCAAACCAACACCGCTTCTCAAACATGCTTTGGAAGAAAGAACAGCAGCGCCGATCTTTCCATAACTGCCGGCTATCAATAAAGCATGACCAAAATTTCCTTTATGTGCAAAACGGTTCCGTGGTTTATGAATGGAATGAATGACCATATCATCTGTCAATTCATAGGGAGTATATGCTGAAGCATAAAAATCTGTATGCAAACCAATATCGAGGATATGAATGTCGCCTGTGTACTCCGCATTTTCTGCATACAGGAAAGCCGCTTTATAATTTTGAAAAGTTAATGTATGACGGGCTTTGATGATTGAATTTCCCAATGAGGAACGATCAACGAACAAACCGCTCGGGATATCGACAGCAATAATTTCAGACCCGGATGCATTGATATGTTCGATAAGATCAGCAGTTACGCCTTCAATACCACGGTTAAGCCCGGAACCAAAAAGTGCATCGATGATGATCTCGTCTTTTTTTAATGGATGAAAATTTTCTTCGGTTTGTATAAAACGGATATCTACTTCGGGATACTGGTGAAGACGTGCGAGGTTTGTTTGAAAATCTTCTGTGCCTTTATGTCCAAACTCGAGGATATGAACAGATACAGGATATTTTTTTATTGCCAGCAACCTTGCAATAGCGAGCCCGTCACCGCCATTATTTCCTTTACCGCAAAAAATGGAAAATGAATTTTCAACATAACCGTTTTCTTCCAGCCAGTCAACACATTTGCCGGCAGCTCTTTCCATCAGGTCGATGGACAAGACTGGTTCATACCGGATAGTATATTGATCCCATGATCGTATTTCTTCAGCAGAGAGAATCTTCATTAGTTTGTCGTTTCTGGTTTATCGTTTAACGTTTCGTGAATGATCTGAGAGGCTTATTCTTTAAACGACCCAAGGTTAAACGATAAACGTAAAACCTTGCAAATATCCGAAACTTTCTATTTTGCTTTCGTTACTTTCCTGATAGAAGCAGAAGGCTTTTTTGAGGTCTTTTTAGGGATGGCTTTTTTATTATTGGGCATACTGTCGGCTTCTTCATCATCATTACCCCGCCGCTGATCGTACTCTCCAAAAATATCATAGCATAGATGTGCTGCGCCATAAATGGTTCTTGTAAAACGATTCCCCAATATGATGATCGTAGCTTTTTCATCGGTCAGTCTTGAAAAAGCGGCATTGAATCCATGCCATTTGCCAAAATGATAGATCACTTTTTTATTGTTTGGCAATAATTGCAGGCGCCAGCCAAGTCCGTAATTATGAATGCCCGGTCTTTCATTGCTATAAGCAGTAAATGCCGAGTCAAGTAATGCTGCATTAATGACCTGGTCGGTATAAAGCGCCTGGTCCCATTTCAACAGGTCTCTTGGGGTTGTATAAATATTTTTATCGCCGTAAGTGCCTTCCAGGAAATCATTGTCCCAATGATTTCCGTTATTCAAAAAAGAAGGAGTAGCGGTCAAAGTGTCTTTGATCGTGAAAACATAAGTGTGCTGCATTTGTAAAGGCCCGAAGAATTTTTGCTGCATGTATTCCGGGAATGAAAGGCCGCTTATTTTTTCAATGATCAGTGCTAATAAAACATAATTCGTATTACAATAATTGAACCTCGTGTTGGCTGAAAAGCTTTTCTTCGGTTTTTCGGTCAGCATAAAATTTAATACATCGTCATTGGTAACATATTGTTTGGCGCCCATTTCCTTTGATATCTTTTCCCATTTATCTTTTGGCATAAAATAAAGATAATTGGGAAGGCCGCTCCGGTGGTTCAATAACATTTTTACGGTGATGCCGGAATAAGGAAAACCGGGAAAGAATTTATTCAACGAATCATCCAGCGATAATTTATTTTCCTGTACCATTCTTAAAATAGCAGTGGCCGTAAATGTTTTTGTTGTTGATGCAATATGTAAAGGGATGTTCTCTGTTAGACTGTCTTTTTTCCGAAGGTCAGCATATCCCTTGTACTTTTCATAAATAACAGCGCCGTTGCGGGCTATAAGAATGCCGCCGTTGAATCCTGTATTAAGAAGAGTCGTATCAAAGAATTCATTCAGTTGCCGGTAATAGTTACGGAATTCCTGTTTGCTTAGTACAGCCGGTGTGGGAGGATAATATTGCAATGAGTCATCCGCATCTTTTTGACTTGCAGAATCGTTACAGCCGGAAAATAAAATAACAACCAGTAATAAAGCGTATATCGTTGCTTTCAATAGGTATTGTTTCAATGACAACAAAAGTAAACTATCATGATAAGATTATCATGTTGATAGTTTTCCCCATTGCGCCACAAATGTTAATAGCAGCAAGCTATATTTGCACTATGGCAAAGGCAAACCAAACCAGTTATCCCAAAGACAAGATCCGCATACTTTTCCTCGAAAATATCAGTGATATTGCTGTAAAGAATTTTCGCAACCACGGCTATGTAAAAGTAGAGAAGATAAGTAAGGCATTGAGCGAAGAACAACTGGTAGAGGAAATAAAGGACGTTCATATTTTGGGTATCCGTTCCAAAACACAGATCACTAAAAAAGTATTGGATGCTGCGCAAAAATTGCAGGCCATCGGTTGTTTTTGTATCGGTGTGAACCAGATCGATCTAAAGTCAGCTACCAAAAATGGAGTAGCTGTTTTCAATGCTCCTTATTCCAATACAAGATCGGTAGCCGAACTGGTGATCGGCGCTGCCATCATGCTTATAAGAAAGATACCCGATAAAAATATAGCTGCACATAAAGGTATATGGATGAAAGAATCCAAAGAGAGTTATGAATTAAGAGGAAAGACATTGGGCATTATCGGTTATGGAAATATCGGCAGCCAGGTAAGTGTGTTAGCAGAAGCTATAGGAATGAAAGTGATCTTTTATGATACCGAGATCAAACTTCCATTGGGTAATGCAGAAGATGCAAAAACATTAAAAGATCTGTTGGGCCGGTCGGATGTTATATCGTTACATGTTCCCGGCACTTCACAAACAAATGACCTGATCAATAAACAAACGCTCAGTTATTTTAAAAAAGGATCCATACTCATCAATTATGCAAGGGGAGAAGTGGTCGACCTTATTGCATTGAGAAAAGCGATCGATACAGGTAATATCGGTGGCGCCGCCGTTGATGTATTTCCGTGGGAGCCCGAAAAGAACGGCGATAATTTTGATACACCATTGCGTGGATGTTCCAATGTGATACTTACTCCGCATATCGGCGGCTCGACAGAAGAAGCCCAGCAGAATATCGGCGAAGATGTAAGTGTGAAGTTGTTCAATTACCTCGAAAAAGGAAACAGTTTTGGTTCATATACTGTGCCTGCATTAGGATTGCCGCCGCATGCAGGCAGCCATCGCATTTTACATATACATAAGAATGTTCGCGGAATGTTGTCAAAGATCAATACGCTGCTTTCGAAGAACGGCGTCAATATCGTTGGTCAATACCTGCATACAAATGAAATGATCGGTTATGTAGTGATGGATGTGGACAAGGCCCTTTCTTCTCATGCATTACAATTGCTGAAAAAGGTGAAAGAAACGATCAAAGTAAGGATGCTGTATTGATCAAACCCATTTAAAAAACGAACATGAAAAATATCCTTTTAAACTTACTGGCGATTTTTCTTTTAACAAGCTGCCAGGATTCTAGATCAAAGCCGGATGAAAAAACTAACAATGATCTTAGAAAAGATAACGGGGAAAATAAGCCGGCCCTGGAACAGATAGATAGTGAGAAAGACACCGGGGCATACACTATTTCTGCACCGAAGGAATGGACAAGGACCACGGAGATCATGATGGGGCATGAATTCACTTTATTACGTTCTCCCGGAGAAGGTACAAATGATAAATTCCTGGAAAATATAAATGTGGTTGTCGAAACAACTGGAAATGTAAGTTTGGAAGAATATGCTGCCAATAGCTTACTACAAATGAAAACACTGAAAAATTTTGAAAAGAAAAATACTTCCCGGCAAATTATAAATGGGATTGAGTTTGGGACCATTGATTATTCACATAGCTATGGCAATATTGCCGTAGAAGCCCGGCTATATTACGCTGTTAAAAATGGTAAGACTTATGTCATTACCTGCAGCGCCGGGGAGGGATCGTTTGCTAAGTGGGAAAATAAATTTAAAGAAGCGGTCGGTTCGTTTAAAATAAATTGATCACCCGGATGAAGAATGAACCCGTTCAATTCCTCTTGACTAATAATCGATCAAAGTTTTCAAAAAATACTGAAAATAGTGTAACTTCGGGTCGTAAATAAGTTATATGAAAGTCGTAATCGTCGGCGCCGGCTTTGGCGGACTCAGGCTGGCCCGCAAACTCAACAATAAGCCCGGGTTTGAAGTAACATTGATCGATCGTTTCAATTATCACCAGTTCCAACCTTTATTTTACCAGGTCGCTACTGCAGGATTAGATGCCAGCAATATTTCATTTCCATTGCGAAAAGTTTTTCATAAAAGTAAAAATGTAAGGATACGGCTGGCCGAATTAAAACAGGTATTACCGGCAGAAAATAAGATCGTTACCGATACCGAAGAAATAGAGTATGATGCATTGGTGCTGGCCATGGGCGCCGATACCAATTTTTTCGGCAATGCACAGATCGAAAAAAATGCTTTCCCCATGAAATCGACCCTCGAAGCATTACAACTCCGTTACCGCATATTGGAGAATTTTGAAAAAGCATTAACGATAACCGACCCGGATGAGTTGCAAAAGATGATGAATATCGTAGTGGCCGGCGGCGGACCAACAGGAGTGGAACTGGCCGGGGCATTGGCTGAAATGAAAAAATATGTATTGCCTAAAGATTATCCCGAACTCGATTTTTCCAAAATGAATATTTACCTGCTGGAAGGCACAGCAAGGACATTGGGAACAATGAGTGAAAAGTCATCCGCCCAATCGAGAAAATATCTTGAAAGGCTTGGCGTAAAAGTGATGACGGAAAAATTATTAAAGGAGTACGATGGCAATAATGTGTTGCTAAACGACGGTACTGTTATCCAAACGATCAATGTAATATGGGCCGCCGGCATTAAAGGAAATATCCCGGTTGGGATCGGCAAGGAATTAATAGCCAGGGGCAACAGGATAAAAACTGACCGTCATTGTAAAGTAGCCGGTCATGAAAACATTTATGCGATCGGTGACCTTAGCTATATGGAAACGCCTAACTATCCGAATGGTCATCCGCAGGTAGCGCCGGTAGCTATGCAACAGGCAGACCTGCTGGCCTATAATTTTAAAATGACAGAGCGGAAGTCGAGGCCGGATAAAATGTATGAATTTGAATACAAGGACAAAGGCTCGATGGCGACGGTGGGAAGAAATTTAGCTGTCGTTGATATTCCAAAACCAAAACTTCATTTCGGAGGTTTCTTTGCCTGGACGATCTGGATGAGTCTTCACCTGATGCTGATACTTGGTGTAAAGAACAGGTTCTTTGTTTTTTTCAATTGGTTGTATAATTACATAACCTACGATCAAAACCTGCGGCTGATATTCAAATCACACAAAAAAGATAAAGAACAATAAAGCGAATAAAATGATGGGAAGATACTTGTCGGCTGAACGGTTAGCTATCAGTGCTTTTGGGAAGAGGATGGATCAGTTTTTTTACGTGTTTTAACCTGTTTTTCCTTATTCCTAATCAATTTTTTTCCTTTAAGAATTAAATTTTCCACCAGTCTGGCAAGATTACCGCTAAATATCTATTTTAGCATCAGCCATCATTCCTCAGGGTATTGCGTTTCTGGAAGAATTTCATTTTTAAGGACCCATTCAACGTTAAGGCATCCCTGGATTAAATATTATTGATTTTATGTATAACAGGAAATATATCTATTTTCTTATTGCATTTTTTTTGTCCTGCCATTGCTTGCAGGCACAATCAACTGCCGATGTAAGCCTGGCCGAATCGCTGTCTAAAACCTATAAGGATGACAGGGTAATGTGTACTTCATCGTACCAGTATTTTTCGTTTGATAAAGGAAAAAATATCCTTGGTGATAATGTGGTAGTGATACAGGAAGATGCAGAGTATGAATTTCTCTCCCTGCGAAGATTTGCAAGCATGACCTTCCCGGAGTATTATAATAAGTTCATTGAATTAAAAGCATTCAAGAGAGCTTTTAAATCAGGCAGTAAGTATGTCACTTCTGAAAGAGCGGGTATCGATCGCTCAGTAACCGATGACGGTATCTTCTTTGACGATAGTCGTGTACAATTTTATCCGCTGCGCTTTTCTAAAAAAGGAGAAGTGGCCCGGATCACTGTAAAAAAAGTCTACACCGATGGAAAATATCTTACCCGGTTATTTTTTCATTCTTCTTACCCGGTAAAAGAGCGGATAATAGAATTCAGGGTGCCGAAATGGCTGCATGTGGATTTTAAACAAATGAATTTCAATAGCTCGATAGAAATAAAAGAAACAGAGAAAGGTGATTACACTAATTATGTTTTCATCATGAGAAATGTACAGGCCAATAAACAGGAATTCGGGCAATTGGGACGTGCATTCACAGATCCTCATATTGTTGTTCAATTAAAATCTTTTGAAAATAAAGGGGAAACGATAAAAGGTTTTGAAAAAGTAGACGATGTGTATAGCTGGAATAACAGGCTTTACCAGATGGCGGGCAATGATAAGACCAAACTCAGCGCACAACTCTCCAGGATCACAGAAGGAAAAACAACCGATGCCGATAAGATCAAAGCTGTTTATTATTGGGTGCAGGATAATATCCGGTATATAGCTTATGAAGACGGATACTCGGGTTATATTCCTACTTCGGCGCAGGATGTGCTGGCAAAAAAATATGGCGATTGCAAAGGCATGGCCAATCTTTTAACGGAGTTCTTAAAACTTGCCGGCTTTGATGCGCATTTTGCCTGGATAGGTACCCGCCATATTCCATACGCTCAAAGCCTTCCGGCATTGTGTGTTAACAATCATGCGATCTCTGTATTGAATTATAGCGGCAAAACTTATTACCTCGATGGTACCGAAAAATATGTACCGTTCGGCGAAAATGCATTCCGGATACAGGGCAAAGAAGTAATGATCGCCAATGGCGATAAGTTCGAGATCAAAACAGTGCCTGTAGCTACTGCCGGAGAGGATAAGATATTTACAAAAGCGGATTTTGTATTAGCCGGCGAAAAATTAAGCGGTAAAGTAAAAATAACACTCACCGGTACACAGCGTACGGAATTTCACCAGCAGTACCAGGATCTTCCTGTTACCACCCAGAAAGAATTCTTAAATGATTATTTGGAATTCGGCAATGCGAACATGGTGGCTGCCAATTTAAAAACAAGCGAGCTTGCTAACAGGGATATCCCTGTTTTTGTGGAAGGAGATGTAGACCTTTCCAATACGGTAAATAATATCAACGGTATCAAATATGCCGGTATTGATTTTTTCCCAAAATCGTTGGACAGGTTTATACCGGATGAAAAACGTATAAGAGGTTATGACCTTGATGTAGTGATAAAATTTGAAGATGAAGTATCGTTAACGATACCCGCTGATAAAAAATTCATTGATAAACCCGAAGACCTCGAGATCAAACATGATGGGTACACTTTTAAAGGAAGCTATACCATTTCGGGGAACAAACTTATTCTGAAGAAAGAACTTGCGATCACCAACAGCGTAATAAAAAAAGCTGAATTCCCTGATTGGACCCATTTTATCGAATCGATCAAAGAGTTTAATAATTACCTGGTAAGTATAAGCAGTAAATAATTTATTCGATGCAACTGAAGAATCTTAAAATAAAAATGATCCTGCTCCTGTTCGTTCTTGGCCCGGCCCTGCCTGCCATGTCACAGGAGATCATTGATGAGGACTTCCTCGACAATATTGAAACGAATGCAGCCCCGTTATGGTCGGAAAGTACTGCACAATTCAATATAACGACCATGCCGGATAAATACAAGAATGAATCGGCGATAGTAATAGGATATAAACGCAGTGTAACGATCGATAAAAAATCGAGGAGTGGTTTTTTATCCAAAGGCGAACGCAGCCTGGTATTCCTTGAAAATGTAAGATTCAGGATCAAACTGAATGACAGGAATTCGGTGAAAGAATTTACCGAAATATATTTCCGTTACAGCGATAAAACGGATGGCTTTAGTGCAAAGATCATTAAGCCTGATCAAACGGCACGGGTAGTTTCATTGAATGAAGCGGTAGGCGTCGAATCTGTTTCGGACGTTCCTGAATTCTTTAAAAGTTTTTTCGATCAGCAAAGCGGCGGGCAAAACAGGTATTTCAAAGTAGCAGTTCCTGATCTTGAGCCGGGCGATATACTCGAGTATGTTACTATTACCAAAAGTAAACTGAATGTATTGGGTACGGGCTATATCGAATTTTCTCCGCAATATGAGATCTGTAATAAGGCTTACCCCGTTTTGTTTAACCAGATCATAATAGAAACGGATAATAAATCTTTTTTTAAATCATCCTCCGGTAACGGGGCGCCTTCTTTTAAAAAAGAAGCAGCCAGCGATCCGGAATTCTTCCGTTATGTTTTTACTGATACGGACAGGGGAGTGGAAAAAGATGTGAATTTCATCAGCAGGTTTGAAGTGTACCCGATGATCAAATTCCAGGTGGTGTATGCAAACAATGAAAAAGTAAAAGGCGCTTTGATCGGTGAAGTAGGGGAGATCAAAAGCAGTTTTACAAAAGAAGAACTGGCAAAAAAAGCATGGGAAGATTATGAAGAAGTAGGCGATTCTTATTATCCCAGTTATGGAACGGTGCAAAAACTGATCACTACTTTATGGGCCGACTATATGAGCAAGAGGGCAAAGGCGTGGAGTGAAAAAGAATATATTCAGAATGTTTACTACAGGATAAGAGGTCTTGTAGTGAACAGCGATAATTACCTCAGCGATAAAACAGCGGCCTATATTTTTGGATCGATGTTATTTCAGCGGGATATTAAATCAGACCTGGTAATTACCGTTTCGCATATAACGGGAAATCTTTCCAAAGCCTTATTCGACCAGGAGATCAGGTATGTTGTAAGGGTCAATAATGATTACTATTATAATTATACCGATCATAGTAACCCGGGCGAGCTTGTAGAAGACCTGCTGGGAACGGAAGCATATATCATCGATAAGAAAGATAAGAAGTCGGATGTTACGATAAGGAAGATCACTTTGCCGGATGCTGTTTTCAGCGACAATACAGAGAAATATGTCATTGAGGCCGAGCTTGAAAAAAACATGTCGACCATGATGGTTAACAGGAAAAGCACTTACAACGGCATCAGTAAGAACAGGAATATTAGTTCGACATTGCGGTTCACGCCTTATGTGATCAATGATTACGATAATTATAATGGTTCGGCGCCTACCACGTATATGAGTCCTGCGCAACGTGTGGAGTATAGCAAATCCATTCAAGCATATAAAGATGAATTGAAAGAGGCTAAGGAAAAACAGGTGAAAGAAGAATTGCAAAGAGAATACCTGCAAAAAGTAAAATACAAGGACTTCGAGATAAATAGCGATGGACGTTCTTTAAAAGAAGATAAACTTGTTTTTACCGAGGAGTTTGAATTACAAAATATGATCCGGAAAGCCGGTAAGAAATATCTTGTCAATATCCCGGGTCTTGTTGGTTCACAACTGCAGATCAAAAAAGAAGAAAGAGAAAGGAAGTATGATATCAATGTCGGCTATGGCAGGTCATTGAACTGGAGCATCAATTTTAAGATACCCGAAGGTTATGTTGTCGAAGGATTAAATGAACTCAATGTCAATATCGATAATGAAATAGGCCAGTACACCTGTAAGGCGGAAGAAACAGATGGCAAGGTTATACTTACGATAAATAAGGTCTATAAAAAACCGCTGACGCCTAAAGATAAATGGCCCGACATGCTGGCTTTTATCGATGCAGCTTACAATAATTCTTTTAAGTATATTTTATTAAAACCGAAAAATTAACCGCAGTGAAAAGAACCACCATTGTAACGCTTTTCGTTGTTAGTTGTATTGCAGCTAATGCACAATATAAAAAGGCCAGTTTCTTCAATAAGAACGGACGTATCTATGATATCGGGATCAAAGCCCGTATGCAGTTTGGGGAACGTAAACCTGCGCCGGGTATTTTCATGTCTTTTGGTAAGCAAAATGCTTCGAAGCATATCAGCCATTGGTATGACCTTGAATTTAATTTCCCGACAAAATTTGATTATGCGACCGAAGGTGGCGATCCGGGCGATATTACCCGTCCCGTGCGGGTGAAAGGCCGTACTATATGGGATTACAGCCTTCGTTACAATTTTGTATATTTTTTTAAGAAGGACGATGAAGAAGATGTGAAATTCCTACCGTTTATCAATCTTACGGTAGGTTATCTCAGTAGCCCGAATGAAGATGCTCCAAAGTTTACTACAACCCCGGATGTGTATGCCGTGAGAAAAAGTCCGGACCAGTGGCCGGGTGCTTTTGTGGGTGGAGGCGGTGCCGGTTTTGTTTATATGCTGACTGAAAGTGCAGGATTAAGGGTGTCTGCAAATTATTTGAAAAAGATCCCTGCCAATGAAGCGTCAGATGATACATTTTACCCGGTTGGTGATCATCCTATCATCCAGGTTGCGTACAGGATAAGATTCAATCGTGAGTGAGTTGATTAATTAGTTTTCCAGATTTTGTAAATAAATAAAAAAGCATAATGAAAAAGTATATTGTAATTATTTTGATAATGGCGGGCTATGCAGCAAATGCACAGTATAAAAAAGCCAGCTTCTTCAATAAATCCGGCCGGACCTATGATATTGGTCTCAGTGCACGGCTTCAATCCGGAGAAAGAAAACCTTCGCCCGGGTTCTTCCTGTCTTTTGGGAAGATGAATGGCGATAAACATATAGGTCATTGGTATGACCTTGAATTGATGGCGGGAAACAAGTATGAATACACAACTACATCTAGCAATTTCGGGGCGCCTTCCACAATAAAAGTATCCGGCCAGGGGGGCATTGATTATAACGTACGTTATAACCTGGCTTATTTCTTTAAACTTGCGGATGAAGAAGAAGAAACAAGTTTGTATCCTTTTATCAACCTGACATTAGGATATTCGGGCGGTACGCAAAATAAATCCTATACTGTTACGCCTTCGGGTTATGATCCCGATAAAGTACCCGCAGGAATAGACCGCAACGCATTTATTTTTGGCGGCGGTGTCGGGGTAGTCTATATGCTTACTGATGTAATTGGTCTGAAGTTATCGGGAGCGTATTACGGCATTATGAATTCTGAATCCAGTTATTATGCATCATTTTTCCCTGTTGTGAATCATCCTGCTGTTCACCTGGCAATCAGGTTCCGGATGTCAAGAGAGTGATCCTAATAAAATAATTATTAAATAATTCAACCCGGTCAATTGGCCGGGTTTATTTTTTTATAAATGCTGCCGTTAATGATCTTTCTTTTACCAGGAAATAGTTAGCAAGCTTTGCGTATCTTTTTTGCTCTGGAACGGAACGCTGCAGATTCAATATCCCAGCGATCTTCGATGATCGTTTTGAGTTCCTGTTTTATTTCGGGATAATGTTTGGACAGGTTTTCAAGTATTGTCAGTGAAAATGCTTTGATAGCCGGTTTTTCAGAAGAGGAGAGGATATGATCAAAACACCGGTTCATGATATCGCCCTGGTATTTCTCCGGGATATCGATATCCTGCAATAAACGCAGCGTGTTCCTTTTTACCGCATCATGCAGGTTGGGTTTGTTTAAATTCTTCAGCAGTTTGCCAAAATGTTTTTTGATGAATTGCGGGTTAGCGATCACTGCAAAGCTCAATGGCCAGGCAGCTCTTTGTACTACCAATGCTTCATCGTGTAAAAAAAGATCGAATAGCTCATCAAAACGATGCTGGTCATGACCGATCCATTTCACGATCCTGGAACAAGTGGCTTTGGAATGTGCGGCCAGTATAGTTTTCCGCAGATCCATTACCTGGGAGTGTAGCGGCTGCCGACAAGAATGGTTTCACCATTTGTCAGTTGATCGCTTTTTAACCGTACGATCTGGCTGACGATCTTTGCGCCGCTAGATACATCCGGGATCTTTACGCTTTTGGAATCGCCGGGTTGAATATTTTCAAAAATTAGGAATGAAGTACGCAGTATCTTATCGCTTGCATCCAGCACACTTACTTCGGCATATGCTTTTACGATCGTAGCATCTGCCAGTGTATTCTCTACGGTCAATGTTGCATTGCTGATAGAAGGTTTTGAAATAAGATACTGATCGATATTGGCGAGGATCGCATGTTTGTCATTGGTCCCTGAATCCACCGCCCTGGGGGCAGCTTTTTTTATGGGTGGAGGTTCGGTAGCTGCATTGCCGGTTCCGGTGGTGGTATTTGTTGTAGTTGTTTCGGTTCTTGTATTTGAATCTGCGCTTTTTACTACATCGGCATCGTCGGTTTTTCTTTCATTGTTGCCACAGGAAATAAAAAGGCCCAATGCTGTTACAATTATAATATGTCTGCAGTATCTCATAAAATGGGTTTAGTTGAAATCAGCCTTCCGGAATAGACGGCTGTTGATGCTGTTTAATTCCAGCCACAGATCGGATTTACTTTCCTGATCATCTGTAATTGAAGGTATGAATAAATAAGGCGCTCTGAGGTTCGGAGGTTTTAAAAAGAAATTCTTTTCTTATAATTTACATTATGTTAAATTGCGCACAGCGGTGTGCTAATACAAAAAAGCCCGGCTTCCTCCGATCGTGAGAACTTTGGACTGCGTGATGGTCTATTATAGTTACTCCTATTGGAGAGTATTTGAGTTTGAAATCAAATCTTTGGATGGTCGTCAAGAATTATCTTCTTTGTAGCGTGGTTAAATGAAATTTTAAAGTGGCACATAAAATTGCTGAAGCCAAGAATGGCAGGAATATTATCATGACCCACACACCCAATAGTCATTTCTTTGCTTTTCCAAAGCACAGTTTTGTGGTCTGGAGCTAATAGGTTTATTTTAAATAAATGCTGCCATACTTCTATTTTTTCATCAGCAAGCCCTTGCATCTGTTCGCTACTTAAGGCATCCCTTTTCAAATCCAATTTGGTTTGTTCCGCTACAAATTTTGGAAAAACAGAATGATCGGCTCCAGTATCAAGCAAAGCAAGAGTTGTTATGGACTCGTTGTTTTTGGGATTGATAATTTGAATAGGTATCCACGGGCGGTAAATTTCGTCCGTTATCTTAACAAATGGATATATCCACGTAGCCATTAAAATATATAGGTATTCCCTTCTTTAGGAACAAAGATAACAGAGAAATTATCGGTTATCTTCTTTGCCTTTTCAATAGCTTCTGCCGGTGTTGTACCTTCAGAAATCATATTACCTCTTTCATCGACTGTTACCCAGTTTGAGTCAGGATTTTTAGGCTTAACGGTTATTGTAATATCGTCTTCTGTATTATACATGGAGCACAAACTTACCTTAAATATACATAATTATATGTACAAAATCTGTGCACATTTGACGACAAAATAACGTTTTTCAACGGGTTATCTCCTCCAAAATTGTGCTAAAAAGCCATATTTATTAAATTTCAGACATTGCTAACCTTTGTGTTAAGTCAGTTATAGATAAAAAAAGCCACAACTAAGTGACTTCCCTTACAATCAATAGCGACTGAATTACTTTATAGACTCCCACAGATCGATCCACTTCTTCTCTTCTGCTTCAAACTTGGCAGCATCAGGAGATTTCTTATTCTTTGCCTGTATCTTTTTGAATGATGCGATATCGCCGAGATAGCTTACCGCTTTCTTGTATTGTTGTTTATCCTTTGGTGTCAGTGTTGCTGCTCTTGCCTGGAAGATCTGTACGGATCTTTCATATGGATCTCTTGCCATCTCTAATGCATCACCATATTTCTTATCCAACGCATCTCTTTTTGCAATGTCTTCTTTTGAATTAGGCTGACCGGGTTTTGTCCTTGCTTTCATATCGGCAGCATGCGTCGTTCTTTCATTATCGACCTTTACAGCTTTATTGATGAAATGATCTCCCATATAAATGAAAGGATTCTCATAACCGGGTTTTGCAGCAGCCGCTTTTGTAAAAGCAGTTACCATTTTTTTCTCCAGTTCTTCTGCATTGGAAGGCAAAGGCGCCGTTTCATCCCTTGGATTCAGTGTATCATAAATGATCTCGCCCATTACCTGGTTGCCTTTAAAACTATTGGGATCGGTGGCCAGTACTTCTTCTACTGCTTTTAGTTTAGCGTCAAAATTTGTTGCCAGGCCTACAGCGAAATCCACTTTATCGAAAGTGAAATACTCGCTTTTAGGATACAACTCGCCTCCGATAGCTTTATATTTTTCAAAATTTGGAATATCTTTTTTCTGGAAATAATGACTTACCAGGAAACGGTAAACGCTTTCGAATCCTTCGCCGCCGATCTTTTTATCAGCCAAACGGGTATAATATTTTACCGCTTCGGTTTTGTTACTGCTGTTTTCGGCAGTAATTCCTGCGAGTACCAGTGCATTGGTGTCGACAGGAAAAGTGAATATCTTTTTTTCGATCAGCAGATCCGAATACTCCACTGTTTTTTTCAATTTAGCATATGCATCATCCCATTTCTTCTTCGTGTAATCATTATACCCCGAACTATAATAACTGGAATAAATATTAACCGGGCCATTCTGGTAAACAAGATCAGTCAGTAATGCCATTGAAGGATCCATTTCCCTGTACTTTTTGAAAGCTGCATCGCCATCAATGGTAAGCTGATCGCCTTCTGCAGTATTCTTTTTGTTCTCTTCCATTGCCAAAGCTCCATACACAGATGCTTTGAGAATGTATGCCTCTGCCTTGCTGCTGAATTTTGCATTACTCATCGCTTTATCCAGCTCGTCTTTAGCTTTTTGATATTGCGTAAGGATAAAGATGTTCTTAATATTCTCGTAATTCTGGGCGCTGGCCGTCATGCCTGCCAGCCCGATAGTTACTGCTAAGAGAATTTTTTTCATACTGCTTGATTAATTGTTAAATAGCTGTTTAGTTATTGTGGATCGTCACCGTTAGATGGATTTTCAACTGATTCGGTTGCGTTAGTATTCCCGTTGGACTGGCTATCATCTGGCGCATTATCACCATTTCCATTTTGTCCCTGCTGGTCATCCAGTTTGGTAATTGCGGCGATCTCATCTCCTTCATCCAGCTTTATCAATTTCACACCTTGTGTAGCCCTGCCCTGTTCGCTGATACCGCTTACCGGCATCCGGATCGTTACACCACTTTTACAAGTGATCATCAGGTCTTCGGTCTCGCTTACAGCAAGAATACCTACCAATGATCCTGTTTTTTCTGTTACGTTTATGGTTTTTACTCCTTTACCGCCACGGTTCGTAAAACGATATTCATCGACGGGTGTTCTTTTACCATAACCTTGTTCACTTACCACCAATACGGTCCTTGATGCTTTTTCATCAATAGTTACACATATCATTCCTACCACTTCATCTCCCGGTTCATCAGCTTCGATACCTGCAACACCGATCGCTCCGCGGCCCGTAGCCCTTACTTTCTCCTCCGGAAAACGAATAGCCCTTCCGCTTTTTACGGCCATCATTATTTCAGAACTGCCATCAGTCAATTTTGCTTCCAGTAATTCGTCTCCTTCAACAATTGTAATTGCATTAACACCTGTTTGCCTTGGGCGACTGAAATCTTCCAGTTCTGTTTTTTTGATAATGCCTTTCTTCGTGCAAAGAACGATGTTGTGCGATTTGACGAATTCTTCGTCCTTCAGATCTTTTACATCGATAACGGCTCTTACTTTATCATCGGGCGGCAATTGTATCAGGTTTTGAATAGCTCTTCCTTTGCCGGTCTTCTCTCCTTCCGGGATCTCCCAGATATTCATCCAGTACACCCTTCCTTTTTCGGTAAAGAAAAGCATGGTATGATGCGTTGATGCTACAAAAAGATGCTCGATATAATCCTCATCCCTTGTTTTTCCACCGATCACTCCTCTTCCTCCCCGGCGCTGCGAACGGTATTCATCGGCCGGTGTCCGTTTGATATAACCCAAATGTGAAATGGTGATCACCACATCTTCTTCTTTGATGAGGTCTTTGATCTTTACTTCATCATCCAGGTAAGTGATCTCCGTTTTGCGTTCGTCACCGAATTTATCTTTTATCTCGAGTAATTCTGTTTTGATAAGATCGAAACGCATGCCTTCATTCGACAATAATTCATTCAAATGAGCGATCAGTTTCATCAGTTCATCAAATTCTTCTTTGATCTTTTCTCTTTCCATTCCTGTCAGCCTTTGCAATCTCAATTCAAGGATCGCTTTGGCTTGTATGTCATCCAATCCCCAGCCGGCACTGATCAATTTTTCTTTGGCAACATCGGGAGTAGCGGAACTGCGGATCAATGCGATCACTTCGTCCAAATGATCGAGTGCAATAAGATAACCTTTGAGGATATGAGCTCTTTTTTCCGCTTCTCTTAATTCAAACTGTGTTCTTCTTACTACCACATCATGCCTGAATTCGATGAATTCGCTGATCAGGTCTTTTAAATTCAATGTCCGGGGCCTGCCTTTTACGATCGCAACATTATTGATACCGTAAGAAGTTTGCAGGTCGGTAAGTTTGTACAACTGGTTAACGATAACATTGGCAATAGCATCTTTTTTCAGATCTACTACTACCCTTGTACCTTCTTTATTATTCGATTCATTATTGACATGTGAAATGCCTTCAATGATCTTTTCATTCACTAATTCACCGATGCGGTTGGTCAATGCATCCCTGTTCACCTGGTAAGGAACTTCTGTAATGATGATCTGTTCCCTGCCGCTTGGTTTTGCTTCTACGGTCAGTTTACCTCTTACTACTACCCTGCCTCTTCCGAAATGCATGGCAGCTTTTACACCTTCCATTCCGTAAATGATACCACCGGTTGGAAAATCCGGGGCTTTTACATATTGCATCAGCTCTTCGATCGTAATATCCCTTTTATCGATATAAGCGATACAACCATCGATCACTTCCGTCAGATTATGCGGCATCATATTGGTCGCCATACCAACAGCAATACCACTTGAGCCATTGATCAGTAATTGGGGGATCCTTGCAGGAAGAATAGTAGGTTCTCTTTCTGAATCATCAAAATTGGGCTGGAAGTCTACCGTATCCTTATCGATATCATCCAGCATATGTTCGGCAGATCTTTCAAGTCTTGCTTCTGTATATCGCATTGCTGCCGGGCCATCGCCATCCTGGTTACCAAAGTTTCCCTGGTGATCGATCAATGGATAACGCATATTCCATTCCTGGGCCATACGAACCATGGCATCATATACAGCAGTATCGCCATGCGGGTGATATTTACCCAACACTTCCCCGACTATACGGGCCGATTTTTTAAAAGGTTTATTGTAATGTATTCCCAGTTCACTCATCGCAAATAAAATGCGGCGATGAACAGGTTTTAATCCATCACGCACATCCGGTAAGGCCCGGCCTACGATCACCGACATTGAATAATCAATGTAAGCGGTCTTCATTTGCTCCTCGATGTTGACGGGAATTATCCGGTTGCTGTCGCTTGTTGACTGGGGTTCAAAATTATCTTCCATTCAGGTTTTTCCTTCTTCTTTAGTTATTTTATCCCGTCTGAACAGTCTTTGAAAATGACCTGTTTTCAGGGATTGCAAATCTACCTTTTTGCCCCTTGAAAACCTGACAAATAAGGGTGTTTTTTTAAAGCTATTTTTAAGATATTCCATTTAGAAATTCTATTAATAAACAGTAGATTTACACTTTAGGCCTTCAGCTTATGAAAAAATCACAAGCTCTCATTTACAGTATCTTTTTAGGTGGATTCTCTGCCATTATTTTTTCTCTCAATTCGTGTAAAAAAACAGACCAGTTAGTTCAAAAATTGGACGAGCAAAGTAGTATTGAAAAGAAATTCTTTGGCGAACATTTACCGGAGAACCCTCTAGTAAACAGCATTCTTTCCAGGATGCAACACCACAATAGATCTGGTCATTTCGTCGGGAGTATTGTTAGCAAAGTTGGCTATCCTTACTGGGATAAGGCTATACTGCATATATTACCACCCGACTCAAAAAATAATAGTGAGAACCCGGATCAAATTATAGTCATTCCATTTGTTCGGGAAAATGAACAGTATGTAAATTCAGAGCTGGTAGTAAAGATCACAGGTGCAGATACAGTTCTTAAATGGAGAAATGACTGGCAATACAATAATTATCCGCATGGACCTTTCTCCAACACTAACACATGAAAGTTATATTTTTATTACTCTTTACATTTTACAGTTGCATTTGTTTTTCACAAAGCGATCTGAAATTGACAAAACAGCAAACCGATGAATTTCAAACTTATTTCTTGCAGAAATTTATAAAAAACTATAGGGGAAGGCTTGATACTTTGGGAATAATGGGTTTTACGTATGCAAAATTTAAAATTGATAATTTTAAATCCTTTCAAGAAATATCAGTCATAAAAGGAACTCATTATGAACTGACAAATTGGATAAAAGAAATTTTATATAATGCGGATAGTCTTTTAAGCAAAATCGAGAGAAACACTTGGGTAATTGTTCCTTTTTCTTTTTCGCTTGAAAAGAATGGCAGAGCAGAGAAAGTATCTCTAAGTGAAGATTATGTCATTCAATTTTTTTCATTGCCAAAATCTCAAAAAATTACCGATAAGTTCATTTTTCTTCCGGTTATTAATTTGGAAACCCCCTGCGATGACAACAATACTTGGGGAAGAATGAAACTATATCGTTAAGGCTTGAAAGCTTGAAACAGGCAGCATAGCAGTATATATACGAATTCTCGGATTTTTATTACCAACAGGTATTCTTTTTTCTATTACTTTTTTTTACATTTACTCTTAGTATAATTTTAGTTCATTTTTATCCCATGAAGACCATCCTGCTTTTTGGCGCCGGCAAATCTGCAACTATCCTGATAGATTACCTGATCGGGAATGCAATTAATGAGAACTGGGAACTGGTTGTAGTGGATGCCGATCTCGAAACCGCCCAATCAAAAATAGGCCCTTCGCCAAGAGCTGTTGCCCTTTCATTTGATATAAAGAATGACCTTGATGAAAGAGCAAAGAACATCAAAGAAGCAGATATCGTTATTTCATTGCTGCCTCCTTCATTGCATATTGAAGTAGCCAGGGATTGTGCCCGTTTTTCCAAACATCTTCTTACGGCTTCTTATGTAGATGATGATATAAAGAAATTGCAGCCCGATATTGAAAAGAATAAAGTCCTTTTTCTCTGCGAAATGGGACTTGATCCGGGCATCGATCATATGAGTGCTATGAAACTGATCGATGAGATACGGGCAAAAGGCGGGCATATTACATCCTTCAGATCTCATTGTGGTGGTTTGGTAGCTCCCGAAAGCGATGATAATCCCTGGCATTATAAGATAAGCTGGAATCCACGCAACATCATCATGGCCGGAAAAGCCGGGGCACATTATATAGAGAACGGGGAAGAGCAACGCCTGGTTCATAAAGAATTATTTACGCCTGACCGGGTAGTCGATATTCCGGATCTTGGTCCTTATAGCTGGTATCCCAACAGGGATTCATTAAGCTATACTTCATTGTATGGATTGCAGGATGCCAATACATTTATCCGGACAACATTGCGTCATCCCGATTTTATGTATGGCTGGAAAAATGTGATCGATCTGAAACTGACCGAAGAAACCAAACAATATGATACGGATGGTAAAACACTTTACGAGGCTTTCAAAGAACATATGGATAACAATGGTTTTGGCGAATGGTTGAATCAAAAATTAACGGAACGATTTGCCGAGACCAGGGACATGCTGGAAAACCTGATGAAACTGGTGGAAGCCGAAGGCGAAGCGAATAAAGAAGGCAAAGAAATGCCGCATTCCTTTATCGCCGCTGACGATAAAGGAAATTTACAGGAAGTAGAAATAGACGATGTAAAGAATAAAGCGGCAGCTTATGTTGCGCATAAAATGCACCAGGCCAATCTTACATTGAAACAACTTTTCTTTCTTGGACTGGATGATAAAGATACCCTGGTGAATAAAGGCTTTTGCAGCCCGGCGGATATCTTACAATTCGCTGTGGAGAAAAAACTCGGTCTTCGTCCTTATGATAAAGACATGATCGTAATGCTGCATGAGATCGTGTACGAGGTCAGCGGCCAGAAGTCAGAGGTTAGAAGTTCACTAATAGTAAAAGGTGAAAATAACTTACGGACAGCAATGGCTAAAACTGTTGGATTGCCATTGGGTATCGCAGCCAAACTTATTCTAAATAATAAGATCAAACTATCGGGTCTTCATATTCCCACTCATAAAGATATTTATTTGCCGGTGTTGAAAGAACTGGAGCAGCATCATGTAAAATTCAATGAGATAGTTACTTTGGTTGATAGCAGATAAGTAAAAATTAAAAAGTCAAAATTCAAAGCAGACCCTGCCAATATGGAGTCTTTTTGATTTTTGACTTTTTACTTTTGACTTTCCATTTTCTTTAATAGCATGATCAGTTCCTTCACTCCTTCTGTGGCCGGTTTTTCGATCGCTGTCAAATTCTGCAGGAAAGATGTGTAAGGCACTTTTTTATCGATGATGTATTTGGGTGTTGTCGCTTCTACATAATTCACCAGCCCTGCAGCGGGATATACTACCAGCGAAGTTCCTACCACAACAAAAATATCGGCGTTGTTTGCCACCAACGCAGCTTCTTCAATTTTAGGAACCGGTTCTTCGAACCAAACAATATGCGGGCGGAGTTGTGCGCCGTCTTCGGCAAGGTCACCTATCTTAATATCCCCTTTTATTTCTTTGATCAGTGTTTCATCCCATTCGCTTCGCATTTTAAAAATTTCTCCATGCAGGTGAATGATATTGGTTGAGCCGGCTCTTTCATGCAGGTCGTCTATATTTTGTGTAATGATGGTTACTTCAAAATCATTTTCCAGTTCTGCCAAACCAAAATGTGCTGCATTGGGTTTTGCATCCGCTACATTTTTTCTTCGTTCATTATAAAAGTTAAGGACCAACTGCGGATCTTTTCTCCAGGCCCGTGGTGTAGCAACATCAGTAACATTATATCCTTCCCATAAACCATCGCTGTCGCGAAAAGTTCTTAAACCACTTTCTGCGCTGATACCGGCGCCGGTGAGTATGACGAGTTTCTTTTTAGCCATACTCAAATTTAAGGCACAAGGCACACGGAACAAGGTACAAGAGTGGTCTATTATTTAATAGCTGTTTCGATCGGGTTCGGACTTGTACCTTGTGCCTTGTTCCGTGTGCCTTTTCTAATTAATTCCTCGCCAGCAACAAGGTTGCCGAACGAACAAGACCAATGAATTCTGCCCGGTAGCCATTTTTATCTGCACCTTGTGCACTTTTTGCCAGGCTTATCACTTGTTCATAATTAGCTTTCTGTTTGTATTCTGAATTGCGCAGCAATAATCCAAACTCTGCTACCGCTGCCGAGAAACGGAAATTGTCCGATGTCTCCGAACGTTCGGAATTATTATCGATAACCTCATGCGTAATGAGTTTGCTAATATCTCCATCGGGTTTTTTATAACGGAGTTTGATGGTCATCAACTCATCCGAATTGTCGTTTACTTTCCTGTCATTGCTTTGATATTTTAATGCATCAACGGACTTACTGAAATCATCCTTCACTCCCACCGGTATCACTTCATACAATGCTGTTACGGTATGACCACTTCCCAGTTCACCGGCATCTTTATTATCATCGTTAAAATCTTCTGCAGCCAGCATCCTGTTCTCATAACCCACCAGGCGGTAAGCCTGTACTTTAGCGGGATTGAATTCGATCTGGATCTTTACATCTTTTGCAATGGTGAACAAGGTACTTCCAAACTCATTGACCAATACTTTTTTTGCTTCATTGATATTGTCGATATAAGAATGATTGCCATTTCCTTTATCAGCCAGTTGCTGCATCTTATTGTCTTTGTAGTTTCCCATTCCATAACCCAGTACAGAAAGAAATATGCCGCTTTTTCTTTCCTGTTCGATCATACGGACCAGGTCGTCATCGCTGCTAACGCCAACATTGAAGTCGCCGTCTGTTGCCAGTATGATACGGTTATTACCTTCTTTAATAAAATTTTCCTTTGCAACTTTATAAGCCAGTTTAATTCCTTCTCCACCCGCTGTTGAACCACCTGCCTGTAAATTATCGATCGCTTCTTTGATCTTTATTTTATTGGTGCCGTTTGTTGATGGCAATACCAATCCCGCATTGCCTGCATACACAACGATAGCTACTTTATCTTTTTCCCTTAACTGGTCAACCAGCATTTTCATCGATGCCTGAACGAGCGGTAATTTATTCGCTTCAGCCATTGAGCCGGAAACATCTACTAAGAAAACCATGTTGGAAGAAGGAAGATTTTCAACGGGTATTTCTTTTCCCTGTAAACCGATATGTATTAATTTATGTTGCGGGCTCCAGGGGCAATCAGCAATTTCAGTAGTAACGGTGAAGGGTACATCATTCACCGGTTTTGTATAATTGTAATCGAAGTAGTTGATCATTTCTTCTATGCGCACGGCTCCTGCCGGCGGCAAAGAACCATTCTCAAGATAACGTCTTACATTGCTGTAAGCCGCTTCGTCCACATCGATAGAAAAAGTGGAAAGAGGATTTTGTGTGGCGGCGAGAAATTTATTTTCAACAATGTTGTCGTAGTCTTCGGTATTGAAATATTCATCTTTTTCAGCGATCTTTTTTTCCTCCAATTCTCCCTGTGTTGGTTCTACTGTCGCATTTCCCTTGTCTGCAACCACAACAAGAGGAGTATGCTCTGTTGTAGTTGGTGCCGGAGGTCCGGGCTGGTTGGGTTCTTTTAGTTTGGACAATGTTACATCCTGAGATTGTTTGCCTTTTGAAGAGGATCTTCCTGTTTCGCAGGACACAGCGAAGCATAGCATGGCCATTGCCATCACAGCGATCTTGATTTTCATGACTGTAAATTTTAGTGATTAGGTTTATGAGATGCAGAATTCATTTTTTTTCATAAAAAGGAGCACAAAGTTTATAAGGTCTTCTTTGTGCTCTTTTCTATTATCTTGTTTTAAGAAACAAAATACTTGCACTGTCTTTCGATAACATTTGCAAACTTTCCTGCGTCAGTTTTACAACAGTAAATACTTTTCCGATTGAATCAACGGTTGTTTCTTTCTCCGCAGGAGTCCATTGCGACCAAACCAGTTCATTGTTCTTGTTCCATTCATAACGGGATGTGTCTGCTTTGGCAGAATCGTTGAGAGACCTTACAATGTTTCCGTCTTCCAGGAAATCATAACTGTACTGGCTGAAAACAGGATCATTGCCGGCGCCGGCTTTCCATTTACCGATGATCCATTCTTTGTTGATCGCATTGGCTGTTGTGGTATTCTTTTTTTTACGGAGAAAAAAGAAAACTCCTGCTCCGGCTGCAACAATAAGCAGCCCGATGAATAGTTTGTTCATGGCTATACTTTTTTATAAGGTTAAAAGAGAATCGGATATTGATTCTTTCAACTACAAGAAAGTAACCCTTGTGAATTGTTAAAAGCAATCTTGTATGTGTTGTGCAAGCAGGTGCTATGTTTCCCGCGGCGGTCGCACGGAGCTGTGAAGCTGCGGATCACAGCTTATTTGCAATTCGTCTTATTCCGTTTTTAAGTAATGGGGTATTAAAATTGATCAGCAGTCCAAGTTTGATGTTGGTCAGTTTAAGATAAGTAAGAACTTGTTTATAATGTATATCGGCTAATGCTTCAATGCTTTTTATTTCTATAATTACTTTGTCGTTCAAAATAATATCAGCCCTGAATCCTACTTCCATTCTTATGTTTTCATAGATGAGGGGAATCGCTTGCTGTTTTTTATATGCAATGCCGGTTTTACTCCATTCATAACAAAAAATTTCTTCGTAAACAGATTCGAATAATCCCGGCCCAAATAACCTGTGGATTTTAAAACAAATGTCAAGGGCCATTGTCGATATTTCATTCTCTGTCAACATTTTTTTTTGACAAAAGAACAAACAGTAGAATAAAGGGAGACGATAAAAGCGTTTAAAAAATGTTTTTTACTCTTGTGATGGCGGTAAGTTTTGTTTCCCGCAGCGAACGCAACGGAGCGGCGACGCAACGAAAAACAAGTAAGATTAAGAGTATTGAAGCAGTAGCTGACATTATCCTGCAAAAAACGGAGGAAGGGGAATTGCAAATCAGTTTGAGACCCGTTGCGTCGCCGCTCCGTTGCGTTCGTTGCGTGAGATATTACATCACTTCTCCCCTGCCAACTCCATCACTATCTTCCACTCCGCATCCGTAACCGGCTGGCAAGACAAACGACCAAGACGAACCAATGCCATTGCAGCAAGCCGTTTATCTTTCTTGATCGTTTCGAGTGTAACAGGATTTTTTAATTTCTTAACGGGTTTAAGGTCTACCGCTACCCAGCGATCTTCCGGTGTGGTCGGATCCTGGTAAGCTTCTTTTACCACTTTGGCAATACCAACGATATCGGTTCCTTCATTGCTGTGATAAAAGAAAACCTCGTCCCCTTTTTTCATCGTATTCAGATGAAGACGTGCCGCATAATTGCGAACGCCGGTCCATGCCGTTTGTTTTTCTTTTACAAGATCATCCCAACTATAAGTAGAGGGTTCCGATTTTACAAGCCAGTATGCCATACGATGAAAGTTTGATTGCAGATTTCAAATTTACAGGTAAGTTGAAAAATATATTCTTTCTTTTTTTAAATCCGGAAGTTTTTCATGTGACGTATCTGTTATTGTTCATTTCAATCAACATCAAAAAATAAAATCCCCCGAAGGGGTTCCTTCGGAAAGAAACCATGAAATCACTTAAATCAATCGGATTGATGCTCGTTGCAGCTCTTGCCTTCAATGTATCCTTTGCTCAAATGGATGAAAAAACAGTGGAAGTTGGCGGCGCACCAATGTATCCTTCAAAAAACATTGTAGAGAATGCTGTGAACTCTAAAGATCATACTACCCTGGTAGCTGCGGTAAAAGCAGCCGGCTTAGTAGAAACTTTGCAGGGCGCAGGACCTTTCACCGTATTTGCTCCTACCAATGCAGCATTTGATATGCTTCCTAAAGGAACAGTCGAAACCTTGCTGAAACCAGAGAACAAAAGCAAATTGACCGGAATCCTTACCTATCATGTTGTCGCTGGTCGTTTAGGTACAAAAGAATTGAACGAGTGGATCAAAAAAGGTGATGGTACTGCAGAATTAACAACCGTTGCCGGCGGCAAACTGTGGATCTCGAAGAATAAAGGCAAATACTGGCTGAAAGACGAGAACGGCGGAATGGCAGAGATCACTATCAGCAATGTATACCAGAGCAATGGTGTGATCCATGTTATCGATCATGTAGTTCTTCCAAAATAAAAAAGTGTGTCGATCTATCCTTAACAGCTCCGGCATTCAGCAATGAAGCCGGAGTTTTTTATGCGTCAGACCGCTTTCAAAGTCATAAGTTCATAAACATATTGCAAGCGGTCAGACGCATTTTGTAACTTTCAATTATCAAAACCAGTTATCGTTCATGAAAGAGATCGTCAAAAAACATCCGCTGGCTACCCGCTGGAATCATTGGATCAATTTCCCGGTGCTCGGCATTATGATCTGGAGCGGCCTGCTGATCTACTGGGCGAATGATGTTTATAAGATCGGTTTTGGCGACAGGACACTGATAAAATTCTTTCCGCAATCTTTTTATAACACTTTTAAAATAGATCATCGTCTCTCGGAAGGAATGGCTTATCATTTTCTTTTTATGTGGTTATTCTTTCTGAATGGCATCATATATATTCTTTATACAATTTTTTCGGGCGAATGGCGGGATCTTGTCCCGGTAAAAGGATCTTTCAAAAGATCATGGCAGGTTTTATTGCATGACCTGCATATCCGCAAAACAGCTCCACCGATCAAAGGGAAATATAACGATGCACAGCGTATAGCTTATACATCGATCATCATAATGGGTATTGGTTCGATATTGACGGGTCTTGCGATCTATAAACCGGTTCAATTGGAATGGCTCTGCTGGATCTTCGGTGGATATAAAATGACCCGCATCATACATTTTGCATTGACGATCGGTTATGTTTTATTCTTTCTCATTCATATTTTCCAGGTGATCCGTGCAGGCTGGAATAATTTCCGGGCAATGGTAACCGGGTTTGAAGTAAAGAAAACAAAGGACGAAACGGTTGCGGAGGAACCTAAAAAATAAGGCAATTATGATCTTTTCACACAGCGAATGCAACGTAGGGCCGCCGCTTCTTTGTCCCGATAGTTATCGGGATTGCGTGAACTTCATATTCCCGCTACATGTATCTTAAAAAAATTACTATGGCAAAATTTTTCAAAACCATTTTCACCAGCAATAAAAAACTGGATACCGATCAGCTTATCCTCAAGAAAACGGTTGTCTCTTTCTTTTTCTTTTTTGTTTTTGCCGGCGCTGCTTTCTGGGGATGGAAATGGCTGAGGCATCAGCCATCCAATGCCGGTAAAACAAGTGCGCCATTAAGGAAGATGCTGAACCTTAATGAAAATATTTTTAGCGGGCTATTGTCAAATAAACATTTGGCAAAAACATATCCAAGATCAAAAGCAGTAAACCCGGCAAGAGTGAATGGAAACCTTGGATTAAGATCGGCATTGGACTCCAACTGGGCGATGAATGTGATAAGATCCAACGGCGATACATTAAAAATAAAACTGGATGATATAAAGAAATTACCGAAGATCGAATTTGCTTTTAATTTTAAATGTATTGAAGGCTGGAGCCAGATCACTCACTGGGGCGGTGTAAAATTCTCCGACTTTATAAAAGCGTATCACCTGGATAATGAATCGGCGATGAAATATCTGGGACTCGCTACGCCGGATAAAGAATATTATGTCGGTATCGATATGCCGAGTGCATTGCATCCGCAAACAATACTTTGTTATGAATTGAACGGGCAACCATTACCGGTGAACCAGGGTTATCCATTGCGCTTGATCATTCCTGTAAAATATGGAGTAAAAAGCCTGAAACGTATCGGCTATATGTATTTTGATAATAAACGTACACCTGATTACTGGGCGGATGTGAAGGGGTATGATTATTTTACGGGGTTGTAGGATGCCCTTCCCAAATTCTTTATAGCAAATAATGAACTTAATTCACCTTCCCTAAAGGGAAGGAGTAAGGTCGTTTAAAAAAAAGATTTTTCGATCTAAGTCCCCTTTAGGGGACAGGGGCATTAATACCCGCTAGCCAGCACATCCGCCAAATGCATCGTCTTCAAATCATATCCCTTGTGTTTGATATATCCCTGCAAATGCATCAGGCAGGAATGATCGGTGGAAATAAGATAATTGGCGCCGGTCGCCAATGCATTTTCTACTTTCTGCTCTCCCATCGCTACTGAAATGGCTTCGAATTTTACAGCGAAAGTGCCACCGAAACCGCAACAGGTCTCTACATCATTCATTTCTGCCAACTGAAGACCTTTTACCTGCGATAATAATCTTCTTGGCTCCGTTTTTATTTTACATTCTCGCAGCCCGGCGCAGGAATCATGATAGGTTGCCTTGCCATTCAGCACTGCTCCTACATTATCGATCTTTAAAATTTGGATCAGGAATTCAGAGAATTCAAATATTCTTTTACCAAGATCTTTTACTTCATTATGAAGAGAAGAATTTTCAAACAGCTTGCTATAATAATTTCTTACAAAGCCCACACAACTGGCGCTGGGAGCAACAATAACATCTGCGCCTTTAAAATCATTGATGAATTTGCTGCAAACCGATTTGGCTTCATCCCAAAAACCTGCATTGAAAGCCGGCTGGCCGCAACAGGTCTGTGCAGTATTATAACCAACAGTGCATCCGGCTTTCTCCAATACTTTGATCATATTGAAACCCGTTTCGGGGAACAACTGATCAACAAAACACGGTATGAATAGCTGGACCTTCAATTCTTTTTTTATTATTATCAATAAAAATAATTTCGACTTTTTTTCCACATAGAACATAGGTTCACATAGGGTGTTTTCTATGTGTGTAGTTCCTGGTGTATCTTATGTATCTATGTGTTTTATTCCCCGAAAATAGTTTTTCTAAAACAAACAGGCATCCTTTTCAGAATGCCTGCAATTTTTTTTCAACGACAAAAATCTTATTCAGTTACTGAATAAACACCCAACTGGGCCAGGTATTTGTCTGCAATATCGGAAGCCGTTTCCCCGCTCAATCTTGCTTCAGGGAATTTCTTTTTCATTTCTGTATATAATGTGATCGCCTCTTTTGTATTGTTCATCACTTTATGATCGAGATAAGCGGCCATAAAAAGCGCTTCGGCAGAACCAACCTGGTCATTCTCGAAATGACGGGCTGCTTTTTTATAATATTCTAATGCATCTGCGTTTTTTCCAAGATCGCCATAAGCATCACCCAACAACTTATACACTCTTGCCTGCAACGGCTTTGAACTTGTATTCGCTTTCTTCAGGTGAGTAACAGCCTTGTTATTATCATTGATCTTGATATAGCAACTGCCTGCATAAAAATGCGCAAGTTTAGCTGCATCGGTACCGCCATATTGGCTAATGATCCTCAGGAAACCGGGATTCTGGCCATCGCCATTCAATGCCAGATTTACTGAATCCATACGGTAATACTCTTCTGCTTTGAACATTGCCTCCGCAGCTTTAGCTTCTTTAGGACTTTTGAAAAAACTCTGGTAAATATAATAACCGCCAATAGCCACAATGATGACCGTACATGCGATCAGGATCTGCTTGCTGTATTTTGTCCAAAAATCTTTTGCCTGTGCGATCATTTTTTCGTTGCCGTCCATATCCTGCACTTGTTTCTTGTCTGCCATAATTGATTTTATTTGCGAGGCGAAGCCGAAGCAATCTCCTCTTTTATTAGTGTTTTATTAGTCAACAATAAAAGGATAATCGGGGTCAACATATACATCTTTCAATACTTCACTGTCATCCGGCCATGGGCTTTCTTCGGCAAACTTCACCGAGCCTGTTACAATATCATCCACTCTTTTATTGATCGCCTCCATTTCTTCCTGCGAAGCAAATTTGCTCGCTGCAATTGTTTTGAATGCCATTTCTATCGGGTCCTTGCCTTTGTATTCGTCCACTTCTTCCTTCGTACGGTACTTTTGCGGATCGCTGATCGAATGTCCTTTGTAACGATATGTTTTTATTTCCAATAATGTCGGGCCGCCTTTTTCTCTTGCTCTTTTTACCGCCCTGCTTACGCCTTCGTGTACGGATTCAGGCGTCATGCCATCGATCGTATCGGCAGGCATATCGTAGCCATCAGCCAGTTTATAGATATCGATTACGTTAGAAGTACGTTCAACCGAAGTACCCATCGCATAATTGTTATTCTCGCAAATAAAGATCACCGGCAATTTCCAGAGCATAGCCAGGTTGAAAGTTTCATGCAACATGCCTTGTCTTGCGGCGCCATCGCCAAAAAAACAAAGAACCACATTATCAGTACCGCGATACTGTTCAGCAAAAGCCAAACCAGCGCCGGTACCAATTTGCGCACCCACGATACCGTGACCTCCATAAAAATTCACATCCTTGCCAAAGAAGTGCATACTGCCACCCTTTCCTTTTGCACAACCCGTTGCTTTGCCATATAATTCGGCCATACAACTGTCAACCGAAACGCCTTTGGCAATTGCCAGGCCATGATCGCGGTAAGCAGTAATAAAAAGATCTTCAGGTCTTGTCGCGGTCATACATCCGGCGGCAATAGCTTCCTGTCCTATATAGGCATGAAAGAAACCACGGATCTTACCCTCCATTTTATATTTTTCCTCCGCCATCAGTTCAAACTGGCGGATGAGCTGCATTAATTCGTACCAGTAGAGGTATGTTTCTTTCGAAAATTTGGTAGCCACCGGCTAAAAATTTTGTGCTGTAAATCCCGTTTTTACGGGACGCAAAAATAAGGGAAAAAATCAAATTTAAAACGATGATTTTGAAGGGCAAAGGGTGCCGGATGCCGGATTCTGGCCGTTAGCCGGTTCGATCGGGAATTTCCCATTTATCACGCAAAGCCAGGATCAGGCATCCTCTCGCATTATTTCATCTCCCTTTTAAAATAAAAAAACTTTTGTTTCAAGGGATCAGGATGCTGTCATACCGGATGTCAATACCAGGGCATTGGCCTGCGGGAATATTTGTTAGTCTAATAACGAGCGTAACATTTTAAGCATCTCTTTGAACTCTTTTGGATCATACCCCATTGAAGTATATACGATCTCACCTTTGGAATTTATTAGATAGTTCCTGGGGATATACCTGGTTGCAAAACGGAGATAGATCGATTTGTCCTTATCCGGGTACATTGGCAATTCCAGTTTCTTTTTAATTTTGAAATTATTCACTTCTTCAGCCGAGTGTTCCCGGCCAATTACCAAAAGTGAGAAATCCGGGTTGTTCTTATATTTTTCCCAAACCTCTTTTTGTAAAGCAGGTAGTTCCTGTATGCAAGGCACACACCAGGTTGCAAAAAAATTGATGAGAATGATCTTACCGTTTAAATCAGATGATTTTACGATGCCTGTATCAGTCGTAATTGTGAAATCAGGCAATTTTTGTCCTTTTAGAACTACATCGTCCTGGCTTGAAGCAGAAAAGCTCAGGAAAAGTGAGATCATGAAAAAGAAATGTCTCATAATTATCGGTTGTATTAAATTTTTACAGCCTGCGTCATGGCTTTCCGAAACTATCCACCCCTTTAATTACGTTCCGGAATAACAAACCCAAGATCATTCTTACAGAATTCTATCCATTCGGGGGTAACATCATTGAATACAATACACGCTTCATCATTATACATAGTGTCGCACACATAATAATTGGAGTAAAGGAAAAGAATTACGTCCTCGACTTCTGTATAATCCACATATACCCATTCCCTATCGACAAATTTTGAACGCTTCTCAATATTTTCTCCCTTTTCCTTCCACCCTGGAAATTTTCTCAGATGTTCCAGGAGGTATGCTTTACAATAATAAGGTTGTCCTTGTCCCATTATATTTCTTGTTTAATTTATGCTCAAAAACTCAATTGTACACAACACATAAATATACGTAATAGAATTGCTCCTTTGCAAAACTGAAAGTGTCGAAATTCAGGCTTGCTTATTACTTTTTTACAATGCCGGTTGCAACAATACAATTTCCCGCAGCGGGCGCAAAGGAGCAGCGGCGCAACAATCGTTCAAAAAACTTCTTCGTTGCGTCACCGCACCGCTGCGTTCGCTGCGTGAAATAACTTGCACGCTGCCATTACGATTCAAACCCCTCTTTCACCAGATCCCAAAATTCATCAAGCGCAATGATGCGGGTCTTGAAGAACGAAATAATGGACGGCCAGTCGGAACGATCCAATACGTTTACATTATCCAGTTGCTGCGATATACGGCTGATGACGGTATGATCGGCCTGAAATCTTTCATCCCATTGCCAGTTGATCTTCGTTGTCGGGGTCAATAAATTTTTAAGGGATAAAAATTTATTATAATAAAGTAGTCTTTCTTCTTCCCCGGGATGCGAGATCTCAATAGCAATAACAGCTTTAGTATTATCTGCATCCATTCTAAAATGAATATTGCGGATACCGGTTTGATAATTGATCCAGTTAACAGGCAGACCTGATGCTCCCGGTACAGGTTTCATGTATTGTCCAAAGCTTGTCCAGAATTGGCTTTTTAGTTTTGATATTTCTTCTTTGGAATACATAATTAAGGCACAAGGTACAAGGAACAAGGAACAAGTCGTATGCATCTGAAAGTCTTAAAATGATCAGGGAACTTCAGAGTGAATAGGCGACGCAACAAAGAAGTCCTTTGAATGAGTTGCACTACTTGTTCAATGCTGTCAAAATGTTTGATTTTTTTCCCGATGCATCGCTGCAGGAATTCCGAAATTCTTTAGGGTTTATCGGTCAGCACGACTTGTGCCTTGTTCCTTGTACCTTGTGCCTTTTTAAAAGATGCTTACCCTGCAACACATATCACTCACCCAATTCAAAAACTACAGCAACCGTTCTTTTGATTTTACCGAACGCATCATCGGCATTTGCGGTAAAAATGGAGCGGGCAAGACCAACCTCCTGGATGCGATCCATTATCTCTGTTTTACCCGGAGCTATTTTACCCGGCTCGACAGTAATAATGTTCAACAGGGAAATAGCGGTTTCAGGATCGAAGGCGATCTTTTGCTAAATGATAAACCTGAAAAAGCTGTTTGTATCTTAAGAGAAACTGGCAGAAAAGAATTTTCGGTGAATGATGATGCGTATGATAGATTTTCCCGGCATATTGGCCGCTATCCCTGCGTTGTCATTGCCCCGGACGATGCACTACTGATCACCGGCGACAGCCGTGAACGAAGATCATTTACCGATGCATTGCTTTCGCAACTCGATGCAGAATACCTGCAACATCTTATCACTTACCAGAAAATACTGGTGCAACGGAATTCTTTACTCAAGTCATTTGCCGAAACAAGAACAAAGGATCTTGCTTTGCTGGAAGTACTGGATCAGCAATTGATCCCTGCGGGAGATTTTATTTTTGATAAACGTAAAGAATTTTTTATATCATTTCTTCCGCTGGTAAAGCATTTGTATAATGATATTGCCAATAACCCGGAAGACGTTAATCTTTTTTATGAAAGTGAAATGTTGCAGGCTTCGCTGGAAGAATTACTGAACATAAGCCGCAATAAAGACATGCTGGCACAGCGTACAACTGCCGGCATTCATCGTGATGATATAGAGATACAATTGTCTGAAAAAGATTTTAAGACCATTGCTTCGCAGGGACAAAGAAAGAGTTTACTCTTTGCCCTGAAACTGGCCGAAATGGAAGTATTGAAAAAAGAAAAGAACTTTCCTCCTCTCCTGCTGCTGGATGATGTATTTGAAAAACTGGATGAAGACAGGATCAGTAACCTCTTGAATAAAGTATGTGTTGAAAATGATGGCCAGGTTTTTATCACCGATACAAATGAAGAAAGACTGACCCGGCATTTGGAAGAGCTGGAAGTTAGCTATCAATTGATCTCATTATGAGATAATAACTAATAATTAAAAACTAATAGTTCTTTACAGTAATGAATGACCTTTGTTCAATCAGGGTCTTAAAACTTTTAGTTATTATCTATTAGTTTTTAGTTGTTATTCAAGCATATTGCAAAATATTTTTTTCTTTTTAAGTATCTTTACTCCATGGGACAATATTCTATCAGCGAAGCGATGCAGGAATTCCTGAAAGGCAGCCGGATCAAAGGCGGCATACAGGCACTGCAGATAGAAGATATCTGGGAAGAAATCATGGGGAAAACCATTGCCCGCTATACCGATAAGCTCCAGATCATCGGTGATAAACTGATCATCACGACTGCTGTTGGCCCGTTAAAGAATGAACTCATTTACCAGAAAGAGAAAATAAAACAAAGAGTGAATGAAGCGATGAAGCAGAAAGTAGTGAATGAAGTAATTGTACAGTAGTTTAAGGTTTCTGGTTTATCGTTTAAAGTTTCGTGCTATTACACGATACGTTGAATAACATAAAGACGCTTTAAATTGAGGATCGTTAAACGATAAACTTTAAACGTTAAACTCATTCAACTTATCCAACTCTCACTCTCGGATCGACCACCCCATATAAAATATCAGCGAGAATATTTATCAGGATAAAAAAAGTTGCTGAGACCAACACCGCTCCCATCACAACCGGATAATCCAGTTTCTCCAAAGCATCGACCGTCACTTTTCCTATTCCCTGCCAGCCGAAAATATATTCAACAAAAAATGCTCCGGCCAGTAATTCTGCAAACCAACCGGTAACGGCAGTGATAACAGGATTCAATGCATTTCGCAAACCATGTTTCCAGATAACGGTTCTTTTACTTAATCCTTTTGCATAAGCGGTGCGGATATAATCCTGGTCCAATACATCAAGCATAGCGCTTCTTGTCAATTGGGTAATGATAGCCAGCGGACGAATACCTAATGTTATCGCCGGCAAAATAAGATTCTGCAATGACAATCTTTTTTGCCCCGTTACTTCATCAACGACCTGCCAGCTACCAGCAATATTCAAACCGGTCCAGTCGCTTAATACAAACCCGAATAAATAAACCATGATGATCCCGATAAAAAAAGATGGCGCCGATATACCCACGATACTTGAGAAAACAGCGGATGTATCGAGCCAGGTATTTTGTTTGACAGCGGCCATTACTCCCAGCGGGATACCGATCAGTATTGCAATGAACATGGCGGAGATCGCCAGCATCAGTGTGCCGGGCAAAGCTTTCATTAGTATATTCCAAACCGATCGTTTGCTTTGATAAGAAGTACGGAGATAAGGTATCTTGAATCCAAGCTTTGTTTTGCCACCGATAAATATCCCTTTCAGTTTTTTCTTTTCAATATCCGCTTTGCTGTGAAAACAAATTGGGGAAACATCATTCAGATAATATAAGAATTGTTTGAAGCGGGATATCTTCTCTCCTTTTTCATTGATCAAATAAAGTTCTTTGCGGATATTCGATTGTGTGGTTGAATCGCTTGATTGTCCCGCTACCATTCTTGCCGGATCGCCAATGCCCTGGAAAAGAAAAAACACCAGTATGACCACGCCTACCAATACCAGCAGGCCATACATTGTTTTTTTGGCGATATATTTTATCATGGCAGTTTTTTTACTGCGGCCCTGATCGAATTGAGCTTCCGGAAACTTTGCTTATCAATTATTACTCCTTGTTTTATTAAATAGATACAAGGATTGGTCCTTGCAGCAGTACGTATCGCAGTAATATCGCATTTAAGTATTTGTATATCGGCAAATGTGGTCTTGCTGATCTTTTCTATCGCCTGTTCAGGTCGTGAGGTGATCATGTATGCAGGGATATTCTTTGCTTTTAATTCCGCATAGAGTTTGGAAAATGATCCTTCCCATTTGGAAACCGGCATAGAAAAATCAAGGCAAAAAAGCAGTACAGCATGCGGCTGACCTAAAACAATACCGGTTGAATCTTCATTGGTTACTCCCGACAGGCTAAATCCATGAATAGCCGCTACGTTATTTTTCCCTTTCTCAACAATTTCATCATAGCGTTTAACCAGCGTGTATTTGTTTTTGTCGCTATAATCAGGCGGCAGTTTATCAAGCGTGTACTCGACTTTTTCACCTCCTTTTACATAAACAACCACCCTTCTGCTGGTTTCCGGTGTCAATTCTTCATCTTCTTCACGTATAAGGCTGAACCCCTTTTGTTTCAGATCAGCAGGAACACTATCTAAGGGAAACCGTAATATAGTTCCGCCTTTTAAATAACTATACTTTACTACAACTTTATCAGGAATAGCATCGGTTGGTATTTTTATTTTCTCATTGATATTATTTCCTTTTTTGAATGGCAAACAATCAACAAAAGGAAGATAACTTAACGCATACCATTGGATGCCGAAACTCAATACAGTGATGCCAAACATCGAAATGGTATTCATCCTTTCTTTGAATAAAGGCTTTATCAAATTCTTTTTCCAGAAAAGGAAAATGATCAGGGCCAGCAATAAAAGATCTTTCAGGAAAGATGTCAGCGGTGTGATGGGCAAACAATCGCCGAAGCAACCGCAGTTCTTGAATTTACCGGATAAATAAGCATAGCCTGTAAGGAAAGTAAAGAAGATGATCAGCAATAATAACAACCAACTGAATAATTTGATCCTCCAGCCCAGCAACAATGCAAAACCTGCAATGATCTCGAATGCATTCATCAAAACAGACATGAGCAATGTCCATGAATTGAATTTACTCATATGCCAGAGGTCGAAGAACTCCTGCATCTTATAACTCAGGCCCAACGGGTCATTGGCTTTTACCAAGCCGGAAAAAATAAATAAAAGACCAACAATGATTCTTGCTATGGTAACGGTTGCTTTCATTTTACATCAGGATTAAAGCAAATACGGCATAATTGATCATATCCAGGTAATTGGCGTCTATTCCTTCACTCACGATCGTTTTGCCATCATTATTCAATATCTGTCTTATTCGTTGCAATTTCATCAGGATAAGATCGACAAAACTTTCCTGGCTCATACTGCGCCATGCTTCGCCATAGTCATGGTTCTTATCATTCATCAGGTCTTTGGCGATCTGTACATTCTTGTCATACAATTTTGCAGCTTCAATTACATCCATTTCTTCGGGCGCATCCGCCGGCAGTTCTAATTGTATCAGGCCGATCGCTGCATAATTGATAATGCCTTTGAATTCGGCGGCGATATCATCGGCTACTTTTTGTTTTCCCTTTTCCTGTATCGTACGTATCCGCTGTGCTTTGATGAATATCTGGTCAACTATTGAGATCGTTCGCAAAACTCTCCATGCCGTGCCATAGTCTTTGGCTTTTTTCAAAAAGATCTCTTTGCAGGATGCGATGGCTTCGTCGTATTGATTATTGGTGATTGTCATATTGTATAATGATGGTCCGAAAGTCCGGAAGACCGGGGTCGGAAAGACGGGTTTACAATATGAAAGTCTTTGTTGCAGGTGAATATTATTTCGGACTTCCTGACTTTCAGTCTTCCGGACTAACTTTATCAAAAATAACGAACAAAGGCTAATGTTTACGCTGAATTGTAAAGGAAGATCGCTGGTCATCGGGAAACCGGTAGTAATGGGTATCATCAATATCACTCCCGATTCCTTTTATCAGGGAAGCCGCTTTGAAGAAAATGATGCGATCCTGCGACAGGCCGAACAAATGTTGAAAGATGGAGCAACGATCCTTGATATCGGCGGGCAAAGTACAAGACCCGGCAGCGAAAGAGTGAATGCGGACAATGAACTAAAAAGAGTGATCGGACCTGTGGCCAGTATTCATAAAAATTTTCCGGAAGCATTTATTTCGATCGACACTTATCATGCAATAGTAGCGAAGGAAGCTGTTGCGGCCGGCGCCTGTATCGTCAACGACATCAGCGCAGGCAATATGGATGGTCAGATGATCGGAACGGTCGCATCCTTACAGGTTCCCTATGTACTGATGCATATGAAGGGCACCCCGGAAACAATGCAGCAGGAAGCAAATTATGATGATGTGACCAAAGAAGTGCTTGATTTTTTTACCGGTAAAAAAGAAGAATTACAAAAAGCCGGTATAAAAGATATTATTATCGATCCCGGTTTTGGTTTTGGAAAAACCATTACACATAATTTAGAATTGCTTCGCCATCTTTCTTCATTCGGAATGATGGATTGTCCTGTTATGCTGGGTATTTCCCGCAAGTCAACGGTTTATAAGACCCTGGGCATTTCAGCGGGCGAAGCATTGAACGGCACTACCGTTCTTAATACGATCGGCTTATTGAATGGGGCGATGATATTGCGGGTGCATGATGTGAAAGAAGCAATGGAAGCCATTCAATTGGTGGAAGCGTATAAAAAATAAGACTGTAGACTCTGCTGATTCTTACCTCAGCCCATCAATAGATCTTTAAATCGAAACGTCCTCAGCCCACCTTTAGGTGTAAATATGTAATTAGAAAATAGGTTCTGATTTAATGCCCCGTAGGGGCTACATGTCGGTAGTAACAATAATCGGGAGTTCATTTGCTCCATAGGAGCAGAACATCAATGATCATTGTTCCGTACCTGCGGTACGATATATTCTTTCCTATACCCGGACCTACCGACCTTTTGCTCCTTCGGAGCGACGAAAAAAATAAACCAGGTAATAAAGAAATGATTTTCGCAATTGCTTTCAAGCCATGAAACAGAGATGCACATGGTTGCTTATGTGTACTATGAAAGCTATGATCCTATGCGTTTAAAATAAAAACCCAGGATAACAGGAGTTTTATGAATAGAAATTGCTCTTCGCAAATGCCCGGAAATGAACAGAACGTACAAGAGTGCGACGCAACGAAGCTGATAGTAGCACTGCAGCCGGTTACATAATTAATATTTCAAATTACCCGGTCATTAAAAAGTAAAAGAGCAACCTTCACAGATCACTCTTTCCTACCACGAATTTTTGATCATGGCCTAACCATGTGTTCGCAGGTTGGTCATATAGTACAGATCAAAATATAGGGCAAACAAAAAGTAGAGATCGATAAGGATACTTCTATTCTCAAATGGTGCGGAGGTTAAACCGGATCAATGGACTAAAAACGGAGCCACAAAAAAATACCCATCTTTCGATGGGTACAAAGTTGCAACATTATTTTGAATTTACGATTAGTTTTTCGGTTGAGTGGGGTCAACTTTTGGAACCACGACCGGCGGCACTTCTGCCGGCGCTTTATCTTTTACATCTATAACTGAAAGATCAAATATGAGCGTCTCATATCTCCTGATACCGGATTGAGGATCGGGATTAGCGCCATAAGCGATCATAGAAGGTACATACACTTTTGCTTTTGCTCCCAGTTTTAAAAAACGCATAGGCTCTTCAAAACCTTTGACCATCTTACCTGCACCGACCACAAATGTTAAAGGCATAACATGACCAAACTTAGGATCCATATTGCTGTCGAATTTCTTGCCGGCCATAGTAACACCGTCATAATTCACATATACATATTTACCTGAATCGATAAGCGGACCAGTACCGGGTTCTTTTATTTCTACAAAAGCACCTGACGGCGTTTTCTGTGCGGTGATCTTTTTGTCGGCAAGATATTTTTCCAGCCTTGCTATTTCTTCAGGCCCGAATTTTTTCTGCTCCATCTGTTCATCGGCAATTACCATTGAATCTACCTTGAAAATATCCAGGATCTTTATATAAGTTATTAAGCGCTCCCCTTTTTTAAATTCTTTCGGAACCTGGTCAGGCGATCTTTTTATAAATGTATCCAGCATTTGAGTAGTGATGATGCTGTCGCCAACGGCAAGTGATGTCCATAATTCTGAAATATCATAAGGCATCGATTGCCCGGCCCTTGTATAAACCGGCGGGGTTCCGAAAGAAGAGAACCAAACACTATCCCCGACCTTGTACTTGACATGATATTTCATGATATCACCGGCAACGATCTTTCTTTTTCCGTCGCCTTTAAAAAGCTGGTACGGCATTCCCCCGGTAGTTTTGCGATAGCTTACTTTGTTGCATGCAACCAAAAGAACTATCAAACTGAGAAACAAACCTGATTTTTTGATCAATTTCATATACCTGTTATTTTATTATTGTAATTGTTCAGTATTTTCTTTCATTGCTTTCATAAAATGCTGCACTGTTTTTTCCAATGAATCGCTGCTGCGTCCACCGGCAGCATTAAAATGACCACCACCTTCAAAATATTTACGGGCAAAAAGATTACAGTCAAAATCACCTTTGCTCCGGAAACTCCATTTTCTTTCTTCATCCCTGTCTATCACCAACGCTACCAGTTTAATGCCCTGGATAGATTGCGGAAAGTTAACGAGTCCTTCGGTATCCCCGGTTTTGATATGGAATTTCAACAGGTCGCTTTTAGGAATAGCGATCAATACAGTATTGTATTCATAATGAACTTCCATGCGATTGAGCAAAACATGACCGGTAAAACGCAAACGGTTCTCGAGAAAATTATCAAAGAGTTTATCATGAATAGGTTCATGTTTCAATCCCTTTGTTTTTAAGTCTGACACGAGCTTGTGCACCCCGGCATGAGCCGATTGAAAACGAAAAGCGCCGGTATCCCCAACAATGCCTGCATAAATACATTCAGCAACCTCCTGGGTGATCTTATCGGTATGACCCGATCCCGTGATAAGGTCATAGATCATTTCACAGGTCGAACTTTTGGAAGTATCGCTAACGCCATAATCAAATGAAGCCGCATCGGGTTCCTGGTGATGATCGATCAATATTTTTGTACAGGTAAGCTGTTTTAATTTTTCCGTCATTGTTTTGGTACGATGGAAAATATTGAAATCAAGACAAAACAGCCATTCGGCCTCGTCCATCACTTTTTCAGCTTTGGGTTTATCCATTTCATAATCCATCACTTCTTTCACGCCGGGCATCCAGTTTACCCATCCGGCCCAATTAGTAGGTGAAATAACAGTAACGCTGTGACCGAGTTGTACTAAAAAATGTTTTAATCCAAGCGATGAGCCCATCGCATCAGCATCGGGTTTTTGATGTGTTGTGATCACCACTTTTCGGGGCGTTGTCAATAATGGATAAAGTTCCTGTATGGGTTTCATAAAACGGCTGCGAAGGTATTGAAAAAGTTTCTTGTTTTGGGTTTATCGTTTCAGGTTGAGTGTCCACTATTCGCTGTCTCCTTTCGTTAGCACGATAACCTGGAACGATAAACTTGAAACCTTAAACATCATATCCTTATCTTCGCGGCCCAAAAGCAAGTATAAAAAACAAACGTAACTATGAGTAATCGTACATTCACCATGATCAAACCGGATGCTTTCAAAAATGGACATGCCGGCGCTATTCTTGACAGGATCCTCCAGGAAGGTTATAATATCAAAGCTTTAAAAATGACAAAGCTGACACCTGAAAAAGCCGGGGAGTTCTATGCTATTCATAAAGAGAGACCCTTTTTTAAGGACCTGGTAGATTTCATGTGCGAAGGACCGATCATTGCGGCTATTCTTGAAAAAGAAAATGCCGTTGAAGATTTCCGCAAACTGATCGGCGCTACTGATCCTGCTAAAGCCGAAGCCAATACTATCAGGAAACTATATGCTGCATCAGTAGGAGAAAATGCTGTTCACGGAAGTGACAGCGATGCCAATGCAAAAATTGAAGGAGACTTTATGTTCTCCATGCTGGAACAATTCTGATCAGAAGAAATGAATAATTAAAAATTAATGATTAATAATTTGCTGCATTATAATCACAGGAATGATTATCAGAAGAGAAGCAATTATTAATTTTTAATTACTAATTCTTAATTATTTAGAATACCAGAACTCATGGTCCTTCAGATGTTTGACCATATCTCCATTCTCGAGGATAATATTGGCATCCAGTTTCAGATCATGTTTTCCTTTGCTGATATTGATTTCACTGTATGGCATGAATAAGACCAGGTCTTTATAAACAGCTTCGGCATATTGCGGTTTGATACTTTTATAAACGGCCAGTTGCCCGTTCTTGCTCCGGTATTCTTTACTAATGCCCTCAATCGATTCACCATTCTTTTTTTCGAAATAAACAGCAACATAGGCATCAATTCCTTTCATATTACTGGCGGTGAATTTTACATGGATCTTCATTCCTTTTTTCCCATTTTCCGTAACATCATAATCAACCCACAGGTCTTCAAAAACTACTTCCACTTTTGTTGCTGATTCTACATCGGCCGGGCTTCCGGGTTTGCTGTATTCAAAATCGTAATAGGTTAGTTTGGCAATTTCGCCGCCCGCTTTATGGATCAGTTTGATATCCATGGTAAGATCATAATTGCCGGGTTCAAGATCCAATTCACTGTAAGGCATAAAAGTGCTGAGATCATCATATACAGCAGGATCAAATCCGGGTTTAATATTGCGGTATAAAGCCACATCGCCGGCTGTGCTGACGAATTTGTTGTTCTTATCCTTCAATACACCGGAGATATCATCGTTATAAGTAAAATAGATGGCCAGGTAAGCATCCAGGTTTTTCATGCCATAGGCAGTGAATTTCAGGTGTACTTTCATTCCTAATTTACCCTCTTCGGTAACGCCATAATCAACCCAGATAGAATCAAAAGAAGCGCTGGGCTCAGGCTTGCGAAAATTTCCTTTTGCATTGGCTGCCGCAATGGTCAGAATGGAAAATAGCAGGAAGCAGATGGCTTTTTTCATTGCAAATGATTGTGGTATTAAAGATAAAAAAAATCCCGGCTGGGTTGCTATTTTGTTTTTTCGGAAATGAAACTTAAAACTTTTAAACAAAAGAATCAAAGGATTATAAAAGGGAATGTATCATTTTTGCACTTCCTTTTAGATTTTTTATTATAGTATTGACATGGTTTGCTCGATACCTAAATTCACTTCCTGATGCTACAAAAGTGGAGAGTAGCTTGACAAATTCAAATCCAGCTCGCTACTGTATACAAAAATTTGAGTACCTTTTTAATTTTTCATAAATTTAGTAGACCATTAACCTTATTGCCAATGTTCCCCATCTGCGGCAAAATATTAAATTTTGGCTCGTTAACTCCTGAGCTTAGAAACAAATACTATTCGGATCAACATTATTTTTTCGCAAAACAAACGCAACCTGCATATGAGATACACAAAATCACTGAGTCTATTGACTTTAGCGTTGATTGTTGGATATTCAAACAGCTATTCACAATCTAGCTTGAATTTGGGTATTGGTACTGTTTCGGTTTTCCCAAAAAATCCTCAATCGGGCCTCCATTATTACTATGGAGTTAGGGTGACATTAGATCAAACATATAATGAAGACGTAACAGTAAAGGGTTACATCTTTGATAATAATTCCCCGAGTATTATACAATCTTACGCAGTTACAGTCAGTTCGGGCAATTTATCCAACGAAACGGCGGATACTTTTTTTGATACCAGCCCTATTACGGTTGTGGGAGTAAGCATAACTCATGCTGCTCCGATTTATGTAACTAAGAATGATTCAATTTATGTTGTTAATGGACCACCTGGAGTTTTTACGGAAGATTTTGTGGCACTTACAAAAGCATTCCATGACAGTTTACAACTAGCCTATGATTATCTTGACGGATTAATTACCCTTAACCAGCAACGGCTTGACGATTTTATCGCTGCTTTCTGCGACAGTAGCATTGCCTATGTAGCATCTGAATTCTCTTTAGATGTAAAAGATGTTGAATTATTTGCTCATAAATTTGACACAGCTTATTCAATATTCGATAGCATGGGTAAATATCAATATGGCCCGGTTGATTCAATATCACCGTCACAACTTATTAGTCTATGGTATTTAGAATCCAATGCCCTGGTCTATTCACGATTGGCCCCTGAAGAAGTTGGTAATGGGCCGGTAGAGTGTATAGTAGGGTTCACATTGTGCATGACAATCGCCTATGGATCACATGGCGCAGAGTTAGTTCATTGTAACATTTATTATATATTTAATGGTTCTATGCGAAAAAAATGTATTGCAGCATCTAATGAAAACTTTCAATATGCAAACCAAGGCTGCATAACTAGCCTTGCTGCCTGTATGGGATCGCAATGAACTGTTCATAGTTTTTTAGTGTAATTCCTGATCGTTGAAAAGATAATACTTTGCTTAGTTACACTTAAATATTTGGAATTGATCCCATTTGAGTTACAACATCCAAGAAGTAGCCAATTACCCGATAGTTTGTCCCTGACATAAACAGGTGATCCGGAAAAATCAACTAATGTGTCAATTTGCATATCCGGTAATTTGATTTTGTACGTCTTGGATGCAGAATAATTTTTTTCATCTAAACTTATTTCTGAGTTTGATGAAAGAATTTGGATACCCCCTGAAAATATATAGTTGGCAAGCCTGCGATCTTTTAACCTCGGAAAACCAAATATACTTGCCGAATCAATTTGTATTGAATCTGAATAATATGCAGTACCTATAAAATTGATATTCTGGCGATCTTTTAAATAAGTGGAATCGATTTCTATTGCGACAAAATTTTCGTTTTTCGGACAAATTATCTTAGACCGTACCTCATCCTGGCCTAAGTCAATCGGGTTAAGCATGTTTTTCTTTTTCGTGCTTGGGATCATGATTTTTATATGATGCAAACCTGACATATCGTTACATGAATCGTTATAAGGAAACAGGAGGTGTTTTGCTGTAATAAAATATGCCCGTTTCTCAACATTCATGAAAAAGCCTGTTCCTTCCCATGCAACAGTACTGTCAGTTAGATTTAAGAATATGTAGTAGCTATTCTTATTAAGGAAATCTTTATTGTCAATTTTAGTTTTATCCAGGCAGGACAATAATCCAAGAGAAAGTATCCATATTAAGATCTTATTATTCACGATACTTGTTTGTGTTTCGCAGGCAAAATCAGGTGCTTGATTTTGCCTTTCTTTTTCTCAAATTCTCCAACATACTTTTAGGTCCCACTCCAAATCTTTTAATTACAATTGAACTTAACAAGTTGTTAAATTCAATTTCTATTCCTTTAAAGTATTTGTCTGCTATTCACCTCAATTCAAAACGAATTGTTATTAGCTTCCATCTACCCGTTTTAGTTGCAGCTAATTTACAACCAGTGTAATGTGATCCGCAATGGTTTATCATATCTCTTTAAACTTCGTCACCTTATTTTCCACCGGCGTTACTTTATAACCTTCTTTCCGCAATAAATTGATCACTCCTTTTTCCCCCGGTAAATGCCCCGCTCCTACTGCAATGAGCAATGATTTTTTTGGTAACAGGTCCTTTAGTTTTTTAACCCAGTTCTGGTTGCGGTGATACAACATGATATCAATAAAGCTCGACATACCTGCATCCGTTTCTACCATTAAAGCTTCGAGTTGCTGCAGGTCCTGGTTTTTGTATGCCTTGAACATTTGGACCAATTGTTCATTATCATTTTTACCGGTTACAGCACTGTCGATATATTGAACCAATTGCTGTGCCTGCAGTTTATAAGGAATGCTGTCCAGTACACCGGCCTGGTAAGCCATCGTTTCCAACCCGTTTATTTTTTTATCGCTTTGTTTTGCCTCTTCCATGATCACCTGTTCCATCATAGCGGTGCTTTCGCAGGGCATGTTTCCCTGTTCCAGCGTAGAAGCAGCCAGCATTGGCTTGAATGTTTCCAGCATAGAGAATGGCAGCATCGAACCTTTTTCTTCAAAATACTTTTTCACTTTTTTATAATCTTCTTCGCTTAACAGGTCTTTTAATGTTGTATCGCCAATCATTTTCATTTTTCCCATAGCGCCCATCATCTCGAAAAAATTATCCATATCCACTTCAAAATATACTTCATCGCATTCGCTGATCACTTTTTTCATATTCTTACTTAATAAAGCATCATCGGAACAAAGCATATGAATGGTGCCAAAGAGGTAAGAAGGTTTTTCCAAACCGTTCCCGCTGATCTTCCACAACAACGTATTATTCTCTTTTTTATCCTGGCTAAATGCGGCGACGGAAAGAAGGCTCACTAGCATAACAGTACTGATTCGTTTCATCCGGTAAATTTTATTGCAAGTTAACGAAAGATGATCGCTGGTTTAATGAGGTTGCACTGCAAACAACTCTCCAAATAATAATATGCGCCTTTGTGTCAGTAAAATACTTCATTCCAGAACCGGGTAAATTTCGTTCCCCATTTTACATTCAGTTCGGCTGGCGAAATTGGCAGACCCATTTCCTGTTTGATCGCCAAAACAGGCAGGTTGATGCCGGCGCCCAAACCTGCTGCTATAGTTCCCTGCACCCGTGGATTGATCTCCAAAATTAAAAATTGGTTGACGGAAGATCTTTTTACCTGTATACCGATATTACCATGCAATTGCAATTCTTTTATGATCTGCCGGCAATAACCGGTGATATTTTCTTCTTTGATAAATTCGCCTTCCACACTGATGCCATTGATCATTCTTATTCTTGATCTCGGGACTATCAATACACTTTCGCCATGATCGGCGAGACAATCAACCGAATATTCTTCGCCGGGTAAATATTCGCTGACCAATAATTCAGGAAACACACCGGATGAAAGAATGCGCATCGCATCATTCAAACTGATATAGGTTGAAGTTGGTTTATGATTGAATAAAAGATCCAGTTCATTCATTTGTTCGCTGATGATACGGAAACCACGGCTGCCATTGGATACCGATGGTTTGAAACAAACGGGTTTGGAAGGATAGCCTAACTCCTCCACTGCTGTTTTAAATTGGTCAACTGTTTCTACGATCCTGAAATCCGGAACAGGAATGCTTCGCCATTGGAGGAATTGATAAAGCAAGCTTTTGTTATTCGCAATTTCCAAAGAGGCAGTTGGCGATAATGGTATTTTAATTCCTGCAGTTTCAATATCTTTTTGATAAAGCGATAAGGGGATCAGTTCTTTTGTCACCAGCGGAAGAATGACATTGCTATTTTTCTTTTTGCATAAAGAAAGTAAGGCGCCGGCGAATAAAGGATCGCCGGCAAAAGGAATGGTTTCAAAATAAAACCCCATATAACGGCCCACTGCATTGGGATTGGCATCGGCAATAGTTATATGAAATGTTTTTTCCTGTTGCAAACATTTTAAAATGCCCGCTGCACCGGGGGCGCCGCCGCCAGTCATGAGTATGTTGATCCTGGAATTCATTTTTTTATTTTAAATGTTAGATTCTAAATGCTTTAATGGCTTAGACACTTCTTGTTTTACATTTAGAATTTAACCTTTAGCATTATTTCACCATTGCTTCATTACCATACAACTGTTCCTTAAATTTTAATGAAGGCGAAGGAATAAATTTACCGATTCCTAACTCATTCCATTTTTCATTAACAGCCTTTATTGTTTTATCATCGGCAACAATGATATTCGGCCAGTCGCGGTGAAAATCATCAAGCTCTTTTGTTTTCCGGGTTCCGTCAAAACCCATGCAGGCAGTATAGATGCTGGATTCTTGATTCTTGATTCTTGATAAATAATGATCTCTTTTGGGATCGAGGTTATTACAGAAACGCCAGAGAGCTATTGGAAGATCGTTGGCATCAACCGTATGCTCGACATATAAGATCATCTTCACTCCTGCTGTTTCCTTCAATGCGCAAATTTGTTCATGCAATTCTTTGATATGACCTTTCCGGTTCTTTTGAACCGAAATGATGATACATGAAATATCTTTTTTCAGCAGTGATGCATTTATTGCTTTTATCTCTGAAAATTTTGAGGTAATGGCATCAGTTGGAAATGGAGCCTTGAGCATTGAACATTGATAATTATCATCAAGCTCTTCATCAAACTTGAAAGTTCCATCAATACACATTTTTCCGCCAAAACCTAATTTGCTGCAACTATGATCCAGCACATCCATCGGGCCGGTAGAAAAATAAATATCCGTAGCCGGGTTTAAATTTTTAAAAACATCCTGTGCAAGCTTTAAATAATCATTGATCTTAAATGACTCGCCGAAAGCCCCTCCTTCGGAGGAGTTTGGGGAGGCTGTCAATACCAATATTTTATTGAACATCATCTGCCCGGCTCCCCACATTGCATTCATTACTTTTTGTCCCTGCCCGGCATAATCTTTTTTTATTTTAGTGATAACAAGATTATGGAACACCCCTTCCACGGGCATATCCATGTCAATGATCTCCGGTACCATCGTCATTTTTATCGGCGCTAAAAATATTCGTCTCCGTTGCTTTTCCCAACCAGGCATCTTCCTGTGGCGGAATACCAACGATCGTGGCCGGGTAAACAGCATTTTTTTTATGCGTGATCGCCGTGATATGAAAACGGGGATACCAATCCGGCAATGAATAATAACCGGTATGATCGCCAAAAGGTCCTTCCCATATCATTTCATCATTGGGATCAACATAACCTTCAATAATAAAATCGGCATCGGCCGGAACTTCAACATCGGGCTGCGAGATACATTTTACCAACTCCACTTTTTTCTTTCGTAAAAAACCGGCCAGCATGTATTCATCCACATTTTCCGGTAAGGGAGCCGTAGCAGAATACGCATAAACAGGATCGCCGCCCAATGCAACCGCAACAGGCATTCTTTTATTCAATTTTTTATATTCCGAAAAATGTTTGGCCGAAACTTTATGCTTATGCCAATGCATGCCGGTCAGTGTGGGGCCGAATACCTGCATGCGATACATTCCAACATTCCGGGAATTCGTATTGGGATCTTTGGTATGAATGATCGGCAATGTAACAAAAGGGCCGCCGTCTTTTGGCCAGCAGGTAATAACAGGAAGTTTAGTGATATCGGGTTCTTTCATTATGATCTCCTGGCAGGCGCCTCTTCCCTTTTTTACTTTTGGCATCCAACTGGCAAAGCGGCTGAGTTTGGGAAGCATTTTCAATTTATCAAGGATACTTTCTTTTGGAGTTGCTAATAATTTAAAAAGACTTTCTATCTCTTTTGCAACATCGTCGAGATGACTTACCCCGAGCGCCATGCACATTCTTTTATCACTTCCGTATGCATTCATTAATACCGGGAAACCATAACCGGTATTTTCAAACAATAATGCTTTACCTCCGCCGGGTTCTTTACTCATCCGATCGGTGATCTCCGCCATTTCAAGCACAGGATCAACATATGCTTTGATACGGATCAGTTCACCGGCTTGTTCCAATGCTTCAATGAATTGCTGCTGATTTTTATAGGCCATTGCCGCAAAGTTAGGTACTATATAAGGTTTAAAAAGTTTAAGAAGTTCAAAGGTTTAAGAGGTTAGTGAACTAACCTTTTAAACTTCTTAAACCTTTTGAACCTCTTAAACGTTGTCCCGTTTGTCATTTATTTTTTATACGGCAACCCGATTTACTTACTTTTAAAACTTAAACAAAATCAATATGCGTTCATTTTTTTCTGCCCTCGTAATTACCATCACCCTACTGGCTATTTCCTGCAGCGACAGCAAAACGAGATCAAAATCCGGTTCGAAAGGTTCCGATGTACTTGCTGACAATATCGATACGACGGTAAGTCCCGGTGAAGATTTCTTTTTGTATGCTAACGGTCGCTGGATCGACAGTAACCCGATCCCTGCTGCGTACGGATCCTGGACGATCGGGCACCTGGTAATAGAGGAGAATAATAAACGTCTTCGTGAGATCGCAGAAAAAGCCGCTGCATCGAATGCTGCTAAAGGAAGCGTTGAACAAAAGATCGGGGATTACTGGACGATGGCGATGGATAGTGCTAAAATAGAAGCAGATGGTATAAAGCCTTTGCAACCATGGCTGGATAAAGTGAATGCGATCAGCGATGCAAAGTCATTGGTTGCAACAGTTGCGGAATTAAAAAAGATCGGGTCTTCCACACTTTTCAGTGATTATATAACGCAGGACGACAAGAACAGTGAGGCAATGTCTTACAGATTAGGCCAGGGAGGTATTGGCCTTGGCGACCGTGAGTATTATTTTCTGAAAGATCCGGAAAGCGTCAATATCCGGAAAAAATATGTCGAATATATCACAACGATGTTGACGTTGGCAGGTGAAACTCCGGAAGCCGCCGTCGCTGCTGCGAATAAGATATTAGCGCTTGAAACGAAATTGGCGCAGGCAAGCCGCAAACTCGAAGACCTGCGTGATCCTAATGCCAATTATAATAAAGTAGCGATCGCCGATCTTGGTAAGAATAATCCCAATATCGATTGGAATAATTTTCTTTCGGTTACCGGTATAAAAGCGATCGATTCGGTGATCGTAGGTCAGCCTGAATTTTTCACTGCGTTGGATAATACATTGAAAACAGTTCCTCTCAGCGATTGGAAGAGTTATGTAAAGTTCAACCTGTTCAGCGATTTTGCTGCGGCTTTACCGGATACGTTTGGAAGAGCAGCCTTCAATTTTAGTCGCTTGTTAACCGGCGCAAGAGAAAGGCAACCCCGCTGGAAACGTTCTATTCAGTCTACCGAAAATGTAATGGGTGAAATGATGGGACAATTATATGTAAAAGAATTCTTCAATGAAACAGCGAAGAAACGTTATGAGAATATGGTAGAAGATATCAGGGCTGCTTTGAAAGAAAGGATACAACGCCTCGACTGGATGAGTGACAGTACAAAAACAAAAGCATTTGCCAAACTCGCTGCAATGAAGAAGAAAGTAGGTTATCCTGATAAATGGAAAGATTTCAGTACAATGGAAGTAGGCCGTGAAAGTTATTTTCAAAATATGGTGAGCACGAATACATGGTGGAGCAATTATTACACTAATAAATTGGGCAAACCTGTTGACCGCGACGAATGGAACATGTTCCCGCAAACGTATAATGCGTATTACAATTCCTCTAATAATGAGATCGTGTTACCAGCCGGTATCTTCACTGTACCGGGTTATCGGGATGAAGAATTGGATGATGCAACTGTATATGGTTATGCCGGCGCTTCCACGATCGGTCATGAGATCACTCATGGATTCGATGATGAAGGAAGATTATATGATGCAAAAGGAAACCTGTCGGGCTGGTGGGCTCCGAAGGATAACGAGGAATTCAAAAAAAGAGCTGATGTTATCATCAAGCAGTTTGATGACTATGAACCTTTACAGGGTGTTCATATCAATGGCCGGGCAACAACAGGTGAGAATATTGCTGATCTCGGTGGTATTCTTTTAGGAATAGATGCTTTCAAGAAAACAGAGCAATATAAAAAAGGAGAAAAAACAGCCAGCCTCTCTCCTATGCAACGTTATTTTCTTGGATATGCATTGGGCTGGTTAGGACATATCCGCGATGAACAATTGAGAGATCGCTTACGTACCGATGTTCATTCACCTGCCAAATACAGGGTGAACGGACCTTTTGTTGACGTGGATGAATTCTATACCACTTTCGATGTAAAACCAGGAGATAAAATGTATCGTGCCGATAGTTTGAGAGTAAGGATCTGGTAGAATGTAGAACAGATGAACAAGGAATTAGGAATGATGAAGGTGAAGAACTTCTTAATTCATCCATTCCTTGTTCATCTGTTCTTCTGTTATGAATGATTTAAATAAATCATTCCAATAAAAAGACCCTGTTAATAACGGGGTCTTTTTTTATTTCGATAACCTGCGTTCATCGTATCAATGCAACGGTACCTTTCTCTGTTTTAGCTTCTCCACCGGCTAATTGGTAAGTACAGATCCAGACAAAGACGCCGGTATTATAAGGAATGCCATTTTTTATTCCGGTCCAGCCTTTACCCGGATCAGTTGATTGGAAAACGACCTGTCCATTGCGGTCATACACTGTAAACTTATATTGTGTCAAATGACCATCAACAAGTGGCTTGAAGACATCGTTCAGCCCGTCATTATTCGGAGTAAATGCCGAAGGAAGATATACGGCATTCATACAACTCCTGTTCGCTACCCATACATTTTCCCTGCCAGAGCAACCTGTTTCATCTGTTACTTCAAGCCAGTAAAGACCGGGATTGACCACTCTTATTGTGGGTGTAGTAGCACCGGTACTCCATAAATAAGCTGAAAATGGTCTTGCCGGAGTTATCGTTTCATAAAGGTTTACACATTTTGTTATTTGCGGAGGAAGAAATCCCGATGCCCTGCCATTAGGATACCAGCGTATGGTGATCTGGTTCGACAGTACTTCCTGGTCAGCCATACAGGGTTGCTGGCTGATCATTTTACACCAGACCTTATCGCCATCCTGCAATGTGGTTGTAGTGAACACTTCATCGTAATCCGGTTGCTCGATACCATTCACATACCAGAAAAAGGCCGGGCTGTTCCCCGCATTTACGGGATGTGCTTTGAATGTAACAGGTTTGCCTTCACAAATAATATCTATCGACGAAGTGATGGTTACGGAAGAAGTCATATCATTATCAGTAAATGAAAATATGAGGGTCCACATATCCTCCATCGGAATGAACAGCGGGTTACTTGAATTATGATGACCGATAATATCCCGGTCGTCTGACATCGACGCTCCTGTTACATATAAAGAACCATTGGATGCCTGTGTTATGGCGCTGATATAATCTTCTTTCGTACCACCCTGGAGTTTTTCCCATTTGAATTTTCCATCCCTGTCTGTTTTTACCAGCCAATAATCTTCCAGGCCATTATTAAAACAATGAGCGGTATAAGTGCCGCCGGTCATAAAAAAACCTCCATCGGCCGCAGGAATGATATCATTGACACGATCATCTCCCATGCCTCCAACCGTTTCCTGCCAAAGCAGGTTACCGCTGAGATCGGTTTTGAATATCCATCCATCGGTTTTTCCCAGGTTGTTGATCGACCAGTCGGAAGAAGCTGTTGTTCCTCCCACTACAAACCCGTCATTTAGGGCAACAATATTTCCGGGTGTTTCAGGATCGGAGCCGCCATAACATTGTTGCCAGAGAATATTTCCTGTTGCATCGATCCTTACGACCCATATATCTTCAGGATTATTAGGTGTTACATCTCCGTTCACAGATCGTGTGGCTGCAGTGAAAACATAGCCGCCCGCCGGTAAACTTTTTATGAGTGCCACTCCCTCATAAGCTGTACCACCATAACATTTTTGCCAGAGAATATTCCCCGTGGCGTTTATTTCAACTACCCATGCATCTCCGCTTCCATGATTGCCGCTGACATCGCCATTGGTAGAAGTTGTATTCCCGGATATAATGAATCCCCCGGAAGAAGTCATATCAATAGAACCAGCCTGCTCAACACCGGTTCCCCCAAGGCATTTTTGCCAGAGAATATTACCGCCGGCATCCAATCGTACTATCCATAAATCGGCAGGAACTGAAACAACGGGATTTCCATGAACACCCGAAACATCACCGTTGTTGGGCGATGTTGTTTCCCCTAATACAATATAGCCGCCGCCCGCCAGTTCTTTTATTTTTATTCCATAATCAGAAGCAGTACCGCCTAATCTTTTTCTCCATTCCATCTCACGGGCGGCATCAAATTTTAAAATAAAAACTTCTTCACCTCCATGAAGAGGAATTGTCTGGGCGTCAGCATCACCGGAAAGAGTAGTGCCTAGTACGATAAAGCCGCCATCTGATGTGAATTGAATATCATTCCCGGCGTCTTTCTTAGAACCACCCAGGCTTTTTTGCCATTCCATTGCAGGGGGTGTTACCTGGCCCAATAAGGGATTGAGCCAGAGAAAAAATAGCAGTATTCCCAGGAGCCTTACCATTACAGTTTAAAGATAGTTATTTTTCACCCGGCTATCCTGCATTTGCGTGACAAGTGGTGGTAAAATGCCTTCTGCTTCACTTCTGAAATAACCCGGTGTATTCTATTCCCAACCCCGGTTTATCAGAAACACTGACCTTGCCATAATTATATTCTATACCTGTGGCAAGATCTTCTTCGAGCAGCAATGGGCCGTCCATATCTACATGATCAATAAAAGGAAGAAGGTGTGCAATAGCGGCCGAACCGATCGTTGATTCATTCATACATCCCACCATGATCTTCAGGTCAAGTTCCCGTGCTTTTGCGATCATTCTACGGGCAGGAGTAATACCGCTGCATTTGGTGAGTTTGATATTGATACCATGAAAATGATCCTTGCATTTTTCAACATCCTGTTCAAATACACAGGATTCATCTGCATATAAAGGAAGTGACGACTCTTTGAACAGCATTTTCATTCCATCCCAATTCTCTTTGGCCAATGGTTGTTCAACCAGTTCTACTCCTAATTCTTTTAACTGGGGAATAAGTTTTAATGCCGTTTCAAGATCCCATGCGGCATTTGCATCTACTCTCAATACCGAGTCCGTATTTTCTCTCAATGCTTTTACGATCGCAATATCATCGGCCGTACCGACCTTTATTTTATAAATGGGCCAGGGTTTTTCTTTCATCTTGGCTACCATTTTATCGATGCTATCGATACCAATAGTATAATCGCAAATAGCATTGGCAGAAATATCGCCGTTCCAGAGTTCGTACAATTTTTTTCTTTTCAGTTTGCCGAACATATCCCAGGCCGCAATATCAAGCGCACAAACCAAAAAATTATTTTTAGGGAATAAATGATGGAGATAATGCCAGTAACGCTCCGGTTCGGTAAAAGCGAATTTCTCGACAAAGGTCTTTTTGGCTTCCAGGTCTTCGGCCATTTTTTCTACGGGAATATTATAGTATGCAATGGCCGGGGCTTCCCCATAACTTTTGATGCCCATATGTTCCAGTTCAACAATAAAGGTTGGCTGATGTGTTTTTGTTCCTTTTGAAATGGTAAAAGGATGGCGGAATTTCAATTGATATGTCCAGTGTTGCACTTTCATGGCGTCAAAGATAACTCCTGTAATGCATCAATCTTTACCATACAGTAACATAGGTCATAGGGCCAGATAACCAGCCGTAATTGCCGTTGTGTCGCCGCTCTGTACCGATCGTTGTGTGAAATTAAACCGGGATACTCTCTTTTCCGGCGGAACAAACGATATTAAACGCTTTGTGGAATTCTTGTTTATTTTACATCACTCCAAAAAATATAATTATGAAGAAAACTTTTTTAGTCATTGCACTCTGCCTGGCAATTGACTTTGTGTATGGGCAGCAACCTGCCGCCAACCCATTTCCCAAAACGATCTCTGTAAGCGGAAGCGCTGAAATGGAGATCGTACCGGACGAGATCTATGTAAATATTGTTTTAAGAGAGTATCAAAAACGCGGAGAAAGTAAAAAAGAACTGGACGCATTAAAGAATGATTTCCTGGCTGCCTGCAAGACCGGGAATATTCCAGATTCTACTATCAGCATTGTTTCTTATACGGGCTACAATGATTATTTGGGGTTGAGAAAAAAGAAAAAAAGCCCGGATCTTTTTGCCAGCATTACTTACCAGGTAAAATTTTCCAACAGCAAACAAATGGATGAACTGGTAGATAAACTCGATGATGAAGCCACACAGAGTTTTAATATTGTAAATACCAGTCATAGTAAAATGACGGAGTTCAGGAAACAATTGAAAACGCAGGCTGTAATAGCCGCTAAGAACAAAGCAACTTATCTTACCGATGCCATTAATGAAAAACTCGGGGCCGCTATCACGATCAAAGAACCTAATGAAACAGGAATAGGCGTAACAGGACGTGTAAGGAATTTTGCATCGCAGGCTATAGTATCATATGAAAGTAATGAACGGTATGATGGCAATGCAAACACTATTGAAGTAGATTTTAAAAAGATAAAACTGAGGTACGAGGTTGATGTGATCTTTGCTTTGCAGTGAGAAGAAACATTTGAACAGATGAACAGGGAATGCAGAATTAAGAAGTTCTTCGCCTTCATCATTCATAATTCTTTGTTCTTCTGTTCAATATTCCTCAGTTTCTTTCAGTGTTTTGCAGTGAAGGAAAACAATAGAACAAATGAACAGGGAATGCAGAATTAAGAAGTTCTTCGCCTTCATCATTCATAATTCTTTGTTCTTCTGTTCAATATTCCTCAGTTTCTTTCAGGGTTTTGCAGTGAAGGAAAACAATAGAACAAATGAACAGGAAATGCAGAATTAAGAAGTTCTTCACCTTCATCATTCATAATTCTTTGTTCTTCTGTTCAATATTCCTCAGCTTCTTCCGCTGTGTATAACGTATCCTTTTAATTCTTCGTTGAACTCTTTTTCCTTAATAAGTTCTTCGAGATCGATATGCATACGGTATTGCCAGTAATGTTTGTCGAAAGCCGGATTATTGATCCTTTCTTCATTTGCATTTTCCCGGCGAAGTATTTCACTCATGCCCAGGATATCCTGCAATTGAAAAATACTCCACATAGCAGGTGAATACAGGTGTTGTAATACAATAGCCCTGTTGATCCATGCTTCGCAATATTGCGGAGCATCGCCCCATTGTCCCATTACCTGGTTGTAAAAATTCTTTGTTCGCTCCGGGTTCTCTTCCCACCATCCTCTTATCGTACTCATATCATGCGTGGATGGAGTGATGACCGACATATACGGCGCATCATTGGGATGAAAGAATTCTTTATCCGGGTCTTTTGGCATCCGCTGTATTTCCAAACTGAGTATTCCCAATTGCTTCATCACATCCGGTACACAATGCGGTACCATGCCCAGGTCCTCGCCGCATACCAGCATATTGGTCGCTGCTTTTAATTGCGGAAGTTTATGCATCGCTTCTTTGAACCAAAAATCATCCTGGCGGCGATAGAAATAATTTATATAAAGTGCTTTTAGTTTTTCCTGCACATGCGGGATCAAATTCCTGAACGAACTCGTTTTTTCCATAGAGATACGGAAATGAAAATGCTGCCCCTGCGAATCCTGTTCATCAAACAAAATCACATTGGTAATAAGGTCGTATAAACCGAGTTTCAGTTTTTCATTAGCGGGTGTTTCTTCCAGCGATTCAAAATATTTTTCTACCTGTCGTTGGCTTTCATATTCCGGCTCCAGGTCATAACCCCCAAAATCATTCGGCGCCAAAAAATTCTTCTTTACATATTCCGATCCATCGCCAAAGATTTCTTCAAGTACTTCATCTGTAATAAAAGGACGGCAATAGCGCTGGTAATCGAACCAGATACCATTCTCCCCGAATTCATTGATATGAACAGGTAAACAGGGAACGAATCTTCCAAGAATTCCCTGCACTGCATTGGCCGGAATACTCCAGATACGGAAGAAACCGAGAATATGATCGATACGGAATGCATCGAAGTAATTGCTCATTTGCTCAAAGCGTTGCTTCCACCAGGCAAAACCATCTTCCTGCATCTTTTTCCAGTTGTAGGTCGGAAAACCCCAGTTCTGGCCCACTGCAGTAAAATCATCCGGTGGTGCGCCGGCCTGCCAGCACATATTATACATATCGGGCGCCACCCATGCATCGCAACTATTACGGGAAATGCCGATCGGGATATCTCCTTTCAATACAATTCCTTTTTTATGGGCATAATCAACTGCTTCTTTTAATTGTAAATGCAGGTGGTATTGATTGAAATAATACAAACCGATCTCTTTAAAGACGGGAGATTTTGGCGAACAAAGCCTGTCGATCTCTGCTTTATTATAAATAGCGTTCGTTGTCCAGTCGTCAAAGTTGGCGGTGCCATATTTATCCCTGAAATAGCAATAAGCAGCAAAAGACTCCAACCAATGCTTATTATCTTTAAAAAATTCTTTGTAATCGTCTGATTCAAAACACTCCTTGTTCATTACCTCATAAAGTTCCTTCAGCACGGAGAATTTATATTTCATCACCTCTTCATAGTCGACTACAGGCAATTCGTTCAGTTCTTTTTGTTTTTCTTTTAATGAAGAAAGCTGATCGGCATATTCCTTTCCAGCCACTTTCCACAAATTGATATACAAAGGATGCAGGGCAAAAGCCGAGACTGCGGAATACGGGTACGAGTCCTTCCAGTTGAAATTGGCCATCGTATTATTGATGGGCAATAGTTGTATCAGTTTCAGGCCCGCTTCTTTGGCCCAATCGACCAGCAATTTTATATCAGAGAACTCTCCTACTCCAAAACCATTTTTACTGCGTAAACTAAAAACGGGAATAGCAACCCCCGAACCTTTCCAGGTAGTATTGGGCAAATGCACAAAACCATCATGCAGGATGCTTATTTTCTTTTTTGATGCATCGCTGTAAAGAAGACGGTTGTTTCCTTCTTCATACCCGGTAAATTCTTTTTCCTTGCTGTTATAGACGCCGTATTTATAAGCAAGCGGGAACACTGTCTCCGACAGATCGAGTTTTATCGTCCACCAGTTACCTTCCTTCTTCATCAGCAAAGGTTTGCTTTCTGTCCAGTCGTTCAATTTTTCGCCATGACCTGACAGGCAAACAACTTCATTCTTCCGGAGTAAAGGAGATTTTACTTTAAAAATATGGGTGAATTCTTTATCGTTATTTGCTTTGCCTTTGTTTTGACTGGCGCTAAGCAATACCCGGTTAAAAGCATCGGAGAAAAAAACATTCTCAAATTCGCCCGCATGATTCCAGGTATCAACCAATTGTATTTGCTGCAGTCCTTTGCGGGAAACAGCAATAATGCGGTCGTTGCCCCATTCATAAAGCAGTTCGTCATCATTATTTTTCAGAAAATATTTGTAAGAAATATCGTTTTGAAGATCTTTTCTTTTTATTTCGATATTACATTGCCAAAACTCTTCATTCAGGAATTCCATAGGGACAGCCTTACCGGGATCATTGTTTCCCAGCTCATCGGTATTGCCTGTTATCCATAAACTTTGACCGAATTCTGTATGAAAACGTAAATAGAACTGGAGTGTCATCGCAATCGTTGTACTGTTTTTGGCTTGGATGTGTTTTTCAAACACATTACTACGAAAATAGAAAAAAGATGTTTCTTTACTACTTCTTCTTCGAAAAAGTTTTGCAAACGTATGATTGGTAGCAGCAAAAACCTGAAAAAAATATTTTTAGCCTGCCTGGGGCTGGTTATAGGCACTACTTTTTGCATGAAGTGGATGGAAGGCGATCTTATGCAAAACGGTGATAAATTCACCATTATCGGTCTTGAAATAAGTTATTCAAAAGAAAGACTGACAGCTATACTGGCAGGTTTGAATGATCATGTAAAGACGATCCTTCGGTATATCCTGAGTTTTGATTTTCTTTTTATGGTTGGACTTTATCCCGGCATTGCCAGTTTATGCCTGATAGCAAAGGATCGGTCGCCGGGTCCAATGCTGAAAAAAGTACTTTCTGTTTTTGCTGCTTTACAAGTGATAGCCTGGGGTTGCGATATTTTAGAGAATTATTGCCTGTTGAAATGGATCAACAAACCAGTAATAGGAAATGAATTCATCCTTTATCATTTCATTGTTTTTATCAAATGGGCGATCGCATTGGGCGGCGCTGTACTGGGAATTGTATTGACTGTAAAAAATATCAGGATCGTTGATAAACCCCGGTAAGGATTTTAGCCGAAAAGACAGGAAGACGATAAGAAAACCGTTTGTTGATTAACTTTTTCCGACTTACCGTCTTACCGGTTTTTTAATTGATACGCCCCGTTGAAAACTATTTTTACTGTTTAACGATGCTGCCTTATTTTTGCACAGCCTTTGCCGGTCATCGGCAGGCAAAACAAAAAATTTACAGATGGAACAAACAAAAAAATACAGGGGGATATGGTGGCTGATATTTTTTGCTTCGACTGCAGCCCTTTTATTCGCTATTTATACTCATTGGGAATGGCTGACACTGATCCTTCCTTTCCAAACCACTGCATTTGTGAAAGCACTTGACATTATGTAATAACCCACGTTATTGAATATTTTAAAAGTCCCGTCCCGTTTCCAACGAGGCGGGATTATTTTTATACCCATATTCATTTTATGCTGAAACTGGTAAGATCATTATTGGCCACCACTGCTGCGATCATCATTGTTTTTGTTGCAGTGAGTTTGCTGGATATCGTGATATCGGTTTTATATCTCCGCTTTTATAATTCGGCTGCTTTTATTGTAACCTTTGGTGTCGGTGGCATCTTTGCTGCGGTACTGGGATATATGTATGGCATTGAGCAGGCAACTGAAAAGAATGTCCGCAAAGATTCCTTCGGAGAAATGGTGCGTTGGACGATCATCCTCTTTCTTATAGCATGCGGCCTGTTATTTTTCTTCGTGCTGGCAAAGATCGAAGGCGGGGAATATGAACCGGCCTTTAAAGCCTATGGTATTACCATGGCATTAGGAAGTCTTCTTTTTATAAATAATAAGATCAGATAAAAACGGATCTGGAAGACCCGCTTTTACCCGGTCAAATAATTACCTGCGCATCATATCACTCGCAGAACGGATATTTCTTTTCAGGTTCCAGAGATCTGCGGCTGTAAATCTTTTTTTGTTTTTTACACTGATGTTAGTTGCTAATGTTTCTTTCACTTCGTGAAGAAGTTCTTTTTTAATTTCTTCACTTAATTGTACGGTTTTGGGCATAACAATGCTCTTCATAAACTCTCCTTTTTTTGTCTGTCGTTTAATAATCGTCTGAGCGAATCGGAAGTAAGAGAACCGGGCGGCGGCCACAAAGGCTGGTCAGGTTTCGATCTTGTAGTTGGGTACGATAGCTCAGTACTTGATGGTGCAAATATACATCAGTTATTGTCTTGAACCAAACGATTCAACCAATAACATTTACGAATTACGAATTAAGATTTACGATTTGTTACTGTTCTTATATTTATCCAACCGGGGTAAACACTTATGTGATGAAATAATTACGAATTACGATTTACGATTTGTTCCCATCTTACAATTTTCTATTAATTACAAAGTGTTGTAAACAGTTAATGTGAAAAAGAAAGAAGGCTACGATCTTAATGAAATCGTAAATAGGATCACCACTTATCTATAGTCCTTTCCACCAATATGGTTCTTTTCACTTTATATAAAATTCCTGCGGGTTCTTTAAAACTAATTGTAGATTCTTTACTTCCTCCTGCCCTGCAGCCTCCCCAGTAATTCCATTCTTTAAGAATTAAAGCAGGATGATATTTATCGGCCAACACTGCATACCTGAAATGTGCAAAACAATCTCCATGCCCGGTCGTGTACCATCTTGCTGTATCGGGCTTTGTCGTTATAACGGTATCGTTGTACCTGGGCAGATCGTTCCTCCCGTTGTGGCCGGGCATTGTTGAAGAAGGGAGTTCTATAAATGCTTTTTTATTATCCCGCTTTACCCAAACCCATTCCCTGTCACAGGCGTTACGATGACAATTTTTTTGTCCAGCCTCATGATGGCAAACTGCCAGGCATTGCATGCATTTCAATTCACCGAGAATATGAAAATCGGCAAAATTGAATTGATAATAGGAAACGTATGTATCATAATCAAACAGACGATACATATCATTTATGCTGATGATATAGATAGAGGCATCTTTTATCTTGTTGTATGATTTTGCTGAATCAAAAGGTTGCCGGGAAGGCAGATCAACCGTTGATACAACTGCACTGTCAACAGGAAAGAACAGCGATTGGGCAGATGCATTGCTGCCAAGAAATAATAACCAGAAAAGCATTCGCATATGAGCGGGTTTATTGCCGGATGCAACCCCTGCAATTTTTACACAATGCTGTTAGTTAACCTTATTTAAAAACAAAGGCAGGCCAGATTTCCAATCGCCATCGATATATAATTCAAATGAATAACGGCCGTCTTTTTCAAACTGGAGCTGGTTGAAATTGATAACGATATTAATAGAAGCAAACTGCCCGTTAGGAACATTACCAATATTGATATTTCCTTCGATCGGTTTAATGATCTCTTTACCATTTGCATCGATCAGTCTTAATTTAAAATCATGATCGCCTTGTTCTTTAAGGGCAAAACGTAACCGGCATGCAACAGAACAGGAAGGATGCGTTAAAGGAAATTGTTTGGATTGAATACTATCAAAGGTACCAACTATTGTAAGCTTGGAATTATTATCCTGGGCAAAATCGGCAAGCGTAAATATTTCTATTTCCATAAATCAGAAGTTTTGTAATGAATAATGCCTGTATGCCTAAATAACCATGCCGGGAAAAATAACCATGTCTTTAATGCCAATTGTTGCGACCCAAAAGAATTCTCCTGCCATTGAAGCAGCATGTATGACATTGAAGCAGGAACACATTTAAATCATAACGGTCAAAAGCTGCTTTATCAATTCATTATTTCCAATAATTCTACTTCGAAGATCAGCACACTTGCCGGCGGAATGCTTGCGCCCATCCCACTATCTCCATAACCAAGTTCTGCAGGAATAAATAATTTGTATTTACTTCCGGGAGACATAAGTTGCAAAGCTTCGGTCCAGCCTTTTATTACCCCGTTCACATTAAATTCTGCAGGCTGTCCTCTTTTATAAGAGTTATCAAATTCTTGTCCATTGAGCAATTTACCGAAGTAATGCACTTTTACCCTGTTATCAGATGCCGGCTTTGGCCCGGTGCCTTCTTTTAAAATAATATATTGAAGTCCGCTGACGGTTTTAATAACTCCTTCCCTGCCGGCATTCTCTTTTAAAAATTTCTCCCCGGCTTCGCGGTTCCCGATTGTTTGTATACGGGCCCTTTGTTTTATATAAGAATTTATCAAGGCTGTCACCACTTCAGGTTTCATCAATGTATCGCTTGTTACAAAAGCCTCATTCATTCCTTTTGTAATAAGGGCGATATCCATTTCTGCATAACGGCTGTTCAGGCTCTGACCAATACTTACTCCCATTGCATAGCTGGCAGAATCTTTTAATGATTCGAGTTTTTTTGGTAATGGGCTTTTCGATTTGTCTTTATCCTTTTGCGCCTGTGCGGATGTAAATAATAAAAGCGCAGTTCCAATAGTGTACAGGTATTTTTTTATCATGGGTGTTTTTTGGGGAATAAATATAAGCCATATTTTCGTTGCTATAGTTTAGATATTAGCTTCATTTCATTTTAATTTTTAGTTATTAAATAACTGCTTATTTAATTTTGGGTATGTACCTGCCACCATTGTATAATGACTTTATACCACTAAAAGGTATTGGCAATGAATACCCATCTTTCTAACTTCGGTCAATCATTAAACTAAAAACCGTTCTATGCCACTTAAACTAACTGTCGATGTTTTCAGCGGCCGTCCCAATCCGGAAATGATCCTGGATGCTAAAATGGCCCGCCAATTAATGAAGAGTCTTTCATTTGGCACATTACGAAAGATCAGCGATGACACCAATCCTTTTCCTGCTGTTCTTGGTTACAGAGGATTGATCATTGAACAAACCGGCAGGCTGAATAAAAATTTTCCACAGCGGCTTCACTATGCACATGATACTGTTTATGCAGATGGTAAAGCTGCAAAAGCCGAAGGCGGACTCGAATCTTTTGTGTTTGAAAACTTCAGGTCACTGAAAGGCATCCGTGATATTCCTGATTTCCGCAGCGAACTCGGGCGGTTGATAAAAATGTATTTGGATAAAAGACTTATTTATATTGAAAACTACCGAAGGTGGTTTGATAATATCATTGATGATTATATCCGCCCGGCAAAACCAGTATGCCCTTGTGCGCCTACGGCCGATCTTGCCGCATGGAATACAGATTATGATATAACCGGTTATAACAATTGTTATAACTATGGTACTAATTACCGCAGTGATACATATGGGCAACCCGGGCAGGCCGCCGGACAAAAATGGAATGATCTTTCCGCCTGCAATGTACCGGGAGGAAAGATCAGTGCTAAAATGGGAGCAGTCGCCGATGGATTGGTTGATGTTCCCAACCAGGATAATAAATGTATAAGTCCCGGCCATCTTGTAGCGCTGGTAAATTATCCCGGCGAGGATTATCATTGGTACCGCAAATGCAGCAATGGAAAATGGAGCCATAAAATGGGAGGAAGTCCTGCAACAATACTGGATAATTCAGGCAATCCGATCACCGATCCACGTACAGCCGACCGGGGATCTTATACCGGCTTTTGTACTTTTATGCGGGTGATACACGGGCATTTTAAAATTGAAGGCATTTATGATCTATGAAAAGAAAAATAGCCAGCTGTACTGCTGAAGCTTTTATATTTTCAGGCAGACCCAACCCGCAATGGGAATTAGATCCTGAACAAATGAAAAGCTGGATGCAGCAATGGGAAGAAGCTTCTTATTCGGATAGTGAAGTACAACGACCGCCTGTTTTAGGATATAACGGTTGCCGTTTACAAAAAGACGAACATAGTTACTGGATCATTTGTAACAGCTATGTTTCATTTTATGGAACGAATACTGTTATCAATAAAAGAGATGATGACAGGAGAATGGAATTATGGTTATTGCATACAGCGCCCGGGGAAATAAAAACATTAGTACAGCAATCAGGCATTATTAAGCCAGGGAACGAAGAACAATAGAACAAGGAATGCTCGACAGGAAAAGTAAGTATCCTATTGCAAAGATTTTTCTTCGCAACCCAACGTTATGCTCAACTTGACAATGTTCTTAAAAAAATAAAATCAAAAATAAAATGAAAGAGACAATTTATAATGCGGATACTGCAAATAAGAAAATGTTTGTAGTAAGAGAATTCAATGCTCCCCTGCCCGTGGTGTGGAAAGCATGGACCGAAAGCGAATTCCTGGATGAATGGTGGGCGCCCAAACCGTGGAAAACAAATACCACTTCGATGGATTTTCGGGAAGGCGGCCGCTGGATGTATTATATGCAGGGCCCCGAGGGAACCCGTCATTACTGTAAAGTAGATTACAGATCCATTCAACCCCAAAAACTTTTTACCGGTGACGATGCTTTCTGCGATGAGAATGGAAATGCCAATACTGAATTGCCGGGTATGCAATGGAAGGTCGAATTCATTTCAACCGAAAATGGAACAAAAGTAGAAGTGGAAATAACTTTTGCCAGCGAAGCTGATATGAAAACCATCGTTGAAATGGGCTTCAAAGAAGGTTTTGCCGCTGCACACGGGAACCTCGATGCTTTATTGTCAAAAGAAAAAAATTAATCAATCAGCAACAGGCAATAGACAAGATGCAATTGGTAAGAGCTTTTATTGCCCATTGTCAATTGCCTATTGCTTATTTCTATAACTCCGTTATCCTTCCCGAACAGGTAATACTGGGCGCGGGGGAACTATAAAAGCTGAGATTGCAGAACGTCAATCTTAGTTTACCGCCTACATGCGATACATATACATTCTTCCCTTTCTCACAATGATAATAGTTGCTGTTATAAATAAAACTGATGGATATCTCATTGGGCTCTTGCAAAATGTTGAAACTCGGGCCTTCTGCAGTAACATGTGTTCCATCCCGCGGCTCCGCAGTACCATTATATGAATTCCACAATACTGTAAAGCCCGGGTATCCAAAACCGGCATAAGCATATAATGAAACAGCATTCCAGGTAGAATGAAAACTCTGCGTTACGCTGCTAAATGAAACATTCGGCAAACTTGTGCTGGTTACTGTATTATTGGTGGGTGTACAAGGCGGGGTTTCCTGTTTCAGTTGAACATTGATAAGGATCGTATCGCCAACAGGGTTACAATCGCCGTTACCGCCAAGGCCGCAATTGTAGGTACCGCTTTCTGATAATTTAATATCATAAAGATCAAGCGTTCTCGACTGGTTGGTCAGGTTTACACCCGGCCCGTTCCATTGGTACACATCATTATCGCTGCCCTCCGGGGCGATAATAACTACATTATCGCCAACAGTGGGGGTTATTGAAGGAGTGGCCCTCAATACCATTGAAGTAACACATTCCTTTTTCTTTTCACAGGAAAAAAGGAAGATAATTGGCGCTAAAAAAAGAAGGCTTTTGATTCTCATGAGTTTAGTTGATTTTTTTTGCCGGAAGCGTCAAATATCAACAAAAAACCTCAGGTTATTCAACCGCCAAATAGTTGTTGACCCGGATTAATTTTTAGCGGGCTATATTTGTGAAAATTATAGTCATGAATCTTTTCGTTGCCGGCCTCCCCTACGATCTCGATGATGCAGAACTGGAAGAAATTTTTGAAAAATTCGGGAAAGTGATTTCTGCTAAAGTCTCCATGGACCGGGAAACCGGTAAGAGCAGGGGATTTGGTTTTGTTCAAATGGCCAATGATACTGAAGCCAAAGAAGCCATTGAACACCTCAATGATATTTCGCTTGGTAAAAAACCATTGGTGGTAAAACAGGCAGAAGATAAACCCGGAGGTGGCGGTGGTGGTTATAAAAAACCCGGCTTTGGTGATAACCGCAGGCGGTATTAAAATAATACCAACTCCTTCTATTCAGATCAGTTTATCGTTTATCGTTTCTTGTTTAAGGTTTAACGTTATCGTGCTATTGCAGGAACACTACGATCTTGAACGACCTGTCGTTAAACTATAAACCATAAACGATAAACTCATCTTTCGCGTAGTGTTTAAGTTTATATTATGATACTACTCTCCTTCCCGATGGAATAACTTCCTATTTTCATTCTTCCAATTTTATTTCGTAAAAATAATTGCATATGAAAAGAGTCTACAAACTCGCAGCGCTTGCTGTGCTGACCGCTATAACGATCGTCACGCTGACATCAGGCATTAAAAAAAATGATGGTGGTTTTAAAGACCTGGTGGATGAATTATACGACCAGGCTGTCAAGCAAAACGATAACCTTAAATCTGTTGAAGACGATATTGAAAAATTCTACAAAAAGAAACAGGATGCAGTTGAAAAATATAATGCCTACAATAATTATCATACCCGCTATTACCAGGATGCAAGATCCAATGCATCGGCGATCACGAATATTGCAACCAGGCAAAGAGCAACAGAGCTCATCACAAAGAGTGAAGCAAGATATAATACAAAGATCGCCGGCTGGCTGGCTACCATTGCCGCTTTGAATGCTGCTGAAAAAGAATTGAACGACCTGCATTCATTCCTGAAAATAATGATCAGCGAAGCAATGATCGATAGATCGCAAAATTCAGGGCTGCCGGATAATGCCAGGGCAAAAGAGGTTAATGCTGATCTGTTGAAAGTGGTCGAAAAGATAAAAGTGATCATTAAATAAATTCAACAACGATCGTTTCGGGCCCTTCAATGTTTTTATTTGGAAAAAAGAGTGACTTGTGTATATTTATAGACCACCACTATGCATGTACTCGATTTCATAAAAGAAGCAGAATACGACTGGAGTTTGAGTTTGCCGCTTTATCACCGGGGACATTTATCGTTATTCCCCGGCACCACAGTTTATCTAACCCGCTTGTGTAACGGAAGAAGATTCTCCAGCAACAAACATTTCTTCAAATGCAACGGTAACAACATTCCCGGAATTATTCGGAACAACAGTGCAAAAAGCTGCATGGTCCAGTGTGTATCGTATTTCTGTTGCTCTGTATGATGCACCCGGAGTTTTGCATAGTTCACTTACATCAATATCCCGTCATGGCGGCAATATTCTTCATTTGGACAGTACATCAATAGAAAGAGAATTGCATCATGATGTTGAAATGCTGGTGGATTTTGCAAGTTTGATCAATAACTGATGACATGAGTCGGAGTCGTGATCTTCTCTGAACAGATCGAAGGTCTTATTCTCGCAGATTGCGCCCAATACATAGTTTCCGAAGCTCATGAAAGTTTCAGGCTAAGAGTAAGGCCTGTTTCCAGTTTACGTCGGATGCAAAATATGTTTTCAAAAGCCCGAATCAAGGATGAATATGAATTGGTTAATACTCATCGTATTTCAAACAACGGGTTTCTTATGCTTAATGATACCATACAAGGGATGCTAAAGGAAAATGGCATTGACGCTCCATTCAAGTACCTCGTTACTTCAGATACAAAAGACAGGGTCTTTCGTATACTTTTCTCCCGATTACACAAGCCGCCATTTGGTGCTCTATCAGGCATATCGATAAAAAAGGCGCCCTGTCCTCTATCACTGACGCAATCAGTAAACATAATATCACTATTCTCTGTGCTTTGAACAGAGTACAGGAGCATCTTGGTTTCAATTGGTTTGAAGTTGTCTTATCAGGCAAAGGCTGGCATTCCAATGCTACGATAAAACTCTTCGGGATGCGCAGAAAGAGATCAGAATCCATCTTATCATCCGATAGGAGCTTCAAGCAGTATCAATTAACATGCTTCTTTGATTTTGAGGAAGCAAAGGCGGCGAGGCATGGAGTAACTTATTCTACCTGCCGAGCCAATATAATTCTTCATGTCGAAACCATTTGATGTTGATAACTGGCTTAAAGAAAAAGAAAAGGAACACGCAAAGCTCAATTATCAAAGCCGGGCAAAAGGAAAACTTAGTCCCACGATCGATAAAAAAGCTGCTCAAAGAAACCGTCAAAGAAATGCGTTGCGGATAGGCATCGAAAAAGTGAGAAGAGAAACAGGAAGATTGCGCCCTAAAGTTTTTTTGTCAATTGAATTCACGAAGGCCAACGAACAACGAATCAAATTTGTAGAAGAATATTGCAAGCAAGCGGGCCTGTCATTTGATGTTGTCAGGCAACCTAAGGATATTAATAACAGAGTCATCAGGACAGAAGTGATCTCCCGTATCCGGGATGCTACGCATTTCATAGGAGTTTGGACACCCAGTTCAAAGGGACCAAAAAAGAATAAAAGACCTTCACCCTGGTGTGTTTGGGAATTAGGCATAGCCAATGCACTTGGTCTGCCGTCTGATATATTAGCACAAAAAGGTACTGACCTGGTTGATTATAGTGTGATCCACGGAACTGACTTTTACTACCCTTATGGAACCTCGGGAGAATTCAGAGATAAGATCAAACGTATAATAAATGATATTTGCGATGTTAAAATACATTGATCATTACAAAAAATAATGATCCTTCTCTCTGGTTTTGATTGCTGATTTCGTATTCGTCAACTACATTTTATAAAAAAACCGTTTTGATTGGATATCTCAAAACGGTTTTCAGAAAGGCCTGTTTATCGTTACTTAACCAGGTTCAATTTTTGCGTAAGCCTGGTTTTACTCTCAGGCGATACAATATTCAAAACATACAAACCCTTTGGATATTTCGACATATCGATACGAAATACAGATACCGCTTCGATATTTTTCTTTTCAACCACTGCCCCATTGCTGCTCAGTATCTCGTAATACACAGCCCTTGTATTTACCGGCATCTTTATCGTAAAAATATCCACTGATGGATTTGGATAGACCGATAAACCCGGCACCAATGTTTGATCAGATGGTTCCGTATCATTCTCAACATTACCGGAACGGTTGGTATGGTTCACGATCGTGACATTATAATCCTCTACCTCACCTTTAAAACCTGTGAACTGGCAGGGAGCGATCGTTGTACCTGTGCGGCAAACAATCACTCTCATTTTTGTTGCACCGGTAGATACATTATTGGGTATTGCTACATTGAAATTATAAATAGCAGCACCACTGCTGACGAGGGTCGGGCTCACTACTCTTTCACCGGCATCTCCAAAATTTCCGTTACGGTTAAAGTCAATATAAACAGCATAGTTTTCCTGGAAGATGATTCCCGGATTATAACCGGCGCTGAACTGCCCTGCATTGTTTGAACCTTTTGATAAATTCGTACTTAATCCCGTATTAAAATAACCTCCTACTTCGCGGCCGGATGTTCTGTTGATGCTGCCTAATGCGAAGAGGTCAATATATTCGCTGCCGTTGACTCCCCAGGCCGGGCAGGTAGCATGATAAGTAGTGAACTGTGAAGTAATATAATTGCTGATCCCGGCGCTGCAATTGGCTTTTACTCTTACATCATAAAGTGTTGCACTTGTCAATCCGGTCAAAATTTTTGTATTGGAAGATGAACTTACAGATGACCATACCGAACCTGTCGCCGGTTTATATTCGACAGTATAATTCAAAAAACCTGATACTGCGGCCCATGAAACAGTGGCCTGGTTATAAGTAGCATTGGCGATACTGATAGTTGTCGGTGTATTACACGCAACAAATGCAGTTGTAAATGTGCCGGTGATCGGCGTGCTGTTGCTATACATGCAGCTTTGATTGATACGATATTCATACATTGTATTGGAGGTTAAACCAGCCAGTGCTTTTGTAGGAGTTGATGTACCGCCTGCAGATGTCCATGTATTACTGGTATTGGCAAGCCTGTAGCTAACCGAGAAATTGGAAGTAGTGGTATTGTAACCCGGTGCAGGCGTCCATGCGAGCGTTGCTGTTGTGCCGGTAATATTCGAAACAACAGGATTGCTGGGTTCGGGACAAGGCGTGCTGTACAGCATGGAAGCGGAAGTGGCATAGGTACTATTTCCGCAATCTGTACTAACTCTCCATTCTAATGGAGCGGATTGAAACAGGCCGGTCAGGCTGATCGTATCTCCGGATACGGTAAGGCCGGAGCCGGTACCCCAGGGGTCCCATTGAAATTTTATTTCGAATTGATAGGTCTGCATGCCGGGTACGAGGTCCCAGCTAAAAGTAGAAACATTATTACTGTAGCTGGTCGCCAGGTTGGTTGGTGCCTGGCATTGTGCAATTGCAAAATGACTAAGCAGTGAAAAGAAGATGACCGGGATGACCTGTAAGATTTTTTTCATGGTAAGTGGGTTGTGGTTTGCGTGCTCGTTCGGATAAAATTTTAGCGCAGACCTGGTTAATAGTTTAATACGATATAAACTTAAAACCATTTACCCCTTTTAATTTTTATGATATATGACTGCTAAAGAATTATTGACAACTGAGAGAGATGGTTGGATAAGTGATGCTTTAGAATTGTGAGTTGGAGGCTAAAGGTTGGATGTTTGATGTTGGGGTCGTTTAAGGTTCAGTGGTTGGTACTTGCTAAACAAGAAAGCAATTAGAATATGGTTTGTCATTGTAAAATATCCCGAATACCGGTAATTGAAAAGTTGTCGGAATATTTTACACAACCACGAACTCTTACGACCAACGTAACATCCAGCATTTTAAAGCATCATAGGTACATAGATTCATATAGAGATATCTCGCAAAAGGATTTAAAAACCGCTACAAAGATCCGGTCAATGCTCTTCTTCATTCCCACAACATTCCTTGTATTTAGCAAGAAATTCATCTTTGAAAGGATCGAAAAATTCCAGGCTGGGAACCGAAAAATCAAATCCGAACGGATGCTGGTTGTCTTTAAAACCCAATGCAGAAGTACTGTAAGGTTTGCCCTGGTTCCAGTTTACAGTATGCTCAACATATACTTCTATACCGGGACCGATCAGGCAACTTCTTTTGAGATTGCCTTTGTCGCCGTTACGGTATTCAATCAATAACTTGTTATACTCGGCCAGTGTATCGATGATCGCTTGTAAATAGCGGCAGCAGATCAGTGTTGCTACTCTCGGGTAGGTTGGTGTTTCTCCCGGCAGGGTGATGAAAGTTGTCCAGTAAGAAAACTCGATCCCTCTTTCTTTGTTATCACAGGGAGTTTTGGAAGGCCAGCAATAAAGCAGGTAACCTCTTTCCCGGAAAAGTTTTTTATCTTCTTCATCGTCGCAGGAAATAAATGCGATGAGCAGGAAAGATCCCAGCAGGACTTTTAAATAATTTTTCATAATTAAAAATTTTATCTAAAAGCTTTCGCAGGTTGGAGATCGTTGTTTAAAGGTAGTGGAATTAAAGGTTGGATGTTGGTGGGTCGTTTAGAGCCCGGTGTGGATTGGAGATATTCCGGCAAGCCTGGTAGAGGGCTACGTATGAAGATCTATACGATATTTTCAGATCCTCTTATTCTTTTCCGCAGACCAAACCAGTTTGTGATGAGCATAATAACCAAAATAATAACAGCGAAACTCCCGAGCATAATAAGAACCGGTGTGAAACCAAATTGCTGAAACAAAGAAGGATCATTATTATTAGGATCATAATGGGTACGACGAGTTTTTTTCAAACTTCCTATCCAGTTAAGGACCCAGCCGGGCAAAAAGCAAAAAACTGCCGTGCTTGCAATTCCAAAAAGGCCTACCAACTGTATGGCATTGTTTACCTTTTTATATTTTGCCTGCACCTGGCCGGGACTAAGATCGTTTAGAGCCATACTGGTTATTTGTGATGTAAAATATAAAAATCAAAGCATATCCGTGTTCCGGCTTGCTTTGGAACTGCGGGAGTCTTGAGATGCGTCGTTCCCTGGCAGACACGCACCAACCACGGCTAAAAAATGGTTCGTGAGACACGAACCATGGCGTAAGTACTTGTTTCTTTATACAGGGTACTCGTTTCTTTGTAACGGGTACTTGTTTCTTTGTAACGGGTACTCGTTTCTTTGTAACGGGTACTTGTTTCTTTGTACAGGGTACTCGTTTCTTTGTAACGGGTACTCGTTTCTTTGTAACGGGTACTTGTTTCTTTGTACAGGTTACTCGTTTCTTTGTAACGGGTACTTGTTTCTTTGTACAGGGTACTCGTTTCTTTGTAACGGGTACTCGTTTCTTTGTACAGGGTACTCGTTTCTTTGTAACGGGTACTTGTTTCTTTGTACAGGGTACTCGTTTCTTTGTAACGGGTACTCATTTCTTTCAAACGGATCACCTGAGCCGTGGGTGGTTTAGTTGGGTGGTTGGCGGAAGAAACGGCGGAGAAGGGCATTCCTTATGGCTGTTGTTGGTGTGGATACTTTATAATATCGAGAGTTTGAAAGAGGAACACCAACAACGGCGTGAACAGATTTTTTTAGCAAAGAAAAAGATAACTTAATTCAGTTGTTGGTGTGGATACTTTATAATACTGAGAGTTTGAAAGAGGAACACCAACAACGGCGTGAACACCAACAACGGCGTGAAATAATAAAACATTTCTTTTCTTCACCTTTATCTTCTTTTGGTTTTGTCATAAACAGTAATGTAAATAGTAAAATAAAACCGCAGCCCTTCTCAGAGCTAACGATTTTTCATTTCAATTTCATCAATATCCTTCTAACCATCAAATCTTTCCTTACTTCACCTCCTCATACGGCACATCCGTCACATTATCCCCCGCCCCTGCATCCGCATCAGCAGTCTGCCCTTCTTGTCCGCTTGTACCTTGTTCACTTGTGCCTTGACCAGGTTGTTCCTGCGTCGCCTTATACATATCCTCACTCGCTGCCGTCCATGCTGCATTCAATGCAGCCATCGCTGTATCAATAGCAGGAATATCCTGTGCCTTATGCGCTTCTTTTAATTTTTCTGCAGCCTGCTTCGATCGCTGTTTTCTTTTCAGCCGGTATCTTTTCACCATATTCCTTCAATTGTTTTTCTGTCTGGAATACAAGACTATCGGCCATATTGAGTTTCTCTACTTTTTCTTTTTCTACTTTATCCGTTTCTTCATTGGCTTTTGCTTCGGCCTTCATTCTTTCTACTTCTTCTTTGCTCAAACCGGAACCGGCTTCGATATGTATCTTTTGCTCTTTACCGGTGCCTTTATCTTTCGCCGTTACATGCAGGATACCATTGGCATCGATATCGAATATCACTTCGATCTGCGGAACACCCCGCGGCGCCGGCGGTATGCCATCGAGGTTGAACATACCCAGACTCTTATTATCCTTCGACATGGCACGTTCGCCCTGCAATACATGTATCTGTACACCGGGCTGGTTATCGCTGGCTGTAGAGAATGTTTCTGATTTCTTGGTCGGGATCGTTGTATTGCTTGGAATCAACGGTGTCATTACACCACCCATCGTTTCGATACCGAGAGAAAGAGGTGTTACATCCAGCAACAATACATCTTTCACTTCACCTGTCAATACAGCACCCTGTATAGCTGCGCCAATAGCAACCACTTCATCGGGATTTACACCCTTGTTTGGTTTCTTGCCAAAGAATTTTTCTACGATCTCCTGTACTTTAGGGATACGTGTCGATACCACCTACCAGTATCACTTCATCGATATCGGAAGTACTGATGCCCTGCATCTTTCAATGCAGCTTCGCAGGGTTTCAAACAACGGTCGAATAAATTATCGGCCAGCTGTTCGAATTTTGCACGGCTCAATTTTTTCACCAGGTGTTTGGGAACTCCATCTACTGCCGTGATATACGGAAGATTGATCTCTGTTTCCTGAAGAAGAGATCAATTCTACTTTTGCTTTTTCAGAAGCTTCTTTCAAACGCTGCAATGCCATTGGATCTTTACGCAGGTCGATCGCTTCATCTTTTTTGAATTCGTCGGCCAGCCAGTCCATGATCACTTTATCAAAGTCATCACCACCGAGGTGCGTATCACCATTGGTTGATTTTACTTCAAATACTCCGTCGCCTAATTCCAGCACCGAAATATCGAATGTACCACCACCAAGGTCGAATACGGCGATCTTATGATCGTGTTTACCTTTATCCAGGCCATAAGCCAGTGCGGCGGCTGTCGGCTCATTTACGATACGGCGAACCGTCAGACCGGCGATCTCACCGGCTTCTTTAGTAGCCTGTCGTTGCGCATCATTAAAGTAGGCCGGAACGGTAATCACCGCTTCCGTTACTTCATGACCCAGGTAATCTTCAGCCGTTTTCTTCATTTTTTGAAGCACCATGGCCGATATTTCCTGTGGCGTGTACAACCTGCCATCTATGTCAATACGAACGGTATTATTGTCACCTTTTGCCACTTTATAGCTCCAATGACTGATCTCTTCGGTCACTTCATCGAACTGGCGGCCCATAAAACGCTTCACCGAAGTGATGGTATTCTGGGGGTTGGTGATAGCCTGGCGCTTAGCCGGGTCACCCACTTTACGTTCGCCATTTTTCAGAAAAGCCACTACAGACGGGGTTGTGCGACGGCCCTCGTCATTGGCAATAACGACCGGCTCGTTGCCTTCCATTACGGCCACGCAACTATTTGTGGTTCCGAAGATCTATTCCTATTATTTTTCCCATGTTTTTATTTTTTCCTTTTATTAATCGCCTCTCTTTGGACGAGACAGACGCCTATTGATTCTCAATGATTATGCCGTTAGGGATAAAGATGAAAAATTGTCATACAAGTCAGGCTTTGCCTCACAGCGCTAAGTCAGCCAGGGAAGAAGCTAAGCCGGGAAGATTGATTTACAGATTGTTTTCTTATCGTCTTCCCGTCTTTTCGGCAAAATGATACACTACCAGGCCTTACCGAAATTGTTTGATACAAATTAATCCACTAATTTACCAGTCGGATCTTCCCTGGCCCGGACTCATTCCGGGAGATTGGCTTAAACACCTCTGATCATAGCGCTTTTAGTAATGAGTTAAAGTCATAAAACCGGGTTATGAAATACAGGATTCTTTCTTTGGATGGCGGTGGCTCCTGGGCCCTTATACAAGCCAGGGTATTAATGGATATTTATGGCGATATAAGAGGACATGAACTTCTCCGGAAATTCGATATGGCGATCGCCAATTCCGGCGGCAGTCTCATACTCGCCTGTTTATGCAACGACATGCTTTTAAGTGAGATCGTAGATGTATTCCGGAATGAAAAACACCGGAAGCAGGTTTTCTGCGCCCTTACCTTTTGGGAGAAATTAAAATGGAGCAATATTGCCAGTTTGTTCACCCGCAGGCTCGGGCCCCGCTATAACACAAAGAAAAAAGAAATAGGATTGAAAAAGGTCCTTACCGAAATGGATCATTTTTACCAGGCTGATAAAACAAGGAAGCCGATCGTTGAAATGCCATTGCATGAGCTACCTGCTCTCATTGGAAAACCGGGATTGCAGCTTCTTATTGTCGGCTTTGATTATTTTAAAGAGCGGGTGAATTTTTTCCGTTCCAATACAAAAAGCCGGACGGATAATTTTGGCAGCGGGGATTTCTATACTGCATCACTGGCGCATGCCATTCATTCATCCAGCAATGCACCGGTGAATTATTTTGACGAGCCTGCTGAAATAAATATCAGCCTGGTTCATCCTGCAAAAAAAGACGATCGCCGGACATGGTACTGGGATGGCGGCGTTTCCGGTTTTAATAATCCTGTGCTGGCCGGGGTGATCGAAGCTATTACCAATAATGAAGGAAAAATAAAACATGAAGATCATTGTATCCTGTCCATTGGCACCGGCATTGGTACAAGTGCGGTGCTGACAGATATGAAATATTCAACCGACCCGAAAACAAAAGCGGTGTATGAAAAAAATAAGAATAACCCTTTTACCATTACCGATACTTCTTCGGGATTTTTAAAAGACGTTGCAAAAATGTCTGCGAGCATACTAAGCGATCCGCCGGACTCCGCCACTTTTATTGCTTATTCGATCCTTCATCCTTCCTTAACAAATGATGCAAATATTGTCAGGATCAACCCTTGCCTGAGCCCGGTAAGAAATCCTGTAAACAATATTTATGAACCACCGGAAGTGTATAAGAACCCGGTCAATGGTCATAAAGCATACAGGGATGTGCTGTGGCTTGATATGGATGCGGTGGATGATAAGGAAGTTGGATTGATAAATGATCTCTGCAATAAATTCATTACCGATAGCCCGATCGCTTTGCCGAATCAATTCATAAGAGGTAATGCCGGTGGTAATTTCCTCGGGCATCCTACTTACAGCAAAGCAAAAGAGAAATGGGTAAAGGATTGTTTGTAAAGCATAGAATTACCGGGTAGTTTTTTAAACTATTAAAACTCTTTTTATGAAAAGATATTTATACAAGATTTTCCTGCTGCTAACAGTTTTGATCACCAGTAATATTTCATATGCCCAGCAGGAAAAGAATTGCTGTGATAATGCGGTCTGCAGGGAAAAAGCCATCGAGTATGCAAAAATAATATCGGGTCTTGCCAATTACCTCGGCAAATGCACGGGTGATACCACTGACGATTCAAAAGTTCTTGCCAAATTACAACTGGACAAGCCGGAACTGTATAACGATTTTATAAGAATGGTCAAGCTATTGAATGATTACCTGTATAAAGATGATTCAAAGTTCAAAGGCACTGAATGTTTTGAAAATGAACTGGCAAGAACTACCGGCGAAAATGTGATGTGCTGGATCAATCATGTACGTTTTAATATTCTCGGCATTAAACCGATATTTCCTTCCACCGAGTTTTGTGGTGGCTGGAAAAAAAGGTTTGAGATCAGCCAGGGTTCTTCTGCCTTTCTCAACAAAACACAGATGACATACCTTGGATCGGCCAGGTTCTTTCTTATTTATACACTGTTCAAAAAGAATGAATGCGGCGGAAAGTTCAGGATCATGGCCGGCCCCGCCCTGTTCCTGCGATCGAGGAATTCTTATCTCACTTTCAGTTCACGCATTGCCTACAAGTTAACAGACCTGAAAGCAAATGTTTTTTCATTGGGCAATCTTAATTTGTTCGGAGGATATAATACGAATTTCGACGGGTTCAATTATGCTGAACTGGGCCTTGAAATTGAATTAGGGCCTTTCGGTGTAAACCTCGCTTCCAATTTTAATACGGGAAATAAAAAGATGGGATTTATGGTCGGCGTATTTTTCGGCAACAAGAAAAGATCAAAACCTAAAAAATAATTTGTCATGAGAGTATTAATAACAAGCGGCGGCGGTGCAAAAGGAGCATTCAGCGTGGGTGTGCTCCGTTACCTGAAAAATGAAAAGGGCATCGATCGTTTTGATATGATCAGCGGTACCAGTACCGGTTCATTGATAGCAAGCATGGCTACATTGGGCAAGATCGAATTACTGGAACAAGTTTATAAAAGCACGACCAATGCCGATGTACTCGCCCCGAGGAACATCATTGATAATATTACATTGGGAGAGCCATTTATTTTCGATACCGAACCTTTGTTAAGACAACTGAACGAGCATATTCCCGACCCGGTATTTGACGAGATAAAAGCAAGCAACACTATCCTGTATTTGAATTCTGTCAGTCTGCAAACGGGAAGACGTACCGTATTCTCAACAAAAGATATTGTTCCGGGTAATAGTTATGCCCGGAAGAAGATCAATACCGCTGCCGAATTCAGAAGTGCATTACTTGCAAGCAGCAACCAGCCGGTCTTTCATAATCCTGTTCTTACCGATAATGAACAATTTGTTGATGGCGGTACCCGGGAAGTGATACCAACCCGTGTTGTATGTAATAACCTGTCACAGGATGAAGATCACGAGATATACATGCTAAGCAATAATCCTAATGAGATCATTGCTTTTCCCGATAAAAAATATTCAAATATCCTTGATGTGCTGTTCCGTACCATTTCGATCTTTGTACAGGAAACAAGAGAGAACGATCTTGAGTTGATGGCGAAATTCAAAAAAGTTTCAACCGGTGAGCTTAAGATATTTTATTTATGTCCCCAACGGGAACTTGACAAAGAATTTCCTACAGGTCTCCGGTTTGACAAAGGATTAATGTCGCAATGGATGTTCCATGGAGAAAACCTGGCCCGCGAGATCATTGAAACTACCCCGATGGGTAATTTCCCTGAATTTCATTTGTCTAACAGATCGTTTGTATAAAACAGGCTTTCATTGCAGGTAATAAACCGAAAACCAGGATATTCTTTATGATATAGCAATATCGGAGAAAAAGTTTCTGTGTTCACTTATTATATTTGGTAAACAAACCAGTTGTTATGCCAAATACTATTTCTCAAAAACTGAAAATAGAAAAAGGATACACTCTTCTTACGTTTAATGCGCCAGCGGATTTTAAAAAAGGTTTGGAAGGTCTTCCTGCCGGAGTAAAAATTACTGACAATGGCAAAGACCCGATAGCTACCGGGTATGACCAGGTCCATTGGTTTATTTCTAACCGGGCACAATTGGAAAAAGAAATGAGTAAAGTAATGAAGCTCGTAAAACCTGGTGTAACTGTTTGGGTGTATTATCCCAAAGGCACATCAAAAATTCAAACCGATCTTACAAGAGATAAAGGTTGGGATTGCCTGCTGGCGGAAGGCGATAAACTGACATGGATCAATCTTATCTCTTTTAATGATACATGGTCTGTATTCGGATTCAGGGCAAAAACAGATGCGGATAAGAAAAAAGAAGCGAAACCAAAAGAAGAAAGAGAGATATTCAAATGGGTGAATGCAAAAACCAAAGAAATAAAATTACCGGATGATCTAACGGCTGCATTAAAGAAAAATAAAAAAGAAGCTTCGTATTTCGATTCATTGTCTTTTACCAATAAGAAAGAATATATCGAATGGATCGTAACGGCAAAAAGAGAAGAAACGAGAGCAGAAAGAATAAAAGGAACGATCGAAAGATTGGGGAAGCACTGGAAGAACCCGAGGAATATTTAATTTTAAATTTTAAGTGTTAAATGCTAAATAGGATGATTCTATTATTATTTAAAATCTAACATTTAGCATTTAAAATTATCAAAATGATCACCACAAAAAGAACCAACAGCGGGGATAAAGATTTCCATTCAATGGTTGACAGGCTGAACAAAGACCTGCTCGACCGCTATGGAGAACTCCAGGTTTTTTATGATCAATTCAACAAGATCGAGAATATTCCAACAGTTGTGGTTGCTTATATTGATGAAACACCTGTTGGCTGCGGTTGTTTTAAAAGATTTGACGAACGATCAGTCGAAATAAAAAGAATGTATGCGGCCGAAGAACAAAGAGGAAAAGGTATTGGCGGAACTATATTAAATGAACTGGAAAAATGGGCCGCCGAATTGGGGAATGTTCATACCGTTTTGGAAATGGGAAACAATCAACCGGAAGCTGCCCGATTATATAAAAGTCATGGTTATACAGTTATTCCAAACTACGGACAATATATCGGCATGGAAGCAACAAGTATCTGTATGAAAAAAGAATTAACTTAGGATACAGATGCAGCTTACCACTGATATATACCAGCGCATTGCAGCCGCCAAGGTTTTTATCGACGATAATTACCAGGAGGATATCGATCTTGAACAAATATCCAAACAGGCTTTCCTTTCCCGTTTTCATTTCCATCGTTTATTCCGGCAGGTGTATAAGAAAACTCCGCATCAATACATTACTCAAAAAAGATTGGATAAAGCGAAGGATCTTTTATCGGAAAATAAACCCGTCACTGAAGTTTGCATGGAAGTCGGTTTTGAAAGTATTGGGTCCTTTAGCGTATTATTTAAAAAAGAAATTGGTTTTGCCCCGCAGTATTACCGCAATATGGCGTATAAGAAAAAGATGGAGCTTCTCGCTCAACCTAAAAGAGGTATCCCGCATTGTTTTATAGAGCAGTATAAATTGGGGTGAATCGTCAATCGTGAAGTGAACCCCGATTTTTAGAAGTCATTCACGATTCACCTTGACGATTCACGACAAAAGCAAGATCCAAGAAGCCTCTCTCCTCTTCCCCCGTTTATCTTTGCTTTATAAAGAAAAAATATTTAGCACTAGCATTCAACATTTAAAATTAAAAATATGGTAACCAAACTCTCCCACACCTCTTTCTTCGTCACCGACCAGGAAAAGGCGTATGATTTTTATGTGAACAAACTCGGGTTTAAAGTAAACACCGATGTAAAAATGGATAATGGTATGCGCTGGCTTACATTAAACCCGCCCGAACAACCCGATCTCGAGATCGTATTGATGGATGGTTCCGGCAATGCCGGCGGTATGTGGGATGATGAAACACAAAAAGCATTAAAACTGTTATTGGAAAAAGGTGTAATGGGTGCCGGTGTATTGCATGCTCCTGATTGCAGGGCAACGTACGAGGAGTTAAAAGCAAAAGGAGTAAACATCACCGAACCGAAAGAGCAATTTTACGGTATCGAATGTATCGTAAATGATGGTTGCGGCAACTGGTTTAGTATGACACAGCCAAAGGAAATGCCCGCAGGTGGATGGCAATAAGAGTAACAGATGATAACTGACAGATGATAGTTATTTCCGATACCTGGGAATTAACTTTAACTAATAGTTTTTTAGACTATCAGTTATCATCTTTCAGTTTTTATCTATTATCTGTTAGTTTTACAGTGCATGAAAGGAAAAGGAATTCTTTTTTTTATTGGTCTGTTCGTCACCACTATTTGTTATTCGCAAAAAATAAATCCGGAACGACCCGATCTTTCTCCCGGCAATTTCAAACTGGATTCATTACCCAGTTCCGAGATCAATATACCTATACAGGTAGATCTGAAACCCATTTATATAATGGCGGAAAAAAGTGTTGACACTCTTTTTACTTCTCCCCATTATCCCGATGATTGGGTACAGGATGGATGCGCTACCCGTTATAAATATGTTTTTCGCCGCAGCCCTTTGCAAATGAGTGCAACCGGCACAGCTATGACATTAAAGTTTACCGGTTTTTATAAGATCGTTGGTTCAACAAGGCTTTGTGTAAATGGTACGGTTGTTTCTCCCTGGACACCCGCCTGTCGTTGTGGTTTTGAAGAAGAAAGAAAAGTAGATGTTTCTTTTTCCAATTCACTCAGCATAACGCCGGATTATAAACTCAAATTGAATATTGTAAGAAATGAACCGAAACCATTGAATAATTGTAAAGTTTGTTTTTGGGGACAGGATATTACCAAACAGGTAATAGGCGGGTTGACAAAAGAATTGGATGTATCCAAAAAAGATCTTGATAAAAGATATGGTACCGTTGATCTCAAATCCCGTTTCCAGCAGGTATGGGATCAATTGAATAAAGTGTATAACCTCTATGGTTTGGGATGGTTGAAAATAAATCCGCAGCGCATTCGTATCAATAACATATTTGCAAAGAATGATTCGTTGAATATCTTTCTTGGTTTGTCGGCCAAACCAATTGTAAGTTTTGAAAAACCTGCCGAACAATCCTCGTGGATACCAACCCTTGGCAGCTATAGCCGCAAGCCCGGCTTTTCCATTTTTCTGGATGCAGTGCTTAGTTATGATTCTTTGAGCCGTATCCTTAACCAGCAACTGGCAGGCAAAGAATTTGTATTTAAAAAATTGCTGGTCAAGAAAAGGTTTGTGATCGACTCCTGCCGTATGTATGGCGCCGGTAATGAAAAACTGGTCATTAAGATAAGTTTCTCCGGTACCAATAACGGTGTTGTGTATTTACTGGGCAAACCGGTTTACAAACATGATTCCCGTACCATTGAAGTGGAGGATGTCGATTTTGATATCAAATCAAAAAATATTTTATTGGGCTCTGCCGATTGGTTATTCGATAAAAAAATAACCAAAGAGATAAGCAAGCAGGCGAAATTCGAATTAGGTTCATATGTTGATACGGCTAAAGTGAGTATGAACAAACAACTGAACCAGGAATGGATAAAAGGGATAAGAAGTTATGGGAATATGACGGATATAAAGATCAGTGGCATTTACCCGATGCAGCAATATCTTATCATTCGCAGTAATTGTACCGGCGATCTTTCTGTAAAAGTAGAATCGATCAATTTTAGTTTGTAGTTATAAAGTCCGGAAGACAGGAAGTCGGAAAGTCCGGAAGTCCGAAAGACTATTTTGAATCGAAAGCCCTGTCTTCCCGACTTCCGGTCTTTCGGACTTCCGGTCTATTCCTCCTCCGGTGTTTGTTTAAAAGAAAAATTCCGTTGAGCGATATAGCTGAAAACAATAACGAAGCAGGTTGTGATGATCTGTGCGATCACCGGGTAGATATGGAATTTTTCAACAAATATTTTTAGCAGCAGGTAGTTCAATGCCAGGTTGAACATACATATCATAAAATAGCGGAGCAACTGGATCCTTCCTTTCATTTTCGAATCACGGAATACCACATATTTCGACATAAAAAAGCCAACCGGGAAAGTAATGAGGAATGAAACGATCAGGGCTGCAATGTGACCTTTGAATGCAAAAAAACCAAAGTCAAAGTCTTTTTCGAGGAATAAATATTTATAGCTAAGAAAATAAGATGTGAAGCCCAGCAGCATATTACCACCGCCGGAAGCGGCATAACGGAATGTCTGCAGGTTCATGATCCTTTTAAATGGCGGGTAAAAGAAATCAATGATGGGAAGAATGAAATCCCGGGCACTATGAATATGGCGTCGCATGAACGTCGCAAAGTAATTGAAACAAAGAGCAAATCCCAAATTTCAAATCCCAATTCTCATTAACAGGAGGGATAGCACACGGATGACGCGGATCAGGCAGATATACACAGATTATTATTGGTTGAAGCTTTCAGATCAGTTATGATTGGAAAAAAGCATGACTACTGGCACAAAAGAATCAAATCCGTGTTGATCCCCTGATCCGCGTCATCCGTGTGCCATTCTCTTCGTAAATTCGCAACTAAATCAAAAGAACGGATGAGTATCGTAAGCCGGATAAAACCACTTGTAGCAAAGGCCTTAAAGGATCTATATGACCAGGACATTTCTGTAACTGATCTTACTATCAACAGTACCAAACCCGAATTTGAAGGAGATTACACTTTAGTAATGTTCTCTTTTGTCAAACAGTTGAAGAAATCGCCCGGGCAATTGGGAAAAGAGATCGGTGAATATCTTATAAAAAATAACCCGGACCTGTTTACCAGCTTCAATGTCATCAAAGGTTTTCTGAACCTCGCTATTAGCGATAATTACTGGACCGGTTTTCTCCAAACAAATTTTGCTGCAAAGGATTTCGGTTCCAGGCCAGCCAATGATAAAACGGTAATGGTGGAATATTCTTCTCCCAACACCAACAAACCCTTGCATCTCGGTCATCTTAGAAATAATTTCTTGGGATGGAGTGTTGCTGAGATATTAAAGAACTCCGGGTATAAAATAATAAAGAGTTGTATCGTTAACGATCGCGGCATTCATATCTGCAAAAGCATGATCGCATGGCAATTGTTTGGAAACGGTGCTACACCTGCATCAACCGGGATGAAAGGGGATCATTTTGTAGGAGAATACTATGTGCTTTGCGAAACGACCATCAAGGAAGAAACAGCGGTATTGCAGGCAAAGATCGATGAAAAGAATTACGAGGATTTCTCCGAAGAAACACGGCAGAAAATAGTTGAGATGAAAGAATTGATGAATGCTATCAGCGGCAATTCTGATAAGGACCAGGAAAAATGGGATAAAGTACATGCTGATTATATCGAACTGCTCCGCCTGAATACACCTATCATGAAGAAGGCAAGGCAGATGTTACTGGATTGGGAAGCCGGCAAACCCGAAGTTATAGATCTCTGGAAAAAAATGAATGGCTGGGTATATGATGGTTTCGATGTGACCTATAAAAGGATCGGCAGTGATTTCGATATCATGTATTATGAAAGTGATACTTATTTACTCGGTAAAAGATCGGTAGATGAAGGTTTGGAAAAAGGAGTTTTTAAAAAGAAAGATGATGGCAGTGTATGGGCCGATCTTACTGAACAGGGTTTGGATGAGAAATTGGTATTAAGAAAAGACGGCACTTCGGTTTATATGACGCAGGACCTTGGTCTTGCCCAGCAGAAATATGAGCAGTTTCATTATGATCAAAGTATTTATGTAATAGGCAATGAACAGGATTATCATATGAAAGCTTTGAAACTGATCCTGCAAAAAATGAATAAGCCTTATGCCGATGGCGTTTATCATTTAAGTTATGGGATGGTGGAATTGCCAGGCGGCCGGATGAAAAGCCGGGAAGGAACCGTGGTTGATGCTGATGACATGGTGAATGAAATGGTAGAAGTAGCGAGAAAAAAAACAGAAGAGTTGGGAAAAGTAAAAGACTTTTCAGGAACAGAATTAAAAGAACTCTACGATACGATCGCATTGGGAGCATTGAAATTCTTTTTAATGCGGGTGGATCCGAAGAAGAGAATGGTCTTTAATCCTGAAGAGTCGATCGACTTTCATGGTTTTACCGGGCCGTTTGTTCAATACACACATGCGAGAATTAAATCAATACTTCGTAAGGAAGAAGGAACAAGGCACAAGGAACAAGGCACAAGTAGTTTGCTAAAGCTTGAAAGAGACCTTATCATTTCACTGGAACAATATCCAACGATCATTGAACAGGCTTGTACAGAACAGAATCCTTCTGTTATTGCTATCTATGTTTTCAATCTCGCCAAATTATTCAATACATTTTATACTGAACATTCCGTAATGAATGCCGGGTCTGAAGAAAAGAAACAACTTCGTTTAAAGCTTTCTGAAATGACAGCGAATGTAATTGCATCGGGAATGGGATTACTGGGAATTAAAGTACCGGAGAGAATGTAGAGAGAGTCGTTAGTCATTAGCCGGTAGCAGTTAGCCATGATCCTAAAGAAAAAAGCAACCACAAATTGTGATTGCTTTAAATATTTTAAGATGGCTCCTGACTAACGACTCAAGACTGCTCTTACATTCCTGCCATCATCTTCTTCTGGCGAAGTGAGCCCAGGCTTGGATCTTTCGCAATAGCTGTATCACATAAACGGGTTCCTTTCTCCATATTTTCCTTGCCGCCTTTTTTCTGGTAACACATTCCGATCATATATAAAGCAGACATATCTGTTTTATCAAAGCCCAATACCCTGTCCCAATATTCCATAGCAAGATCAAATTTCCCTTTGAAATAATAGGCTTCTGCTATCATATTAAGCAGGTTCATATCAGCGGGTTTCTTGATCAGTATCTCATTCAGGATCTTTACACCTTCGTCAAGGTTGCCGATATTCAAATGAGCGATACCAAGATTTTCGAGGTAATCATTATCTCTTTTGTATCCTTTCTCTCCTGCTTCGAGAATATATTTTAAAGCATTCTTATCATCATGCATTGCGTAGCAAATGAGACCTAATTCATAGATCCAATAACTTTCCGCAGGCTTTAATTCAATTGCTTTTTGAAAATAAGGGATTGCCTGCTTATAATTCATCATATCCGCATAGCTGTGCGCTATCATGTAAGGTATCTGCGCATTGGTAGGTTCTTCTTTAGCCGCTTCACCCAGGTATTTAAGAGCTTCGCCATAATTATCAAGATTGTAATGAACGTGACCGACATAGTAAGCCACTTTTTCCGAAGGATCGGCTTTCTTTAATTTATCGGCATAAGCCAGCACATCATCATTCTGTTTTAACTGGAATGAAAGTGTCATGATCTGTTTGTAATTCACAGCTGTTGCATCACCGAGGGTAACCAGTTTTTTGAAAGATTCTCTTGCCTGGCCATAACGACGAAGATCGAGATAGGCCGATGCAAGTTCAGAGGTTATCTCTTTACTGTTGGGATTATAATGATCTGCTTTTTCAAAGTTTTTCAGCGATTCCAGGCGACGGCCATTTTGTTTTTCCACCAACCCTTTTTGCAAAAAATAATCAGCGCTGTCGGCGCCGGTAGTAATTGCATTTATTTTGTTAAGGGATGTTTGTGACCATGCTGCACTGATCGCCAGCATAAGGCTGCATGAAAGGATGATACGTAACATAGGGCTTCGTTTAGGATTGGATGAATTTGCTTTTCTCATTACTAAATTAGATTCGGGAATTGACTAATCAAAACTTAATACCTTGTTTATAAACCAAAACCGTTCCAAAATAGTATTATTTCAGAATGATCCCTGCCAGGGCAGGTAAATTTACTTTCAGCTTGTATCTTTTTTGACTCTTATCAACTAACTCACAACGTACATCAGGGTTAAAAACGTTTGCCGTGCCCCAATATTTTTTGTTATCACTATTGAATATTTCCAGCTTATAAGGTTTTCCACTTACTTCAATTTCCCAGTCATTCCTGACGACCGGTGTCATATTAAGAATGATCAACAGGTCATCAGCTCTTTTTTTTCCTTTTCGTTTGAATACAATAATGGATTCCGCTCGATGGTTCAGATCAACCCATTCAAAACCATCCGGGTTGAATTGATTCTGATATAATGCCGGTTCCGATCTGCAATAAACTGTTAAGATCGGACACGCAATCTTTGAGTAAACGATGAGCATCGAATTGTAACAACTCCCATTGCAATTCGGATTTATAATTCCATTCATGTGTCTGGCCAAATTCATTTCCCATGAATAATAATTTGGCGCCGGGATGTGTCCACATATATGTGTACATCAATCGCAGGTTGGCAAATTTCTGCCATTCATCGCCCGGCATTTTATAAAGCATCGGGCTTTTGCCATGCACCACTTCATCATGACTGAACGGAAGCATGAAGTTCTCATCATAATAATACATCATGCTGAAAGAAAATTTATCCTGGTGAAATTGTCTCAGCAAAGGATCGATTTTAAAATAATCAAGCGTATCGTGCATCCATCCCATCATCCATTTCATTCCAAAACCAAGGCCGTCATCCCATGTTGGTTTGGAAACACCGGGCCAATCGGTGGCTTCTTCAGCAATGGTCTGCACATCGGGAAAATCACGGTAGATCGTTTCATTCAGGTCTTTTATAAATGCAATCGCTTCCAGGTTACCATCTCCGCCAAATTCATTCGGCTCCCACTCTCCTTCTTTTCTTGAATAATTTAGTTTGAGCATTGAACTTACAGCATCGACCCTGATGCCATCGATATGAAAAAGATCAAACCAAAAACGGGCACTGCTGATCAAAAAAGATTTTACCTCTCCCCTTTTATAATTAAAAATATAACTGTTCCAGTCCGGGTGAAATCCTTTGCGCATATCTGCATATTCATAGGTATGTGTACCATCGAACATAAACAATCCATGCGCATCGTAAGGAAAATGAGAAGGCACCCAATCCAGGATAACACCGATATCCTGCTTGATGAAATGCATCGACCAGCCGCATCAATCCCTGCGGATCGCCAAACCTTGATGTGGCCGCAAAAAAACCGGTGCATTGATAACCCCAGCTTCCATCAAAAGGATGTTCCATTACCGGCATCAGTTCCACATGCGTAAAACCCATTTCTTTTACATAAGGAACCAATCGCTCCGTTATCTCATCATAACTGTTATAACTGCTCTTCATCATGTTTATCGGGTCGTTGCCAGCTTGCCAAATGCACTTCATATACACTCCATGGCGCATTGAGTGAATTGTGTTTTTTTCTTTTCTTCATCCATTCAGTATCCTTCCAATCATAATGCATATCCCAGGTAATGCTGGCGGTGTCGGGTCTTTTCTCCCAAAAATTTGCGAATGGATCTCCTTTATCTAATTTTCTTTTTGCATAACCGATAATATGATATTTGTATGCTTCACCTAATTTGAAACCGGGGATAAATCCTTCCCAGATACCGCTTTTATCCCAGCGTGGATTAAGTTCAAATTCATGATCCTTCCATTTATTAAAATTACCTTTTACAGAAACGGAAGTAGCATTCGGCGCCCATACGCAGAAATACATGCCCCATACATCATTCACCTGTATGGAATGCGAACCAAATTTTTTGTAGAGTTGATAATTTGTTCCGGCTTCGTAATTCAATACATCTTCATCGGTCAACAATGAATAGTTCCAAACCGGTTTTGTAGTATCGATGAAGTTCGACTCTTCATACTTTTTTATCTTTTCAGCAATTTCTTTTTTTTTAGTAACGGGCAATTTTGGGGTTGACGGATCGTTTGAATCCTGGATCTTTTGGACTGTTTCTCTTTTCTTGGAGGGCATTAGTATGGAATTTTGACCTATCCGTATCTCACTCAACTTACATCTTTTTGTTGAAACATTAACAGTCAAACAAGGCCCGTTTCATCCGTGCTTACCGAAAATCATCAATTTTGCTTTGTTTAAATAAATAGCGGGGCTGATCAATTGCCAAATCGATACTTTTCAGAACTAACCAGCGTATAAGCCATGAGAAAACTTGCTGCCATTGCTTTTCTTCTTTGCTGTTATTTTTCAGCTACTGCACAAAAAGCAGTTGTCAGCGGAAGGATCAGCGACTCCACCGAAAAAAAGGATCTTTCTTTTGCCACCGTTTCTTTGTTGCGTAAATCAGATACAACGTTGGTTGTATTTACCCGCACTAATAAAGAAGGAAAATTCATTTTGCCAAAAACCGACACAGGTCAGTATGTGCTGTATGTTACATATCCAAAGTTTGCCGACTTCATGGAAAAACTGGATCTGCAAACAGACACTGAACTCGGCAATGTTTTTTTGACCCCTGCCAGTAAATTGCTGAACGAAGTGATCGTTCGGAGCGGGCAAGCCATTCGTATAAAAGGCGACACAACAGAATTCATAGCCGATAGTTTTAAAGTAAAAGAAGGCGCTACCGTTGAGGATCTTTTGAAAAAATTGCCGGGTTTTACAGTAAACAGCAAAGGAGAAATTGTTGCACAAGGCAAAAGAGTTGATAAAGTATTGGTGGATGGTGAAGAATTTTTTGGCGATGATCCAACAATGGCTACTCAGAATATTTCTTCGAAAGCCGTTGACAGGGTGCAGGTTTTCGATACAAAAACCGAACAACAAAACCTCACCGGCATAACGACCGGCAATGAAGGAAAGACGGTCAATATTAAATTGAAGGAGGATGCCAAGAAAGGTTATTTCGGAAAATTATACGGCGGTACCGATTTTAATAAATATGTTGATGCTAAAGCTCTTTACAATAAGTTCTCCGGAAAGAAAAAGATCTCGGTATACGGGACAAGAACAAATGTTTCAACCGGTAGTTTGAATTGGGAAGACCGGCAGAAACTGGGAATGGAAAATGATTTTGAATATGATGAATTGAGCGGTTACTATTTCAGTTTTGGTGGTAGCGATGAATTCAACGACTGGAATCTCCGCGGCCTGCCCGATGCTTACACAGCCGGAGCTTTGTTCAGCAATAAATGGAATGCTGACAAGCATAATGTCAACCTTTCCTATCGTTATAACAGGCTTGGCACTACCAATATCGGTACTACATTAACGCAAAATATTTTGCCAACAGGCCTTACCTACAGTAACAGGTATACCAGCAAGAATGGATTGAACCAGCAACATGTTTGGAATGGTAAATATGAATGGAAACTGGATTCGCTGACTTCTTTCAAGATCGTAACTGCGTACACAAAAAAATTAAGTCATACCACAGGAATGAACAACGGGGAATTTTTGAATTCGGATCTTGATACGGTGAACAGGAGTTTCAATAACTATGATAATAGTACAGACAGAAGCCAAATAGATAATCAACTTACCTATAAACAACTTTTCAAAAAGAAGAACAGGCAATGGCAAACTGTATTACGGTACGGAGTTACAGAAGATGACAATGACGGAATGAATTATACCCGTATCCGTTATTTCGACAATACCGGTGTGTATAGTTATTCTGATACCGTTGATCAGCAAAAAATATTTGATGGCCGCTCAACAACATTGGGCATCAAGAGTACATTTACCGAACCGCTGAACGATAAATGGATGCTCGTAACGGATTATGCATACAATAAAAATCATTCCAGATCATTCCGTAATACTTTTGAAAAAGGCTTTAATGGGAAATACGAAGTGCTTGTTGCCGACTTCAGCAATAATTTTAATTTCGATGCTTTTTCTCATAGTGGCAATGCTATCCTGAGATATACCGGTAAAAAAGTAAGACTCGCCATGGGAAGCGGCCTCTCTGCTGTCAGGTTGAGGCTGGAAAATCTTGATAATAGTACCACGAACAATTTCAACTTCCTGAATTTTACACCGCAAGCGCAGATCGCTTTTACACCCAAACCGCAAACGAATCTCAGTTTCAATTACCGCGGCACGACCAGGCAACCAACGATCAATCAATTACAGCCACTGCGGGATAATACAGATCCTTTAAATGAATATTTAGGCAACCCTGATCTGAAAGTTGGATTCAATCATGCATTGTCGGTGAACTTTAATCAATACAAAGTATTGTCGCAATCGTGGCTGGGATTCAATTTTAGCTATAATATCACGCAGAATTCGATCACGCAATACAATACGATCGATCTTACAACAGGTAAACGTACCTTTTACCCCGTTAATGTCAACGGGGTTCACAACTGGAATTTGTGGAGCAGTTATGAAAAGAGCAACGGAAACAAAAAGCCGAGGTATGGCTTTGGTTTCAATGGGAACGGTTCCCGTTATATCAATTTTGTGAATGGCAAAGAAGCTGTCACCAAATCTTTCTCCACGACACTGAACCTTACCCTGGGAATCGCATCAGAGGATAAGTTCGATGTCCATATCAATCCAATGATCGGCTATAATTCATCAAAGTCCTCCCTTTCCACGGTTGATAATAACTATTTCACTTACGGGGGAAGAGCCGAAGCAGAATTTACCCTGCCCTGGAAACTGGAATTCAATACCAATCTAAATGCGGACCTGAGACAGAAGATCAATGCATTTGCTACCAATACCAACCTCGTGATCTGGAATGCCGGTATCACAAAAAAGATATTCAAGAAAGATACAGGTAAGATCAGTTTTTATGCAAACGACTTGTTGGATGATAATAAAGGCTTCACCCGTTCCATCAGCAGCACTTTTGTATCGGACGATCGCTTTCAGCGGATAAGCCGTTATTTCTTATTAAAGTTTGAATGGTCATTCAATAAAGCACCGGGAGGAAATCCAAAATGATAACGCTACTAAAACGAGAAACGTTAAAGACACCAATTATGCGAATGACGTTAATAATTGCAATAGCATTATTCTCTGCTTTTCCAGGAAAAACTCAAACCAACTTCTTTGCAACAGTGAAGATCGAGTATGAGAAAACAACCAGCGTAAGACAATTAATGAAAGACCTGCAGGAAGGTAATAGCTGGTACGAGCAAAATAAGGACCGCTATCCTGTTTCGATGCTCAATTACTACGAGTTCATTGGCGATACGGCAAGATCGATCTATAAGCCCGGGAAAGATGTACCGCTTGACCCGAGAGTGTGGTACCGGCCTGTAGGCGATAAAAACGTTGTGTATAATGATTACCGCAACGGAACAACTGTTTCTCAAAAGCCGGTGTTTGAAGAAACTTTCCTGATGGAAGACAGCATGCTGAAAATAAAATGGAAGATCACCAGCGATCTGAGGAATATTGCGGGCTATGATTGCCATAAAGCGATAGGTGTTATCAATGATTCAATTGCTGTTTTTGCTTTTTATACCGATGAATTACTTATTACCGGCGGACCGGAAGGGATCCATGGTTTACCGGGTATGATATTAGGGATGGGAATACCAAGATTACATGCCACCTGGTTTGCTACAAAAGTGCAGGTGTTTGATGTAAATATGAAACTTGTTACTCCGCCAGCTAAAGGAAAAAAAGTGAACAGGTCATCATTGATGTCGAAGCTGGGAAAATTGGCTGAAGAATGGGGAACTTATGGGAGTAAGATGGTGATCAATTTTGTAATATAAGTTTTGTTTCATGTCCCAGGTTTCTGGTTTCAAGTTGGGTTGCCGCTATTCAAAAAATTTTCGCATAGCACGATAACCTTAAACAAGAAACGTGAAACCAGAAACTTACTTCAATAATTCAAACACAAAACTCTCCTTTGATTCTATTTCAAGACCATTCAATGGTTTGATCTTTCCTGATACCACATTTTTTACCTGTGTAAACCCTTTTGTTCTTTCGCTGAAAGCAGACCAGTCGGGCTTTACATCTTTATCGCCGGTATTGCTTATGACCATTACAGTTTGATTATTATCATACCTGAAATAAACATAGAGCCCGTCTTTAGGAATGAACTGCATTGTTTTACCGGTGGTGATCGCCGATGAATTCTTCCTGAAATTAGCCAGCCGGCTTACATATTCAAATGCCTCATTCTGTTTATCGTTCCTGCCATCTTTGATAAAACGATTATCCTTTGCTTTATCATCGGGCCAGCCGCCGGGAAAATCTTCTCTTACCGTTGCATCTGTATTTACTTTCTTATTCTTCATCAGCACTTCTGTTCCATAATAGATCTGCGGAATGCCTCTTAATGTCAGCAACCAGTTAAAACCCATTTTCATTTTCTTCCAGTCTTCATCGATCACAGAAAATACCCTGTCCATATCATGGTTATCGAAGAAGATGCAGTTGTTCATCGGTTGTTTATACAAAACATCCTGCGATAACGTTGTATATATTTTTCCTACACCGCTCAGCCAACCGGGAGATTCATTCATACCGGCCAGCATAGCAAAACAAACCTGGAAGTCGAGCATTCCTTTCGCATTATGTTTAAAAGGCGTGGCCATATTATTCTGCGTGAAATATGCATTTGCCACAACACCATTTACCCATGATTCGCCAAAGACAGTGAGTTTAGGAAATTCTTTTTCCAATGCTGTATTGATATTGTTCATGAATTGTTCATCGCAATATTTATACGTATCCACTCTCCAGCCATCGATACCAAATTCTTCGGTTGTCCAGACAGCATGCTGAATTAAAAAATTAGCAACGAAAGGATTTCGCTGGTTCAGGTCAGGAAGATGCGGCACAAACCAACCATCCAGCATACTTTCCTTATCTTTTTGCGAAGCATAGGGATCATAAAAAACTTCTTCCCGGTGATTAGGCCCCCTGTCGCCCTGTGAAGTATTGAACCATGACGTCATCGGCGGATCCAATACGAACCAATGATGATTGCCGACATGATTATAAACAGCATCCTGTATCACTTTCATTCCGTTTGCATGAAGTTGATCACAGAATTCCTTATAGCCTTCATTGCCGCCAAAACGTTTATCCACTTCATAATGATTGGTGAACCAATAACCATGATAACCGGCCACGCTATTGCCCCATTCCACTACTCTTGGCATATCATTCTCAATTACCGGCGTCAACCAAAGGGTCGTAACGCCGAGTTGATTGAAATAATTCAATCGATTCAATATTCCTTTAAAATCTCCGCCGTGTCTTGAAAATTTATCTTTACGATCGCTGACCCTGTCACGGTATTCATCCACCACATCATTGGAAGGATCGCCATTGGAAAAACGATCGGGCATCATCAGGTAAATAAAATCTTTGGCACTAACTCCCTGTACCCTTGTTTTACCGTTTTGATTGCTGCGTGATCTCAATTCATACGATACATCTTCAGATCCCGGAGCGCCGCCCGACATTATTATTTTGAACTTACCAGCTTTGGCCGTTGCGGCAATAGATATGTCAACGATCAGGTAATTCTTACTCTCCACTTTTGTCACTTTATCAACTTTTACCCCAGGGTAATTAATAGTGACCTTATTGAAAAGACCGGCATTTTCCCCGTGTAATATCAATTGCAGTTTGGGATTCTTCATTCCCACCCACCAATGGGTTGGATAAACGCCGAACATGTCGATACTCCAGCTTTTAAAGGAGCAAAAAAGAAACACAATAAATAAAAATTTTTTCATGATAACTTATTTGTCTTTGATTCTTAAAGTAAGGATGCCGGCTACTATCATAGAACAACCGCCAACTACTATGGTGAGCATCGCATTGCCATTGAACAGGTGTTTAGTGATCATTCCCAGAATGGTCGCAGCCAATATCTGCGGTATAACTATGAAAAAATTGAATATGCCCATATAAACACCCATCTTATTTGCAGGCAATGCTTTTGTCAGCATAGCATAAGGCATGGCCAATATGCTGCACCATGCTATTCCCACGCCGGCCATACTTATTATTGACAGGTTCTTATCCTTGAAAACATACAATGATATCAGTCCAAGTCCGCCGGCAATAAGAGCGATCATATGTGCCGATGGTTTCGAAAAACGTTTGGCCAATACCGGCAATGCAAAAGCAAATAATGCAGCAAAACCGTTATAACACGCAAATAATACTCCTACCCAATTGCCCATATCATTGTAAGCTTTGGACGTTGTATCAGTGGTATTCGCAATATGCTGCGATAAACCGGCCGTGGTATAAATCCACATAGAGAATAAAGCAAACCATGAAAAGAACTGGACAACTGCCAGTTTTTTCATTGTAGCCGGGAGAAAATTAAGATCATCCATTACTTCTACAAATCCATTCCTGTTTTTACCGCGGTGCAGCAAACCGGCAAATACCTGGCAAAGTCCAAACGCAGCTATTCCCCCTGTCAGCACATACAGTTCTTTCTCAAGCGGCGTTTCAGCCCGGCTATTATAATAATACAATACTCCTGTCAGTAAAGCGCCAATCATGGTCCATATCAATCCTTTATTGATAAATAAAGCCGGTAGTGTTTTAATATGTACTTCATTACCGGTTTCCGGTATTTCACCGAAAGATCTTAATTGTTCCGGTGAATATTCCTTTGTTGTAAAAACAGTATAAGCAATGGCGGCGATGTAAACGACAGCGCCAACAATAAAAGAGATCTTTATTGAATCAGGTATTACTCCCGGGGCAGCTTCATTCGCAATACCGAATTCGGTAAGCAGATAAGGCAATAAGGATGATATAACGGCGCCGATCCCGATAAAAAAACTTTGCATCGCAAAACCTGTTGTGCGCTGCGAATCGGGCAACATATCCCCCACAAATGCACGGAAGGGTTCCATCGAAACATTGATCGATGCATCGAGCATCCAAAGCATGATGGCGGCCATCCATATTTCAGTAACATTAGGAAATACAAATAATGCAAGTGAAGCGAGAATAGCCCCGATCATAAAAAAAGGTCTTCTTCTTCCCCACCGCTTGCTCCATGTTTTATCACTCCAATGGCCGATGATGGGCTGAACGATAAGACCTGTCAGGGGTGCAGCGATCCATAAAATAGGAATATTATCAATCGATTCACCAAGTGTTTGAAAGATGCGGCTGACATTGGCGTTTTGGAGACCAAATGCAAACTGGATCCCAAAAAATCCAACACTCATATTAATAATAGTAGCAAGACTCAGTCGTGGCTTTGCACCGGTGAAAGCAGTTGATGACATAAGCAATCAGTATTTAAAACAGAAGAGACCTGAAGATAAGAAGTTTTATGTAAGAAGTACACGATTAATTCAAAAGTCAAAATTAAAAAATAAAAAAATTATCCTGTGACTACAGGACCTTCCTTTTTGAATTTTGAATTTTTACTTTTGCTTTAGATAACAAACCCGTTTGGAATAATAGCGCCTTTTTTCACCACCACAATTCCGTCTTTTACCGTGTAGAGTGTATGGTCCGTATTCTCCAATTGGGTGCCGCCATTGATGCGTACATCGTTTCCGATCCGTACATTTTTATCCAGTATCGCATTCTTGATATGACACCTGTCGCCAATACCAAGAACGGGATAATTACCGGCAACAGCCTGGGCGATCTCCGGTAATGTTTCATAATAATCGCTTCCCATCATATACGTGCTGACGAGTGTAGTACCATGCCCGATACGGGAGCGGATACCGATCACCGAATGTTCGATCCTTGAAGCATTGATGATGGAACCTTCTGCTACCAATGTTTTTTCCAATGTAGTACCACTTATTTTGGAAGGTGGTAACATACGGGGACGTGTATAGATCGCATTATCGTTATCGAAGAGGTTGAAGTCTGGTAATTCCTGTGTTAATCCAAGATTAGCCTCGAAGAATGAATAGGTATTCCCGATATCGGTCCAATAACCTTCATACTGGTAACTGGCTACTTTATATTTTTGTATTGATTGGGGAATGATCTCTTTTCCAAAATCGGTTGCTTTGGCAAATTCTGTTTGTAAAAGATCGAAAAGCAATTTGCGGTTGAAAATATAAATACCCATCGAGGCGAGGTAATTACGGCCTTTTGCTTTCATCAGGTCGCCGGTATCACTTATCCATTCAGGCAGTAATTCTTTCTTTGGTTTTTCAATAAACGATGTGATCAATCCTGCATCGGATTTTAATATACCGAATTCAGGGGCTTCTCTTTGTCCGACGGGAATTGTAGCAATAGAAATATCTGCCCCGAGTTTTTTATGATTCTCGAGCATTTCAGCAAAATTCATTTGGTATAACTGGTCGCCGGAAAGAATAAGCACATAATCACTTTCAAATGGCTCAACGTGACGTAATCCTTGCCGAACCGCATCCGCAGTACCCTGGTACCAGGTTGGATTATCCGGTGTTTGTTCTGCAGCAAGAATATCAACAAATGCTTTACTGAATGCGCTGAAATGATAGGTGTTTTTTATATGACGATTAAGAGAAGCCGAATTGAATTGCGTAAGCACAAACATTCTCCCGATCCCATTATTCAAACAATTGGAAATAGGAATATCTACCAACCTGTATTTTCCGGCAATGGGTACGGCAGGTTTGGATCTTGCAGAAGTTAATGGATACAATCTTGATCCTGCTCCGCCACCGAGAATGACCGAGAGAATTTCTTTGGGGTTGGTGATTACTTGTTTTGACATGTGCTCAGATGATAGTTGATAACTAAAAACTAATAACTAATAATTCTTGCTGTTTCTAGACTCTTCCTTTTATTGTCTTCACACTCGATACCAGCATTTTTAATAATTCCAACGCATCATTGTGCATGGAATCAAACATTCTTTTATTTATAAAGCCTGTTGCAAAAAGCAACTCCAGCCAATATACACTCTCATTCGCTTCTTTTAAGCCGATCGCAAGTTTGTGTCCAAAATCTTTTCTACTTTCTGCATATTCAGCTTCTCTTATCAGCGCTCCAATTGCCGTTCCTGATCTGACTATTGCTGAGAAATAATATATTCTGCATGTTCTTTCTTAAGATACTTATACAAATTAATAATCGTACCGCAAAATCAAAACTTTTTATTTTTAAATATACTATTCCGGCTCATAATAGGTGTTTAATTTAAAATGCTAATCTTAATCTAAATAACAACTTACCACCAGCGGGAATAAAAGATAAAAGAACAGGTTATTTACCTTTAAAGAACTATTAATTTTTAGTTATCTAGTTTTTAGTTTTTATCTGCATTTTCAAACTCACGTACAGATCAATATACTGCTGCGCCGATGAATCCCACGAATGATCGATGGTCATCATATGCCCACGCATCCACGTATAAAGGTCAGGTTTATTATTGTAAAGGTCAATAGCCCGGCCAACCGAATATGTAATATCTCCAACAGTTGGCTGATCAAAGCGTATACCGAAGCCCTGCCAGTCGCCCATATCCGTTACCGTATCTTTTAATCCACCGATATTCCTTACCATTGGTACCGTTCCATAACGCAGTGCATACATCTGGTTCAGTCCGCAGGGTTCTACACGGCTTGGCATCAATAAAAAATCGGAACCGGCATATATCTGGTGACTTAATGGTTCGCTGTAACCGATATAAGAATTGAAATAGCCGTTGAACTGGTGTTTCATCCGGTCCAATTTTTCTTCCAGTACCGGATCGCCGGAACCAAGCACCAAAAAATTTGCATTGCCATGATGCTGGTAAATAGATTGACTGATCGCATCAGGCAAAAGATCGGCGGCCTTCTCTCCCACTAATCTCCCGACAAAAGATATCAATGGCTTATCGGGATCCAATCCAAATTGACCGGCCAGTTCCTTTTTATTTTTTCTTTTCCCTTTTTCAACTAATTCTTTATCGTAATTCTTTACGATCATCGTATCGGTCATCGGGTCCCATACATGTGTATCGATACCATTCAATATCCCAAAACTTTTTCCCTGTTCAAAGTCAAATAATCTTTCAAGACCATTGGCTGTTTCTTTTAATTCACCGAGATAACTATTACTGACAGTAGTTACTTTCCAGGCGCATTTTACAGCAGCAGCCATTGGGTTGATGGTCTTATCCCAATCCAGCATTCCCCATTTCCATGAATCGAAGGCCGGCAGGTAATAATATTTATCCCAGGCGATCCATCCCTGGTATTGCGCATTATGTACAGTGAAAACAGTTGGAATGCCTGCCAATTTTTGCCGGAACTCCAAACAATATTTTATCATGAAAGGAATAAGACCGGTATGATGATCATGACAATGGATCACGTCAGGCGCATGCTGCCATTTATTTACCCAATCACAAAAAGCAACCTGGAAAGCAAGGAAACGTTCGGTATCATCATCGTATCCATAAATCTTTTCACGATCGGTCAAACCGTTTATATCGATCAGGTAAAGATCGAAACCCAATTTGTTGGTTTTTTCTTTGATAACGCTGTAATGAAAATAGATGGGGCCGATATGCTGATCGCCTTCATGTACCAGTTCCCATTGATTGTCGTAAAGGAATTTGGTACGATACATCGGCATCACCACTTTGGCAACATGCCCTAATTCTGCCTGGTATTTTGGTAAAGCACCAACAACATCACCGAGTCCGCCGGCTTTGGCTACCGGGTAACATTCTGCCGCTACATGAATGATCTCCATTAGTTTTATTTGACAGTAACATTTCCTTTTTTACGTCCGGCCTTATATCCCTTAAGTCCAAAATAAAGTACGAACAGGTAACAGGGGATCATTATCCAATAAGCTGTTTGCACGGATCTAAGTTCTTCGGAAAGTCTACCATATAAATAAGGGATGATGGCACCGCCAGCTATTCCCATCACCAATAAGGCAGCGCCGGTTTTAGTAAAGCGTCCAAGGCCATCTATTGCCAACGGCCAGATCGCAGGCCACATGATGGCTTGTGAAAAACCTAAAGCTGCAAAGCAAACGATAGCTGTAAGCCCGTTAGTATATAATGCCATTAGCACTAATACAATGCTCAGGAGAGTATTTACGATAAGTACCTTTCGTTGTGAGAAAAAACGGGGAATACAAATAATATTAAATATATAACCGGCAAGAAGTCCGTACGCAGTATATTTTGCAAAGCCCGCTGCTGTTTCTGTTGAATATCCCTGTGATTTACCAAATCCTGCAAAAGTATCATAGCTGATCACTTCGGCACCAACATAAAAAAAGATACCTAAAGCGCCTAATAATAAATGCGGGAACTGGAAAATGCTGGTCTTATGTTTTGAAAGATCATTTTCTGTTTCCTCCTGTTCTCTTATTTCCGGTAAATTGATAAATGCAATAATGATCGCAAAAATTACAAGGATCACTGCAATGGCTATATAGGGATTAATTACTTTATGAGCCAGTGCATCCAGTTCTACAATCTTTTGATCTGCTGAAAGAGTTAAAAGTCTTGCTTCGAGTGCATCTACATTTTTAAGAATGATATTTCCCATCACCATTACTGCAACAAATCCTGCGGCTTTATTACAAATGCCCATTATACTGATACGCTGTGCCGCACTTTCGATCGGACCAAGAACGGTTACATAAGGATTGGAAGCGGTTTGCAATAAAGCAAGACCGGTTGCAATAACAAACAAACCGGTAAGGAACAATGGATAGCTACGGGATTGGCCTGCCGGAATAAATATCAGGGCGCCGGTAGCCATCACCAGCAAACCTATGACCATCCCTTTTTTATATCCCACTTTGTTCAATATAAATGAGGATGGTAATGCCATAATAAAATAAGCGGCAAAAAATGCCATCGTAACGAGCAAAGACTGGGAAGTAGAAAGTTCACACGCAATTTTCAAATAAGGTATCAGCTGGCTGTTTGCCCATGTAGTAAAACCAAAGATGAAAAAGAATATGCCGATAATTACCAACGGAAAAATATAACTTCTTTTAGGGGCAATCGTTATTGTGGCTGTACTCATATTGACAAAAGTTTCCCGAACTTAATGAAGAATCGCTAATTACCGGAAAGTATTTTAATCGGAAGTCGGGAAGTCAGGAAGACCGAAAGATTTAGTAATGCAACTGATTAAAGTTACCCGTCTTCCGGACTTCCTGACTTACTGACTTTCGGGCTATCTTCGGTTATATAAAATTTACTTATGGCTGACCTCTCGATCGGCGTTGATATCGGCGGCACGAATACCAAATTCGGTATTGTGAGCAAAGACGGACAAATACTGAAACAAGACAGGCTATTGACCAGTAAACATGAAGCCGTGCAGGATTTTATTGATGAATTGCATAGTAAGCTGATGCCAATGATCAATGAAGCAGGCGGACTTTCAAACTTTACCGGTATTGGTGCCGGCGCCCCCAATGGAAATTATTATACCGGCAATATTGAATATGCAGCGAATTTGAAATGGCGTGGCATCATTCCTTTTGCAAAAATGGTTTCGGAAAAATTTGGATTAAAAGTTAAACTGACCAACGATGCCAATGCAGCCGCCATGGGCGAAATGATGTATGGCTGCGCCAAAGGCATGAAACATTTTATTGTTATCACACTCGGTACCGGTGTCGGCAGCGGAATTGTTATCGATGGAAAAATTGTATTAGGTCATGATGGTTTTGCCGGTGAACTTGGTCATACCATTATCCGCCCGGGAGGAAGATTGCATAAAGGAACCGGGATAAGAGGTGTGCTTGAATCTTATGCTTCCGCAACAGGCGTAAGAGAAACGGCGATAGAATTACTTACCGAAAATCCGCATATAGAAAGTTTATTGAGAGATTATTCGATCAATGATCTTATCACCAGTCAAACCGTATATGAATGCGCTACCAAAGGCGATAAGATAGCCAATGATGTTTTTGAATTTACCGGGCAGATATTAGGCGAAGCTTTAGCAAATTTTGTAATGTTCTCTTCACCCGAAGCGATCGTTTTATTCGGCGGGTTGACCAATGCCGGCGATCTTATCATGCATCCGACAAGACAAGCTATGGAAGCAAATCTTGTACAGGTATTCAGGAATAAAGTGAAATTATTATTCAGCGATCTTAAAGAAGCCGATGCGGCGATATTGGGAGCTTCTGCATTGGTAATAGAGTGAAAATAAGAAACGTTAAATAAAGAAATTTGAAGTTTATATCCTCATGATCCAGTCAATACTGTTGTGATCCTGGTCTAAAAAAAGTGATTGCCCTTAATTAAAAGGGCAATCGTCGCAATCATAGAATAGCAAAATTATAGTGATCTTTAAAACGGGTTTCAAAAGATCATTGATATATACAAAATGATGCCAAAGAAAAAATGAGAGTAAAATGGAACGCCGATGACGCGGATTAAGCGGATTTTGGCGGGTAATTTTCTATTTTTTATTCTTTATTATGAAAACAGCCGGTACTGGTCTTTGTCCCGATGCATCCGATACTTTGATCGTTTCTTTTCCATTTACCAGTAAACAACTGCTGCCGCCGCCATCGAGGTTCAATGCTTCCCAACAACCAAGATCTTTGAATATCTGCGCTTCCTGTATAAGTGTAGCGCCTCCGGCGTTTTTATTTCTTCCTTCGATCATTAATATGATGAGCTTGCCGTCCTTTGTATAGCCCATCGCAGTTCGGGGATGCTTATCATAGATGGCTTTGCCGGTAAACATCAATTCTTCTTCATTAGTAATTTTTATTTCTCCTTCCTGCAAAAGAACAGGACCGCCGCCAACAGCAGTTTCTACTTTCCATTTTGAGAAATTATTGAGATCGATAAAAGTAGTTTCTCCTGTTCCTCTTCTTGTTTTATATTGACTACCGTATTTAGGAGGGCTTTGCCCGGCAAAAGCTTTTACGGCGTTGGAATCAGCTTTGATCCAGGCTATATCAGCCTTTCTTTGTTTCGATATACCGATTGCACTGAGATGCGGCATGAATAAACGGGTAGAATCTTTTCCTTTACCTTTCACTACCCGTCGGTTCACAGATAACATTTGTCCATCCTTCATCACCACATTCAAGTTCCTGTTTGTTTCAAAAGAAAAGAATGTACAATTAACAACCACTAATGGATTAGCATTTTTTTCATAAAATTTCAAAGGCGTTAATCTTCTATCCCTTGAAGTATCTGAAGTAAATTCAAGATGCTTGTCTTTCAGATCAGCAATTAAATAATAAGCCCTGAACGGACTTGTATCTATTTTTGAATCGGTAAAATAAATATGAACCGATGAAGGAAGTGGCTGGTATAACGAATCCGCATTTTGCCATTTGACCTGGGCAGAAAGCGGCGTGCAAATAATAATTAATAAAAAACAATTAATAATTACTAAACATAGTTTCTTTATTAGCACGTACATATTTGACTTATATGATCAATTTGACTTTTTGACCCGACTAATGACTATCGACTTCCCTTCCTCCCATTCTTTTCTTCCAAGGCCGGCAAACACATGCCTTTCGCTATGATAAGATGAACGAACCAGCGGCCCGCTTTCTACATAATCCAATCCAAGACCATAACCGATCTCTTTGTATTCGGCAAATTCATCGGGATGAACAAAACGATGAACCGGTAAATGTTTTTTTGTTGGCTGTAAATACTGTCCGATCGTTATTACATCGCAGCCATTATCGCGAAGGTCAGTGATCGTTTGTATCACTTCTTCTTTTCTTTCGCCCAAACCGAGCATGATACCACTCTTGGTTCTCATTCCTCCTTCTTTCAATATCCTTATCACTTCCATACTGCGCCAGTATTTGGCTTGAATACGAACCTGTTTTGTTAAACGTTCAACAGTTTCAATATTATGGCTCACTACTTCCGGCGCCGCCCCGATCACTTGTTGTATATCTTCTTTCTTTCCTTTGAAATCCGGTATCAGTGTTTCTAAAGTTGTATCGGGGTTCAATGACTTCACCGCTTTGATCGTATTATACCAGATCGCAGCGCCGCCATCTTTTAATTCATCCCTGTCAACAGAAGTAATGACGGCATGTTTTACTTTCATTAAATGGATCGCTTCCGCCACACGTTGCGGCTCATCCCAATCGACTGCCTCTGGTCTTCCCGTTGCAACAGCACAAAAACCACAGCTTCTTGTACAAATATTTCCAAGGATCATAAAAGTGGCCGTACCGGCTCCCCAGCATTCGCCCATATTGGGACAATTGCCGCTTTCGCAAATGGTATGAAGTTTATGTGTATCTACAAGACCACGGACATGTTTGTAACTCTCCCCGATCGGAAGTTTGACCCGCAACCAATCGGGCTTTTTTACCTTCGGTCCAACCAATTCAGTAACTATAGGAAGTTCTGTCATTCAGCAAAAATACGAGGAAAGAAGGGAAGTCGGGAAGCTAGCAAATCCGAAAGTCGGGAAGACGGGAAGTCCGTAAGACAGGAAGCTTGCTTTCGAACTTTCCGACTTCCGGTCTTCTTTATTTTCTTTTTCCGAACAACAAAGCAATATATGCCTGGAAGAAGAATTGTTTTTCTTTTTGCCCGATTAAGATGGGGATCTTCGCAGAATAAAATTCGCCGCTGACTCCTACTTCGATACCGGAGACGACTTCATTAAAACGGCCATAGTCAAACCGCATTCCTGCTTTTACAAAAGCGCCGGGTTTCATTTTTATTTCACTCCAGCCTTTACCAAAACCTGCGCCGCCGATAATGGTAGGCCCAAGAAATAAGGCGCTGTCTTGCTGGGAATATTTGAGAATCAAACTTTCGCCGCCATTTGGATTCTGCACTTCAAGATAATAAGGACGTAACAGGCCCAATGCCACTCCGCCTGAATAAACAGCGGTAACAGCTACACCATTCTTATTTCCTTTTTGACCCAAAATATATTGCTGGCCAAAACCAAGTGTTACCTGGTAAAAATTATTCAGCTTGCCATAAACATATGGGTTGCCGAATACGATAGTGCCATTGGGAGATTTTTCTTCTTTCTGATTTTTTATTTCTGTAATGTCAAGCCGGTAAATATTTGTTTTGCGCACGGTTTTCATCCGGCCCAGTTCTACAAAAACTCCGTATCCATTGGTACGGAATTGTCCGCCAACGATCGTTTGCCGCTTATAAACGAGTATGCCTTCCTCATCCTGCTTGATCAGGTTATTGATCTTTTGCTTGCGGACATCCTTTTTATCGTTCTTTTTTCTTCCGGTTGAATCTTGTGCGAACAGCATGGTAGCTATCGCAACGAACAGTACAGTGATGCTTAGTTTCTTCACGAAGTCATTTTTGTTTATACTAAACGTAAATTTAGGGCAAAATATTGATAATGACCTCTACTGTAGTTTATAACGGCGAGTTAAGAACCACCTGCACACACCTGCGGAGCGGCTCCTCCTTTGAAACAGATGCACCCACCGACAATAACGGGAAAGGTGAGCGATTCTCCCCCACCGACCTGATGGCGACAAGTCTTGCGACCTGCATGATCACCGTAATGGGCATCAAAGCCCGGTCGATGGGTTTTGATCTGAACGATGTAAAGATCGAAGTGTTAAAAATAATGAAACCTGATCCCCGGCGTGTCGGCGGTATCGAACTGACCTTTCATATACCCGATGCATTGAAAGGTATTGATGAAAAAACTAAAGCGATCCTGCGCAATACCGGCAATACCTGTCCCGTACAGATGAGCATTCATCCTGATATTGAGATAAAAGTAGATTGGGGAAACTGGAGTATATTGACCACATAAAAAAAAATATATGACACCCAAACAATTTGCCGAAGGATTTTATTTGGAAAAGCAACATTTAATAGACCTCTATTTTAATTCTACTGAGCAAACTGTAGTTTCGGAATTGATCAAATCACTTGATCTTGATACCGAAAAGAAACTGGTATTGAAAAAAATAGTGGATGGCGCCCTGACTGATGGCTTCTATACTATATTACTGGGACTTGACGGTGAAACGCAGATCGGCAACCGGCAAGAGGTTTATTCTTTGCAGGATGAAGAAGGCAACGAATTAACCGGTGGTGAAATTGAAGCTTGTGCATGGGAGTATTTTCAGGACAAATAATATTTCCGGCTCTGGCTTTTGAAGAAAAAATAGAAAGTAAACCTTTTTTCAATACTATTTATGGAGAACAATGACGGCGTGGAAATTCCTCCGGTAAACTTTGATGAGGATGATGAATTGATCATTACAGCAACAACAACTTCATCCAAACATGACTTTGATTTTTTTGAAGGCAAATGGAAATTGCATAATAAAAAATTAAAGACCCGTTTGAATAATTGCACCGAATGGATAGAATTTGAATCTACACAGGAAATGTACAGGGTGCTGAATGGTACCGGCAATATTGATAACTTTCTCACCGAATTCGACGGCAAACCTTTTGAAGGAATGACGGTTCGCCTGTTTGATCCCAAAACAAATCTCTGGAGTATTTATTGGGCGGATTCAAACAGCGGAAAATTCGATCCGCCTGTTCTCGGGTCCTTTGAAAACAATGTCGGGCATTTTTTTACCAAAGATATTTTTGATGATAAAAAAATATTGGTTGTCTTTCGCTGGGATGCGAGTGATAAAGACAATCCTATTTGGAGCCAGGCTTTTTCAGGTGATAATGGGAAAACATGGGAATGGAACTGGTATATGTATATGACGAGGATCAAATAACAGGAAACAAAACAGGTTAAATGTTGACCCCGAAAAGAAAAACTTAATTTTTCAACAGCGCATTCCCCACTCCGCAATCCAAACATCTTTTCTCATTGCAATATTGATTCTTTAACTCGATCAATGATTGGCTGTCAAATGCATTTTTATTTTCAATACCAAGCTTTACAAATCCTTTGGTAATACTATTACTTTCAGCAGCGGTTTCTTCCAGCCATTGCAAGGCTTTTTCTTTATAAGTATTCTCATTATGATAATTACCATAAGCAAATAATACCGGCGCAATGGTATTGATGATGATATTATCGATCATAGCAGCGCCGAGGTTCTTCTTTTTAAAAGCAGATGGTTCATCAAAGCGGTAATGATAATGCCAGTAATCGTTGGCCGTTACATCAAACCATTTCCGGATATCTTTTGTACTGCTTGCTTCTTTTATTTTCGAGAATAAATGAGAAGACTCCGTTATCAAAGCGGCTAACTGTGCCAGTCTTATCGTTGGAAAATTGCCCGGCCTCATTCTCAAAAAATGAATGGGTTGATGAACAGGTTGTAACTTATATTTTCCTTTTTGGAATTTATATTCACGCCATAGCAGTTTGGGGTAATCTTCGGTGTATTTATTGCCCAGCAACCCGGCCTGTCCAAATAATAATGCTTCGAGTTGGATCAACTGATTTTTATGTTTGCTTAAAATATTTACCGGAACAGATCTTGCGACGGATTCAAATGCATCCGTATTTACTTTCATACCAAAATTCCTTGCAAGCAACCACCAGAAAGTTTCTTCCCAGTGATAGTTGCTTTGTTGCAGTAATAATTCAACAGCTTTGGACTTTCGCAGTAAACGTTCAATTAATATCCTGTCCTTCCAGCTTTTCCAACTGATGTCACGAACAGTATGAATTATTTTTTCACAGGGAATAAATGCGGAGGAATTCATCAGTTCCTCATAACGTTGTAATAATATCCTGGATATCCTGTTCTTTAGTTCAAGCACTGGTACAGCGGAACTCTGTTCCGTTGCTACTATCGGAACATCCCGATAGCTATCGGGACGATTTCCGGGGTTCCGCTCTCCATCATCTTCCCACACAACATGCAGGATTACGTTATTATAATTTTTATCGGATTGATGATTATGTTTATTCCAATCAGAAGTTTTAATATGAAGTTCTACTGTACCAGCCCATGTTGTTTGCCCGATCTTGATTTTTGCATCTGAAAAATCCGGTCCCTGGTTAGTATTGTATTGACCGGGAAAGATAACCTGGACGTTTTCACTATCACTTGTTACTAATTCGTTCTTGTTGAAATATTGAAATTGCCAGATAAAATGAAGCAACCTTTCGGTCATTAAAATTTTCAGTTTTAAGTTCTAAAGGTATCGTTGGAGCAAACAAGCTGTACGTTTTAAAAAACAGTTTTGCTGTTGAAAACACCATCTTAAATCTTACAACCTAAAACTTAAAATTTCTCCAATGCCTCACCACCCTACTCACCGGCAACCCCATTACATTATAAAAATCGCCATTCACTGATTTGATGCCGGTCACACCGATCCATTCCTGGATAGCATAGGCGCCGGCTTTATCGTAAGGTTTGTATTTGTCAACATAAAATTCTATTTGTTCTATACTGAGATCATAGAATTCCACTTCGGTTATATCGGCAAATGCAATTTCTTTTTCATCCTTCCTGATCACCACGCCAGTTATCACTTTATGTTTTTCGCCGGATAATGCCAGCAGGATCGTTACCGCTTCTTCCCGGTGAACAGGTTTGCCGATGATATTATTGTTCAACACTACGATCGTATCCGCAGCGAGTATGATCTCCTCTTTTCTTTTTTGCTGTACCGCCAATGCTTTATTACGGGCAATATAGATAGCGATCTGTTCGGGATCCAATCCCGGTGGAAAATGTTCGTCTGTATCGGCCACTACAATTTCAAAAGGCACTTCGGCCCATTCAAGCAATTGTTTACGTCGCGGCGATTGAGAAGCTAAGATTATTTTGTTCATAGATCAATAACAAAAAATAGCATGGAAAGAATTCCGGTGAACATTACCAGCTTGGTGACCGTACTTAATTGATGATAATGCCGGGATGTATGAGCTGTTCTTAATTTCAATAATACAAAAGCCAATGGCAATATGATGAGTACGATACTATAAGCGATCGGCAGCCACCATTTAAATATCAGTATATAAACAAGGATCACTATTATCGATGCTATCAATACCACCAGCCATACTGCTGTATAAACCTTTGCTGCATTCACTCCCCAAACGATCGGCATGGTCCGGCAATTATATTTTGCATCGCCGGGCATGTCCTCCATATCTTTTATCGCTTCACGTATCAATGAAATGATAAAGGCAAACCCGGCATAAAGAACGGCAATGCGGAAAAAACGATCATAGCTAATGCTTCCGTTTCCAAATGCATCGGTAAAATTTACTTTGGAAAAGAACATGATCATTATCGTCCACGCCGTAAGAACCGAGATCACAATATTTCCGACAAGTAATTGTTTTTTAAAATTGGTTGAATAGAACCATAGCAGGGCCATACAAAGCATATTGGCTAAAATGAGATACCATTTATTTGCAAAAGGAAGCGCCAGGATAGTTAATAATAAAGCAATTGAATTCAATAGGAAATGCCAGGCGATCGCCCATCGGCGATTGATCACCTTACCCACGACCATTCTTTTTGGTTTGTTGACCTCGTCGATATTGATATCGAAATAATCGTTGATGATATATCCTGCGGCAGCGATCAATACAGAGGCAATGATCAAAAAAACAGATCTTCTTACATCGTTTTCCGGAACGTATTCCAGGTATAAGTTGTGATAAATAAATTGGAGAAGTACCTGTGTCAGCGCAATAAAGAAGAGATTGGGCAGTCGCACCAGTTTCAGAAAGGCGGCTATCAATCTCATGGATAAAATTTTTTGGAAAGATAATAAAAGAAGACCGGAAGACGGGAAGTCCGAAAGTCAGGAAGACAATTCGTTTGAATGTAAAATATCTTTCGGTCTTTCGGACTTCCCGTCTTCCGGTCTTCTCGTCTATTTAGAAGTCACATCCACCCTATATTCCCAATGATCATTCAGCTTCAGCACTTTTTCGATCACATCTCTTACACAGGCATTGCCGCCGTTGAGCGGAGAAATATATTGGACGAATTCTCTTACTTCGTTCACCGCATCTGACGGGCAACAGGGAAGTCCCACAACAGACATCGCCGGGATATCCGGAAGATCATCGCCCATGTATAAAACTTCTTCTTTTTTTAATTTATTCTTAGCGATATACCCGGCCAGGTAAACTTTTTTATCCAGCACCGCCATATGAACATTGGTAATACCTAATTTTTCCAATCGTTGCTGTACCTGCGGTGAATTGCCGCCGGAGATGATCAGCACACGGTATCCATTCTTTTCAGCCATTTGCAAAGCAAAACCGTCTTTGATATGCATACGCCGTGCCTGTAACCCGTTATCCAAAACGAGAACTGTGCCATCGGTCAGCACACCATCCACATCAAAAACAAAAGTGGTTATCTTTTTAAATAGTTCGAGAACGTTCATACATAATTTGAAGATTTTGAAAATTGGCTGATTTGAAAATTCCATCTTCAAATTTTCAAATCAATTCCATCGTATAATCATTTCTGATTATCCCTCCACTCATATACCCATGAGCTTTGTATCATTTCAAGATGGCCTTCATTACTTTCTTCTCTTGTACCATTGAAGCCCGGTATCTGCAATACCCATTCAAGAAGATCTGTAAAACGGATGCGGTATATTTTCCCTTCATTAAACTCATCACCAAAACGTTCATACAGTTTCAATGCTATATCCTCGTAATCGTTCCAGTTTATCGGCGGTTCAAAATGACTCATAATATTATTTTGGAATTTTGGAATTGGGAAATTGCAATTTCAAAATTTCCCAATTGTACTTTTCCCAATCTTCTTTATTCTCCTAAAAATTGTGACTGATCCGGTAAAGTTACTTCAATCTCGCCATCACCATCCAGCAGTAATGACTGGCAACCCAATCTTGAATTCAGTTTGGGATTGACAGCACGATCGATAAAATCCTCTTCCCGGTCGGTTAATTCATCAATATGATCCATTCCTTTTTCAATATACAAATGACAGGTAGTGCAGGCACATACACCGCCACAGTTATGGTGCAGGTCGATATCGTTTGATAAAGCGAGTTCCAGCAGGCTTTGTCCCGCTTCTACATTTTGGAAGGTGATCGGCTCCAGCCCTTTTTCTTCAAACTTGAATTTAACGGTATACATCTTTTCCTTTCGTTTCGGGTGCAAAAGTAACGGTAAAATAAAAAATGGGCTTACTTGTTTGGGAAAAGATGGGAATTATGAATAATAGAACATCAGAACAAGGAATTCAGAACCGGGCGGGAACACTTCGTCATTCTTCACTCCATGTTCACCTGTTCGATATTCATTTTAGCTGCTGAATACTTTCCGTCAGCAACACGTATAGATTCTTCATCTGGGGATGATCCTTTAATAGTTCAAGATGTTTATGGATCGTATCGCTGTCATTACGCAGGGCCGGGCCTGTTTGCGCATTTTTAGGGGCAATATCCTTTATTCGTAAGGCCGTTTCTTCAATAAGCGGCAAAAGCTGTTTGAAATCGATCCCTTCTTTACGGCAATAATCCTGGGAAAGGGCATAGATATGATTCACAAAATTGCTGACGAATACAGCCGCTACATGCAATTTGAGTCTTTCCTCATCTCCTGCTTGCATCACATTTTCCTTCGCAATGGAATGAGCCAGTTTTTCCAGTGTTTTTTTTGAAACATCATCACTGCCATCAAAGAATACCGGGAAATCCGGCAATACTTTCATTTCCTTACGCAAACTCTGCAAAGGATAAAATACTCCATAATGATCGGTAGCATCTTTTAAAATTTCTTTGGGAACCGATGCCGCCGTGTGAGCCACCACTTTTCCGCGAAGTTTAAGATCGTCTGTAGCATCATGAATGGCATTATCACTTACGGCTACGATATAAACATCAGCATTTTTATTGATCATGCTTTTGTAGTTGGTAGACTCTGTATTTAGTTCATAAGCCAGCCCGGATGCTGTTGAAGCGTTACGACTATATACCTGTAAAATATTATGTCCCGCTGCTTTGAATTTTCTTCCCAGCACCGTCGCTACATTTCCTGATCCGATGATTACTATGTCCATACCCCTAAGTTAATTTTATTTTATGTAAAACTCTTTATTCCCTTAAAGGGGAGATTGTTATACTCAAATGATCAGGCGCATCTTATTTTTGTGCAGATGAAACTATCACAACGACTGGCACTAAGCTATATCCGGACGAAATTCACTCTTCTTTCTGCCATCTCCAAAAAGAAAGCTGCGGCAAAGGCTTTTGAGCTTTTTTGTACCCCGCAACGACGCAATAAAAAAGCTTTGCCGAAAATTTTCCGGGAAGCAGAGTCGCTTCATTTTAAGATCGATGGAATCATTGTTAACGGCTGGCGCTGGTCCCAACAGGCAAAGGATGGCGACCAGCCGCCAGCGAAAGCCCTCATTCTTCATGGCTTTGAATCATCGGTCACCAATTTTGACCGCTACATACGGCCATTGATCAAAAAAGGATATGAAGTGCTGGCCTTCGATGCGCCGGCACATGGAAGAAGCGGTGGCAAAAAGATCACAGCACCTTTATACAAAAGAACGATCCAGGAAATATGTAAACGATATGGTCCCGTGCATTCCTTTATGGCGCATTCCTTTGGGGGTTTGGCGGTAAGTCTTGCACTGGAAGAAATTTCTCATACCAAAGATGAAAGATTGGTCTTGATAGCCCCGGCCACCGAAACAGTTTCAGCCATCAATTCATTTTTCAGTTTCCTGAAACTTGATCCATCTATCCGCCCGGAATTTGATAAAATAATTATTAAAACGGGTGGCGTCAGCCCGGAATATTATTCCATTCGCCGGGCGATGAAACATATCAGGGCTAAGGTGTTATGGGTGCATGATGAAGACGACGACACTACTCCGGTCGGCGATGTTTTTAACGTACAAAAAGAAAACCATTCTAATATCGAATTCGTAATTACTAAAGGATTGGGCCACCGCCGGATCTACCGGGACAATAAAGTCACAAAAGCAATCCTGGATTTTTTATGAAACCGATATTCTTAGTATTTTTTTTCTTTACTTTCAGCAGTTCCTGTACAAAAGACCGGGCAGCGGCCGGTTCCTCAAAAACAATGATTAAAAAATATTCTTATCTCGCATTAGGCGATTCGTATACGATCGGTGAAATGGTTCAGCCGCAGGAAAATTTTCCTGCACAGCTGTCAAAGATGATGACCAGCAATACAACTGATCTCGATTTGGAACGGATCATCGCCCGGACAGGCTGGACGACCGATGAACTGGAAGCCGGGATCGTCGCATCAAACACCAATAAACCCTTATTGAATTCTTATGATCTTGTTTCCTTGCTGATCGGTGTCAATGATCAATACCGGGGCCGTTCTGTAGAGGATTACAAACCCGGATTTGAAGAATTACTCCGCAAAGCAATTCGCTATGCAGGCAACCGTGCCGATCATGTTGTCGTTCTTTCTATTCCCGATTGGGGTGTAACTCCTTTTGCGAATGGCCGTGACAGGGAACAAATTGCAAAAGAGATCGACGCCTATAATGCAGCGAACAAAGAGATCGCAGAAAAATATCATGTATATTATATAGATATCACTCCGTGGACAAGAGAAGCTTCTACCGATAATTCGTTGCTTGCAGCAGACGGATTACATCCTTCAGGCAAAGAATATAAACGCTGGGCTGAAAAGATAACAGCCTTTTTTCAAACGAAATTATAGTTGAATTACAGCGAAATATTCTACGTAATTATGCGTCGTAAAACAATGACCAAAAGGATATAAAATTTCTTTTCACGAAAAATTTACTATCCTTGTCATAACTTGCGGCCGCTGAAAAGCGGTTTTATCATATAATATAGGTATCAGAAATGGCGAAAAATTTGTTGATAGTCGAGAGCCCTGCGAAAGCTAAAACGATAGAAAAGATACTGGGAAGTGATTTCCAGGTCAAGAGTTGTTTTGGCCATATCCGTGACCTTCAAAAGGCCGGAATGGGTATCGATATCGAAAAAAATTTCAAGCCTACCTATATAGTTCCACCCGAAAAAGAAAAAGTGGTGGCGGATCTGAAAAGACTGGCCGATAAAAGCGAAGAAGTTTGGCTGGCAACGGATGAGGACCGTGAAGGTGAAGCCATCAGCTGGCATCTTTGTGAAGTGCTCGGCCTTGATCCCAAAAAAACCAAGCGCATTGTTTTTCATGAGATCACCAAACCTGCGATAATAGAAGCGGTTGCAAATCCACGCCGGGTTGATATGAACCTGGTAATGGCGCAACAGGCAAGAAGAATATTGGATCGTATCGTTGGTTTTGAACTTAGTCCGGTCCTGTGGAGAAAGATCAGTGTTAGAAATAATTTGAGCGCAGGCCGTGTGCAAAGTGTGGCTGTAAGATTAATTGCAGAAAGAGAAAGAGAGATCAATGCATTCACCCCGGTAAGTACATTCAGGATCGAAGCGCAATTCACGGCTAAAGATCTTTCGGATAAGACCGTTACATTTTCTGCAGAAGGTAAAAAACAAAATTCTGCTGATGATGCCGAATCATTTTTGAAAGGTTGTATCGGTGCTAACTATAAAGTAACGGATGTACAGGTAAGACCCGGCAAACGTTCTCCCGCCCCGCCCTTCACTACTTCAACATTACAGCAGGAAGCATCAAGAAAATTAGGATACGGCGTATCGAGAACAATGATGATCGCACAAAGATTGTATGAGAACGGTTATATCACTTATATGCGTACCGATAGTGTGAACCTGAGTAATACGGCGCTGGGTGACATTACCAATACGGTGAAAGATATGTACGGCGAGAAATATCACCAGTTCCGCAAATACAAGAATAAAAACGAAAATGCACAGGAAGCGCATGAAGCGATACGCCCAACTTATACGAACAATCCATCTGTTCCGGAACCGGAATGGTCAAGGCTGTATGAATTGATCTGGAAAAGAACAATGGCCAGCCAGATGGCCGATGCAGAATTGGAGAAGACAACAGCTAAGATCGAAATATCAACCAATAAAGAAGAATTAACGGCGAGCGGTGAAGTATTGAAATTCGACGGCTTCTTAAAAGTTTACCGTGAAGACAAAGATGAGGATGAATTAGAAGATGAAGCCAATGAAGGAATGTTGCCGCCACTTTCTGTGAGTCAGCAATTACCGCTGAAAGATATGAAGGCAACAGAAAGATTCAGCCGCCCTCCTTCCCGTTATACAGAAGCATCGCTGGTGAAAAAAATGGAAGAATTAGGTATCGGTCGCCCGTCTACATATGCGCCTACTATTTCCACTATTTTAAAAAGAGGATATGTAGAGAAAAGAGATAAAGAAGGCCTTCAGCGTTTTTATGCTGTTTATGAATTAAAAGGAAATGAGGTTGCCAAAAGATCGGAAAGCGAAATAACCGGCGCAGAAAAATCAAAACTTTTTCCTTCTGACCTTGGTTTAGTTGTGACGGATTTCCTGTATAAATATTTTGATGATATAATGGATTACAACTTCACGGCCCGTATCGAAGCGGAGTTTGATGAAGTAGCGGAAGGAAAGATGAAGTGGAATAAAATGATCGATGATTTTTACAGCCCTTTTAAAAAGGATGTTGAAAAAACGATCGAAGTAGCAGAAAGGGCATCAGGTGAAAGAGTTTTGGGTGTGGATCCCGAAAGCGGTAAACCGGTAATGGCAAGAATGGGAAGATATGGCGCCATGGTACAGATCGGTGAAGCCAATGATGAAGAGAAACCAAGGTTTGCAAAAGTTCCGACAGGACAAAGTATCGAGACCATCACTTTTGAAGAGGCGATGAATTTGTTTGGTGCGCAGGGCAGCATGGGACAATACGAAGAAAAAGATGTGTTGGTGAATGTTGGGCGTTTTGGTCCTTATGTAAAATGGGGCGAAGAGTTTATTTCATTACCGAAAGGAACAGATCTTGGAACGATCAACCTGGAAAGAGCCATTGAAACCATCAAAGCAAAACAAATTGCCGATGCGCCGGTAGGAACTTTCGATAGTAAACCTATTACAAAAGGTACCGGGCGTTTTGGTCCATATATAAAATGGGATGGCATGTTCATCAATGTGCCGAGGCGCTACAATTTTGCCGGTCTTACGCAGCCAGAAATGAATGAACTGATCGAAGCCAAAATAAAAAAAGAAGAGAATCGCTATATACAAAGATGGGCTGATGAAAAAATTGCTGTTGAAAATGCAAGATGGGGCCCGATCATCAAGTATGGTAAAAAGATAATTCGTCTCCCCCGAAAAGCGGATGATACAAAATACACGGCTGAAGATGCTGCTGCATTTACATTGGAAGATGTAAAGAAATTCATTGAAGTAGAAATTCCGGGAGCATTCACGAAGAAAGCGAAAAAAGTAACGGCAAGAAAAGCTCCTGCTAAAAAAGCCGCAACAAAGAAAGCTGCGCCGAAGAAGAAAAAATAATCTTTCATGCTCCAGGTCGAATTCACTTTAACAGAGGAAGAATACCTTAATTATATTTATTATACAAACTGGCTGATGCCGGAAAAAAAATTATTCCGCATCCGCTATTACCTGCTCTTCCCTGTTATAACTTTTATCGTCGTTCTTTTCGTCTTATTTCTTTTTGACAATACAATTACAACAAGTTCATTATTATTATCGGCGGCCATCGCTGTTATCATGGCTTTTTTAGTGCCGTTCCGGATCAAAACGGCTTTTAAAGAAAAAATAAAGAAGATCTTAAAAAGCCCGGAGAATGAAAAAATATTGTCGCAGACCCAAATAACCATTGATGAGAAAGGTATTTCTGGGCGGAATAAAGTTGTCGAAATGAAATACAAATGGGATGCGTTCAGCAAAAAAATAATAAGTAATGATTGTTATTATCTTTATACAACTTCGGCTCATGCAGTTGTTATCCCTGCCAGGGCTCTTAGAAACAAAGAAGAAAAAGAAAAATTTGAGGAATATTTATTGAGATATTTGCCATTGGACACTGTTTTTACGCAACTATAATTTCTAAGAAAAAATAATCTATGGAGTTTAAATTCCAATTCGCATTGACAGCGGCCGAATTTGCGGACTTTAATCTTTATAGTGTTTGGTCTGCCCGGGAAAAAAGAAAGTTGCGAATAAGAACTTTTCTCAATACGCTCTTCCTGACCTTTGGATTTTCGATCTTAGGGATATTTATTTCAGGATATCTTTCTGACGGGAATAAAACCATCTCATTTAATAATGCAATGTTTTGGGTGATCGCCATTGCAACGGCTGTTGTCATTACTACAATATTTCACCTGACGATCGGATCCAGGACAAGATCAAAGGCAAGAAAACTTGTTCAAAAGGAAGAAAATAATCACATCTTATTAGAATCAGAGGTTTTAGTAAATGAAAAAGGTATTACTCATTCCGACAGTAAGAGTCAATCCATTTATTCCTGGGCTTCCATTGTAAAATACGTTGACGTTTATGAATGCTATTATTTATACATAAGTTCTGTCCAGGCTATCATTATCCCTAAAAGGGTTTTGACCTCTCATAATGAGCGAGACGCATTTAAAAAAATGCTCGAACAAAAAGTTTCAATAGCAGCGAAATAAAATCCTGCTGTTTGGGTGACTTTGTTGAAATTGTTATTTTCACTCAAATTCTGCCAATGAAAAGATCTTATTGGGAAAAAATAGCTCCTTCTTACAATGATGAGATCTTCGATGTGTTACACAATGATAAAAAAGCATTGATCCGTTCGGTCATTGTCAAATATGCCTCGAAAAATAAAACGGCGATCGATATCGGCTGTGCGATCGGAAAATGGCTGCCTGTCCTCTCTCCTCTTTTCAAAAAAGTATATGCCGTTGATATTTCTTTAAAAAATCTTCAAATTGCTAAACAACTTTACCCGCAATACAAGAATGTAGATTATGTGAGGGCCGATATGTCGGGCAAAAAAATAAAAGTGCCGCAATGCGACTTTGGTATTTGCATCAATGCCATTCTTACTCCTTCTTTAAAAGACAGGACGATCTTTTTTCGATCCTTATCGGCCTGTGTAAAAAAAGGCGGCCGCATCGTTATCAGCATTCCTTCTTTGGAATCATGGTTGCTGACAAGTATCGTTCAGCAGCAATTTAAAATTGACCGATCTCTTTTTCCTATTACAAAAAATGCAAAAGAAGCCCTGAAAAAATGGAATAATATCAGGCAGGGTAATACGGATATTGATGGCGTGCCTCATAAGCATTACCTGAAAGAAGAATTACAATTATTATTAGCCAATGAAGGATTTGTGGCCGAAGATTTTCAAAAAATAGAATACAACTGGGATACCGAATTCATCAGATCTCCGAAATGGTTGAAAGAACCAAGGCCCTGGGATTGGATGGTAGTTGCGAGGAAGTTATAAGTTGTAAGTTTTAGGCTTTAAGTTCGCAAGCTCATCAATTTTTCGGTTTCCATACTTAGAACTTAAAACTTAGAACCTAAAACTTTGAATTGTTCTTAACGCCTGTGGAAAAGTTTAACTGTTTTATTTCAACGGCAGTGTAGATATTGTGGCCTAATCGCCACCATGGAAACAAATAAAGAGATATCTGCCCTTTTCACTTTGATCGATGATCCTGATGAAGAAGTATTCGGTGCCGTATCGAATAAGATCGTTGATTATGGTAAAAATATTATCCCCAACCTCGAACATCTGTGGGAAACAACTCCCAATGAACAGATACAGACCCGTATCGAATTATTGATCCATCGTTTACATTACTCTGACCTTACAGAAGATTTTCGTCAGTGGGGATTGTCAGGCCATCATGAACTGATGCTGGGTGCTATGCTAACCTGTAAATTCCAGTATCCCGATATTTCCACCACACCTGTGATGCAGGAAATAGAAAAGATCCGCCGCAATGTCTGGCTTGAATTGAACAATTATCTTACCCCGTTGGAGCAGGTAAATATCGTCACCAGTATTTTATATAGCTATTACGGCTTGAAAGGCGGAGAAACGAATTACAAAGAACCCAATGAATTTTTATTGCATAAAACACTGGAAGCAAAAAGAGGTAACCAGATCAGCAATGGAATATTGTATCTCATATTATGCGAACTGCTGGATATTCCCGTAAGGGCCATTAATATTCCCCGCCAATTCATCGTTGCATATTTCAAACCGGGTTATTCCGATGAATCGCTTCCAAATCCTTTGCATAAGATCGAATTCTTTATCGATCCTACATCCGGGCAGGTATTTACACAACAGGATGTAGATAATTATTTCAAACGTATTTCCGTTCCGCCTGTCGGTTCTTATTTCAAACCGATGAAGAACAAACAGGTGATACAAATGCTGCTGGAAGAATTCAGCAAATGTTTTAGTAATGAAAAGGACCAGTATAAGAGAGATGAATTGATCGCACTGTCGAAATTATTGGATGCCTGATTTGAAGATTTGATGATTTGAAAATGAGAAATAAAGCCTTGAGCATACGCTCATCATCAAATCTTCAAATCATGTTTTCTCATTATAGACTAAGACTATAACCATCCCTGTATTCTCTTTTCACAAACTGGTTCGCCTCATCGAAGTTGGTAACCTTCATATTCGCCGCATCCCATACTAGTTTTTTGCGACCGAGATATTTATCTTCCCAGCCTTTCAACTTTGGATTTTTCATCATCCAGCTGCGGATAGCGAGATTACCCATCAATATACTTTCGGTAAATGGCCCCGCATATTCAAACGGCGAACTTGTTCTTCCATTTTCATAACCTGCAATGCACGCATTCACCCACTGCAGGTAATGTCCTTCCGGAACTCTTTTAATCGTTTCCTTCGGCATTTTCTTTTCCTGCATCAGTTTGGTCGGTAACAATCTTGGATTGGCGCCATAACAATCAAGCAATAATTTTCCTTTGCTACCAATAAATAAAACACCGCCATCCCAATTACCAAAATCTTCTCCGGGTAATAATTCATCGGGACGTTCCGGTAATAAACCGCCATCATGCCATGAAACTTTTATATCACCCTTTCCATCTTTTCTTGGATAATTCAAATGAATGATCGAAGCAGGCGGGCAAGCATCCGGGTTCTGTGCATCATTCCACATTTCTTTCCATACAATACCTACACTGCATTCTGCTGAATCGGGATAATCGATCGGTAAAATCCTATAAATAGGATCCATGATATGACAAGCCATATCGCCTAATGCGCCGGTACCAAATGCCCACCATCCTCTCCAGTTGAATGGCAGGTAAGAAGGATTATATTCGATCCATTTGGCAGGGCCTAACCAAAGATCCCAGTTCAATTCTTTGGGTACTTCAAATTTCCCGGAAGGTGTTGGAGTGCCTTGCGGCCAGACCGGCCTGTTGGTCCATGCATGCGCTTCTGTTACTCTGCCGATCATTCCATCATCAATTATTTCTTTTGCTTTGCGCACACCATCGCCCGAACCACCCTGGTTTCCCATTTGGGTCACTACTTTATATTTTTTTGCAGCCTGTGCTAAAATTCTTGCTTCATAAATATCATGCGTCAATGGCTTTTGTGTGTAAACATGTTTACCCAATTGCATTGCTGCCAATGTTGCCACCGCATGTGTATTATCAGGAGTAGAAATGGAACATGCATCGATATTATTTTTTTCTTTGGCAAGCATTTCGCGGAAATCCTTATAATAGGCCGCTTTTGGAAAACGTTCTCTCGATTTGACGGCCTGCCTGTCATCCACATCACACATTGCAACAATATTTACATAGGGACTTTTGGCAAATTCGGCCAGGTCACCTTCGCCCTTACCTCCTGCACCGATGCCCGCAATATTTAATTTATCACTCGGTGCAATAAATCCGCGGCCCAGTACATGACGGGGAACAATAAAGAATGCGCCACCAACAATAGCTGTATTGCGAAGAAAATTTTTCCTTGAAATGGAGATGCCTTTTTTTAGCGGGGTCATGGGGTGATATTTACTTCAAGATACTTATAAAGTAATTACGATCTGCGTCCCGATAACTATCGGGACGTAATTCGTAAATTGCCTCATGATCACATGGGACGATTTTGAAAAGATAGATATGCGGACGGGAACAATTATTGACATCGAAGATTTTCCCAAAGCCCGGAAACCGGCGTTTAAACTGACGATCGATTTCGGAGAGGAAATTGGTTTAAAAAGGTCATCGGCGCAAATAACGGCTCATTATAAAAAAGAAGACCTTCTTAATAGAAAAGTGATCGCTGTAGTTAATTTTCCCCCCAAACAAATAGCTGATTTTATCAGCGAATGCCTTGTACTGGGCGTTTATGATGAGAACAAAGACGTAATTTTATTGCAACCTGAAAGAATGGTGCAAAACGGGATGAAGATCGGTTGATGGAACGCAGATGACGCTGATCTTTTTCTGTATAGCTCTGCTTCGCCTGTTTTTTCTGTGTGTTATTAAAATGAAAGTGAAAGTCTCTAATAATAATGATGTGCCTGTAATATCCACTACATATTATCATTCTCCTGTCGGTATTCTTGAAAATAAGCGGCACTGATGATTATATCACTGAAGTTAGTTTTCATGATAAATCGCAGAAAACAGATGGAAGAAAAAAGAATTTACCCCCGATGATCATCCAATGCATTGAACAATTCATCCAATACTTCAATGGGGAACGGAGGATCTTTGAATTGCCGATCAATCAACCCGGCACCGCTTTCCAGCAGGGAGTGTGGAGTGAATTGATGCAGATCCCGTTTGCAAAAACGATCAGTTATCTTGAATTAGCCCGGCGCACCGGCGATACAAAAGCTACGAGAGCTGTTGCTAATGCCAATGGAAAAAATAATGTTGCCATCATTATTCCCTGTCACCGTGTAATAGGATCAAATAAAGACCTGGTGGGCTATGGTGGCGGACTCTGGAGAAAGAAATGGCTGCTGGAACATGAAATGAAAGTGGCGTATGGAGTACAAACCTTGTTTTAGTTTCAGGTTTAAAGTTTCAGGTTTAAAGTTCCTGGTTCCTGGCGATCGTAATACTTTAAAAGTATTGCATAATAAACGACCCAACCCGGGACAAGAAACTTGAAACCAGAAACTCAGATCAATTCGTTCTTATTAAAAGCAAAAGGCAATAACTGGTTAGCCGTTTTAATGATAAAGACCTTGCCTTCCATTCCTCCCAGTATCAATCGTATGGGTTTATTCAATCTTGATTCATACTCCAGCAAAGCCTGCCGGCACATTCCGCAGGGCGAAATAGGATGATCGCTTTTAACTTCGTCGCTGTTATAACTGATAGCAATACTTTTAATGGGAACATGAGGATGAAGCGTAGCTGCCGAACCCAACAATACTCTTTCCGCACAGATGCCCACAGGATAAGAAGCATTTTCCTGGTTGGTACCCGCTACTACTTCGCCATTCTCCAGCATTGCTACGGCGCCCACATGAAAATTTGAATAAGGAGCATATGCTTGTTCGGTAACCGTTTTTGCTTCCCGCAATAACCATGCGTCCTCTTCAGCCAGTTGGCCGATATCATCGTATTCTTCGTATTCGAATTCGAATTTTTTCTTATTCATGATTTCAAGATACTGGAAAGTTTAAGAAGTTCAAAAGGTTTAAGAAGTTTAAGAGGTTATGTCAACCTCTTGAACTTCTTAAACCTCTTAAACATTTGAAACCATTTATCTTACAATGCGGAATAGTCGCTTCCATCGTGGTCCTCCATCCCAACTGAACCAGATCATCCATGCTTTACCTACGATCCTGTCTTCCGGTACAAAACCCCAAAAGCGGGAATCCTGTGATTGGTGACGGTTATCTCCCATCATCCAGTAATAATCCATTTTAAAAGTATAATCGGTCGTTTCTTTTCCATTTACATAGAACTTACCGTCTTTCCGGTAAAACTCATTGTGTTCATAGAAACGGATCGTTCTTTCATAAATAGGATAATCCTGATCCGTCAATTTCAGCGTGGCGCCTTTTTTAGGTATCCATATCTTACCGTAATAATCGATCGTCCATTTATGAAGCGTATCAAAAGGAAAAGGAACCTTCCAGTAATCGACCTGGCTTTGATAAATACTGTCAGGATGTTCTACTACCGGGTCCGCAGATTGAATGATTCCGTCTTTTCTCATTTTTTCAAGTGAACGGTAAGGCATCGTGATCCTGTACGGTGCTCCGCCATAACCTCCTGAAATATCTCCTTCTTTTAAACCGTATTTATCTATCAGCTCTGCATAATCGCTGAATTTTGTTTTCATCTGAACGATATAGTCCATCATGGAATAAGGAGGTGTTTTTTCCTTTACACCATTTATGTAAACATCGCCCGCAATTATCTGCAAAGTATCGCCTGCGATCGCCACACATCGTTTTATGTAATTATCTGTTTTATCAACCGGGTGAACGACGACAGGATAATTAACATGATCATTCAATATCTGGTCGGCAGTAACTGTTTCATAATAACCGCCGCTTACTTCATATTGAAAAATATTATAGGGAGATCCTAATGCATTCCTGCGTTTTATATCATAATAAGGAATGGCGGATTCAAATCCTGTTTTATGGATCACCGTATCGCCGGCAGGGAAATTAAATACAACTGCATCTCCTCTTTTTACTTTTGATGAGAACCACCTCATATAAGGTAACTGGATAGCTTTTGAATAAGATTTCGATTTCCCGATATAGTTATGAACGAAGGGTATCGTTAAGGGTGTATTCGGAATTCTCGGGCCATAACTTAATTTACTTACGAAAAGAAAATCTCTTACCAGCAATGTCCTTTCCATCGAAGCGGATGGAATGGTATAAGCTTCAAAAACAAATGTCCTGATCAATGTAGCTGCCACCACGGCAAAAATGGCCGCATCAACCCATTCTCTCCACCATGATTTCTTGTGTCTTTTTACAGCTTCCGCTCCAATGAATTTCGGGTTCTCTTTATAAGCCAGGTAAGGAAAATAAAATGGAGCAAAAAGAGAAGCCAGTGTGTGATGACCCAATCCGAATTTTCCAAATGCTTTTGCAAATTCAATGAATATACCGGGACTGATGAACCATCCAACTACAGGTATGGCCTGCCAAAACACCCAATGTTTTGGGCGTTGCATTGCTTTCCTGCATTTCCCATGTATTATAAAAAGGAACATACGCCTTCCAGGCAGGTATGCCTGCTTTGGGAAAAAGTTTTGCAAAACCAAAGGAAGGCAGGAAAACGATCAGGGTACCGATCAGGTAAACTATGAATAAATGGTAGAGGGGCATGAGCGAATTTTATAGCAGACAAAAGTATCGTAAATATTTGCCTGTCAAAATTTTAATATTCAAAGTTTTGCTAAGAATGAAGGGTGGATGCTGGATACTGGATTCTTGATTCTGGCTCTGCAAATGAAAGAGTCTTATGGTTTTGAACGACAATACCAGAATCTAGTATCCAGAATCACATTACTTCGGCATCACATAATTCTTCACATCTTCGGCAGTAATATTTTTACCGGAAAGAATGACCAGTCGTTCCACCACATTCCGCAGTTCGCGGATATTACCGGTCCAGTTATATTGTTGCAATAATTTGATAGCATCTTCATCGATCGGCTTTGGAGCAATGCCATAATCCGAACATATATCTTCCAGGAACTGCTCTACCAGCAGCGGTATATCATCCCTTCTTTCATTTAACGAAGGAACATGAATAAGGATAACACTCAAACGGTGATACAGGTCAAGGCGGAAATTCTTTGATTCTACTTCTTTCAGGAGATCTTTATTGGTTGCAGCGATCACTCTTACATCCACATTGATATCTTTATCGGCTCCTACCCTTGTGATCTTTCCTTCCTGCAAAGCCCGCAGCACTTTTGCCTGTGCATTTGCACTCATATCGCCGATCTCATCCAGGAACAATGTACCGCCGTTGGCTGATTCAAATTTCCCGATCCGTTGTTTGATAGCAGAAGTAAATGAACCTTTCTCATGCCCGAACAATTCACTTTCGATCAATTCAGTTGGGATGGCTGCACAATTCACCTCGACGATTGGTCCGCTGGCCCGGTTGCTTTTTTCATGGATCCATCTTGCCACCAGTTCTTTTCCCACGCCATTTTCCCCGGTTATCAAAATTCTCGCTTCTGTTGGCGCTACTTTTTCAATCGTCTCCTTGATCTTTTTTATCGGCGATGGATTCCCCGATCATTTCCTGCACACGGCTTACTTTTCTTTTCAGCACTTTGGTTTCCGTTACAAGACTGCCTTTGTCCATCGCATTGCGGATAGTGATCAGCAGGCGGTTGAGATCGGGTGGTTTTGAAATATAATCGTATGCTCCTTTTTTTACTGCTTCAACTGCTGTTTCAATATTACCATGACCGGAGATCATGATGATAGGAACATCAGGATTTATTTCACCGGCTTTTTGCAGGAATTCGATGCCATCCAGTTTCGGCATTTTTATATCGCACAATACAACGTCAAAATTTTTTTCTTTGAATTTTTTAAGGCCTTCTTCGCCATCGGCAGCTTCATCGATCTTATATCCTTCAAATGAAAGGATCTCGGTCAATGTTTTGCGGATCGCTTTTTCATCATCAATGATCAGTATTTCTGGCATCAGGAATTAATTGAGTGCAAAAATAAATGATTCTGGTTTCTTGAATGCTTGATTCTTGATCCTGGATGCTGGATATTGGCGAAATTTTCAAATTTGAAGCTTTATTAAAAATATCGGGAACCAGTCACCAGAAACCCGAATCAAGAATCCAGAATCCTAAAAAATAAGAAGCCGGGTAGAAACCCAGCTTCGTTTTTAAATCCAATATCCTATGAAAAACCGATGCAAAGATGCGTAACATCGGTTAAAACGCTGCAGATTAACCGAAATATATTTTTAAACGGTAATTCTACTAAAGCCGGGATAATATGCTATCTATGATTTTTGATTTTTGGGGGTAGATTTTTAAAGAGATCAAAAATCTAAAAACTAAAATCAAAAAATCTTATTTCTTTAAATACATCACTTCCTTCACCAGCTTTACTGTTCTCGGTACATCGGGAAGTGCTGCGGCTACCAGGTTGGGGGCATAATGTAATGGCGCATCAGCCGCAGTGATACGGCGGATAGGAGCATCGAGATAATCGAATCCTTCTTTTTGTATACGGTAAGTAATTTCAGAAGAAATAGAAGCAAAAGGCCATTGCTCTTCCACGATCACCAGGCGGTTGGTTTTCTTCACACTTTCAAGGATCGTCATCCAGTCAAGCGGGCGAATAGTTCGCAGGTCGATCACTTCAGCACTGATATTCCTTCTTTTTCCAATTCTGCTGCAGCACCCAATGCTACTTTCATCATTTTATTGAAAGAAACAATGGTTACATCACGACCCGATCTTTTTATATCTGCTTTTCCTAATTCAATATAATATTCTTCTTCGGGGATATCTCCTTTTTCGCCATACATCACTTCACTTTCCATAAAGATCACCGGGTCTTCTTCATAACGGATCGACTGTTTCAACAATCCTTTTGCATCATATCCATTACTTGGTGATACAACTTTGATACCCGGGATATTTGCATAGAGGCTTTCAAAAGCTGTTGAATGCTGTGCACCTAATTGCCCTGCAGATCCATTTGGCCCTCTGAAAACGATAGGGCAAGAAACCTGTCCACCACTCATTGCCAGCATTTTAGAAGCTGTATTGAGAATTTGATCTAAGGCGAGAACAGCAAAATTCCAGGTCATGAATTCAACTACCGGCCGGAGCCCGTTCTGCGCTGCACCTACACCAACCGCTGTAAATCCCAATTCTGAAATAGGAGTATCGATCACTCTTTTGGGGCCGAATTCGGCCAGCATACCCTGGCTTACTTTATAAGCCCCGTTATATTCCGCAACCTCTTCTCCCATCAGGAAAACCCTTTCATCCCTTCTCATTTCTTCAACCATCGCTTCTCTTAATGCTTCCCTGAACGGAATTGATCTTGCCATTTTGATGTCTTGTTTTAGGGGAGCAAAAATAAGTTACGGGGTGGATAATACCTAAAATGGAAAAAGCGGTAAGGCTTCTATTGTCCCCGAAGACAATCTCCGGCAAGCTTTGTAGAAATATCCATTATTTCCTTTTCACTCATCTTTATCAGATCTTTAGGATCGGGGTAATTTTTTTCCAGTTTTTGCTGCATACAAGTACAATATTGTGTTGCTTTTTCTCTCGACAACCCGTTCTCCATGGCCCCGGGAACGCAATTGTCAACATAATCTCTCACATCTTTTGCAGACCAGGTATCGCCAAGGGTTTCGTTCCCGCTTTTTCCATCCGTTAATTGCAACCTGCACTCACGCCCAACTTTTACTCCATCTTCATGCGTACTATTCTTGTTGAATTCAGCATAGGAAGAAAAGTTTGCCTGGAATTTTTCAAGAAAGCAGGAGCAAAACCTGTCGAGCAATTCATCTTCCACATTACCCTTCATTTCACGATGGCAATCGTTATCGAAAGATCTTATATCACTTGCAGCCCATTTATTATCGCTGCTACGATCTTCTGCCGGTTTATCTTTTGTACTATAATCATCTTTTTCTGGCTTGACTGTAGCGGGGCTGGTTTTGCCCTTATCGTTGTTACAGGAAACCACCAACAGGCCTGCTATTGCAAAAAGTATAAATAATCTTTTCATATGAATCTGTTTTGGAATGATATGTTAAGGTAACAATTTTGTATGGATGTATGATTTCGCCAGGATAAGTTGTGGTAAAATTTCAAAATAACTTATAAAAAAAACTACCACCCGCAGGCAGTAGTTTCTCTTTATAAAAATATGATCGGAGTATTATTGGTATCCCAATTCCTTGATACACTCTCTTCCCATTTCCTCTCCTTCCTGCTCGGTTCCCTGTGTATTCGCTTTCTGGAAAGTAGAATATTTTTTAGATATTTTTCCCATTACGCATTCGCAATAATCAGTAGCTCTTGTGTCTCCCATGCTTTCAACCAGCGGATCTCTGCAAACTTTCATCCATTGGCTTTTATCTGAACTGGACCATTCGCCGGATCTACTGTCGTCATCATCATCCCTGTCTTTGTTCTTGTCATCGTCTTTATCACGGGTATTATAGTCGTCTTTGTCCTTATTGGTATTGCGGTCGTCCATAGGCCCTTTTTTATCATTATTGCAGGAAACAGTCACGAGGCCGATCGCCATAAACAGAATAAGTAATTTTTTCATAATTGTGTGTTTTGTTTGAAGATGCGACAAGTTAATTATTCTGCCCGACCCGATAAAATTTATTAGAAGAATTTATGCCCCGGCTACGGCAACAAAGAAAGATCGCAGTTTTATCTTGTCTAATTTACCATTGGTTCTTACGCCACTGCATATATCCACAGCAAAAGGCTGCACCTGCTGAATTGCCTGTTGCACATTCCCGGCATGTAAGCCTCCGGCTAAAAAAACCGGGACAGCAACCGCCTCCACGATCTTCCTGCTTATTTCCCAATTATGCGTATTACCGGTACCTCCCAATGTTTTTATACTTGCTTTGGGATCACCGCTATCGAGCAATATCGCATCCACCTGCTCATTTATCTTCAAAGCTTGTTCAATACTCTCTTCTCCTGTTACATGTATCACCTGTACAATATTCAGATGTGGTAGTGCTTCATGTATCTGCTGGTAACTTCCTTCCGTTAATTCATCTACTATCTGCACGGTATTGGCATGCACTTTTTTTACATGAGCGATGATCCCTTTTGCTGATTGTTCGGATGTCAATAAAAAAGTAGATACAGGCGGATGAACGATCTTAACAATAGATGCGATCAATTCATCATCGATCGGGCCGGGCCCGCTTGGCATTTTACCAACCAATCCTATTGCATCGGCGCCAAGACTTATCGCCATCTTCGCTTCTTCCAAAGATGAAATGCAGCAAATTTTGATCCTTGTTCGCACAATGAGAAAATTAAAAAGAAGAATACTATTCTTTAATAAGGAATTTTTCGCCCAGTGTATTTACCCGGTAAAATTTATTATCCTCTATCAGCAAACCTTCTGATTTGCCTGAAGCATGATGAACATCTGTATTAAAAAGCCTGCCATCGTATAACATCCTTACAGTATCGCCCAGCACCGTATGCCCGGTAGCAATATATTTTACTCCGAATTTCCGGAAACTGCTGTCGAGTTGGCGAACAACTGTTTCCGAAGGGCTTTTATAATATCCCCGGTACCAGAATGGACCTGCGTCGGAAAAAATAGTATCAACACGCAGATCGGTGTATTTATATGTACTGTCGGGATACCAGGGTCTCGCAAGGTCATTAAGCGTTTGCAACCCGATATTCATATTATTCATCTGCGGGGAAATACCGGCATGCGTATAAAGGATATCGCCTACTTTTTCGGTGATGTTCTTCGTCCGCAACCATCTTCCTAATTCTGAATTTGGACCATATAGATTTACATATTTTTCATTCAATAGCGTAGAAACCTCTTTATACTTCGGATGTAAATAACGAAGATCACCGCTCATGTTCATGATCTCATGATTACCAAGAATGAAATGAACGTAACCACCGGCAGCTTTTGCATTTTCCTCCAATGAATAGATCAGCCAGAGTACTTCCGTTACCTGGTTTCCCCTGTCAACAAAATCGCCTGTCAAAACAAGATGCCCGTTGCCGAATATCCAGTTATAATTACTGTCGATCACCCCATTTGCCTGCAAGAGCATTTTGAAGTATTTAAAATTGCCTTCGATGTCTGAAACAACAAACTGTTTCTTTACATCATTGTATTCGGCCTTTTCATTTTTCAATTCCGATCTTAATATTACGGGGAAAGTTTTTCCGGGTTCATCGGTGGCAATGTAAATGGGAGCCGCATACCTGTTCGACATGTCAACGGTATCGTTCTTTATTATCTTCCAGCCATCTTCTTCCATTACATACCTGATGATGACCTTTTCATCCTTGTAAAAAACATAAGGGCCATCATACTGTATTGCATTGGCTGTTGCTACCCGCATCGTCCTTTTACAATTTTCTCCGGGAAAGAAAATACCTGCCATAAAAAGCGTAAAAAAACCGAAATACATTTTTTTCATACCGTTCTTTTAATTCTTTCTTTATACTGATAATAAGAAAGGCAAAATGGTTGCCATATTACCCGGTAAATAAAGATATTTCAAATATTTGACTGGTTTAGCTCCTTCCAGTGCTCATGGCTCATTTCAAATTTAACTTCACCTTTCCCATGAACACCTGTTTCTTTCCATCCGGCCTTGCGGTAAAAAGATTCGGCCCTTGTACCGGGCGCCGTGCTTAACCAGATAGTATCGCCGGTTTGACTGAAATACCAGTTCATCATTGCATCGTGTAATAACCGCCCGATCCCCATTCTTTCATAACCGGGCTGAATGAACAAAGCCCAAACATTATGATCGATAACAGATACGATACTGAAACCAACAATGGTTCTATCTATTTCACATACCCATCCTTTGCCCCTGCTGAACATATAATCCTCCACATCCTTATCGGGTACTAATGCAGGATCGGAAAGCTGGTTCTCTTTTACACTATTTCTCACAACCTGTATCTGTGGTATGTCCTCTATTGTTGCTTCTCTCAAAAGCATGGCCGTTCTATTTATAAAGTTGTACTGTTAGTTTCAATATGGCATTGATCTTCCGTAACGGAATATCCCTGGCCGGATCAATTAAAAATATTTTCATCCTTGCTCGTTTTTCCTGCAAAAGATCCGGGTGATCGACCAGTTTGCCATCCACGATGCCAAGATAAGGCTGCTCCAGCTTTTTATGTATCCACAAGTAAACAAATCTTTTCTTTTTATAATAAAAGAAAGGCATTCCATACTGCCATTTTTCCGAAATATCATTATCAAAACATTTGATATGCTGCCGCAATGATTGCAGGCAGCTTTTAAAAGGTTCTTGCTGCCGGAAAAAATAATTATCGATCGGGCTGAGCATAACTTGGTTTATTGAAGCCGGGAATAGACAAGTGTATCTTCAAATTTTCCTGCATAGAAAAAATCTTCTTTGAAGCAGCCTTCTTTTACAAAACCGGTTGATTCCAGTACGCCTGAAGAACCGGTATTGGCAGAATTCAGCCGGGCTTCAACACTATGCAATCCCATTGTACTGAAACCATATTCCAATACTTTGAGAATGGTTTCTTTCATGATCCCTTTTCGCCACCAAACAGGAACCAGTGCATAACCGATCTCGGCCCGGTAATTTTCTTTTACAATATGCCAGTAACAAATGGTCCCGATGATCTTTGACGGTTCTTCTTTTAAAGCAATACCCCAAAGAACACCCTCGTTGCTCTCAATATTCAGGTCGATCTGGCCAATAAAATCTTCGATCTCCTTTATACTGGTCGCGGGTTTTTTACTGAGAAATTGCAGGACAGCCGGATCCGATCGGAGGAATAATAATTCAGGCGCATCTTTTACCGTTATTCTTCTTAGCAGAAGACGTTCGGTTGATAATTCAGGAAAGGGAGTAAAATTGGGTTGAAGCATACCGGGTGAAAGTTACGTCAGGTGAAATTAATTATTATCTCAAAGCAATAATGCAGCAGTTATAAACGGAGATTAATTACTATTTTAGAAGCAATTTTCAAACATCGGGCAAAACAATGACTGAAAATCCGGGTAAGATAAAACGATTGGTAAAATACTGCTTTGTTTTTATTGTATCAACCTGTTCATTCATTAATAGTTATTCTCAAAAAGTAAAAGTTGATAGTCTTGCCAAAAGACTGGCCATTGAAAAAACAGATACCGGTCGTGTACGGCTTATGTGGACAATGGCAAGGGATATGACAAGGTATGATCCCGATTCTGCTCTCAAACTTTCGCAACAGGCATTGTATCTTGCTCAAAGCACCAATGATAAAGAAGGCGAATCAAGATCACTCGGTATCCTTGCCAATGCCTTTGTAAAAATTGGCAACTATCCCCGTGCCCTCGAACTGAATATCCGCAAACTTCAACTGGAAGAAAAAAGAGATAAGCCGGAAAATCTTGCCAGCGTATTAATGAATATTGGTATTGTATATGCACTCGAGGAAGAATACCGCCTGGCCCTGTCTTATTATTCCAAAGCAGATTCCGTCATCGAAAAATACAATATCGACAGGTACCGCTACAATATCAGCCTCAATATCGGCGATACGTATAACCGTCTCAATATTTCCGATTCAGCCTATGTATTTTTCAATAAATCATTCAATATTGCCAGTCAAAAAAATGACCGGGAAAGTATGGGCATTTCAATGACAGGATTGGGTCATTGTTATCTTAAGATGGGCAGTTATGAACAATCGTTGATCAATTACCGGGGCAGCATCGGTTACCTGCAGGAAGCCGATAATGATGAAGTGCTTTGCGAATCGGCATTAGGCCTGGCCAATCTTTTTAGAAAATTGAATAAGCCGGATTCTTCCGAGTATTATGCTACTCTTTCTTTATCTATTGCAAAAAAAGGCCGCTTCTTACCTGCTGAACTGGATGCGGCAGAATTCCTGACGGAACATTACAGATCTACCAGGAGGATCGACAGCGCATTTATGTATGTTAGTTATGTAAAAGATCTCAATGATTCGGTAAATAGTAAATCCAAGATCCGGGAATCACAGGTCATTTCAAGTAATGAACAGTTCAGGCAATTAGAATTACAGGAAGAAAAAAGGGAAATGCAGAAAAAAAGGTTTCAGCAATTGCAATTGTTACTGATAGGGATATTTATCCCGGCATTTTTTTTATTGACCCTCTTATTAAGTCGTGTAAGAACACATACCCGCCTGGTAAGATTACTGGGCGTACTCTCCTTACTTTTCCTTTTTGAATATCTTACGTTGCTGTTGCATCCCACGGTTGCCAACCTTACACATCATACCCCGATCTTCGAGATATTGATCTTTGTAGCCCTTGCGGCCATTCTTATTCCGCTTCATCACCGGCTGGAGCATTGGCTTATCCATAAGCTGAGCCATTTTCATCTTCATCATCACCATAAAGAAACAAAAACAGTATTAGCGACCGAACAAAAAAAATCACCCGCCTGATAGAGACGGGTGAACACATTTAAAGCAGAGCCAACGATCAATCTCCTGGCGCTGTTGGTTTTTTCACAGTAGTGTCTTCTGTAGTTGTCTTATCACTTTTCTTTTTGTTGTTACATGAAGTGAAAGCAATGGATGCTACCAACAATACAAGGATGATACGACCAGTTAGTTTTTGAAATTTGAGGTTCATAGCTTGTAATTTAAGTTATAAGGTTACAACAAGTATGGAAGAATTCCAAAATAAAAAGTAGTTTTAGCCGGTCACAATTCCTGTTATGAAAAGAAAGTTATTCATATTCTTAATTCTTATTATCGCTGCTTCTGCTGTTCATTCCCAAACAATTTACCAGTTAAAATTCAAGTCACCCGTTCCCGGCGATGAAACAGTTTACCAGGCATTTTTTTCCGTTTCTTCGAACGGAACAGGTTTTGTGCGGGTACGATCGGTCACCGGTAAAGTAACTGCTGAAATGGAAATACTGGAGCAGTATGCAAAAGATAAAAATGGAGTGACAGATACAACAATGCTGGTGTATGAAGCAATGAATTCACGGGTTGTAACGGGCGAGAAAAAAACAAAATTTCCTGCGTTCACATTTTGGTTCAAATTAAATACTGAAAATTTTTCTGATCCCTGGGGCGTAACAGAAACACCGGGCAACCCCGCCCCCGCTGTCAATAATTTTTTAGCAGTTTCATTTATCAGGAGCCAGGACATTCAAAAAAATAAACTTGTAGTACTGACCTTCTTTGCCGATACCAGCGCTTATTTTAAAAATGTATTCGGCCCAAAATCAAAAGGCGGCTCACTGACAGTTGCAGAAAGAGCGAATACACGAATGTTCCTGCTGGTATTGGCAAGCACAAGAGATTCTACCCTGATGCCTTATTGTATAAAAGATGCGAGAAAAATGATCGACATGTTTTCAGACATCGCTAAAAATGTATTGGGCATCCGCTTTTTTGCAGATTCCGTTTATGGCGACAGGTATAATAAACCTGTTATTGAATCAGCCCTCAAAAAATTAAATCCCGGTAAAAATGATATTGTCATCTTTTATTATTCCGGCCATGGATTCACCGACCGCAATTATGCAAATAAGGATTATCCCTTCTTAGACCTCCGCGATCCGAACAAAAGACCAAGACCCGATGCAAGGACACAAGCTTTGAATATCCAGGATATTTATGACAGCATTGTAAAGAAAGGAGCAAGACTTAACCTTGTATTGAGCGATTGCTGCAATGATACTATCGAAGCAAAAAAAGCTACCGGGCCAAAAATTCCCGGGCAAAAAGGATTGACAAAAGCAAACTTTGATAATGTGAAAGCTCTCTTTATGAATAAAGCGCCGATGAATCTTTTAATGACCGCAGCCAGTAAGGATGAAAGAGCTATCATCACTCCCAGCTATAGTTCGTATTTCACCAACTTCTTTATTGAGTCATTGAAAACATATCTTAGTCCTGAAAAAAGTTCGCCTAACTGGTTCCAGGTATTGGGTGAAACACAAAAACAAACCAGACTCTATGCCGACAGGGCTTGCTGCAGGCAAACTCCGAAATTATTTTTGCCGAGATGATCTATTTCTTCTCCGGATAAAAATATTCTTTCACCGGGTATTTTTGAAGAAGGCTTGCCCACCTGGCATCTTTCCTGAAATTCTCCCAGGCGGGATCAGTATTTAAAACATAGGCATAATGAAATCCATTTTTCATAGCCTCTTCAAGATATCGCCATGCATCTTTACTTTTATTTGACTGCATATTTAATTTAGCCATGGAATAAAGCGTGAAAGGATCATTTGGTTTTGCAGAAAGATATTCGTTGTACCATGCAATGGATCTTTCCGGTTGATTGGAAATAAAATAAAGCCGGCCCATCAGGTCATAAGATCCAGACACAACATAAGGATGAATAGCCTGTGCTTCCTCCAATATTTTTTTTGCCTTTTCAAATTCACCGGCATGAATACAATATTCGGCATACAACATACTCTTCGGGAAATTTATTTGTTGGTGATCATATAGATAATTCAATTGTTCCAATCCAGCCCTGTTCTTATAAATAGCTTTGGATATATCAACAAAATTCATCCGGGCATTGGCATTAGCCGTATCAAGACTGATCGATCGGGCATAATAAGGGTAAGCCTGTTTCTTCGATCCTGCCCAAACAAATACATTCGCGATCTTGAAATTGATATCTGCTTTTATAAGCGCTTCTGTTGAAAGGCTATCGGCCATCCGCAGGTAAGTGATCGCATCATTGCGGGGCGTAAAGATCGGCAGGGCTAACTCGATATATTTAAAAGTGCCCGGCAGGGAAATAGTTTTTGGGGTGGTATGCAGCGGCGGAATACGCATAACTTCCAGCGCAGGGTTGTCCATCCGGTCCAGTGTCAGATCTTTTTGTCCGATCGTTTTAATTACACTCGTATCAACAAATACTTCCCTGTTCAATTTAGGGAACCAAATGATTGTATCGAGGTATCCTCCCCGGCTTGTTTCCGCTATGTCATAAAGGAACAGACCCAGCTTATAGGACCAACCGGGTTCTTCGGGGAAACGATCGATCGCTCTCCTGTAAAATGCATTCAATTCGCTTTCCGCTAATTTTTTATCATAGGGCTCATAACTTTTAATGAGTGTTTCTGCTTCCGTATAGCGGTCCTTTTTTTCAAGCATTTGCCAGAAAGCTGCGTACCCTTCTATATTATATGGATCGGTTGCAATGATCCGGCGATAGGACAACTCTGCTTCTTCATAATGCGACCATGATTCATAGATGGAAGCAAGGAAATAATCGTCTTCGATAGCATTATATTGACTGGCAAAGAAAAAAGTTTCAATACAGCTATGTTTGTATGAATAGGTTCTTTTATCGAGCAATGAATCAAAATAATTCCTGAAAGAAGTAGTATCGATGTAATAATTTTCTGCAAAGCGAAACATCAGTTCGGCAGTTTCCCAATTTTGTTCATCGTAATTTATTTTGCCCAGGTAATGAAACACTAATGGGTTGGATGGATCCAAAGCAATCACCTTTTTCAAGATCCTTTTTGCATTGCCGAGGTTCTTTTGCATGTATTCCTGGACTCCCCATGTAAAAAAAGCCATGATATCATTTTTATCAAGATTCGCCGTATCAAGCGGGCAGATCAACGGAGGTGGAAGGACCGTAAGGGTCTTTGGCAGGTTGCTTAAACTATAAAGCCCGCTGAAATTATATCCTCTCTTCCGCAGATCGGCTTCATAAAAAAAAGAATCGGCCAATTCATACTGCGTTGTATTCATATACACATATCCCAATCGTTCGAAAGGAATAAAATGCCGTGAATTGATATCGATAGCCGTACGATAATACTCTTCCGCGAAAAGATAGTTACCGGATAACTCATAGGCTGTACCAAGATTTGTATTGGTCAATTGCAAACCGGGCTGCAAATTTTCAGCGGTTTGTCCTGCAGAAAAACTTTGTTCTTTGTTCTTCATATCTGCATACAATCCGCATAAATTGGCCCAGGGAATCGCCCAGTCAGGCGCCAGCATCGTAGCATTCATATAATATTTTTCGGCTTTCTCATTTTCTTTTTTGAAATAATAAAGTATGCCCAGTTCATTGTGTAAATAAGCAGCATTATCTTCCAATGCCAATGCTTTTTGCTGTGCTGCTAATGCTTGTTCCAATAATATTTTTTGCTCGCCGGCATTTACAAACGGCAATCGCAGGCGGGCAGCCACACCGGTAAAATAAAGTTGGTTCACCTGGAGGACATGCGCTAAAGGGTTATCCGCTTCAACAAGTTTTATAGCTAGTGAATACATTGCAGGATAATTATCATAGCCGCTGTTCTTACTATTATAGTACCTGCGTCTTTCCAATTCTGCCGCATCGCCTTCCAAATAAAGATTAATGACCTTTTGTCCTCTCGTATGAATTAATTCAACCAGGCTTTCATTGAATAATTTCAGTTTCTTTGGATCTTTACGAATACCCGCCGCCAACTCATCGATCTTTTTTAAATTAATATTTGATCCATGAATTATTTTCACCTGTTTGATAAAAGCAAAGGGAATATCATTTTTTGGCAACGCATTTAACTGCACATAATTGACAGATTCCAGTTTATCATTATTCTTTAAAAGGCTAAAAAAATGATCATGACTGGTTTGCGGAGGATCTTTAATTACCAACGACCTTTTTAGAGCTATTGACTCTTCTTTATTGACCAGCGAGAGTTTGAATTGCTGATTGCCTTCCAGCACCGGTGTTTGCTTTAATTTATTTTCTTTCAGCACCGGGTCGGCTGCAATGCTTGAATCGACATAAGTTTTTATTTCATTCAGTGTTACAAAATTATCTTTGTTCTTATCGGCAAGTCCTTTTAATCCATTGATAAGATAATAAGAGAATACGCCTCTTCCGCCGCCCCATCGTTCATCTTCATTCGATAATTCATTGGGATCGCAGGAAGCGATGCGGATCTCTTTTTCTTTGGCAGTGCTTAATTCTTTCCCGATCAAAAAACTTCCTTTGTTATCACTGCCCGCCAGTTTTCCCGAATGACAGGCATCGGTAATGATCACCACATTCGCATTCAGATCGACGGATAAAGTATGCGCATAATTATTCAGGTCCTCGATCCTTACCGCATTATTGATATAATTATTGGCCGGCGTATTATAAGCGATCAAAAATCCAAGATTGGCTTTTGTATCCGTCTCTACGTCGCCATGGCCGGAAAAATAAAAATAAACTTTGCATGGTTTGCCATTGTCCTCGATCTTACTTAATTCACATTTATCCCGAAGCCAGTTCAATGCATTATAAATAGCAGCGGTTGTTGCAACAGTATCGATCAGCAAACGGATATTTTCCGAAGGAATAGTTCCGCCGGCTTTTGACTGAAGATATTCAGCAAAGACCCGGGCATCCCTGTTAGCATAATTAAGATTGATATTTTCATTCTCATAATTAGCGATGCCGATGATAACGGCGAAAGTGTTTTCGGGAAGGGCAGTTGCATTCTTATCCTGTGCCGAAAGCACAGCAACAGAAACCAGGGCAATGAGAAATGAGAACAGGTACTTCATCTTGATTTGAAGATTTGAAGATGTGAAGATTTGAAAATGCGGAGTCATTTTAAGCAGAGGGTTTATCTTCAAATCACCAAATTTTAAAATCTACCTGGGCAGCAATTTAAAATAAGCAACTTTAAAACGGTTGTTTACGATCTCGCCTTTCACTTCGGCTTTGCGGGTAGCTTTGCAAAAACCATCACCGGCATGTGCATCGCCATGATCATCGATGGAAGTGCCGTCAACAAAATAAGCTTTACCATCTATGCGTACTGCGAGGTCACAGCTTTTTCCTTCTAAACCAAACTGGCATTCGCCGCAGGAAGCTTCTACGATCATCATTTTATCAGCAGCATCAACCGATTTGGTCACTTTTTCAGCAGCATCCGTTTGGTTAATTTTTTTATTGGCTTTTTGAGAGCAGGCGCCCAACAAAAGGGTAAAACAAACAATAAAGAGGGACGATCGTTTCATGTAAATATTTAGGCTTTTCAAAAGTAATTAATAATATTCTATCTCTCTTTGTAGCGTTTCACCGGGCGTGCCGTTAATTAATTGTGTCTTTTTGGTCCAATTTCCTGCTTTATCATATTCATATTTCCAGGCGATCGTTATATCCGGTTTTTCAGGTTGTATAAACCTTATCATTTCTACCTGGTTATTTTTTTCGTCATATTTAAAAACATCCCTGGTAAGAATTATTCCTGCATGATCAAAACGACTCTCTTCAACCTTATTTCCCTTTTTATCAAAAACATAAATGAATTTCTCATTAAATTTTTCATTACCCGGGTTTGAAGTAAAGCTGGTCATGCGACCAGCACTATCATAGGTGTAGAACCTTTTATAGTCTCCTCTATGATCAATAAAATGTCTTTCTTCTGCTGTTTTATTTCCTTTTTCATCATAAATATATACAGCATCATAATCGGGTTGCCTGCTACCGGTAGAATATCTTTTTTCTTGTATTATCTTGCCGGCATCATTATATTCATAGTCGAGTGTAAAGACAAGACTGTCCTGCCAAAATGATCGTACACGGGTTTTTCTTCCCTTTCTGTTATATTGAAATGAATATTTTTCGACCTGGTTACCATAGGTATCAACACGGATCGAATCTGTCATTCTTTTAGCGGTATCGTACTGGTAAATATATTTTTCCAGCAGCGTATTGTTCTCGGAAAACAATGAACGGCCGATCTTCGATCCTTTACTGTCATATCCATAAACATATTTAATTACAGGGCTTATGCCCTTATCGAATTTCGTTTCTTCCAGCAATTGGCCTTTTGCATTGTAAACTGCTTTATACCGGTGGTTCAGCACTGCGGCCGGTTTGAAGAACCATTTTTCGGTCTGGTTACCTTTTGCATCATACATGTATATCTCTCTCGTTTCATCGCCGGTGATAGTAATGGTCTTCACTTTTCCCAGCAGTTTATCTTCCCGGAGATGATGAGGGAATATTTGTGCTGTTGTAAATAAAGGTAAAAGACAAACGAGTAGGACAAACCGAATATTCATTTTTATCAGGCTGGACATCCTGCGAATTTAAATCATTTGCAGTTCGCTATAAAATAACGAAAGCATGTAGTTTGTCGGTTTTTTTACCATATAGGGCAGTAGGAAATATATACATAGCAAATCCTATGTTCACTATCTTCCTATGATCCTATATGGTAAAATAAAAAACCTGTGTAAGCAGGATCCTGTTCCTCGTTTTAACCCTCCGAATACTCATCCACACCCGTTACTTGCTTAAAGCCGGCCTTTTGTCCCTTAACACTACTCTACTTTAGCACCAGGAAATAAGTCAGCTAAACCCAGTTCAATGAAAAAAAATTTATTTGCGGTACTACATACAGGTAAATCTTTTAGGGAGCTGCCTTTAGCAACTGAAAATACCACAATCGTGGTATTGCTGTCCAACTTCTATTCCTGCATTTTTGCTTCTTTAAAGATCATTTTTAAAAACCAACAGCTTGTTATGAGAAAAATTCAATGGCTGATAGCGTTCTTTTTGATCGTTACAGTTCCTGCTGCTGCTCAAAAAGCAGAAGAGAAAACATACAATAACCGTATGGCCGGTGATGTACAATTGTTGAAAAGCTGGGCGGAATGGAACGGCAAAAGCTCCGAAAAAGTTTTCAGCATCAAAGTAAATGATGAGGCCAGGTATTATATCAGCGCCCTGGCCAATCTTCCCGGTCATTCTTTTACGAAGATCAGGGTTGATGGCAAAGAAAGCAGCGCTGTTTATACCGACAAAGGTGATTGGAAATGGATCGGCAGCGAATTGCCTGCTATTGTATTAAAACCCGGTATTCATGAAATAAGAATTGATAACAATTCACCCATGGTGCCAATGATCGATGAGATATTCCTGCATACAAATTCATCTTCAGCAGTGAAAATGCCTGAAAAAGTAAATTCATTTTTTGAGAAACTCGAAATACTGAAAAAACAAACGGGTGATAACACAGAAAAGGTATTGCCGAATCCCGAAGGAAATTATACGCATGCAATTGACACTGCTTTTACTTACTCGCATTTTTCGATTGCTTATCTCAATCCCGGCAATCATACGATCATGACCAATAGTTCTACCACTCCCGCCAACTTACTTGTATTTGCGTTCCTTAGTTTTAGTTATTCGGGTGGTAATTCAGGCGGTGGACTTAATGGTGAAGCATTATTGAGTTTTCCTGTATCTACGGCTGGTTATTATGCGATCATGCTCCGCTCGTCAAGCAACAATGCCTCGGGCGTCTGCAATATAGTTCTTGACGGTAGTGTGATCAGCACCAATGCTGTTATTGGTGGCAAAAGGTTTTCTACTCCAACAGCCAAAGCTGGTTTGATCAATTTCTTTACCTGCCGTTTAACTGCCGGCGATACAAGATTGATCGTTTCCAGGTATAGCAGCAGCAGTGCCCGTGCCTATAATGACGATTATAATGGGCCCGGCGATTTTGGCTGGGGATATTCTTCAAGGATCGTAAAGAATTTTACCGGTGATGAAGTACAATATGCATTTGTTTGTGCATACAGTCCTACTGGCTACGGCTCTTGCGATGTTTACCTTGCCAATGAGAACAGCAATGTAAATGGCCCCAATTATCCGGATTTTCCATTGCTTGACGCAGATGATGCGATCCAATCAGCCCCATCATCCGGATATTATAATTGTATTTCCTGGAGCGGCGGCGTAACGTCTACCTGGATATGGCCTCCCAACCAGTATTCAACTTATAACTGTACTTCCAGCTTTGGCGACCTGACTTGCTTTGATAATTTCTATTTTAACATTCCGCTTCGTTATCCGGGTGCACAGAAATATCAGAGAACGGGAGCGACCAATGCAAACTCCATTGTTGATCTCTGGAAATTAGGCGCCAACTACACACATGGCTCGGTAAGAAAGCCCGGCAATAATCATCCGCATGGATTTGATTGGGAAAGTAAACCCGGTGGCCTTACCCGCACGTTCCATCCAAGATCTGATCTCACCAATGATAATTTTGGCTATGGGCATATTCAGAACTATTACATATTCGATCCGAGCGCAAAGGGCGAAGTGAATTATGCAACAGACGAAGATGCTGTAAAAGCCGGTGTCGCCATTTTTGATAATGCAAAGCTGACGGACGCTGCACAAGCAAAACTCCGTATGCTGACCGGCAAGATTAACCAGGATCTTATCACCGAATTCAACAGGTTGTACGAAGCATGGGATAAAACAAAAGAGAAGAATGCTATGTACAGCGATCCTGCAATGTATTGCAAGAACAGGGAATTTGAAGCGCTGGCATCACTGTCAAAAAAGAATGCCCGCAATGTTATGATATTAACGATGGATAAATTTGTGAACAGCCATGATCATTTTATCGGGGAATTGTTATGGACATTATCCAAACCAACGTATGAACGCTTATTGACAGAAGTAAAACAGGAAAGAACTGCCAAACCAAATGATGAGCAGGGCCGTTACCGCATCCATGGCGATCATGATAACGGCGTGTTATATGTTGAAAAAATATTGAAGGATATGCAGCCGGTTGAAGAAGTGATAGCTGTAACGGAACTCACTACGCTTACTATGTCTCCTAATCCTGTAAGCGATCGTTATATGGTAAAACTTGTTTTGCCTGAAGATGCAATGGTGAGTGTGAAAGTGACCTATGCACAATCAAGACAGGTAACGGTTCTACAACAACCTGTGAAACTCAGCGCCGGTATTCATATATTCAATGGAAGTATAAACAAAGGTATTGTTCCTTCCGGTGAAATGATAACCGTACAGGCAGAAATTGATGGTGAAATAAAAACGATAAAAGCAATTGTTATTAAGTAAAGTGAGAAGGCACCAAGTACAAGGCACAAGTCGTAAAAGAATAAAAATACCCCGGTACAATTTGGTACCGGGGTATTTTTATTCTTTATTCCGTTTACTAGTAGATAATCCTTGTCTTAGGGGTCAGCGAGCGGCGTTGAATTATCACGACTTGTGCCTCGTGCCTTCGTATTTTTATTTCAACCCTTTCAACACCTGCTTTGCGCCTTCTTCCACTACTCTTTTTTCTGCCTCATCTACTTTGCCTTCATACTTGCCGCTCATTTGCGGCTGCAGGCTGACAGAACCGTCTTCCAATTTTATCAATACCATTCCTGCATCTATATTAAAAGATGAAGCCGCATTCGGGTCGGAATTTTTTATTGCTTTCAGCAAGCCACCCACTTTACTGGCCGCTTTTACTTTTGTAAAATCAGTGGCCAGTGTATAATCACAATTCTTCTCTCTTGCCTCGTCTTCCGAAGCAACCGGTATTGCTTCTACTTTATCTGAACTTAAATTAAGAACAAGATGGGTTTGTAAAGGCTGGCCCTGCACCTGGTCGCCTTTTGGTTCATACACACCAATACGCATCACCCCGGGTCTTTTTTTATTGGAAACATCTGCTTTTATTCCATTATCCAGTTTTCCGCTTGCATCAGCCTGCGCGGTATATTGTTTGATCATTGCATTCATATCCATTTTATCCTGCAATTCACTTTCACTTTTTGCTTCTTTATAGCCGGGCGGAATTTCAAACAGCATAGAATCCAGTTTGCCGGTTGTAAGTTCCAGTGTTTCTATATCTGTGGTGAATTCACTTGTCTGCGCTCCCTGTCCCCCCATTATCATCGTTCTTTTTTCTGTTAATGGAAATCCCAACTTGCCTTTTCCGCTGCGACGAGTTACAAACTTATCAACGCATTCAGGTTTTTGTTGTTCCGGTTGCATCGAAGTTTTCGAAGGTTTGTATTGCACAGGACAATTGAATTGCGGAAGATCGATATACCATCCGTCTGTTTTGATGATGATGCTGTCCTTCATCGTACAGGCGTCGGGTGATGGTTTCATTTTCTGGTAGGTCCACACATGTCTTGCCGTTAAGCCCCACATTTTTTTACGTTCGCCTGTATCATTGATACTATACCACATTGTGATCGTGCCGCCTTTTTGCGTGGTCGTTGGAGTAGCAAGAGGTTTTGTTTTTACCGCAGCAGGTTTTGCATCTTCGTCGATCACTTCTTCAACCTCATTGGAAAAAGGATCGATATAATAAAGTTTCTTTTGATCATTTAATTTAATAGTACGCTTAAGATCGCATTGCTCGATCGTTACAATATTGTTGGGCATCCCCATCATACTGCCGCCTTCTGTCCGCTTACGCATTCCTTTTACATAAATAGTAGATTCGGACTTCATGCCCATCATAGAACTTACCTGCTTCAGTTTATACTGTTGTGCATTTACGGGATTGCCAACCGATAAAGCAACTATTACCAATGCAGTAAAAAGGAAGAATATTTTTTTCATGGTGATGTGGTTTTAATAAAAATATTATATGGAGGTCACAGGTTGAAAAGAAACTCAAACTATCACCTGTCATCTATTCAAGCGGTATTTTTTTTGCATTAACAGCCAGCCATTCATCGAATGATTGCAGTTCAGGATTCAATTCTTTTGAATACTGAACATTACGGGTAGCGGTACACACTTCTTCAAACTCCTCATAGAATTGGAACATATTACCAAGATCTTCTGCGCCGGGGAAACCAAATCCCCGGTATACAGAAGCAGGTACTGCATTATATTTTACTTCCTGCCCTAATGCTTTTGATAGTGACGCAGCCATTTCATTACAGGTTGGCTCGCCTCCTGCTATACCGATCCTTTTTCCAACCAGCGAAGTTCCTTTCTTAAAAATGCCATAAGCACATTTACCAATATCCTCTGAAGCTATGCCTGATAATTTTGCATCTTTCATTGGGAAAGTAATAGCTAATACGCCGTCAGTACCTTTTTTCGGACCCGCTCCAAAAGAGACCAGGTTATCCCAATAAAAAGAAGCTAACAAAAAAGTAGCCGGCACACCGGCATCGGTAAAGAAATGATCCGACTCGCCTTTACCATCAAAGTGCGGTACTTTATATTTTCCATTTAATGTTGGCATACGGTCATCATTCAGCGGTACATATTTTCTTGTATCTTCTAATGTTGACCAGATCACATGTTTCAAACCGGCAGCTTTGGCAGCATCAGCCATTGTTTTTGCTTCAGCCATTTCTTTTTCCGCTGAAAAATGTGCCCAGAAAAAAGTTACACAAAAAGCGCCATAAGCCCCTTCCATTGCTTTTTTTACAGAAGCAGCATCATCCAGGTCGGCCTCCACGATTTCGGCTCCCATTGCGGCCAGTGCTTTTGCTTTGTCAGAATTACTATCTCTTGTAACGGCTCTTACAGCAAATTCGCTGTTGCTGTCATTTAAAATAGCACGGGCCAATCCGCCGCCCTGTGCGCCTGTTGCACCGAAGACGGTGATGATCTTTTTCATGATGATGGGGTTTGAGTAAAGATAATGATTTCGTGAAACGTGAGATGTCAAACGTGAAAGGGAAAATGCCAGTAGTGTTACAGATTGAAATAATTGCCCTGGTATTTATACCGGGGCCGGAAGTAAACTATCGATGGCTTTAGCCAAAATGCTTTATATGTAATTCGGCTAAAACCGAAAATTAATGATCCCGATCCTTGTTTCTAAAGAGTGATGTAATTTTAAACATGTCTTAAAAACTCTCTCTTAAAATATAAGTAACACTGCCGATAAGCTGGCGATACTGCCCGGTCTTTAATGCGCCCCTGGCCGAATTGAGGTCAAGTGAAGTGTACCATGTATAAGTAAACCCGCCGATCGATTTTACCAGTCCGCGGATCATTTTATCATCAAAGCTGGAATAATAACTGATAGTTGTATTGCTGACGCTTTTTAATTTTCCTCTCAGCAATTCCTCATCGAATGAAGAATAGTAATCGATATTCATATTGCCAATGGACCTGATCTTTCCTTTCAGCAATGCATTATCATAATTGGAAAAATAATCCAGTATCAATGTTCCGGCCGTTCTTAATTTCCCGGCTTTGGCTTCTGTTTCATGTGCGCCGTAATAGGTAAGTGTAATGGTACCGATGCTTCTTACTTTTCCTCTTAATACGGAATCTGATTCGGTTCCGTAATAGTCTATCCTGCCCATGAACGGTTGAAGCCGCGGTGCATATACATTTCCCCTGTTTGACATGAGTTCTGTTCCCCATTCCAATACTTTGCCATCCGCAGATACTCTTATCAGTACGCCCTGGTCGGTACGCAAAGAGAAATAAGAAAGATCGGAACCATTATTAAGAGTAACATGGCTTAACTGCTGTGCATGGCCATTGACAACGATCGCTGCAAAAAAGATAATAAGGAGTTTTTTCATAATTATTACGGGGTATAAAATTATGAAATTGCTCCGTCATTACAGATATTGTTTCACCAGCATTGAATGATCAGTGGCCAATAGTGAGTGATGAATAGCGAACAAAGTGTTAAGTTATCTTCCGGCTAATGACTCACAACGATCGGCTACTAACTTCCGCTCTACCCCGAATGATCCGTGTACAAATACCATTTCCCTTTGATCTTTATCATCAGGCTCGAATAACGGCCATCAACTGTTTTTCCATCGGGATATTTTACATGAAAATAACCGGTGACATAATAGAATTTGCGTGACAGTCTTTCCAATTGTTCCCCATCGAGTACTAAAGTCCCCATTTTTTCTTTTGGCCAGTATTTTTTGTAAAAGGCAAGAATATTTTCTTTGCCATACGCAGCGCCTTTGCTTAATATCATGCGGGTAGAATCAAGCGGTGCATACAGGCTTACATAACCATCGATATCACCCTTGCTCCAGTATTCTTCTTCCAGGCGAAGCGTAGCCAGTATCTTTTTTTCATCTTTTGATTGAGAGAATGCATCCGTTGGTGTAAATATTAAAAACAATATGGCAAGAAAGAATAGTTTGCCGGTTGTTGGAAAGAGCGTCCTGTTCATGGTAATTTATTTTATGGTTCCAAATATAATTACCGCATCATGCGACCGGGTTACCGGCTGCATAAAAGGGGTATCTTTTTTGCAGAGTGATTGATGTGCATTATGAAAGGTCATGTTTCAGTTTGAAATATCACGCAAAGACGCTGCGATTGGCCTTAAACAGAAAACCGTTGTGGCTTTACGCCGTTGCGGGAAAACTTATTGATAAAAGGTTTTAAATCACTTTGACTAATTTTACTGATCTTAAATCATTATCCATGCGAGTAAAACTTATGTTTCCCTTAACGGTCGTCCTTTTCATTATTTATTCCTTTAGTTGTTCCAATACAAATATTTCATCGCAGCCCGTTGCCGATGGAGATACCTCGCATCTTCCGCCGGTTGAAACCAACGGGGCCAACAGCGATTATACTCCGGCTTTTGCAGGACAAACAAGGATCGGTGCCGTTAAAACAACAACAGCTTTTAATGCCGAACGTATTGCTACCAGTTTAGGCAGACCCTGGGCTGTTATTCCAATGCCGGATGGCCGCTTGCTTATTACTGACAAAAGCGGGTACATGCAGATCCATGATCAAAATGGAACCTTGGCAAAAAAGATCACCGGTTTTCCCGCGGTCGATAATGGTGGACAAGGCGGATTGCTTGACGTTGCATTGGATCCCGATTTCAACAGCAATAAAATGATCTACTGGTCTTTTTCAGAAAAACAGGATAAAGGAAATTTAATGGCTGTTGCAAAAGGACAATTAAATGAAGCGGCCGGTACGATCGACAACCCTGTTGTTATCTTCAGGGCTACACCTTCTTTAAGAAGTTCACTGCATTTTGGTTCCCGCCTCATTTTTGATAAAGATGGAAATTTATTTGTAAGTACCGGCGAACGGTCAATACTGGAAGGAAGGGCACAGGCACAATTACTTTCATCTTGTTTGGGAAAGATATTTAAGATAACAAAAGATGGAAAACCTGCTCCCGGCAATCCTTTTATCAACCAGGCCGGCGCTATGCCCGAGATATATGCATATGGTATCCGCAATGCACAGGGATTGGATATTCACCCGGTGACGGGTGAGTTATGGGAAAATGAATTTGGTCCCCGCGGCGGCGATGAAGTGAATATCATCAAAGCCGGTAAGAATTATGGATGGCCTGTTATCACTTATGGTATTGAATACAGTGGTGGAAAGGTTGGTGATGGAATTCAGCAAAAAGCGGGATTGGAACAACCGGTTTATTATTGGGATCCTGTATTATCACCAAGCGGTATGGCTTTTTATAAAGGAGATGCCATTCCTGAATGGAAGAATAATCTTTTCATTGGAGGATTGAGCAGTACGCATATTTGCCGGCTCGTTATTGTCAATAATAAAGTAGCAGGCGAAGAAAGATTATTGGTCGATAAGAATGAAAGGTTCCGTGATATTGCTTACAACAATAACATGCTGTATGCAATAACAGATGGCGGGAATTTATATCGTATCAGTAAAAAATAGGATCATCTGTGAGTACCGGTGTAACTGTGATCTTATCAGGTATCTTGCGGGACAGATATCAACTTTAAATTGCAATCAAAAACCTAATTGGATTTGCAAAAGAAAAACACCGATACCTACTGCAAAACCAAGCAACGCAAGCAAAGCAATATTCTTAAGATACCACATAAAATTGATCTTCTCGATACCCATTGCGGCTACTCCGGCGGCAGAGCCAATAATAATAGCACTTCCGCCAGTCCCCGTGGTCAAAGCTAAAAACGTCCAAAAATGGTGATCCGTCGGGTACACAGAAAGGTCATACATTCCTTGTGAAGCCGCTACCAGAGGAACATTGTCTACAACAGCGGAAAGCATACCCAGGGCCGAACCTATTAAGTAATCGTTTTTGAAGGTGTTGTTAAGACTATCTGCCATTTCCTTTAATAGTCCAAATGATTGAAGTGCAGAAACAGCAAGAAGAATACCCAGAAAAAAAAGAATACTCGGAGAGTCTACTTTTTGCAAGGCATGCGTCACCGTATATTTTTGAGCTAGTCCCGCTTCTTTTCCCTTGTGGATGATCGTTGTTATAACCCACATCAGTCCAAGGGCCAGTAACATTCCCATAAAAGGCGGCAGATGGGTGATTGTCTTAAATAGGGGGACAAAAAATAAAAAACCTATTCCTGCGAGAAGAATAATCTTGCCCTCGGATTTTTCCTTTGTAGTCCTGGAAGGTAATTGTATAGGAGCAATTCTTTTTCCCTTAAAACGATATCCCATAATTAACGCAGGCAAAAGACAAACGGCCAAACTCGGCAGTATCAATTGCTTCATAATACTCAAAGCAGTTATTTGCCCCCCGATCCAAAGCATGGTAGTGGTCACATCTCCCAACGGTGACCAGGCGCCACCGGCATTTGCTGCAATAATGATCATGCCCGCAAACCAAAGCCTATCCTCTTTTTCACTCAGCAACTTCGAAGCGAGTGAAACCATAACTATAGTTGTTGTAAGATTATCGAGTAAAGCAGAAAGAAAAAATGAAAGTATAGCAATGATCAGTAACAATTTTTTTTTGCTGGTTGTATATATCTTTTCAGAGATAATGTCAAACCCGTTGTGCGAATCTATTAATTCAACGATTGTCATAGCACCAAGCAGGAAAAACAGGATCGATGCGATTTCACCGAGATGATGAAGCAGTTCTTCGCTGACTGTCTCAACTGAATCGTTCTGAAAAATATAAATAGTCCAGCAAAGAACACCCGTGATAAGGGCTGAAGCCGCTTTATTAAGCTTTAACGGATGTTCAAATGCGATTGCAACATATCCCAGGAAAAAAATAATAATAACTGCGGTTATCATAATACCGAAGATAACCATTACTGTTGAAGCAGAACTGATAATGCGGCAAACTTCATGGCTTAATTTAAATACATGATATGACATGCCGGGCGATTTACACTCTTATAAATTATTCTTAACTTGGCAGCATGAAAAAAACAGTATTGATTCTTACCCTCTTTGTTTCTATTATCATCACTCATAATTCTTTTGCCCAAACAGCAGGTGATAAAGCTCCGGCAAAAACACCAGCCGCTACTACCAATGATCAAAATAAAAAAGGCTGGACCTCCGAAGACAGGCATGTATTCATTGATGAATGTTTTAAGAATGCAGAACCCGGTGTAGGTGTTGATACAGCAAGGTTTTATTGCTATTGCATGCAGGAGAAAATAGAAATAAGATTTCCAAACTCAGCAGACGCCAATAAACTATCCGCCGATGATCTGGAAAAACCCGAATGGCAAAAAATAGCAAAAGATTGTATACAAACCATCGGCAAGTGGACATCAGCCGATCGTTCGGAATTTTTATCAGAATGTGTGAATGTGGGGCAAGAGACATTGGGAAAAGAAAAAGCAACCAGTTATTGCGCATGCATGCTATTCAAAATGGAAAAAAAATTTCCCGATCCCAATGATGCCGGTCTTTCAGAAGAAATGCTGGCAACACCCGAATGGAAAAAGATCATCAAAGATTGTATGGATTTTTAAATAGTCAATGGTGATTGGTGAATAAAAGTCTTTAGAATTACAAATTCCCTATTGATCATTCATTATTCACGATTCACCATTGACGGATTCACATATGAAAATTATATTAACCACATTATTTCAATTGGTCCTCATGTCAGCCTTTGCTCAACTGAAACCCATCGGTTCGGGAGTATTTCACTGGAATGAATTACCGGTGAAAAAAGATAAACAGCGGGAAGGCCGCAAGATCATTGAAGGAACTACTGCTGAATTTTCTTATTTCGAGATTCATGCCACCACGCAGGAAAAAGGAGCCATTCCCCGTCCGGCTCATGCGCAGGATAGTCTCGAAGAACTCATTATCATCAAAGAAGGAAAATTAAAATGTACGATCGGCGATAAGACGGCAGAACTGGGAGCCGGCTCAGTATTATTGATCCCGCCGCATGAAATGCAAACATTTGAGAATACCGGCGATGGTCCTGTTACATATTATGTATTGATGTTCCGTTCCCGCAAACCAATGGATATGGAACGAAGTAAAAATGGCGGCGGAACATTATTGATCAATGCCGATACTTTGACGTACACAGAAAAAAATGACAAGGGAACAGAAAAATATTTTGACAGTCCTACTGCCATGTGCGACAGGTATGAAATGCACACAACCACATTAAAGAAGAAAGGCCCCAGCCATGCTCCGCATCAGCATGTTGAAACGGAAATAATGCTGGTTATTAGCGGCGAAGTGGAAATGACCATTGATGGTAATAACTATAAAGGCGGCCACGGCGATCTCTTTATAGCCGAAAGCGGTAAGATGCATGGTATTGCGAATGCATCGGATAAACCCTGCAAATATTTTGCCTTTAAGTGGAAATAATTTTCTTTCCTTAATTTTCCGGAACACAAATTGCATTATTCAATAGCGTGAAAAAGAAGGAAACGATCTGGCAATTACTCAAACGCCTGGATGAAGAAGCCGGCCAGTTCAACTTTCATTTGCATGAAGCCAACCGTTATTTTGATGCAGCCGCTTCAAAGACCATCAAGGTCCTCAATAACCATGAAAAAAAATTACACAAGACGATCAGCAAAGCAAGAAAAGCTATCAAGTCTTTTGTAAAGAAAAAATCTAAAAAATAAGGTGTATATGTAGTCAAAACATAAGCCGTCTGCAATTTTTCCAATACTATATTTTTTCATCGCTCCGTAGGAGCAAAAGGTCGGTAGCGTGGATATAGGAAGTAACCGACCGTGCCGTAGGTACGGAACGATGATCCTTGATGTTTTGCTCCTAAGGAGCAAATGAACTTTCCGATTATTGCTACTACCGGCATATAGCCCCTCCGGGGCATTTGAATCCAACTTATGTCTTGACTACATATACACCAAAAATAATTCCTATTGCATCACAATTATTTTCCCCCTCTCCAGTACCTCACTTTTATTATTAAGCAATTTATAAATGATCACACCCGGCGCGAACCCATTTATATTGATCGGACCCGGCATTTCAGAAAAACTTTTCAATAACCTTCCGCTGATATCGAATAATTGTAAGCGACTATCAGCAGGAACGCCCTGCTGCAATGTATAGGTCAATGGAAGATTGCGGCTCGCAGGGTTGGGATAGAAAAGAATATATCGTATGCCTGAGGTCAATATGCTTATTATTTCTGTGTAAACAACAGCACCGCTTTTCAATTTTATTTTCACCCGCCAGTAGCTTGTTCCCCCCGGCAGATCATTTATCAATTGATGATAAATAGAATTATTACCGGTTGCTTTCACGCTGCCCTGCGTTTGCACTAACTGGCCAACAGCATTTACCTGTTCAAAGAATATACTATCAATATAAGAGGCCGCACTTAATTCAAGAATAAGATCGGCTTTGTTCTGGTCAGGCAAATTGTAGTAAAAAGTTTTATAGAAACATTTCACTCCCTGCAGTGTAATATTTTGCGCCACACCTCTTGCAGCAGACAAACCATTGTTCAATACCGGCTCCACGGCATACACCAGCGATGGATATTGTGTCCGGTTCATCACAACAAAACTATCGGTCACCGTAAGTATATGTTTTAAATAAGGACTATCAATCAGCGCATATATTTTATAACCATTAGCGTAAATATGTTTATCCCACGATAGCCGGAATGAATCGCTACAGACAAAGTCTATATTGAGCTGGTTGACCTTATTGATAACAAATTCATTCGAAAGAAAATCACCGAAACCCGTTTGCATCCTGAACAGTGCCCTGCTGCTCGTATCTTTTACCGGCCATTGATAAAAATTAGTATAAATTTTATGCGCCGCTTTCAGCAATTGCCAGTTAACTCCTCCATTATAACTGATATATAAGCTACCTGTTTGATTGGTATCCGCAACAAAAGTTTTCCAGCGGATATCAAGATCGGGATTCTCATCCCTGTTCACATCCGAGGTATGCTGCGGACTGGTAAAACGGAATGTATTTAATGTGTCAATATGATAAGCGATAGTAAAAGGAATTGTTGAACTGGTAACAGAAGTCCCAATCACTTTTATTTGGTAATTGCCTGCCGCCGGCAATTGAATACTTACCTGTTCGGCCGTATTCAGTGAATCTCTTTTTCGTACCGGTAATTTTATCAGTGAATCGATATGCGCCGCTGCACTAAGTACCCACGGTTTATAAATAGTTCCATTACTTGATTGTATCAATTCAAGATCAAGATCATTGATCAGCGCTTTATTATTATTGGCAGCAGATGCACTGTCTGTCCATGCAAGCGTAACTTTTACCTGCGCAGCATTGGCAGGAATAGTGATCGTTTTTGTCCACTGCTGACCCTGCGATACCGAACTGCCATCATATTCTTTTTGCTGGATCGCTTTGACAGCCGCAAAACTATTCAGCAAACCATAACCGGTTTTGTAATCGATACCTGTTCTGTAAATATCATCTGCGCTATTATATAAAATTGCTTTGATGAGTGAAGCTGCCGGCAATACCTGGCTATTACTGTCGGCATATACCTGTTGCATAACAGCAGCCGTACCGCTTACTACCGCAGCCGCATCGGATGTTCCATTCGGACCCAATGCAATTATTTGCGGAGCGATCCTTCCATCGTACAAAGGCCCGGCTGAACTTTCTGCCGGCACAATTCCTTTATTATCGATGGCGCCAACCGTGATAATATTTTTAGCCATCTTAAAATTGCCGGTAAGATTGGCATAGCCCGGGATATTTGCATAAGCTCCCGCTGTTGCGGCAGCAGCGCCCTGGTTACCGGCTGAAAAAACATGAACAAAATTTTTATTCTGCCATGCATGTACATCATAGCTCACCGCTTCTGCGCCATAGAATTGCTGGTTAACAGTTCCGTAAGAATGATTTTGTACCGTGACCTTATTTGTATTCAATAAGGCTGTATCATCAGCAAATAAGTTAGAGAAATTGCTGGGAAAGAATTTACATGCATTAGCGATCCCCCTGCCATCGTAAAAACTATTACCGGAACCGCCAATGATGGTAGAAATAACAGTAGCATGGTTCGTAACGTTTGCAGAGCCGATGGATGAAGGCAATACCCTTTTATAAAGATCAAGGTCGGCTTCTTCCATTTTTTGTTCCTTTACTCCTGTTACAATATTTTTTCCGTTAGCGCCGGGAATAGAATAGTCGACCGCATTGATCCCATGAAAACTCCGGTTATACCCAATGATGCTGATCTCAGTATGCGGTTCAGCCTTTAGGTCAATGAATGTTATTTCTTTCAGCGCAAGTATTTTTTCTTGCAAAAATTTTGCAGTAGTTCTTATTACTACAGATCGGGATGGTTCATTGACAGCAACAATATTTACTTCCTTTTTGAATTTTTGCAAAGCGCTTAGCAATGAATCTGTATCCGGGCCTGATAAAATGAATTGCTGCTCTTCCCTGGTTTTCTTTTCCAATGATCGTTCGCTAAATGATGAATACTTCCAAACATCCCTCGCCGGGAATATTCTCATTTTCCTTTCTAAAGAATAAATATCAAACCGGTCGTTTATTTCAATAATGGCTGTTCTTTCATCCAGCCGCCTGATGATCTTTATACTTGCAGGGATGGCTCCTTTCCATTCAACGATATAATAGGGCTTCCCGGCAGAAAATGGCAGGGCCGCGGTATCTGCTATTTTTTTACACAGATCATCAGTTTGCTGCGCAACGATTGGTTGTAAAAAAAAGATAGCGATCACCGCAACGATAATTTTCTTCCCTATAAAAAAATATTTCAGCATCAGCATTAAAATTACTGATATATGAGAATTAAAAATCCCTTCCATAACGGAAGGGATTTTTGTTATGCGATACTATTTATTAATAAACATAATTCAATGCAGTACCGTCAGATGAACTGAACACAGGATTGCTGTTAGTGCAGGCCATCATCCATGAGTTGTAAGTACCGGTAACGGTTGTAGGTGTACCGGGAATATGAACAGCACCCACACCTGCAGAACCTTCATTGGAATTTTGTCCGCAGCTTGACCTGTTCATATAATCTGTATGGCGGAAACCGATAGCATGGCCTATTTCATGCGCCATCACTTCATCGGCCCTGTTGGCTGTGTTCAAATAAGCCGTAGCGCAACTGCTGGTGCTGAGTGTAAAACCAGGAGCAGGATTGCCGCTTGCAGAAGGGAAACCTGCGGATTGACCAAGTATGCAACCGCCACCTGATGTACCAAGGTTAGCGCCGGAGATAACAATATTACCGCCCGATGTTACCCGCTGAAACCGGATCCGCAAATTCAAATTGTTGTACCGGGCCAGCGCCTGGTCAAGACCTGTTGAGTAATGAGCAGGAAAACCGGAACTCAATCTTACGGTGATCGTACGTTGGCCGGAACCCGGAACGCTTACCACATTCGTAGTGCGATAATGTTCTTCATTGGCAATGATCAATTCGGTGGGAGAACCGGCACCCGCCAGTTCATTCAATTGATCTGTTGTAAGAAAAATGTCTCCTTCAATTAAATAACCATCTGTTCTTTTTTCAGCCCAGTTACTGTTAAATCCTGCAGATGTGATCAACGCTTTTTCATCCTGAGATAAACCTGCAGGAGCTGCAGTGTCTGATGAACTTTTTTGACAACCGACAATGGCGGCTGTCAGTAATAAAACCATCGCGATCGAATAGAAAAGTGTTTTCATGATAGAAGGTTTTTGTGTGTGAAGAATGATTAACAACCGAATTTAAGAAGTTTTATAGCTTACTTGATTCAACAAGAACAAACAAATTGTCAGTTGTAAGTAATTTCTGAACAACTACATTTTTTACCTGGGAAAAATACTATCGGTAAAAAAGTTCAAAAGGTTCAAGAGGTTTAAAAAATTTAAGAAGTTTGTTCCCTAAAACGTTTGGAACCTCTTAAACCTCTTAAACCTTTTAAACCTCGTTTTAGTTATTGAACTTAACCACCTCAAAGTCGCTTCCATGCACTTGCCCTAATTTTTGCAGGTCAGGATTATTCCATAGTTCATCAGGTGCCCCGCTTATATATAGATTACTTCCGATATCCGCCAATATCAATCCATATTTTTTCATGGCACGAAGAATAATTTGATTGGTTGCAGAAAAACCACTGATATCAAAACTTGCTTTCAATCTTATCCTTGCACCAAACGGTAATGAATATTGTCCGCCGCCGCTATTTACTTTATGACGGGCGGGAAAGATATAAGCAGGTTTTACGTTACTGCTCGTAAGAGTAAAACGTATCGGGTGATCGATCTCTCCTTTTAATATTTCTTCATAGCGAACAAGACCCGGCCATATAGGTAACCCGGCCGCATCGGCTGATGTCCATGTTTCAGGACGCAGTTGGTTTGATCTCAGGTCGAAGATAGCGCCGGAAGATGCATCCCAATGATTACCGTTCACGTGTGCATTAAAAAGTTCATACAATATTTTATTTTCTATATCTATGGCGATCACATGCGCATCTCCATTTCCATTTCCTTCCACTGGTGATGATAACGAAGTTGGATAAGGGCCGGGATCGCTTTCATCGCCATAATCCACAAAATTGACCGGTACTCTTTGTTCATTACCGCATACAACCACATAAGGGATACCGATCGGCGCTCCCTGCCATAAGCCGCTTCCAAAATCTGCTTTGATAGCTGGCGAAGAAATAGCAGCGATGATCTGTGTATTTAAAGGATCTACCGGTGCATGAGAAATATCAAGGTTCCAGGGATTGTCTGCTGGAAAAACCTGGATATTCTCTGCCACTGATTTTGTAGCTGAACATGCCGCAGGATCACCTTTCGGGTCGCCGTTTAAAAGGCTTTCGTTTTTTTTACAGGCAATAAATAAAAAAATGAAAAGACAGGAAAAGAAAAGACTGAAACGATTGATCATAAGATTTGAATTGGCTGCAGGAACTTCACAAGAATTAAGCCAACGGATCGTTCGCTATCACTTATTTATTCTTAGTAGATATACTGGTTTCCTGGACGGATCAAGTCCTGGGCGAAGTCGAAGAGTTGCATTCAAAATTCTGAGCTACGTCGATGGATGATTACAATACCGAGCACTCGAAGAATTATCTTGAACCAAAACCTAATTCTTCGCTACCGCCTGCTCTTGTTTGATACCAACTGTTTCCCTGATCCCTTTAAAAAGCGTTTTCCAGCACATATAAAAAATGGAACGATTGGTATTCCTTGCCATACTAACATTCGCCACCCTCGCGGCTTCATTCTTTTTAGGATTTGAATTCTTAATAATAACATTAGCCAATAAGCTTGTCAGGAATTTTTTATCTGATTTACCGCCGTCCTTATCTTTTTCCAGTACATCCACTTTCAGGTTCTCGTATAATAATTTTACCGATGCATTCGTATTATGATCATCGCCATGTAATGTAAAATCCAATGCATTCAATTTTCCTTCGCGGATATGTGCAGGTCCCATGGGTTCCGCTAACTCGTTCAATGAAGTTCCGTCGATCGGTCCCATCTTACCGGTAAGATCAAATCGTCCCTGCGGATGGAATAGATAAAATTTCCAGTTAGTGCTAAAAGCTGTTTTATCAAGGAACCGGCAATTGATGGTCGCCGTCATTTCCTGTCCTGCTGCTTTCTTATTGTTTGTAAAATTTGACAGCACTCCGTTCACATGATGAAGTCGCACTTTTCCGGATTCACGGGTGATATGACTTCTTTCTTTATATTCAATATAAGAATCGTTGATGATGATCTTTTTGATCGCAAAACCAATGGGTACATCGTCCAATACTTCGTGGGGATACTTACCCACCCTGTTCTTTTTATCTCTTGGACGGCCAAGATCCCGGTATATCTTCAAGGAAGATGACAAGGTCATTGTTTCAGCTTCAAGGTTTTCATCCAATAATTTTTTAGGATCTATACCCGTAAGATTGATATTGCTGAATGAAAGATCGAAACGGTCGTCCTGGAATGGTATGGCTTTGACATATGCATCTTCACCCAATACTGCTTTCATATCAAAACGGGCCACGTTCATTGTATTGGTAACCGAATTCAACGAGATATTTCCAATGTTGAAATTATAAAGCTTATCGCTGGAAGCCCATTTGATATTCCCTACATTAATGCTGACGCTTTTTGAGAACATCATCCTGCTTTTATCTTCAAATGCAGCACTGTCGATCTTTACATCCAATAGCGTGATATTGATATTCCTTCCTTCAGTAAGAATTTTACCGGTCTTTTTATTCATTGTCCTGATGGTTGCTTCACTCAATACGATTGTATCCACCTGCACCAGTTTCAATCCTCCCAAAATCTCTTTATATACTTCATCGGTAGGCATGTTTGTGCCGGCATCTTTTCCCTGGTAAGTATAGAAAAGATCGATGACCGGGTTTTTGATAATTAGCTTCTGCCCCACGATCTCATTGTTCGACATAGCTCTTGAAGTACTTACCCCGCTTACACTGATCTCGGGAATATCGATGGTAAAAAGCAACGGCGGCGCTATGCCTTTTTTTTCTGCCGCCAGGTATTTGGCAGAATCATAAGCAAGGTGCATATTATAAAAAGAAAGATTGCCCTGCAGTTCATTCATGTCTGTACTGTCGTAATTGATCGTGTACAACCCATTGGATTTTTCCTGGATGGCTTTTTCGATCTTACTCCGTATGATCGCATCCTTATGAGTATTCCAGTACCATAAAACGCAGAGAGCGCCAAGGCCCAGCAATACAGGTATCATTAAAAGGAATAGCCAAAGGGGAAGGCCTCTTCTGTTTCTATGTTGATCGGTAGTAGCTTGCATAGAGCTCAATAAAACAATTACCGTTCCAGTAAGTCAGGCCGTTAATTTCATGTAGATATTTTTTGCACCAGGTCAAAATAATACGTGTCATATGGGTCATACTGATTACAAATTTGAGTTGTTTGACATGTATGAATGATTTTTTTATTATCGAGGCAGTTCTTTAATAAGATAGAATGGCAATTAATTCCCCATAATTAATAATTGTTAAGCATCAATTCCTATCATGGCATAGTAGTTGGATTTAAATAACAGCAAACACATTTGTTTTTAATCATAATTGATACTATATGAAAAAGCTCTTTTTGATACTGGCTGCCGGCCTCATCTTTTCCAGTTCATTCACCATGGCCAAAACGGAGCCGGGTATCACCGGTACGATCGAACCGGTGGATGCTGTTAATAAAGTATGGGCCATTAAGGATAATGATTCCGTTTCTGTTGTTCCTGTCAATGGAAGATTCTCTCTTACATTAAAGCCGGGCAACTGGACACTGGTAGTTGAAGCGATCAATCCTTATAAGAATCATGCACAAACGGTGCTGGTACTCGAAGGCGGCGCCACCGATGTGGGAGCGATAAAATTGCAAAAACAATAATTTTTAAACCAACACATATGAAAAATATTCCATCAAGTAATGCAAAGCAGAATATCAAATTCAATACGAATAAACATCGCCCGGAGAATAAGGATAACCTCGATAGTCGCGAAGGCGAAGAACAACTATCCAAAGGGACTGATGTAACGCATAATAAAAAGGAAAAACAAAATGAACGAAAAAACACCGGGAAAGAGAATAATAAATAATTAAGGTGCTCTGTGAAAACAATAAGACCAGCTTCGGCTGGTCTTATCTTTTATGCGATAAAAGCTTTTATTGCCTCTACAAGTTGCTGCATATCTTCCGCAGAATTGTATAATGACGGCGTCACCCTGACACAACCATTTTTCTCCAGTGTTCTTGAAACGGTAAGTATCTTATGTTGTTTGAAAAGGTAATCGGCAACCTCTGCAGATTTTTTATCTTTTATCCGGAATGAAGCAATAGCACATGACATGGCCGCCGGCGTTACTATTTCTACTATTGGATGGTTAACGAATTCATTCATCCAAACACTGTTCAAATAATGCAATCGCTGGCTGATCTTTTCAATACCCAGTGATCGGTGAAAACTGAGACTATCGGGTATTGTCATCGTTACGGCTAATGTAGTTGTACCAAAATGAGAAAGTTTGTCGATGGATGTTTCAGCATTATTTACGTCGCCAAAGAGAGAACTCATTTCTTTTATCCTTTCTTTCTTTATATATAATACACCGGCGCCGATTGGATTTCCGATCCATTTATGAAGGTTCATGCCGACAAAGTTTGAACCCAGGTCAGCCAAACGAAAAGGCAATTGTCCCAATGCATGTGCTGAGTCGGTAATAGTATCGATCCCTTTTTCTTTTGCCATGGCAGATATCTTTGCTACCGGCACAATAAGACCATTGATATTCGACACATGTGTCAGTAATATCACTTTTGTATTCGGAGTAATAGCTTTGCGATAGGCTTCAACGATCTCTTCATCGTTTTGCGGTAACAAAGGCAGATCGAATGCATTTACTTTCAGCTTTCCTCTTTTCTCCAGCATCCGGAAACATTCGATCATACTGAAATAATCGAGTTGATTCAGTAATACTTCATCACCTGCTTTAAAAGGATAACCCTGTATAGCAATATTCATTGCTTCGGTGGCATTGCGGGTAATGATGATCTCTTCATCGGATACCTGCAGAAAAGCAGCCAGTGTTTTTTTTACTGCTGCCGATGCAGCGGGGTATTCTTTCCGGGCATAACGGGCCAGTTCCGTATTTACTAAAAGTGTATTCTTCTGGAATGCCTGCAGCACCGGCTTTGATTGTACTCCGAAATAACCATTTTCAAGATTGATATAATCGTTGGATACCGGGTAATATTTTTTAGCAATATGTTTCCAGTATTTTTCATCATCAGCAGTTGCAGCCTGTTGCAGGTCGGTTGTATCAATGATCTCTTCCATATCGTTTGCAAAACTAATTGATGGCAAACCGGCCAATACAATTCCTCCTCCCATTTGTTGTAAAAACTTCTTCCTGTCCTGTGGCATAGAATTATTTTCTATATAAAGGAAGGAATAAACCGTCAAATAGAAAAAGCGAAGTGATGAGTGGAAAGTTATATGTTATTTATCCTCAAAGGCATTGGCGGAACCATCTGAGTCCTGTTCATCTGTTTCCTTTTTTTGATAATTTCTTTTTTCGCCATCTTTATTATCTACATCAGCCGTTTTTTTCTGCTGTTCTGTAACAGGTTTTATCGTTTCATCGCTGGCAGTTCCATGCGGGTAACCTTTAAAATCTTCATCGATCTTAGCGTCCGGGTGTTTTTGAATTTCTTCTTTCCGGATAGATGCATTTTTATTTTTCATAATTATTCTTTATAACATGTGAATAATTATTGTGCCATATTCATGAAAAAAACGGGCGGGAAAATTTTACCCTGTTTGATTTTCTCATGTTATTTTTTGCCCTCAACCATAACTTATTCAGAAAGAGAAGATAGTGATACAGGCACTATACTTGTATGATATGCATGGGACATCAATTGTATAATTTAAAATAACGATTATGAAAAAGATGATGTTGGCAGTAATGACATTAACGATGGGCATTGTAGTAAGCGCACAAGTATATGTAGCTACTCAAGAACAAACTGCCAGTTCTTATAATGCGTACAGTGTTCCCGAACCGATAATGATAAAGTTCCAGACAACATACCCGGCTTCAGCTATTGCCACCACATGGCAACCGATGAATGGCTGGTGGCGGGCAAGTTATAAAGATGCCAACAATAGTGTAGTGCATGTTTATTACAGTATGGAACCTTATTATCTTGTACCTGTAAAAGACAGGGTCGTTGGTTATAAAGTAACATTACCGGTGACGAACACTTATGTTCCCGATAATGTGATACAGGCGGCGGTCAACAGGTATGGAACCAGTCTTTACAGTATCACTAAGATGAGGATCGCTGATAATTCAGAGATCTACCAGGTATCGTTGCTTGAAAGTGGAACAACGAGATATGTATGGCTGAACAGCAATAGTATGGCTTTTACAGAAGCTTATCCTGACGATGTTGAAACGGAAGTAAAAGCTGGTGATAAATAGATCCCAACAAAAAAAGATCCCGGAAAATCCGGGATCTTTTTTTTATCATCACTCCTGCAAAAGATCAATCTTTTTTCTCTCCGCCGATACTGTAACTGTTATTCTCTTCATCCTCTTCTCCTATTTCCTCATTGTTATCATCGTCTTCCGAGCCCGGAACATCAAGATCTTTTCCTGAAAATTCATTTTCCTCGTTCAGCGGCTCGCCATCTTCATCAAGGTTATCCAGCGTAGACTGGTTCCATGCTTCATCTTCTTCGCCCGCCTGGCTATCCGCCGATCTTTCCAGTAAGATCTTTTCTTCTTCACTTACATTACTATCCTCATTTATTATTTCATCTTCCTTACCGGCAGATGATCCTGAGGATTTCGTTGCGGGTTTGTCTTGCTTGTTACCGGGAAGATCATTTTTAATGTTTCCCTTTTTTATATTTTTTGTCATAAAAAGGAATTATCTAAAATGATGCCACGAAGAATGAAAGTATGTTCAGACCCTGCCGCTGCTCCTGTACTGTTTCCAAAAAAGGATGACGGCCCCCAGTACTTCTTCCTCCGATTTGTTTTGCGTATTCGTCAGCGGTATTTTATGCCGGTGGCCTTTATTGTCTTTTTTATATTCCACCACCAGTATAAAATTATCCTGGATATTGAAAAAACCTTTTTTATCTTTTTGGTCGATAAAGGCGCTGAGGAAATGGGGCCAATCGGTAATTAATTTCCCGGATTGGAATATCCCTTTTTTATTTACACGGATGTACACCCTGTTACTATGCGCCCTTCGAAAACAATAAACAGCCGGGATCAGGGCCAATGCAAACACATAACTCTGGTAGTCGATATTCTTGAAATTTCGTTGTATCGCATCGATCAAACCATACAAAAAAAGCCCGAGGAAAAAAAAGGCCATCACATAGTTCAATACTTTTGCTTCGCCTACTATAAATTCATTATTGCTGTTCAACGAGATCTTTGCCATAGTTTATTATAGAAATTATATTTCCATTTACCGGAGATAAATATCTCTAAAATTACAGGAATACAAATATTTGTTTTGAAGCAGTGCAATAACTTTAAGAGTAGCATCAGTATCCAGTTACTGCTATCGGGCGAGATAGTTCATCAGATGAAAACTAAAAGATAATAACTAAAAACTAATAGTTGTTAAGCAATAAACTATTTACTGGTACCTTTTTTTCATACGGTAAAATTTGCAAAGCAAAAAAGCATTTGTAACTATGAAACACTTTTATCTTTTAGTTATTAGTTTTTACCTACTTCACATTTTTATTTAGCCAGTCGGTCATGATCTTTAAACCTTCGGGAGAAAATGTTTATTGCTTCGCCAGCGGCCCTTCCCACAAAACTTCTTCTATCACCCATACATCTCCCTGTTTGGAAAGCAAAATATAATCCACTCCCCACCAGGCAGTGACCTTTGCGGAAGCAATTGTATTCATTACATCCAGCACTTCTACTTTTTTAGGAGCATCTGCTTTGGCAAAATTCTTTTTCTCCATTACTTTTTTTGCATAATCCAGTGCCTGGCGCCATGTCATTTGTCCATCAAAATCGTAGATACCGTTCTTATTTTTCCAGTAACCTATTTTATACAGGGAAGGTTTTAAAGATGCGATCAGTTTGTTTGTATCTCCTTCATAAAATCCTTCGATATAATTCAGGCAGGCTCTTTCTACTTTTTCTTTGTCCTGGGCCATTGAAGATTTTACAACAAAGCAGAATACTAAAAGGACAACGATCTTTTTCATATAACATTCTTTAACTATCAAAGTATCGATAAAACAGCAACTTGTCTAACCGTTTATATAATTCCCGGATCTTTATCTGTGTAACCTGGTTTTGGATCAGCGTGATCAGCGCTAAAAAAATGGCCTGCCGGTAAAGGCAGGCCTGGACACTAATGAACCAACTCGGACGAAACCTTCTTTACAATTCATCACTTCGATGCCAAAGTACCTTTGTGTTTTAATGTTTTTATAAGTTCCTTATCGATAACATAATAACCGCTGTTCTTATCAAAAGGCAGTAATTCCAATGGCTGGTCATGGTAAACTATATATCTTCCTCTTCCATCCACTATTGAAAAATCAACCAGTATCTTTTCTTTTTTTTGATTCAGGTAGACGATCTCGCATTTGCGGTTCTCCGGATAGACCCTGTAATTATCGCCGTTTACTTTTAATACCACATCGAACACTTTTGATCTCGGAAAATAAAATTTATGACTTGCTGTACTTATTATATACTGATTATTGATCGAGTCATATGGCAATCTTTCCACAGAGCGGTTCCTGAATACCTTGACACGCCTTTTACCATCATAAAGGGTAAAACTAACAGGCGCATTATATAATTTATTTTTCTCGAATAGCAAGCTGTGTGTATTATTATCGATCTTACGGGGAAGATAAACGCTGTTCAATCCATACAATTCTACAGAGAGGTTCCTGATATTCGCATTCACATACCGGATCTTTGTACTGTCGAGGTCAAAACAATCCGGGTCGATCTTGATATCAAAATTTATATACTCGCAAAAATTATCGATCCATACCCGCAGGTATTGTTTACCATCGATCACTTCGGGATACAATAATTTTTCCTGTTCCTGCCAGATCATCTTTCCTTTTTCAGCTACCGCATTAAAGAATTTGATCTTTTGTATCGGGCAATTGGTGCTTACATTGATCGGCACCCTGATCATTATCGGCGAATCGAGTTTACAGGGATTTAAACCATTGCCACGAAAGATCAGCACAGAAGATAATATCTCGCCATTCGTAGTATTATTGAATAGATTATTCTGGCGCATTTCCACCGTATTGCTGATCACCTGGAAATCCAATCCATAACCCGACTCAAAATTGTTGGACAAGTAATCAGGAATTCCCCCGGGTTTATAAGTGATGATAAAACCATTGTCCAGTTTTTTGGTCACCGGTTTCATCGGGTCATCTTTTGGTTTGATAGTGATCTTTGCAAACTTATAACCGACGACCGTTGTGCGGCGGTTCAATGCCCGCCCATCATCCGTAGTATTATCGGCCTGTGGCAACGCTTCGCCAAAATATTGCGTAGCGATGGCATTGGCTGCAATATTCTTTTCCAGCAGGTACCAATACACTTCACCCGATCTTTTCTTTGATAGCTGAAGGTTGTATTCTTCTCCTTCCGTTTCATCCGTATATCCATTAATACATAACCTGTCCCATCCGCGCAGAAGGAAACTGTCCAGTTTTTGTTTATCCAGTTTGGAAACACTGTACTTGTCCGGCTTATAAAAGAGAGTGATCGTATCTGTTCTTTGGGAATAAGAAACCAATGCGCAGAGAACTGCGGCTAGCAGGTGGAGTGGCTTGAGCATGGCTGGCGTGTTTCCACCGTTAACGTCATTTGCAAGAAATCATATCAAAAAATTTTCTTAAAATTAGTTCCCTATGGCTAAGATTGCATGCTGCAGGAGCTACAAACGCTATTTCTCATACTTATCGTATGGAACAATTTTGGGAGAATTAGAATCCCCGGGACTAAACATACTATCGTATATTTTATAGGTCGAACTGTCCAGTTTAAATGTTGGGGTCGAAAATTTATAATCATAACCGGGTCTTTCACTTTCGCATCCATCTGTACTGGCGATCCTTCCAATAGCTATCAATATAAATGCGATCCAGCCAGCCGCCTTCCAGCCGGAAGAAGATGGCGATGATGAACCTGCACCTGAATAAACCGCATGGTTGGATACAATAATTTGCCGCAGGCTTTCCGGTATATCTTTCAGGCGGATCAATTGATCGCTCATAGACCGGCAATCGCTTCGCTGGCTTTTTTGAATAGCAACACTCAGGTTAATAAGCTTCGTGATGATCTCTACCTTTTCTTCGTAAAATTCATGAGGCATGTTATTAAAGAAAAGATACCATTCCTTATCGGCCCAATGTCCTATTTTGGAACGCATCATACTATAATTTTCTCCATTGGTATTACGGAGCCAGCGCAGGTTCTCCTCTAAAAAGATACGCAACGGACGAAATGCTTCTTCCCTTTCATTCATTTGCAAAAAACCTTCATAAGCCAATAAATGACCGGCTTCGATAAAATTGAGATCTGCCAGCAGAGTTCGCAAACTATAGTTGAAAGGCCCGGCAAAATAAGGCGAGAAGAATTCATCAAACTCAGCGTTGCCCTGGAAGAGTACCAACTCATCGCCAATAAAATTAAAACTCGCTGTATTTTTTTCCAGCAATTGCAATAGCTGCTTGCTCATCCATATCTGCCGGTGAAAACCAAGCCGGCGGGGAAAATCAGGACGATCCATTTCTTCGAATACATCCTGCTTTGTATAAGTATTGCCGTCTGCTTCAATAAAACCGCCTTCGGCAATTCCAAATTCTGCCTGTAATTGCTTTTTTGCTCTTGACAAATTAAAATCACTTGCGGAAGGGATACCGCAATGATCAAAGAGACGGATGATCGATATATATTGTTTACTAGCCAATACCTGTTCCTTTAAAATCTTTATTGATACGAAAATCCGATGTACGGAACAAATGTGTCAGGCTGAATACCTGCCTCCGGAAATCAGCGTACTTTTCTTTCTCCAATGATGTTTCGGCCATTTTTATCAATGTCCTTGCCGCCGCATGATCTTTAAAAGCTCCTTCAGGCATACTCTTCCATTCTACAAATTGCCCGATCAAAAAACTGGTCGTATTGCATAATGCATCCCAATGGAGTTTATCCATTTGCTTTATCCTGTTCTCAATAAAAGAAACATTTTTAGAACGGATCACACTATCCTCCGTTTGTTCCATTTTCTGCATCTTCTTCCGCATTTCTTCTTTTTCAAAATCAACACCGGCAATAACCTCTTTTACTTTTTCCTTCAACTCAAAATATTCTTCAATGAGGATGGATATTCTTTCATTGCCGCCCAGTTTATCTGCCGCCTGCGATACCCGCATTATTTTTTCGGCGATCACATATTTCTCGTCGGATTTATCGTCACTCTTCAATTTAAAAAGTTTTTCTTTCACCGATTGCAGATCTTCCATCAGCACATTAGCTTTTATTTCCCATATCTCATTGTCGTTATACTGGAATTGCTGAATGGTATCCGCCAGTTCATTCTCCAGCAGGTTATATTGTTCCTGTAATCTTTCAAGGCTGATCTGTTTTTCTGAAATAGAGAACACATGCTCGAATTCCTGCTGCGACATCACCAGGAAAACAGAAGTGTTCAGCACTCTTGAATCGGTAATATGCAATTGTATCTCGATATCGGAACCTTTTACAAGATCTGTCTTCAGATCCTTACCGGTTATATTGATACAACCTATTGTAAGATTTGAAGAAGGCCTTGCATTCCTGTCGCCTTCCATGATATTAATGATGATGGAATCTTTTGAGCCTTTTTTAATGGTCTTGGATATCTCACGGTACAAAGTTCTTTTTTGCGGCAGCACCGAATTCCTTTCAAAGATCACTTCGAGTCTTGTGGTTTTGTTCTCTACATCATCCACTTCCACCGAAATATCATGCGGCAGCGGTTGTCCGTCGATCGTATATTTTCCCTGTGTGATCTGTATCTGTTTTGCATACGCTTTTATCTCATCATGATCTTTATTGAATACACTAAGCGTAAATGAATTTGTTACAGACGGGATCAACGGGAGGAACTCGGTCTTCTTTGCTTTCAAAGGAATAAAACCGGTATCAAATCCTCCGTCGCTGCGGATGATCCGGTATAATTTGTCATCATATTCTCCTTCGCAAAAGATGAGCAGTACTTCTTCTTTATCTCTTGTCGATTTATGATAAGATAATTCCAGTTTCAGTTCCGAAGGTGTAAAATCAATATTAGAAAGTATGTTCGCTGCAATTTCTTCCGGGGTTTCTTTTTCTTCCGGCTCCGGTGATTCATAATATTTATTGGCTGCATAATATGCAGCGCCGACCGCAACAGATGTTGTCGGATCGATCGAATGATTGAGCGGGATACCTGTTTGCAATATGAGTTGCTCCCTGACCTGCGGCACAAAAGTGCTGCCGCCAACTAAAATTACCTGGTTGATATCTTTTGCTTCCAGCCTGTTATTATCCATTACATTTTTCAGCAGGCGGATCGTTTCATTGATAATAGGCAGGAATATCTCATTTGTTTTTTCTCTCGTTACCGGGATAGAAAAATCATATTTCTTACCATCCAGTTCGGCGCTGAACTCGATGACCGATGATGATGCATTGGAAAGCTCTTTCTTTGTTTCTTCTGCATAATACATTACTTCGTAATAAAGTTTTTCATACTTACCATACCGGGTCCTGAATTCTTCTTCGAAATTTTCGATACCGGTCTTTTTTATTATTTCCGGGACGATGATCTTGTCGATGATCGCAAAATCAAAATCGGCGCCGCCCAAAAAATTATTTCCTTCGTGATCCAATACTTTCAATTCATGTTCCGACGACCTGACCAGCGCTGCATCAAAGGTGCCGCCGCCAAAATCATACACCAACCAGGAACCATCTTTTTTTACTTCTGTACCGGGATCATTAAAGAAAGCAAGACTTGCCGCCACCGGTTCCTGCAATAAAAATATTTCTTTGAACCCAGCCTCCTGCCCTGCTTTCAATGTTGCATTGCTTTGCATGGAATCAAATGAAGCCGGGATAGTAATAACGCAGGCCTCCGGCACTTCACCGGTATGAACAAAATTCTTGAGTTCCTTCAACACCAAGGCCGATAGTTGAACAGGTGTCACATTATTATCGATATTAACGACATAATATTTTTCATCCGTTCCCATCTTGCGTTTGAAATTACCAAACACATTTACCGGATCCTTGATAAGATATTCTCTTGCTTTATCGCCGATCAATACCCTGTCGGGACGATATGCCACTACCGATGCCAATGTTTCTTTTTGTCCCACCGGGTTTTTATAGACCTGCACTTTGCTTCCGTCATATTTTGCAATAAGGGAATTGGTAGTGCCGAGGTCGATCCCAAAATTTACTGGTTTCTTCATTGCTTTATCACTTATTCTCTGCTATGATCACTGCTTTCTGCAATAACTGTACGCCTTCATTTGCTTTTTGGTAAATGACGGGCTTGATGGTCCTTGTAATTTTCATTTTTGAACCCACTCTTCCGCTGATGCTGGCTTCACAATCTGTTCTTGAGTCGGTATAAGCTTCACCGGTAGGATCCTGGATGATGTATCCGTCCTCTTCAAACAAAGAAAACATGCGGGTGAAATTTCTTTCAAACTGCTGCTCAGCGCCCAATTCTTTTATTTTAGCCTTCATCTCGAACAACTGGTTGATGATGCGTACCGGTTCAATCATATCAGTATTATAAAGGGTGTGAAAATACTACCCAACGGGGAGATTGCCAACTGGGCTGAAAGACCTTAACGTATTGTGATAAATTAGTTAACCAGGATTAATTAAATGCGTAGTTGCTGAAAGAAAACACCGTTACAGCGCAGCAATATGTTTTTTCACCACATAGGATAGGAACATAGTTGCACATAGGTTTCCCTATTCACTACTCACTATTCATTATTCACCTTTTCAACGCCTCTCTCACCTTCGGAGCGATCTTAGTTCCGAAAATCTCAATAGATTTCATCATTGATGCATGTGAAGGTCCGCCAACATCCATATGCGCCGAAAAACGGGTAAGTCCAAACAGTTCGTGCATATGTAATATCTTATCGATGGCTTCATTTGCATCGCCGATGATCAAATGCCCATCAGGACCTCTTCCCATTTCATATTGTTGTAATTGATAAGGTGGCCAGCCACGGGTGCTTCCGATCCTGTTCATCTGTGCAGAATAAACAGGATAATATTCATCGGCAATTTTTTTACTGTCTTCTCCAAAGAAGGCATGCATGTGAACACCCACCTGGAATTTTTTCATATCATGACCAAACTGTTCATACGAATCTTTATAATATTTGAATAATGTTTTGAACTGAACCGGGTTTCCGCCAATGATGGCAAAGATCACCGGCAATCCATATTTCGCAGCTCTTACTACCGATTCCGGTGTGCCTCCCACCGCGACCCATATATTCAAATGATCGTTGACAGCACGGGGCAATATCAATTGTTTGTTTAATGCAGGCCTGAATTTACCTTTCCATGTGATCGGGTTTTCATTATTTATTTTTACAAGCAATTGCAATTTTTCTTCGAATAATTCATCATAATTTTCGAGGCTGTGTCCAAATAAAGGAAAAGATTCAATGAAACTGCCGCGGCCGGCCATGAGTTCTGCCCTGCCACCGGAAATAAGATCGATCGTTGCAAAACTTTGATAGAGCCTCACCGGGTCGGAGGAACTTAATACGGAAACAGCGCTGCCCAGTTTGATATTCTTTGTAACGGTTGATGCGGCAGCAAGAATTATTTCAGGAGTAGATACTGCATATTCGGTACGATGATGTTCGCCGATACCATAGAAATCAAGACCCACTTCATCCATCAACTTTATTTCTGCGATCAATTCTTTCAATCTCCCGCCGGCCGGTTGTACTATACCGTTTGTATCAATGTGCAGGTCGCCAAACATACCAATGCCTAATTCCATAATAATTATTTCTTTGCAAAGATATGTTCTGGTTCGCCTGTTATTCTTATTGTAAAATCAACTTATGAAAAATATTGGGTAGTGTCTGGCACAAGTCCATGCGCTTTGCTATGCATTTCTTTCACAGCATCCTTATCGGTGGCTTCTATCAGGCAAGAGATCGAATCTCTTTTTTCATCGATCCAATAGGTCATGCAATTACACCCGAATTCGCCCTGGTGAAGAAGGTCTTTGCGATGAGCTTCAGCCACGTCTTTTGCTTTTACACCGGGAACAATATGTACATCCATGTAGATCGGCATGAAATAATTTTTCCGGATGCAAATTAATAGATTCCGGTTTAATGGGCTGATCGTTTAAAAGCGGCGGCGTACTTTTTATTTGGAAAATTGCTGAGGCACATATTTTTCAACACATAGGTATATAAACAGACATAGTTACACATAGACGAGCATCTATGTGTAACTATATTATTCTAAGTTCTTATGTGTTGAAAAATACCAATGATCCTCTTGCCCGGTTTACTCTTTAGTGAACTATAAAAAATATCTTATTAATTACCCACCAGCACTTTCATAGTTTGCAAAACACCGTTCACTTTTACCTGGACAATGATCATATCACCCGCTGCACCGGCAAAACCATGTATGTTTAAACGATACTGGTGTGTGCCCCGTGTTACTGTGTTTTCTGTTTGCAACAACCTGGTTATCCCGGTTTGTGAAGAAACGGCACTTACACTGATGCGGCTATTCTCTTTTACTTCAACAGTTACAGTCAATATATCTTTTACGGGGTTAGGTGATGTTGTTACGGTAAATATAGCTGCAGGTATTGGCTCAAGAGTTTTTATATCAAGCTGCTTCAATATTTTTTCTATATAACGCACACCATTATCATGATCGCCGTGTATCACAAAGCGTCCTCTTTCATCATACGAATTGTCAAGAATATCTTTTTTTGCTTCATCCAGCAACGGAGCATAACGGCTGCGGGTAAGTTCCCATAATAATTTGCTTGTCAAATGATCGCCGCCGGTGAATTTCTTAAATACCAGCAGCATGGCTGCATTGAGATTTTTATTGCAGTAAGCCTGTAATGCTTCGTATTCTTTATTCTCACAATAAGCATAAGGGTCGCTGAGCGAAGCATTGGCCGCCCATGTTTGCTTCCAGTTCTCATATAGCCGGTCAAAATTACTGTTGATATCACTGGCTGTTTGTGTAAGAAGGCTATTTAGTTTATCATTTGCTTTGCTCGAAAGTTTTGCATTTTCATATACAGCCACACCTGCTGCTACGGCATCTGCATCTGTCTCAAATGACTTACCTGAAATATTTTTTGCAAAAGTGCCGGTCGGCCTGTAATAATTTGAAACAGCTCCATACCAGTTTGGCTGTTCCAGGGCATTACGTGGATGGAACTGGCGGTCTAACCCACCCGGCTTACTTTCCCAATCATATCCATGAGGATGATCATTGCCGGGTTTGGTTACAGATGCATGCGTATATGCACTTGCTGTTTTCCAGAGATCTACTACTGCATTGCCTGAAGTAGCTCCACTCCGTGTATAATTCCAGGCGCCGGGAAAACGTGCCGGTGTGTTGGAATAAAATTTATCAAAACTGCCAAGTGGATTACCGGCCACATACCAGGAAGATACTGCATCAAGAGGCCATGTCCAACTGCTGGTGATACCGCCACTCCAGGAAATACAATTATAAGTGCCTGTAGAAGGAGCTGACTGGATCGCATCTTCCGTCTTCAGCAAAGGAAAATTCGCCGGTTCAGTATTGGGCAACTGTCCATTTACATTTCCCATATACACATCACAGACTCCTGTTCTTGTTGGATTGAATGCACAAACAAAAACAATTGAGCTGCCACTGGAGTAATTCTTTCTTATACGGGAACCAAGACCCCAGGCCCATGTACCATTGCTGCTATTAGAGTAATCATCATTATACCCGGTAACTACACCACCCGCAGAACTGAGTGTAAAGAGGCGGGTATCCGGAGGGTTGCCAGCACCGCCAAGCTTTGCAGTAAAATAATTCAGATCGCCGGTCCGCACGGTTGTAGAAAAACGCAGCCCCGAGATCGGTGTATTGGTAAGATGATTAATACCGTTTTGCATGATATTGGTGATACCAGTTTGCCCGCCATAATAAGGTCTTGCCAGTAAAAAGTAATAGCCGGTAGCCGGGATATTTACAGTGACGCTGCTTTCATAACCGCCGCCGCCATCATCATTGCTCCATGAACGGGTAGCAATATTGTTGGGATCGAATAAATGCAGCACAGGGTCTACCGTAGAATTATATGTATTGAAAGTATAGCTGACACCGCCAGTGAGATACAGCATTGAAAAAGTGCTGTAACTAAAAGCTGTGTCTATCGCATGCTCGTAATTGCCTGCAGGATTTGACAATACTTTTTCCGTTGAAGCAGAAACACTTTTATCTGTTACTGTATTTACTGGTTGTATTGCTTTTAAACGGTCAAGGTTGGTTGAGAAATTTTGCCAGTCTGCATCCAGTTTTGCATGTGTGTTACCCAGACTGAGGCTGATACCATCATTCAACGGAGGCATATTTCCATTGACAGTAAACCGAATGACATGCTGGCCCGGTGTGAGTACAATAGGTTGAATGCCGCCACTTACTCCGGCAACGCATTGCTGCCAGCCATTTGTTTGGGCTGAAAGAACAAGCCCGATGATAGTGCCGTCTGCAGACACTGTTTGCCGGCTGTCTTTTTGCATATTGGTAGTAGCTTTTATAAAATAGCTACCGCCTGCTTTTATATCAACTACGTACACGGTAGTTGATTGTTTACCGTTGCTTTCCGTCCATTCTTCTATTAATTCAGCATCGCCAATTAATGTATGAGCGGGGTAATGTTTTGTCGCTGATCTTTCCTGCGCAGCGAGAATACCGGCACATGCCAGTAAAAGTAGCAGGCTACATAAAATTTTTCTCATGGTATGATAAGATTTAGGTTTTGTGTTTTAAAATGCGAAGCAAAGCTACAATGGCCCGGCATCATTCTAAGTACTACTAAGTGGTAAACATGCCGAAATGACCTATTTAATGAGTATACGGTATCACTCAATGAGTATCAGGAGATGAAAAGTTAGTAACGCTTAAGCAGGATCACCGCAATGCACTGATCTCTTTGCTATAATCATGCTGCAGGTCTTCATGAAGAATGGCCAGGACAGCATCGATCTTTTTTAATTGCCCGGTAAATATATTATTGATGAGTGCATTTTTCCGGATAGGAATACCGGATGCTTTCAATTGCTGGCAAAAAAAGATCCGCAATTCAATATCGGTTTGTTTGTTGCCGCTGTACCGTGAATGTTTATTGATCACCCGCACTATTTTGCGAAGCGTTTTTTTAGCAAAGTATAATTGACTGATGTTAATAGTAGCAAACAGTTCTTCTATTTCCTGTTTTACACTTTTAATATAGCCTTGTTCATCCTGGGCTTCAAAGAGCAGGTATGTGAGTATTTCTTTATTCTCTTTTTTAAATCGTGCAAGCCGCAGGCAGAGTGCTGTTAATTCAGCCGCTTTAAGTGTAAGGAGTTCCTGTTTTATTTCATGAACGGATGATGATCTCATCCAATAAAATTAGAACATTCGGATCTTTTGAGAGCAAAGATCAATTGACGGTATTATTTAAATGAGGGGCCGATAAAACTATCGAGGTACCGGCAAAAGAAAAGACGATCGGAAACAGGGCGAAAAAATTATCAGTTATTCTTTACTGATACATTTATTTTTTTTGTTTCTACTTTAACGCCGTTCTTATCTAAGGTTACTGTAGTTGATTTCGCTGGCGGCTCTTGCACAACAACAACGGGTGTAGTAGCAGGAACAACAATAATTTCTTTTTTAACTTCTGCAGGTTTGTTCCTGCAGGCGATCGCTACGAGGAGAAGTACGAATACAAGGGGAGCAATGAATTTTTTCATGATAAGTTTATTAATGAGAATGATGCTGTAGTTTGTAATGACGCAAATATGCGTACAGCATTCTATAATTCTTGTTGATCTGAAACCCGATGGTTCGCAGATCAACAAGAATAAATTACTTATGGAATAAGCAGCCTCTTACCATCTTTTGTTATCGGTACGTGGCGCTTTTTCTTTTGCTATACTAACGGCCATAGATCTTCCTTCGATTTCTTTGTTGTTAAGGCTTTTCATTGCTGCTTCAGCTTCTGCGTCATTATTCATTTCTACAAAACCAAAACCACGGCTCTTGCCTGTATCCCTGTCGGTGATCACTTTTGCCGAAGCAACAGTACCAAATGCAGAGAATAAAGCGGTTAAAGCTTCCTCGTTTGTGTGGAAACTTAAATTCGAAACATACATGTTCATAAAATCAATGATTTAAAATAAAAAAATAAAATACCTGTAAATACGATCAGATACAAAGCGTAAAGAAGGATAAACTGTTACTGAGGGGAAGAGTAAGAATTTGGAGCGGTCTAATACTAAGTGTCAGAAGATATATATTATCTTATGGTGAAGATAGACTAATTACCGGCAATGCAGTATTTATTATTTAAAGAGCAGGATTCATCCGGCAGCTATCGGATTAGAGAGATCATCACCCGTAATATATCAGTGATCCTTCACTAATCCATCAGTGCTTCATTGGAGAGAATACATGTTTGACTAAAGGATCACTGAAGGATCAGCATTGTTTTAGAGAGCACAAAGATTTGGTATTGAGCTTAAACAATTAGTTTCTTATCTTAGACTATAAGCCATTAATCAACATTAAAAAAAAATTATGAGCCTATTCACCACTTTATCTGATGAAATTAAACAACACCTTCTATCCATTGACAAAACCAAACCTCAGGGAAATGCATTGCACCAGGACTGGCTATTCCTGCAGGAAAGCGAAGAACGGTTCATCGATTTTATGAATGATAAACCCTTACCCCCTGACGGAAATATTGAATATGGCCCGGCACTTTATTTATTACACCAGTTACCTTTTTTCGCTGTAGAGATCCTGAAATTTATGGGCATGCCTGAAACGCAGATCCAAACCTCCGATTGGGAAACCTGGTACAATGATGTCAGGAACGGGCCGGGTATCGTTGCTCCCGATGGCACTTTATACCTCGAACAACAATATGCACAACTTGATTTCAACTGGACCGAATCGCTTGTATATTATTTATTCTATCGCTGGGATAAAAAAGCGGATGCATATTTTGGTACAACTCCTGTTATTACTCCTGTAACCGGTCAAAATTCATTGAGCATTGCTATTATCGGTGATTGGGGAACCGGCCCATATAATGACAATGGATATAACTCGCCTTCTGCGTTAGTTGGAAAAGCGATACAAGCAATGCAGCCTGCACCCGATATCACGCTCCACCTCGGTGATGTTTATTATGCAGGCCGGCCACTTGAAGAATCAAATAAATTATTGAACGCCCCTTTCCCCAATAGCAAACTGAATTTCACGCTCAACTCCAATCATGAAATGTATGATGGAGCCAACGGCTATTTTAATGTTGCGCTTGCCGATCCCTTATTTAAAAAAGAACAGAACAGGACAAGTTATTTCGCTATCACTTTTGGTGATTGGGTAATTGTCGGGCTTGATACTGCTTATTATGATTCCAGCAAAATGTACATGGACGGAGCATTGTATGATACCAACCAGTTAAATTTTATAAAGGGTCTGAACATAAGCCCGTCGCAAAAGATCATTTTGATGACGCATCACACGGGCCTGACTGCAGACGGCACAGCACTTACTCCACCAACCTATGATGGTACTACGCTTAAAAAACCATTGTTTACACAAATAGTAAATGCATTCGGCGGTCGTTGTCCCGATTATTGGTATTATGGTCATATACATAATGGTATTGTATATAATGACCAATCGGTAGCCGGCCAGTATAAATGTCCTTCCGGATCAAGTCCAAGGCTTCGTTGTGTCGGGCATGGCGCTATACCGTTTGGCAAAGGAACCGGATTGCATAACGGGGATAATAATATTCCGGGCATCAGTTATTTTGCGCAGACAACTGTGCCGAATACAACTCCGCCAACTCCATTCTTAAATTTAAGAGTGATGAATGGCTTTGCGGTGATCACTCTTACGCCAACCGGTATTGCCGAACAATTTTATGAAGTGTCGCCAACGCAGGGAGCTATTAAAGTTTGGAACGGTTGATTTGAGAATTGAGAATTTTCCGTTGTTGCCAGACTGCGAATGATCTATAAAGACAAGAAGCATTGCTCAACGCAATGCTTCTTATACAGCGATCGTTTATTCTATACCGCCATCAAAACCAGAAATTCCTTGTTTCTATCCTGACCTTTTTTATTGTAATATCATTGGGTGTTTTACCTGCACTATTCGCAACCGGTATTTTAAAATTATTTTTCATGGTTTTAATATCGAATTCATCGGTGATATCCGCTGAAATTGAAACTATGAATGATGTATTTATCTTTTAGTGCATCGGCCAATAATTGCAGTTGATCTTTAGCGCCGATAGCGCCATGAAGGAGAAGAAGATGTTGCATGGGATAAAGTTATGTTTCATCCCGCAATACCGGCAAGGGCGAAAAAATACCGCCTCATTTTCCTGTGGTAAAGAAAAATTCTTCGTACTCTGACTGATCGGGTGAGCCATAGGTCAGTTGTACCGATCTTTTTCCTGTCAATGTAAATAATATGGAACTGAAAGTAAAACCAAAGCCACGTTCACGGTAGACACGGCAGACGGGGTTATACTGGTCATCTTTTGACCGCAATACAGTTTTAATAAGATCGGGTGAAATAACATCGGCTTCCCTGGCAAGCCGTTCCTGCAATGAAGCCATGCGGATAACACTGTTATCGTTTGAATTAAGTCCCGCTATATTTCTTTCAAATAATTTTTTATACCACGGCTTTACATCATCGTTTGCCAATGCATGATTGGTATGATAAACAAGAGAACCATTCCCTCCTGTTGGTATAAACCGAACGACCTTTGTAGCCGATGCTTCAAAATCATATACACTGTCAGCAATGCCGAGAATATAATTTTGACCGGAAGCATGTTTCACTTTTTGTAAAAACTCAACAGCATCTTTTCCTTTTTGCTGATTGAGTACGCCCCGGATGATAAAAGCAACCGGCAAACCATCAACAGAACCCTTTAATTCCATGATCGTATTCATACACATGCCGATGCCCGACGAATTCATACCATTCAATGCCACAAGACCTGCACAGGTAAGAATATATTGTTCCGGCTCATTTTTCGTAGCAGGAATATGTAATAACACCTGTCCTCCCTGCATATAATTTTCGACATCCATATTTTGTGCGATATAAGCAGGACGATCAGCAGTAGCGGCCGCTCCCATCCCACTGCAATGATGTGGGCCCTCATTTCTTTTTGTATCGAGGTAAACCCAAAATTCATCGAGTAACTGGAAGGCAAAGACATCGGTATATGTTTGACCCGAACCTTTGGCGATCCCTTTAAGCTCATCCAATATAAAAGCTGTATGTTTTTTTATAGCAGGTTCGAAATTCGTACTGGCAAGGAAATCGCCGATCAATGAATCGGGATTGGCGCTGCGCATATTCTCTTTCCATTTTTTAAAGATAATAGCGATCTCGTTCTTCATTTCGGTACCGTGTTGGAAACCATCTTTCAAAAGCATTGCCTTTTAGTTCGAGCAGGGGTATTTTTTTATTCGTACCTGTTTGAGAAAAAAGATCATTACTGCAAAGCAGTAAAAAAATGAACAGGCTTATTTTAAATATGAGGCTGCAGAAAATATTTCTTTTTTGCATGATGCTTCGCTTATCAACCGAAGCTATTTTATTTATAATACACCGGGGGAGGTAAAATGATGGATGGCATTTTTTGAACGACGAAGAAACAAAAGAACACAGTATTCACGATCCATTTATAAAAATATTACAATAATTTTTTTACTGCAGCTGTCATCGCTTTAGTAAAATCCTGTTCCATAGCCAGCAGTTCTTTTACATAGTTGAAGTTACTCCTGCGGGTCCGCCGCCGGGAACAAAGAGTATATCGATCCTGGGATGGTAATCTAAATGATTATGCTGAAACGATGATCGTTACGGGGTAAACAGCAGAGGCATTTTTTTATTACAACAAAAAAAATGATAACAGATAATAAAAGTGACCGTGCGGGGCAATGTTTGAAATAAATATTTTTAAGAGCAACAACTATTATTAAAAACATAAACTACTTCGGAAAATACGGTATCGTATTTTTTCGAATTGTAATTAATGGAATACCCCTAATTTTTTGATAATTTATCAAGACACATTGTTATTTCTGATTTAAAATTTACCTTACTTTTTATAAACCTTAAAAAATTAATCTATGAATTATTACAAACTTATTACAAAAGTCCACGGTCCCTGATCGCTTTTCTCTCTTTCTCTTTACATACGAATCACGTTGGTTATCGCACTGAAGTAGCAGCATTAAACCTTTATTACAATTATCACAAACCAACGCATTATGAAAAATGTTCTGAGAAAAAACAAGAAACTGTTTTTTGTTACTTCATTACTGATCTGCTTTTTCGTTATTGTGCTTAGCTCATTCGACGATCGCAGATTACCCCCGCCTCCTCCCAATTCCAGGGACTGGCAGCAAGATCCTCCCATTGCTACTAAGTTAACAGTACAGCAATTAAAAGATCCATTAGAAACCGGCGAGAATATGGCCGTAATGGTCGCTTATGAAAAAGGCGATATCTCCGGTGGCTATGTAGATATCTTTTTAGGAGAATCTAAAACAACTTTTTATGACGATGGTAAAACCGGCGGCGACGAAAGAGCCGGCGATGATGTTTTTTCAGCATTCATTAAAGAAGACCTGAAAGGATTCGATCTGCAAATGCAGGGCTATAATGCCACACTTGAAGCTAATGAGAACATGCTCGACGTATTTGAAGGAAGACTGTTTTCAAAAGTGAAAAGAGAAACTCCATTGTATGATAAAAAAGCATTCGACAATTTTGAAGTGATCGAAGTTTCCAGGGATATCCTGAGGTTGCCTCCTGCGGTAGATCCTGTGCCGGGCACTTTAAATACGATCAAGATTGGTGGAGGTTATAACGGAGGAATAATTATAGAACCCGGAGGTCCGGTAGACCGCCGCACAGGTTTCAGCAAGAAAATGTTTGAACCTTATAGTCACATGGGTTTTGGTCCGCCTCCGCCACCACCGCCTCCTATTGACAAAGAAAAATCTTTATTCATTCATGACCTGAGAGTAGTAACAGATCCTGCCAGGACATTCAATCCCTGCGGCGGTCCGTTCGGTAGTGGTAATCCAAATGGAGCATGGACATTTAGAAGTCTTATCAGGGGTATCACTAACCAGGGCTTTACCGGTATCACGCCCAAAGCTCTTGTTAAAAGCTGGATCAATAGCTGGATGATTGATCTTACTATCAACAGTGAAACAGTAAGAAACCGTTCTGCAAGATTCCTTCCCCAAGTTATAACACGCTGGATACGGAAAGCTCGTCATAATGCAGCATTACCGATCAATATCGGCAACTGGCAAACAGAGTGGGACAATACACATGAAGATAGTTTGTTGCGTTATGCACCATTTAGCCTGAAAGCAATTGTTAACAGGATCGACCTGAGAGGAAACTTCGGTTATGGTGGCGGAACTAATAACTCCGGTGAAACAAGATTCATCTGGTCATTAGTACAAAATACCATTTCAGGTGTACCTGTATGCCGCGACTCACTTGGCGCAGGTGGTCTTGATGGATTCAATGTAATATTTGAATATGGAAATGTGCAGACCAATTGCAATGCTGTAAAAAGTCTTGGTTTGCAATGGGCGAATTTAAGTACACACAATTTGAATACTGTTATCGGTTTAAATAATTATTTAACCGCTTTGCAGGCAATAACCGATCTCGTAACACTTCCTAATGCAGCTCCTTCACGTGTTACTAATAACAAGAGTGCTATTAACCAGGTACGCAGTAATGAGATCGCAGTTACGAATAATGCTACTGTTGGAACAGATAAATCGCCGAGATGGCAGTTCAGGGAATTTAAAATAAACGGCGCTACCAAATTACTGGAAGAAGTTGTTTTATTCAATGAACCGCAGAATATCTTCAATGGTGCCGATGGTGCTACAGCAGGTAACACGGCTATTCTTGCCAACTGGGTAAATGCTAACAGCGCTGCTATCATTGCGCAAAGCACAACGGGGTTGGTTCCACTAACAGTATTGCCCGGCCCTACTCCTTTCAAAGCAGGTAAATCAAATTACCGGAGCACTTCACCTGTAGAGGCCCCGCATTTCTGGAATGGTTCACCTGGCCCGGGTCCTGGTTTTATTACCAATGATCTTGCCCGTTTCCATTTTTCAAATAATACCTGCTCAGGCTGTCATTCCAAACAAACCGAAACGGATTTTGTAATGGCAGATTACAAGGGACATAATGCAGCATATAATTCATTAAGCCCGTCACCTACGATCCTGGTTATCGGACCTCAATTCAAATTTGATATTTCTCCTTTCTTAACCGGAAGAAGTGCACGTTTTGTTGGTCCGGGTTTTGTTTTTGGTGATGATTCGACCGGTGTTTTTGCAGAAGATGTTACCGATCCTACATTAACAGGTGTATTTTATGCGAATGATGCTGCCGGAAGAGTTTACCCTGGAACAGGAGTTGTACGTAAATGGGGTTTCAATGACCTGCAGAGAAGAGCGCAGGATCTGACGAACTTAATTACGTCAAACTGTATTTCCATATTCCTTCCGTCACTTGCAGCTGTTGTATTTTTTCAACCGATCAATATGGCACATTAATTATATCATACTTAAATTATAATCATATGAAAAAAAGAATTTCCATAGTTGTATTGGGCCTGTTGATGGGTACAACCCTTATAGCTCAATATAATACTGCTGATAAAAACAGCGGTTGCAAAAGTTGCGGCGTGGCAGGCTCCGGGATCTTTGCCTACAAGTATGTTGCGGATAATAAAGTAAGTTATAAGATAACCGAATGTGTGCCCTTCAGCGATATAGAGATCTATAGTTCGCCTTCAGGCGGCGCCGTGGTATCTTATGTAACCGCTGATGAAAAAGGTGAAGCCCTTGTTACTCTTTCTGAAAAACAAACCGCTGCATTTGCTTTGAATCATAGCCGGGTAAATGAAAAAGGCGCTTCCGGTAAAGGACAGGTATTTAATTTATCAGACAATCCTGTACTGGATATTGAAAGCCCGCTGCTGAATGCTGATAATATAAACAGTGTTACCGTAAGCTGGAAAGCCAATTCTTTCGGAGCAAATTGGGTTTTCAACGTACAAAGAAGTGTGACCGGTAAAAATTTTGAAACTGTTGCCACGATGGCTTCTGGTAATTCAGGCGCCATGAGAACTTACGCAACAAAGAATGCAGTTTCAGGTTCCGGTGCTGGTGCTGTTTATTATCGCATCGAAGCCCGCAATGATAAAACCGGTGCTGTGATACTGACCGATGTTAAAGATCTGAGTATGCCTAAAGCGCAATTATTTACGACCATGATCATTAACAACCAGGTAAGGATCCATTTTTCCGACCTGGTAAGCTATCCGGCTACTTATTCTGTAGCAGATGTATCGGGCGTTAAAGTTGCTACCGGTGTTTTAAAATCAAACGACCAGGTGATCGATATCAGTTCTTACCAGGTTAAAAATTATATCCTGTCTATTACAGACAGTAAAAATAATTTGGGATCGCAGGTATTATTTAAGAACTAGATCCAAACCAATCTTTGTAAGTTCCAATGATAAAAGGAGCCCGCATGTGCGGGCTCCTTTTATATTATTACCCGTTATCTTGCTTATTTTTTAATCGCCCCTGCTCAGAATATTTCTACAATCCTGGTTGCGGGAAACACGCAGCCCAATATGTTGATTTGGGAATTTACAGCCGGCCGAAGTATAAATCCTATTGGCTTGTATATAAAAAAGAGCAACCTTTGTAATTCATCCCTTCCCGAAAACCCTTCATCACGATCACACTATTTTTATAAGAACAGATTGGCTTTTTATTGGAGAAGTTTTGGTTGTAGCCTGCTTTGTAAAAATATTTTTTTTACAAGGAATTAACCAATTACGCAGTAACCAAAAATCAGGTAGTGAGACAGGCTATTTCAATAATGCCAAATGTTGCACCCAAAAGGACTTCTACAGTAATAAAAAAAGAAAAACTGGTTGAGGTAGGTAATAATATTCGTAAGTGGCGAACACTTAAAGGGTTCAAACAGGATTTCTTAGCAAGTGAATTAGAAATAAGTAAAGTTGCTATAAGTAGGATCGAAACGGGTAAAACAGATATTCCACTAAATCGTCTTTTCCAAATTGCCTCGGCCCTGGATATAAAGATCGAACTTCTTTTCTCCGATCCTTTTGCTATACTCCTGGCAAAAGAACAACAATAAACAAGAAAATAAGTCCTGGTTAAATTTTACAGAACAATTAATGCACTAAACACCAAAGCTGTTTATTATAAATACAGCAAGCGACCCGGGATCGAATACTACCTGCCTATTTACCAGTTTTCTTTCAATTATACTTTAAAGAAATAACTATCGATCTATCGTGACTTTGTTGTAAAACAAATCTCAAATCCGATAGCTCCCGGGTTATACACTACTGAAGCATTATATTTTCATGCCGGTAACCAATGGTTCAGGTTCATGAATACTTACGGAAACGGCTTTATCATCTTTCATTTTAAAAATGATCTTTACTGAAGGCGCACCCGCCGGTGAAAATGTATTCTCCTCTATTTTATTAAGCTTACGCCCGGCTGAACCTTTGCGGGCTATTTGTACAAAGCCAAGCCGGTGAACATCTACAACAAATATTTCTCCTTCCCCATCTCCAAAACGGTATTCACCAATATATTTTTTCTTTTCTTCTTCGGCCAGTTCTAAACTTTTGGGTTTCATATCCGCATTGCCAAGACCTTCAAGATAGCTGATAACATTTTTTACATTGGCTGCATCGCCCGCCGGGATATTTTTATCTTCCAGCCTGTTTTTTGCATGTTGTAATAAAGTTATTCCGTGCGGTCCGCCATGCGTTTGAATTCCCGGAACAGTTTCAATTATTTCCTGTACACTTTTTTGCATACCCAGCATTGCATATGTAAAAATATCGGGCCTTGCTCCATGACCCATCAAAAATTCCGCAATATCCCTGCGGCCAACATGTGAAGCGGCACCCAATGCAGTTTCCCAATCGCCAAAGCCCCAATCCCAGGAAGCACCGGCCAGTTCCGGGCGGCGTGTTACCAACTCTTTTACTTTATCAAAATTACCATGAGAAGCGCCCACGATACTGCTGGCCATCGTATCATTCATAGCAGGGTAACGATAAAATAATGGTTCCGTATTTCCCTTACTAATTGCTTTATAAAAATTATCCTGCCCCGATACATAACCAAAACTGGTAATGCCGATCAAACCAAAAGCAGAACTTTTTATAAAACGGCGGCGTTCAAATAATTTGTTATCCATATAGAGTTGATTACTCTATTAAATTACAGATTTTAAAATGTCGCCCTTATGAATTAAGATGATTGGTAGTATGGGGTTATTGGAGGTAAAAACTCCGGGATAGCTATAAGTTGCAAGTTTTAACCAGGAACCAGCGGGATCTATAACTTAATACGTAGTTTATTTTGAAACAGCATTGTTCTACTTTATTCTTTATTGATGGCCGGGACAGGAAATGTTACAGATAAGATACAACCGCTGCCGGGTTGGGAAGTAAAATCAGCCTTTCCATTGTACGCCGTTGCCCGGCTTTTTATATTATCAATACCTATTCCTTTTCCTTTTTTATCAGTGTCAAAACCAATTCCGTTATCAGTAATGGTCAATATAACATTGTTTTTATCCTGTCCAAGATCAAGGGTAACATTTGTCGCGGCCGCATGTTTCAGAATATTATTCAGGTGTTCCTGTACGATCCGGAAAATATTAAGCTTGAATTTATAATGCACATTTTCCTCATTAAAATCTTTGAACGTACAGGAAATTTTCAAAGAACTCATTTCCATTATATCTTCTGTAGCACTCTCTATTGCTTCCTTAAGTCCAAGGTCTTTGATAATATCCGTTGTAAGTCCTTTAGTTAATTTCCTGATCTCATTGATAGCATTCATCGTGTATTCCGATGAACGGGTTAAATACATTTCCGCTTTTTCTCCTCCCAGTTTTGCCATTTCAAGGTACATCTTTGATGCGCCAAGCAATTGGTTTACGTTGTCATGCAGTTCTTTTCCAATATCCGATCTTTCAGCATCCTTTGCATCTGCGGTAGCTTCTGCTATCTGGATCTCTTTTAATCTTATCTCCTGCGCCAGCCGTTCTTCCAAAATATTTTCTTTACTCATATCATGTATGGCGCCGATCATCCTTATAGCTTTCCCCTGTGAATCACGGATGATGCTGGCCCGGCCAAATACATTGGCGATCGTTCCATCGGTTCTTATAAACCGGTAACCATGCTCCCAATGAGAGGCTGTTGATTTAATTGCATCCTGCAAACCTTTTTCCACCGCTTCTTTATCCTCCGGGTGAAGATGCCTGCTCCAATCATCCATATTGCCAGTAACATTTTTTACGGAATAGCCGAATAATTCATCAAAGCCTTCGCCCAAAAAAAAGTGATTGGTAAGTAAATTCCAATCCCATATCCCATCATAAGAAAGCCTGGCTGCTACCTTGAATATATTACCGGGATCTTTTTTTTCTGCCGTTTGCTCTGCCAGTTGCTGCTCCAGTTGCTCTAACCTGCTAACATCCTGTATAGCGCCGATCATGCGTAAAGCTTTTCCTTTTTCATCTCTTACAATACTGGCCCGGCTTATCGTAGAAGCTATTGAGCCATCATGACGCCTGAGTTTATATACGTCGTCCCAGCTTTTGCTTTTTGAAGCGATGGCATTTAATAATTTTTCCTCGACAGCATCTTTTTCGCCCGGCAACAGGCAGGCGGTAAAATCAGTAAAACATATCTTGTTATTTTCAATTTTATATCCAAATAATTCTTCTGCACTGTCACTGACATATATCTCATCGGTAGCTATATCCCAATCCCACATTACATCATAGGATGATTTGCCGATATATTGGATCCAGGCATTATTTTCAGCCAGTTTTGCATCCGATCTTGCCAGGGCAAGCAAAATATTATCAGCTACTATCTTTTCCTTCTTCGTATCAATTTTTTCCTGCTTTTTCTGAACCAGTAAAATATTATCAGCTACTATTTTTTCTTTTTTACTATCAATTTTTGCCTGGGTTGCCTGCGCCAGCAAAATATCGTCAGCTACTATTTTTTCCTTCTTCGTATCAATTTTCTCCTGCTTTTTCTGAACCAGTAAAATATTATCAGCTACTATTTTTTCTTTTTTACTATCAATTTTTGCCTGTGTTGCCTGCACCGACAAGATATCGTCAGCTACTATTTTTTCTTTCTTACTGTCAATTTTTGCCTGTGTTGCCTGCACCGACAAAATATCCTCAGCTACTATTTTTTCTTTCTTCGTATCAATTTTTTCCTGCTTTTTCTGTACCAGCAAAATATTATCAGCTACTATTTTTTCTTTTTTACTATCGATTTTTGCCTGTGTTGCCTGCACCGACAAAATATCGTCAGCTACTATTTTTTCTTTTTTTATATCAATAGCTTTCTGTTTTTGTAAGCCCGGGCCAAGGTCGGTAATAGTAGTGATCGCTTTTTCAATGCCCTTCTCATCCATAAATGTTGCAGAAGTGATTTCGGCAGAAATGTGTTTACCATTTTTCCTGGTAACTGTAACCGTTGCAACAGACTTCCCTTCAGCCGTTCTTTCCCGCAGCATTTTTTTAAATCCCGCTTCTTTGATATCGAAGATAGCTGCCCGGGTCCTGGTGAATAGTTCCTTTTTAGAATATCCAAGCAGCTTAAGTGCCGCTTTATTTGCCATTACTATTTTTCCATTGCTAACGGTAGAAATGATATTTGCAAGTAAAGAATTATCAAAAGCCAGTTGACGAAGAATATCATCACTGCTTGCAGTTTGCGTTTTTTTTAAAGTGGCTGTTTTCCCTGAAACAATTTTTTTCAAAGGCTTGCTCATAAAGGTAAGGTTCATAGGTAAAGTACTCTTTATAAAGGGTAATACCTATTAAAATGATCGCTTAGGTATAAACCCTTATCCTTCCCGCATGTTCATGATCCCTTTAAAAAATACAACCGCTGATCAAAGGATTACCATACATATCCCAAAGGAAAGTACCAATGCCAAAACTTGCACCCTGCGCCAGGTAATTCAAATAAACAGCGTTGACCTGCTGAACGCCATAAAAATTAATATAAGCCGTTGAATGTTCTATTGCTGTAATACCACCATAACAATAGGCTACGGCGAAATAAGGAGAATGATCATCCCATGGATACAGATCGCAATTCGTATCTATCTTTTTTGACAATGCTATTTTTTTTGCTGACGAGAGACTGTCTTTCCAATAAGCGATCCCGCTTTGATACATCGACTCTATATTAAAAGAGATCGGCGTTGTAAAAAAAGAAGTCGATGGAAAAATAGAAACATAATTAAATTGCTGCACATTACCTGCCGCACAGGTAATGATATCACCAAGAAAACAATTAGTGGCCGGGCTGGATACAGGCAATATCAATGAATCATAAAGATTGGGCAATTGTTGCATCTGGGAATACTGGAATGCATGCGGAACAACATCCAGCGAGTTATAAGCGCCATAGAAATTACTTCCTATTTGTTTGGAAAAATATGTAGCCCAGTTACTGTTACCCGGACTTGGTCCTGCCGTTGCATAGCTTGTTATTACACAATTCCCGGATGGGTTCCAATAAGACTGGTTATCTTTTATTGACAATGCAAGACTTGGTCCAAGCGCCCCGGCCAGGCTATGACCTGTAGTAGCAACTTCGATTGGAGAAGAACTGTTTCCTACTGTCGTTTGTAAAAATTGCATAAGGGTCATACCGCTTTCGGGATCTGTCATGCTGTAAAGAATATTAAGTCCCGTGGCTGTTCCCTGTGAAATATAATTTCCTGCATTGGTTGCAGAAGTATCGGTAGTTGAGCTATTCGCAAATTGAGCAACATTGGGAAGATTCGTTGTATCCGGCCATTGTACCATACTTGCTGATTGAAAATCTTCATCGGCCCAATCGTAAGGCGAGTCGAAATTAGTAGCGGCAACAGCGACGACATACATATCATTTGCAGGATCGGATGGATCCTTACCCTTCAGCACCATCATTATATTATCCGATACACATGCAGAAGGATATAATGTAGTATCATTGGTATAGTTAACGGGTCCCCATACTACACTCCAGTTACCGACCAGCGATGTTATAGTAGAATCTGCGAGAAGCGAATTGATCGAAGAATCCATATGAGAACGGAGATTCGGCATAGTAGTTTCCAATCCATAATTCATATTCGAGAACTGGCTAAGGCAAAACATAACAGCGGCCTTACTATAACCCGGCGCTGTCGCCATTTCCTTTTCAGCAGATTTTTTTGAATTGCATCCTGCTACTATTTGCAGGATAAAAAATAAGAAGATAGTGCTATGCACGAGATTCTTTTTCATAAACAAGGTTTTGGTTTAAGGTTCAGTTTGAAATTGCCCGCTCTTTAGAGAGGAGCCTCATTGTATAAAGTTATGGCTTTCTGTATGACCTATCCATGCACAACTGGTGAAATAGATCATACAAGCAGGGCTGCTATATCTTCCGGTTTTTCTTTTACTGCCAGTATATCTCTTGGATCGGTATTAAGGTGTAAAGAAGTGCCCGGTGAAGAAGTAGTTTTTTCAAAATAAACTATATGAGCAAAGTTTACCCAGATAGCGCTGTTATTTTCAGCTTTGGTTAGTTGAAGTATCTTCGGTTCCATGGTTAAGGTTTTGTATAAAAGTAGGAAGAATTAAGAAGTGATTGGTGATTGGGGAGCAGGATTTATCTGCTGTGCAAATTTTTATTCCCGGCTTCCACCAGCATTATCATTTGATACCCGCAAAGAAGGAAAACAGTGTAAACACGGTGAGCAGAAATGAGAGATACCCGTTATTTTGTTGCAGTATTTTCGAATACTTTGTAGCCGTTATTTTTTTTGCCTGCATGAACAGCTAACACTTTTTTGAAAAAATAAGAAAGGTAAGATCGGGCCGGCCTTAAAACCAGGCAGGGAGTATAATAGTAATAAAAACTTGCACCAGTTAAAAAAATAGTACTATTTTTAAATCACTCTCTACCTTATAAAAGCTCAATCATGGTTAAGCTTCGATTGGCTTATAGCTTACTGGTTTCTCAATATAAGGATTGGCTGTCGATCGGGAAACAGGAAAAAAATTTTCACGGCATTTATATTTAATGTCTTTCAGGCAGACTTACGGCTTCAGCATGGTAGCTACAGGATAACTATGAGGACATTATACTAATCACTAAAGCGACCAAAAAAACATGGAGAGTAGCAATTATAGTAAAGCATTCAAAATTATTTTGGAAAAATCCGTGAATGCCGACACCAGTAAGAATATTACGGTAATATACGATGAGTTCTTCTTAAAATATTTTAACTGTCTTTCCGAAGTTATCAATGAACTGCTTTACAAAGTAACCTACATATTCATACCCGACTCTTACCAGAAGATCCTTCAGAATAATGAAACTTTTTACAGTAATGGGGAGATCGAACTTCCCAAAGGCATCAATACAGCTATTAATAATTCCGATATTGTTTTGAATTTTCTTACGGGCAGTTCAAAATCCTCGAAAGTAAGAGGCGCTGTTCTAAACATTATCAAAGACAATGGTTGCAAAGTGGTTCACTGTCCGAACATATCGGATGATGTGCTGAATATCATTGAGGCTTCATCTTTTGAAAAGATCCATACCGATTGCGAATTAATGGCGTGGGCCATAGGAAATTCCGATTGCGCAACGATCATCACTACCGGGCCGGCCGGAGAAGAGCTTGAACTCCTCATTAAATTAGGAGGCTGGCAGAACGATCCCTTTATCAGTGCGGGTATCATCTTCGAGAACAGTTGGGGAAACATTACACCCGGCGAAGCTTTTTGTTGCCCTAAATCATCAAATATCAATGGTTCCATTTGTATCAACGGAAGTCTTCCCGGCCATGTATTAAAAGCCGGCGAATATTTATGCCTGCATTTTTCAAAAGGAGAAATTACTGCCTGGGAAGCGCCCCCAAACTCCGAAGTAACTAAATACATGAATCGGCTTGAAGAGGATGCAAAAAAATTAAAAGATATCAATTGGAATAAATTTGCAGAACTCGGTATTGGATTAAACCGGGCGATAAAATGTTTAACCGGCAATCCTATTTTCGATGAAAAAATGGCAGGAACCATTCATATCGCTTTAGGCGATAATGTCGGTTTCGGACATGCGATACAATCCCACATACACGAAGACCTGGTGGTTTTAAAACCAACGCTGTTGCTGGATAACAGGAAGATCATTGACAATGGAAAACTGAAAATAACAGAAATAAAAAAATGGAGAACCCGCTTCATACCCGCTGTAATTAATATTTCCGAAACGAGTATTATCTCGTTTAAATCCGCGAAGATCCATATGGCAGGAGATGGTATTAAACGCAAACTAAGTAAAGGCAACCGGGTAGGATATATAGAGATATTTAATAAAAAACATAAAAAACTTACTTCCCACATATATAATTTTCTCGACAATTGGGACCTGGATGAGATCGATTATTCTTCATTAATAAAGAAAACACCTAAATCGGTTACCGGTGATAAATTAAAAAAGGTGATCGAGATATTTCTCCACTATCGAATGGCTGTACTAAAATCAAAAGCATGAGAACAGACCTGCAACTAATACAATCAGCTGTCGCCAGCGAAGATCTGACAATGGACGATATCGACAGGATCATAAAAACAGAATCAAAGTTCATAAGCCTATATTCTGTAACACTCCCTGAAAAATTCAAAGGCCTTCCTTCAGTTTGGTTCTTTGGTATTTTAAAAGAACAGCATGCGATCGACGATGACAAGGAGAAACTGATATTTGATGAAGCAGGAAGCCTGATCAGGGATTTTATTAATGCCAAGGAAATTCCGGTCGTTTTTATTTCCGACGATCAACGCATTCAATTCAAAGACCAGCTTACATTTAAAGAACAGCCGGTTTTCTTTTTGGACAGGGTGGAACTCCTGGGAAAAGACAACTATGCCAAAACCGCCAAAGAAGCCCCCATCCTGCTTTCGGCAAAAAGAAAATTCAAAGCCTCAGGAGCTTTACATCATTTAAGTCCTTATTTACCGAATAAGCCGGTCAATGACTGGCGTTTCTTTGGCCGAAAAAAAGAAATAAAAGAGATCGTCGAATCACAGAGTAACTGCTTTGTCATTGGGGCAAGACGTATCGGCAAAACTTCTTTATTGCAAGAGGTAAGACGCCACTTGTTGAAAAAAGGAGAGACCGTGCACTGGATAGAATGCCAGTACAAAGAAAAGATACAGGACGTTGTAGAAGATATCGCACAAAAATTGTCGGCAAGGGACCACTATCAAATACAGGAAAGAGGAAAAAGCGCTGATTTTAGTTATATAGCATCCGTAATAAAAAGATTAAAAGCCGATAAAAAAAGTATTGTCCTGTTTTTAGACGAGATAGGTAATGTGATTTCCAAGAATCTGAACAATGACTCCTGGCGTTTTATTGGCGCATTAAGGGAATTGACCCATAACAATGAAGTACGGGTAATTGCATCCGCTTTCCAGGAAGTCATTATAAAACAACTAAAAAACTTTGAAGGCCCTTTTGTGAACTTTGGCACCACTACAAAGATCAATGCTTTCTCTAAAAATGAAATTGAAGAACTGCTGATCGCCCCGTTGAATTTTTGGGGCCGTATAAAGGACAAAAAGGATTTTGCAAAAAAGATAAAAAATTCTTTTGGGTCTCATCCCCTGATACTGCAATATTTAGGTAAATGGCTTTTCGACCTTGCTGTAAACGATGAAAAAAAATTCATCGACGATTTTATTGATGATTTTATTGACAACTTTTTTGTAACGGACCGTTTGAACTATTTCGACTCTGCCATAGGAGATATTTATTTTAAAATCGACTCTTATCTTGAACGTTATGTTTTTCTGAAAATATGCATGAATATCGATGCAGATCAAAAGGAACTGGCAAATGCGGAGATCAACCAGGGCGTATTAAAATCCATATTTGAGGAAATAGGAATTGAATCTGATTTTGATATCCGAATATTATTCCTGGACAGGCTTTCCCTGCGGGGATTGATGAGCCAGGATTCTTCCAATAAAACGATCTACAAGATCGACTCTCCTATCATTTATTTATATCTTAAGAAATTCCATCCGCCACTGGAAGAACTTGCCGCGAATTACCTGGCAGAAATTAAAATTAAAAAGCTCACCCTAAGCGATTTCTGATATGGATAACTTTCCTGTTTTTGATCTTACACCTGTCTGGGAAAATATCACAAAAGATATTTTGATGGGCAGGTCTGTGTTGATGAGTGCGCCAAAACATTTTGGAAAAACGTTCTTTTGCAATCGCTTGTTAAATGAAGTAAAGATCAACAATACCTATTCGCCGGTTCTTATTAATTTCAAGGAAGCAGGAAAGCAGAAAATAAATTATAAAAAGGTCTGGAAGAATTTTTCCGATCAATTGCCGGAGTTGAAAAATGAAGTGGGAAACAAAACAGATTTCAAAGAGGCGATAGTAAGTATGGCCGCTTCAAAAAGAGTTTTGATCGTTATTAAATCAAATTACCATGATAAACATCTCTCGGTTGAATTAATCAACACTTTCCAGGAAGTTTCTCACAGGTATCCCCAGGTTTTTATTAATAACCTCGTTTTACTGGTACTGGATGATCTTGCATTGCATTTTCATGAGTATTCCTTAAAAGCAGATTCTTCATTCTGGGATATGTTTGAAACTAAAACAAAATTATTTCAGGTAAGAGATGCTTCGGCAATAAAAAATACGCTGGAGTCAAACAGTACTTATAAAAATAATGCGAAAGAATATAGCGAACATATTCTTAAGATCAGCGGGGGCCATCATGGATTAATTTACAGGGCGCTGTCCTTGCTGGCCGAAGCGGGAGAAAAACAAATACTGGTAACACCGGGCGGGTTAAGAGATTCTTTATTTACCTGCGATATAATGGACTCATTAAAAAAATTGCTGTTGAATTGTGAAGAAGAATATTTTGAAAAAGCGTTGAACTTCAAAGAAAAGAAAATGTCGGGTAATGAACCGGGTCGTATCATTGAAGAACTTCATCAAAGCGGGATACTTTTAAGAAGCGATCTTATTTTTTCAATACTGTGCCCCGGGATAATTTCAGAATTAGTTGAAAATATCTATACGCAAAGGTTCAACCAACCAGTTGATCATCCCTCATCAGAAACAAGAGAAAAAACACACAGTGAAAATGCTCCCCCGCGAACAGAGATCTTTTTTTCGTATGCCTGGGGCAAAAGAGATGGCTTGATCGACAGGCTATATAACGAATTGAATAATGAACCCGGGATAAGGCCCGTCAGAGACAAAGAAGACCTGCCTTACAGTGAGTCGATATCTTCTTTTATGAGCAGGATAGGCAGGGGAACTTGTATCGTAGTTGTTTTTAGCGACAAATACCTGCGCTCTGAGTTTTGTATGCATGAACTATATGAAGTTTATAAAAATTCAAATTTCAACCGGGAAAAAACATTGAAAAAAATATGCCCGATACAAATAGGAAAACTAAAACTATCCGACCCTGATGTCATGAATATCTATTTCGGGCATTGGGAAAAAGAAAAAAATAAATGGGAAAAGTTCATCATAGAAAGGGCAACTCACATAACTCCCCAAAACCAGGAAAGCTATCGTAAGATAAAAGACATCTTCAATTCTTTAGGCGATCTTTTGGAGCTACTGAAAGATATTAATCACCTGAATATCCATATGCTTTCCAAAAACAATTACCAGATCATAAAAACAACTATAAAACAAATTGTGACTGTATAAATATCCTTCGCGGTCGTTATCCGGGAGCCGGGCCTTTCTTTCGATATGTTTTTACGTGCCGGGAATGAGCTAAAAAAAAGATCCCGGCAGAAAATTCTGCCGGGATCTTGCTACTAACAAACTTTACCAGCCTCGTCAAAGGTTTTTAAAGATCGTGATCTTCAAAACTGGTTTGTTTACCTGATCAATATTTTTTCAACAGTATCTTTTCCTCTCAGTAAATAAATCCCTGCCGGAACAGTGCTGAGGTTAATGATTTGAAGCCCTTCACTGAATTGATTTTGCCATACAAGCCTTCCATCGGTAGTGTACAATTCCAATAAGGCCTGCATTTTTATTCTTACCTGCAATACCCCGTTATCAACAATGGTATTTACCACCGAGAAAATTTTATCGCTAAAGCCAATTTGTATTTTTTTGACGGCACTATAACTGTGGTTACCATCCAGGTCGTTTTGTTGTATACGGTAAAAATTATTACCTGTTACCGGGTCTGCATGAAGATAATTGTAGTTTGAAACAGCCGTACTGTTTCCGGCAGCCCTTACTGTACTAATAGTGGTCCAGTTGCTGCCATTAGCGCTGTGCTGTATAGTAAAGTCACGGCTATTCTGCTCGTTGGCCGTACTCCATTGCAACCATGCCATATTAGCTTTTGGCGTCGCAGTAAAAGAAAGCCAGGTAACGGGAAGCGTACTCAGTACCTCAACGGTAAAACTATTGAGCTGGTAGGAACCATCGCTGTAATCCGAATACAATACTTTAAGGACATACGAGCCGGCAACTGCATTACTAACACTAATGGTACCGTCACCGGCATTGATAGTGAAAGCAGGATAACCGGAAGGATCGCCTGTTATATTAATGATAGAATAACTGCCCGTTGTAAAATTTCCGGCAACAAAACTGGAAGATGTATTCTGCGATACATTGGCATTATCGGGGCTATATATGATCTCGTTAAACGATGCCAGTTTATAAGGCATATTGGTTGGGATCGCTATCCAGGTACTCACCATATTTCCTACACTGAGCAGGTTATTATTAGCATCCTCATCATTCCAGTTCCCGTTTGCAGTATAACAATTGGAAGTGGTTCCCTCATCTTCAGGCCCGCCAATGCCGCCTGCACCGGAACTTATGATACCTGCACTATATGAATTCGTAATTGTTCCCTGGTTACTCCATGCTGTTATTCCTCCCGCCTGGTCGCCGATAGTACCTGTACTATAACAATTCACTATTGTTCCGCTATGATAATAACCTGCAATTCCACCGCCATATGAAAATATATTTCCTGTACTGTAGCACTCACTTATATTACCGGTGCCGTTGTAACCGGAAATGCCGCCGCCATCACCATATATATCGCCGGTGCTATAACAATTCGTCGCATCTCCGCTGCACTGGTAACCAAATATTCCTCCCGTAAAAGAATCGCCGCCACCGGAACTATGACAATGTATAGCTGAACCTTCACTGCCCCTGCCAAAAATACCCCCGGCGCCCATTAGCATAGCGCCTGATGAATGACTATTACTAACTGTGCAGTTGGAATAGGCGCCTGTAATACCTCCGCCAAAATCTCTTATAATACCATTGCTTGAGCAGTTGCTGATAGTTACATTGTTGACACCATAAGCAAAATAAGCCTGGCCTATCCATCCGCCGTAAGATAGCAGGCTTGCATCGTTGGAAACTACTATTATACCATTTACAGTAACATCATCATATCCGTAATCGCTAAGAGAACCATTCTGTATCAAGCCGGGATAGTTTGGAACATTGTTGATATTAACTGTATAGCTATTGCCATTGAAATCCACGTAGTCACTTTCAATAACAAAATATTGATCGCTGGTTGTTACAGAAATATCCTGCGACAGTGTTATCACTACAGGGCTGGATATTGTGCCGCCATTAATAATAACAGGCCAGTCATAGCTGTCTAACTCACTTTGTGAAATAAGCAGTAGATGAACTGATCGTCGTCTGCAGGGTGGCCTGCCTTGTTACCTGCGCATGCAGGCCTGCACTCAATAAAGATAATACGAATAGAAGGTAAAGGTTTTTCATAATGGTTTTAAATAAGAATGGAAGTAAATAATAAGAAGACGGTTGAACGGGTCTTACCCCGGTACAATTAACTACAATATCAAGTCATGGTATTGTATTAACAAGTGAACAGCGGCTTATTAAATGATATTAGTGGTTATTGCTTAGTAAGGATATCTGGTTTTTTCACAGATGTATATTCCTGTTTCTTTTAGAAGTATTTAAAAAAAGATCCCGGAATATTACTCCGGGATCTTTTACTTACAAACTTTAATAGGGCGTTCGTCAGAGGTTTTCAAAGGATGGTGATCTTCAAAGTTGGTTTGTTCAGGATATTGGGTTTGGTTTTCATCCGGATATTGATTGGTCTCTCACTTCAAACTTATACAAAGAAACAACCCTGCGGGATACCAGCCTATAGAGTATTGGTGAATGATCTTGTAGAATGACAGCTACAGGGATAGATGATAAAATAACTAACAGGCAATAGTCATTATTGTTGTTGCTGATCAATCAATTCAAAAAAGAAAGACTTTTCGATCCAGGAAGAACTATCATCTATCATCTGTCATCTATCATCTTTCCCCTGATTTTTTTATTCCTTTCTTCCATGCTATTTTCACCGCATGCACAAGGATATTCAGCGATTGTTGAAGTGTATCGACCTCGAAGAAAAGGAACAGGCGCAGCGTTATCGCCTGAATCAGCAGCATTCTTTAAAAACATTAAAAGCTGAGGGACTTGCATTGCATCCCCTGATCGTGACCAGGAAAAATTTTGGTTATGCTGATTACCCGGAGATATCTTTCAAACTCAGTTTTCCACCTGAAGCAAATATGTTTAAAGACGGCGCAGCCATCGAATGTTTTATTTCCGGGGAAGAACCCGTGAAGGGTGTATTGATGAGTCTTGACGGCAGGAACGGTGAATTTCGTTTGTTCGCCCCCGATTTTCCTGATTGGATCGAAGATGATGGCGTAGGTATCAAACTGGCGCCTGATACAAGAACAACATCCATCATGAAGAAAACCCTGAACGGGATGGAAAACAATTCGCCGTTGTTCAAATTATTTGAAGCATTGCATAATGATCCATTACCGAAAACAGGTCCGGGTCTTCTTAAAAATATTACAATTGATCTTCGCAACCAGCGGCTGAATGAAAGCCAGCAACAGGCAGTAAAAGCTATCCTGCAGGATGAACCCGTAACTATTGTGCATGGCCCGCCCGGTACCGGTAAGACCACAACACTTATTGAAGCGATCGCTCAATTAGTAAAGAAGGGGGAGAAAGTATTGGTATCTGCGCCGAGCAATACTGCTGTAGATAATATTGCCAAAGGACTATTGCAACAATCTATACAATTGCTGCGGGTGGGAAATGCCAGCAAAGCTGATGAGACCATCTTTGCCTATACGCCTGAAGGAAGGCTGGCCAACAGCAAACAACAAAAGGAAATAAAACAGTTAAAGATAAGAGCCGAAGAATTCCGCAAGATGGCATTGAAATATAAACGAAGTTTTGGTAAAGCCGAAAGAGAACAACGGCAACTATTATTTAAAGAAGTAAAAAACCTGCGAACCGAGATAAAGAAATTACAGGCTTATAACGAAGAAAAATTATTCCAGGAAGCACAGGTGATCGCCGGCACACCTATCGGTCTTTATGATGCAGGTGTCGATCATCTTCATTTTTCTACATTGGTATTGGATGAAGCAGGACAATGTATCGAACCACTGGCCTGGTGTATTTTTCCGATGGCCGATAAAATTGTATTAGCGGGAGATCATTGGCAGCTCCCCCCTACTGTATTAAGTAATGAAGCAGCGAAATTGGGTTTGAACCGTTCCATTCTCGAAACAGCTATTCATGCCGTTCCTGTTATTCACCTGCTGAATACACAATACCGGATGAAACAGGCGATCGCCGGTTTTAGCAGTAATTATTTTTACAATGATCAATTGCTGAGCGCTTCGCATTTGGAAAATACAGGAACGCATATCACTTTTATCGATACGGCAGGTTCTGGTTTTAATGAAGAGCATGGTCCCGATGGAACGAGTTTACAGAACAGCGGTGAATTAGGTATTGTTCAAAAGATATTGGAGACAGAACAACTCGATCCGCTGGCTACTGCTTTTATTTCTCCTTATTCAGGACAAGTAACCGCTGCAAAAGATGTTTTGCCAAAACAAATGCGTATCAGCACTATTGATAGTTTCCAGGGACAGGAAAAAGAAACCATCATTTTATCATTAGTGCGCAGCAATGATGATGGCGATATTGGTTTTTTAAAAGATCATCGCCGTATGAATGTGGCAATAACCCGGGCTAAGGAAAGATTGTTTGTGATCGGCGACAGTGCTACGATCGCTGCCGATGTTTTTTATAATGCTTTTATTACTTATGTTGAAAAGCATGGTGAGTACAGGACGGTGTGGGAGTTTGAGGGATGAGGAACCACTCCTGATTTTTTGTGATGGATATACCCGCGGTCGCATTTACCAGATCAGGTGAATATGATCCATCATGATAACAAACGCATTTAGCCTGATACGTTTATCTGCTACAAGAAAACGCAGGCTATTAACTACAATGTCTTTGTACTTGCTAAAGTAATAAAGAGTCTTACTTATTCATGTGGTTGGTGGAGAGAAACACCAACCACGGCGTGCAAAAAAATGCCACAGCTTTGATTCTATGGCAGGTATGTTCTCCTAATTGAATTCAATATCCTGCCGATGATCTATTTGAGGCAACAGGTCCGGAACTTTTCTTCAATATCTTTTACCAGCTTATCGAATTCATCCAGGTCAACATTGATGACAGGCGCCTCTGTCGGGTGCCCGAACCACATGAAGGAATATAATTCATTGGAAAAATTCTTTCCATAATATACACGTATCTCCGTATTTCCATCCACTGTAAAATTGCCATCCTTAAAATCCGGTTTATCACGTATCCATGCTCTTCTTGACGAATCCGCATATTTCATTTTATCGATAAAGGCAGGAACATTTTCGCAGCAAATGGTATAATGAAAAGGTATCTTTTCAAAATGTCCTTCTTCACCTGCCGGTTCGATCCAATTCCCGGTCTTTTCGCTGTTGAAACGCAGGCCAGGGCCGTTACCACATTTTTCTATCATCGATTCACATTCGATGCTGAGCACATGATACGACCAGCTATCATCGCTTCTTTTTTTACAGGAAAGAAAAAAGAGGCACGTCATCAGCAAGAAAAAAATCAATCGTACTGATCTTTTCATTGCATTACACTTAAGCGATACGATAGATCTCTCTCGACCCGGTAAGGTACATGTCGGTATAGCCCTTCATCATTTCTTTCATTTTCTTCATCTCTTCCGTATCATGCATATATTTTTCAAAACTCTTTTCATAAGCAGTAAGGTTCTCATACTTGCTTACCATGATCACCCTGTTAAACTGCCCGGTCATGTCAGTCATGATGTAATCCATTTCATTCATATCAACCATTGCTTCTTTGAACAGTTTAGCCAGTTTGGATGCATTACCGGGTTTGCAGATAAAAATATCATGTACGACTATCATAAAATTGGTTTTAGCGTTACTGAATAATTTGTCTCTTAAAGGTCGGAAGTTTTTTGGGGTTGTGGATCGTTTATTATGGGAGAATGATTCCTTCGATAAATAACTAAGAAATGGAATCACATACAATCATAGGCACAATAGAATGAAGCACATAGAAATCTGTGTGAAACCCTATGAGTCTTATGATTCTATGTGGTTCAAATTTCAAACTGACCCACTACCTGTAGCCGGCAACAGGCTATGGATTGGCAGCTATTAGTTATATTTGGGAAGGCCTGCAGCTTACCGACAAATTATTAACGCCTAAAACTTCTTTGTATGAAAAAGCTCCTGCACTTTTTTTCCATTCCTGTATTCATTGCCATTGTTATTATCTCTTCCTGCACCCAGGTTAATATCGATAAACCTGCTGAACAGGCAGGTAATAATAATAATGACAACACAATTAGTAGCAGGGTCACCAGTGAGACCGTGGTAACCTCTGTTGCAAGGATAAAAGAAATACAAGGCGGCCTGAAAATAATGTTCAACGAGCGGCAAGCTGTGTATTTTCTTTATTCCAGCAATCCCCGCTATACAGAGGCCTCTAAAACAGCACGGGAGGCATTGGCTACAGGGAAACCGATAAAATTTACCAGCGAACAAACCGGGATACTTGCCACTCTGGCCTGGCCCAGCAGCGGAGAAATTTCAGCCTACCTGGAATGGTATAAGAAAAACCTTATTGGTGTTGATACATCCCGGGTACTACATCTTGCCGGGTTGGATACAATCGCATTCAATTTGGCCAGCAACCAAAAATGGAAAGCATTCAATCTTTGCTTTACTATTCCCGATCTCCCCACACTACAAACTATATTTAATTTTTGCAAACAACAGGCCTGTACTGCGGGAGCTACCCAGGTCACACCCTGCATTCCTTTTGACCATGTGGAAGATGGATGTTTTGCAAGGGCACATAAAATGAGATATATCATCGAGAGTATATATAAATATTGCAGCCAAAAAGTTTTTAGTTTCGGAGACCTTTATGTGAATGCAAGCCTGTGGGGCGGATGCTGTGTTAACTGGTCGTACCATGTAGCGCCCCTCGTAAGAGTGAGGGTAAACGGGCAATCCGTTTGTTATGTGATTGATCCCGCTATGTTTAACGCGCCGGTCACCTTAACCACCTGGCTGAATGCCCAGGCTAATACAAGTTGTAATGCAGCAGCGACCGTAACCGGTTATTCCATACAGCCGTCTTCTGCGTACACACCTGCAGGCCCCTTTCCTCCCACTGCATTTACTACCGATTCAGCTTATATAGAAACAGATCGCAGTTTGACCTTTGCTAGAATTTTTGGGCCAACCTGTGGTAATTGAGTTTGATATATTAAGATAGATGATAACTGATAGTTGATAGATGATAGTTGTTGGAACTCCGCCGTGTTAAAGAGTTATCATATCGTCTTTCTTGCTGGCGGATATTTCATTGTAGTTATGCAAAAATAACACGCCGTGGTCGGTGTTTCTTTTCACCGACCTAAAATAGCATTAGCGGCGATGGCCGGTGAGAGAAAAACACCGGCCATGGCGTGTTTTTTTGGAACACTTTTATACGACGGGTAATTGCTAAGGCGTAAAGAAGAGTCTTATTTATTCGTGTAGTTGGTGAGGAGAAACACCAACCACGGCGTGAACTCCGCCGTGTTAAAGAGTTATCATATCGTCTTTCTTGCTGGCGAGTATTTCATTGTAGTTATGCAAAAATAATACGCCGTGGCCGGTGTTTCTTTTCACCGACCACACGGATCAAAGACACCCATCCATTGCATTGAATGATTACTCCCTGTAATGAGTAAGAAAACCCCAATTATCATTTCATGTTTTGTCCTGTTCTGAAAATTTATAGGATATTATGAATAGCGGTATAGTTATGCAAAAATAACACGGCGTGGTCGGTGTTTCTTTCCACCGGCCACACGGATCAAAGACACCCATCCATTGCATTGAATGATTACTCCCTGTAATGAGTAAGAAAACCCCAATTATCATTTCCATGTTTTGTCCTGTTCTGAAAATTTATAGGATATTATGAATAGCGGTATAGTTATGCAAAAATAACACGCCGTGGCCGGTGTTTCTTTTCACCGAACCACACGGATCAAAGACACCCATCCATTGCATTGAATGATTACTCCCTGTAATGAGTAAGAAACCCCAATTATCATTTCATGTTTTCGTCCTGTTCTGAAAATTTATAGGATATTATGAATAGCGGTATAGTTATGCAAAAATAACACGCCGTGGCCGGTCGTTTCTTTCCACCGGCCACACGGATCAAAGACACCCATCCATTGCATTGAATGATTACTCCCTGTAATGAGTAAGAAAACCCCAATTATCATTTCCAGTTTGATAAAAGAGGGCCGATGAATATATATACTCCTCTGGTAATTTTGATAACCCAGCTTTTACAGGATTCCAATGGATATAATCTAATTTTTGCTGGTAAACTCTATCTGTTCTTAATTCAATGCTCAAAGGTCTTCGCTTCCAAAAATTATAATCACGATCGTTGGCACCAGATTCAAAATAATGCAATACACCAGGTTGATTTTTTTATACAATAGCATTAGCGGCGATGGCCGGTGAGAGAAAAACACCGGCCATGGCGTGTTTTTTTTGGAACACTTTTATGCGACGGTAATGCTAAGGCGTAAAGAAGAGTCTTATTTATTTGTGTGGTTGGTGAAGAGAAACACCAACCACGGCGTGAAAATCCGGTGTTGGGTTGCAAAAGCGTAATGAAGAGTTTTATCAATTCGTGTGGTTGGTGAAGAGAAACACCGGCCATGGCGTGCTTTTTTTGGAACACTTTTATGCGACGGTAATGCTAAGGCGTAAAGAAGAGTCTTATTTATTTGTGTGGTTGGTGAGGAGAAACACCAACCACGGCGTGAAAAATAAAAGGCTTGCAATATGCAAGCCTCTAAAATTGACCCGTACCCATTTAAGCAACAACTCCTTTACTCACTCGTTTTTTACGTTCGCTTTTTCTTACACCGCCAGCCTGTTCATATTCAGAGCCGTCTTTTCCATACTTGGCCGCAACACCGACGAGGATGCGTTCGTTCCAGTCATCGAGTAATTTTTCTTTTGCTTTAAAAGAATTCAGCTTGTCATCAACAGAGCTTAGGATACTGTTGTACTCATCCATTGCTTTTTTTACATCATCGATCGCTTTCTGATAATCGGTTGCAATAAGACCATTACCAAGATCAAAACCGGGATCGATACTTTTAACAGCCGCTATGCGGCGAAAAGCTTTTTCGAAGGTCCTTGAAGAACTTTTAAGACGTGCCATGTGGGATAGGTTTAAGGTTTAATAAATAAAATGACTTACTAATATAAAAAGACTGCGAAAAATATCAATACTACTTTCCGGGTACGTAGTTCCGGGAACTGGCTACGGGTACCCGTTTCTTTGAACAGGGTACCCGTTTCTTTGAACAGGGTACCAGTTTCTTTGTGCAGGGTATTTTTTGAACAGGGTACCCGTTTCTTTGAACAGGATACTCGTTTCTTTGAACAGGGTACCCGTTTCTTTGTGCAGGGTACTCGTTTCTTTAAAACAGGTACTTTTTTGTAGAATTATCTTTTTATACCCGGGAAAGGATGTGCTGCTTTTGGCAGGGATTGTTAGTTTGGCAGCTTTTGAAAATCCGGTATTGGGTTGCAAATGCGTAATGAAGAGTCTTATCAATTCGTGTGGTTGGTGAAGAGAAACACCAACCACGGCGTATGGCTTTTTATTTTTCGGAACACCGGCAATGACGGGAAACAAGTACTTTTTTGTAGAATTATTGGTTTGGCAGCTTTTGAAAATCCGGTGTTGGGTTGCAAATGCGTAATGAAGAGTCTTATCAATTCGTGTGGTTGGTGAAGAGAAACACCAACCACGGCGTATGCTTTTTATTTTCAAACCGGGGAAGGATGTGCTCCTTTTGGCAGGAATTGTTGGTTTGGCAGCTTTTGAAAATCCGGTATTGGGTTGCAAATGCGTAATGAAGAGTTTTATCAATTCGTGTGGTTGGTGAAGAGAAACACCAACCACGGCGTGTGCTTTTTATTTTTCGGAATACCGGCAATGACGGAAAGGTGTGCTTCAGCACACCCAGGGATTAGCCTGACAAATATTCATATACAGAAGCAATAGCAGCACTTTTCATCCGACGAGCTCGTTTTTCTCCTATGTAATACCCTTCTCGCAATTTATGTTCAGTTGCCTGCAAAATATCTACAATCGAATTTATTCCTATTTCCTTCAAAGTGTCTTTTTGCCAGTTAGCTAAATCCAAAACATCTACTGATTTTTGAAGCTCTCTATCTAATACTTCTGAAATATCTTTTTCAGAAAAATCTGGCACTGCTTCCATAAGTTCATCATATAAATGATAATTCATACCATACTCCGTCATTCTTCTCGGCGTTAGGTCTTTTGCAATTTGAAATGCAGATGTTGAAGGATTTGTTTCTAAAGAAAAAAGGCACCCTAAATTTACCTGATATCTAGTTCCAATTTCAGATCTAGTTGCTTTAATTCCTTGTGCATGCTCAGAAACTATACTCGTGTATGACAGCAACCTTAAAGCCTCTTTTACTGGTTGTGGGCAGTCTCTATGAATCCAAAAAAAACAAGTAGTTTTTTTATCAGCATCTAAATATTGTGAATTCTTTTTTTGTAATTCTGGTAAAACATCTGATTCAATAAATTTTCTTCCCCATTCTACTAGTTCTTTATGTCCTGGGTATTTTTCACTGAGTGATGAATGCTCAGACCAAATTTCTGTTCGATAATATTCTCTTACTGTTTCGTTTAATTGTCCGGAGGTAACTTTTGGTGTTCTTGCCACAGTTTTTAAAAGTAATCTCGGATTCCCAGAAGCTGCATATGCAAGAATTGCAAAATTTTGTCCGTTTTTTGAAATAGAGTTTAAAAGGTCGCTACTGGCCTCAATTTGCTTTTCAACAATCTCACGCATTTTCCCAACGTAGTTACTATCTAATACGTTTCTTTCAAGATTAATGAAAGTAGCATCATGTGCGGGTTGAAAAGTCTCACCATAAGAAGTTACCCCTGGATATACAGCTGCATTACAACACCAACCACGGCGTGCTAAGATCATAATGCGATAAATTTTAACCCAGCGGTTCTGGACGAAAGATATGTGCAGCCTCATCTATAAAAAGGTTAAATCTCTTAATACTGAACTCTTGGCATATTTCTTCAATAGCATCTTTAAAATCGTCGATTGTAGGTAATCCATTTGTATCAATTTCTTGGGTTGGGTTTTTCCAAGAATCTTCAAATGCTTCTACAATATTTTCGATTTTACTTTTTCCCGAAGAATCAATCGCACCACCTGCAATCAGCGATATGGCAGGTAGTGGAATCGTTAGATAGCCATGCTTTCTAAGCCCCCTAATAATTCTCCCGCAAATTCGAGACAGCATCCAGTTAGTGAATTGCTTTGAATCTGGTGTATGAATGAGAGAACTTTTATTGAAAGTTAAATAAACTGGAAGAACTTTACTTTTTTGAAAGTCAAGCATAAGCTCTTCTTCTGCTACTCTAAATAAAAATGATTTACCCACTCCCCGGCTTCCGACTAATATGATTGGAGCTGGAGCCTTTAAAGCTTCTATTATTTCTCGATCTTGCTGTGTTTCTACAAATAAGCGGAGCAAATCTTCCCCGGGAATATCTTCAGTTCTATAAATAAGTTCAAGCATTGTTTTACTTTACGCCCCCGAATTTTGATCGAATTGTGCTAATATGCGAAAATTCATCTAAAACACAATGTTCTATTTCGGCTAATTGTTTTGGATTTAAAAAATTTAAGTATCGAAGAGAAAAGGCGAAAAAAATCACACTCCTGATTGTAGTGACTTTCGTGTGCCATTCGTTTGATAAGCTTTCGTCATAAGAGAGATTTTCAGGTACTTTTTTTTGAGATATATAATTACCATGAACAAACTCTGAACATTCCCTGTAAACTTTTTCGGACATTCTCTTATAATGAATACATTCTTCTTTTAAATCTGAAAAAAAAGCTCTACTAAATCGATTAGAAAAAATACCAGTCTCGTTATCTATTATCTCGTTCCAATAAGTATCTCTTTCTGATTTTTCCCACAATCTTAAATCAAGTTCTTTTGATGAAAACATTATTGCTATTAATGTTCTTTCAAAAAAGAATCTTAATCCTGTAAATGCAAGATTGTATAGCCCCATGACGTTTGCTAATAGAGCCATTTGATACTCCCTTATAGCAACTTGTAAAATATATGATTCTGGTCTATCGGATAGTATCAGCAACCAATAATTAAAATCATTAATAAAAGAGTGGCTGTCTCCAACAAGTTGGATTTTCTCTGGATTTGAAAACGATTCCGTTGTAATCGTAATGCATTTTTCACCCATTTCTTTATATACTTCCTCAATCTTAATCACAAAAAATAATGTATGATATTAATTAAACAATATAAAAATTTTATTTCAATCTCTTTTTAAAATCTAGATCATTCTTCTCTAACGCCTCTTTCGCAAGTCATAACCCGCATCTGCATGCCGTATCACTCCCATTCCGGGATCATTGCATAATACCGACCTCCCCCAACCCCTCCCAAGGGGGGGCTTTAGGTCGTTCATTATTTTCGAGCCTGTTTTATTTTACTATATAAAAGTAAATAATAGTTACGCCAACTATCATCTATCAGTTATCATCTATCATCCGCTTAAAGCCTATCCGTATAATTCAACCCATTCTCATTCAAAGTTTTCCTCGCCAGATCATAACCGGCATCCGCATGCCGTATCACTCCCATGCCGGGATCATTGCGTAATACTCTTTTCAAACGCAGTTCGGCATCATCGGTTCCATCGGCAACGATCACCATGCCGGCATGTATACTATAACCCATCCCTACTCCACCGCCATGATGTAATGAAACCCATGATGCGCCGCCGGCTGTATTGACCAATGCATTCAAGATAGGCCAGTCGGCAACGGCATCGCTGCCATCGAGCATGGATTCTGTTTCCCTGTTGGGAGAAGCGACCGAACCGGTATCGAGATGATCTCTCCCGATCACGATCGGCGCTTTTACTTTTCCTTCCCGTACCAGGTCATTGAATGCAACGCCTGCTTTTTCTCTTTCGCCTTGTCCCAGCCAACATATTCTTGCTGGCAATCCCTGGAAGGCAATTTTTTCTTTAGCGAGTTTCATCCAGCGCATCAGCGATGCGTTTTCCGGGAACATATTCATGATCACTTCATCGGTTATAGCAATATCATCGGGATCGCCACTCAATGCCGCCCAGCGGAAAGGTCCTTTGCCTTCGCAAAACAATGGTCGTATATAGGCCGGAACAAAACCGGGAAAAGAGAATTCTTTAGATGGCAGCGGCGAATCGGGGGTCGGAAGCATACGAACTTCATGCTCTTTTGCTCTTGCCCGGATATTGTTACCATAATCAAAAACGATGGCTCCCATATCCTGCAGGTCGGTCATGAGCGATACATGATAATACATGCTTTCATAACTCCTGTCTAAATATTCTTCCGGGTTCTTTACCCGCAATACATTGGCCTGTTCATTTGTCAATGTATTGGGTATATAACCATAAAGAGGATCATGTGCGGAGGTTTGATCTGTCACTGTATCAGGAACAATTTCTCTTTTGATCAGTCTTTCCAATAATTCAACGGCATTACACAATACACCGATACTAACGGCCCTGCCTTCCTTTTTATATTTTATGGCTGCATTGATGGCCTGGTCGATGTTGGTATATTTTTCATCCAGGTATTTTGTTTCGATACGTTTATCGATGCGCCATTCTTCTACTTCAGCGATCAATGCAACACCTTCATTCATTGTTATGGCCAATGGTTGTGCGCCACCCATGCCACCCAAACCGGCCGTTACATTAAGTGTTCCTTTTAATGTACCATCATAGGCAGCCGTGTCAATGACCAGGTTGTCATGTGCATCATATTTTTTTTGCGTAGGTTTTTTGGAATAATGTTTTTGTGCTACTGCTGCATAGGTCTCATATGTACCCTGCACGATTCCCTGTGAGCCGATATAGATCCAACTGCCGGCAGTCATTTGCCCGTACATCATCAGGCCTTTTTGTTCGAGTTCATCAAAATGTTTCCAGTTGGCCCAATTGGGAACGAGTTGCGAATTGCTGATCAAAACCCTGGGCGCATCTTTATGTGTTTTTAAAATGCCGACAGGTTTACCGGATTGTATCAATAATGATTCATCATTCTCCAGCACTTTTAATGCTTTGATGATATTATCCAAAGCTTCGAAATTTCTCGCTGCTTTTCCTCTTCCGCCGTAAACGATCAGATCATCGGGACGTTCGGCTACTTCGGGATCGAGATTATTCAATAACATGCGCAATGCGGCTTCCTGTATCCAGCCTTTGCAGGAAAGTTGGTTGCCGGTGGGAGTTTTGTATTTTATTGGATCGTATCGTTGAATAGTAGCTGACATGGTTCAATTAATTTTAAATTTTGAATGTTAAATGCTAATAAGCCTTCCTTATTTAACACTTAACATTTAGCATCTAACATTTGGCAAAAGTCGTTATTCTCTGGCAAATTAAATATCTTCACCAGAAGCAAACTTTCACGTATGAGTGTACATATCAGCGCTAAACCGGGAGAAATTGAAAAAATGGTTTTGCTGGCCGGCGACCCGCTCCGGGCCAAATATATTGCCGATAATTTTTTACAAAACCCAAAACTGGTTAGCAGTACACGTAATATTTATTTTTTTACGGGAACCTATAAAGGCAAAGCCCTGACTGTTGGCGCCAGTGGCATGGGTTGCCCGAGTATCGGCATTTATTCTTATGAATTGTTCACTGAATATGAGGCCGACTGCATCATCCGTATCGGTACCTGCGGCGCTTATACCAAAAAACTCAAACTCTTCGATCTTATCAATACCGATATCGCCTGCAGCGAATCTACCTATGCCGAATGTGCTTTTGATTACAAAAAAGATAGTTTCAAACACCGCGGCAATGCGTATGATATCATTAATGATACGGCCAAAGAATTAAAACTGGAATTGAAGAACGGGCCGATCCATTCCGGCGATGTTTTTTACCGGGCAGGAAAAGGCAAGCCTGCTATTGTAAAAAAATATAAATGCCTGGCGGCAGAAATGGAAGCTTTTGCTTTGTTTGCAAATGCACGTTATTTAAAAAAGAATGCCGCTACCCTGCTAACGGTTTCGGATATCATTCCCACGCATGAAAAAATATCGGCGGATGAAAGAGAAAAAGCTTTGCAGCCGATGATCAATCTGGTGCTGGAGAGTTGTTTGAAGATGTGAGGCCGCATCCTCTTATCCTTCTCCTTAAGGAGAAGGACGGTGCTGCATTGCTAGGCCAAACTTCATAACTAACATACCGGTTTTATAACACTGATCAGCATTATTGAAAACGTTGTGTAAAATGGATAGATCATGAAAAGCGAGGGCTGTGCGCTGTTCCTCTCCTTAAGGGGGTGAATATGTAGTCAAAACATAAGCCGTCTGCAATTTTTCCAATACTATATTTTTTCATCGCTCCGTAGGAGCAAAAGGTCGGTAGCGTGGATATAGAAATAACCGACCGTGCCGTAGGTACGGAACGATGATCCTTGATGTTTTGCTCCTAAGGAGCAAATGAACTTTCTGATTATTGCTACTACCGACATATAGCCCCTCCGGGACATTTGAATCCAACTTATGTCTTGATTACATATACACCCTCTTAAGGAGAGGTTAGGAGAGGTTGAAACCAGGAAATCCACCATTCAAATCAATCTTCTTTCCCGCTGCAAAAGCATTCACTTTCTCTACAAAAGAAAAATCTTTTATGATGCCGGCCACTTTATTGATGTCTTCAGCAAAAATGCGGTCTTCCTCTGCAAAGCTCACAAGATCACGAACATAGTCGTGAGCAAATTCCAGCAATTCACTGCTTTTAAGCGGCCTTCTGAATTCAATGGCCTGGCAGGCGGAAAGTAATTCAATGGCCATAATGAATTCAAGATTATCGAGTACCCTGTTCAATTTTCTTCCGCTGATACTGCCCATACTTACATGGTCTTCCTGTCCCAATGAAGTAGGAATGCTATCGGCGCTGGCAGGAAAACAAAGCGTTTTATTTTCGGTAACAAGGGCCGCCGTTGTGTATTGAGGTATCATAAAACCGCTGTTCAATCCCACATCTTTCATCAACAACATCGGCAACCCCCATTTTCCTTCTAATAATAAATAACAACGGCGATCGCTGATATTTCCTAATTCCGAAGCGGCAAAGCAGGCATAATCCAATGGCAATGCCAGTGGTTGTCCATGGAAATTACCGCCGCTGATCGTATCATCGGCAGAAAAAATGATCGGGTTATCTGTTACGGCATTCAATTCCGTTTCGGTTAGTTCTTTTAAATGCAGCCATGCATTTCTTGTAGCGCCATGTACCTGCGGCATGCACCGCAATGAATACGGATCCTGTACCCTTCCGCAATCAACATGACTTTGCATGATGGCGGAATCCTTTAATAATGATCTCAACCGCTGCGCTACGAGTTTATTTCCGGTAAAGGGTCGAAGCTCATGCAAACGTTCATCGAACGGAGCTTTGGTACCCGTTAACGCTTCGAGACTCATTGCGCCAATGATATCTGCCGCTTCCAAACAATTATGCAGGCGCTGCACGGCTTTTACCGCAAATGATAAAATGAATTGCGTGCCGTTGATCAATGCCAGGCCTTCTTTCGGGCCTAATTGAATAGGTGATAACTTAAATTGGTCAAGGACATCTTGTGCCTTGTACCTTGTGCCTTTAAAGAAAACTTCTCCCAAACCGATCAATGGTAAAAACAAATGTGCAAGCGGTGCCAGGTCGCCGCTTGCTCCAACACTTCCTTTTTCGGGCACTACCGGTATCACATCATTTTCTATATGCCAGAGTATTCTTTCGATGGTTGATAATTGTGCGCCGCTGTATCCCTGTGCTAAAGAATGTACTTTACATATCATCATGATCTTTGCTACTTCCGTTGGGATCGGGTCGCCGACACCTACACTATGACTTTGCAATATCTTATGCTGGAGCGTTACAGTATCTTCTGCAGAAATATGTGTATTGGCGAGAATACCAAAACCCGTATTAACACCATATACCGTTTTTTTATTGACCACAATAGCTTGTACATTTTGCTGGCTCGTTTTGATCTTTGCGATCGCTTCGGCGTTCAATGTTGCTTTGAATTTGCCGGCGGCAATATCAATGACAGCAGCGACAGTCAGTTTACCGGTTCCGTAGTTGAAGGGATGGGACATAATTATTCGCAATTTAGGATGATTCTGGATTCTGGATACTTGATTCTGGCCTTCGGCTCACGATTATTTAAAGATGTTGATTTTTAACATCCTGTAACCAGCATCCAGAATCCTTTACAACTGTTGCAACGAATACCCTGCGATAACTATCTTTATTAAAATTTATCTATGAAAAAATGCGGGCTGCTTTCTTTTTTCCTGGCTTGTTTTTTTATTTCTAATTCCCAGTCGTCGCTTAAGAAAAACACGATCGGCAATTCAGGCTGTTCGGTGTATGCTTTTTGCGATCTTACGTTTGAAGAAAAATATAGCGAAGATTCATCGGTCGTATATACTGCCGAATGCAGTAAGGATGATATGGGTTACGGCGTTATCTGCGTCAAACTATTAACTCCCATCGTTGAATTGGACAAAGCCGAAGATGTAATGATCAATTATGTTGATTACCTGAAATCCAGCTTTGCTATTGTAAGATCTATGGGATATGGCAAGGGTCATCGCCTTAGTAATAATGAGAATACCCGTGGTGTAATGGATTATTGGGAAGACAAGGAAAAAAATAACTGGAAGATAAAAGCATGGACCGATGGAAAATTCATCTGCGTTCTTTATGGCTACTCGGCCAAAGAATTACCTGAACAAAAACTGAATGTGTTCCTCGATAGTTTCAGGTTGCCCGTAAAATAATTTAACGCAGACAGAAAGGCTTAGCAAAGCCGCAACGATATATTTATAAACTACTCTCCTTATTGCTTGTTGCTGATTCCCTATTGACAATTGTCTCATGCAGATCAATCTTTCACCGGTTCCTTCATAGGTGTTTCAGTTTGGAGGGGGATCGTTGTTTGGGGCGTTGGGGTCAATGTTTGTTTTGCCATATCGATCCGGTACTGCTGCGGATCAGGAGAAACAGCCCAGTTACTTGTGGTGAATGGAAGCGGTATTTCTATTCCGCAGGTAATGATCAATACGGGGCGAAGATCTTCATTTGTATTTTTTGCAGAAGCAAACCAATGACTGTAGGATGCTGCCTGGCTCAATGAATCTTTAAAACGGATCATAAAACCATTATTGCCGTAGCGAAACATGTTCTTTACCTGTCTCGTCACATCGATACTGATGACTTTCTCTTTCTTTTTCGGGGACATTCTTGTTGTCACTTCATCCTTATCATTCGTCAGGGGCTGATTCAGCCAATTCGTTTTTGTTTCCTCCCATGGTTCGGTTACTCTTCTCACATTGATCTTTGAAACTTCTGACTCATTACTGCCAAAATTTTCAATAGCAAGCGGCACCAATATGAGTTGTGCCTTCACGATATCTTCCGGTTTAATGAGTTCCGGTAATGTGCTATAATCAAATGCCAGTAATGAACGGCATTGCAATTCTTTTCCGTTCTCTGTCCAGCCTGCTGTACCAATGATCGGCGAATGATTACCCAACTGGTTTTCGAGGACATTGCTGAGCAGTACCGACCGGGCGCAACTATCGGCTTTTATAACAACGGAAAAATCAGAATAACGGACGGGATAGATTTGAGCAGAAATATTGATGGATAGAATAAGGAAAACAGGAAGTAAAAGTTTGTAAATGTTTTTCATAACAAACAGTTTAGGTTTTAGTGCTTGTATCGCAAGATACGCAATCGTTTGTGTAAAGCTAATAGAATTTATTTTCATTCTCCAAAAAAAGAAAGGAAATAGCTTGTTAAAGAAAAAAATATCGGACTATCATTCACCTTAGCTAAGCCAACAACAGCTTTATTTTTTAAACCCCGGTAATAATGCCGGGACAATTTCAAACCCGATAGCTATCGGTGAGATACTGCCTATAAAACTTAGTGTCTTTGCGTGAAATATTTATCATTTATATTTGCAACTCTTTACGGCCCGGTAGCTCAGCTGAATAGAGCACAAACCTTCTAAGTTTGGGGTCATTGGTTTGAATCCAATCCGGGTCACAAAAGCGGGGTAAAACCTCGCTTTTTTATTTTTAATGGAACGCTGATAACGCGGATTAGGCAGATCAGCACAGATAATATCCGTTCACATCCGTTGCATCCGCATCATCAGCGTTCTATTTTTTACTTTTGCTAAAATTTCGCTGCAATGGATGTAAAGATCGATGCTTCATGGAAGAAAGTGCTTAAGGAAGAATTCAATAAACCTTATTTTCAGCAGATCGCTTTGCATCTTAAAACAGAAAAATCACAGGGCAAAAAAATTTATCCGCCCGGCTCTCTCATCTTCAATGCTTTTAATACAACACCGCTTGATGATCTGAAAGTGGTGATATTAGGACAAGATCCTTATCATGGTCCCGGCCAGGCACATGGATTATGTTTCTCTGTACAAAACGGCGTACCGCCACCGCCTTCACTGGTCAATATCTTTAAAGAATTGCATGATGATGTGGGCGTACCTATCCCGGATCATGGTAATCTTACACACTGGGCGCAGCAGGGTGTGTTTTTATTGAATGCTTCCTTAACGGTACGGGCTTCCGAACCGATGAGTCATGCAAAGATCGGCTGGGCCGAATTCACCAATGCAGTTATCAAAAAAATATCGGCGGAAAAAGAGCATGTGGTCTTTATACTCTGGGGAAAATTTGCACAGGAAAAAAGAGTGCTGATCGATGAAAGCAAACATTGCATACTCCGTTCCGTGCATCCTTCTCCCCTTTCGGCCAGCGGCGGTTTTTTTGGCTGCAAACATTTTTCGCAGGCGAATCAATATTTAATAAATAAAGGGATCGACCCGGTGGACTGGAAATTATAAAACGCTAATGATATGAATTTTGCAAATGCTATGAATTCGTATTAAAAAACAAACTGAATATGACAATATTGAAAAATATATTAGGAAGGATCTTTGCTTTTTGGGGAATGATCACTTTCATTGCTTTGTTCCTCATTATTTTTATTCCCTCCATGCTGTGCTGGCTGCTGCCCGATCCCATCGGCCAAAGAGTATTTATCAGCATCGCAAAAATATGGATGACCATCTGGATCCCACTCTCGGGCTGCCGTTTCCGTATCAAAGGAAAAGAACATTTTAAAAAAGGTGAAACGTATATCGTAGCCTGCAATCACAATTCGATGATGGATATCCCGCTTTCATCGGCTTTTATTCCCGGCGCTAATAAGACGATTGCCAAATCATCATTTACCAAAGTGCCGCTCTTTGGTTTTTATTATATAAAAGGAGCTGTATTGGTTGACCGGAAAAGCGAACAAAGCCGCAAGCAGAGTTTTGACAAGATGAAAAAAGTATTACAGAAAGATATTCATATGTGTATCTATCCCGAAGGAACCCGTAACCGTACTGCCGAGCCCTTAAAAAAATTCCATGATGGCGCTTTCAAACTTTCTGTTGATAGCTGCAAAGCTATTATTCCCGCTATCATATTAAATACAAAAAGAGTTCTTCCTATCAGCAAAACATTTTATTTCTGGCCTGGAAAAATTGAAATGCATTTTCTTGAACCCATTGCGCCGGGTTCGATGGAGGCCGGTGAATTGAAAGAAAAGGTTTTCTCTATTATGAAAGAGTATTATGAGAGGAATAGTTAATTGGTTGAATGGTTAATGGAGTATGAGGTCTTATAATTTTTTACATCCCTTATTTATTGCAGAAGATTTTTGAATCAAAGACCTAACTAACCAATCAACTTAAAAAGTAGGAAACGAACGGCTACGGTTTATCTTCAGATCCTGCAACAATCCGGATTTGGGACTGATCGAAAAACTGAAATAGCGGTACAATCCGACCGGTGTTACATTGATCGACATTTGCCAGCAATGCATATCCCTGTTGATGCTCATAGAAAATGTTTGCAGCTTCTTCGTATCAAAATCAAAAAAACCATTGGCTGAAAAATTCCATTTTGGTGTAAGGTTGAAACTTCCGCTGAAGCTGACATTGGAATTAAAATCTTTTACATAGCCGGAGTAATCAGTCTTTAGCCTGTTGGTAAATGAAAGTGAATAACCAAAATTAACTTCCCATGGAATATTGAAATCGACAAACTCGGCAGAATTCTGCTGCATAAAATCCAACAGCCGTTGCTGATCGGCTCTTGCTATCGCATCATTGAGACGATCATTGGCCTGTTTTTTTCTTTCTTCTTCTTTTTTAGGATCTTTCGGTTTACTTCTGAAACTACTGCTGATAGAAACCGATCCATAGGTAAGCCTGCCTAAATTGAATTTTCCTCCCTGCCATGCATATTTGGCAAGCGGTCTTCCTTTATCATCTACCTGGTAAGGATCAAGCGATGTGCTGGCCGTTATACTTATTTTTTCAAGCAATGTGGTTCGCAAATAAATACTGACGGGGTCAAGCTTCATCGAATCTCTTAAGAAATTATACCCGGTAGAAAATCCATAACCATCGATCAGTTTGACCGTTTTAATAGCATTCTCGCCGGTGTCTTTTCTTGACCGCCATTTCATTTCAAGATTATTATCCAACTGGAAACTGATACCACCGGTTCTCCCTTTTGAAAAACCGGAATACATAGCTCCTTCAAATTCCGAGAACTCGGGCAGATAATTGACGTTTGTATCAACCTGCGACCGGTAAAAATGTTCTTTCGAAAGATCCGGTTTATAATTAAAGCTGAGTGATGGCCGCATTACATGCCGCACAGCAATGACCCTTGACTTTTTAAATTCATACATACCATATATAGCGGTATTGAAACTTAAACCGAATGATATTTGATTGTCGATGAAAAAACCTTTGGTAATACTGGTGTCTACTTTTTTTGCGGTCGGGTTCCATGTCCTTCTGAATTTTTGCGCTATCCAAACCTGCTGCCAGGAAAAATTGGGCGAAACAATAACGGCGCCTCCCAATATCGGCGGCAATGAAACCTGTACTGGAAAATTATGCAGGGCGCCCCATTGCAACGTATCAATAAGATCTTTCAACTTAAAGGCCGTGTCGTAAAAAGAAACCGTGTTCCTGAAATTACCATTGTAACCTATCCCGAGTTTTTCATACCATTTTGTTGGACCAACAGATTCTTTTTGCTGGAAGGGATACAATGTATTGACGGTAAAACTTGCATCCGGCAAACTAACATTGATAAGTCTTGTCAGGTTATTCTGGTTATGATTGGCCGTTAACATCAGGCTGTAGGGTTTGCCTGCCCATGTTTTTGAATAAGCGATCGAGGATCCCAACTGGTTCTGAAAATTCCGTCTGCGGACTATTCGGAACGAATTCATTGAATTTCGTTGAGCCTGCATTTACATTCGCAGAAAAAGTAGTACCGGGTCTTGCTTTATTATCTACTGCATGATTCCATGTAATAGCATAACTCTTGTTCTTCAAAGGCACAGGCTTATCGCCGATCGCCCTGGTATTTTGAATACTAAAAGTAAACGTTCCGTTATAGCGGTATCTTTTTCTGTAAGTCGGCGTCACATTAACGTTCCAGCCACCATAAGAATAAATATTACCATAGAATTTTACATCCCAGTAATTGCTGATCACTTTATAATAACCGAGTCCTTCCAGGCCAAGGCCGAATTGCTCATTGGTGGCAAATTGCGGCGGCAGTAATCCTGAATGACGGCCCTGGCTCAATGGATAAAAACCGAATGGCAAATAAATGGGAACAGGAACTCCTTCAAATTCGGGATGCGCCGGACCGGATATAGCCAATTTTTTATTGATGACCTTCATCCGCGGGGTTACAAATGCAAAGTGGGGATCATCGAGATTACAGGTTGTGAATCTTGCTTTCCTTATAAAAGTAGTATTCTCATTTACTTTTTTTACCTCGTCGCCATGTACCTGCAATTCGCCCTGCGATGTAAATGTGTTCTTCGTTAAGCCGATCTGTGTTTTAAAATTATATTTGATCGTATCGCTTGTAAATTCACTCTCGCCGCTTTTAAAATGTGCTACTTCCATTATTTCACCGGTACTGTCTTTACTGTTTACAGCCGTTACTATTTGTGTTGACTGGTCCACTTCCACTTTCGGGGCTGTTAATACGATGTCTTTATATTCTGTTTTTGTTTTACCGTAGAGTATTATTTTTTTGTCCTTTATCAATACAACGGCAGAATCTTCTGCAGCATACTTCAGTGGTGCATCGAGCGAATCCTTCGATATTTTTAATGAGAAAGTATCGGTTCTTGTTTTGGGTAATGTATCTAATACCAGCAATTGGGTTGTATCGCCGCTGATGCGAAGTTTTGAACTGTCGGTTCGGAGAATGGGCTTCGTTGTATCCTGCTGTACTGTTAAAGGACTGCGAAAATCCGGTGCATGAATATGTTTTGCCTCTGCTTTGCACGTTAAAGTGCATAGCAAGACAACGGTAAGTATCCCCTGAAAAAAAATGTTTGGCCTAAATTTGTACAGTTGTTTCATCAGGTGTCCGGCAAATGTAATTCTTTATGCAAAGGACTGCTATGAAAGAAGCTAAACATTTTGTGAAGATTCGGTAAAGAATCGGATCTCTCGCAACGGCGCAGCGAAGCAACGAATAATTTTAAGCCTGATTTTCTTTGCAACTTAGCGTCTTTGCGGGAAATTTTTCAAGCCAACCCATTAAAACAATTGAAAAGCCATGGTCAAACGAACCCTTTCCATTTTCATCCTTACTGCATTCAGTATTGCTGCTTTTTCTTTTAACAAAGACAATGCAGCTAAAAAAAATAAACAAAAAGTGATCCGTACGATCATTGTGGATGCCGGTCATGGTGTAATGGCCAATGGCGGTCATAACGGCGCCAAAGGAGTTTATTCATGGGAAGATGATATTTGCCTGGCCATTTCAAAAGAGCTGGTAAAAAAATTCAAGGATGAACTTCCTGAAATAAAGATCATCGAATCAAGACCTACAGAAAAAATAACAGCTATTCATCGCCGGGCCGAGATCGCCAATGAAAATAAGGGCGACCTTTTTATTTGCATTCATGTCAATGCCGCTGTTGCGAAACGTCATTCTGAAGTAACCGGCTACAAGAACGTTACTTATTATGAAGGCAAAGGAAAAAAGAAAAAGAAGAAAACGAAGAAGGTTCCCATCTATCGTACCTATACAACTCCTAATCCGGCAAAGGGCGCTGAAACGTATATCTGCGGCGCTCATAAGAACGATGATAAAGAATTAGCCGTTCGTGAAAATGCCCCGATGATGCAGGAAGAGAATTTTAAGACAAGCTATGGCGATATCGACCCGAATGCACCGGAGTTTATCGCTTTATCATTATTAAAAACAAAACAATATTTCAAACGCAGTACTACGCTGGCCGGTTTTGTGCAGGATGAATTTGGTAAAGTAGGTCGTGTGGACAGGGATGTAAGACAGCGCCAGGTTGGTATTTGGGTATTGCAGGCTACGGCGATGCCGAGCATACTGGTAGAAACCGGGTATATCACTAACCGTGAAGAAGAAGATTACCTCAACAGTAAAGAAGGTCAGCATGAAACAGCCGATTGTATCATCAAAGCAGTGAAGAGTTATATCTCATGGATAGAAAAACAACAAATGAGTTCAGGTCAAAATGAAGAAGCCAATAATAAAAGACCTGCCGGAAAAGATGTATCAGCATTGTTAAATGCTGTGGAAGAGAAAGAACGCCGGGGTCGTTAATTAAGGAATTGGGAATTAGGAATTCGGAATTCGGAATTGGGTCTTCAATCTTTTATTTTTCTTTCATCCCGGAATAACAATTGACTATTCGATCATAAAGCCTAATTCAGAATTCCCAATTCAATGTCGTTGAATTAGCCCAAATTGGCTATAAGCCAGTTTGGGCTTTTTTTTAATTTAAAAAGTAAACATATGAATTCTGAAATTTCCAGATTGCAATTACTATTTGCAATTATTCGAGTACTTCGTAAGAAGAGCCCAATTAATGCGGCAGATTTGCGTAAGGAGGAAGATATTATACATTACTCCAGAGGCTGTAATGACACAGATTTTGCAGGAGTACTGAGCGGAGCGGAAGCCGATGGTTTGCTTACAATTTCTATTCCCGCATCAGGCAGTGGTCTTAATAATCTTTTTGTATCATTATATATAAATAGCTGTTAGTTCCTGTAAATCTTCTCTGTTGAAAAGCAGAAGAAAATCGGGTATTTCTAAAAACGGTTGCTGAAGTGAGGCGAATTTTTGCATATACATTGCTGGACAAAAAGCGTATTGAAAATTTCCCGCTAAAGGGTACTCTGCTGATAGAATTCGGTTTTGAGGATTAGAAACAGAGAAAGTGATAAATACTCCCGTATATTCCTTTCCATTCACCTTAATTTTCCACCTATAATATGGGGCAGCCATATCATAAAAACTAGACATACAATTTCTTTTTTTTATTTAGAATTTGGTAATTCTTAATTATAGTGGTGCAGTCGGCCCAATCCATTTCCCCATTTTTTTATTCTCTAATTGCTTAAAGACTTCTTTGTGACTTTGCTTTACTATTATAGGGCCAGGGAGGCCGCCACACACAATTGAGCATGTATCTTGACCAGCATTAAAAATGGCAATAATATCTTCTGCTGCAATATAAACCTCTCTTCCCTGCATGTCTATGAAGTCTAAATAGTGTTTCATTCTTTAAAGCTTTAAATTTTAATACAGCTAAGGTAATATTATCATTGAATGCCACAATCAACTTAAATATTCTTATACGCCATTCCAGGTGGCTGACGCTTAATATTGCCTCTGGGAACAGCCCTTTTTAATCTGACAATTTCAAGATTTCTTTGTAGTAAATCATCAAAAGCTTGAATAACCCTTCTAACTATCTTTTTAAGTAAAATACTGCTCATAAATTCCTTGATTTTGGCGACAGCGTTGGTTGTGTTGATTTGGTATAAATGCTTCTTGCTTTTATGAGAAGATGGTTTCTTGACTTGTTCTTGTACTGGAAACTGCATGACCGCAGCAACGGTAGCCATGAAAATCTTTGCAAAGAAATCCTGGCGAATTGCATTAGCTGTCTTGCCGGAGAATATTTCCATACCGATTCTGCACTTGTATAGTTTTAGCTTCTCTTCTATGCCCCATCTCGAATGATAGACTTCATAAAAATTCTCGTATGAATATAATTTCTCATCAAGGAGTGAAGTACACATTACGACTCTATCTCCATTTGGCAGCATTGTTATTATCAGCCTACACGTAACTTCCAACTCCTTGTCTCCATATTTTTCAATAAGTCTTGTTCTGTCATTCTTATTGACAATTTTAAAGGTTACAATCTTGTCTGTATCCTTATCATTGGCCATTTTGTTAATCTCCGTATACCAGTCATCCGTCATCCGGACACAGTAATCAATTCCAAGTTGATTTAATTCGAAAAAGAGGGAAAAACTTGGATAACCTCTGTCAAGAAGCAATAAGTCTTTTCTTGGCTTTATATGAGGCCACAGTCGCCTTCCGAGTTCTCTTTCGCCAACTTTAAAGCTGTCAATTTCTGCATTTAAGGTTATTCCGTTAAGTACATCATGAAGGAGGCTTATTCGTGCGATTGACCGAGACCGCCCACCTTCCTTTTTTGCAAGAGGCCCGAATTTGCTCATGCCAAATTCTTTTACTACCGATGGGTGACGAGGTAGAATAAGTGAAGAACCGTCAATAGCAAGCACCCGGAATCCCTTCCAGGTCTTGTAGTTCGCATTGGCATAGAATGCATCAACTACAATCTGGTTCATTCGGATAAAAGCTTCATGGCGAAGTTTAGCCCTGGCATGTGTGAACGCACTCTTTGAGATCACTTGGGGAATAAACTCGTCATTATAAACTTTTTGAAAGAATTTATTCAGTTCTCGCTGAACAGAACCAGTAATGCTTTGACTGATAAATGTGACAAGATTTCGGAATGTTAGCCTTGTCTTGCGTGTAAATTCCTTGCCGGTTTTCTTTATTGTATTTTCTTCAACGAAGTCTTGGTTTTCTATCGTCTCAATTAAAGCATTTAAACAATTTTCCCTGAAATCGTTGTTTGACTTAGTGTTGAGAGGTCGCTCATAAGCTTCCTCTAAAAAGGGGTTCATAAGGTTTTGATTAGTGCTAAACCTTATCTAACTTTACTGTCAGATAAGAGTGAAATATTGTTTCGCTCCGAACAGAAAACTCCCTTCCCGGCTTCCAATCGAGAGGGGTTTTTTGTTTAATAACCTCTACGTTGAATCTTGTATCATATTGCTGATTTTAGGTCGAAGAAAATTCATAGAGTTTTATTCTCATAATTTTCTCCAGTTGAAAATTTGTTAAACAGATAATTTGTAAAAATTTAAATCACGTAGTGATTTAAAACTTTTTTAAGCGTAACGTAAAATCCCTGACACTAAATTCTAAATTGTACATGATGGGCCAATGAATAAAGGAGAATCCTCGTTAATGCTTGGCCTTTGTCTCTTTATTGGGGAATACTTGTTTCAGCATTAAATCCAGGGAATTCATTTGTGGGCTTGGCTTCGATTTCTTTCTCTTAACTAACCTATGGATTGTATCTGAGATATAATTTTCATTGACGAGTTTTCCTGAAACCTCGTCAAAATAAAGCGATGCTGCGACATAATGGCCTTTACCTTCACTTGCTTTAAAAAGTGGTTTTTTATATTGTCGAAGTTTATAAAGAAGATAGCACAAATACTTGCAATCTTCCTTCCATCTTATTTTAATTTTATTTGTAAATACCTTTTCAAAATCCTTTTTTTTAGCCGTAAATTTTTCGGTGTATAATCGCCATGATAACTTTCCTAGTTCTTTAAAACAATCTTTATTCCATTCAAGATGTATTTTCTCTTTTTTCCCTCTCTTTTTACTTTTATTGTCTTTAATCCATTGTATTAATATTTTTTGCTTGTCGGTTGTGTCGATAATTTTTATCCCCTTGATGATGTCATAAACGATGTGTTCTAATCTACCGAAAAAATTAAACCCTGGAAAAGAAAGTTTGTTTTGATAATCCAGAAAAAATTCAATCTTATTAGGGTCAAAAAAGATTATCGTATAAGAAAGATAAAATTCATAAATATTGTCTCCAGGCTCAAGTATTATACCACTGCCTACAGAAATATTGAGAGAGGCATACAGCTTATTTATTCCCTCGTCAATACCAGTCCGAAAATTATCAAAATCTTCCTTTGAAAGATTTTGATTTAATCGCAACGGAAATAATTCTGAAGCTACATTCGCAGGTAGTTTATTCAATAATAAATCATACTCATGATATTCAAATCTTTTGCCTGGCTTGAAAACTTTCATGGTGGTATTTGCAGTAGTAGGTAATCAAAAAATACATAAAATGTGGGAAATTCAGCCAAAAGACAACCCTTTCGTATGTGTTACCATCAATCCTTATTTTTGGTATGACATAATTTTTGGCGTTTAGCTGATTTCTGTTGAGATAAAACTGGTAATTTTTTCACAACCACAGAATGAAGTAAAACGCTCACGTTAAACGGCGTGGGCTTTTGCTATTCTGGGTTGTGGGCATACCAGTGCCTTTCTCACAGGTAGCTAATAAGTTCCACGCCTTTTTATTTGCCGCCATCAGTCCAGGAACTTAGACCGATACAACACCTTATGCCATGTTATCATTATTTCCTGACGAAACAATTGTATCCCAACCAACAAAGTATGTAACCCTTACAACACATCGAATTTGGAACGAAAAGAGTAATTATTCTAAAGCGGTTCAACAGAGTATCATGCTTGAACACATTACATCTTGTGAAAGTAGACGTACCTCCTACATTTTATTACTGTTATTAGCTATTGTGCTTGGAGCGGGAGCGGTTAATATGAACAGCACTAATGCTAATGAATATACCGCCCCACTCGCAATAGTCGCAGCAGTTTTCTTTATACTATTTTTCTTATTAAGGAATACTAGGATGATAATTTCTTCTCCTAGCATGAAAATGTATATATCGCTTACTGGATTGAAAAGAGATAAAGTCCATGAGTTTGTTAATATAATCGAACAGACAAAGCAGAAGCGACTTGATTCTCTAAAACACAGCGCAATAACTGCATAATTATTATACAAAATTTAAAACAATCAAAATGAAATCACTAATAACTCTGTTGCTCATAGCAGCAATGACTACATCCTTTATAGTCGGGTCGGAAAAGGTAGAAATCTCCTGTTCGGAGCAAGATGCAAAAATATTTGTTGATGGAGTGCTGGTCGGTAACGGTAAAACAAAAGTAACTGTACAGAAAGGGAATTGCGCAAACGTAAAAATTACGAAGGTTGGTTTTGTTACGGTCGAGAAAAATTATTGCAATAAAAAAGGAGACTCGTTCCCGGAGAAAGATTTTATAAAACTAGAAGTAGACGAAGCCCATACCTCTTCCACTACTACCCAAGTTGCCAATGTTGATGTGACGCTCAAAGTAGAATCTCTCAGTACAGAATCCTGGAAGACGCTTAATAACATCATTCTTTCCTATTTTGACGTGATTGAGCTAACTGACAAGGAAACATCTTATCTGCGTACCGCATGGGCTGTAAGAGTCTTTAATTCATCTACCGTCAGAACCAGGTTTATTGTCAAAAGCGATGTAAACGGTTATAAGGTCAAGTTGGTGAGTGAGATTTCGTTCCTTGATAAAACCGGCAAGAATGATGATGCCTTTCGGGAATGGGATAGGATACTTCGTAAATACGATAACCTGATTACAGATTTGCAGTCAAGAGTGAAATAGACAAGTTTTCATAGGGATTTGTTAAAAGAAAAAGGGAACATCAACAAAATTAAAATAACATAGTCCAATTAGCGGAGGTAATATATCTATGGCAAAAAACAAAGATTCGCCGGAAGAAAAAGGCGCAAGGGTCTTTGGAAACCTTGCGCCGGAGCGACTTTTATTCGCTCATGTGGTTATTAGCTTAGTGCTGCTGTTGTGTGATATAACGCTAATACTAATTCACTTTTTCTAAAATTGAATCCCCCCTCTAGGGGGATTTTATATATAAATATAGATTTTAAGAAGAATGCAAAGTTTAATCGCTTGGCAAATGTTAAAAGACTTTAAGGTTTGGGAATTGAATACTTTATCTTGATGGTTTGCTAATTCAACGACATTGATTCCCAATTCCTAATTCCCAATTACGATTCTTTTCATATTTTATTTTATAATTCTATCTTTGTATATAATAGTTTGAATCCCGATGAAAAAGACCTTAATAGCCATTGCGGCATTTGCATTGCTCGTTTTTCTTGCAGGATTTGAGAACAAACCTGCGGGGCTTCCAAAAAAAATAAAGACCGTTATCATTGATCCCGGTCATGGTGGCCTCGACCCCGGTGCACCCGGAACTTATTCGCATGAAGCTCATGTCAGCCTTTCTGTATCCCTGAAACTGGGCGCCGCATTTGAAAAAGAATACGAGGATATCAAGATCATTTACACCCGCACAACAGATGTATTGCCGGGAAGTAAACAAAATAAAGATGCCGCCTTATTATACAGGGCAGATCTTGCCAATCAATCGAAAGGCGATCTGTTCATTGCTGTGCATTGTAACAGTGCAGGCCGTGCGCCGGGTGGCTGGTATGGAAAAAAGATATCTCATTACACCACTGCTACCAAAAAAGTAAAAGTGAAAAAGAAATGGGTGACCAAGACGGTGAAAGTGCCGGTATATGAAACGTATTGGATAGAGAATAAACCCAAAGGCACTGAAACATATGTTTGGGCCGTGAGTAAGAATGATGATAAGATCAAATCCCTTTCAAAGAATACTGAATATTATGATGAATTATCCAGTGAAACGGATTCTGCATCTGTGTTAACATTGCCCGATCCAACCGATCCTGCAGAAAAAGCGAGGATGCTTGTATATGCTCAAAATTATTTCAGGAAGAGTTTGACACTGGCCGATCTTATCCAGCAGGAATTTGTAAAAGCAGGCAGGGTGGATCGCGGAGTAAAACAAAGAAATGAAAGAGGTATCTGGGTATTGCAGGCTACAGGTATGCCAAGCGTGCTGGTAGAGATCGGTTTTATTTCCAATAAAGAAGAAGAAGAATACCTCAATAGTGAGAAAGGCCAGGAAGAGGTGGTCAATAATATCATGGCCGCTTTCAAAGTATATAAAGGGAAATACGAACAGAAGGCGAATGCTGAGTAACCAACAGGTACTGGGAATTTGGAATTGGATATTTGGCTCTCAATAGTTTTTCCTCCTGCAAATTTTGGGGTAATATTTGCACAGATGAAGACCTTTTCAGGCATAGGAGCTAATTCCTACTTACTAATTACCAATTCCCAATTAACTCTCCGAATAATTAGCTAATTTGCCGCCTTAAAGCCACCGGTATTATCCAAATACAATCGCATGAAGATCAGTAATGAAACTAAAGTAGGGATACTGACCATTTTTTCTCTTACGGCACTTATTCTTGGCTTCAATTTTCTTAAAGGCAAAGATGTTTTTAATAAAAGGAAGAAGATCTATGCTGTCTTTAATGATCTTGGTTCTTTATCAAAATCAAATGAAGTAAAGATCAACGGGTATGTGATCGGGAGTGTGTACAAAATTGATGTATTAGATAAAGACATGTCCGGCATCGTTGCTACCATCAACCTTACACAGGATATTAATATTCCCAAAGATTCAAAGGCATTGATATCAGCGCCGTTGGTTGGATCCTCTTATATCGTTATTGAAAAAGGCGGGTCAAGGATTTTTCTAAAACCGGGCGACACTCTATCGACAAGGATCGACAGCAGTATCCTTGATGTTGTGAAAGGACAACTGACACCTACCCTTGCCAAAGTGCGAAGTTCACTCGATACATTGAGTATTGTACTGGGTAATGTCAATAAAGTTTTAGGTCCCGGCAACAGGAATAATATCGAACAAACATTGGCCAACCTCAACAGGGCTTCGAGTTCATTGAATGGTTTGCTGGATAACCAAACCGGGCCATTGGCCAAAACACTGAACAATACACAGGAGATCACTGCAGAATTAAAAAAGAATACAGAGAATATAGCGGCTACGATCAACAATGCTAAAACGGCTTCTGAAAAACTTGCTGCACTGGAACTTCAGCCCACCATTGATTCATTGAACTCAACGATCAGCACATTAAAAACCGTTGCCAACAGGATTAAGAATGGTGATGGCACACTCGGAGCTTTGATAAATGACAGGTCGATCTATAACCGGCTGAACAATGCCATTCTTGCTGCCGAGATACTGATGGATGATCTGCGGGCACATCCTAAACGCTACGTTAATTTGTCCATCTTTGGCAAAAAAGATAAAACGGGGCCAATAACTTCGCCTCTGCCAAAAGATACATTGCCCAAGTAGGGAAAACAAAATAATGCGTCACCTGAAATATTTTTATTGCTTTTTACTGGCGGGTTTTCTTGCAGGTCCTGTTGTTCTATCGGCGCAGGTGATACCGGCTCCTGCCAATCCTGTATCAGGGCCCGCTGATACAATGACCACTATTGAAATACTCGCTGCAAGGAAACTGGAATTTTTAAAACCCAACGATTCAACACAATTGCAAATACTGGCAGGTGGTGTACGACTCAAACAGGGAACTTCTCTTTTTTATTGCGACAGTTGTATTATCAATAACAAAACAGGAATATTCGAAGCCTGGGGCAATGTTCATATCAATGATGCAGACACGGCCAATGTTTATGCAAGGCATCTTCGTTACCTGATCGATAAAAAGATCGCCTATCTCGATGGCTCCGTACGATTGACTGACGGGAAAGGCGAATTGTCAACACCCGATCTTGTATATGATATGACCACCAATATCGGCACGTACACGCATGGCGGAAAAGTGGTCAATAAAAAAACAGTACTGACCAGTAAAGAAGGATATTATTATGCCGACCTGCGGGATGTTTATTTTATAGAAGATGTTGTATTGATCGATCCGGCTTATACGATACGAACGAGTTCTTTATTATATAATACAGAATCGCAGATAGCAAGGTTCATTGCTTATACACTTATTAAAGACAGCAGCGGACGAACCATCGAAACAAAAGATGGTTATTATAACCTCGCAACAAAGAAAGCCGAATTTGGCCAGCGGCCAATTGTAAAGGACGGCCCGCGCCGGTACACTGCAGACAATATAACTTCAGACGACAGTAGCGGGATCGTAATATTAAAAGGCAATGCTGTTGTAACCGATTCGGTCGAAGGACATACTATAATAGCAGGAATAATCTTCCAGGATACAAAGAATGAAAGAACGCTGGCTACCAATAAGCCGTTAATGATAATAAAGCAGGAGAATGACTCCATATATATTACAGCCGATACTTTATTCTCTGCCCGGCTCACCGATCTGTATGGTGCAAAAGATTCTATTATAAAAGATACAGTGAAAGGAACGAAAGTCGTCACTGTTGAAAATACAAAAGACAGTACGAACCGTTATTTCGAAGCTTACCGTCATGTCCGCATTTTTTCGGATTCATTGCAGGCAGTGGGCGACAGTGTATTTTATTCTTTTAAAGATTCCATATTCCGGTTATACCAGGATCCTGTTGTATGGGCGCAGAACAGCCAGATCACCGGCGACACAATATTCGTTTTTACCAAAAACAAAAAAGCAGACCGGCTGGAAGTGTTTGAGAATAGTTTTATGGTGAACAGGCTTGACCCTGAAGTTTATAACCAGATCAAATCAACAAGAATGGATGGTTATTTTACCAATGGTTCTATTGATTCGGTGCGGGCCGCCGGTTTTGCCGAATGTATCTATTATATACAGGATGAGGACAGCGCTTATACCGGGATCAATGAATCCAAATGCGATATCATAGATATCTATTTTGTCAAAGACGAATTAGAAAAGGTAGTATTCCGCAGTAGTGTAACGGGCACGATCTGGCCGATCCAACAAAAAACTCCACAGGAAATGCGGCTCACGAATTTTCGGTGGCTGGAGAACCGCAGGCCGAAGACGAAGCTTGAATTATTTGAGTAGATTCTGGATACTGGATGCTGGTTACTCGCCATTCAAACCAGAAAGATCTTTTCTTACTTACTATAATATTTATGAGTTAATGAAATCACAACGGCTTATCATTTCAAGCAACAAGTATCCAGCATCCAGAATCGTTTTCCAGTTTTTGCATTTCATTTAGACCTCCTTGGCACTATTTTTCGTTTACGTGGTAGACTAAATAAAATCACCATGAAAAAAATAGTAGTTGCCTCCTTAGTAGCCATCGCCATTGCTTCAAGTGCATCGGCACAGGATTATAAAACCGCATTGGGTGTTCGCCTCAGCAGTTCTGCTGCGATGGTTAACAATTCCATTTCCTTCAAACAATTCATCAGCGATAAAACAGCTATCGAAGCTTATTTTTCTTTTGGTGATCCGCTTGCATTGGGAGCCATGCTTGAATTCCATAAGCCGCTTGCTCCTGCCGGCCTGCAGTATTATTATGGTGTTGGCGGTTATCTTGGTTTTGTAAAAACAACGAATACGGCAACCAACAAAACAACAACCGATCCCAATATCGGTGCACAGGGTGTTATTGGTCTTGATTATAAATTCACCAATGTTCCTTTGAATCTTTCGCTCGACTGGAAACCCGAACTGAATATTGTAAATGATATCAATTTTGAACCGGCTGCTATCGGACTTACAGCCAGGTTTACTTTTGGAAAATAATTTTCTCTATGGATATGGAAAGCCTGCTTCATTATGGAGCGGGTTTTTTTATTAGTTTAAGGTTTCAGGTTTCTCGTTTCAGGTTATCGTGATATCAATAAAGCTTTTCCGAATAGCAACGACCCAACCTGAAACGAGAAACCTGAAACCTTAAACAAAAAACAACTTTGTACTTGATACACAATAGATACCGCTATCCCCCAACAATTCACATTCTGCAAATATTTTCTGGTTTCTGCGTTTTTGTGCGGTAATTTGACTTACATTTAGTCGCCAAAAACTAACGAATGCTTAAGAAGGAAAGACAAGCCTATATACTGCATCAGGTAAACCTTCATAATAAAGTGCTCTCTTCATCGCTGAGTGCTGAGATACATGTATCGGAGGATACGATCCGTCGTGACCTGCTGGAACTTGCTGAAGAAGGTAAAGTGATAAAAGTTCATGGAGGGGCTTTATCCCATTCATTTAATCATGTTCATTTCCCGGTCAATGGTGTTTATTCACAGAACCAGAAGAAGATCATTGCACAAAAAGCCATTAATCTTATCAGCAATGGTATGTTCATCCTGACGAGTGGCGGCACTACGATCATTGAAATGGCCCGTTCACTTCCCCCGCAACTAAAAGCAACTTTTATTTCAGGAAGTATACCTGCTGTGCTGGAATATATGCATCACCCGAATGTAGAAGTGATACTGATCGGTGATAAAATCTCAAAAAATTCAAAAATAACTGTCGGCTCCGAAGCCATTGCCAAAATAAGATCTGTAAAAGCTGATCTCTGTTTCCTTGGTACCAATGCTATCGATGTCCAGCATGGTATCACAGATAATGATTGGGAAGTCGTTCAGTTGAAAAAAGCGATGATCGAATCTTGTAAAAAAGTAGTGTGCCTTTCCATCGCAGAAAAAGTAAGTACCGTACAACCGATACAGGTTTGCGGATTGGGAGAGATCGACACATTGATCACTGAACTGGAACCGGGGGATCCCGCTTTACAGCCTTACGTGGATGCAGGAATTGAAGTGTTATAAAAATTTGGAACTGCTTATTTAAAATATATAACTAAAAAAAACAGCTATGAGAAAAATTTTCCAATTGTTCTTTGCTTTCTTACTGGTGCTGGTTTTACTTCCGTCTGTTGTACAGGCGCAGGAAAGAACCGTTACCGGTACGATTGTCTCTGATGACAATAAAACACCATTGGCTGGTGTTACGGTTAGAGTAAAAGGAACCCGTAAGGTAGCTCAAACGGATGCTAACGGAAAGTTCAGCATTAAAGTTAACCCCGGTGAAACATTACAGGTCACTCACGTTGGTTACGAGACCACAGAGACAAAACCCGGCAGTGGCGAAACTGTTGGTATTACTCTGAAAGTAGCCGACAATACAATGGGCGAAGTAGTAGTAACAGCGATGGATCAAAAAAGATCTCCGCGGGAGTTAGGATTTGCAACACAAGGTGTAAGTGGTAAAGATGTAGCAGAGACGCAACGTGAGAATTTTCTCAATAGTTTGCAGGGCCGTGTAGCGGGTTTGACCATTACACCCAGCACGGGCCAGGCAGGTGCTTCCTCTTCGATCGTATTAAGAGGATTTAATTCCTTAACAGGAAATAACCAGCCTCTTTTCATTATTGATGGTATCATTCTCGATAACTCAACGATCAACGAAACTTCAAATGGTGGTACGGGTCTTGGTTTGGCTTCAGACAGGCCCAACAGGAATAATGATTATACCAACCGTATCGCCGATCTTAATCCAAATGATATTGAATCAATAACGGTATTAAAAGGTCCTGAAGCAACAGCGCTTTATGGCAGCCAGGCCAGTGCAGGCGCTATCGTTATCTCTACGAAAAAAGCTACTGCTAATAAGATCAGTTTTTCTTATGATAATAGTTTTCGTGTTCAGCAGATCACCCGTTTTGCTGATCTGAATGATGATTTTCAGCCAGGAACAAGCGGAGTGCCCGGTAATATATTCAGTACAACCGCTTTCAGCCATTTCGGACCAAGATATCCCGCCAATGTTCAGAAGTTCAATAATATCGATAAGTTCTTCCGAAACGGTTTTTCCATGACACATAATATTGGTGCAGATATCGGTTTTAAAAACGTAGGATTCAAAGTAAGCGGTTCTTATTTCACTAATAAAGGTGTTGTTCCGGAGAACGAATACAAACGTTATAATGTAAGGGTGACCAATACAACCAAGATCAATAAATGGATAGAGATCACTCCTTCTTTCCAATATATATCTTCCAAGAATCACAAGCCGCTGAGAAGCGCCGGTGGTTATTTACTGGGATTATATACATGGCCTGTTACAAGAGATATCTCTTCTTATGAAGATGCCGATGGCAACAAACTGAATGTTTTTTCTTCTGACCCCAATGCAGAGATCGATAACCCTCTTTACAATACGCTCCGCAATCATAGCTTTGATGAGACAAAAAGGATGATCACCACCGGTGGTATCAACCTTACTCCATTCAAATGGCTCAGTGTAAACGGCCGTTTTGGATATGATACGTATGAAAGCACAGGTTATACCTTCTATCATCCTTTGTCAAGCCTTAGTACAAAAGCACAAAGAGGACAACTGGATAATTACTGGAGAAATTATTATGGCTATAACCATACCATCACTGCTACGGTCAAGAAAAGTTTTGGGAAATTCAATACCCGTGTAATGGTAGGAACGATGTGGCAGAATTATGAAACAGAAATGTTCTCTATTTTCGGAACAGGTCTTGTTGATTCTATCGGTCTTGACGGAAGAATGTTTATGGTCATCGACAGGAAAACAGGCGTTCGTCTTTCTGCTCCTGTTGTTGTAACCGATAAGAATTTCGACCAGGTAGTAGGCCCGCGTACTGACAGCAGTATTACTTCTGCCAATACAAGGGTGAGATTGTTAAGAAACAACTTCGGACAATTCAACAGGTACATCTATCGCCAGGTTGCTTATTTCGGCGAAGTTTCTGTTAACTATAAAAATGTTGCCTTCCTAACCTACACACATCGCTTCGAAGAGTCTTCTCTTTTCCCGAAAGCTAACAGGCATTATGATTATCCGAGCATGAGTATAAGCCTCATCTTATCTGATATCTTTCCTAAACTCAAAAATGAATTCCTGACTTACTGGAAACTCAGGGGTTCAAGAGCAAATACGGCAAGGGCCCCGGATCCTTACAAGAACCAGTCTGTATTCGTAAACAACTTTACGAGCAGTGCTGTTGGTCCTATTTATTCTTATGGCTTCGACAATAACAACCCTAACCTGAAACCGGAAAGACAAGAGACCTTCGAGGTTGGAACGGAGATCAGGTTATTTAAGAGCCGTTTATCTTTTGATTTCTCTTATTATAATACTCATTGCACAGACCAGATCCAGAACCAGTTCAGGGCAAGCTATGCTACAGGTTTCATATTGAATACGCAGAATGCAGCTGAATCAAGAAATGAGGGTATTGAGATCGTAGCTGATTATAATGCTATCAAGAAAAAAGATTTCAACTGGAACATGCGTTTCAATTTCAACCATATGTGGAGCGAGATATTGTCACTTCCCGAAGCGATCGCTTATGAATCATATATTGCCGATACATGGTTGTACGGTAATGCAAGAGGTGGTATGATCCGCGGTATGCCCGCCACCACTATCACCGGTTTCCATTATCAAAGAAATAACCAGGGCAGAATTTTAATCAGCCCATTAACCGGTTTACCTGTAGTGGAAGGAACCTTTACCGTTATCGGCGACAGGATGCCTGACTTTACATTAGGTATGCTGAACAGTTTCCGTTACAAGAACTGGAGCTTAAGCTGCCTGTTCGATCTTAAAGTAGGTGGCGATGTATTCAATGCAACAGAAATGTACCTGACACTGGCCGGCAAAAGCCAAAGAACGGCCGACAGGACGAGACCAAGAGTTGTTGACGGTATCTTACAGGATGGTAAAGAGAACTCTGCTAATCCTACTGTCAATACCCTTACCATAGTTCCTTATTTCCAGCAGACATTCTATACAGGTTTACCGGAAGAAGAATTTGTTGAGAAAGATGTGAACTATTTCAGGTTAAGAGATATTACACTCAACTATACCCTGCCACAAAGGATGTTGTCAGGTATGAAGTTTGTCAGTTCACTCAGCGTATTCCTTACAGGTAATGACCTGTTCTTAATGACGAACTATCGTGGTGCTGATCCTTCCACCAGTGGAAATACAGCTTCTGCGAATGGTGTAGGCGGAATGGGATTTGATTTTGGTAACCTCCCTACTCCAACATCATTGAACTTTGGTATTAAAGCAACTTTTAAATAATTGTAAAAGAAATTTGATATGAAACATAATTTAAGATACTTGCTTGCATCCACGCTGCTGGGAACGATCATGATCAGTTCCTGCAGTAAGCAAATAGATGAAGCATATGCTAACCCGAATGCCGCCGTAAGACAGCCCGTCGAGCAAATATTCCCCAGCCTTATAGGAAGCATCACAGGCAGTTCTTCAGCCGCAGGTAGTGCTTATGGTTTGGCCGGCGATGCATTACTGATCGGACGTTATATCCAGTATTGGGGCACTTTTTCTACCACAGCATCAGCCGTATCAACAACAGCGGCCAATGCCACTAACTATGACCAGATGGGTGGTACAGTAGGTGCCAGTGATAACCTGGGCTCCATGTGGGGAGCACATTATTATGGTATGGGCCAAAACCTGAACCGTGTCACTGAATGGGGGGAAGAAGAACAAAAATGGGATTTTGTTGGCGCAGCCTGGGCATTAAGAGCCTGGAGTTTGTATGAGAGTGCCAATGAATATGGCGAACTTATATTAAGACAAGCTTTCAATACAAGCCTGCAGCAATTCACTTATGAGCAGCAGTCAGAATCATATGATTCGGTTCGTGCTATTTGCCACAGGGCATTGGATTATTTAGGCAGGACCGGCGGAGGAATGAATCCAACTGCTTTTGCTGCCAGCGATTTCTATTTTAATGGCGGCAACCTCGATCGCTGGAAGAAATTTGTATATGGTATTTTGGCCCGTTCTTTTTCGCTTTTGACCAATAAGATCATTTACAATGCCGATTCAGTTATCTATTATTCCAGTCGTTCCTGCGCAGTCAATGCCGATAATATTACCTGCAAATTTCAGAATACAGGTATAACAGGCACATCGAATTATTTTGGTAACGTAAGGGCGAATGTGAACAGTGCAACATTTGGTATCAGGCAGTCTGCTTATATAGCTACGCTGATGAATGGCGCTAATTCCGGGGCCTTTACCGGTGCTGCTGATCCAAGACGTCCTTATATGTTAAGAGAAGATTCAAATATTCTTTTCTATGGTGGCCCGCTTGTTTATCATGGTATCACTCCATGGTCGGGATCAAGTGGATTAGCCGTTAGGGATCAACCTTTCAATTTTATGGGTGGTTCATATAGCTCAACCAGTTATCCTAATCCGCAGGCAGGCCGTTATATTTTCAGGGACGAAACAGAATGGCCGGTGATGACAGCTTCTGAAATGCAATTCATTTTAGCCGAAGCGCTTTTGCGTAAAGGTCTTACTACACCTGCTCTTGCAGCTTATGTAAATGGTATCAGCCTCAATTTTGACATGCTTACTACCAAATACACAGCGCTGATTCCAACTGGTTTTGAAATTACCCCGGCCAGCAAAGCAGCTTACCTTGCTAATGTAAATGTTGTTCCCGCTTCTCCTGCAGGATTAACATTGACAAGAATAATGTTGCAGAAATATATCGCAACATATGCATGGGGCGTGCATGTAACATGGGCTGATATGCGTCGTTACCATTACACAGATCTTGATCCGGCTACAGGATTACAGGTATATGCAGGATTCAATCCGCCATCAGGAACGAGTCTTCATTCCACCAATCTTGGTAAACTGGTTTATCGTGCAAGACCAAGGTATAATTCCGAGTATTTGTATAATATTCCTTCCCTTTTATCGATCGGGGCATATCCTCCGGGGAATAATTATCATACGCTGGAAACCTGGTTTTCCAAACCATAACCAATTTTAAAAAAAGAAAACTAACTACAATGAAACTCAAAAAAATAATATACACCTGTGGGGCTGTGGCACTGATTGCCTTCATTGCTGTATCCTGCGATAAAGAAGTAGGAAAAAATGTGTCGCTTGAGAACACTTCTTTCACGGATAAATCTTTTGTGCAGGTTTATAATGCAATCGTCGGCAGTACCCGGAATTATGTATATGTAGATGCCAGTGCAGTTACAGGGGCAGCTCTTGCAACCGGAGGTATATTCCCGTCTACACCCGCTAATTTCAGCGTTGGTAATGGATTTCGGGAATTCCTGATAAGAGATACGCTGCTGACATCAGCACAGTTGCCTTTATCTTTTGCCGAAAACCTGCAGGCAGGAAAGTATTATACCATTTTCGCCTACGATACTATTCAAACTCCTAAAAAGAAAATAGTAGTGAATAATATCGTTATACCTACTGACACTACTGCAAGGTTACGGTTCGCCAATTTTGTTTATAACTCAACAGCCCTTCCAACAGGTTTTGATATTTATTCAGCCAAAAGAGGTGCAGTGATCTTCAGCAATGTAAGGGAGACAGAAGTGACCGATTATATTCCTTATGCAAGCGCTGTTACAGATACTTTCTTCCTGCGATTGAACGGCAGCACTTCCAACCTGCAAAATACAGACAGCCTGACTAAAGCAGGACAGGTAAATATCATCGCCATACTTACTCCCACAAGATTAAGAAGCTACACGCTTGTTTTCAGGGGTGGATGGAAATCTGCTTTTAATAAAACGGCTGCCGCTGCTGCTATTACCTCAGCCCGACAGTTATCCGTTTTTGCCAATTATTGATAATTACTATATCTGCGGTTAAAGCCATCCGTTCACGGGTGGCTTTTTTTATTGTTACCCAAAGAAAAGATAGGCCAGCCCAATCGCAGTAATGATACCAACAAGATCGGCCAGTAACATAGTGCCAATAGAATATCTCGTATTCTTAACGCCTACCGCACCGAAATAAACTGCTATCACATAAAATGTAGTATCGCTGCTGCCCTGGAGAATACAGGCTAATCTTCCGGCAAAACTATCAGGGCCATATGTTTTCATTGTATCGACCATCATACCTCTTGCACCGCTTCCGCTCATTGGTTTTACTAAGGCGGTTGGCAAACCATCCACAAATTTTGTATCAGTACCCAATGCTGCGAACAAATTTTTGATACCATCAATGATCACATCAAAAGTACCGCTGGTACGCAACAGGCTTATTGCTACCAGCATTCCTACCAGGTAAGGAATGATCTTAACTGCTGTTTCAAAGCCGCCTTTGGCTCCTTCAATAAAAGCATTAAACACATCGATCCTTTTATATACTCCTCCCAATACGATCAAAAAAAAGATCAGCAATATCATGCCGGTGCTCAATTGCTCCGAAAAAAGATTGATGCCTACCGTTGTCAGCGATACAACGAATAAAACCAATGCCGCAATAATTGCAGAAATGCCAAGCAGCCATGCCAGTATCACCGGTTGAAATAATCTTATCCTTTGTTTGAACGCAACAATGATCATTGCAGCAATAGTGGCAACAAATGTTGCGATCAGGCAGGGAAGAAAAATATCAGTTGGATTAGCGGCTCTTATTCCCGATGAAGTAACCGTAGCAGCTCTTACCGCAATAACTGCCGTTGGTATCAATGTAAGACCGGCTGCATGAAGACAGAGGAACATGACCTGTGCATTACTGGCTCTTGTCTTATCAGGATTTATTTCCTGCAGGCTTTCCATGGCCTTTATACCAAATGGCGTAGCTGCATTATCAAGACCCAGCATATTGGCACTAAAATTCATCATCATATGACCATGGGCCGGATGATCTTTAGGGACATCGGGAAAAAGTTTTGAGAAAAAAGGACCAACGATCCTTGACAGGAAACGAATGCCGCCCGCCTTTTCAGCAATACTCATAAAGCCCATGAAAAGTGCCATGATCCCGATCAATCCGATACATATCTCTACTGCCGTTTTACAGGTAGCGATGACGCCATCAATAGGTTTTTGTTTACGCCCCAGCACATAACTATACTCCACTGCTCTTAAAGAAGGGAATGATCGCTGCAATTGCAGCACTGTATCCGCTTTTATATCATCTGTTATAAGGTATCTCGTTTCCTCGTCAACCTTATCCTGTTTTTTATAGCCATAGGGCAACATTTCTTTTGCAAAACTGTCAATAGCCAGCCGGCCGTATTTGCTTACATCGCCAATAGCTGCATATTTGAATTCGTCTTTTGCAGTACCGGTAACCATCCGGCCAAAAATATCATCCCTGCTATCATTAAAAACAAATTTAATACCTGCTACAAGCAGCGCAACGATTATAAAAGCCGACCATATCCTGCTGAGAGCCATATACGTTCCTCGTTTAAGGTTTATAGTTTAAAGTTGGGAGTCTGAAGTTAAGGAGATTCATTACAGTTTACACAGGCTATTTGCATATCTTCGCGGCCTTAAAAAATGCCCGGTAATACCGGGAGTCTGAACGTTAAATTTTAAACGACAACCCTTAAACACAGATATGGCTTTACAGGCAGGAATTGTGGGATTACCCAATGTTGGCAAATCAACTTTATTTAATGCGGTAAGCAATAGTGCTAAAGCACAGGCAAGCAATTATCGCTTTTGCACGATCGATCCGAATGTAGGATTGGTAGATGTGCCTGATCCAAGATTAAATAAACTGGCTGAATTGGTTCATCCCGATCGTATCGTTCCGACACAGATCGAGATCGTTGATATTGCCGGCCTCGTTCGTGGTGCCAGCAAAGGCGAAGGATTGGGCAATAAATTTTTAGCCAATATCCGTGAAGTGGATGCGATCATTCATGTGATACGTTGTTTTGAAGACGAGAATATCCTGCGGGATGAAGGTGCTATCAATCCTGTCAGCGATAAAGAAATAATCGATACCGAACTCCAGTTAAAAGATCTTGATGCCGTTGATAGAAAGATATCCAAGACGGAAAAACTGGCCCGTGTCGATCCAAAACTGAAATCCGAACTGGAAGTGTTGATCCGTTGCAAGGAACACCTGGAAAAAGGAAAAAGCATTCGTGAGCTCGATCTTTCCAAAGAAGAAAAAGCAGCGATCGCCGATCTTTTTTTATTGACGGATAAACCGATCTTATATGTAGCCAATGTAGATGAAGCTTCGATGCATACCGGTAATAAATTCTCCGAAGCATTGAAGACGGCGATAAAAGACGAAGATGCGGAAATGATCGTCATGAATAATACCATCGAATCGCAAATTGCTGAAATGGATAATGCAGATGATAAAAAATTATTCATGGATGAATACAAAATGACCGAGCCGGCGCTTGACAGGCTGATACATTCCGCTTATAAATTATTGAAACTATTCACTTACTTCACAGCCGGCGTGCAGGAAGTAAGAGCATGGACGATACAGGAAGGATGGAAAGCTCCGCTGGCCGCCGGTGTGATACATACCGATTTTGAAAAAGGATTTATCAAAGCCGAAGTGATCAGCTACGATGATTTTGTTCAGTATGGTTCCGAAGCTGCCTGCCGTGAAGTTGGTAAATTAAGAATTGAAGGAAAAGAATATATCGTGAAGGATGGGGATGTGATGCACTTTAGGTTCAATGTGTAGACCCCCACAATGATTATTTTTTGCAAATTTTCCTACTCCCCTGAAGGGGAGAGTTGAAGTTTCTCCCCTTCAGGGGAATGGAAAATTTTACATCATTATGATATACGAGTGGGCTTAGAACAGAGCAGTTATCGCCGCCCTTCCAATATGCACCGTCTTCGATGTTCCTGCTTTTCTTCCATCATACTGGAAATTCAATTCAAGATTACTCAGCAATCTTTTTGATAAGCCAAATGACCAGAGATAGTTTTTGCCCGGCAACAATCCATCCAGCATGATATAACTCACCGTCGTATTCGCCGGGAATTTATAATCGATATTATTAAAAATAAATTTTCCCGTTAAAGAAGTGCTTTGAAGAATATTATATTTCGATTCTATGTTGATAGAATGCGATGTAGATCTTTCACCACCATACAACGGCAGGTTTCTTTTGTTATCATACTTATAACTGGTTATGATCCGAAACTTAGTTCCTTTGATATAGGTCAGGAAGGGTTCAACACTATAAATAGAAAGCTGGAAATTGCGGTTGGCAAATTGCGGGGTGTACAATGCATTCAAACCTTTCTTTCCATTCACTGATACAGAAATGGCATTGCTGATATTCCAACGCCATTTGATCAGCCAGTCATTCAGTTTACGGCTTTCATATCCATAAGTAAGTAACGATTTACCATTGTTACGAAGATTACTGAGATCGAATCCCCATTTACTGCTGAAACGATTGAAAGAAAAAGTATTCAGCAAAGTGGTACCGGAAATGATGAGGAACGTATCATTGATATTATATTTAAAAGGATTGAATTCAAAGCTTCCTCTTGCTCTTGATTTTTTATTTGTTTGCAATGATGTCAGCAAACTGATTCGTGAAAGGAATTTTTTAAAGCCTTTAAGGTCCGGTGATACCAGTAAAGACCGCGGACTGATATTCAGGCTATAATTAAAAGTGATATAATTCGCTTTGACAAAATCATTGGTTGGCGTAAATATCCGGATGAATTTTGCCTGGTCAGGAAAAGCAGCCAATTCAAATTCATTCAATTGCTGAATGCCATCATTGTTATAATCGATCCAGGCATATTCTCCCTGGCCGGCGGGCACTTCTAAAAATGCATAATCCCTGCGCTGCTCCTGCCCTGCTCCTACTTCATACAAAACATTTCCATTGAGCAATCCTTTCCATTCACTCATTACATATTCTGCACGGCCAAGAATTGTTTCATCCTCTTTTTGTTTAGACACCGTTGAATTATACACTTTCAGTTTTCTGAACGTTGTATTCAAATACAATTGCCGCTTGGGATTTGCGAGCAATTCTGTTTGCAGGTTCAGGTTTAAACTGCGGTCGCCGCGGACGAATTTTTTATTCACCGGGTATTTATCAGAGCGGGTAAAGAACGTTATGCCATAACGGTTCTTTTTACTTTCGTCTGACCGCAGGTAAACTGAATAGCTGTCGAATGAAAAAGTAAACGGCAGCAATGTATCCGATACTTTGTAGCGGGCATCATTTTGCTCCAATGCATACCGGAAACCGATCCTCCAGTTATTGAACTGCTTGAATTGTTTGCTCAGGTCAATTGTCGGGCGGAGAAATGTTCCTTTATCGTTTTGTGTATTGAAATTGGTAATAACAAACTGGTTATTGAATTGCCATCCTTTTACATTAATTACATGCTGGATCGCATTTTGAAACCCGTTATACTTATCGCTGCGGTGATAATTGATGAATTGATAAGAAAAAGAATGGCCTATTCCATTTTTTAAGACCGCTGAAACTTTAATGATACTCTCATCCACCGGTTGAAATGTAAAAGGCAGACCCCAATCCCTGCTAAACTCTACATTTCTTAATCGCTCCAGCGGTTTGAATTTTTTCTGTACATATTCATAATCCAGTGCTGTGAGTAATTGCAGCTTATTGGTTTGCCGGAGCATTTTATCATTCGTCAATTGAAATTTGGCCGCCCATCCCCTGTCATCTCCATTGTCTTTGGGAGAAAATGTATTGACATCATATTTACTTGTGGCAATTTCAGTTTTTAATAATGTATTCTTATCAATAATATATTCTATCCCGAGATCGACCACTTGCTGTGCTTTTGGCGTGACCAATATCTGCACCGGTTCGAATTGTCCCTGCTTCACTCCCGCTACCGGCGCTATGTATTTATATACTTTTCCATTGGCGCCGTTAAAATCAGGAACGTAATCGCCATTACCCTGTTTTACATCAACAAAAGACAAACTATATCTTGCCAGCAATGGATCAATTGAATAACGGTAAAAAGAATCAAGCCCGACATAGATCTTTTCATACAATATTTTTCCCGGTGCTAATGTATCAATGATCACCGTTGGATAAAATGCCCGGTGGATACTATCGCCGAGTCCTGCCAGGAATTGTTTTTGCTTTGGATCCAGTTCCTGGTTGATGGTCGAGTTCTTCGCATCGCTGTTATTGAATGCACTGATGCGGATCTTTAATTTTTGATTTATTTCAAATTCCTGTGAAAGGTAAAGATTTGCATTCAGGTAATTCCGGTCGGCATATTCAAATTCCACTTGTATCCGACTGTCCTTAGTGATCATTCTTTTGGGAGTGAAACTTATTTCAGCAGTATTATAATTGATCACATAATCCTGGTCTTCGCCACGCTGCAGCAATTCCCCATCCAGAAAAACCCTTTCCGTATTAGCCAATACAATAAAGAAAAATTCATTGTTGGCCCCGGTAAGGCGGTAAGGCCCCTGGTTGCCTTCCAGGTTCGGGGTATTGCTATTGTCAAAAATATTCCGGGTAAACTTTCCTTTTGCAATAGAACCGCTTACCAATGTGTTTGAATTGACGTTGCGGGATATCCGGTTACTGGTTTGAAAAGATATTCCCTGCAATCGTTTATAAAAACTCAAAAAATAATTTTTAGTTTCTCTTATATCGATATCACCCAAATTCAATTGCCAGTTCCTTTTTTTGAACTGGAGATATACCTGGTCGAATTCATTCAATTGCTGTGTAGTTCCGTCGGGCTGTATCGGGATATTATTATCGGTGATAGCTGCACTGATCTCTATACTATCGCCGAGCATTCCACCCAATTGAAGATTCAACGTTGAATTAAGCACCGCATCCTGGCTGTTACCAAAACCAATTTGTCTTCCAAAACTCCCTTCCGCTTTTAATGTACCAAAATCGAACATTCCTTTTTGTTCGTCATTCAATCCATTGTTGAATTCAAATGGCTTGATATAAAAATTATTCATTACGCTGTCATACCGCATTCGTTGCACAGCAGCATTCAATTGAAAAGGGAACACCCGGTACGTGACGGTTATCAATTCAACAGCCGGTCTTTTGATCCAGTAAAGCTTTGCTTTTACAAAGTCAAGACGATAATCGGAAGCAGGAATATCTTTTACTGAAAAACTATTGGGAACTATACTGATCGTATCGATCCGCAAACTATCGGAGTTATTTTGCAGTGTTTTTGTCCGGAGATTAGAGTTGGCGGTTGCAGGAATAGGAACCTGAGCACCCGATGAAAGGCACGAAAACGTCATCAAAAAGATACAGGATATTTTACCTAACCAACACAATTGCAGTCAGTTTAGCTCAAAATCGTAAATTTCGTCCTTTTTATTGCCTTAAAGTTATCCCATGCTGTTAATTCGCTAAAAAAGCAGCAAATTTGTTGTTGGTTTGTCATTAAAGTAGCCAAATTCATCTCTTCCCCCGGTGAAAGCATTGTATGCAATATTCGGCAGTGCACTCCTGCTTACATGCTTTGCTGCCTATACACAGCAAAATAATAACTGGTATTTTGGTAAAAAAGCAGCGCTGACCTTTAATTCTTCCGGTTCACAACCGGTACCCTCGGTACTTGCAGATTGCGTCGTGTCAGCCAGTGAAGCCGCTGCTTCTATATCAGATAAGAATGGCAAACTCCTGTTTTATACAAATGGTGTTGACGTTTATAATAAGCAACATAAACTGATGCTGAATGGTGCTAACCTGAGAGGAAATATATCGGCCTGCCAGACATTGATCATTCCCTATCCTGGCAACGACAGTCTTTATTATATTTTTTATACTGATGCGGTTGAAAATAATCTTGCAGGCGGATACAGGTATGCCGTCGTTAATATGAAAAGAGATAATGGCAAAGGTGAAGTGATAACAAAAGATGTTTTGTTATATGCTTCCTGTACAGAAAGAATGGCTGCTGTACGTCATGCTGATGGCATCAATGTATGGGTTATCACGAATGATTTCAGTTCAAATACATTCAGGGCATGGCTGATCAACTGCAACGGACTGCAATCAGCAGTTGTTTCAACGGTTGGAGAAGTATTGAATCTTGACAGGGATCAAAATGCAGGATTGCTGAAAGCAAGTCCGGATGGAAAGCTTTTATGCCAGACCCATTTTCCTTATACGGAAAGTGGTCCTACATTGGTTCAGCTTTTTGATTTTGATAATTTGACAGGTGTTCTCAGCAATGCACGATCGATCATGAATGCCGGTGCTCAATATATGCATTGCGCTTTTTCACCGGATTCGAAATTATTATACCTATCAAGACCTTATAATAAAAGGATCGATCAATACAGAGTCGACCTTCCCGGTCTTCCTTCGATATTAGCTTCACGGCAGGTATTTACTACTTTAAAAGGTTATTATGATATAGAACTGGCGCCCGATGAAAAAATTTATTTATCATCGAACGGAACTATGCTGGGTGTTATCAATCTGCCGAATATTCCCGGGCCGGGATGTAATCTTCTCGAGGACCAGGTAGACCTGACGCCCGGTGGTGCTTCTTTGGGTTTTCCTTCTCATATCAATGATATCACCAATTATAATGATCCCAATAATGGTTTTACTTATACGATACTTGATAATTGCGCCGGCCGTGTACAATTCAATGCGCATTCTGTAATGGCCGGTACCGTTTCATGGGAATGGGATTTTGGCGATGGCAATACTTCTGCTGCGCAAAACCCGGTAAATGTTTTTACTCCGCCTAACGGCGCCTATACTGTTCGGTTAAGGATCACTTCATCGCTGAGTTGCGGTGAAATTTATAAAACGGCAATAGTAAAACCAAGCGGCTCCGATGTTCCCCGCACTGATTTTGATTTTGTGGTACGTTGCGATTCGGGTTATGTTCGTTTTATTAATAAAACGCCCAACCTCTCAACGATGAGCGGTACGCTTACCTGGTATTTTGGCGATGGAAATACTTCCACTGATATCAACCCGCTGCATACTTATTTATTACCTGGAAGCTATCCTGTCAGGTTACAATTAACAACAGGTACTCCCTGTCTTGATAATCAAAAAACATTACCGGTGGAAGTAAAAGACTTTACTGTTGTTGCGCCACCGGATCAAACGATCCTTGTAGGGAGATCGGTATTTCTTTCGACAGCAAGTCCGGGTATGAATTATGCATGGTCGCCGGCAAAATGGCTAAGCGATTCTTCTGTACGCAGCCCTGTTGCTACTCCGCTGGAAGATATTACGTATACGATCACAGCTTCCAATGGCGATGGATGTATTGGAAAAGATTCGATCAGGATACATGTGTTGCAATACGGCGATATTTATGTTCCGTCTGCTTTCACTCCCAATAACGATGGAAAGAATGATGATATCAAACCATTTTTCCCTGGCAATTATGAATTGAAAGAATTTTCCATCTTTGATCGCTCGGGACAAAAAGTATTCACTACATCAAAAAGAGGAGTTGGCTGGAATGGAGAGTTAAGCGGATCATTAAAAGGAACTGATGTATATGTATGGATGGTTAAGGTCATTGAGAATCATACCGGCGAAAAGATCGAACGACAAGGAACATTTGTATTGATACGATAAATGCTTTGAAGACTCCATCTATGAAATGTATTGCAAGATTTATTTGTTTACTATTTATTTTTACCCAGCACAGTACGATCGTCTGCGCACAGTCAGATAGCCTGAATAAAATAAAAGGCGGGCGATGGCATAAGTCTTCTATTTCATTACAATTCCCTTATGCTTTGGGAAAATTTTCTGATACTCATATTGCCGGGGCCGGCGCCGATTATTCACTTGAATTCAATAAAGAAAATGATTTCTTTCATATAGCTTTCAACACTGGTATCACATATTACCTGGGGAAAAAGGAAACGATCTCCGGGTATAAGTATAAGTATCCCGGGTTTACATTCCTTCATTTAATGGGAGGAGTTCATTGCTGGATCAACGAAATCAATGTCCGGTTGCTGGCAGGACCAGCGCTGGGTATATACAATGGCCAAACAAGGTTCAATATTAGCAGCCGCCTGGAAGGAAATTATTTTATCAATACTACTTTCATGATCGGGCCGACATTAAATATAATGCTGGAACCGGGCACCTCTTCGCTTTGGTCTGTTGGTATCAGGGGAACTATTGTCTTATGAATTTCTAACGTTTTATTTGTCAGCCGTGGCAGATGCCATCATATATTCAAGATTCAATCTTGCAATATTCTCAATAGAAATTTCTTTGGGACAAACAGCTTCGCAGGCGCCGGTATTGGTGCAGGATCCAAAACCTTCTTTATCCATTTGCGCTACCATTTTCATCGCCCTTGTTTTTCTTTCCGGGGCACCTTGTGGTAATAGTGCTAAATGAGAAACTTTGGCTGAAACAAATAATAAGGCAGAAGAATTTTTACAGGCTGCAACACAAGCGCCGCAGCCAATACAGGCAGCCGCAGCAAAAGCAGCATCGGCTTTATCTTTTTCAACGGGCATTGCATTTGCATCGACGGCATTGCCGGTATTCACCGAAATATATCCACCAGCCTGTATGATACGATCGAAAGCGGCCCTGTCAACCACCAGGTCTTTAATAACAGGAAATGCATTGGCTCTCCAGGGTTCTACAACAATAGTATCGCCATCATTATAAGCTCTCATGTGCAATTGACAAACCGTATTTGCTTTCCAGGGCCCATGCGGGCGGCCATTGATATACATAGAGCACATTCCACAGATACCTTCGCGGCAATCATGATCGAATGCGATCGGGTCTTTTCCTTCTGTTATCAGTTCTTCGTTAAGCACGTCAAACATTTCCAAAAAAGACATCTCCGAAGAAATATTCTTTACTTGATAAGTCTCAAAGCCGCCTCTGTCGTTTTCATTTTTCTGCCTCCAGACCTTGAGTGTTAAATTCATCGTGTAGTGCTCCATACTTATATTTTAGAACGCTGATAATATTTTTTTTGTCCTTATGATGCTTTACGCTCATTCTTCTCACCAAACCCTTTACAATGCTCATTCGATGTATCGATCTTAAATCCATTCTCCAGATCAACATCATTCTTACTTTTTTTACCCCAGGAAAAGATCTTTTCAAAAAAAGGTAGTCGCTTATGATCTTTTATCTTCTCATAAAAGAACACTTCATGTTCTTTTTCTTTTACACTCATCTCATACAGTATCTCGTCATGCCCGGTTATGTTCAGTTTATTGAACAACCTTTTCATCCTTACATATTCACACACATTGCCGCTTTCCAAACTTCCGGCAAAATAAAATGGCATGAACCATCCAATGATATAGCAGCCGATACTGATGGTCTTACCGATAAAGTAGCATTTAACTTCATACCACTTTGAAACAGGAATGTTATACTGTGACATTATCAAAGCCACTTCCTTCCTGTGATTCCATTCATCCATTTCTATTTGCCTGATCGCTTTCTTTTGATCTTTGTCTCTCACAGAACCTGCATGCCCCTGGTAAGCAAAAGCCGCTGCCTTTTCTGCCGAATAAGCTTTCCTGAGCAGATCAACCAGGGTCCTGTCACTCAACAACGTTTTCATACTTCACATTATTTATAACTTCTCTGCGTCGGCTTCGCCACTTCAAAATTCAATCCCTCTTTATGTAATTCCCAATTACTATCCGTTTTATATTCCCATGCCGCTACATAAGCATATTCATCGTCATTCCTTTTTGCTTCGCCTTCTTCTGTCTGGCTTTCTTCTCTGAAATGACCGCCGCAACTTTCATTCCTGTTCAATGCATCTTTACACATCAATTCTCCCAATTCAATAAAATCTGCTACACGTCCGGCCTTATCCAATTCAGGATTCATTTCATTGATACCACCGGGAATTCTTACATCACTCCAGAATTCTTTTTTCAATTGCTGTATTTCACTGATCGCATCCTGCAGGTCTTTTGCATTGCGTGCCATACCGCATTTCTCCCACATAATTTTTCCCAGCCGCTTATGAAAACTTTCTACCGTTTGTTTTCCTTTTATATTCATCAATGTATTGATACGATCAGCAACGGCTTTCTCTGTTTGTTCAAATGCCTCATGCGATGTTGCGATCGGCTTCACCGATATCTCATCAGCCAAATAATTACCGATCGTATAAGGGATCACAAAATAACCGTCGGCTAATCCCTGCATCAATGCAGAAGCGCCGAGACGATTAGCACCATGATCACTGAAATTGGCTTCGCCCAAACAATACAATCCTTTTACATTCGTCATCAATTCATAATCCACCCACAACCCGCCCATCGTATAATGAACAGCCGGGTAAATTCTCATCGGCACTTCATAGGGATTCTCACCGGTGATCTTTTCATACATATCAAAAAGATTTCCGTATTCTTCTTTCACTACTTCTTTTCCTAACCGCATCAAAGTTTCCGTATCAGGATCTTCAATACCCTGTTTATTCGCTTCTGCTTTTCCGTATTTATTAATAAGATTGAATTTGAAATCCAAATACACAGCTTGTTTGGTCGTACCAACGCCATAACCCGCATCGCATCTTTCCTTAGCCGCCCTTGATGCTACATCTCTCGGCACTAAATTTCCAAATGCAGGATATCTTCTTTCCAGGTAATAATCCCTTTCTTCTTCAGGAATATCATTTGCTTTTCGCGTATCGTTTTTTTGTTTGGGTACCCAGATACGTCCATCATTCCTCAATGATTCAGACATCAATGTCAGTTTCGATTGATGATCGCCGCTAACAGGAATACAGGTCGGGTGAATTTGGGTGAAGCAGGGATTACCAAAGAATGCTCCTTTCTTATGCGCTTTCCAGATCGCCGTTACATTACTTCCCATTGCATTGGTAGAAAGATAAAATACATTACCATAACCACCGGTGCATAATAATACAGCATGACCAAAATGTCTTTCCAGTTCACCATTCACCAGGTTGCGGCAAATGATACCTCTCGCTTTTCCATCGATCATCACCACATCAAGCATTTCATGACGTGTGTACATCTGCACATTTCCCAATGCCACCTGTCTTTCCAATGCCTGGTAAGCGCCTATCAATAATTGCTGGCCGGTTTGACCCGCCGCATAAAAAGTTCTTTTCACCTGCGTACCACCGAATGAACGGTTATTCAATAAACCACCATATTCTCTTGCAAAAGGAACACCCTGCGCCACACATTGATCAATGATATTTGCACTCACTTCCGCTAAGCGATGAACATTGGCTTCTCTTGCACGATAGTCGCCGCCTTTTACTGTATCATAAAATAAACGGAAAACAGAATCACCATCATTCTGGTAATTCTTGGCGGCATTGATACCGCCCTGCGCTGCGATGCTATGCGCTCTTCTCGGAGAATCCTGGAAACAAAATGCTTTTACTTTATATCCCAATTCGCCCAATGCTGCTGCGGCCGATGCACCGGCCAGACCTGTTCCTACAATGATCACTTCCAATTTTCTTTTATTGGCAGGGTTCACCAGTTTGCAATGGCCTTTGTAGTCTGTCCATTTATCATCTAACGTACCGGAAGGAATTTTTGAATCCAACATAACCACTGATTACTTTGATATAATGATTTGAATGATTCTATTTATGTTTCCAGCTTCAGTGCCCTGATCATCGTCCCTTGCGTCGCACTCTTCATCGTCCCGTTCTCTATTCATCTTGAACCCCCTTCGGGGTTCGTGGAAAATCCAATACATTTATTCAACCCCTATTCACCTTGAACCCCTTCGGGGTTCGTGGAAAATCCCATACATTTATTCAACACCTATTCATCTTGAACCCCTTCGGGGTTTTGGGAAAATCGAACACATTTATTCAACCGCTATTCATCTTAAACCCCTTCGGGGTTCTGGAAAATCGATTGAATTTGTTCTATCGATATTTAATTCCTAACGTACATTCGAAACTCTTCGATCTTTGAACATCTATTCACGATTCACCATTCACGATTCACGATTCACTACTTCAGCCATCCAAAATAAAAACTCACCGGCATCATTGCAAAAGCCAAAGAAACAATGACCGAGAATGCAACACCTGTTGCTTTCAACAAGCTTAAATATCTTTTATTACTCACACCAATTGTACGGAATGAACTTTGAAATCCATGTATCAAATGCCAGGCCAGCGAGATACATCCCAATACATAAACAATAACGATCCATTCTTCCTGGAAAGTAACGCTCATTCTTTCATACAGGTTGATCTCTTCGCCCAATAACCATCCCTGGTTACTTCTATTTGGTATCCAGAAATGTGAAAGATGAATGATAAGGAAGATCAATATCAATGTGCCTAATAATCCCATGCTGCGGCTATACCATTTGCTGCCTTTATTACCCATGGCTACGGCATAACCTTTTTTTCTTTTGCTGCGGTTTTGAAACTCCAGCACCAGGCCCTGTATAATGTGTATGAGAAAACCGGCCATCAGTCCTACTTCCAGTATACGGGGAATAATATTACTTCCCATAAAATGGGCGCCGGCTAAAAACATTTTGCCACCATCATTGGCCCAAATGCAAGCATTCAAACTAACATGAATAACGAGGAATAAGATCAAAAAAATACCAGTTAAAGCCATCACCCACTTTTTGCCAACTGAAGAGGTGAATATTTCAGACCATTTCATATATGCATTTATAGGGGATAATCTATTTATGCAAAAATACTACCGGAACGCCAAATGCTGAATTTTAAATGGTAAATGTTAGGTTTTAAATAAGGTTGCGCAAAGTTGAAAATTTAGTAATGAAATAAGGGGTCCGGCTATTTAGCATTCAACACTTAGCATTTAAAATTCATTATCAAATTCCCAATCTCGCCATCAATTCCCCGTCTATTTTCTTAAAGAGATGAAAAGGTTTGTAAGTTCTCCAGTTATCGAGTTCCATCAGCTCGACATATTGATTAAGACGGGCTTTCCGGAAGTCATACTGGGTTTGTTCCGGCATATTCAGGCAAACGATCCAGCCGTTCTCATCGGATAGTTCTTCGTAGAGTTCTTCATAATAATCCCGGCCATCGCTGTGAAAGTTCAGTACGTTTTCGCCGATCAGTATGAATTTATGAATGCCCTCAAACATGAATTTTTCCAGCACTTCCCGTTTCAGTTCCATGATATCGTTCTCGATGGCATCATTCCATTCGCCGATCATTTCGATCACGGCATATTTTTCCTCGTAATCGGCCAGCAATACTTTCAGGTATAAAGTGCGGCTTCCAAAATCATCCCATTGCGGATGGATATAAAAATTATAAACCGTTTGGGAGAATTCAAATTCAGAATAGGTTCTTCCAAAAAAAGGCGACTGCTTATCCTCTTCACTCGTATAAATATGCCGCCAGTTATAAAAAGGTTCAATGTTTTGCATAGTCGATCTCTACGATGCAAATATAAGATTTCATAAAAAGAGGAAACAATCTGCCCGGATAAAATGATGTTGTGTTAACATTTTTTTTCTTCTGTTAAACCAATGTCATTTTTTTCACCACATATCATAGGAACATAGGGTCACATAGGAAACTCTTATAACTATGTGCCTATGTGGTAAAAATTACGCAGTAAGAATTTAAAGTATTGTACTACTCGATAGTAAACCGGGCCTGCAAAAATTATTTGGAGACAAAATCGGCTGCTTTTTTTACGCTGCCGTATTTTAATAAAAGCTCTTTGGCTTTTCCGTAGTCATTCATCTTTACCCTTTCCATCAGCATTTTGGTGCCGCGGTCAACCAGTTTATCATTGGTAAGTTGCATATTCACCATCTTATTATCTTCTACCCTTCCTAATTGTATCATGATGGTAGTAGAGATCATATTCAATACCAGTTTCTGTGCAGTGCCGCTTTTCATCCTTGTACTGCCGGTTACAAATTCTGGTCCAACCACCACTTCAATCGGATGATCGGCCGCTGCACTTACCGGCGAATCCGGGTTACAGGAAATACTCCCGGTTATTATTCCATGCTTCCTGCATTCATCCAATGCACCGATCACATAGGGTGTAGTACCACTGGCAGCAATACCGATCACTACATCTTTTTCACTTACATCATGTTCCTGCAGATCTTTCCAACCCTGCTCTTTATCGTCTTCGGCAAATTCTACGGCTTGTGTAATTGCTTTTGAACCTCCTGCAATGATCGCCACTACCAACCCGTGAGGAACCCCATAAGTGGGCGGACATTCGCTTGCATCAACTACCCCTAATCTTCCACTTGTTCCGGCGCCTATATAAAACATTCTTCCGCCCATCAGCATTTTATCGGCTGCAGCTTCTACCAGTTTTACAATTTGCGGAATGGCTTTCGCTACCGCTGCGGATACGGTAGCATCTTCATGATTGATATTCACCAATAACTCTCTTACCGGCATTTTCTCCAGGTCGCGGTAATGACTTGGTTGCTCTGTTATTTTTTTAAATGCCATTCCTCTCAGTATTTAACTGTGATAATCTGCCAATCCTTCCATTGGGTTCTTCATTATTTTACCCAACTCAAATTCATAGCTGTCGCAAAGTTGCTGCAACACATCTTTAAAACCAAATGCAACTCCGCCTGTAAAGTTCACCGGCAGCGTCCATATTTCCCTGTATTTGCATAAATGACTAAAGAAAAAATCATTCAGGCCATCCTCGATGATATTTTCGATCATATAATGCCCCCTGTTCTCAGCAAGGAATCTACAGAAACCGGCAAGGTAACGGTTGGGCAAAGGTTTTTTATAAACGTTCTCCAGTATTTCCGATGCATTGGTCATGAAAGTAAGATCGAAACGACCCCGCAATTCATCATCAAATGTTCCGTAGAGATAGTATTGTATCACTCTTTTTCCAAGATAAGCGCCGCTTCCTTCATCGCCGAGTACATAACCAAGACCCGGGCTGTTCCTGACTATTTTTTTGCCATCATAATAACAGGAATTGGAACCGGTACCTAAAATACAGGCAATACCTTTTTCTTTTCCGCATAAAGATCTTGCTGCCGCCATCAGGTCATGATTGACCTCAATGCTTGCTCCTGTAAATACTTTGCCGATCGCTTTCTTTACCGATTTTGCATTGGTTGGATTGGCACAACCGGTGCCGTAATAAAATATCTCGTCAATAGTTGTATTCTTCAAAACAGGCTTGAGTTCTTTCAGCAGCAGATCTGTTATTTGTTCTGTATCGAGAAAATAAGGGCTGATACCTTGTGTAAAAACTGTTTTCTTTTTGCCTTTTGAAAGCAAACACCATTCTGCTTTGGTAGCTCCACTATCTGCGATAAGGACTGACATAATCTGTGTTTAACGTTTATCGTTTCGGGTTTCTCGTTGGGGTCATGATAGTACGTTGAGTCTTTACAGTAGCACGAAACATTAAACGATAAACCAGAAACAAGAAACAATAACTATTAACTTTTGGTTATTTTGCGTCCCCAAAGGGATTCCCTGGGAACAAATTACTGAATAAAGAATTATGATGGGTAATAAAAAATTGCAGGTATGGCTTCCCCTGATCTTTGCACTGGTAATGATCATGGGTATGTTGCTGGGATATAAATTAGGTAACAAACACGGAGGTAAATTCTTTTCATCCAATAGCCGGGGCTCACTGCAAAAGGCGCTGGATATAATACGCATGAACTATGTTGATTCAGTTGGGGTCGACTCTTTGCAGGGCAATGCGATCGAAGAAATGATGAATGAACTCGACCCCCATTCTGTTTACCTCCCACCGGTTCAATTACAGGAAGCCAACGAGGACCTGGAAGGAAAGTTCGACGGCATCGGCGTTGAATTCAACATTTTCGATGACACTATAAATGTTGTTTATGTTATACCCGAAGGGCCCGGTGAAAAAGCGGGATTGCTGATCGGCGATAAGATCGTAAAAGTAAATGACAGCTTGCTGGCGGGAAAGCACCGCAGCATGAAACAAATAAAAGATTTTATCCGCGGCGCAAAAGGTTCAAAAGCCGTTTTGCAAATAGTAAGGGATGGAAAAGAACAAACAGTTACTGCCACCCGCAACACCATCCCTGTTTCGGCAGTAGATGCCGCTTACATGATGGATAAAACAACAGGCTATATCAAACTGGAAAAATTTTCCAGTAATAGCTATGAAGATTTTATGGCTGCTCTCGAAGGATTGAAAAAGCAGGGATTGGAAAGCTTAATATTTGACCTGCGCGGTAATGGCGGAGGTTTTATGGATGAAGCCGTTGATATGGCTGATGAATTCCTCGACGGCGATAAACTCGTTGTATATACCGAAGGCGCCAACAGTAAAAAGATAGAATACCATTGCAAAAGACCGGGACTATTTGAACAAGGTAAACTGGTTGTATTGGTAGATGAATTGTCTGCCAGCGCCAGCGAAGTATTAGCGGGTGCATTGCAGGAATGGTGCAGGGCCACTGTTATTGGCCGCCGCACATTTGGTAAAGGATTGGTGCAGGAGCAATTTTCATTGGGTGATGGTTCGGCTATCCGGTTAACTGTAGCAAGGTATTACACGCCATTAGGCCGCAGTATCCAGCGTCCTTATCAGAAAGGAAGAAAAATTTATATGGATGAATTGTGGCAACGCTATTCCAATGGTGAATTACTTTTTAGAGATTCCAATAAAGTAAATGGCGGTAAACTTTACCTGACCGTTTGCAGGGATACTGTGTATGGCGGCGGTGGCATCATGCCTACTATTTTTGTTCCTATTGACACTTTGTTATACGGAGAACAATTGAATAACCTGATCGCAGGCAGCAGCTTAAGCCGTTTTGTTTATGATTATTACCTGCAACATAGAAAACAATTAGAACAGTACAGGTCTTCAACAGATTTTACCAACAGGTTCAATGCTGCGGATATGTCGTATAACAGGATAAGTCCTGATGGGCACAGTACGCTGGTTGTTACTGAAAGGCAGAAAGAAATAATTCAGCAACGATTAAAAGCCGTACTGGCACGTTATAAATGGAGAAGCAATGGTTTTTATGAAGTTTTGAACAGCACTGATGTGGTTATTAAAAAAGCAGTAGAGACTATTAAAAATAATGAGAAAATTCTTTTTATACATTCTTCTTTGTCTTTCGTTTTCGGGTTGTGCCCAAAAAGATACAAAGAAAGAGGAGAAGAAAACCGATCCTGCCGGTATTACTATTCCGGCAAAACCTGTCGGTTGGGTCTCGGATCTTGAGAACATCTTTTCACGGGAGCAAATACAAGTTCTTGACAGCATTATCGGCATACATAATAAGGAAACAACAAACGAAATTGCAATTGTAACGTACGACCTGGATTCTGCACAGGTTAAAACCACTGCCGACTTTGAAGCATTCACGTTAACCCTTTTTAATGAATGGGGAATTGGTACGAAAGAAAAAAAGAATGGTATTGCAATGATCATTGTACCCAATCTCAAAAGAATAAGAATAGAAGTCGGTTATAATCTTGAATCCAAAATAACTAATGAAGAAGCAAAAACGATCATTGATTCCATCATTGTACCTGAATTCAAAAATGCCCGGTACTACATCGGTGTCTCCAAAGGCTTGCAAGCCATCATCAACGAGATAAAATAATAATTTGTCTGCCGGGATGTTGTCATCACAGTTTTCACCACATAGAAATTTCCTGTGTGCACCTATGTTCCTATGATCCAATGTGGTGAAAAAAGCGGGTAGTCATTCAATAAAAAAGCCCCGTGAAGCGGGGCCATAAAAGCTGTGTGGTTTGTTATTTTAAATTTTATCCCTGTTCTCGTCCCACCATTTCTTTTCCATACGATAAGAACCGAATAGCCCAAGTCCACCGCCAATAGCGATCAGCGAGAAATAAACAGGAACATTCTTCCCATCATGATCATGAACAACATTATTACCGGATCCCAAAGCATAATTATCGAGAAGATAAGCGCAAAACAATCCTAATCCTGCGCCAATGAGTAATAAGGCCCATTTCAGATTTTTATAAGGAGCCGGGCGGTTGGCAAATTCCTTCGGGTTCATATTCTTTTCGATCATCGCCAGGTTCTGCCTGGTCTTCAGGTAATAAATACCAAATATCATTGCAAATCCGCCGGCGAACATTGTTACTGGTATTAAAGCTTCTGCTCCTTGCATAAAATCAATTTTTATTATTAAGAATTTGTTTTTCGGTTTCCTCTATGACTACAGGTTGTTTAACCCGGTTACAGCCTAAAAGAATTTTTTTCAAAACTGTTTACAGGCATTAGGACTACAGACGTTCCTTCGAGGTTACAGTATGGTTGGTCATATTGGTCAAATAATGACTTGCGGCATTTGACCACTTTTACCTTTTGACTTATTTGACCCGTACGACTCCTGCCACCCCACTATCGACTATTTTCCCGACCTTGTACTGTAACCTAACTGATTATCATGTAGTCTTATTTGCAGATGTCTACCGGACTGAGTGATAATGAAATCATTAGCCAAGTGCTAAATGGTGACCAGCAAGCTTATGCGGGGCTGGTGAACCGTTACCAGAATTATGTATTCACCCTTGCTTCCAGGATGATCAAAAGCAGGGAGGATGCAGAAGAAGTGGCGCAGGATGTATTTATTAAAGCCTATAAATACCTCCCCGATTTCAGGGGCGCTTCAAAATTCAGTACCTGGTTGTACACGATCGTTAATACCACGGCCATTACTTTTTTGAGAAAGAAAAAACTGGAGATCCATTCGCTGGATAATGAAAAAGTATTTGAAGCGGCTGACAGGGATTCCGGAATGCGGGCCGATATGGTCGAACAAAAATCAAAACAAGCGATGGTAAATAATGCCATTGCCCTGCTCAACCCGGACGATGCGATCATCATCACTTTATTTTATAAAGGAGAACAGAGTTTGGAAGAGATCGCCGGTATATTAAAAGTAGAAACCAATGCTGCCAAAGTAAGATTACACAGGGCAAGAACAAGATTGAAAGAAAAAATGGAAACACATTTTGCGGAAGAAGTAAAAGATCTAAATTAACATGCAGGAGGTTTCAAATGAAAGAAAATAATAGTAATTCCCCTTTAGGAACCGGAGATATCGAAGAACGTCTCTGGAGTTTTATCGACGGGAATATTTCCGCCGGTGAAAGATCGGTTATCGAAAAGCTCGTTGCAAGCGATGCAGCCTGGAAAGCAAAATACCACGAGCTGTTAGAGGTAAATGAACTGATCAGTTCATCAGAGCTGGAAGCTCCTTCCCTTCGTTTTACTAAAAATGTGATGGAAGAGATCGGCAGGCTGCATGTAGCGCCGGCCACAAAATCTTATATCAATAAAAGGATCATCTGGGGCATCGGCTTTTTCTTTATTGCATTATTCACCGGGTTTCTTATTTACGGATTTGCACAGATGGGTTTGACTACCGGTGAAGAAACAAAGATCTCGAAAGATATCGGCAAGCTCGACTTCAGCAAATTCTTCAACAATACATGGGTGAATGTTTTTATGATGATCAATGTGGTGCTTGGATTGTTTTTGCTGGATAATTATTTAACAACTAAGAAAAAAGAATTCAGAAGCATCAGGAAGCTATGAGCTGATAGCTATTAGCTGTGAGCAAGGGTTTCAGGATTAGAAAATTCGTAAAGCTCCCAGGGACCTAAAGTCGGCAGAGCAAATGCATCCATACTTTTCAGAACCCTGCAGGGTCCAACATTGATAAAAATTCTTACAAATATCACTTAAGACTCTTAATGATAATTTATCATTAAGTCCGGTTAAACCCTTCTGTTCGCAGGAGGGTTTTTGTTAGCCGTTCGGAACGCTGACCTAAGCGATAGTCGATAATCGTGAATTGTGAATCGTCAATCGTGAATGGAATTCAAAGCGCTGTGCCTCCCATATATTTTACTGTTTCTCGAATTTTCGGAGACTATTCACGATTCACAATTCACGATTGACGATTCACGATTGACGATTCACGTCCCAGTTTCTTACCTTCGCAATCCTTAATGCTTGCTATGGACATAAAGAATAATATCCTTGAAACGATCGGCAATACCCCGATGATCAAACTCAATAAGATCACCAGGGATATTCCGTGCACGGTACTTGCCAAAGTGGATTATTTCAATCCCGGTAATTCGATCAAAGACCGTATGGCATTAAAAATGGTTGAAGTGGCCGAGCAGGAAGGCAAGCTAAAACCCGGCGGCACTATTATCGAAGGCACATCCGGTAATACAGGAATGGGACTTGCACTTGCAGCTTGTGTAAAAGGCTATAAATGCATTTTTGTTACTACCGATAAACAATCGAAAGAGAAAGCGGATATATTAAAAGCTGTTGGCGCCGATGTGATCGTTTGTCCTACGAATGTTTTACCGGAAGATCCGCGGAGTTATTACAGCGTAGCGGCAAGGCTGGCGAAAGAAGTGCCCAACTCCTATCACATGAATCAATATGATAACCTGGCGAATCGTTTGGCGCATTATGAAAGTACAGGGCCGGAGATATGGAAACAAACAGATGGCAAGATCACACATCTTGTTTGTACTGCAGGAACAGGCGGAACAATTGTTGGTACAGCAAAATACCTGAAAGAACAAAATCCAAACATACAAGTATGGGCGATCGATGTGTATGGTTCATTACTTACAAAATATTTCCGTACCGGCGAGATCGATATGAATGAAGTACATCCTTATATCAGCGAAGGTTTTGGTGAAGATTTTGTTCCGAAGAATTATGACATGAGTGTGATCGATCATTTTGAACAGGTAACGGACAAGGATGGCGCTATCATGGCAAGAAAGCTGGCCAAAGATGAAGGTATTTTCTGCGGCTATAGCGCCGGCAGTTGTGTACAGGGACTGATGCAATTAAAAAGCAGGTTGAAAAAAGATGATCTTGTCGTTTGCATCTTTCATGATCATGGCAGCCGCTATGTCGGTAAAATATATAACGACCAGTGGATGATCGAAAGAGGATTCCTGGATGTAAAAACTTTCCGTGATGTGGTAAGTGCAAGAGGAACGCAGAAATTAATAACGATCGATCCTTCGCAAACAGTTTCAGAAGCTGTCGAGCTTATGAAAAAATATGATATCGAACATATTCCTGTCATGAATGGCAATGGACCTGTTGGTACTATCAGCGAAAGCGGTTTATTCCAGAAAGTATTTGATAATCCCGATATCAAACATGCAAAAGTGCAGGAAGTACTGGAGCCAACATTCCCAATTGTGGCGTATGACACACCGATAGAGAAGTTAAGTCATCTCATTAACCGGGAGAATGGTGCGGTGCTTGCAAAAGACGAAGGCGGCAATTATCATATCGTTACCAAGTACGATGTGATACAGTCTTTGGGCAAATAGATCGCACTGCTATAACTTGCTGCAATTCATTCCAGAAATGATCTTGTTATAAACTTCTTCGTATAATTACGAATTTTTTCCAGCGTTAATGCCATAAAAATCATAAGGCAGTTTACTATTAATATTGAGCAGTTTTTCTCTTGCAGAACCATATGTCCGCCCCTATTTTTGTCTCACAATATCCAACAATCCAATAGAAAAGACCAGAAACCAAATCCTAGAAAAACCAGTTAAAATCCAAAGTCCAGTTCGAAAAACCAATTAGAATCCAAGTCCAGTTCGAAAAACCAATCATCCAAAGTTCCTTGAAGACCAAATCCAAATGTCACCGTGTCCAAATCCATGAAAAGATTAAAAGTCCGGAACCCTCCTGCTAAACTTGTTTAGCAGGAGGCGCGGTGAACACCGCAACTCTCCTCTTCTCTTACAAATATTCCTAAGCTTATCGTGAATCGTCAATCGTCAATTACAGCGATTAAAAAAGATCCATATTTATCTGTCTTATCAGTGTCATCAACCTGATCTCCTTAAACTCATTGTGAACAGACAAACGCCAATCGGACATACCGGTTGCAGGAAACCATTCACGATTCACCATTCACGATTCACGTTGTAATTTGCACCATGTCTTCTTTTACTGACCAGGCCGGCAAAAAGATCTCTATTCCCAAAACACCGCAGCGCATTATTTCATTAGTGCCTTCACAAACAGAATTATTATTTGATCTCGGCCTGCGGGAAGAAGTTATTGGCATCACTAAATTCTGTGTTCATCCGGCCGGATGGTTCAAAACAAAAACAAGAATCGGCGGCACCAAACAAATAAAAGCGGATATCATTCATCAATTACAACCCGATCTTATCATTGCCAATAAAGAAGAAAATGTAAAAGAGCAGGTCGAAGAATTAGAAAAACATTTTCCGGTATGGACCAGTAATGTCAATAATCTGGATGATGCATACGAAATGATCGAACAGATCGGTTTAATTACAAATAAAGAAAAACGGGCAAAAGAAATAACTACCCAAATTCAAAATAATTTTGCCCGGCTCCCGGTTAACGACTCAAGACCAAAGACTGCTTATCTCATCTGGAAAGATCCCTTCATGACTGCCGGCGGCGATACATTCATTCATTCCATGCTCGAAGCCGCAGGCTTTGAAAACATTTTTTCGGATAAAACAAGATATCCCGAACTAACAATTGCGGATTTGCAAATTGCCGATTGTCAATTATTACTCCTCTCCTCCGAACCTTTTCCTTTCAAACAAAAACATATTGAAGAGTACCAATCGCAATTACCCGGAACAAAGATCATACTAGTTGATGGCGAAATGTTCAGTTGGTATGGAAGCCGGTTATTGCAGTCGCCAGGCTACTTTGAAAAGCTTTATGAAGAGATAAAAACGAATAACTAAAAACTAAAAGTGCCTTCGATGCGGTAAACCATTCCGGTCTGTAAAGCACTTTTACCTGTTATCTATTAGTTTTTATCTATTCTCCTATCTTCGCGGCCAAACAATAAATAACACATGAAAAAATTAGTCATTTTAGTATCTGCAATGATCGTATTTGCCTGTAACAGCAAAAAATCAGGAACAGAAAGCCCTGATATTACCGGTAAATGGAAAGCCCAAACAATGTATTCCCAGGGTAAATCTTTTAATGCCGGCAACAGGGATTCGCTTTTCAATCTTATGATGGCAGAAAGCAAAAAAAGCGAACTGGAATATGACAACACTTATACAACCGAAGATTCATTATTCGATGCCAACGATGCGAATACTATGCTTGACCGCATCCTGGGGCTGCAATATGACCTGCAAAAGGATGGCGGATTTGTGATGAATGTAGGCAATCCCGGTGATTCCAATTCACTCATATTTAAAGGCAAATACACCTACGATGCAAAAACAACTGACCTGACCATCACACTGGATTCTGCTGTGAAGAACAAGGTAACAACCGTAAAAGCAACTGTAAAGAACGGGTTGCTCGAAATGGTCTATGATAGTACCGCACGGTATGTGATGGAGAAAGCAAACTAACTAAAAACTAAAAGATACTAGATAAAAGTGCTTTCAGACCGGGAAAGATTACCGGTTTGAAGGCACTTTTAGTTTTTAGTTATTAGTTTTTATCTATCACCTTATCTTTGCGACCTAAAAAAACCTCCCGATATGGCTAATAAAAAGATAGTTGAACTGCTGGGCGATAAAGCTGACTACCTGCTCGATCACCAGTCAAAGACGATTTCAAAAGACATGCTTCACCTGCCCGGTGCTGATTTTATCGATCGTATCTGGAGCAGCAGCGACCGCAATCCGCAAGTATTGCGCAACCTGCAGTCAATGTATAATACAGGTCGCCTGGCCGGCAGTGGTTATCTTTCTATTCTTCCTGTTGACCAGGGCATCGAACATAGCGGCGGCGCTTCTTTTGCAAAAAATCCGATCTATTTCGATCCGCAAAACATCATCGAATTAGCGATCGAAGGCGGCTGTAATGCAGTGGCTACTACTTATGGCGGTTTAGGTTTTTTAGCAAGAAAATATGCGCATAAAATTCCTTTCATTGTAAAAGTGAATCACAACGAGTTCCTCACTTACCCGAATAAATTCGACCAGATCATGTTTGCTTCGATCAAACAATCCTGGAACCTCGGCGCTGCGGCTGTTGGCGCAACTATTTATTTCGGCAGCGATGAATCTGCAAGACAGATACAGGAAGTAAGCAAAGCATTTGAAATGGCGCATGAATTAGGAATGGCTACTATCCTCTGGTGTTATTTGAGAAACCCGGCATTCAAAACAAAAGAAAAAGATTACCATGTGTCTGCCGATCTTACGGGGCAGGCCAATCATCTTGGCGTAACGATCGAAGCCGATATCATCAAACAAAAACTACCGGAGAATAACGGTGGCTACTTGGCATTGAATACAAAAGAATCCGCTTACGGTAAAAATGATAAACGTATTTATGATGAACTCACAACCGATCACCCGATCGATCTTTGCCGTTACCAGGTAGCCAATTGCTATATGGGCCGTGCAGGTTTGATCAACAGTGGCGGTGCATCATCCGGCGCCAGCGATATGGCCGAAGCAGTAACAACGGCTGTTGTCAATAAAAGAGCCGGCGGTATGGGTTTGATCAGTGGCCGTAAAGCATTCCAGCGTCCAATGAAAGAAGGTATTGGTATTTTGAATGCGATACAGGATGTTTATTTGGATAAAGATATTACGATTGCATAATACTTGCGGGGAAGAACGACGAAGCAAACTCCGTATTTTTTTTATTATAACCCGGCGGTGAGCCGGGTTTTTGATTGCTACGTATTGGATTGCAATACAAAAAGCGAATTCACTGCCTGAAATCTTATATTTTTAAATAAGTAGTTTCGTATATAGCAATGCAATTGTTATCAGCGATTCTGAATGATCCTAAAACATTAAATAAGCATGATGATAAATAAAGGAAACCGAAGATACGGGCAACCGATTTTAATTAAAGACGAAAAGGCAAGCGGGCTTGAACGTATTTCTTTAACCGAAAGATCATTTAACGAGGACTGGATACAAAAACTCATTCACAATAACCCGGATATTTTACCAATCAGCGAAATTGATACTGGTTTTACTCCCGCAATATCAATAGGCCGTGAAGTTTTTACAAACGTTGGTTACATTGACAACCTATTCATTTCACCAGACGGCTATTTAACAGTTGTTGAAACAAAACTTTGGCGTAGCCCTGAAGCAAGACGGGAAGTTGTTGGGCAAATTCTGGATTATGCGAAGGAGTTAAACAAATGGACTTTCACTGATCTTGACAATACTGTTAAACAGTTCAACAAGCTTTACCACAATAATACTGACGGACTTTTAGCAACAGTTCGCAAACACACCGAACTTGACGAAGCGGAGGAAAGATTTTTCATTGATAATATTAGTAAGAATTTAAAACGTGGGCGTTTTTTGCTTTTAATTGTCGGTGATGGTATTCGTGAAAGCGTTGAAGATATGGTAGAGTATCTTACGCAGACACCGCAACTCTACTTCACTTTGGCATTGGTAGAACTGCAAGTTTACAAACTAGATCAGAACGACAATTCATTAATTATAATTCCACAACTTGTAACACGGACCAGGGAAGTCACCAGGGCAATAGTTAGGATCGAAGGCACTTATTCAGCAGATGTAAAAGTGAATATTGAAACTGACCTGGGAACAGAAACAACAAAGCATGGAAACAAACGAATGACAATTACCGCAGAAGATTTTTTTGAGCAGCTCGAACAAAACACAAACAAAGAAACCGTTGTATTTGCTAATCAAATCATCAAAGACAGCGATGAGTTAGGATTATATATAGAATGGAACTCAGGAAGTTTCAGCATCAAACTGCCGGACCCGCAAGGAAGTGGTGTAAAGATCAGTATAGTAAATATTGACAGAAGCGGACTTTTCTATTTAGGCCTTTCGAGACCGCAATTCGAGAAGTTGGAATTATCAAGAGATATTAGTTACAATTTTGCGTTCGATACTGCACTATTACTTCCTGGTATCAAACAAAACCCTGATAAGAAGCACATTTGGAATAAATATTCAACACTTCACGACTTGCGAAACGTTTATCCGCAATTTATGGAAAGAGTAAAAAAATACATTGATGATATTACCACAGAAGCGCAGAAAAATAGCTGATAAAAGTGAGGATTTTGCGTAAGTGTGTCGTGTACTTAATGAGAACTTACGGAATGCTGCGCAGGTGCGGTTAAATGTAACCAGCAATAAATTATATACTTCGCTGATCAAAGAATATTTTTAGAATGCCCTGGAAACGCTGTTGAACAGCAGGGCACGAAATGATCTTCAACGCTTTTTAAATAAAGATGATCGCTGCAGGATCTTTCTACACCTGCGCCTTTGATCAGGGTAATTTCATCTTAAAGCGCCATTTCCCAATGCTGGTATAACTCTATTACCCTATTCGTTAGCAAATGCAATTTTTCCGAACTCATTAATGCAAGGTTAAGGCCGGGCCCCCCTGTATATTTTTTGTCAATGTATTTACCTTCTTTATTCCTGAAAACGATCCATGCTTTTTGAGCCTCTATCAAATTTGTTTTCTGTGAACCTGCCAGTTTTTTAAGACAAGCATTATAATATTTATTTAATAATTTATCATAACTCTCTATTGCCGTACCTATGCTTATTGCCTCCTGCATATCTCCCTGCGAATTAGTAAGATCATCACGCAATTGTTGTTCGATCTTACTGGTATCGGAACTGATATTTATTTCCTGGCTATAGCCCCGCATCATTGTAAGACACAATAACATAATTAGTAAAAAACTTTTCATGGTGGAAATTTAAGGGTTGTTAAAGTGCTAAGCTACATTATAATTTGTGAGCAGATCACAGCACGGGAATCCAGGCTTGCGTTAACCTTAAGAAGCTTTGCGGTTAAATACCTTATTGATCAATATTCTTTGGGAGTTCCTTCTTTTTATCTATATGGAATTGTATAGTTTCAATTTCCCGTCCTTTATTTTTTATGATAAGTCCATCTCTCCGGTCCTCTATCATCTTTATAAATTCCAGAGTGGTTTGAGACAGTAATGCATATAATTTCTCCAGGGACAGGTCTTCTTTGATCTTTTCCATAAAATATGGACGTGTTGTTTAGGAAGTCACGGGACAACTGGCTATGCAGATGCAAACTAAAAAGTTATCCAAAGCTTGCTTATTTTATCCATATAGTTAATGTCGTATAACCCCATTTTAAAAACCCTTTGCTGCTTTGCCTGCCGGCATAAAAAGTAAAAGAATAATATTTCAGGCTCAATATTTGTTTTTACTATAAAAACAAATAGTATGGAACAAACAAAAAGACTCGAAGAGCTGAATAAAGAATCGCTTCAGGAACTGGATGATTATATCAAAACATTAAAAGAAGAGCATCATGAAGCGGCACATAAAGCGAAAGATGAATGGCAGGCAGCCTGGACCAGGATGAAAGAAGCGCTGATGGTGCTTGAAAGAATAGAAATATGATCAGTTAGAATCCCCAATATTCCAGTACGACAAAATAAATATTCACACTGGGCTCAAACCCTCTTACAAGGATACAATCCGGAAAATCTTTACTCCTACCCTTTGAAAATAATTCTTCATACATATAAGATGCGGGCCGGTTCACTTTCCTTTTTTTATAATGCTTTTTCAGCATTTTTCTCAGCTCTTTGTAAAGCCTGACCGAGGTTTGCAGGGAATTACTATGATTACCCAGCACAGCTTCTATACTTATTCCCCGGGTGCTATCGGTCCACAATGGTGTATCCCATGCTTTTGCTCTCGAAGGAGCCAGCAACAATCTTATCGATACACTATCCGGGAACGGAAAATGATCTTTGCCTTGTTTAAAACTGGAATAAATACCTCTTTTCCCAATGGAATCAATGCCCCATAACGGATGGCCGCTAATGTATTTTTGGCAATTGTCAAACCCGGCCTGTACGGGGATACCTAAATAAAGATCTTTCAAAGATCGTATCCTGTCCTGCGATGCGCACTGTAACACGACGAGGTTGATACAAAGAATGAGCAGCAATATTTTTTTAAGAGGCATCTGGCAAAGGAATGATCTTTTCCCGGTTATAAAAAAAAGACCCTGGCAGAATAAGGATACCAGGAATTGGGTTGCACAAAATAAATTTCACGCAGCGAACGCAAAGGAGCGGCGGCGCTACGTTGCGTTCGCTGCGTGGAATAATCTATGTTCTGTAGCCATTCCAATAGAATAAAGCAAGAATAGTGCAGGAAGAGAATGAAATTCAAATGCTGTATTTTACATATTCATCATTTTAAAAAACGTAAATGATCTTACCCGTATGTCATCAATTACAATAAGACACGCTACACCCGCTGATCTTCCCGTATTGTTCCGCTTTGAACAGGGCGTTATCAGCGCCGAACGCCCTTTTGATCCTACACTGAAAAAAGAAACTCATTATTACGATCTCGAAGAGATGATCAATGCATCGCATATACAATTAGTAGTGGCTGTACTGGAGGATGAAGTGATCGGCTCCGGTTATGCCCGTATCGAAAATGCAAAACATTATCTTCGGCATAAGCAGCATGCTTACCTTGGATTTATGTACACCGATCCTGCACACCGCGGCAAAGGAGTCAATCGAATGATCATCGATGCATTAAAACAATGGTCGCTCTCACAAAATATAACCGAAATGCGGCTGGATGTTTATTGTAAAAATGAAGCTGCCATCCGGGCTTATGAAAAAGCCGGTTTTACAAAACATATGGTGGAAATGAGGATGGGAACAGATCACGGATGACGCGGCCCTGCCGGCCGGCAGGTGACGGATCGTTACGGATTGTGATTTACCGGATAATAAATCTCCTGTAACCAACGTTCTCCTTTCAAACCCCCAACACATGAGAAAACTGATCCTCCTGTTGCTGATGTTCTCAGCAACCAACTTTGTTTTTTCCCAATCTGTTGCCACCAATAACAGTTCCGTTGAAGCCTCGTCTTTTAAAGCCCGGCCCGGTGTTCGTGCCATCCTCGAGAATTTTTTTTATGAGACACAATTCAAAGTGCTTTCTTTCGACATCAGTTTCTCCGGCGAAGGCTTTGATGATATCATTTATCATAATAATAATGGGGCGGCATGGGATGATCAGTGCAAAGGATATATAAGCCGCTGCAGACCGGGAACCGAGGTTGTTATCGAGAATGTCCGTGTGCTGGGTCCCGACGGACGTACACGGAAACTGCATAATGTTTTACTCTACAGGCTGCGATAGGAATCGGCAATCGTGAATCGTGAATCGTGAATCGTCAACGGTCTCCTCAGATTGGGAATCAAAAATTTACCGGAAGATGTCCAACTTTGAAACTCTATTCACGATTGACGATTCACGATTCACGATTGCCGATTCGCCGCATTTCTTTCCTAATTTCGCTCATGCGACAATTAGCGGCCATACTTTTTGCAGACATGACGGGTTATACTGCCCTGATGCAGGAAAATGAACAACTGGCCCGCCAGAAAAGAATTCGTCTTAAACAAGTGCTCGAAGAAACAGTGCAGCAACACAATGGCCGCATCCTTCAATATTACGGCGATGGCTCCCTTACTATTTTCAGCAGCGCTGTTGACAGTATCCGTTGCTCCGTTAGTATCCAGCAACAACTGCAACTGGATCCTAAAGTGGACCTGCGCATGGGTATTCATATCGGCGATGTGATCATCGAAGAAGAAACGATCTATGGCGATGGCGTGAACCTCGCCTCCCGTATTGAATCATTAGCCGTACCGGGCGGTATCTTTATTTCGGAAAAAGTATTTGATGAAATAAAGAACCATGGCGAATTCAGCACCCGTGAAATGGGATATTTTGAACTGAAGAATGTAAAAGAACCGGTAAAGGTCTTTGCCATTTCAAATGAAGGCGTTGCCGTTCCATCAAGAGATGAAATAAAAGGTAAAACAAAACAACCGAAGAACCGGCTCGCTATCCTTCCTTTTGTAAATATGAGCGCCGATCCCGAGAATGAATATTTCAGCGATGGTATTACCGAAGAATTACTGAATGCATTGACAAGAGTAGATGGATTGCAGGTCACGTCCCGCACTTCTTCTTTTGCTTTTAAAGGAAAGAATGATGATATCCGCAATATCGCCATTCAACTGAATGTTGATAAAGTGCTGGAAGGAAGTGTACGAAAAGCCGGTAACCGTGTCCGTATCACTTCACAATTGATAAATGCAGCAGATGGTTATCATATATGGAGTGAAACCTATGATCGTAACCTTACCGATATCTTTGAACTGCAGGATGAAATTAGCGGCATCATTGCCAATAAACTCCGCGAAAACCTGTTGCCCGCACAGCAGGAAGAAAAAATAGTAAAACAGGCTGTAAAAAATGTAGAAGCTTATACCTGCTATTTAAAAGCAATGCATTTCTGGAATAAAGTAACACCGGCCGATAAAAAAAATTGTATCGCCTGTTGCGAAGAAGCTATTAAAATAGAACCGGATTATGCCCAGGCTTATGCAATGGCTGCTACTGCTTATTCCGACCTGGGTTCCGCAGGTCAAATGATACCGGAAAAAGCATTTGAAATAGTAAAACGATATGCCGATAAAGCGATCGAATTAGACAGTTCTTTGGCCGAAGGATATATTGCCCGTGCATCTTACTATATGTATTATGAACGTGACTGGGATGAAGCATACAGGTCAATAACGGAAGCTATCCGTTTAAATCCCGGCGCTGTGAATGCATATGACCTGCTGAGTTTCTATTATATAGTAACAGGGCAGAAAGAAAAAGCATTGACTACTTTAGAGGAGGCTGTACAACTGGACCCGCTCTCTCCCATTCTTATCCTGTCCCTCGGCAATGCTTATATAATGAACGACCGCTTTGATGAGGCCATCGAACAGGCAGATAAACTTTTATACATGCATCCCCGCATGAGGGCCTGTATTGAAATGAAAGGCTGGGCAACGGGCATGAAAGGAGATTGGAAAGCTTCTTTACCATTATTTGAAGAAGTGCATCGCCTGACCAATCATCCTTTAAAAGGATTGATGGGATTGTGTTTTGCGTATGCAAAGCTGGGTGAAAAAGAAAAAGCCATGGAATGCATCCGCAAAATGGAGCAACGGCAGGCCGAAGAACCCGATGCTATCGTCGATGCCGATCTTGCTGCATCGTGGTTTGCATTGGGTGATATGGACAGATCGTTTTATTACCTGAACCAATGTATTGATAAAAAGATGGGGCCTGTTGAGTTCTTCCTCGAATACCCGGCTTACCGCGGAGTAAAAGACGATCCTCGTTATATTGAATTTAAAAAGCGGATATCCTAAAAGATCATGATCTCCTACAATCCCAAAGAATGGTTCACTTTTATTTTCCGCTTTCATAAGGCAGATACTTTCCGGCAATTGTTCCCGATGATATTGGGCATCTGCGCTTATTCGGCCCTTATTGCTTTTCTTGAACTGGAATACTGGAAACTTTCCGCTAACAGTTATGTAAGAAACCTGCCGGTGATGCATACGCTGCTCGGCTTCGCTATTTCCATGCTGCTTGTATTCCGTACCAATACGGCTTATGACCGCTGGTGGGAAGGACGCAAACTCTGGGGCAGCCTTGTTAATAACAGCCGCAACCTTGCGATGAAGCTGAATATCATTTTACCAAAAGAAGAAAAAGCACAACGGTCTTTCTTCCGCAAAATAATACCGGCTTTTGCTTATGCATTACATAATCATTTACATAAAGAAAAAACAAGGATAGAATTATTCGAAGATGAAGAACACAAACATGTTTTTCAAAAGATCGATCAGGAAAAACATATACCGAACCAGTTGGCTTCGCTGATGTACCAGCATATTCAGCAATTATACGAAGAGAAAAAAATAACGGGTGAACAATTACTGTTCCTCAATACAGAATTACAATCCTTCACAGATATCTGCGGCGCCTGCGAACGTATAAAGAATACACCTATCCCCTTTTCCTATAGTGTATTCATCAAGAAATTCATTTTCTTTTATATTATGACACTTCCCTTCGGGTATGTTTTTCAATTAGGATATTATATCATACCGGTGGTAGCATTCATCTTTTATGTATTGGCCAGTTTGGAACTGATCGCTGAAGAGATCGAAGATCCTTTTGGCGGCGATCAGAACGATGTGCCGACAGAATTACTTTCGCAGAATATACAAAGGCATATTGCGGAGATCATTTAACTGCGGGATTCAGCATGGTTATTTTGAAATTTTGGAATTGGGAAATTTCGAGATTGTCCTCAATGCAATCTTCCTTAAAGATCCGGTATCTTCTGATCAATGATTAAATTGCGATCATAAAGAAATTTCCCAATTGCACTTTTCCCAATCAAAATTCTGTCAAGCCACCGCCATCTTATTATATTTATTCCTGTATTCGATCGGTGTAAGCCCGGTCAATTTTTTGAAAAGGTCCCGGAATGCTTTTGTATCTGTGTATCCCACTTCATACATCACTTCATTGATATTCTTACGACTCGTTTCAAATTGCCTTTTTGCCGCTTCTATTTTTACCCGTTGAATATATTCCAGTACGGAATTATTGGTCGCCAGTTTGAACCGTCTTTCAAATGTTCGTCGGCCGGTGGCGGATATCTTTGCCAGTTCATCGATCGATATCTTTTCATGGATATTCTTTTCAATAAAATTCTGCGCCTTCAATATCTCTTTATCGTTATGATCTTTCTGTCCTTTGAACATCGCAAAAGTTGCCTGGCTGTTACGGTCGATATCGATCGCAAAATATTTGGAAGCAAGTATAGCCGTTTCCCTGTTCGTATATTTTTCTACCAAATGCAATAATAAGTTCCAGTAAGAATTAGCGCCGCCGCTTGAATAGATGCCCTGGTCTTCCGTTACGATACTTCCGTCCACCACGTCAACCTCAGGATACATTTCCCGGAATTCGTTTTGAAAACCCCAGTGCGTCGAACATTTTTTTCCATTCAATAAACCGGTTGATGCTAACAAGAATGCACCTACACAAAGAGAAGCCAGTTCCGCCCCCCTGCCGTATTGCTGTACGATCCAGGGGATCAATGCCTCATTTTTTTTGATCGCAGAAGACATATCGCCAAATAATGCCGGTATAAAAATGAGATCTGTTTTCTTTACATCTTTTATCTGCCTGTCTGTATGTACCGAATAAGAACCATTATTCAACTGTATTTCTTTTTTTACGCCTACTAATTCTACTTCGAACAAGGGAGCTTTACCTGCAGCGAGGAAGAATTGATTAACGGCAGTGAATAAATATTGCGGATCGGCAATAGCCTGCATTACCGAAGACTCAGGCACTAATATGGATACTTTTTTCATTTGACCAATGTGTTTCAACTATAAAGGTAAGTAGTTTACTTGTCGCAATCAACCCCTAAAACTGTCATATACGCCACCCTTAAATAATCTAAATGGTTTTCATCTTTGAGTTGTCAAAACGATCAACAAACTAAAATCCCCCGAAGGGGTTCCTTCGGAAAATAAAAATGGCAAAGCTTAATCCTTATTTAACCTTCAATGGTAATTGTACAGAAGCAATGAACTTCTATAAAGAATGTCTTGGTGGCGAACTTTCATTAATGACCGTAAAAGGCTCCCCGATGGAAGGCCAGATGCCGGCTCAATATAATAACAGCATACTGCATGCTCATTTGAAAGGCGATGGCTTTGATATCATGGCTTCCGATATGAGTCCTGAAGCTATTAAAGAAGGAAATGATAATCATATGTGTCTTACTTATACAAATGAAGAAGAAACAAGAAAAATTTTCGATGCTTTGTCTGCCGGCGGCAAGATCATGCATCCGCTGAGCCAAATGTTCTTCGGTTTACTCGGCGATTTCATCGATAAATATGGAAAAAGATGGATGACAACTTGTGAAAATAAAAAATAAGCAATATTCAACGCTCAATGTTCAATAGCCAATTAACTAATAGCAATAAAATTTATAAATATGCCGCATACGCAACTGGCTATTTTTCCCGGCAACTCACATATCAGTGTACTATTTCAGAAAGACTGGCTTGTCCCGATGATAAACCCCTTTTTAACTATTCAATAAAAATTACGACCCTATATGAGTACTATCAATACGTACTTAACATTCAATGGCAATTGCAGGGAAGCAATGACATTTTATAAAAAATGTTTGGGTGGAAAACTGGAATTGCAAACGATCGGCGAATCACCGATGGCCGCCAGGATGCCGCAAAAGATGAAGGACTGTATCTTACATGCAACACTGACCAATGATAAACTGGTACTGATGGGTTCGGATATGGTTCCGCAACCAGGATTGATAAAAGGGAACGCCGTTTCGCTGATGCTGGATTGCAAAACTGAGAATGAAATAAGATCATTTTATAAAAAATTATCAGCGGGCGGACACGCTACTCATCCCCTGGAACAAACATTTTTTGGAGGCATGCTGGGCGGTTTGTCGGATAAATTTGGCAATCACTGGTTGCTTCATTTCAAAAAGAATAGAAAATAGATTTAGCTTTAATACCCCGGAAAAAACAAAGAGCCATGGCAACAGCGACAAAAAGAATTCCTGCAAAAACGGTTGATGATTATATCAAAACATTCCCTGCTGCTATTCAAAGCAGGATGAAAAAGATCCGCAAGACCATTAAAGCCGTAGCCCCAAAAGCTGATGAAATGATCAGTTATGGGATAGCCGGTTATAAATACAGAGGCATGCTGATATATTTTGCAGGATTCAAAGATCATGTGAGTGTTTACCCGGCCCCGAGAATGGTTGAACCATTTAAAAAAGAACTGGCCGCATATGGCGGTGGAAAGGGAACCGTGCAATTCCCGAATGATGAACCGATCCCTTTTGACCTGGTAAAAAGAATTGTGCAATTCAGGTTAAAAGAAAATGAAGAAAAAGCTACAGCCTCCTTCGCTAAAGTTTCGAAAGCCAAAGCAAAAAAGATCATTAAAAAATAATGGCAAAAACTCCGGCAATAAAAGACCTTACCGCAAAACAGTTCATTGAACGGCTGAAGAAATTACGATCGGATAAAGAGAAAGAAAAGATACAGCGTTATTTCAAATCCGGTGAAGGACAGTATGGCGAAGGCGACCAGTTCATGGGTGTACAAATGGGCAAGTTATTTGCGCTGGCAAAAGAATTTGAAGGAATGCCGGTAAAGGAACTCGAAAAATTATTGGAAAACCCGGTCCATGAAGTAAGAGCCGGTGCAGTTAGTATCATGGATAAAGAATCACGAACCAAAAAAATAACAGAAAGCCGCCGCAAAGAGTTCTTTGACCTGTATATGAAACGTCATGACCGCATCAACAATTGGGATCTCGTTGATCTCGGTTGTTTATACATGACAGGAAGTTATTTATACGATAAGCCGCGAAATATCTTATACAAACTGGCCAGGTCAAAAAATATTTGGGAAAGGCGCACGGCTATTTTAAGTACCTGTTATTTTATCCGGCAAAATGATTTGGATGATACATTTAAGATCGCAGAGTTGCTGGTAAAAGATAAAGAAGATCTTATTCATAAAGCTACCGGTTGGATGCTGCGTTTTGCCGGCGATAAAGATGCTAAAAGGCTTTTGACTTTTCTCGATAAACATGCAGCAATGATGCCGAGAACTTTACTTCGTTACGCTATTGAAAAATTAGACAAGAAGAAAAAAGAATATTATATGGATCAAAAAAAGATCACGCAGAGTACGCCGGGAGCGAAGAGAAAAAGCATCCCTGCTTAATCCGGCGAACTTTGCTTCCTCAGCATGCAATAAAAAATAATAATCATTCAAAAATCATAATCATGGAAAAGATCAGTTTCTCAACCGACATTAAAGCTCCTAAAGAAAAAGTATGGGAGATATTATGGAACATGGATTCTTACAGGGCATGGACCAGCGTCTTTACCGAAGGTTCTTATGCAAAAACGGATAACTGGAAAGAAGGCAGTAAGGTTTTATTCCTCGATCCAAAAGGCAGCGGCATGGTGAGTACGGTGGCAAAGAATAAACCGAATGAATACATGTCATTCAAACATCTTGGTGAAGTAAAAGATGGCGTGGAAGATACGACCAGCGATAAAGTTAAAGACTGGGCAGGCGCTACGGAAAATTATACACTGAAAGGAGAAAACGGGGCTACTACCCTTTCCGTCGAGCTTGACATTAATGCAGACTTCAAAGATTATTTTGTAAAAACATTTCCTCTTGCTCTCGAAAGAATAAAAGCACTGGCAGAAGGAACTGCAAAAACTGTAATAACAATAACTGCAGACGTTAATGCGCCTGCCGGTAAAGTATGGGAATACTGGACAACGCCTGAGCACATCATGCAATGGAATACCGCATCGCCTGATTGGCATTGTCCCGCTTCAACCAACGATCTGAGAGTGGGAGGAAAATTTTCTGCTACGATGGCTGCGAAAGACGGCAGCTATAGTTTTGAATTTGGCGGTGAGTACACGGAAGTGGAAGAAAATAAAAAGATCAGCTATGTATTGGGCGATGGCAGAAAAGTAGATGTATGGTTTGAAGAAAAAGATGGCCGGACGAATATCATTTCAAGTTTCGAAGCAGAGAATACCCATTCACTGGAAATGCAAAGAGGCGGATGGCAGGCGATACTGGATAATTTTAAGAAGCATACAGAGAATAGTTAACCGGTTGATTGGTTAATTGGGAATCAGGTCCTGCGGTACAATATCCCTGATGATCTTACAGCCTTCGAAATTTATAGAGAACCGTCGATCTCTGCAACGTAATTAACCAATCCCAAAATAACTAATTAACATAATTTAAATCATTCACTAAAAAAACAAACATGTCAAATCAAATGTATCCATGTCTTTGGTTCGATGGTAAAGCCAAAGAGGCAGCTGATTTCTATTGTACCGTATTCGAAGATTCATCCATCACACAGTCAAACCCGATGGTGACCATGTTCAAGATATTTGGCAAACCTGTTATGGCTTTGAATGGCGGGCCAATGTTCCAGATCAATCCATCTATTTCTTTATTTGTAACATGCGCCAGCGTGGAAGAAACAAATAAAATTTGGGATAAACTGATCGATGGCGGCTCTGCATTGATGCCAATCGATAAACAATCCTGGAGTGAACGCTACGGATGGGTAAAGGATAAATTCGGTATGACCTGGCAGGTGATGGTGAATTATGAAGCAGGTAAAAGATCTATTTGTCCTTCTTTGCTTTTCACCCAGGACAAGTTCGGCAAAGCGGAAGCAGCAATAAATTTCTATACTTCTGTATTTAAGAATTCTTCTGTCAATGTAAAAGAGCTTTATCCTGCAGCGGATCCAAATGCCGGCAAAGTAATGTTCTCTGAAATAGATCTCAATGGGTTTGTCGCCATACTTATGGATGGACCGGGTGATCATAAATTTATTTTCAGCGAGGGTGTTTCATTGGTCGTGAACTGTAATGATCAGGAGGAGATCGATTACTATTGGGATCATTTTACTTCGGATGGCGGCAAGGAAAGTATGTGCGGATGGTGCAAAGATAAGTTTGGTGTATGGTGGCAGGTTGTTCCTGCCAGTCTCGGTAAATTGTTGAGTGGCCCCAACCCGCAAAAAGTAGTGGAAGCATTTATGAAGATGAAGAAATTCGTTATTGCTGATCTTGAAAAGGCCGCTTCCTCGTAACGATATTGATTGATGGTTTGATTGTTGGATGAACAGGATCCATCGATCAAACCATTTACCAATCAAACAATCATGCCTGTAAAAAAAATAAAACCGCCAGGTAAATTAAATATCTGCAAGAAAGGACACCGCTTTTATAAAACCAGCGATTGTCCTGTTTGCCCCATATGCGAACAGGAAAGAAAACCTTCCTCCGGTTTTCTTTCTTTGTTAAGTTCTCCTGCACGAAGAGCATTGGAGAATAAAGACATAAAGACAGTGAAACAATTATCGAAATGCAGTGAAAAAGAAATACTGGCATTGCATGGTATGGGTCCATCTACCATTCCCAAATTGCGCAGCGCTTTAAAAGAAGAAGGTTTGTCTTTTAAAAAGAGTTGAGTGGTGCCCGGTAAAGGAATTACGATTTACGATTTGTTCCACTGAAATAATCACTATTGGTAGCGGAGTTTTCAAAAGAAAAAAATCAATCTGAATTTTAAACAAATCGTAAATCTAAAATCGTTATTCGTAAATAAAACGCATGTTTTTAAAAAAAATTTGCGTAACCAAAAGGTTTCCTATATTTGTAACCGAATGGTTACGTTAAAACAAGCGATCTTATTATGAGAAGAGATGTTTTCCAGGCTATTGCAGATCCTACCCGCAGGGAGATCATCAATATGATCGCCCATCAAAGCCTGAACCTGAATTCGGTGGCGGAGAAATTTCATATCAGCCGCCCGGCGATATCAAAACATATCAAGATACTGACTGAATGCGGTTTGATCGTCATTAAGCAAAAAGGAAGAGAACGTCATTGCGAAGCAAGATTGAATAAACTCACCGAAGTTTCTGATTGGGTGGAACAATACCGTGAATTCTGGAATAAGAAACTGGACGCATTGGAAATATACCTTGGCCAGTTACAAGCTAAAAAAACCAAAAGGCCTGCTCCCCGGAAAAAGAGTTCGCCCGGGAGAAATAAAACTAAATAAGAAAATTGTAAATCGATTGTATGGCATCTTCAGCAGCTACAGCCAACCGGGAACTTTCCATCTCCCGCCTTATCAATGCTCCAAGAGAATTGGTATGGGAAGTATGGACCAACCCTGAACATATCAAACATTGGTGGGGACCTTCTGGTTTTACAAACAGTATTTCCAAAATGGATATTCAACCCGGCGGAGAATGGGAATTCATTATGCATGGCCCGGATGGAACTGATTATCGAAATAAACATATTTACTATGAAATTGTAAAACCGGAAAAAATAGTTCTCGATCATATAACGCATCCTAAGTTCAGTATGACAGCTACCTTTGAAGCGAAAGGAAATAAGACATTGGTGACACTTCATTCCGTGTTTGAATCTGCAGAGCAGTTAGCCGAAGTGATCAAAGTATTTAAAGCTGATGAAGGAATGAAGCAAAATATGGACAGGATGGAAAACTATCTTGTTAACTACGATCAAACAAATACTATGAAACAGCATGAACCTTTTACTATTGAAAGAGTATATAATGCCCCGGTCGAAAAAGTGTGGAAAGCGATCACCGACCGTGACCAAATGAAAGAATGGTATTTCGATATCGCTGAATTCAAACCCGAAAAAGGTTTTGAGTTCCAGTTCACCGGCCAGGGCCATAAAGGGGAACAATATTTGCACCTTTGTAAAATAACAGATGTGGTTCCGGGCAAAAAACTGGCGTACAGCTGGACCTACGAGGGATTGCAAGGATATTCTGTTGTAACTTTTGAGTTATTTGATGAAGGCCCGGCAACAAGATTAAAGCTGACACATGAAGGGTTGGAAACATTCCCGGAAAACAACCCCGATTTTGCAAAAGAAAGTTTCATGGAAGGCTGGACACATATCATTGGAAAATCATTACAGGAGTTTGTAGAAAAAAAATAAATAAAATGAAAAGATTATTCAACACCCGACCCCTCGATACCGATCTCGGCCTTCTTTTGCTCCGATTGATTCTCGGTGGATTTTTTTTCTGGCATGGTTATGATGCGTTAGCTCATTATGATCAATACCTGGCCATGTCAAAATCCATGATCGGGTTGGGCGCAAAATTTGAGTTCGATCTCGTAGTATATTCTTACCTCGTTTGCGGAGCATTCATAGTGCTGGGTTTTCTTACAAGGCTTAGTGTGATCCCAATCTTTATTGCAATGGGAGTGGCTGTTTTTGTTGCGCATAAAGGACAACCGGTTTCGCAAAAAGAATTGCCTACTGTCTACTGGTTGCTGTGTGTCGTTGTTTTTATTTTTGGAAGCGGCAGATTCTCTGTTGACAGGCTGATCTTTAAGAAATAAAGAACAACTTTTTTATCTCAATTGCGTTATCTGGTTGTGTTAGCCCCGACCCTGTAAAAACTATAACGCATGAAAAGGACATATGCAACAGTATTAGCCATACTGGCTATTGGAACTTATTTTATTTCCTGCAGTAAAGATGACGATGAAGAAAACAATGCTGTTGATTGCAGCATCGTTACTACAAAATCTTTTACAGCTAACATAAACCCGATCATTCAATCTACCTGTAATGTGGTTAGTTGTCATGCCGCCGGCAGTACCAATGGCCCGGGAGCTTTGACAAGTTATAACGAGGTTTTTAATGCCCGTGCAGCCATCCGTTCAGCCATTTCATCCGGCTTTATGCCGCAGGGAAGCACTTTATCTTTGCCACAAAAAAATTCTATCACCTGCTGGATCGACAGCGGAGCTCCTGATAATTAGATCGTTTATTAAGTGAACAGGTATTTGGAATTGGGAATCAGGCTTTATAGTACAATACTTACCACCGGTTTTAAAAATCCTAATTCCCAATCCCTAATTCCGAATTCCCGATTATCCAATATATTTATGACCTAAACTGCTTATCATGAAGAAAACGATCGTTGTTCTTTCCGGTATTTTTATTTCTGTCATTGCATTTTCACAAGAGAAGCTGGGTAAGCTTACTGTTGAAAAAATAATGAGAGATCCAAAATGGATCGGCACTTCTCCTTCCAATCCTTCGTGGAGCGAGGATGGCATGACGCTTTATTTTCAATGGAATCCCGACAAAGCCCCTTCCGATTCTACTTATTATATAACGACGAGTTCAAAAGTTCCGGTAAAAGCAAGCGTTGCACAAAAGCAAACGATCAGCGCAGAAGGAACTTATATTTATAATGAAGCAAGAACGGCCTGTGTTTTTACAAGAGACAATGACATTATTTATAAAGATGTAAAAACGGGTAAAGAAAAACGGATCACACAAACAGTGGAAGTTGAATCCAATCCGCAATTCTCATTTAATGGAACAAAGATCATTTATAACCGCAGCCAGAATTTATATGCATGGGATATAGCAGGCGGAGAAACGATCCAATTGACCAACATCCGGACAGCCGGTACAGGTCCGGGCGGTGCTACTCCTCCAACAACAGGCGGAAGAACCGGTGGTAATGTGCAGGAAGATTGGCTAAAAAATGATCAGTTACAATACTTCCAGGTATTGAAAGAAAGAAAAGAAAAAAAAGACCAGGCTGATGCTTATACTAAATCGTTACCGAAAGCAAAAGAACTTCGTTCGATCAATATCGATGATAAGAACGTACAGGCTTTGGGTATTAGTCCCGATGGAAGATTTATAAGCTATCGTCTTTTTAAAGCAGCTACTACTTCAAAAACCACTATCGTTCCCAGTTATGTAACTGAAACAGGTTTTACAACTGATATTACCAGCCGTACAAAAGTGGGATCTGTACAAAGCACATCTGAATTTTTTATTTATGATCGTGAAAAAGATACAGTGATCAGTGTAAAGACAGATTCAATTCCCGGTATACAGGATCTTCCGGATTATATAAAAGATTATCCCAAACAATTGGAAGAAAGAAAAAAGAAACCAACCAATCGCCCGGTATTTATAACGGGTACTGCCTGGTCGCCCAAAGGAAGTTATGGAGTGATGGATATTCGTTCGCAGGATAATAAAGATCGCTGGCTGATGTTATGGGATGCTGCTACCGGCAAATTAAAATTACTCGATCGCCAAAGAGATGAAGCATGGGTAGGCGGCCCGGGAACCGGGGGATTTGGAGGTGGCGTTACCGGCTGGATCGACGATAATATTTTTTGGTACAGGTCTGAAGCAAGCGGTTATTCTCATTTATATACTGTCAATGTTCTTACGAATGAAAAGAAAGCATTGACGACCGGTAAATATGAAGTACAGCAGGCACAATTATCAAAGGATAAAAAATATTTTTATATCAGTACCAATGAAGTTCATCCGGGCGAACAACATTTTTACCGGTTGACCATTGCCGATGGAAAAAAAGAAAAGCTGACAACTATGACCGGCGCCAACCAGGTAACTCTATCACCCGATGAAAAATGGCTCGCTGTTGTTTATTCTTATTCCAACAAACCATGGGAATTGTATTTGCAGGAAAACAAAACGAGTGGAAAAATTGAACAGATCACTACCATGTCGCAAAGCGAAGAATTCAGATCATATGCATGGAAAGATCCTGAAGTGATAACATTTGCGGCGAGAGACGGCGGCCAGGTTTATGGAAGATTGTATAAACCCGCTAATCCCGATCCAAAAAAACCGGCCGTGATCTTTGTACATGGAGCCGGCTATTTACAAAATGCACACAAATGGTGGAGCAGTTATTTCCGTGAATACATGTTCAATAATCTACTGGCTGATAAAGGCTATTATGTAATGGATATTGATTATCGTGGCAGCGCTGGTTATGGCCGTGACTGGCGGACCGGTATCTATCGTCATATGGGTGGAAAAGATCTTGATGATCATGTTGATGCCGCTAATTATTTAGTAAAGAATTTTGGAGTGGATCCAAAACGTATTGGCTTATACGGCGGATCGTATGGAGGTTTTATTGCATTGATGGCTTTGTTTACTACTCCCGATGTATTTGCCGCCGGCGCTGCATTGCGTCCTGTTACTGATTGGGCCAATTATAATCATGGTTATACTTCCAATATTTTGAATGAACCTTACACCGATAGCATTGCTTACCGGAAAAGTTCACCGTACTATTTTGCGGATGGATTAAAAAATCATTTACTGATATGTCATGGTATGGTCGATGTGAATGTTCATTTCCAGGATGCAGTAAAATTGACACAGCGGCTGATCGAATTAGGGAAAGATAATTTGGAGATAGCTCCCTACCCTATGGAAGATCATGGCTTTGTTGAACCAAGCAGCTGGACGGATGAGTATAAAAGAATATTTAAATTGTTTGAAACAGTATTGAAGAAATAGTTTAACGTTTCTCGTTTCTGGTTTAATGTTGTCGTGATTATGCCAGGTCGCTTGCAAAACACGAACGTTTTTAAGTTAAGTGCTGTCTTTGAGTTGTAAACGACCCTGCGTTAAACTATAAACCATAAACGATAAACTTCTCTATATTTGTAATTCAACGACAGAACATGGCCAAACAAGTTGAGGATTTTGATGCCAACCTAGCCGGTGAAGAAGGAAAAACAGAGGAAACGAGAACCAGTTGGTTCAAACGGATCAAGAAAGGTATCAATACAAAGACATCGGAAAAAAAAGAAACCCCCGAAGGACTTTGGGTGAAATGTCCTGACTGTAATTTTATTTGCACAGTTACAGAATTAAGGGAAAATCTTTTCGTATGTCCCAAATGCAATTTCCATCATCGTGTAAGCAGCAGTGAATATTATGATTTCCTTTTTGATAACAAGGAATACACCGAGCTGTTCGAAAATATCCGCAGCAAGGATTTTCTCGGCTTCACCGACCTGAAACCTTATACTAAAAGGCTGGAAGATATCTGGAATAAAACGGAATTGAAAGATTCCATGCGGGTTGCAACCGGTAAAGTGGGTGGCCATGATATTGTGATCGCCTGTATGGATTTTGAATTCATCGGGGGTTCCTTAGGAAGTGTGATGGGAGAAAAATTCTCAAGAGCCGTTGATCATTGTATCAGGCATAAGATGCCTTATATGGTCATCAGTAAAAGTGGCGGTGCAAGAATGATGGAGAGTGCATTCTCATTGATGCAACTGGCAAAGACAAGTGGCAAACTCTCTCAACTCAGCGATGCGAAACTTCCTTATATTTCTTTATTGACCGACCCGACATTCGGAGGTATCTCCGCTTCATTCGGTATGCTGGGCGATCTGAATATTGCCGAACCCGGCGCATTGATCGGCTTTGCAGGACCAAGAGTGATCAAAGAAACGATCAAAAGAGATCTGCCGGAAGGTTTCCAGCGCAGCGAATTCATCCTGGAACATGGGTTCCTGGATTTCATTGTTCCAAGAAAAGAATTGAAAGAGAAAATATCGGTGTTGCTTACACTTTTCAAGAATTAGATTTATTTTATAAAATCATTATGTAAGAGGTAATTTTGCCTCTTATTTTATTTTCAGCATGGCAGAATTAAAGAACAGGCAGGTTTTTCATGAATACTTCATCGATTCCCGTTATGAAGCGGGGATGGTTTTGCTCGGCACAGAAGTAAAATCATTACGAGAAGGCAAAATGAGTTTCAATGACAGCTACTGTCTTATTGATAAAGGAGAGATATGGTTGAAATCGCTGCATATCGCCGAATATTCTCATGGCACGGTTAACAATCATGACCCGGTTCGTGACAGGAAATTATTGTTACAAAAAAGGGAGATCAAAAAGATCCAGGGAAAACTAAAAGAAAAAGGATATACGCTGGTACCGCTCAGGATATTCTTTAATGAAAAGAACCTGGCCAAAGCAGAGATCGGTTTGGCGAAAGGTAAAAAGCTTCATGATAAAAGAGAAAGCATCAAACAAAAAGATGTGGAAAGAGAAATGAAGCGTTACCTGTCCTAAGGAATCCTTCGGAGAAATAAGATTGTGTAAAACTTCGTTTCAATAGCGAATAACTTTTTACGATATTACGGACTCATGAAAAAACTTTTCCTTCTCATTTTATTGTTCACCACCTGCCATCTCCATTCACAGACTGTTTTTGGTTATTGGTATGGTTATGCGAATGTAAAATCAGGCAATTCAGCCAACAATTATATGGTTGAAATGGTATTGCAACCGGAAAAGAATATCGTGAAAGGTATTCTCAATTATTATTTCCGTGACACCTACCGCAGTTTGCAGGTACAGGGAAATTATGACCCGGTGACACGGCAATTAAGTCTCTACAATGTGCCCGTTGCTTATCATAGATCTACCAGCAGTTTTGAAGTGGATTGTCCGATGAATATAAGAGCAACGCTGAGAGTGGCGCAAGCCGGTTCAACTTTGCAGGGCTCATTCATCAGCCTGCCCGATTACAAATACACATGCCCCGAACTTGTTTTTAATTTCACTCTCGATGCCGATATCAGTAAAAAAGATTCGGTGTTAAAAGCAATGAGCGAATACCGGGAGAATTACCAGGTATGGAAACCGCAATTGGAAGATACATTGGTATCCGTTGCAACTACGCCAAAAAAAGTGATCAACTTCGTTACAGAATCAGAATTCACCAAGCGGCAAAAAGTGGTTACACAGGAACTTGAATTCGATTCGGACAGTTTACGGATAGATGTGTATGACAATGGTGAAGTGGACGGCGATATGATATCCTTATTCTATAATGAACAACTTGTTCTATTTAACCAGAAGCTTACACACAAATCAATTCGTCTTAATATAGTTCTTGACCCTTCAAAGGGCAACAATGAAATATCAATGTTTGCCGAGAACCTTGGATTAATTCCGCCCAATACAGCCATGATGATCATCTCCGATGGCAAAAATAAATACGAAGTGAAAATATCCAGTACGCTTGAAAAAAATGCAACGATAAAGTTGAAGAGAAAATCTGAGTCGATAAAATTGAAATAGTTTAACGTTTTTCGTTTATAGTTTAACGTGGGGTCGTTTATAATTTAGAACAAAGCACTTGGTTCAGGTATTTCTAATTTTGGAAGAAAAACCGGCATAATCACGCCAACGTTAAACTATAAACCAAAAACGTTAAACTACTCAAACAATTCCTGCTGCGCCGTTTCTTTGGATTTTACCCATTCCATTTCTGTTGACTTACTGTAATCAACCAGTTTTGATCCAACCGTTTTATAATTCGTGAGCTCAGCCATCCTGGTGATCTTCAATTTGCCCTTTCTTACCTGTGCTCCCCTGCCCTGTTGCATTGCTAATACCGGTTCCGGATCAGTTGTTACCGTTTCAACATAATTCTCATCGCCTTCTTTTATAAACATGAATTTGTTCTTCAACGTGGTCGTTTCAATTTTGAAACGTTTCACCATGAACTGTTTTTTATCGAGGTCGGCATAAACAGCCGTAACGATTTTTTCAATATTGAATTTCTCAATGAAGATCACTTTTTCAGAATCCAGTTTTTGCGTCAACTCCTGGTCTGTTATTTCATAATTCCCATCCCTGTACACCACCAATATCTTATCATCGGGCTGGAACATGCCGAGATAAGAACCTTTTTCATCTGTATTCAATCTCCCGAACTGATCATCATACCATAATTTTTTTCCTGCAATGGTCGATTTGCCCGCTTCTTTCCACCTCACACCATCCGCCTTGATCGGGTATTTCGTTACCGTGATACCTTTACTTCCTCTACCCGTGATCTCCAGTTCAGCAAAATTGTATTCAAATTCCTTCTTATGTGCTTTACAGCCCGGTGTTAAAACAATTTTTACGATCTCCGCTTCGGCATTGGAATTCACACTCAGGTAATGCACTTTACTTTTCTCGTTTTCTTTTGCAAGATGATATTCCTTGTCTCTGGTTACACCGGTAACATTAAAACGCTTGGCAAAACTTTTTCCTGAATCGCCATCCATGTAGATCATATTATAAGTAGTGCGTTCATCGTTTTTCTGGAATACGGCCACATGCATGATACCTTTGCCGATAAAAGCCTTATCAGCAACTTTAACCACTTTCATCACTCCATTCTTGCTGAAAGCAATAATATCGTCAATGTCGGAGCATTCGAACAGGAACTCGTCTTTCTTTAACCCTGTACCGATAAACCCTTCTTCTCTGTTTACATAAAGCCTTGTATTGGCAATCGCCACATGCTTGGCTTCGATCACTTCAAATTGTTTGATCTCCGTTTTTCTTTCTTTACCCTTCCCGTATTTTTTTAACAGGTTCTCAAAATAAGCCACCGCAAAATCAATAAGATTGTTCAGGTCATGTTTCACCTGTTTGATCTCCGCCTCCAATCCTTTTATCGCATCATTCAATTCGTCAATATCCAGTTTATAGATACGACGCACAGGTTTTTCCGTCAGCTTAACAATATCTTCTTTTGTGATAGCTCTTTTTAATTGCTTTTTATACGGGGCAAAGGCTTTGTCAATAGCATCGAGTACCTTATCCCATGTCTCATGCTTTTTCTCCAGCTCTTTATATATCTTCTCTTCAAAGAATATCTTCTCCAATGAAGTGTAATGCCATTTCTCCATCAATTCGTTCAACCTGATCTTCAATTCCTGTTCAAGCAGATCTTTTGTTCTGTCAACAGAAATTTTTAAAAGATCATTCACACGCAAGGAATTCCGGCTTCTGTCCTACGATGACACAGGCATTGGGTGAAATGGATATTTCGCAATCGGTGAATTTATATAAAGCATCGATGGTAATATCGGGAGAGATACCGGCAGCAAGATCAACTTGTATTTCGACAACAGCCGCCGTATTATCCGTTACTTTTTTTATTTTGATCTTACCCTGGTCATTTGCTTTTACAATAGATTCCATCAATTGCGTGGTAGTAACGCCATAAGGAACACTTTTAATAGCCAGTGTCTTTTTATCGACCTCTTCAATATGTGCTCTTACTTTAACCTTGCCTCCTCTTTTTCCCTGGTCATAATCGGCGATATCTATCATTCCCCCGGTTAAAAAATCAGGATATAATTCAAAACGTTTGCCCCGCAAATATTTTACTGACGCTTCAATTAATTCACAAAAATTATGCGGTAATATTTTAGTAGATAATCCAACAGCAATACCATCGGCGCCCTGTGCCAGTAACAAAGGAAATTTCATCGGTAATGTTACCGGTTCGTTCTTGCGCCCGTCATAACTAAGTTGCCATTCAGTTGTTTTACTATTGAAAGCAACTTCGAGAGCAAATTTGCTGAGTCGTGCTTCAATATATCTTGCAGCGGCAGCATCGTCACCCGTACGAACATCGCCCCAGTTACCCTGTGTATCGATCAGCAGGTCTTTTTGTCCCATGTTCACCAATGCATCACCGATGGTTGCATCGCCATGCGGATGATATTGCATCGCCTGGCCGATGATATTCGCCACTTTGTTGTAACGCCCATCATCCATTTCTTTCATCGCATGAAGAATGCGGCGTTGTACCGGTTTTAATCCATCTTCAATAGCCGGTACGGCTCTTTCCAATATTACATAAGAAGCATAATCGAGGAACCATGTTTTATACTGGCCGTGTAAGCCGTTGTCATTGTTCTGAACTTCTGTCGCTTTATTTTTTGCTGCGCTCATTTATTATTTCTTTCCTATTATTCCTAAATGTGTGTGTTTAAATCCTTCTCCAGTTTTCAAACCGTATCCGAAAGTCCTGTCCATAGAAGAATGTCCAAACAAAGTAAGACCTATGATCTGTATCCATTGCTCAGGCATCAGGCAACCTGCAATAAATATCGCTATGGCGATCCCTTTATGGTGAAACAAGTTGTATGTTATTGCGCCGATCTTATTACCGCCAAAATAACCCATCATACTTATGTCCGGTCCAAACATTACTATCAAATACCACCACCACTCTACATGCAATTCAGAAAGAAAGTAAATGCTCATACCAAGCATTGCCATCTCTTCGAGCTTAATGATATTTTTCATTTTAATTTTTTACCCGGTCGCTGCATTCGTTTCTCCGAAGGAGTCCTTACGGACAAATCCCATCTCTGCCTGTTTTGTCTCCGGCAATTTTACATCAAACTCTTTCCATCCTTTTTCCATATCTCCCATTACCTGTATCCTTCCTTCGCGGATCAATTGTTTCATCCGCCACATCAGGTACACATCGCCTGTCTTTATTTTCATACGATGCAAAATATTCATCATTACTCTTGTCGCTTTTTGCCAGTCTTTGGTAATGTTTTTCAATATTTCATTATCATAAAAACCTTCTTCCTTGCCAAGGATCTTTTTTCCTCCTTCCAATATTCTTACCGTTGCATTCTCGTCAGCGATCTTTTTCCATTCATCCGGATCAATTTCAAACTCACTTAATGTGACAGGTCTTGCCAACTTCTTTGCCTTCACGGCTTCTTTCGGAAGAATATCATGTACTCCCCATGGATAAAACAACTGGCCTTTTTCATTGATAAAAGGAAGATTATTCAGGTAAACGATCATCACCCTTCCCTGGTACTCTCTTAATTGCGGCATCAGCCAGAAATAACCTGTGACATCATGCTGATTTTGTCCCATCCAGATCCAGGCTTCATCATTCTCATGTGTGTCGAGCCAATTTTTGATAGCAGCAGCCGTTTGCCTGTCATCAAAACTGCCAATTAATTTATTAGCATCATAAGAGGAATCATTCAACAACATTCTCCACCAGTCTTCCCTGGTCTTCCATCCTTCATCGGTATCAATATCTTTTAAAGGACCAACACCCCATTCATCTTTGATCTCGAAAATTTCACCTGCTAATGATTCATCGAGTTCGATCGCTTTTTTTAAAACTTCAACATCTGCTTGCTGAAAAACTATATGTATCATCCTGTTCTTAATTATTAATTTTTAATTTTTAATTATTAGTTATTCACTTGCTTCCACCGGCGCATCCACTTCCACTTTCAGATTATTGATAATAAATTCCTGCCTGTCCGGCGTATTCTTACCCATATAATACTCCAGCAATTGCTGGATATGTTCGCCTTCCTCTACTCTCATCAATTGTTTTCTCATACTGCCGCCGATAAACTGTCCAAATTCATCGGGACTAATTTCTCCCAAACCTTTGAACCTTGTTACTTCAGGTTTTGATCCCAGCTTCTTCATCGCAGCCTGTTTCTCCTGTTCACTAAAGCAATAGATCGTTTCCTGTTTGTTCCTTACCCTGAACAATGGCGTTTCCAGCACATACACTTTTTCATGCTTAACAAGATCAGGAAAAAATTGCAGGAAAAAAGTCATTAATAATAAACGGATATGCATTCCATCCACATCGGCATCGGTAGCGATGACAACATTATTATAACGAAGCCCGTCCAGCCCTTCTTCAATATTCAATGCATGCTGTAAAAGATTGAATTCTTCATTCTCATATACGATCTTCTTTGTTAAACCATAACAGTTCATCGGTTTACCACGAAGACTGAATACCGCCTGTGTTTCTACATTCCTTGCTTTGGTAATAGAACCGCTGGCGCTATCACCTTCCGTAATAAAGATGGTCGTCTCATTTTGTTTTTCAATGAATTCTTCTCTTCCTTTTGCCGGCGGCTCTTCATCAAAATGATAACGGCAATCTCTCAGCTTGCGATTATGAAGATTTGCTTTCTTAGCTCTTTCATTCGCCAGTTTCTTGATACCCGCAAGATCTTTTCTTTCCCTTTCACTTTGCTCGATCCTTTTTTTCAATGCATCGGCGATCGCCGCATTCTTATGTAAAAAATTATCCAGTTCTTTCGCCAAAAAATCACCGACGAACTGCCGCATACTCGGGCCTTCTATATCGACATTCACTGAACCAAGTTTTGTTTTGGTTTGCGATTCAAATACCGGCTCCACCACTCTTACCGAAACAGCCGCAACGATACCCGTCCTGATATCGGCTGCATCATAATCTTTTTTGAAAAAATCACGGATCGTTTTTACATAAGCTTCACGAAATGCCTGCTGGTGCGTACCGCCTTGTGTAGTATGCTGGCCATTTACAAAACTGTAGATGTCTTCGCCATAATCATTGTTATGCGTGAGAGCTATTTCAATATCGTTGCCTGTTAAATGAATGATCGGGTAACGTATCTCATCTTCATTCGTTTTGCGTTGTAACAGGTCGAGCAATCCATTGCGGCTGACAAAACTCTTGCCATTGAAAATTATCTTCAGGCCCGCATTCAGGAAACAATAATTCCATATCTGGTTCTCCAAAAATTCAGAATGGAATTTAAAATTCTTAAACACAGATTCGTCGGGAATAAAAGTGACCAGCGTTCCATTCTGATTCACTCGTCTTCGCTTCTTTATATTCCTTGATCAAAACATCCTTTTTCAAACTCCGCTGTTTTTTCTTTGCCATCCCTGAAAGCGGTTACTTTAAAATACTGGCTGAGTGCATTCACGGCTTTTGTACCCACACCATTCAACCCGACACTTTTCTGGAATACTTTGCTGTCGAATTTGGCGCCGGTATTTATCTTACTTACCACATCCACTACTTTACCCAATGGAATACCACGGCCATAAGTCCCGCACTGTTACAGTTGTTTCTATCAATCGTTAATTCAACAGTCTTGCCATGTCCCATCGCAAATTCATCGATACAGTTATCCACCACTTCTTTTACGAGTACATAAATTCCATCGTCGGGTGATGAGCCATCGCCGAGTTTACCAATATACATACCCGGCCGCAGGCGGATATGTTCTTTCCAGTCGAGTGACTTTATACTTTCCTCGGTGTACTCAAAGAGGTTGGTTTCTTTTTCTTTTGCCATATTATTTGCGAAGCAAACTTCTCAGTTTTTTAAAAAATTTATTTTGTCATCGTCCAGTTCCCTGGTCATCGTCCCTTGCGTCGCACACTTGTACTGCATATCGCTATTCAGCATCGTGAATCGTCAATGATCTCTCCAAATTGGAAATCCGTAAACTATTGGAGAACCCGAACTCTTAAACTCCATTCACGATTCACCATTCACCACTCACGCTCATAAAAAACCTCCCAATCGGGAGGCATTGGGCGGGTTCGGGCAAATATACCAAAAGCAACCCTGCTTCAGTGTTTTGTAGTTATTAACAGGTGGGGAAAAGAAACCTCATTAAAAGTTGGTTTTCTATTGGGGAATTACCAATTAAAGAGGTGTTTCATTTTGGCAAATATTTTGTCCCGGAAATAAAAAAAGATCATGGCAAAGTATTCAAAAAAAGCAGGCGACAAAGTAGAAAAGGTCATGCACGAAATGAAAGAAGGCAAATTAAAAAGCGGCGGCAGCGGAAAAAAAGTAACAAACCGTAAGCAGGCAATTGCTATCGGTTTATCGGAAGCAAGAAAAGCCGGCGCAAAAGTGCCGAAGAAAAAAGCGGCGAAGAAAACTGCAAAGAAAAAAAGTAAATGAAAATTATAAAAGGTTTCAATTTCGAAACCTTTTATTTTATCAGTGACCTCGCAGGGACTCGAACCCTGGACCTACTGATTAAGAGTCAGTAGCTCTACCAACTGAGCTACGAAGTCAGCCCTGCAAATATAAAAGAGAATAAACGATACTTACCTTCCTGTATTTAAAAAATCCTTATCTTTCTTTTACTGCGAAAGATCTAATTGTTTAATTAAGGAAAAGGGCTAATACCCCGGTTTGCTTTCGGTATCTTATCCAGGATAATTCCATGTTGCCTAAAAACACAATATTCATTAGCCATTCTTCAAAGGACAAAGGAATTGTCTCGGCATTGGTTAATTACCTTGAAAAAAGAAAACTGAGCTGCTGGCTCTCATCAAGAGATATAATGCCGGGTAAAGAATATGCAGAGTCTATTATTGAAGGGATCGACAATTCTTCCCTCATGATCGTGGTATTGAGCGCTTCTTCCAATGAATCCAAGCATGTTCGCAATGAAGTTGAAAGAGCATTTCATAAACATGTAGCCATAGTTCCGTTCCGGATCGAAGATATCACTCCTTCCAGATCACTTGAATATTTTTTAAGTTCTACTCACTGGCTCGATGCTATCAACGGTAATCCTGAAAAATATTTTGAGAAAGTACACAATACCTGCCTGCAATTGATAGATAAGGTTAAAGCTTCACCGGGTACAATTACAAATAAAACACCAAAAGAACCGATAGTCAACACTCCTGTTACAAAAGAAAAACTTACTGCTGCAGATCAAATCTTACCGAAAAAAAGATTTTTAAAAACAAGAGCCGGTATCGTATTATCTGTTTTTATTGCTTGCGCAGCAGCAATCCTGCTTTATTTTATACTATCAAAAAGATCTAACAGCATAGATACGAATTCTGCACAGGTGAACAAGCCCGACTCTTCAGTGGTGGTAAAGCCTGCACCAGATACTGCTAACATTTCAAGGAGTGTTGAACAGAATAAAATCATTCCTGGAGGAAATGTTGCTAAACCGACAGAAGCCAATGATGAGGATGATAAAATAATAACAAGCCCGGAAGCTAAAGCAACGCTCAAAGACATCGATGGGCTCACTTTCAGGGAAGGAGCTGCATCTCCTAATTATATACGTTTTTTCGGAGCGGAGAACAGCACTATCAACTTTAAAGGCAAGATCAATATATATGATATATCAGGCGTTGCAAAATTCAGGAATAACAAGCTGATCATTTCTACTGACGACACAAAGGGAACGCTGACCTTATCTATGCAACCGTTGCAGCTAAATGGTAATCTAGTGGTTGATGGCGAATTTAAACTCCCTGTTATAAATTATACAATACTTCATTAGCATTGTATAAAAGTATCAATTCTTATTCTGGATGATCACGGTATTTCCCGGTGACGAACCGTAAGACTGATTCATTTTACCGATCGCTTTAATAGTTTGCTTTTTGATAGAAGCGTCATCATGTAAAACCTGTTTGAGCAATTCCCACTCTTGCTTTTGTTTATCGCTCAACCTGGTTTCAATTTTAACGATACATGCCTTGGCTTCTTTATAACAATCGGCTGAAGCGGGACTTAGATTATTCATGATCTCCAACGCTTTGTTATAATACTTTGCCGAACTATCGCTATTGTTCTGTAATGCAAGCGCAATATTTGCTTTCAGGCCTATCAGTTTTTCCTGGCAGTCCTCATTTATATATTTTGCATACACCATCAGGGCTCCATCCTGGGCAGTCTGGTAACATTTGGAAGGGGCGCTGGAGGGTACAGAAAAATAAAGTGCTACCGCATGACCGAGTTGACCCAACTGTTCCATCTTCGCTGCTTCTGCGATCACTTCCGAACAATGTTCTTGATAATAGTCATTAATACTGGTTTTTGCATCTGAGAAAAAAGCGATAATATCTTTATCATCTGCTTTAAGTGAATTAACAGCAGCGGATAAACCTTCATTCCTGTTGAGGGAAGAACCGGTTAACTTTTTTGAATATGACCTGAAGACCGCTCCTCCCATCTTACCATATGATCTTCTTTCGATCGTAATAAAAAGTTCGCAACGTACCAGGTATATTTTTGACATGCCGGCTTCGCTGCTGCTTGTATCGATAATATCGAGACGGGGCTTGACGAGAAAATTGCTGTATCCGTATTCTACTATTCCTGTCTGGTTGATCAGCATTTTAATTTTGGAATACAGCCTGTTCTGCAAACTCACATCCAGTGTTGGATTAACGTAATCTGCAAGATAAGGGACATCAAGATAAAGTTTTACACCATTAGTAGCTTCCTGTGCAGCAGAGGATAATGCAAATACACAGAAGAACAATGGTATGATTATCTTTTTCATATTGATTAAAGTATGGTAATTAATATTTTGTTGTTCGTGCTGATCTCTCTCCTGATCTTTACCTGCAATGATTTGAAGAACTTATTAAGATCATTATAAAAACTCTGACCTGTATAATTTGAATTTGGATTAGCAGGATTCTTCAAAGGAATGCGTACATCCGAAAGGATCATCATATTGGATACAATGCCCTGGTTATTGTACACACCTTTAACTGCATGTGCTGTTACCCATTCTTCAATATGTTCGGCTAATGACTTTGCAGGCGTGCCCAGTTCCGTATCAAAATCACTCTGGGCGCCGGGAGCCACCGTGAACTGAACGGCTATTGATTGCCCGTTCTCACGAATATCATTAAACTTAACCTGCATCTGGTTTAAAAAACCATCCGTAATAGTATCCATCGCCTGCGAACAAAGCAATCCTATGTCTTCTGTCTGGTTCATCCGGCTGCGTCCTTCTTTTACGCCCAGAAAATTACTGGTCCCGTTTTGATAGCCTTCCAGGATGATCGTTACACTGTTCAGGTTCCGCTGTTGTTTTACAACCGTTATATCGGCCGTTACATAAATATCGGCGCCCGACATCTGTAACACGAGGGATTTAAAATCATCCTCATTACCTGCTGCTTTGTTCAACCCTATGTTTTCTTCTGCTTCTTTAAGCTTGGCATCAAAGCTGACAATATTGGCTTCTCTTTTGAGAAACGCTTCATTTATTTTAGCCATCGCCATCCTGACAGTAGAACTCGTGTCATACAATTTTTTCATATCGCCGCCTTTCGCCACTTTAGGCATGACCATGATCTTAGGCTGAACAGTCTTGTTTACCTGGGCATGTGATCCCGCCTTACATAACAGGAAAGCGACAAGAAAACTAAAAACGATCTTGTGATACATAAAAATGATTATTATTTAAATTCCAAATTTTCTGATCAGGCCTTTTTCCTCAAGATACCTTCGAAGACCATCACAATTAATAGTAATGCGATGCGTGGTCATTTTACCTTTTACCCCTTCATCTTTTTTTGTAGCATTCTCTTCTGCAATAAGTTTATTCCCGGTGATAAAATCACTGTACCCCTTCATACTAAGTTCTTTTATAATTGCATTATCAGGAGAAGCCGATTCGCCGGATAAAAAAGGTAATTCATACTGGCTGCCCGGGATCCCTACATATAATAAGGCATGAAAAGCATTCTGCACAGCATCGGCAGAACTTTCCGGCTTTTTTTTAGCGAAGCCCGTACTAACAACAGTGATCATTCCCGGACCAGGGCTGGATTCGAATTTTACATACCTGCTGAATTCTTTTGAAGTTTTTTGAGCTAATACGATACCAGGCCATGCTATTATTGCAAAAAGAATTACAAGATATCTTGTCATATTGAATGTCTTATTTTATTTCGAAAGCTAATTTAGTTCCTGCCTTGATCTTTTCGCCTAACTCTTTTTCCCCGCTGGATACTTTACAAACAGTGATCTCTCCTTCATTACTCTGTACTTTCAACTCGGCTATCTTTTTTGTCCGTTTCAGCATTTTTCCCCCACCGGCGTCCATCATTTCTATTTCACTTACGATGATACCCTGTTCCTTTTTTAACGGATTCATCCAGGCCGGATACAAGTACGGTCTCGGGATTCCCGCCTTTAGTTGTTTCTTCAATTCGTAATATTTTGATCTCGGGAGGATATACTTTATTGATCCATTGTAAAACAACCGTCTTCGTTTTCTTCAATGCATTTAAAATAGCCTGCTCTTTTGTATCCGCCATCAGCAAGCCACCGCCTTTGTCACTGAAAATAGTTCCTACTTTATCCTGCTCGGCCGTATTTACATTGATCACTTTTTGTTCTTTGAACTGGCCGGTCTCTACATCGATGATCTGAATAGAAAAACTAACCGATGCAGAGTATTTTATTTTTTCTGATGATCCCAGTAAAGGGATCTTTGAATTAACGTATCTCGTTTCTGTGCTTACATTAGTAAGTGTGCCCGCTATGATATCGTTGGCCCCAAGCAACTTTCCCTGGTTCACCAATGCATCTGCCGACACCGACTCGAGCCGGGTTTGGTTGTATAATTCCTTTACGACCATTGTATCTTTGGAACGATCCACAAAACGCAGATCGGATCTCGCCTGCAATATTTCGATCACCTGGTCCTGTACCTGTGAAGCCCGCAATGAATTTCCTGAATAAGAAGAAACAAAAGGCATGATGGCAACTACTCTTTGTCCTTGTGCAGAATGCACCAAAAAAAATACAGCAAGAGCTGTAATGAATTTTCTCATGATAATGTTAGATTGGTTAAGAAGTGACAATATTAAAGTATTTTCTGATAAAAAAAATTTTTCATAAAGGGATGCGGCCTTCTTTATAAACGACTGGATTGATTGTAATCAATGTTTTCCGGGGTTTCGGTATATTTTGGTTGAATCATACCGGATCCCGGTTATTCCGAAATTTTATTATTCTTAAATTGCTCTTACTAAATCCTCATAACTGCGTATGAAAAAGATATTGCTTTTCGTTTTTACTTTAGCGATCGTGCGGTCATCATTTGCACAACACAATACTGCTAACGATGGCGACTGGTCCAAACAATTCCTTGTGCTTCGCAATACGGCCGAAGCCGACCTGGTGATCCGTGTAGGCGATATTGATAATCTTAGTTTTGGTTTTGATGCAGACTTCGATCCTTTTTCCGGCAGATCCACATGGTCGCATGGCTTTCCCTGGGAACTGGATAAAACCGATGCAAGAGGTACAGACCGTATAATGGTGCCAAGCAGTTATAAATATGGAAGTGGAAAAGGAAGTGAAGGTTATACCAACACGACAACGCGACCGGGCAATAAACCCATGGCTATTGCTATTCCTTTGGCTGAATTAAAAACAGTTAAAATCGATTCAGCAGCATTACAACTTTTTATCGACGATTTTCAATCGCCAACTTTTGAATCAAGATTTCAATTCAAAGTGAATGGCATCCGTTTTACCGAAGCAGAAAAAATGATCAATAAAGTAAAACAGGATGGCCCGATCGGTAAGTTGATCACTATAAGACTTACTCCCGAACTGATGCAAAAATTGAGCGGCGATTCGCTGGTGATCTTTATCGACGATCCAACTACGGGTATGGGCGATGGCTTCGCTATTGATTTTGTAAAACTGCTGATCAATCCAAAACTGGTCTATAAAGGAAAAGTACAGGGAAAGATCATTGATGCCAATACCCGTGAGCCTATTCCGAATGCTACGGCGATGATCGACAATTTTGGAATGGCCACAGCCGATGCAGAAGGAAATTTTATACTGGAAAATATTCCTGCCGGGCTTAGTATAGTAAAAGGAAGCGCTGCCGGTTATTCATCCGATGAAAAACAAGTGGATGTGATCGCCGAAGAAACATCAGAGCTGGGTGAACTGGAATTGAAACCTTCCGGCAAAGTGAATTTCAATAATAAAACATTACAGGAAGGCGACAACCTTGTGCTGAATAATATACAGTTTGATGTGAACAGCGCCGCTTTAAAACCGGAAGGCAAAACCGAACTGGATAAACTCGTTGCCTTCATGAAACAAAATGGAACTGTTGAAATTCTTTTATCCGGTCATACTTCTGCCGAAGGCGCCGCTTCATTGAACCGTGAACTTTCATTGAAAAGAGTAAGGAGTTGTAAAGACTATTTAGCATCGAAAGGTATTGACGATGGCCGTATCACTATCAAAGGTTTTGGTCCCGACATGCCTGTGGCTGCAAACGATACCGAAGCCAACAGGGCAAAGAACAGGAGAGTGGAAATGAAGATCACTAAACTATAGTTCATTTAAGAATGAAGCATTAGTAATTTGGAATTTGGTTAAAGTTCAAATTGAACTTGTTCATTGGGGAAACTTTGTACACGGCTATTGAATATGTGATTAACCTAATCCCTAATTCCTAATCCCTAATTCCCAATCCCAATTACTAATTCCAAAATCAAGCATCATGTCCTACAACTGGAAACAATTCACCAAACGCATCCCGGTAAAAGCGCCGGTCAAAACGCTTTATATGGCATGGACAACACAGCAGGGTTTGGAAAGCTGGTTTCTTCGTTTGGCACAATTTACCGGCGCCAATGGAATTATCAAAGCAAAGAATGCGCATGCTGAAGCAGGCGATATGTATAAATGGCGTTGGTTCGGCTATTGCGATGATGTGGTGGAAGAACAAAAAATTATTTCTGCCAATGGCTGGGATCAATTGTCCTTTAACTTTTCCGGCGGCTGTATCGTTACCGTTTCCTTTAAACAGGAACAGGGCGAAACGATCTGCGAACTCGTTCAGCAAATGCCGATGGAAGATGAAAAAGAACAACAGCACTTTTATATTGAATGCGGCAAAGGCTGGACATTTTATATGACCAATCTTAAATCCGTTCTTGAAGGCGGTCTTGATCTTCGCAATAAGAATGAAGAATTGAAAGATGTTGTAAGCGCCTGAATGGAACGCTGAGGACGCGGATGCTGCGGATCTATACGGATAAAATCCGTAGTTATCAGCCTGATCAGCGTTCCGTTCCCCTCTTACCGCTTGTAATTTTTCATTTGCCATAAATTTTGAGCAGCAGTAATTTCAATACATGAAAAAAGTATTCTTTTTCGCTTTTATCTTTTCCCTTTTCACTTCTTCCCTCACCGCCTGTACCACTTTCTTTATTAACAAGAACGGGCAAATGGTATTTGGAAGGAACTATGACTGGTTAACAGGCAATGGCATGGTATGCACCAATCTTCGTGGTTTATATAAAACATCTTTTAAAACCAGTGATGGCGAAACGATCAGCTGGCAGGCAAAATATGGCAGCATTACTTTTAATCAGTATGGAAAAGAATTTCCTACCGGCGGAATGAATGAGAAAGGCCTGGTAGTAGAATTAATGTGGCTTGATGGAACCGAATATCCCCAGGCTGATCAGCGGCCTGCTGTTGGTGTATTGCAGTGGATACAATATCAACTGGACAATTGCAGCACGATAAAAGAATTGATCGCAACCGATAAGATAGTTCGTATCGCATCTAAAGGAACTACACCGCTGCATTACCTTGTAGCTGATAGTTTGGGTAATGCGGCTACGATAGAATTCTTCGATGGAAAAATGAAAGTGCATAAAGGAGAAGGCCTAAAGATGACTGTTCTTGCAAACGATACTTATGAATCTTCCGTTGAATATGCAGACAGAATACTCCGGACCTCTATGGGCCCCACGAGAAGCGGTAGTTCATTGGATCGGTTTGCCAGAGCCTGTGAGATGGTCGAAAATTTCAAACACTCATCAGACGGTGTCAGCTATAACGGCGCAAAATTGTCGCTTGTTGATTATTCATTCATGATACTCGATGATGTGGCGCAGAGTACTCATACCAAATGGAGCATCGTGTATGATATCACGAATAAAAAAATTTATTTTAAAACACTCGATTATCCTTCTGTAAAAAATATCAGCATTGCTGCTTTTGATCTTGCCTGCCGGGCAGTTTCCAAAACATGGGATATGAACCAGGCCGGCGAGGGAAATATCGCCTCGTCCTTCACTAATTTTTCCATTGAAATAAACAGCAAACTGGTGAACCGTTCTTTTGATGAAAGCGTTAGCCAATTCATTGTCAGCGAGGAAAAAAGAAAGATACATTGGGAGTACCCGGGCTCGGTAAGTTGCAAAAAAGCTGGTAATTAACATCGGATCGGGAATTTTATGTGAATAAAATAAATCGCTAAAAATCAATATTTTACTCACTCCTTCCGGAGCTTCGCACAAGATTTTATTTAAATTTCACAGAGAAGAATTTGACCAAACCCCTAATTTTGGTTCCTACTCCTACTCCATTAAATTCTCCAAAATAAGACTGCGACTGTGTTCATTGAATTCTGACTTATTGACCCGTTAGTTTGGAAAAGCTATTAAAGAACAATTAAAGAAGAAGGAGGAGTTATGTACTCGTACGATCTGCTGGAAACCGGTTGCTACTACCTGGTAAAAGAAAAAGAGGATTCACCGATCACTCTTATCAAAGTAGCTGTGGCGTCTGATCATTGTTTATTTATTCAGCGTTTTGATGATCCGACGGAAACGGAATGGAAATTGAAAAAGGATTCATTGCATGAGATCATCGAATGCCTGAGCGACGATGCTGTGAAGCAATGGGAAGAACAGTACAAGAGCAATGAAGATGCTTATTATGAAGAAGACGATGAGGATTAAGTAAAAAGATCGCTGCATAGAAAAAGCCTTCCGTGGTATGGAGGGCTTTTTTATTTATGCACCGTGATCTTCTTTATTGAATATGTTTCTATATGATTGTTCATGGAAATGTGTTGATCGTTCCGGCGCCTGCCTGTATGTTTATGTTTTAGTAACTTTCATATATCCTCGTTTTATTAATCATTAAACCCTTTTGTTTATGAAAAAGAATCTACGTGGTTTATTTGACCACAAAGCAGTTATTATTGTATTCATTTTGCTTTCCCCTCTGAACAGTATTGCTCAAAATACATCGTACAATGCGAATTCAATCCCAATTGTGGTTTTAACAATGTAGCTGTCGGCTTCCAATCACTTGCTTCGACTACAACAGGATATATTAATGTAGGTATTGGATACCAATCTTTATTTTCAAATACCACTGGATTCTATAATTCAGCTCACGGGTATAAATCACTTTATTCAAATACTTCAGGGGTAACAAACCTGGCCTTTGGATCAGAAACTTTATTTAAAAATACTACAGGGTCTTATAATGTTGCGCTAGGTCGGCAAGTAATAAATTGGAATACTACGGGATTTGGAAAAGTTGGAATTGGAGGATAAGTTTTATTAATACTATTGGTTAATATAATACAGGTATAGGTCAGGCCTCACTTATAAATAATACAACTGGTAATGAGAACACTAGTATTGGAAAAAATTCTTTATTTAATAATACAACAGGCAGTTATAATATTTCGATAGGCTCACAATCATCATTCAATAATATCTCCGGATCTGGCAACACTGGCATTGGTTATTATACGCTTCTTAACAATGTTTCAGGAAATAATAATACAGCCATTGGCATTGGTGCTGATGTAGGCACGGGTTCAGGAGTCATTTCAAATTCTACCGCAATTGGCAACGGCGCAATTGCAAACATGAGCAATACTATAAATTAGGCAAATCATCTGTAACCACCATTTATGCAGGCGTCGGTAATACTGGTAAATTAATTACGGGCAAATTACAAGTAACCGATGCCCCTACTCCCGGTTATGTACTCACTTCTGATGCAAGCGGCAATGCAACATGGCAGCCTGGGAGTGGTGGCGGTAGTGGCTGGTCATTAACAGGAGATTTAGGAACCCTCGATGGAACAAATTTTATCGGCACACTGGACAATGTTCCTTTCAATATCAGGGTGAATAATTTAAAAGCCGGAATTGGATCAACTCCGAGAGTACATTCTTTGGGATCCAGGCGGCAAACAGTAATACCACAGGCTACTCGAATACGGCTATTGGTTTTAAAACTCTGCGGGATAACAATACCGGTTATCAAAACATTGCTATTGGCCATTCCGCACTGTTGGAAAATACAACGGGCTTTGCCAATACTTCAGCAGGTGTAAGTGCACTGCATGAAAACTCAACGGGAGATGCCAACTCCGCATTCGGACTGGCTGCCCTTTATGAAAATACTACGGGAAGATGGAACACAGGTATTGGCTGTAATGCTCTTGGGAATAATATAGGCGGTGAGAATAACACTGCCTGTGGTTTATCAGCCATGTTTTATAATACATCAGGTTCTAAAAATACTGCCTTAGGTTTATCGGCACTTGAGAACAACCAAACAGGTAATTATAATACTGCAACCGGTTATATGGCTGATGTAAATAATTCCGCCTGGGACAATGCTACTGCGCTGGGCGCTTTTGCCTTTGCAAATGCAAGTAATAAAGTGGTGATCGGTGATAATACCACCGGTATCGTCATTGGCGGATATGCCAGCTGGAGTAATTACAGTGACGGAAGATTTAAAGAGAATGTCAGGGAAAACGTACCGGGTCTTGATTTTATCACTAAACTGAGACCGGTTACCTATACCATCAACGAAAAAAAACTGGAAGAACACATAACCCAAAGCATGCCGGATAGTCTCAAAGCAAAAAGATTACAGGAGCGGAAGGCATTTACAAAAGCGTCCGGCAAACAACAAACAGGGTTTATAGCACAGGAAGTAGAGAATACCGCATCCGAATAGGTTATGATTTTGGTGGTATCAATGCTCCAAAAAATTCTACCGACAACTATAGTCTCGCTTACGGCCAGTTCGTTGTTCCGCTGGTAAAAGCCGTACAGGAACTTAGCCAGCAGAATAATGAAATGAGAAAAGAAATAGATGAACTGAAAGCATTGATAAAAAACAGCCTTGCTGAAAATAAAACAGGAAGTATAAAGATATCGGGCGATGCCAATGCGCAGTTGTTTCAAAATGCTCCCAACCCTTTTAACAGGTCAACGATCGTCAGGTATGCAATTCCTGCCGATGCAAAGAATGCTATCCTGACCATCAGTAATATGGATGGAGTTAAAATAACATAATATGACCTCGTGAATAAAGGAGGGCAAAGCATAGAAATTACTGGCGGCAAACTATCTGCCGGCACATATGTTTACTCTTTGTATGTAAATGGAGAAATGATCGATTCAAAGAAAATGATATTGACCCGGTAATCACTATATAATGAATAGTCCTAAAAAAGCCCCGATCAGATCGGGGCTTTTTTTATCTGAAATTATTTATTAAAACACCTGCCAGCGGCGAAGCTCCTGCTTAAACTGCAATACATTGTTCTTATCAAAAGCTTCGAATTGTATCAACCCTACTCCTCTCGCATAATAACTTTTTCCGTAATAGTCGATCGTTGAGGTTGCATCCATCCAGGTTACACCACCATCCAGGGAGTAATCAAGTTTTTCTTCTACCATGATAACGTTCTGGTAAACTCTGGCAGGGGCAATTGAAGAAGTAATGGTTTTAGCTAGATCTTTTTCTTTGATGGTATAACTGAAACGAATACATATAGGCGTCGCCCCGCTATTTACTGTTCCGCAAACAGCTCCTGTTTTCCAGTTTGTATTTAATGCAACATTATCTTTCAGCATTATATATTCCGTCCAGGCAGGATTGTCAAGGTTTACAAATTGTCCAAAATCAAACCATTCAAAATAATCACCACTGTTCCTGCGATAATAACCCGATGAGTCGAAGCCTGTACCATCGTCTCCCATAAATATGGTAAACGCATTAGCACCTGCCGGAGCAGTAATAGTATTAGATAGCGCTTTCCTCAACAATGAATCAGTCGGATCAATGTTATCATCGAAATCATAGCTCCAGTTACTATTTGTTGTTCTCGGGAAATAATCGTTTGCTACAACATATACGTTAAATGAACAACTGGCAGGTGATGTAAAAGTAACTGCTGATTTCCTGTTGTTCCGGGAGCTGCCGCCTCCATCCAGTCTTATAGCTTGATTTCCTGTTCCTGTAAAAGTTCCTGAGTTTTTGTAAAAGTCATTCCCCCGCCTGTTGCAGTTATTGCAGTAAGTGCCTGTTGAAATAACAGTCACCGTTATATCAACATAATTTGTAGCAGGAACCAAAGCGGTACTCTCTACATATGCTCCTTTAACAACTGCAGTTGCGCAGTCGATAGTAAAATTGGCTGCTCCGCTTGCAGCCGGTGTAATGGTAATAGGTATGTTACAACCTGCCGCATTAAGCGTATAAGGACCCGCAGGCCCGGTTGGAGCAAAAGCTGTAGAGGGATTTAAAGTTATAGTCGCCGGGGCTGTCGTCAAAGTACCCGATGCTGTAAACACCATTCCGTTAACTGCTACATTGAAATTATACGAACCCGGAGTTGCAACTGCTGTGACCGGTATTACAACAGTATTCGCAGCCGTGGGATTTACTCCTACCTGGAAAGGAGGTCCATTAACGACTACTCCGGCACAATCTGTCGTAAAAACAGCTGGGGGTGCTGCGGCAGTCATCGTAATAGGTATAGTACAAGCTCCTACAATCAGGTTAACTGTCCCTGCAGGCGCTGCCGGGGCTGAAGTAGTAACTCCGGTAAGAGTGATAGTAGCCGGCGCTGTCGTCAGAATGCCAGAACCTGAAAAAGTCATTACTTGTATAGATGCCGTAATATTATAAGTCCCCGGTGTAGTAATAGCAGTTACTGGTATAGTGATAATATTCGAAGCCGTTAAATTAACTCCCACCTGGTAAGTTCCGCTAACAGTAGCTGCAGCACAATTTGCTGTATATACAGCAGAGCCTGTTCCCGCGGGAACAACAGTAACAGCAATATCACAAACCGTTCCGCTAAAACTTATTACAAAATTATCTGTGCGAGCAGTAAAAGGAGTTCCATTCCCTCTCAATACTACTGAAGTAGGTCCGAGAGTAGTGAAGATCCCCGTAGCCCTGAAAAAATATCCATTCACTGTATCCGTCGTTACCACATAGGTACCTGTCGTTGTTACATTTACCTGCACCGTAATAGTATTGGTAGCGGGTATCAATGCAACAGTAGCTTCATAAATGCCATTCACTGTTTTGGGAAGGCAATCTCCCGTTACATCGCTTTGCAGCGTACCGGCGGCAGGATTATTAGGTATCTCGAAACTGACTTCCTTACTGCAGCTAATCAAAAATGCCGTAACAGCTACAACAATGACTGCTAGCAGACACAAGACTTGTTTTTTCATAAAAGGAGAATTATGGAGAGATGTTTTAGCCCCTAAAAATACACAGGATTAACGACATAGTAAAAAACGTTTAACCCTGGGTTTTAGTATTTATATCGCTTATCCTCCGCCAATTACATGAGCGGACTGAAACAAATCGCAGAGGTTTAATGATGGGTTGACCTTGTGGATAAAAAGCTCCCGAAGGCACAGGGAACAGGGAACAAGGCACAAGGTACAAGGAACAAGGTACAGGTCGTGATTTTTTTACCCTGATGTCTTTATTGCCGGGGCTTAAAACAATATTAAATAGTATTAGATCCGTATTAAAACAGTAACAACATTTGAACAGTATTAGAGTAGTATTACAACAGCATAGGTTCTGCATACTTCCGGCATACCTGCAGTGCACCTCCGGAGTACCTCTGGCATATCACCAGCATAAAAACAGTAGTAAACCAGTACCTCGCCAGTATAGAAGAGTAGATAGATACAATACGCCTACTTGTTCCTTGCACCTTGTTCCTTGTGCCTTGTGCCTTGTGCCTTGTACCTTGTTCCTTGTTCCCTGTTCCCTTCGATTCACCAATATTCTTTATCTTTTTGCCTATGAAACGAAAATCATTTTTGCAAACATCGGCTGCTGTTATTGGCAGTACCCTGCTCCCCTCTTTATCTTTTGCAGAACCGGGATCTTTCGACAAGCCCAGGAAACCCATCCGCTTTGCCCACCTCACAGATATACATGTAAAACCGGGTGCTATCCCCGAAGCAGGAATGGCCAAAGTTTTTCAGCATGTACAGCAATTAAAGCATACACCTGATTTCATCATCAATGGCGGCGATCTTATCATGGATGCACTGGAAGCAGACAAAACAAAAACACAGGCCCAATGGGATCTTGCAAAGAATATTTTACAAAAAGAGAATAGCCTTCCCATCTATCATACCATCGGCAATCATGATATATGGGGATGGTTCATTAAAAACAACAAACCTGAAAGCGACCCGCTTTACGGAAAAACATGGGTGGTTGAAACATTACAAATGAAGAACCGCTATTATAGTTTTACAAAAGGCAACTGGCATTTCATCGTACTCGACAGTACGCAACTGAATCCCGCCGGCGGTTATATTGGCAAACTCGATGATGAGCAATTGAACTGGCTGACCGCTGAATTAAAAGCCGTGCCGGCCGGTCGTTTCATTTGTATCGTGTCGCATATCCCGATCCTTTCCATCTGCTCCGGTTTATTTTTTAATAAAACAGAAACCAATGGCGACCTGATGATCAAACGCAACCTGATGCATACCGATTTCCTGGCGTTGAAAAAGATATTTATCGATCATCCCAATATCAAAGTTTGTATCAGCGGGCATATACACCTGCAGGATGAACTGGAATATCTGGGTATAAAATATTACTGTAATGGCGCTGTTTCCGGTAACTGGTGGGGCGGCCCTTTCCAGGAATTTGCTCCCGCCTATGCGGTCATGGAATTATTTGATGACGGCACTGTAAAAAGAACGATGATGAAATATGATTGATCTTCACCGGGTTCTTAATAATTCTTAATGTACTTTGTGCTTCACTTTAAATTTTACCACATAGGCGATCGGTTATATGCCCCTATGTTCCTACTGTGCCTATGTGGTGAAGAAAAAATATCGAATGAAAACATTTTTGACATTCCTTTTTATATGTGCAGTCAAATTCTTATCCGCACAAACACCCACTGTTGAAGTGCTTACCTCCGGCACAAAAACAAGTATTCGTGGATTGAGTGTGGTAAACGATAATGTGCTTTGGGTAAGCGGCAGCGCCGGCACCATTGGCAGATCAAGTAATGCCGGCAAGAACTGGAAATGGATCACTGTTAAAGGATTTGAGAAAAAAGAATTCAGGGATATAGAAGCTTTTGATGCAAGTACTGCTATTATCATGTCGATAGATACTCCCGCTTATATTTTAAAAACGACCGATGGCGGCGAAACATGGAAAGTGGTATATGAGAATAAAACAACAGGAATGTTTCTCGATGCAATGGATTTTTACGGCGATAAACATGGTATGGTCGTGGGTGATCCCATTAATAATAAAGCTTTTCTCGCCGAAACAAAAGATGGAGGCGATACCTGGACCGAGCTAACAGATAAAAAAGTTTTTACCGATTCGGGCGAAGCTTTTTTTGCGGCCAGCGGCACCAATATCCGTCTCTTTAGTGACGGGAATTTTTTACTGGCCAGCGGCGGAACAAGATCGAGTTTACTTACTACTAATAAAAAACTGCAATTGCCTATCATACAGGGAAAAGAAACCACTGGCGCCAATTCGCTAGATGTTCTTAACAGTAAAAAAGGAAGAAGTTCCAAACATATGATCGTGGTCGGTGGTGATTTTCTAAAAGACAGTTCGAGTGAAAAAAATTGTTTTATCACTTCCGATGGAGGGAAAACATGGAAGGCTCCCAAAATTGCGCCGCACGGTTATCGTAGTTGCGTTGAATATATTTCGCCGGACGACCTGCTTAGTTGCGGTTTAAATGGAGTTGATTACTCGATCAATAAAGGAAAGACCTGGCAATTGATCAGCAAAGAAGGGTTTCATGTTTGCCGTATCGCAAAATTTGGCAGCGCTATTTTTTTAGCCGGGGGAAATGGGAAGATCGGGAAGATCGTTTGGAGATAATTAGTCAATTTGACGATTTGATAATTTGATGATGAGGCTAGTATTAATTTTCAAATTATCAAATCGTCAAATCGTTTTATTTTCTCTACAAATGATCAAGCAACTCTTTCACCGAAGGTCTTTTCTTATAATCCGGTTCGAAGAAACGATAGATGATGGTTTGTTCCTTATCGATGATATAAACAGCCGGTACGGGCAGGAATTTTCCATTTTTTCCATTGAGCTTTTCAATATCGATCCCTGAATTGCGATAGCGGGTCAGTACATTATCCTGTACTTCAAATTCCACATCATAAGCTTTCATGATCTTTAATCCTTCATCATACAAAACAGGATATTCTGCTTTTGTTTTCTCCACTGTTTTGGAAACATTTTCGGGTAGCTCGGGACTTACAGCCACCAGTGTAGCGCCTTTATCTTTTATCATTTGTAAAGAATCCTGCAGCGCTGATAATTCACGGTTGCAGTAAGGACACCACTGTCCCCGGTAAAATACCAACACCACTTTTCCTTTTTTCAAAAGATCTTTTAATCTTAGTTCCTGGCCATTCTGATCTTTGGCTTTAAAATCCGGGGCTTTGGAAGAAAGAAATAATCCCTCGGGCGCCTGTTGGGCCGATGCGGTAAAGACGATTATAAAAGAAAGGAAACTTAATATGATTTTCATACCATTTGTTTTGGATCAACAAAAATAGCCCGACAAAAGAGAACTTATCGCTACGAAGCCGGTGTTATAACATAAAATTATTTTTTCCCTACATTTGCCGCCGTCGGTAAACCATTAAAAACTTGTGTATGTCGGGAAACAGTCATCATGAACGGTATTTTGTGAAACTGCTGATCGGGTTTGGCTCTCTTATCGGATGCATGCTGGTCATCTTCTATGCGATATTCGAGCTTCCCAGGGACAATGACTGGTATTACTGGGCAATCGTTGCAGCCTTTCTTCTTTGCAGCGGTATCTATTTTTGCCTGTCCGCTTTTGTTCATAAGATAAAATCCGATTTTACCCGTCGTCAAAAGCAGAGGGAATCGCAGAAATCAAAAGCAGGGGAATAATGTTTAAAAAGTTTAAAATGTTCAAAAGGTTTAAGAAGTTGGTCAACTAACATTTTGAACCTTTTAAACCTCCTGAACATTTAAACCGGATGTTTATCCAAACTGTTTGGTGAACATAAAATAAACAGCGCCTATCAAACAAACAAAACTGGCGAGGTATCTCCAGTGCAATGGCTCCTTTAAATAAAGTACAGCGAATACCGCAAACACAATAAGCGTTATCACTTCCTGGATGATCTTTAACTGGAAACCTGACAAACCTTTGGCATAACCATTCCGATTGGCCGGCACCATCAGGCAATATTCAAAGAAGGCAATGAACCAGCTCAGCACAATGGCTTTCCATAATGGCCATCCTTCCTGCTTTAAATGAAAATACCAGGCGAATGTCATGAAGATGTTGGAGGCGACGAGAAGAATGATCGTATTCATTACGCAGATTATTTTATCTTGGTCAATATGTTTATCAGGTTTGGAACAAAAGAGCGTTTGATCGGTGTACATGACCCCTATCCTTTTCAATGCCCTAACTGCAAAAAATTGGACACAGTTGATTTTGCGATCACCTGTGAATATTTTCATGTATGGTACATTCCTATATTTCCCACCGGCAAAGATGGAACCGCTAAATGCAGCCAATGCGATTTCAGGGTCAGTACTTTAAAGTTCAATAAAAATACCAAAGAACTTTTTAAAGAGATAAAAAGGAGATACAAGTATCCCTTTTATTTGTATACCTGCATTTCGATCCTGCTATTACCTATTGTTGCGGGGCTGATCGCCCTGGTATTTTTTTGAAAAATAGAAATTAGCAGGGCCTGTCTTTTATTATTTTATTCACTGTATGTTTATAACATTCTTTGTAGATTGAATCAAATAATTTTTTTCATGAAGAAGACATTGTTGTTTTTTACTTGTTATAGTTTGATCACGAGCTGTTTTGGTCAGCAGCCGGTGAAAGAGTATGTGCTGGCAAATACAAAACCCATCCGGTCCATTACGATCAATGATCCTGATCTTACCGACCTTGAAGCTTTTGGCAACGCTATTGGGGATGCACGCATCGTATCATTGGGAGAACAGGATCATGGCGATGCTCCTTCTTTTTTGGCAAAAGCAAGACTGGTAAGATACCTGCATGAGAAAAAAGGATTTACCGTACTGGCTTTCGAAAGTGATTTTTACAGTCTCAATAAAGCCGAAGAAGAATTCCGGAAAGGGAAAATAAATTTTGACAAACTGATCAATGGAAATATTTTTTCCATATGGACCCGTTGCGGCGAATGCAGCGATATTTTTACTTACCTGGAAAGCTCTTATAAAACTTCCACGCCACTGACCTTAACGGGTTTCGACAGCCAGTTACATGGAACTGTACGAACCGCAAGATACCAGCAGGATATTACCGGCTTATTAGGAGCTGCGCCTTCTTTTAAAGGTAAGAACGAATGGATCAAAAAACTATCGCCGTACCTGCGTTTCATTGAGAAATTCTATCCGCTGGATCCCCGGCTGAATATTCCAAAAGACAGTATGGAACAATTTAAAAATATCGTTGATTCCATTAATGGCAAGATCTCTTTTTTACCCGACAGCAGCTATATAAAAAAAATACTGCAAAGCCTGTATGCTTATATCATGCAGATCCATTATATGGTACTGGATGATTACGATACCCAAACCGTAAGAGACAAGCAAATGGCGGAAAATCTTCTTTGGTTGTACCGGTATAAATTTAAGGGACAAAAAATAATCGTGTGGGCGCATAATTATCATGTTGCAAAAAATACATGGGATGCCTTTCCTTCCCGCTCCGGGAGGCATACTTCTATGGGACATAATCTCTGGCAATCGCTCAAAGATTCAATGTATATCCTCGGTTTCGATTCCTATGAAGGAAGAGCGGGAAGGATAGTTGTAAAAGATTTTGAGATACCAAAACCAAAGAAAGAAAGTCTCGAAAGCTGGTTAGCTGCCAGCAATAATGAATATGCCTTTGTCGATTTTAAACAATACAGGAAGAATAACCCTTCGTCGAATGAATTATTTTTCATGAAAGGAAAATACCATGAAAATGCAGACGCAAAATGGACCGATGTTTTTGATGGGGTATTTTATATCAGGACGATGTATCCGTGTACAAAACCGAAATGAATTACGATTTGAAGATTTGAAAATTTGATGATGATCTGGTACCGGCAAATCAGCACATCTTCAAATCTTCAAATCGCAACTCCTAATTGCTTGTTTCCAAATTCCTGAAATCCACAGGCACCAAACGACTCACTCCCGGCTCCTGCATCGTTACCCCATAGATCACATCCACCGTACTCATCGTCATTTTATTATGTGTAACAATAATGAACTGTGAGTTCTCGCTGAACTGGCGGATCATATTCGTGAACTTGCCAACATTCGCATCATCCAGCGGCGCATCCACCTCATCAAGTATACAGAACGGAGCCGGTTTGATCAGGTAGATCGCAAACAATAATGCCGTTGCTGTTAATGTTCTTTCACCGCCGCTCAACTGTGTTAATGATGTCGGACGCTTGCCTTTAGGTTTGGCAATAACATCGATCCCGCTTTCCGCAATATTATCGGGATTCTCTAATACAAGATCGCACTGGTCGTCTGCAGTGAATAATGTCTGGAACACTTTATGAAAATTCTCTCTCACTTTATGGAATGTATCCAGGAATTTCTGGTTCGCCGTGATCTCCACTTCTTCGATCGTTTTCAATAAACTTTCTTTTGCAGTTACGAGATCTGTCTTTTGTTCAACAATGAAATCGTAACGCTTTTTCATTTCGGTGAAAGCTTCGATCGCTGTTGGATTCACTTCTCCTAAATTCTCCAGGCGTTTCTTCATCCTGTCAGCTTTTTCCTGCAATTCTTCCACCGGCACTTCACCTGATCTTGCTTCACCGAGTATGGTTTCAATATCGATCCTGAATTCGACATTCATTCTTTCTTTCATTCCGGCTAACTGCAATTTCAGTTCATTCAACTTGTCTTTGATAGCAGCGAGCATATGTTCCACCTGTTCCTTATCCTTCACCTTGTGACGGATCTCGCTTTCTTTTTCACTGAGCTGGTTACGGAAATTATAGTAAGCCTGGTCAGCCTCATTCAATTTTCTTTCTTCATCTTCCTTGTCCTTCATCATCTGCAACAAACCTTCTTCCAGTTCTTTCAGCGATTGAGCCGACTGATCGATACTGCTTACCGTTTCATCCAATTGTGATGTATTCGTTTCGATCTGTTGTTTCAGATCGTTGATCTGGTTGTTCTTGAATTCAAGTTCCTGTTTCAGCCCATTGATCTTGCTTTGTTGTTTGGTAACATTCAGGTTGAACTCGTTGTATTGCGTGGTTGCTTTATTATAATCAGCATCGGAAGCCTTATACGTTTCATCAGCTTCTGCCAAACGGGCAGCCGCAATTTGTAATTGTTCATTATAACCGGCCAACAGGTTTCTAACACCTTCCACCGAACTATGTGTTTGCTGCATTTGCAAATGCAATTCTTCCAGCCTGTGCTGGCTGCTGGTTTGCATCGAATGAAGATTCTCCAGTTTATTATGTAAAGAGAAAACCTCATTGGTCAGTTGCTGAATTTCCGCTTCGGTATCACGGATCGTGCTTTCTCTCAGGTCTTCGTTGAAAGCGATAACTTCATTATGCCTGCCCTGTATATCTGCACGCAGCAATTCCACCACGGCCGATTGCGTAGTAATCTCTTCCTGGAGTTTTTCTAAATTCTTCACCCGGCCGATCTTTTTTCCTTCGATCAATCCAACGCTACCACCGGTAAGCGAATATTTTCCTTTTACATATTTGCCGTTCTTTTCAATAACAACAAAGCCGTTGCTGTTTTGTAATACATCTTCATTGTCGGAGATATATACATTCTCTAATAAATATTCAGCCAACTTCCTGTGTTTTTCATCGACTTCAACCACGCTTAGCGCAGGAATGGCGCCTTCCAGGTGATGCTCAGCAACAGGATGAGAAATTGTAACGGGTTCAGATGCTGAGGTCATAGGGGCCGAACCATCTTCTTCCGTAGCCGTGATGAGCGGATCAGCAGCCGTTTCTTCCGTTACGATCGGTTGTGGGGCTGAGCCTTCATTCAGCTTATCGAGTAAGAAAAAATTTGCCTTGCCTTTTTTATTCTCATCCAATAAACGCACAGCCTGTAAACCTTCCTGTAAATTATTGACCACATAATAACCGAGATATGGCTCCAATACATTTTCCAATGCAGTCCTGTATTCCTCATTCACATATAACACATCGGAAAGGATGGGTGAATGATGATTCCATCCTGTATTATTATGTAAGAATTTTACACTGTCAGGATAACCTTCCATCGAATCGATCATGCTCTTCAACAGGTCATGTTCATTCTTTTTAGCATCCAGCTTACGGTTCTCTTCCGCTAATTCATTGCGAAGATCATCCAGCAATGCCTGTGTCTGTAATATCTGGTCCTTTGTATTTTCCTGGTGATGCTGTAATTGTTCGAGGTCAACTTTCTTTATCGACAATTCTTTTTCTTTCAGCATCCTGTCCTGGTCGAGTTGCTGGCGCTGCTGATCCCTTGATCTTCTTTCCTCTTCTATTTGTGTAATGACTCTTTGTAAATTCTGAACCGATGTATCCGCTACCGCAACTTTCTTCTCTGCATCAAACTGGTTGCGCTGCACTTGTTGTTGTTCAGTACGGAATGTATCAACCGCTCTTCTTTTTTCATCCAGCACATTTCTTTTAGCATCGACATCATGACGAATTTGTTCAAGTTGTTCATTCAACCCGGTCAATGCTTTTTCTTCTTCTTCCACCTGCAGGTTGGTAAATGCAATACTTTCCTCGATCCCTTTTTGCTGGCCTTCGGCTTTTTGTAAAAAATCTTTTAAGCTGCTTTCTTTTTCTTTCAAATGTTCGAGACGCTGCGCAGAAAGATTCTTTTCATTTTCTTTTGTACGAACATGCTGCAACCTATCGTTGAAAGCATGCTGCATGCTCTGCAGTTCCTTTTCTTTTGTAATAAAAGTTACTTTTTCCTGTTCGAGAGCCGCTTCATCATTGGCGATCTCCGCTTCTAGTTTTATTTTTTTATCCGTTTCAATTGAATGCTGCTCGTTCAGTTCTTTGTACGTAAGATTGAAACCTTCCAGCGCCGCTTTTGCGAGTTCAATACTCACTTCACGGTATTCTTTTTTTATTTCGTGATACTTCTCTGCTTTCTTTGCCTGGCTCTCCAATGATTTCAACTGGTTATTGATCTCGAACAAAAGATCTTCGATACGGGCAAGATCCTGTTCAGTTGCATCCAGTTTCAGTTTCGCTTCTTTCTTTCTTGTTTTATAAATGGAAATACCGGCAGCCTGTTCAAGCATACGGCGGCGGCTATTCTCTTTGTCTTTGATCAGGTCATCCACCATTCCCAATTCAATGATCGCATAACTGTCGGTGCTGATACCTGTATCCATAAAAAGATTCTGGATATCTTTCAAACGGCATTGCACATCATTCAAACGGTATTCGCTTTCGCCGCTTTTATAGAATTTACGGGTGATCGTTACTTCACTGAATTCTGTCGGCAACAGGTTTCTTGTATTCTCAAAGGTCAAACTCACTTCCGCCAAACCGGATGCGCTGCGGGTCTTGGAACCATTGAATACAAGGCTATCCAAATTCTCACTTCGCAGGTGACTGATCTTTTGTTCGCCGATCACCCAGCGGATACTATCAACGATATTACTTTTTCCGCAACCATTGGGCCCAACGATGCCGGTTATGTTATCATCAAAATTTACGGTTGTATTGTCGGCAAAACTTTTGAATCCCTTGATCTTTAAGCTCTTTAATCTCACTGTTTCTGATTTTGTTGTGACTGATTTATATGCGGGCGAATTTACGATAATAGCAGGAGGCTCAGTCATTTAAAAAGTTGTGTTTTGTATAATGTTAAGAGATTGTGGATAGCTAAAAACGTATCAGCTGATAGTATTAGCTTTTAGGCTTTTGCGATACTTGTTTCCATGCTGCTACTATAGCACGACCTGTGAGGTTTTTCTCTGCATACGGCGAGGTTTTTTTCTACATACAGCGAGGTTTTTCACACCGCATACAATACGGTGTTATTTATATTCGACCCCTTCGGGGTCATGCAAAACCCCGAAGGGGTTGAATCTGAATAACCATTGGTGTAACCGATGGCAATCGATGCAACGATGGTATAAAACGCTTTTTCCAGCATCTATTCTACTGTTTTGATATTGTGTTGTCTTATGCAGTGAGGTTTTTCGCTACATGTTGTGAGGTTTTTCTCTACATACAGCGAGGTTTTTCACACCGCATACAATACGGTGTTATTTATATTCGACCCCTTCGGGGTCATGCAAAACCCCCGAAGGGGTTGAACTCGAATAACCGTCGGTGCAACCGATGGCGATCGGTGAAACGACCCCTTCGGGGTCATGCAAAACCCCGAAGGGGTTGAACTCGAATAACCATCGGTGTAACCGGTGGTATTGTACATCCAGTAAAACAAAAACCATGAGTACCTATACCCAAATACTCTATCAAATTGTCTTCAGCACCAAATACCGTGAAAGAACAATGATAAAAGACGACAGGCCCGAACTCTTCCGGTATATTTCAGGTGTATTAAAGAAAAAGGACTGTCACCTTTATCGCATCAATGGTGTAGAAGATCATCTGCACATCATTACTCATCTTCATCCATCGGTTGCTTTGGCTGATCTTGTAAAAGACATTAAATTATCTGCTACTTCAATGATAAAAGAAAAAAACATTTTTCCCAATTTTGGCGGCTGGCAGGATGGCTATGGAGCATTTACCTATCATATATCTGCAAAAAATAAACTGATAGAGTACGTAAAAACCAGGAGGAACATCACCGTATCAAAACTTTTGAAGAAGAATACCGGGCATTACTAAAAGAGCATAGAATCGAGTACGATGAAAAATTTCTGCTATAAATAATATCTCTCGTTATTGATAAGTTTCACTCAATAACATCAACCCTGCTTCGCCCTATGAATACTAAGATTGTATTATTCCATCCACCTAATTCCCTTCGAAATATTCATACTCATATTCATTAATAAAAGAAACCTCCCCCTCGATCTTACAGGTTAATCGAATAAGATTACCAGCCTGGTCATACACATGTTCATACACATGGATCTCGGGCGGCTTTTTCAGGTCATTATGATATATCCATCTTACCTGTTCACCCAACGAATCATATTCATAAATGAACTCGTGCCAGAACCCGTCTTCCGCATAAGCGGTCTTTTTTATTTCTCGTCCCAGGCTATCATAAGTTGATCTGTATTCAAAGAAATAATAACCGTCGGGACGATCCCTGATCTTCCACCACAGCTCATGCCCCAAACTATCATACGCAGCTTCCTTATACCTGCTGATAAAACCTCTTTCATAGCTTGTCGAAAAAGCTGAGTCATTCCTGTAAATTGTTTTTTTGTGAGACCGGTAGCTGTTGTCCAATCCTCTTTCTTCGAAGAGTATCTCCCGTCCTGCCGGGTCATAGGTATAAAGAAATATCCTGTTATAGCCGGTATCATCTTTACGGTCATTGATCTCTTTGATCAGCCGGTTCTTGCTATCATATGACCAATGATCTTCTGCATCCGTTTTCCCGCTATCCCTTACTCTTTTCATACTGATCTTGCGCAACAGTGAATCATATCCATAAAACAATACAAACCCATTGGTATAAAGAACTTCTTTTCTTGTCAACATTCCTCTTTCATCAAAGTGAACGATATCTCTTTTTCTTCGTTCCCCGTTCTTTTTGTCAATACTGTAGTCGGTCATTTTTTTTACCCGGCCTTTCAGATCCAATTTCTTCCATGAATTTTCCTGCGCTATGATAAAAGTGCAGGACAGCAAACTCATTAAAAAGAAAAACAATATTCTCATTGGGATAAAAATAAGATGAAAATTATTATCCTGTTTCCGATCGGTTGATAATTTCTGAAGAAGCATATAAGATATTATTTAACCGCAAAGACAAATAAGTTAACGCAAAGAGCGCAAATTCCTGGTGTATGTTGCGTTTCTTTACGCCTTCCGGTTTAAGATCTCAACCCGGTAACTATCGGGTGTACCAATACCGGTCGGTGCGCCAGGAAAAGAATTCCTATATTAGTTAAACGAAACTAAAACCACCATCATGTTTATATCACGTAAAAGAAAAATATACTTTATACTATTTCTCCTGCTTGCTATTTCCATTTTGCCCGGCTGTAATATCTCCCAAAAAATAGATAACCATGTTGCTGAGCATTACAATAATGAATTACCTAAACCCGATAAGAAAAAAAATGCCGGCATCACGGTCAATACTTCAATTCCATCAGATCCTAAAAAGATATCCGTTACAGAGAAAAAAACAAGCAAAGTATTACCGCTATTGATCTACTGGCAATATGATTACAGGCGTACCTGCACAATGAACCCTCTTATCGGGGTCAGTCATTTCCGTAAAACGATCAACCAGCAGACCAATAAACTAAATCAAAAACTGGACGGCCAGCAACTCGAATTAAATGTAGAACAGGTGCCCGGTGCATTTGCCGTTGTTGATAAAGGACATATCGTTTTATTTGTCGTCCATTGGCATAAATTCTATGTAGAACCCGATTTCAAAGACCTGGTAGTTTCTTATAAAGTTTTAAAGAACGGAAACGAAACCAAAACAGGAAAAATAACGATCGCAAATAAACAGCAGAATGAAGGCATAGGATATTTTCAATCACTGAGATCGCTGGTATCGGATTTTCTCGGCCGGTATAACAATGACATGGCTGATATGAGCAAAAACTTTGTAAATAAATTATTGGAAGAATTGGAATAAAGAAGATCGAATCGTTTGTAACCAAAAGAAATCTTTCCAAATTTATGAAGATAGCTATCCACTAAACACTCTCTCAAGCTAAAGTTTGGCACCAGCCAACACAAATGATTTCAAAAATTCCTTTGCATAAGAAGATACCCAGATATCGCCGTTGCCCAATGGATACGGGGAACTTAACTTATCACTATTCGCCATCAATACAAAAGATATTTTTTTGGCAGGTACTCTTATGATCAGTGATGACATGCCTGTCCAGTATCCATAATGCCAGTCGAATGTGATCCCTTCCTTCTGTTGAATAAACCAACCCAATCCATACGGAAGTGTTTGCCCGTTATTGGAGATCATGGGTGTAAATACTTTTGTTTTCATCTCATCTGTCAATAAGAAGTTGCCGTCGTAGGCTGCCGCATATTTCAGCATATCGTTTATATTGGAGATCAATCCTGCTGCTGTGCTAAACCCCTGCGGGTAGTTTACAGCTTGTGTGCCATTTGAATTATATCCCTGTGCGGTATTTTGTTTTAACCATGTTGTATCAAAGCCATCCATTGCAGCTAAATGCATATCGCGGGGAGCTGTGTTTTGCAGCCCGAGCGGTTGCATGATCCTTTCTGCAGCCAACTGATGAAAAGTTTTACCCGTAGCAAACTGTATCACATTTGACAATAAAGCATACCTGTCACCATTATATTTATAATGACTGCCGGGTATTCCTTCAGATGTATGGGTCAATAAATGTATCACCCGAACTGTATCGCTTTCGGCCAGGTTGATCCCATAATCAGAAACAGGGTCAAGCAGGTCGATCTTATTTTCATTTACCAATTGAATAATAATGGCGGACGCAAAGGTTTTGGTCAAAGAAGCAAGATGAAATATGGTAGCGTTAGTAACTAACTTCTGCTGTGCTGTGTTTTCGTAGCCATAGCTTTTTGTCCAGGTAACCTGCCCGTCCTTTACAATACCGGCAACCATACCGGGAATGTTTGACTTCTTCCGGAGATCATCCAGTCTTGTTTCGAAATCCGCTATGCTGATTGCAGAAACAGGATCATCCGTTTGCTTTTTACAGGTTGTGAACCCGGTGAATAATACAGAAATGGCTAATGTAATGTATATGTTCTTTACAAAATAGATCGGTGGCATAAAGAAGTTTTACGGGTGAACGGGCATTGGCACTAAAAGGTAATCTTAATAACTTAGTAAAGCCATGATCCTCTGGGGAATTGACAACATTAACAAAGCGTGAGGGGAAAGAAGCATTAAATTTATTTTTCATCTGTTACTTTATTTCATAACTTTTACAGGCACAATCTCCTACTGCTTAGCCTATCAACTCCTCTCCCCTTGCAAACTAAGCAACATCATTAAAAAATTTTTGTATGAAAAATACAACTGCCATCATCAGAATGTTGAGCATTGCTGTAATAATTTTTATTACAATGTTGCCAACCGTTTTTTGTCAGCAACTCCCCGGAGCAGGTAGTTGCCCTGCCGGTACAAATTGTTTTACTGTAAACATTACTCCTTCGGCAGGCAAACAAATAAAGATCAGGCTTCCAAAAGACATCCGCTCCAACGATGTTATTACCGGAACTGTTATTGAAGAAAATATGACTGCTGCAACACCCGGTACCAGGTCTTCTTCAACACTCGAAGGAATGGTGATCGAGATCGACGGAAAACAAACAAAGCTTAGCCAGCGCATCTTTTCTTTTATTGTTCCCGCAGGATCAGCATCTATTCCTTTCTCTATAAAAACTATCGAAGGCGAAGTTGTTCAAAGCGGCCAGCTACCGGTAGGCGGCCCTATGTATGATCTTCTTTCAGATCTATGGTGGCGTGAGCCGACCGGCGGACTATATAATGTACCTCCGGTAGCACAACCGGGACAATCAATACCGATCACCGGTTCCTTTGATGGTAATGCAACTAATACAAAAATTTCATTGAACGGTAAGCCTTGCGAGATCATTGCAGAATCACCAAGGATAAGTTTTGTTACTATCCCGCAGGAAGCAACGGCCGGCGCTTTCGAGATCAGGATTGAAGAGAATAATAATAAAGAAGCATCGAAAGTGAATATTATCAACCTTGACCTGACCGCTAATAAAACATCATTGCGCAAAGGCGAGAAAACAACTATCAATGTTACGGTAAGCGGGCTGCAAGGCCTCGATCTGCGCAATGGCAATACGTTGAAATTAAGTTTGGAGAATCAATCGCCGCAAACAATTGTTTTTTCAAATGAGGCCGGTAATATTATAACAAAAGATATCAATGAAGGATCTGTTAACGATGGCAAATATGGATTCTCAACACGGATCGCCGGACTAACATCAGGTAGTTTCAGCATTACTTCCAATGTAGCGGCAGCAAAAGATGAGAAAGGCTGTTTAAAAAAATACCAGGATTGCATGGCACAGGTAAAAGCAGATACTGAAAAGGGGATCAAAGCCTGCCAGGCAGCAGGTGGAAAAGGCGTTGATGATTGTATCTCGAAAGTAAATACTGCATCCGCAAAACTGGAACAGGCATGTTTGGATGAGTACCTGAATTGCGCAAAATAAAATACTGCTTCAGGAATGAATTTTACCCGCTTTGTGGTATTGAATAACTGGTACATGATCTCTACTTTTGAAACCATCTAAACCAATAAAACACATGCTATGCCTTATTCTGCCACTGCTGTATTAAATCATCCCAAAATACAGGCGTTAAAATTAAAACTTGACAGGACGATAAAGCTCGCTGTTGAAAAAGCAGCAGGCCATATGCAGGACCCAACAAAATATCCATTACCCAATAATCCGAAATCTTTGGAAAGGGCTTTTCATAACCTCCTCTCCGCTTTACCCAACAAAAGCAAAAAAAAATTATTTGAACATGTAAACCTTTCATTGAATGCTACTGCTTCGAAACGCAATACAACCTATGGAGAACTGGCCGGTATCAATTTGAAGAATACGACTTCGGTAGTAGACCAGGTGGCTGCTATCCCGGTGCCTGCTGCAATGAAAATGACCACTGATGAGATTGATGAGTTAACGAAAAAAAAGAATCAAGATTAAAGACACCCGGTAAAAGGAATAAAAAAACAACCGAAGCGCCTGTACCGCAGGCTATAGCTGCCGGCACTGTCGCATTTTTTGTCGATACACTTACCTGCAACAAAAAAAGTGAAATTGGAAAAGATGAGATCACTCTCGAAACAATTGTTTCCAATGGACTGGCAGAACCTGTAACACTGGCTCCGATAGATCTTGGGAAATTTAAAAAGGGCGACACTAAAGCGGTCAGTGCTAACCCGCTTTTTAATTTTGATATTATTGAAGACAGTACCGGTAATGTACAAAATCTTTCTGCCCTGCTTTTTTTAAGAGAAAAAGATATTATCGGGAATATCGATTTAGCCGGAAAATTGTCTGTGATAATTATTGCGGTTGCTTTAGCTCTTGCCCTTCTTGCTTTGGGTATCGCTATTGTTGGAACTTTGCTGGCACTTACCAGCCAGGCTTTATTTGTTATCATGGTTGCCAGCTTTTTTACAAGCCTTGGCCTCGGCCCGATCGGGTTTCATGTTATACCCTTATTGGCAGATGATCTTTCAACCGTGGCTACAGACGATCTTCTTATTGATTCAACTGTCGCGGTTGGCGATGTTTTTGAAAGAAGCGCCACATTTGAATTGCTGAACAGTGATACAGATCTTACCAAAGGAAAATACACAGCAGCATTGCGATGGGTAAAGACTTCGTAAAGACGGCGCTTTGATAACCGGTATGATAATTTATCTTTAGTCAAAGAGAATTATCATTTATGGCCATAAATTTTGAAGAACAGGTAGCAATAAAAACCGAACAGGAACTAATTGATATCTATATTAACCAGGAAGAGTACCAGCAGAGCTTTGTCAATGCGGCCGTGGGAGAAATGGCCAAAAGGAATATAAGCCTGGATCCTTACCTGGAAAAAAGATCGCAAAGGGAAAAAACGATCGCCGAAACCCTTGAAAGAGGTGTGCCCGGCGACCCTGCTTTTATTGTCCTTACTTTTATCTCTGCTTTTTTGGGCGGGTTCCTTGGTATCATCGGCGGGTTCATTTATAGCCAGTCAAAAAAAGACGGGCGTTACTTCTACAATGAAAGTACAAGAAAGAAAGGCCGGATAATGCTGGTGACCGGGATCATTGTACTGATCGCCACCCTTGCGTGGAAATTTTCTTAATTGTTTTACCTCAACATCAGCTTCATACGGCGGTGAGTGCATTGAGCTTGTAAAAAAATAGTTATCAACCGTGTTTTTTCATTGCTCCCTATCGTAAAATTTTTTCTTCCGCTTTCGGAACAGTGTTAGATTTAGTTAACCAAAAAAACTTTTAACATGAAAACATTTAACCGGAAGTCCATTTCTTTCGCAACTGTATTTATCATTAGTTGCCTTTTCACTATGACGAGTTTCAGCCCGTCGCAAAAGATCAATTCAAAAAATGCATCATCCAGCCGTGAGAACTGGTGTCCTGTTGCCTGGACCTTTACTTCTACGGTAACATTGGATTTCGGAGCTATCGAAGACAACCAAACAGGTATCGATTACACTAATACAAATTTTACAACATGGTCCGGCAGTTCTTATGCCTTATTAGGCGAAGCGACTTTTACAGTTGAACTGCCCTCTAATAATCCTGCTGGTACTTTAATTCTGACACGCTACGGGGTTGAAATTACAAGACGCACTGTACCTGCAAATACCAACCAGGTCTTTTTATTATCCGATCCCGGTACATTATGTGGCGGTCAGTATGCGGTTACATTTAATTGAGTATGCGAACGAAAATTATTTGAATTACCCGAAGTCCTGATATTTTTTATAACCATTAAAACTTTAATCATGAAAACACTTATCCAAAAAGCGAAACCTTTCGCCGCAGCTTTTCTTCTGACCCTGTTCTTAACAACAACAAGTTTTACAGTTACACCGGTAAACGATCAAAAAACAACCGAAAAGACCGCCTGTAACATTGATTTTACATTTACTTCTACCCATACAATGGCTTATTCTGCTATTGAAGATTCTTTTACCGACCAGGATCAATTCAGCAGTACAGGCTGGGGTGGAACATTTTCTTATCAATCGGGATACCTGATCTTTACAGTGCAACTGGCCAACAGGCACCTGGGAGGTACAATAACTGTTACCGACCATCTTGGCAACCCGGTTTGCAGTCCTCAAACAGTACCATTCAATAGCAGCGCTGTTTGGTTATTGTCGATCCCGTCACCTGTTTGCGGTGAACATTACTATGTGAATTTTTCCTAACCGATCGCTGCAAAGTCAAATCGCTGATGCCGGGTTAATGCCCGGCATTTTTTTTCGGTGCCAACCGGAACTGAATTTCGTTCCTCCTTTATGAAATATATTCATTTCCCCATCTTATTGATGCATGAAAAATATTACTGCTTATCATTGCTTTCCTTATCACTTCATCGCTGCATTCGCAATTCATCATTAAAGATGGCCATTGCACCGGCGTTGGACCTTTTGAATTGGATGATACACTTTCAAAATTCAGTTCGCTGCGATTTGAAAGTGCTTCGCCGGGGAACAGTGAGCCCAAACGAACCGCTTACAGTTATAGCGGCGCCGATGCCCTGCTGCTAAAAATATTTGGGGAATCATTCAATTCTGTGTTTTTATCTTTTAATGGCAGTAATAAACTGACCTATATTTTTCTTTCAAAAACTTATTATAAAAAAGATACCCGTAAGTTCAGGAAAGCGGGACGGCGTTTATATAAAAATCTAATTCGTGCAGCCATCGATCAACTCAACAACAAAGGAGAAGAAGGCAAACCGCCGTCAAACAAAAAATATACAAGCAAAGAATGGGTATGGTTTGATGAGTTCCCGGAGAAGAAAAAATATAGCTGGCTGCGGATAGAATATGATGATGCAAAAGGCCGCTATGCTACCATCGGCGTGTATTTCGGTTACCGCGGTAACTAAGCCGGCATTAACGCAGATCGACAGTCTTTACAAATTGCAGAAAATATTTATTGTCCCAGTTTGATAACGACCGGCTCTGAAAGCATATCGATCATGTCCTTATAAAAACTCTTCAAAATATTATAGCCATCGGCAGCCACCAATGTAATGGCCTGTTTAAAAACGATCTTAATAGTAAGTGTATTGCCGGTTCTTTTTATTTGCCTTGATAAAAAAATATGGGTACCATTCTCCATCGTTTTATCTTTTAAAAGATCCTCTGTTTTACTGCCCGGTGGCAATTCAATGGTTTGACTGATCTCTATATCGACCGGGTAACCAAAATTGATATTGGTAAAACGGTTGTCACTCGTAAATGGGTTTTTGGTAAGACCTGTAAATAAATTATAGTTCAGGAAAACAAAACCACCCGATTCATCCAGCTGGTTATTAAAATTGAAACGCTGTACCAATGGGGCCGATTCATCGGCAGGAACATCATAATCAAAACTATCGATCTTCAATCCCTGGTGAGGAACCTCAAATTTATCGCTAATGAATTTCTTTTTATTGGCTGCAATATCCGCCACCCTCGATTCTCTTGCATAGCCAGCGCTTGTCATCACCCCCGATCCTTTGAATAAACCATCCTTACCGATGGCGGCAGTAACCACCACCGTATTTTTATATTTTTCGTCCGTACTTTCTATTGCCAAAAGGGCATCCGTTTTTTTATCGATCAGCAATGCATACGTATTCAATACAGAATAAGGTATAAGTGTAGCAGGACAATATTTATTCGTAGCATCCAGTATCAAATTCCTGCCGGCGACATTTACGTAGGCCAGTGTTTTATTAAATCGATCAACATATACATGCTTAGGATCGATCTTTCCAAATTCTCTTTCGGCCACCAGCAACGGCTTTGCATCGAATTTAAATGAATGCAGCAGGTTGACGAGTAAAAGATTCAATTCGCCTGCCGAACCTGTTTTTGCTTCCCACACTTTTTTCAATCCATCGGGAGCATATTTGCCGTGATAACCATTCCAGCCGAAATTATTTTTTACATAATTATAAATAGCAACCACTTTAGCAAGATCATTGGGAGCCGTCACCACGCTGGCTGAAAGATCCATAGGTACCGGCAGGTTGGTCTTATAAGTTGTGCCCAGGTATTCGGATGTTGCCAGTTCATTAGCTACCGATTTCCAGGTATCATTCACCTCTTTCATGATCCCGAACTGGTTCATACAACCGGAAAACTTGAACTCCACTTTTTGCAAATAATCCCGCACGGCATCCATATAAGGTTCCGATTTCAAACCCGGAATATCATTCATTTCAAAATAGATGATGCCATTATCCCTCGGTGGTACGATCCTGACATTATAATATGATTTTTTATAAACCACGTAAGAGAAATCGCAATTGGGAAGAACTTCCAGTTTGTAACAACTTTTCAGCGTAGGAATATCTGTTTGAAAATACCAATCTTCGAGACCTCCGTAATTCTTCATCACACTGATGTACTTGTATTCGATAATACTGCCTGGCTTTACATTTGGCAACGCAAATTTTATCCGGGAATATTTATCATCCACTCTTTCGGTGTACACCGATTTGTTGGAGATCTTAGATGCAGGTTTGGCATCACCGGCATTATAGGTCATCCCATCAACTTTCCTGATAGTTTCATACCCCTCTTTTGAATAAAAAAGAATGCTGACAGTTCCCCGGTCAACGCCCAGTTGGGTCAATATCTTTATCCTGATCCTTCTTTCTGTGATCAACTGGTAATTGTCGTCGTAATAAGAATTGCCTTCATCGATCAATACGACGGCTTCCGCATCTTTATTCAAAGCGGTTTCCGTCATGCTTATTTCTTCAGCGCTGTAATCGCCATAATCCGGAAGAGAATTTTGGGAAAAAATAGAATTGAATGCAGTAATGGAAAAAAAGATTGAAAAGAAAATATATCTTCTCATATGTGGTGGTTTTGGCTACTACAATGATACTAAGATTTACAGAATTTAGGGGGTTGGTCAGCAGTAGTTTATTTTTAAATCCCGGCATAAATGCCAGGTAATTTTTAAACTGATGCACGACCGGGTTTTCTGAACGATCATTCTTTTTTTTCTTTTCTCAGTTTACTTTGCTCAACCAGTTTGTCAAGCATCCTGCGTACAGAGCTGTTCTTAAAACTTTTTACCCGGAACTCGAATGAATTATACTTTCCAACGATCCTTATCATATACCTGCGGGATATCTTATAGAAGATATGGATGATGATCAATATACATAGCATAATGATAGAACCCGGATCCCGCAAAAAAGCACCTAACAGGCCCGGCTCATCGTCCCTGCCTATATACTTCATTAACGACCTGCTCTCATTATATCTTTGGATCGTATTGAAAAGGACCACGGCTGTCAGTACACTAAAAAAGAACAAAAGAACACCATAAGCGCCGATCGATCTGTCTTTTAATTCATAGGTTTCAAGATCCTCCAGCATTACCTGTTCCCTTTTGCCTCCCGCTTCATGAATGATCCTGTGCGTTGTTAGCTTCACCGAATTATCGGAGGAGGTCATTAATGTTTCTTCTTCGTTCAATTCAAACATGGAAATTTCTAAATTGGCCGGAAACTCAGCCTTTGTTGGTAGTTAACTAAAACGTTTCCCGCAACATCATTACCTGCAATCTGCCAGCATCTTTTTAATGGATAAGATCAGGTACATCGAATTTTTAAAAAGGAGTTTATCAGAAACTTCGGCGGGATCGCCTCTTACTTTTATTTTAGTTTGCTTACCATCTTTTGTCATGCTGATGCTGATGGCAACGGAGTTCATACCGGTTGAAATATTGATCAATGAATCGGTAAGATCAAGCCCTTTGTCCGTCATCGTTTGCTGCAGCTTACTGATCTGTTCGCTGGTAAACGTACAGGCTTTTGCTTCATCATCTATTTTACCACTCCTGCGACCGGTATATTTAACCGAATAAGAAACCGATCTTTCAATTATGCTGAATGATTCGGTGTAGGAATGACTGTCCTTACTTTTTTCAGCGCTATTGTATGAAATGCTTAATGAAAATATCTGTGCTGAAGAATAATGGGATTGAAGCATCAGCACAGCAAGTATCACAGGAAATAATTTCATAACAGTTAAATTTAGGAATGAAGAATGTAAGCTGCCGGCTGCCGTTCAACTAAACTACGATTTTTTCCCAGCCTTATCAATTAGATGATTTGCGGAATTTGCACGCAGCGGGCACAGCATACGCAGCGTTTCAACCACTATGTATTCCCTGCGCTCCCGGCGTACGCTGCGTGGGTTTTTTCAAACCGGATCGCTGCCATCTGCTGCTTTCTACAATCCATTCTGCTCTGTTTACGCAGTATATTTGCATGGAATAATACCTGCGGCCTTGATTGATTGACAACCGAATATGATTAATATCGCCATTGTCATATTAATCATATATCTTCACTGTGTGATTATAAGTTCTTCCAACATTCAGTCCGGATCAGTATCAATTCTTACTTCAACCAGTAATAGTTCATCTCCTCTTTGCTTTTTGCTGTCAGTCCTTTATCACAACTTGTCCTGCAAGGGGCGGGTGGTATTTTAATTGTTTTATTTAAAATTTTAGTTTTATGAACATGTACGTTTCGAATTTAAGTTTTCACACTTCAGATGATGACTTAAGAAAAATGTTTGAACAATTCGGTGCAGTTTCTTCTGCCAAAGTGATCAACGACAGGGAAACAGGCCGCAGCCGCGGTTTTGGTTTTGTTGAAATGGGCGCAGACGCCGAGGCTAATGCTGCCATGAAAGCATTAAATGGAAAAGATATTGACGGAAGAGCGATGTCTGTTACAGTAGCGAGAGAGAAAGCTCCCCGTTCTGATAATAAAAGATGGTAATTGTTGTCAACCGACAATTTGTAAAAGAGCCTTTACCGGCTCTTTTTTTTTATTCTGCCGCCGGCTCTGTTCCTGCATTTTCTTCAACAGGTGTGGTATTCTTAATGCTCAATTGAAAATCCGAACTCATGCAAATAGAATAATGCCTTTGCCGGAGTAATTGCAGCGAGGCGCTGTCTTCTACCAATACTTCCATCAGCCCTTTCACCTGCGCAGCGGGGTTCATTTTCTGCAGGCGGCCATTTATTATTTGAATATCAAAAGCACAAACCGGTTTACGAATACGGCTGTTACGTTCAAAGTCTGTCCGGTTAAGCGTTACTTTTTGTTCCGCTACTGCCGATTTTTTTAGTAAAAGCCTGATAACAGGAAGATATTTTTTCCAGGTATTAGTGTACATAGATTTGTTTAAAATTTCCCGGAAATGATCATTTCCGGTTACTACGAAGATGAACTTTAATTTTGACAACAGCCTGTTTAATTAATAACAATCAGCCAGATCATTGTTGCACAAATAATAATATATCGCCGAAGCGGGCCAATTACAGCTTTCTTTATTAAAAATTACCACTTAAATGGTATTGTTTGGGTTTGTCATTGCATCTACTTTTGAATCTCAAAACCTAAACCTTGTTGTATGAAACTTCAATTCCTGCTGGTCGCAGCGACAGCATTTTGTATCACTTCACATGCACAGATCACCACTATCCGGCATTTGGATAAAATAGAAACACAGAAAAAATTCACACCGGTAAAAAGCCTCGATTTCAAATTCGATAAATTCCAATTAGAGATCGATGCCCCGAAAAATATAAGCGTAATGATCGAACCCAAACAGGGAGATGCGGTCGCTTATTTATTAGAACCCGGCTTCAGTTCGAATGAAACTCAAAAAGGCCAGTTATCCATTGTTGCCTGTATTGGTAATAGCGGAACATCGCAGGTTGACCTGGATAAAGTGACGATCACCTATGATAAGGGTAATCAATCCATCACTAAAAGCATCAACTTACCATCCGACCAGTTAAAAATAGATCCTAATTATACCTGGTGCTGGCAAAACAACCGTGATTATCATGTACCCGGTGATGTTGTTTTTTTTGAATCACCGCTTCCCACAGAAGCTACTTTCAAATTTTATTTTAAAAATTACAGCGTTCCCATTTCGGTAAAGAAAAAATTAGTTCCTTATAGCACAGGACTTGTGCTTCCATTTAAAAAAACAGACCTGAAAGAAAATGAATACTGGAGCAGTTATGCAATGCATGGCGGCGGCGACCAGGTATTTGCTTATGATATGGGAGTTAGCGGTTATAAAGACGGCTGGTCCGATCTTTTACCAACTAAAGATGGTACCAAGAACGATCATTTCAGGATCTGGGGCAAAGCTATTTATGCAATGGCTGATGGATATGTATTGCAATTCTTAAATGATTGCCCTAATAATGCCGGCCCGATGCCCGGCGGATTGACAGAAGCACAGGGCGATCAGTTCATGCAAGATCAAAAAACAAATTATTGGGGACCTTATGAAAGCCAGGGCGGTGGCGGCGGAAATCATCTGAACATTCGTCATAGCGGTTTGGTTGCATTGTATGCGCATATGCAGAAAGGAAGCATCCCTGCAAAATTCTTAGCAAAGAATGCAGTTGTGCATAAAGGAGATTTTTTGGGCTATGCCGGTAATGCAGGAAATTCAACAGCTCCTCACCTGCATATACATGTAAAAACATACAAAGATGATAATACATTGGATGGTGAATGGTTCCGCCCGCTTGAGTTTACCAATGGGTATGTAATAGGAAGAGATAATTATACTTCTCCTTTCTCCAATGTAGGATGGTCGGCTTTGAATAAAGAAGGTATTACCGGCCTGCAGGGTAAGTCATCATTTATTTTTCCCGGCGATCATCCTTATTGTGCTTATCCTACCAATTGGGGTGAAGTGTGCAAGTTTGGTCTTTCAAGTGATGATTTCCAGAAAGAGTTCGATAAAATGTGGACTTGTGGCTACTACCCGATCTGGGTAGATGGTTATGATGTTAATGGCAAAACCTATTTCAATGTGATCGTCCGTCCTTCTGCCGGTGTGCAATGGGTAGCCCGTCATAATATGGATGGAACTTCTTATCAAAATGAATTTAATAAATGGGACCAGGCAGGTTACAGGTTAATATTCGTTGATTCCTATAAAAGGAACGGCAATGTTAACTATACTGCTGTATGGGTAAAAGATGGTAAAGCAAAACCAGTAGCCTATCATGGTAAAACACTGGCATGGCATGAAGCGAATTTCAAATCAAATTCCGATAAAGGTTATGTACCGGTAAATGTTGCCGTGTTGTCGATCGGTAATGAGAATTATGTGACGGCTATATGGGAAAAGAAAAATACCGGTGGATTTTATGCCCGTCCCGCCATGACATTGAAGCAATACAACGATTATTTCAAAGATTATAGCGACAAACAAAAATTCAAACTGGTTTACCTGAATGCTTATGTAAAAAACGGAGTGCCGATGCTGAGCGGTATCTGGTATAAAAATATTGACAACTACGGTACATGGTGGGCCAAACATCATTTGAATACAGCGCAATGTCAAACTGAATATACTACGCAGCTTAATAATGGATTTCTTACCCGTGTAATAACGGGATACGAAGACGGCGGCGTACATCAATTTGAGGGGATCTGGTCGAAGTAATACCCTTAAGATATTTCGATTTTCTATTTGGTGGTTCGTATAGTGGTGCCGGGTTTCTTCCCGGTGCCACTTTCTTTTTATTCATTGACGATTCACCATTGACCATTCACGATCATCATTTCTCCAGCCATATCACTGAATTGCCGGTATTATGTTCATTCTTTTCCCAGAGTTTATTGCCCGGATCGATGATCCATTTACCATCGACAATAAATTTGTATAAATGTTTGCCGGGTGAAAGATGCATCGTTATTACCCATTCATCATTTACTTTTTTCATGGCAAAACCATCCTGGTTCCAGTCATTGAAGTCACCGGCGATCAAAACTTTTTTTGCATTCTCATATCCTTTCAGCCTGAAAGTATAGTTAGGTTTCAATATTAATATTGAGTTAGCCCTTTTATCATTTACCAGTGAAGGGTTGGCCGGGTCATTCATTTCTTTTCCATCCACAAGAAAACGATATTGATAATTCCCCGGAGCTAATACATACGGTAATTGCCAGCCGCCTGCAGTCCTTTCCATGAACAATTCATCCTTCTTCCAGCTATTGAATGTACCGGTAACTCTTATTTCTTTTGCATTGGTATACCCATCCAGTTTGAACAAATAAGGATCGCCCAATTTTATCACTGAATTATATTCGCCAAATCCATTGGGTAGTTTATTGGGATTGGAAGGATCTGTCAGCCATTTCCTGTCAATACTGAAACGGTAAGTATGTGTACCATCAGCCAGGTAAAGCGGGAGTTTCCACCCGGTTTGCGTTCTTTCCATTTCCGGTTGCCCCTGGTCCCAATTATTAAAACTACCCCCGAGAATAACTTTTTTTGCATTGGTATATCCATCCAGGTAGAAAATAGTATTGGTATAATAAAATACCGAATTGGTATTTCCCAATCCATCATTCTCATTGTTCCTGTTATCCGGATCGGTTATCCAGTTACCATTTACAATGAATTTATACCAGTATTTTCCGGGCTTCAATTTTACACCGGCTACCCAGCCGCTGTCTGTTCTTTGCATAGATAATGCATCGGGGTTCCAGTCGTTGAAACTTCCCGCCAGCATCACTTTGTTTGCACCGGTATTTCCGCGAAGAAAGAAAAAGACAACAGAATCGATAATAGCAAAAGAATATTTATTGCGAAAACGGTTATAACCATACTTAACCAGGTTGCTAACGGAAGGGAACAGGGCATCGAAAGGAATATCCCTCGAAGTGAAGAGTATCCTGTCTGCAGGATTATTTATTTCCTGGAAAGAAGCAAGCGGTTTGCTGATGGCGATACCAACCCTTGTGTCCATTTCAATTTTCCACCCGGCTTTTTTCAATGAATCTGCAAAACCGTTTTTTAGAAACCGATCAAGCGCCAGGTTTTGCAGGTCAAATTGTTTGATAAAACCTTCCAGTTCTTCCTTCGGCAGGTCTTTATCCAGCGTAATGAACATCTTTCCGTCTCTCACCGTGTACCGCATCACAGGTTGTGCATCTGCATACATTGAAATAAAAAGCATGAGCAGCATGCAGCAGCAAGTTCTCATCAGCATACTGATATGTTTATACCGGCGCCTCATTTCCATATATACATTTTCTTCGTTACAAAGTTAAACCCAATACGGGTCAATGAAATAAAATCAAATCCTAATACTCCATCCACGCAGCCACCAAATGAAAAACAGGTTTTTTCCAGGTTGGTAATAAGTACCGGCAGGGTTTCGATGACACGGTTGCCGATCTTCAATGATCGCAGGCTTCCTTTCATCACTTCGATCTTTGTATTGCCGGCACCGCTTAACAACGACCTGCCCGTAAACGAAACATTGTTGAACACTTTTTCCGGCAAGCGGCTGTCCAGTAAATTTGTTTCAGCGCCGCTGTCCAATACCAGTTTTAATTTTTTACCACCCATTTCCGATGACAGCATGATCCGGTTCTCAATAAGTTCGAAAGGCACGATCGAATATTTTGATGTATCGGCCAGCAGTTCATGCCGGGAAGAAGACGAACCTTTTCCTTTTATAAGATGCAGGTGAATAAGATCATTTTCAAAATCGATGATCATTTCAAATTGCCGGAGAAATTCCACACCCAACAATCCCAATATCTTCACTCCTTTCGTGTTTTCGATACTACCGAGGTTGGCGAGATCGGCAGCCATCCTGTAATATTTAAAACCACCCAGCGAAAATTCAGCAACATTGGTTCTTTCAGCAGCGAATTCAGCACCTGTTATACCGTTTCGTTCTTCAGTTGCTTCGGTGACGGGATAGTTACGGAAATAAGTGATGTTGAGCACCAGCGAAGGACAACCTGTATCCAAAATAAAATTTCCTTCGGTTGTATCGGCTTTTGCCTGTATCAAAATAAGATTACCCGCACGGCTGAAAGGAATGGTAGCCGAACTTGAATCGGCATTATATTTTGCCCTGATCAAAAGATCAACGATGATCTTTGAACTCCGGACCGGTTTGTCTTTTTTCCCGGGAGTTCCTGCATGCATCATCTTTGTATGGCTCATTGCAAGCGATACTAAAAGAAGAAAGCGGGATATATTTTTTGGTAAAAAAAACATTCGGGACTGAATTCGTCCCGAAATTACTGATTCGAAAATTGGGAAAAGTGTAATTGGGAAATCGGGAAATTTTTTCCGGCCCAGCATGCAGGCAAGAAGACAATCTCAAAATTTCTTATATCGATACTGGTATTGAATTACATCTTATTCACCAGGCTTTCCAATGAAGCGGCATTCTTCGAATTCAATGATTTTAATTCCGTCACCATCCGCTGTGCATTCAGTTTATCGTTCTGCTTAATATAGACCAGTCCCATATAATAACGGGCATTCTCATTTTTATCATTAAGTACCAACGATTTTTTAAGAGAGGCCATTGCCTCGGTATAGCTACCTGTTTTATAATAGCTATAGCCGATCTCCACATAAGCCGCCGTATATGTATTCTCCATTTCAATGGCCTTTTTTAAATAAGGGATCGCTTCGCTGTATCTTTCTTTACTATTGAGGCAATAGCCTTTTCCAAAATTGGCTTTTCTTTCATTGGGATTTAGATCCAATGCTTTTTGATACCAGCTTATCGCCAGGTCTATGTCCTTTATATTATCACGGTACACTTCGCCGATACCATTATAGCCAACATGACTTTTGGGATCCAGGTCAATAGCTTGTTTATAATAAGCGATCGCCACATCATTCTCTTTTAATCTTGAACTGGCAAAACCCAATTCAAGATAGGTATTGGTATAAGTGGTTTTAAATTCCAGTGACTTATTCAATGATATCCTGGCGGAAGAAAAATCTTTCAGGGCATTTTGCATGAATCCTTTACGGTACCAATAGAGGTAATCGGTGATCGCTGTCTTTATATTCATTTCATAATTAACAAAATGCTCAAGGGCTTTTGTATAATCTTCTTTTATATAAGCAACATATCCCAGTTGTTTGTGTACACCGGCATTTTTAGGATTGATCGAAACACACCTGTTATAATAATAAGTGGCGGAATCATTTTGGTCGGTCTTTTCAAAAGCATAACCTAATTCAAAGTTGGCTTTATAGATACTTTTCATCGCAGGCATTACCTGCCGCAATGCTTTGATAGCCCCTGCATAGTCCTTCATATCATTGCGGCACCAGCCCAATTCGTATAATGCGTCTGTATAACCAGGTCTTAACTGCGCTGCGCTTTTGAATTTTTCAGCGGCCTCCGATATTTTTTTCTGCTCTTTTAGCGCAAGGCCTTCCTGGTAGATCTCAGCGGAGCCCTGTGCAATGGAAGAAAAAGAAATGCAAAGGGTGAATGATAACAGCAACAATAAGGATCTCATTGATTTTTTTGTTTGATAAGTTTAAGAATGAAACCGGCCCGTAAAGAGCCGGTCATTGATATCGTTATGAATACACGATCATTTATATCCATGCCATACACGGCCTTCCATATCGAAGATCCAATAGATACCGTTTGCATAAGCAAAATTGAAACTGCTTTCTGTCGTTGCAGTATCGGGCAACGTCAATATTCTTGCTAAATGACAGGTAGCAAGATCATACAATTCGATCTCCTTGTTGGTAAGATTTAAAAGTCCGATCTCTGCGCCGGCTATACCTGTATATATCAAAGAGGTATAATTATAGTCATTCGTATTCGTGGAAGCAAGATCGCCGCCCGAAGAAGATGATTTTGATTTTCCATAATTGATATCGGTAGTGGAAGAAGGAGTAGCATCTTCTACATCATAAATATGCAGTTTGCCATCGTATGCAAACAAAACTTTTTTGTCTTTATAATTAAAAGCGCCTACCGATTGGCCATCGGGTTGATTCATCCCTTCAAAAATGGTTGTATAATCTTTTATATTACCTGTTGCATCCAGTTCATAACTGAACCAGCCATTCTCATCATATGTATTGCCCTGGATCGCATTGGTATCGGGGTTGTACCATAATCCCCGCACATCCTGCAGGCATACTGAGATATCGGCTGAAAGTCTTGTTCCTTTTGCATCAAAGATCGCCAGCGGGTAACCGGCGTTGCCGGCAAAAGCAGCATAATACTTTTTTTGAACAGGATGCCATACTACATTGGCTCCTCTTGTACCGCACATATCATCATCGGCGGTAAGCGGCATTTTCAGGGTTAATACTTCTTTGAGGGTTTTGTTTTGAGCCTGTGAGAATAAAGAGAATACAGTTGCAGTGAGAACGAAAACTAATCTTTTCATGGTTCGTAAGTTTTTTGGCTAAAATAATTGTTTTCGAAGTACTTAGTATAAGAATGTTTAACAGACGAACTAACGATACTAAAGTTGTCAGCTTTGCATAAAAAAATATAGGCAGGATCTGCTAAAGAAAATCCAATATGTATGCAGAGAAAGAATGATATGTTATCAATTCTCCGTTTCGGACTTAAAGAATCCAAGATCGGCCAGGATGATAGCAGGAGATGTATAATTTAAAAGGTTCTCTTTTAAATTAATTATCAGCTCATCACGGGTATTGGCAAAACTTGATTTAATAAGCGAAAGCTTATAAGAATTGATCTTAAAATAAGCGAGGCGGGATAATTGTAATATATATTCTTCGGTCAGGTGGAACGACTCGGCAATAGATGCCTGGTCATTGTAGTATGGATGGCTCATCAGTTGGATATTGGTTTTTAAAGGTATTGGACCTTTTTAAAACGCCTGTAACCGGAAAAAATTGTTGCTGGTTATCAACCCATTACCAGCTTAAAGTCAAAAAACCTATCTTAGAATTTCATAAATAGCGATATATGTCTGCCAGTGCCAACGATATGTTCTATTCCCGTTTGCCGGTTAACCAGATAAGATTGGGTGAATTACTGATGGAAGAACACCTGTTTTATAAAGTACCCGGCAACTGGGGCGTTGTCATCACTGATGTAAAAAAGTCAACCCTTGCCGTTGACCAGGGCCTGCATGAAACAGTGAACCTGGTGGCAACAGGTTCTATTGTTGCTGTTTTGAATGTCGCCGCTAAAAATAATATTTCCGTTCCTTTTTTCTTTGGCGGCGATGGCGCCACTTTTATTATTCCTTCCTCTATACTCGAACCGGTAATGAAAGCATTATTACAACACCAGCAGAATACAGAACACAGCTATAAGATGATGCTGCGGGTGGGTCATGTGCCGGTTGAAGAAATATATGCGGGAGGCCATTTATTGAACATCAGTAAACTGAAAGCATCTAACTTATTCTCGATCCCGGTCATACTGGGTGATGGCCTCTCCTATGCTGAGAAAATAATCAAAGGCGACGAATATGATCCCGGATCATACCTGCTTAATGACGATGACCTTGATCTTACCGGAATGCAATGTCGCTGGGATAAAATAAAACCGCCGGAAAATAGTGATGAAATAGTAAGCCTGCTGGTAATGGTGAAAGATCCCCGCAATCAATCTGCGATCTTTAAAAAAGTAATTGATAAACTGGATGAGATATATGGTGAAGCGGGTATGAGAAGACCTATCACTGTATCAAAATTGAAACTCAAAGCAACTTTAAACAAGATCGGCGCTGAAATGAAGGCAAAATTCGGCAGGCGCAATACTGTTTATCTCCTGCGCAATTGGTTTGCCACGATGCTCGGATCGCTTTATTTTAAAACCAAAACAGGAAAAAGATACCTGCACCAGCTGGTTGAATTATCTGATACGCTGGTAATGGATGGAAGGATCAATACAGTTATTTCCGGTACAAAAAAACAAAGAGAAGCTTTACAGGCTGCATTAGATAGTATGGAACAAAATAGCGAGATCAATTATGGGTTACATGTAAGCAGCGAGTCGGTGATGTCGTGCTATGTGCGAAACATGAATGAGGATCATATTCATTTTGTAGATGGCGGCGGCGGCGGTTATACCAAAGCTGCAGGTGTACTGAAGAAAAAAATATTTGCGGTCCGTTCTTAAGATGTTATTTAACCGCAAAGACGCATAAGGTTGACGCAAAGAGCACAAACCTGCGCCTTGGTGCGTGTCTCACGCACCATCTCTAAGAAAAAGACGGCAACTGTATTACATTTTATTTTAAAAAGGGTATGCATAAAGAGTTTTAGATGGTGCGTGAGACACGCACCAAGGCATAAAATGGCGACAACCGCTTCTTGACGTACTTTGCGTATTCTCTACGACTTTGCGGTTAAATATTCCAAACAAGATAGCCATCAGTCTCCCACTTAAAAATGATCTTTATGAATAGACTTCTTTTTTGCGTTACTGCGCCTTGGTGCGTGTCTCACGCACCATCTTTAAGAAAAAGACGGCCAACTGTATTACATTTTATTTTAAAAAGGGTATGCATAAAGAGTTTTAGATGGTGCGTGAGACACGCACCAAGGCATAAAATGAGCACAACCGCTTCCTGGCGTACTTTGCGTATTCTCTGCGACTTTGCGGTTAAATATTCCAAACAAGATAGCCATCAGTATCCCACTTAAAAATGATCTTTATGAATAGACTTTCTTTTTTGCCGTTACTTATTATTTTTCTGATGATACAATCCTGCAGCCGTTACAAGATAGTATGGCAACCTTCTCATCAAACGGATACCGGTAAAGATTTTAATGAAGCGGCCGTAAGCAATGGCATTGCAGAAGCGGCCATGGCAACAGGAACGGCTGTAAAAATGAAAGAGGATAAAGTATGGAGCCTTGGTAAAACGGAATATCATCATGCCGATTCCGGAAGTAATACCAAAATATCACATACCACAGCGGTCATCGATGGAAAAATTTCCGGTTATGCCTACGAACTAAGAGAATCGAATAAGAAGCACCCGGAAGTTTTTATCGCATTGCATAATAATGGCGGCAGCAAACGGCATGCGGTATGGGGTTATATCCATTACGGTGATAAATATGAAGCAGCGAACAGGGAACTGGCAGCCAGGCTGATCAAAGCGATCAGTACTGTGACCAACCTGGAGAACCGCGGCGTATTACTCGACAGCACGACCGGAAGAAATGATTATCGCTGCAGTGTAACCGGTAAACTTAGTTTTTACAGTCTCGATGAAAATATCAATACAGCGCCCTACCGTGTGTTGCTGGAAATTGGCGATAATGCAGCCAGTCATGATTTTTTAAAGGACCCGGCCAATCAAAAGATCATCGGCGAAGCCATTAAGAAAGAATTGGCATTATGGTTGAAGGAAAAATCAATCAAATAAAAGGTTTCAGTTTAAGGTTTCTGGTTTCAAGTTGGGTCGTTTTATACCTGAAACCAGAAACCTGAAACCTGAAACCTTTACTGGTACTAATAATTTAAAGTCCCTTCAACCCCACAAATTAATGCCTTGGTGCGTGTCTCACGCACCATCATTGAAAATAAGGCGACCGACGCTGTTACACTTTCTTACAAATCCATTTTGACAAATCATTTTACATCAATTTGTGTAAAACCTATTTCAGAACAAGACAAAAGTATTTTAGAGCTGGTGCGTGAGACACGCACCATGGCAGTAGAATTGGCATCATGGTTGAAGGATAAAGCAGTAAATAATATAAGCCTGCAAGCCAACAAATTTTTAATTCGTATTTTTGACCCATAAATATTGAAATCATATACTATGAATTTAAAAACCATTTGTGCCGTCGCACTTTTAGTTGTATTTGTAAGCTGTAACAGTAAAAAGAAAAAAACCGGGGAAGCCGGTGATAGCCGCCAGCCTGAAATAGAAAATGTAGATGAAGTAGACGAAAGATCTCCCAAAGCCAAAAAGCTGACCGACCGGGATCATACTATTACTGCATCCAATTCTTATAACGATATGTTTCTCGACAGCATGGCAATGGAGAAATATATCACCGACCGGCAACTGGCTGATAAAAAGATCGCCACAAGGATCCGCAGTTTTTATAATGCCCGCAATTACCAGTATGCATGGTTCTCCTCCCGCGGACTCACCGAACAATCCCGTTTTTTCTGGAATCAATATGATTATGCGCTCAATCATTTAAAAGATACTACGCTGGCCAGTACGGATTTTTTTAAAAAGGCCAACCAGTATATGAACCAGGAAAAAGTTGTTGTTGGCAAAAATGATAATAACATCCTGCAAACCGAATTTGGTCTTACCGAACATTTCATCCGCTATATCAACAGCACTTATGAAAAAGGATATGTAAAAAGAAAAGAGCAGGAAAAATTCATCCCCATAAAAAAAATGGACCCGATGGCCATGGCCGATTCGTTGCTGAATAAAAAACATAAGGATGATAAATATTATGAAGATGTAAACGATATGTATGCAGGTCTCAAGAAAAATCTTGAACTCTATTACACGGTTGCCAAAGCGGGTGGCTGGTCTCCTGTTGCTGCTGCAAAAGGTTCATTGAAAAAAGGCGATTCGCTCGCTGTCATCCCCGCCATTAAAAAAAGATTGCAACTTACACAGGATATGCCGGGCAATGACAGCAGCCAGGTTTTTACCGATTCGCTGGAAGCCGGTGTAAAAAGATTTCAAACAAGGCATGGCTATAAAACAACGGGTGTTGTTACCGCACAGCTTATAAAAGATATGAACGTACCTGTCGAGGAACGTTTGAAACAAATATTATTGAACATGGACAGGATGCGCTGGATGCCGCAAAAACCCAGTGGCAATCTTATGATCGTTAATCTTCCCGAATTCATGCTGCATGTAATGGATGGAAAAGAAAAAGTGTTTGATATGGTGGTGGTGGTTGGACAGGTAGGTCATAATACAATGATGTTTAATGGCGACCTGAACCAGGTTATTTTCAGTCCTTACTGGAATATACCGCAAAGCATTATTAAGAACGAGATCGAACCGGCCATTGCAAGAAATCCAAATTACCTGGCTAAGAAAAACATGGAACGGACATCTTATGGTATTCGCCAAAAACCCGGTCCGGGCAATGCATTAGGCAAGGTCAAATTCATTTTCCCCAATAGTTTCAATATGTATTTTCATGATACGCCGGCTAAAAGTTTGTTTGGAGAGGATAAAAGAGCATTCAGTCATGGTTGCGTACGATTGAGTGAACCACAAAAAATGGCAGAATGGTTATTAAGAAATGACAGCAAGTGGCCAAAAGAAAAAATTGTATCAGCCATGAACCAAACACATGAAACGGCGGTAAAATTAAAAGAAGCCATTCCTGTTTTTATTATTTATTATACTTCATGGGTCGATACAGACGGCCTGCTCAATTTCCGGGATGATGTGTATGAGCATGATAAGGAAGTGATGAAAAAAATGTTCCTTTAATATATTCCAAATGTTCAGGAGGTTCAAGAGGTTTAAGAAGTTCCCTAACCTTTTGAACCTCCTGAACATTTTGAACCTCTTAAACCTCTGAAACTCCAAGGAGGCCGTTTATCCCAAAAAATACTGTGTAATTATACCGGATGCAGCATTTCTTAACTGAGTAATGCCATACTTATACCGGCTGTAACCAAAACTGTATGCAATATGGTAAGGTACATTATGTCCTTTTCCGTCCAGGAAGGCCGGGAACAAACAGCTCAAAAAGTTATTGCCCGTTATTTCGATGCCCTGGATAAGAATGGCCCCGGAGGTATGCGAAGTCAATGCTATGCCGACCATGACAAGGATGGCAAGTATGTCCACATTAAAAGTTTCAAAAAAGAATCTGTAGCCAATCATCATTTCCGGTCTGCCCCTTTCCGGGAATATGTTCAGCAACTGGCAGAGCTTTGCGGCGGGCAACCATCTTTCAGCCGGCTGCAACAGGAAAAAACTTTTGAATCGATCTATTGAGGCGCTTTAACCGCAAAGGAAATACAGGAGACGCTTTTACCGCAAAGGCGCATAAGTTTATCGCAAAGACACAAACTTCTTTTGCTTGTCTCCCATAACTTCAGCTAATCAGGATTAACACCAGGTTTTTTTGCGTCTCTGCGAAACCTTTGTGCCTTTGCGGTAAAAGCGTCTCCTGTATTTTCTTTGTTGCGTCATCCTGCTCATTGCCCTGGTGCGTGTCTCACGCACCATCTTTGAAAAAAAAATGCAAGCGATGATATTAAATTTTTTTTTTAAAGGGCCTTGATAAAATGTTTTAGTTGTGGTGCGTGAGACACGCACCACGGCATAGATTATACAATAAACAAATACAGCCGCTAACATGGGGTTTTCTGCTATGCTGGCTTGACGAATAAATCCTGATCGACATAACAAAACTCAACTTCAGTCCCAGCTTTACGTAACACAGATGAACAACAGAATATATTCTCAACTTCAGTAACTTTAATCAGCAACAGTACCCGGCTGACGGAACACAGAATACCAGCACAGCAGAAAGCCCTGGACGTTGTAGGCAATCACAAAGAATCTGCTACTGCTAAACCAATCATTATGAGAAATTGCTTAATTCTGTTGAGTCTCTTACTACTGGGCTGTTCTAAAAAGGATATAAAAAGGCAAGTGTATTTTAATTTCAAGATGGGAACTACCATATCTGAATTTGAAAATGAGGCAACCCGATTTTATGAGCAGAACGGCAACAAAATGTATACAAGTCATTCTTATAACAGGGGTTCATATTATTCCTCTCTACATGCAGGCCATAATAAATATGATTCCATAATAAACCGTCTGACCCTATATTTCTTCATAAACCCAGAAGAGTATAAAGGCCAATACGATGCAAATAGAGGTGGTTACAAATTGTTGCTAGACGCAGAATCAAAAGAAGAAATTATCGCAATTTCCAATGATATATTAAACGATTTAAAGAGCAAATACGGCGAACCCGATGACACCACAGAGCATGTCGATTTTGAAATTAAACAAGATATAACTAAGGAATTCATCTGGTCAAATAAAAATGATTTGAAAATTACATTCAGTAAGAATACTATTTTTTACGAAAACTATGAAAACCCTTCTGCTTCAAAATATTTTTATGGCTTGAAAATCACTTATGATTATACCGAGAAAATAAAAAATAAATATTTTAAAAGCAAAAGCCCTTATTGACTCATGAGCACTTCAATAATGATTCACCCCACAGAATTTAAGAAATTCAAGGACGTATTCGCAAAAGCTGTTGAAAATAGTCTAAACGAAAATATTATCACATCGTATGAATCATTAAAAACCAAAATACCTTTATCAAATTTTATTGATTCTAAAGAAGCAGATATAAATCACAAAAGCCATATACTAATTTATCCTAGCACTATATTGCCGGACTCATTAATAAAAATTCCTGACATCATAATTGAGTTTATAGGCGAACGCCTCTTGGAAGCAGGTAAGTTATTATAAAAATATCAACCAGATAATGTCTTACAGACTGCCTACAACAGGCGGTTTGGCAATATGGCGGGGCTACGAATATATTCTCAACTTTTTGTTCGCTATTCGGCTTCAGTTCCAGCCGACGGAATACTAATGAGCCGCAGAATTAACAATGAACTTTTGTAACTTTATTCAGCAGCAGTTACGGGCTGACGATTTTCAAATACCGCCACATCGCCAAGCCGTAGCCGTTGTATGCCATTTTTAAACAACCCTAAACTCTCATGGGACTTTTATCAATACTTTCCAAAGGCCTTCGAGCAATGATTGATGAAGCGACTACGCCGCAATCATTTAAGATGGGAGAAAAATTTGAGAGTTACGTTCGTGAGTTTTTATTCATAGATAGTTACTATGATACATTAGAAAGAACACATAATTATCAAACAAATAAGGATTATGTTGAATCATCTTTAAAGCCAGATTTTAAATTCCGTGATAAGTGGACAAAGAAAGAGTTTTATGTAGAGGCAAAGTTTAGGACAGGACTCTTTAATAATAAAATTGTTTGGTGCAACGAAAAGCAGTTAACGAGATACTTGGAGTACAATAAAGAAAAACCCGTTTTCCTAATTCTGGGAATGGGAAAAGATCCAGAATATCCCGAGTTCTTATCCCTTATTCCGTTAACTCAAGCGAAATACATTGGCCTGTTTCCCTCACATGCAGAAAAGTTTGAAATCAAGCCTGATAAGGCTGTTTCTTCTAAAACCTTATGGACACGATAAAACGGCATACAACATGGGGTTTTCTGCTATGCTGGCTTGACGAATAAATTCTGATCGACATAACAAAACTCAGCTTCAGTCCCGGCTTTCCGTATCACAGATGAGCTGTAGAATATATTCTGATCTTCATAACTTTACTCAACAACAGTTCGGGCTGACGGACACAGAATACCAGCACAGCAGAAAGCCCTGAACGTTGTATGCAATGCTAATTAAACTTCAAACACTCAATTATGACAAAAGATGAAATTTCTTTCCTTGTTGATGACAAAATTAAATATTGGCATGAGGACATTAAATACCGAAACATCAAATTAACGCCTGATGCTATTAATTTGATTAAATTACTTATTCAATATATTAAAGAGGATCCATCAAAAGTATGGCTAGTTGAGGATTTAAAGATGACACAGTCGCAGGCAATATCTATTTTGCCACTGTTATTGTCAGAGATTGTTCGTGATGTTAGTAAAGATTCACAGCTTCAAAAAAATATGACAATTTCAACTTGGGAAATCCTGCACTCTATCACTACTATAGTGACTACGAATTGTTTTATCAAAAAGAAAAAATGACACAAAATATCCCTAACATGAGCCAACTCGAATCAAACAAAAGCATTCAAGACTTCAATAAAGTTTTAATTAGTCTAGCAACAGCAGTTCTGACTGCACAAGTGTCTTATTTAATTTTTCAGAAAATTCCATTCAACTGGGTGAATTATCTCAGCGCCGGGTTGTTAGTTCTAAGTATACTTTTTTGCTTGTTTAGTTTCGGCGCCATAACCACTGCTATGAAAAAGGATGCTGATAGCTTTAATTCAAAACTATTCGCAAATATTGCCGGCTATGCTCTTTTAGTCGGGCTAATAAGCTTGGGACTTATTAGCCTCAATAAAAAGTATACTATAGATGAAATCTTAACAAAAGTATCGTCTACCACGACCGCACTTGATGGAAAATTAGATAAGAAAAATTTTCAAAGTCTTGAACTGCTTAATGATAATTACAAAATCTATTATAAGTCAGATTCTGTAACTACCACTGTCATAGTTTCCACCTTGGACGGAACAGTCACATCTATTAAGTGACACTGCATACAACATGGGGTTTTCTGCTATGCTGGCTGACGAATATATCCTGATCGTTCCGTTCGCTTATCAGGTGTAGTCCGGGCTGAACGAATAAAGCCGAGCTACAGAACATAACATCAACTGCATTAACTTTACTCAGCGACAGTCCGGGCTGACGAATCACGGAATATCAGCACAGCAGAAAGCCCTGAACGTTGTGCGCCATAATTTCCTTCAATTTTTACGTTTTCCTTTGAATACAAATACTTACTTTTGACGTTAGTAATTAGGCAGCCATGATAATTTCATTCGGCAATTCTGAAACAGAAAAAGTCTGGAACGGCATTAGGGTTAAAAAGTTACCTATAGAGGTTCAAAATGTGGGAAGAAGAAAGTTGAGAATGCTTAACAATTCAGTTGACCTTTCAGATTTAAGAATACCACCATCAAATCGGCTTGAAAAGCTGGCAGGTAAACTTAAAGCGTTTTATAGTATTAGGATAAATGATCAGTGGCGAATAATTTTCATGTGGAATTCAGGTAATGCTGTTGAAGTTGAAATAATTGACTATCATTAAAATTTAAAAAAATGGCAAAGCTTAAAAATATACATCCGGGCGAAATACTTCTTGAAGAATTTCTTTTACCATTAAATATTTCCGCCTATAGACTTGCAAAAGATGTTGAAATACCTCAGACTCGTATTTCAGAAATCATTAAAGGTAATCGCCGAATTACTGCGGATACAGCTTTAAGATTTAGTAAATATTTCGGCAATTCTGCAAAATTCTGGCTTGGCCTGCAAGACGACTTTGATATTGAAGAACAGCTTTCAATCAAAAACTCTACACTTAGATCTATCAAAGTTTTCAATTCTAAAGTAGCATAACTGCGCCCAACATGGGGTTTTCTGCTCCCGCATTTGGCGGGACAAGTTATGCTGGCTTGACGAATAGATCCTGACCAACATTATAAAACTCAGCTTCAGCCCCAGCTGACCGAATAAAACCCAGCAACAGAATATATTCTGATCTTTAGTAACTTTAATCAGTCCCGCATATGCGGGATTCGGGCTGACGGATAACGGAATACCAGCACAACCTGTCCCGCCAAATGCGGGAGCAGCAAGCCCTGGCCGTTAGCAGCAAGCTTACACCAACCATTCCACAAAAATGAAAAAAATAAAAGAAACTATACCATTTAAGCTACTTTTCTCTATTTCTATAATAGGCTTACTAATTATTTCGTGCAGTCAGAAAAATCAACAAAAGGACGAACAAGGACACACTCAGGCAACAGAAAAATTCAAACCCTTGGCGTGAGCAAAAACAATTACCAATTTGGACAACATCAATTCCAGATTCGGAATTGATAAAAGGAAGAGAAACGTATGGCGATGGTATGGTATTTAATGTCTCTAAACCAACAATAACCATTTATAAACCAAAGAAAAATAATACAGGAGTAGCAATAATTGTTTTCCCTGGAGGAGGTTACAACAAACTTGCTATTGAGCTTGAAGGTTCTGAAATATGCGAATGGCTTTCTTCAATAGGCGTTACGGGTATACTACTAAAATATCGTGTACCTGCTTCAGGACATCATTATGACAAAGATTGTCACTGTGGAAAAGACCCAATAAAACCACTTGCTCTGCAAGATGCACAGAGAGCAGTTGGTATGGTTCGCTATCAAGCCAAAGAATGGAATATAGACTCAAACAAAATAGGTGTTATGGGATTTTCTGCTGGCGGACATTTAGTTGCTGATGTAAGTACTAATTATAGAAAAAGATCGTATAAATTGACAGATGAAATAGACAAAACAAATTGCCGGCCTGATTTTGGATTATCTTTTTTTCCGGGTCATATGACTGTTCATACTAAACATCCGTATGACTTAAATAATACACTTCCTGTTGATAGCAATACTCCACCAATGTTTATTTTACAAGCAGGAAATGATCCTGTTGACACCATTCAAAACTCGTTAGTATACTACATTGCCTTAAAAAAAGCGGGTGTCCCTACGGAGTACCACATTTATTCCGAAGGAGGACATGCCTTTGGCTTAAATAAGACAGCGCTTGACAATCCAAACTGGGATAAACTTCCAATTGCAGATTGGGAAAATTTAGTAATAAGATATTTGCAAACAATTAAAATGACTTCTAAATAAAAGCCTGCTGCTAACATAGCATTGCCGCAATTTGGGCGGACAGTCATATTCTCAGCATTATCTCGCTACCAATCATTAATCATCGGGCCGGTCGCAGCCGCACCGGGCTTACAGATCACAGAATACCGCCACATCGCCAATGCTTTAACGTTAGGTGCAATATTTTTTTGCGCTAAAGTTTTCTAAGCAAACAAATCACTACAGTTTTTAGAATGGCTCATGAAAAAGTATTTGCTTATTTTTTCTGACGAAAAAGCAAATAAAAATACGCTGCACCTAACAGGCGGTTTGGCGCTACCAGGCTTCCGAATAAATCCTGATCGATAGTAATTCTGCTCAACTTCAGTTCCAGCTTCCGGATTTCTAATGAGCTATAGAATTTATTCTCAACTTCAGTAACTTTAATGAACGATACGACCCAGCTCTCCGGGCATGATGCCTGGCAGCGCAAAGCCGTTTCGTTGACAGCAATTAATAACTAGTCTTATGGGACGAGATCATACTTTTTGGGATAGCGAATTTGAAAATAGAAGATTCAATAAATCAGATCATGGCAAATTTCAACGAAACTTACTATTCGTTGGTATGCCTTTTAGCGACACAATGGATGAGGTATTCAATATTATAAAGTCAGAGGGGACTAAACTAAACTTAAATACACTAAGAGTTGATGAAATATCTGGAAGCGGATTTATTTTGAAAAGAATTACCCAAAACATAGAAAATGCCGAGTTCTTAATATTTGATTTGACAAATGAAAGACCTAATGTTTACTACGAGATTGGATATGCTCACGGCGTCGGCAATGAAGGAGATGAAATATTGATAATTGCGAAAGAAGGAACTATAATTCATTTTGACCTGGAGCCACTTAAAATCATGTATTATAATTCCCTTCAAGATTTGCAATCAAAGCTTTTGCCCCAATTAAAACAAATGATCAATATTTCAAGAGGTAAAGAGAATTTATAATAACTGCTGCCAACATGGGGTTTGGCGTTATGGCGCTTTACGACTATATCCTTATCGATATATCGCTGCTCAGCGATATCCAGTTTACGAACAAAGCCCAGCTTTAGAATAAATTTTCGTCTTCATATCTTTACTGAGCAATAGTTCCGGCTTACGTAACACAGAATATCGCCACATCGCCAAACCCTAGACGTTGGCTTCTATTTTTAAAAACTCTCCTAATTTCAAAAACTATATGAATAAATTGGACTTGCCAGACTTTGATTTAGTTGACAACTTGTTAAACAAACATTTCGTTGATTATGATTTAGTGCAACAAAAATTACTGGAACTAAATAACCGAATAAGTGGTTACAGTGTATTTAGAGACTATTTACTTTCACCTGAATACATGGATCTTTTAAAGGATGTTGAAAATAATAATATTCAGAAAGTTTATGAAAACGCTTTTATAACTAATGCACAGATAAAAGCCTTAAATCAAAGTGCCAAATTCACTTCAGACATGATTTCAGTTTTCCTAAAAGTACCTGAAGAACTTAGAAACGAGGAATTTATTAAAGCCATGCAAAGCATGGTAGCAGAGGCAGAGAAATTAGGAAGCAAAATTCATGAGACAGAAAATCAACAAAATCGAAACAACCAAGTTTTAGATAATTTGTCAACGTTATTGAACCCGGCAATTGAAGCAATTAAGGATAGACAAATAGAGTATGAAAAAAGAATAAATGAAATAGATAAATCATTTGCAAGTAAGGTTAAAAAAAATATTAGGCTTGCCAAAATTTTGATTTTTGTGATTGCTGCGATTTTATATTTTATCATGGAATATCTTCCCGGACAACTTGAAGAACGATTTAAACTTTATAAAGAGATTTTTCATATCGCAATCTTTGGATTAGGGTATTTTCTGGTTGAACCAATTTCTGAAATAATAAAAAGGTCAGTAAAAAAGAGAAGGTACTTAAGCTTAAATTCAACCTTAAGAAATAATTTTTTAGAGATTGAAACTTCCATAATTCAAAAGTGTTCGGACAATGGAATGCAATATAGTAGCGTAAATGGTTTGATAGAAAGGTTTAATTATTTCAGAATATTTGTGCAATTAGCTAATGAAAAGATGAAGGAGGAAGCTACCACAATTTCTAAAAGTTAAAGACTACAACTGGAAATAAAACAGCAGCCAACATTGGGTTTACTGCTCCCGCATTTGGCGGCTGACGAATATATACTCATCTACATATCCTTGATCGCCTGCAGTGCCGGCTGACCGAATAAATCCAGGCGACAAAACATATTCTCATCTTTATTAACTTTACTCAGCAACGCTACCAGGCTGACGGATCACGGAATACCACCACTTCGCCAAGCCGCTGACTTTGGCTGCAAACAAGTGTTGAAATAATTGACTTTATCAATAAGTCTAAACTTTAAAGTTCAAAAAAATGAAAACGCTCATTGTTTTTTTATTGGTGTTTGCTTCGTTTTATGCATCTGCACAATCTTGGCAATTAGGTGGATCTACATATGACACATCTCACTCGGGAAATAGTTTGTTGTATAAAGTTTATCTGACTGTTTCGGATGACAAGGGGTTGCCAGTTACAGGTTTAAACGCTACTAATTTTGCTGCCTCTGGAGAAATCTGTCACACAGGTGTAAATTGTGATTTTATATCAATGCCAATTGCCTATTTACAAAATAATATTTTATTTAGGGAACAATTACCTGGGTTTTATATAATGACATTTATATTTCAATCGGCTTCCCTAAAAACAATAAGTTCACGCCGTTTGCTAATTCGAGCTTCTTCTTCGGAAGTTAATGGTTACACAAAAGTGCTGAAGCAACATGCACAGATTTTATTGCAGGCATCTTCCAATTAAAGCTGTCTTTTATACTGTGCAGGGAATAAAAAAAGTGATATACAACTTGTAAAACTCACGAACTCGTCTTGTGCAGTATAGTATCCGTATTATTACTTTATTTTTTGGACATTGGAAAAAAGTTCACTTAGGATGTTATGCAGCCAACAGGCGGTTTGGCAATATGGCGGGGCGACGAATAGATTCTCAACTTTTTGTTCGCTAATCGGCTTCAGTTCCAGCCGACGAATAAAGCCGAGCAATAGAATAAACAATGAACTTTTAGTTATAAATTTAGCAGCGGTTACGGGCTGACGATTTTCAAATCCCGCCACATCGCCAAGCCCTGCCCGTTAGCCGCAAGTCAACGAGAGTCCGCCAGACAGAGAATAGCACATAGAGTGTATTAAAAAATTATAAAATGCCTGATAAAAACAAAATTTCAACTATTGTATTCTCAGTCTATATTCTGCTAGCTTTCTATGTTTTTGGTGGAGGTATAGTAAATTCCTTGGTTGCTTACAGGACATGGCGTGCGGTAGGCGCAAATGAATTTCCTAAATTTCATCAAATTGATAGTTCGCTAATTATTCCGCTATTTGTTGTTTTCTTTTTCTTATCCTTCATCCTTCAGATTTTATTATTTTGGTTTCGACCGATGGTTATATCCCAGTGGCTAGTTTTGCTAGCATTATTTTTTAATGTAATTACCCTTGTTTCAACTATAGCTATTCAAATCCCTATTCAAGTTGAGCTTGATAAAAAATTTTCTTTAGAATTAATTGAACGGCTTATATCAACCGATTTCATTTATAGAAGGATTCCTATGTTATTATTGACTATAATAAATTTTATAATGTTATATAAAGTAGTGAAGCATTCTAGTAATAAGCCAAACCCCTCAACATAAGAAAGACTATGCCGCTAACATGGGGGCTTGGCAATATGGCGGCTTAACGAATATGTGCTCGACTTCATATCGCTATTCGGCTACATATCCAGCTGACGAATAAGGCCAGGCTTTAGAATATGTTCTTATCTTTACTCAGCATCAGTTCGGGCAGACGTAACACGGAATACCGCCACATCGCCAAGCCCTAACCGTTAGCGGTAATTTTAAAATCAACATGCGTTTAATATCAGGCAGTTTTTTTATCCTATTTCTTCACAGCTGCGTAGCAACAAAACATCAATCCAAGTCAGGTAGTATAACGGCTATTAACTACATTGTAAGACTTCCCCTTGTACAAGGAGACAAACAATATTTTGATTTTGGCGACACTACGCCGATTTATTATTGTGAAGACGTTATTATTTACCAGCTACCTTATACATTCGACAGCTCAAAAACTACCTATCATATCAAATCCGACACCATATCCAACGAACACATCTTAACCGAAACCCGCTATAATTATTTTGTTTACAAACAAGGAAGTCACAATGGTATTTGGTATAGGTCAGTTGAACAACTTGATTCCAATAAAATAATTCCGGTTGACTCTATTTTAAAACGTAAGTCAGCCCCAATAAATCTTCAGTCACTCATATTCTCCCCCAATGATACTTTAATTGAGAAAGTAACTTTTGATAAAGGAAGAGAATTTATCGAGAAATACATCCCAAAGACTAAACCTGACGAATCTTATAATGATACCACCTTGCTTTATTACTCAAAAGCAATGAACACAATTCAATTCTCGCTTTCGCCAATTCTTGACAGTTTGAATAATGCCAAACTTTATAAGTTACGGCTTGCATTTAACGAATCTTACAGTCAAACATATTCTATAACGATGCCTCAAAGGGATATAATTTATGAAATACAACAAATAAAAATACCAAACATAGAAAATCTCAAAACTTTGTTTCGCCGTTTCAAGCAAGATGAAAGGCGTTTGTTCTAACTGTGACGTGACAAAAACTACTGCTAACATGGGGTTTTCTGCCATGCTGGCTTTACGAATATGTCCTGATCGACATAACAAAACGCAACTTCAGGCCGGCTGACCGAATAAATCCAGGCGACAAAAACATATTCTCATCTTCATTAACTTTACTCAGTCCCGCATATGCGGAATTCGGCCTGACGAATCACGGAATACCAGCACAACTTGTCCCGCCAAATGCGGGAGCAGAAAGCCCTAGACGTTCTAGGCAATTTTATTTGACAGTCTTCACCTAGCAACTTTTTGACACATGACGAAGAAGATTGAACAACATTATATTCCAAGAGTTTATTTAAAGCATTTTCAAATTGACAATGAAGCAAACAAGAGTTTTGTTTATTGCGTTGACTTCTCTAATGAATATATCACTAGCACCCAGAAAAAAGGTATTAATGACAAAGTTTTTAAAGAAAGAAAGTTTTACAATGATAATAGACTTACCGACCCTTTTGCAATTGAAAATGTTTTAGGGACAGACTTTGAACCCAAGTATGAAAGCATAATAAAAAATATTCAATTAGAAAAGCCGCTTTCGACTGAAACTATTGAAGATTTAATGACATGGCTGTATATATCGAAGTTACGAAGTCCATACTTTAGATACAATTCTGAAACAGATTGGAGAAAATTATTAGCATTACAAATGCTCACAATAGGCATACTCCTAATGAATATGAGAAGATAGAAGTCGAGAAATATATTAAGAAGATATCGAGGGAAGTTCATCTTAATTCATTTTCTGACATGCAACAGGCACAAAATTTATTAGAACTACATTTTCAAACTTTAAATGCTAAACATTGGAGAATATTAAAATCTTATCCGGACTTCCCTTTTTGGACAAATGATAATCCAGGATTTTCGCCGAACACAAACCCAATGTTTGCTCGAGACAATCCTTTTCATCAAGTTATAGAATTGAATGCAAGTTCAATTATATACTATGTTTTGACACCAAAATATTGTATTGAGATAAGCCCTTTTGAAGAAGGAACACCATTAACAATTTGTGCATTAAATATGGAAATTAAATTTGAGCAAGCAACACCAGAACTAGTTGATTATATAAATCAAGGAGTTTTTTATTCACTGTACAAATTGATAATATCAAATTCAAAGAAAATGTTAGACACTTGTATAAAAGGTAAATCAAAAACAGTTTACGGAGAAAAACAGCCTACAACATGGGGTTTTCTGCTATGCTGGCTTGACGAATAAATTCTGATCAATAGAATATCTTTCAACTTCAGTCTCAGCTGACCGAATAAAACCCAGCGACAAAATATATTTTCATCTTCATAACTTTACTCAGTCCTGCATATGCGGGATTCGGGCTGACGAATCACAGAATATCAGCACAACTTGTCCCGCCAAATGCGGGAACAGCAAGCCCTGCACGTTAGGTGCAATATTTTTTTTGCGCTAAAGTTTTCTAAGCAAACAAATCACTACAGTTTTTAGAATGGCTCATGAAAAAGTATTTGCGTATTTTTTTCTGACGAAAAAGCACACAAAAATACGCTGCACCTAACAGGCGGTTTGGCAAAATGGCGGCTGACGAATGTATCCTCATCTACATATTCCTGATCGCCTGCAGTCCCGGCTGACCGAATAAATCCAGGCAACAAAACATATTCTCATCTTTATTAACTTTACTCAGCAACGGTACCAGGCTGACGGTTCACGGAATACCGCCACTTGCCAAACGCTGACGTTAGCGGCAATGCGATTATTATCTTAAAATAATTATTCTAATGAAAGATATTAAGTCACTACGAGTTTTTGTTGCTATGCCCGGTACGACTATGGGTGCTACGGCAAAATATCCTAACCCAGATCAGTTAAAAAGAATTTATTTGCTCCCGTCATTGAGAGACTAAAAATGAAATTAAACTTGCAAAACGTAGAGCTAATTATCGAAAAGGAAAAACTTGATTCCGCTCCTATTCATCAATCAATGTTTAAAGAGGCTCAATTAGCTGATGTATATATAGCAGACTTAACAGGGTCAAATCCAAATGTATATCTTGAGTTGGGAGTCAGATGGGCTTTATGTGATAATGTAACAATTATGATTGCCCAAAGCGTTGACGATTTGAAGTTTAATGTTTTTGCAAATAGAGCATTTATTTATGACCCTGACAATCTTATTGAAGTCACAGAAAAAATAGCTACTGCAATTGAAAATGGTCTTAAAAATGATACCTGCGATAGCATGGTAAGATTAAACAACGAGGTTATCACTATTTCAAGAGCAGAAATTAAAAATTTAAAGGAAGAAATGATAGGCTTAAACATGCCCGGGGAGAAGATTTAATGAATGCTGCAAAGGCTGCCGATAACATAAATGAAAGAATACAAAAATTAAAAGAAGCTATAAGCGCAAATCCAGCTTCGGCAGAAGCTTTTTTAGAGCTTGGGAAAACATATCGAGATGCTGGAAATTATGATGAAGCAACAAAAAATTTACGTGATGCTCATAAATTAAAACCTATGATTCTGCAATCAATCGTGAATTAGGCGTCACTTATAGTAAACAGAAAAAGTTAGATGAAGCAGTTTATCATTTGCGTGAAGCAGTTCGGTTATCTCCTGAAGATACTGAAGCTTGGAGCAATTTAGGCGGTGCATTACGAAGAATGGGTATGATTGAAGCGCCAAACTCTTTTAATCGAAAGTATTTAGAAGAAGCAAGAGACAGTTATACTGAAGCGCATAACATCAACAGATACGACCTGTATTCAGGATTAAATGTAGCCCGACTAAGTCTATTACTTTCTAAATGGGATAAAGCACTTTTTGAACAGGCGCAGGAACAATTCAAAAAACAAATACTTCTATGTCGTTTCGCAGTTCAGGAATCTCCTAATGATTTTTGGCGAATGTTTGATTTAGCTGATGCACTTTTGTTTTCAGGAGATGCCGAAGAGGCTTATCAATTTTACAATAGAGCCGTTGACCTTATACCGAAAGATGAGCGAAAAGATAAACTAGATTCCGTTATCAATCCTTTTAAAGATTTTATTGCAGCAAACATACTCGATGAGAATCAGATGGCTAAAGTTCAAAAGGTCGTTGATATACTTGCAAGAGAATAAAATGATGCTTTAGGCCCGAAAGCACTGCCGCTAACATGGGGTTTTCTGCTATGCTGGCTGAAGAATATATACTGATCGTCCCGTTCTCTTATCGGCTGTAGTTCAGGCTGGACGAATAAAGCCGGGTAACAGAATATAATATCATCTTCATTAACTTTACTCAGTCCATATGCGGGATTCGGGCTGACGAATCACGGAATATCAGCACAACTTGTCCCGCCAAATGCGAGAGCAGAAAGCCCTGAACGTTGTAGGCAATTTTAATCGACGTTTCATACTTTCCCTTAACACAAACCAGACGCTTCTATTCTTTCATGGACCATAGTAAGATTATAAATGCAAAGACAAAATTTAAACAACGACTTAGGGCTGAGATAGAAGAAAACGTTTCGCATTCAGATGACATGAGATCTTGCCTATGGAAGATATTAATAATGTGCGAAATTGTACATAGGAGTTTTTCATTACAAATTTCTATTGAGACATTTGAAAAGCAATATTTTGAAGGATATACCGCTATAGCTAGATATTTTAGAGATTGGAGTATGGATTGGGTAGCAGATAATTACTATGAAATCACAAATTATATAGCCAAATATTATTGGCCTGATGATAGCAGAGAGGGATTTAATAAAGAGTACATACCCTTTAAAATGTTTAATATCTTAGATTGACACAAAAACTGCCTACAACATTGGGTTTTCTGCTATACTGGCTCACGAATAAATCCTGATCGACATAACAGAACTCAACTTCAGTCCCAGCTTTACGTAACACGGATGAGCTGTATAACATATTCTCAACTTCAGTAACTTTAATCAGCGACAGTTCGGGCCGACGGAACACGAATACGCAGAAAGCCCTGGACGTTGTATGCAATAAATAATCGATTTTGGAAGTACGGATCAATAATAATAGAGGAAACCAAGATTCTCAAAGTGAGATCGAATGGGAATATTTAGAAGGCCACCCTGGAGAGGACAAGATTTTTGAAATTCTATCTACAAAGTCTTTTAAAGAAGCATGCCGTTTTGATTCAGTCATGGGCATGATTGCTTTTGTTGACTGGTGGGAAGATTATTTATTTGTTCATGTACTTTACAATGCCACAGATGAGCCTAGACGGACAACCATTTCTCTTACTCTACAGCAGGATTGGGAAAACTGGAACAAGCCATGGAATATAGAAGTCTAGTAAAAGAATTTGAACAGAACATTAAAAAACTAAATAACGAGCAATTTGAATATTATCAAGAAGATCCAAATTCATTTTCTTCAGGTTTTGGACTAACTTTTTTCCTGCGGATGAAACTCTTAAAATAAAATCCCAAGTTGATTTTGCGCTAACCGTTTTGGAATCTACACTAATCGAAACAAAAATTGCTGTTTTTACCTCTTTGGATTCAGAAGCAGTGTTAACCTATTTTCAGTTTCCGGAGGAAATGAAAACTGCTTGCAAGCAATATTTGCTTTATTTTTCACAGTTCTTAGCTGATATTGGTATCTCTGCAAAGACAGAATTGAAAGAAGAATTAAATCATACTCTTTTTAAAGTTATTCTGGTAGATAAAAATGAAAGCTTAGATAAAATAAGAGAAGCCTTAAATATCTATCTGAACGCTCCTGCTGAGAATGATATTCAAACCCAAATCTCAAATCAAAAGGACATCGCAGTACAACAATGGGAAGCAAATATATACCATCTAAAATCCCAACTCGTTTTAGCACAAAGTGTCATTCAAGCCAAAAATGCTACGATTGAGACGCTGCAGTTGTCGAATTATCAATACAAGTAATTATTAAAATTAGAGTCTATTAAAGAGGATTCAGAAAAGGAAGAATTAATAAAAGGAATTGTTTCTGTAAAGAAATATGAAGGTAAGGGCTTTAGCATTGACTTTGCCGAACTTCTCCGTCGATTAAAACGGAGAATAAAAAAATAACGATACTGCACACAACATGGGGTTTTCTGCTATGCTGGCTGAAGAATATATACTGATCGTCCCGTTCGCTTATCGGCTGTAGTCCAGGCTGAACGAATAAAGCCGAGCAACAGAATATATTCTCATCTTCATTAACTTTACTCAGCTTCGGTTCGGGCTGACGAATCACGGAATATCAGCACAGCAGAAAGCCCTGACCCTTGTGTGCAAGCGTATAGAGACCCTACACTCCGACCTTTTAATCATAAACGAATGACGACTACAACGGTTAAACAACTCTTTAACAAGTTTGACATTTCTGGTTTTAATCAAGTTAGTTGGGGAATGGGATTTAATGAAAAGAGCCAAGGCGTGTATATTGTTTCAACAAGTAATAATCCTGACAAACATTTCGGCATTACTGACAGACCGAATTTTGATGACGAACAAATTAAGTTATGGATTAGCAAACTTTCTAATTTTCAAGTTGACAACAATCCTGCGACTTTGACAAATATTAAAAATCGTCTTACTGACTTTTGGTTTCCAGATGAAAGCATTTTATATATTGGTAAAGCCCCGGCACGAAAAAGCGAAAGCGGAATTAGCAAACGTGTAAGCGAATATTTTACAACTAGTATTGGTAACGGCGGAGCTCATTCAGGCGGACAATGGATTAAAACACTTAAAGACTTAAATACATTTACGGTTTATTACGCTGCTTGCGATAAACCTGGAGAAGTTGAGCATAAGATGCTTGAGTTTTTTATGACCAATGTCAGTAAGACAACTAGGGCCACCCTCTATGACAAGGAATTACCAATTCCATTTGCTAATATTAAATTCACAGGGAACAAAAATCACGGACTCAAAAATCAAAGACTTTAATAGCAAGCATAGTAGCTTTCATTGTACAGAGACGCCGGCACAACATGGGGGTTTTCTGTTATGCTGGCTGACGAATATATACTTATCGTTCCGTTCGCTTATCATCTGCAGTCCGGGCTGAACGAATAAAACCAGGCAACAGAATATAATATCAACTGCATTAACTTTACTCAGCAGCGGTTCGGGCTGAAGCAACACAGAATACCAGCACAGCAGAAAGCCCTAACGTTAGGTGCAATATTTTTTTTGCGCTAAAGTTTTCTAAGCAAACAAATCATTACCGTTTTTAGAATGGCTCATGAAAAAGCATTTGCGTATTTTTTCTGACGAAAAGCACAAAAATACGCTGCACCTAACAGGCGGTTTGGCAAAGTGGCGGCTGACGAATATATCCTCATCTACATATCCCTGATCGCCTGCAGTGCCGGCTGACCGAATAAATCCAGGCGACAAAAACATATTCTCATCTTTATTAACTTTATCAGTCCCGCATATGCGGGGTTCGGGCCTGCGAATCACGGAATACCAGCACAACTTGTCCCGCCAAATGCGGGAGCAGAGCCCTGGACGTTGTATGCAATGCCGGCCAACTCCTAAAGTTTTTAAGGGAAAATTTTATGGATATCTTTCCTATGTAAAAAACGAGCTATTAGAATTGTTGCGTTCTCAAAAAAAAAACCTAATCTGTAGTCTCCTATTCTAGTTCTGTATGCGCTTCTATGACCTTTTAGTTTCTTTGTGTTTGGAATTTTATCAAGAAAATCAACTGTCTCCATCAACTCGATCAGGCGAATTACAGATTGCTTGACAGACTTACTTTTGATAGCATCAAGATCTTTTGAAAACCTCTTGAGGAACTCGACCTTCATTAGGCAGACAATTTTTTCATTACCTCTGTCCGTGAAGCTTTTTTAGTCTTATCGATCCCACGCATTAATTTGGACATACCGATATCTTCCAAATCTTCGTAGCTCAAAGCCGATGAATTAACACCGAGCTTTTTAAGGAGATCAGCAAGAAATTTGAATTCGTTGTCATTTTTTGGAGTAATAACCAATGCTTTCATAAACCAAATTTACTTAAAAAAGGCACAGCATACAACATGGGGTTTTCTGCCATGCTGTCTTTACGAATATATCCTTGCCGACATAACAATACCTCAACTTCTCCCGATAGCTATCGGGACCCAGTTTTACGAACCTGCCTGCCGGTAAAACTCAGCGACAAAACATATTCTCATCTTCATTAACTTTACTCAGTCCCGCATATGCGGGATCCGGGCTGACGGAACATAGCATACCAGCACAACTTGTCCCGCCAATACCGGAGCAAAAAGCCCTGGACCGTTGTACGCAATCTTAAATTACATTTTTGAAAAAACTTTCAATTCCATTTATTTTCCTCTTGCTGAGTTCTTGTGACTTTAGTATTAGTAACAAACCGCGAGAGCCAATCGAATGGTATTCGTTCAACACCTCAACCTTTCAACTAAAAGATCTTTTAGACAGCCTTGTTTTTTCAAATCGTAACTTATTTTATGACTCTACGGATTATTTTAAGCAAAAGGAATTGAACTTTATCAGTGGCAGAGATACCATCAAATACTTTTTACATTTTTCCGGCGACCATTTGGATTGGGCGACCAAGCCCGACTCAGCTTATCTTGCTTTAGATGGATTCGACAGGCGCCAACCAGAAAATACATTCGCTGAAAATAAAACCCTGAATGCTCAGGAAATAATGCATTATCACCAGAAGTTCAAACACGCAGTCATAAACTTATTAGATTCCCTGATAAAAAGAGAACCACGGTATATAATAAAATCATTGACAAACGAGCCAACTGAATTATCCCGTTGGATTATTTGTAAACCTCTAATCTCATCTTGTGATACTTTCACAATGCAAAGAGAAAACGGCTATTATATTCTTTCAGACTCTCATTGATAAATCGATAAGACAGCGCACAACAATCAGTTTTCTGCTATGCTGACTGACGAGTATAAACTGATCGTCCCGTTCGAACATCAACTGTAGTCCGGGCTGAACGTTTTTCAAATGCCCTGCCGAATGCAAAGCACTGCCCGTTATCGGTAATGCTATAGCTACACAACTACTTCAAACTTCCTGGCATTTTCATGCTGACAAAAATATTTCACAAAAAAATTTGTGCAACCAGGTAATTGCATTTAGATTTGCAACCACATAGTAGCAAATCATCTAAGAAATGGAAATAAGAAGAGACGTTTTTCAAGCTATTGCAGATCCTACAAGACGGGCAATTGTTGTGCTTATTGCCCTGCAGGCAATGACACCAAATGCACTTGCCGAACATTTTAACACAAGCAGGCAGGCAGTATCAAGACATATAAAAATATTGACTGAATGTGAGCTGGTAAAACAAGAGGTTTCCGGCAGAGAAATTTATTACACACTTGAAATAGAGAAAATGAAAGAAATAGATAAATGGCTTGAGCAGTTCCGCAAAATCTGGAAAACTAGTTTCAACCAACTTGACAATGTTTTAGCAACACTTAAAAAAAAGAAAAAATGAAAGACAATCTGCTATTTGATTTTGCCGTTGACAAAACAACCAATTCAGTATTCATAACAAGAGAATTTGATGCTGAACTTCCACTTGTGTGGGATGCTTTTACTAAACCAGAAATCCTTGATCAATGGTGGGCACCGAAACCTTTGATCTCCAAAACAAAAAATATGGACTTCAAAGTAGGCGGACGAAGATTTTATGCGATGGTATGGCCTGAAGGACAAGAACATTGGGGAGTGAAAAAATACACTTTAATAAATCCCAAAACCAATATAAAATGGTTGTCTTCTTTTACCGACAAAGACGAAAACATTAATACCGGATTACCAACTTCTGAATGGGAATTGAATTTTAGTGAACAAAACGGCCCCGATAGCTATCGGGGGACAAAAGTAAGTATTGTCATAAAAAATAAAACACTTGCTGACATTGAAATGCTAATTCAAATGGGCTTCAAAGAAGGTTTCACAATGACATTAAACGAATTAGAAAATTTATTACCGACTTTAAATAAATAACGCAATGAAAAAGTATAAATTTAAATTTTTGACCGCATTAGTGATAGTGAGTCTAATGGGTTGTGGAGATTCGCAGCAAAATTCTCACAAAAACAGTAAAAACGATACAACTTCCAATCAAACTTTAAATAAAAACCTTGATATGATCAGACAAAAAATAACCCCCTGCCTTTGGGTTGATAAAGATGCAAAAGCAGTAGTAGATTATTACCTTTCTATTTTCAAAAATGGTAAACTGAAAGAATATCGCCAATACAAGAATCCGCCTCAGGAAGAAGTGCAAGGTGGTCAGGATAGCTTCGAAACAGCGGTTATGGAAATTGGTGATATTGAATTTAGTATTTTAGCTGCAGGTCCATACTTCAAGTTTAATGAATCTGTTTCGTTTGTTATTAATTGCAAAGACCAGGCAGAAGTAGATTATTATTGGGATGCTTTGACCTCAAACGGTGGAGAAGAAGGTTCTTGTGGGTGGTGTAAAGACAAATATGGTTTATCGTGGCAGGTTGTCCCAGTTGAATATTTTGACCTTATTAACAGCGATGATCCTAAAATCAGGGAAAAGGCAATGAAGAATACATTTAAACAGAAAAAATTAATACTATCAGAACTTAAATGAGCTAAATAATATCGGCTAAGAAGTACAAGTCAGAATTTAGATACGTTAAGAAAAAAAACTGCCCATAACAAGCGGTTTGGCAACATGCGTGTCCGTTAGGCACAATAGTAAGACCACACGATGCAAATAGACAAGCTATCAGACAATTGGTTATTTCAACGACACTCTAAACAGACAATAAGAGAATGGTTACGACAATTGCGATACTTTTATTTCAAACGAGCCTGGGGTGGACACGCAAATGATGGTGACGAATTTCAAGTTGCATTTTCATTTACAGACAGGCAAGACCTTTTAAATAAAACCAGGCAGCTTGGTTTGACTTTAAATATAATTCCCGACGACTTTCCAAGACCTGTAATTGGACAATCCGTACCCTTCTGCTGAATTAGAAAAGTTTAAAAATGAGATCAAGTCATACACAGACCTTGAACAACCAGGACATTCAATTGTATTCGGACATAAAACTTTTATTTGGGTTTACGAAAATTCTATTCAACTTACTATTTCTGGGATAAAAGATGATAACAGATATGAAGTAAGCGACGATGATCTTAAAGTTTGTTTGGAATTAGAAAAGAATTTCGACAAACTAGGTTGGAAGAATATAATTGACAAGTCATTAGAGAAAAACGTTTGCTGTATTTCGCAGACAAAATATCCTGAACTATACGGAGAAGGAACTACTGTGCCTGACATTGGTATTGCCAATAGTGGGGCTAACGGAAAAACAATGAGCTTTTGGAATTCTATTAAGCAGTGGTTCGGGTTGACGAACAAAGCAAAGCATTAGTTCTTATTATTTAACTTCATCAAAAAGCCAGGCAGCAGTTCCGGGCGAAAGAATATAAAGTTCCCCGCCATCGTCAATACCTGACCGTTAGCTGCATCCCTTTTTGAACAGTTACTTTATCCGCAGAAGAATAACAACAGATTTAAAGTATTTTCACACCAAAAAGAAATATGTTAGAAAAGGAACTGGTATTTATGGAACATGATGGAGCAATAGACGACATCTTATCTCAATTGCTTCTATTAACTATGGAGAACAAAGAAGTTATTGGTATTAATGTAACAGCGGCAGATTGCTTTATCGAACCTGCACTGGAAAGCACTTATAAAATACTGCAGCTATTCGGAAAAGAAAATATTGAGATCGGCAGAAGTGATTATAATGGTATTAATGCGTTTCCTAACGAATGGAGAGCCAGGCCTGAAATTATTAATGCTCTTCCTATGCTGATCAATCTTCCATCATCTCCCAATCCATACGGGTACCCGGAAGCATCACAACTATTGATTAATAAATTAATGGCAGCAGAAAAAGAAGTAAGCATAATAATAACCGGACCGTGTTCAAATCTTGTAAGTGCTGTTAAAAGAGAGCCTAAAATAAAAGATAAAATCAAACAAGTGATTTGGATGGGAGGAGCATTTCGAACGCAGGGAAATGTTCAAACCTATCAACATAATGGAACGGCGGAATGGAATGTTTATTGGGATCCTAAAGGCGCTAAAAAATTATTTGAAATGAACCTGCCATTGATTTGCATTCCTTTGGATGTAACCAATAATGTACCAGTAACAAAAGAATTTTTATCAAAATTAGCAAATCAAATAAACTTTAAGTTTTCAAACTTAGCCGGGCAATTATGGGCATTGACGATTGATACTATTCCGGGTTACTATTACACATACTTTATGTGGGATATTCTTGCGACCAGCTATTTAGCGATACCGGAAGAATTTACTATTGAAAAAGTCAAAGCCTATGTAAGCGAAAGACCTCCAAATGCAGGGCAGACGGTAATGGATGCCAATGGTTTTGAAATACAAATCGCTACTGACGTAAACAAAAATGCTTTTTATAATTATATACTGCATCAATTAAAAAAAGAGTAAGACAAAGTTTAATAAGTAATTCCTCTCCAGCCGAATCTCTGCCTTAGCAGGTGTTAATAAGATAGTACGCAGTTTCCGGGATGAACTAGTCGTTTAATGGTTACATTTTAAACGTCGGGTCCCTCTTGAATTTCCTTAAATTTATAACTCCACTACGGAGACCCTGCGGAAAAGAAATCTATTAACCGTGATAGACAGTCAAATAAAAGTTCAATTTCCGCCAGAAGTTATTCACATCATTCTCCCCTCATTTTTTACTTCATTACGATTCTACCTGCAAATCCTGTAAATTTATCGCTCAAACCCCGAAGAGATCCCTTTGGGACAAAAAAAATTGTCATGCACCGTGTAATCATACCCGTTGATTTTTCAGAAACTTCATTAAATGCCGCCAGGTTTGCTGCGAAAATGCTTTCCGGCAAACAAGATGCCGTAGCGATCCTTTATAATAATTATGAGACCGCCGACGATCATGATGTCTGCCTGAATTACCTCGAAAGCCTGAAAAAGGAATTCATCAAAAGCGGCGTGACCAACGTCCAGCTCGAGCATGAAATGGGCGGCGATCTTATCGATAATATTTCCACCTTAGCTCACTCGGTAAGAGCTACCCTGATCACGATGGGCATCACCGGTAAATCGGCTATCAAACAGATCATGTTTGGCAGTAATACATTAAAGCTGATCGACAGAAATCTTTACCCGGTAATGATCATTCCACCGGATGCATCGTATAATGGTATCAGCAATGTTGCTTTTGCATCCGATTTTAAGAATGTTACCGATACCACGCCGTCGGTACTGATCAATGCCGTATTGGATATGTTCCAGCCCATGCTCCATATTGTGAATGTCAGTAAGGACCATTATGTAGCGCTGACCGATGAGATCCAGTCGGGAAAACAAGAGTTCAGGACCATGTTCCCTGAAAGAAAAACGGAGTTCTATTTTATCACTATGAATGATTTCTTCGAGGCCATGGATAATTTCGTGAAGGATTATAAAATAGATATGCTGATCACTATTCCGAAACATCAGAGTAATTCTGCCTCTTTATTCAAGAGTACGCATACCAAACGTCTTGCCTATCATAGCCATATACCTATATTGGCGGCGCATGAATAATAATATGATCTTTACTTGACAAGGCATAAAGTAATAGTTACCTTTGCCCATGCCTTGTTATTCCTTAAAAAGGGTTTGTATAAATACATTTGCCGGTCTATGCCTGCCGGCGAACTATTACATCCCTGACCCGGTAGCTATCGGGTGATACGTTGTCCACACTCCTCCTTACTTTTTATGCCATTAGACAGATCACAGGTTAGCTGTATTATTAATAATTATTGCTTGTATGAAAAATATTAAACTGATAGAAATACCATCCGAGATCGGTGCCGGTACCCGCGGCGCCAGCCTGGGTGTGGAAGCTATCAAGATCGCTGCACTGGATTTTATGAGTAATTTCTTTATTCATTTTCCTTCGGAAAAGATCCCGGTTGAAAATAAATTGCTGTATGAACCGATCGAATCGCCTTATGCAAAGCGCATCAAAGGAATTGTAACGATGTACGACAGGGTGAGTAAGTCGGTAGCCGATTCCGTTAAGAATAATTTCTTTCCCGTTGTCATCAGCGGCGACCATAGTACGGCCGGTGCAACGATCGCCGGTATTAAAATGGCCAAGCCGAAAAGCAAATTGGGAGTGATCTGGATCGATGCGCATGCCGATCTTCATACTCCTTTTACAACGCCGAGCGGCAATGTGCATGGAATGCCGATGGCTGCCACCATCAATAAAGACAACGAGGATTGCGCCGTGCACGAGATCGATGAAGAAACAGCAAAACAATGGAACTATTTGAAAAATATCGGGAAGATCGCCCCCAAGGTCTTACCCGAAGATGTTGTCTTTATCTCGTTAAGAGATTATGAAAAAGAAGAACGATACCTGATAGAACATCATGCAATGAAGGTTGTTACCACTAAAGAAGTACGGAATAAAGGCGCCGAGAATGTGGTGAGAGCCGTTCTTCGTTACCTGGCTGATTGCACCGACATCTATATATCTTTTGACGTCGACAGTCTTGATTCATCCATTTCAAAAGGAACAGGTACGCCGGTAGGTAATGGATTGAAGGAAAGGGAAGCCGAGGATCTTATCAGTAAATTCATGCAGAACCGTAAGGTCTGCTGCTTTGAGATCACCGAAGTGAATCCAACATTGGATAAGGAAAACCTGATGGCGGAAATTGCATTCAATATCCTGCAGCGAAGTGTGAATGTTTTGCTGATGAACTAAACCTCCGGGTCTTATTTTTCGTATATAATTGAAATTTTGCTGATGCGAAAAATGATCCTGCCTGCCTGCCTGCTATTTCTTCTTTATTCCTGCGGTAACAAACAAAAAAACATCGTAAACGCTGTATTTACCGACAGCCTTATTGATCATTACACTACCTCAACAACTGCTGACAGCAACCTTATCTTTTGGGAAAAAAGAATGGCTGTACAAAATGAGAATTTTGTAACGGGCCCTAAATATGCTTCTGCCTTAATTTCCCGTTTCAGGTTATCGGGAAATATCCATGATCTGCTCAAGGCCGACAGCCTGTATAAAGAATCAAACCTCGCCAACCAGGAAAAAGAACCGGGGATATTAAGAACATTGGTATCGCTTGCAATGCTTCAACATAAATTCTCTTTAGCCGATACGTTATTAAAAAAAGCGATCCGCATTGAAGGAAACTCGCTGGCAAATGCATTCCTTGATTTTGATATCTCGTTTGAGCGGGGCGAATACGGACATTGTAAAAAGATCTTACCTTCCTTGAGCGCTTATAATCTATATGGATACCTGTTCCGCCGTTCTAAAATGGAGCATTACGATGGCTCTCTCGATAGCTCGGTCTCTTGTATGTTACAGGCGGCCGAACAAGCTGGTAATAATATTTACTTTAAGCAATCGGCTTTATCCAATGCTGCTGACCTGTATATTCATAAAGGGGATCTTTCCAAAGCATATGATCTTTATACAGAAAGTATCAAACTGGATGCATCAGATCTTCATAGTATGCTCGGCATCGGGTGGATAGCATTGATACATGATAAAAATGATCCGCTGGCCAATAAAATCTTTCATTTTGTTCAAACCCGGAGCAATGCCCCGGATATATTGTTGAAACTTGAACAACTGGCTGAAGCAAGAGCCGACACAGCCGCACAAAAAGAATGGGCAACCAGGTTTGCTGTTCTTGCTGATCAACCTGTTTATGGACTTATGTACAGCAAATACCTTATCGATCTTTATACAGGTATTTTAAATGATCCGCCTAAAGCCGTCAGGCTGGCGGAAAAAGAGATCATTAACAGGCCCACGCCGCAAACATATGCATGGTATGTATGGGCGCTGTATTGTAACAATGAAAAAGAGAACGCCTATTCCAATTTCCGGGCTTATGTTTCAGGCAAACCACTGGAGGGCCCCGAACTTTATTACATGGGAAAAATGATGCAGGGGATGAATAAAGGTTACAATGCGCAGCAATTTTTTAAAGCAGCATATAAGAACCGTTACGATCTTGGTCCTGCCAAACAAAAAGACCTGGAAGAAAATTTAGAGTAAGGTCCGTTCAATCACCCAGAACAAAGCGATCGCTGCGATCAGTAAAGAAAGTGGAGTTACAATATATTTATGGTAATAGGGTTTATTTCCAAACCATTTTCCAAACAGGAAAAATGCTGCGAGTATTACCGTTAATTGTCCCAACTCCACTCCCACATTAAACATCACCAACGAGCTTACATAAGCATTTTGCGGTAAACCAAGATCGCTTAATGCGCTGGCAAAACCTAAGCCATGGATCAATCCAAACAGGAATACCACTCCAATTCTTGACGGCCTTAGTTTTTTTACAAATACATTTTCCAATGCCACATACATGATGGATAAAGCGATCAGCGGTTCAACGATCGCAGGCGATACTTTTACTGCGCCAAACATGGCTAATCCCAATGTGATGGAATGTGCAACGGTAAAAGCCAATGATTGCCAGAGTACCGGTTTTAATTTGGCACTGAGAAGGAATAAACTCAATACAAATAAAATATGATCCAATCCAAGCGGAAGGATATGTTTATAACCGAGCTTAAGATAAAGAAGCGCCGTATCGGTGTTCGACATGTTCCCCAACTCTCCTACTACATCATGCGCAAAAACTGAATTCGAAAACAAGAGCAATAACATAAAAATGCCGGCGTAGCGGACAAGGCGTTTAGAATTAGTAATATGTTTTATCAATGACAACACAGGCTGTTATTTATAAAAAAGCTCCTTACAATATAAGGAGCTTTTAATTAGTTCGGCTATTCAAATTACATATGCGGTGCCGCTAAAAACGGAAAGGTAGCAAGGAACGCTTTATCGTTACTATTCACATTATCCTTGATCAAACCAGGATTTGTGGGTGCTCCGGTCAATGCATTCGGCCCTCCGAATATCAATGTAAGCTCTACATCGATCACATCATCAGCCAAAGCTCTTCCCGAAAGTGTATTAGCTGGCACTCCATCGAAAAATGTTGTAGGGCCATTCATTTTTACACCAAGCACATCTGTTACCAATAATCCTGCAAAGGTTGCTTTATCCTGTCCCAATGCATTCATCGTATATCCAAAATTGGTCAACACGGTCTGGAATTGTGCATTGAAGGCAGCATTCATTGCTGATGGAATCGTGGTATTGAATTCGTTCTTTCGGGCTGAATTCACAAATACTGTATTGATCGCCGGTCTTGCCATCTGGTCATTCTGTGTATAAGTACCGGATGTATCGAAGTTATCCGTCGGCGCATCGTTTTTATCGCAGCCCGTAGCCATAAAAGAAAGCGCTGCGAAAACAGCTACTGATAATTTATTAAAACGTATCATGATCGTAATATTTATGGTTTAAAAATTATTTTGATTTTGTTTCACACCATACATTGATGGTAGTGGCTGAACCTAGCATTGTTTTAGGAACTTCAACAACGATCGACATTACGTTTGTTCCTTTGAAAGAATCATTGGCAGGATCACCTGCTGTACCGGCGTGAAAAACTGTAGCAGTACCGGCAAGGATCTCTTTAAAACGGGCAAGATCAAAGAAGAACGGATCATCCCGGGGACCGGCAAAGATCCTTGTACCATTTGCATTGACAGATGTGTTGATCGTTGCGGCGCCGTAAGGAGTAACTGCTACTTCAGTCGTTGCCCCGTTTGTTTTTACAGTACTTGCAAGACCGGTGGTACCGGGTGCAACAGGTCCGAACACTCTCATTTTACCATTTTGTACCAAACACTGTATCACCAGGTCTTCGATATTATCACCGGTATTATCAATGTTCAATTCATACATGACATTGGAAGGAAAACTGGCTGATGCAGAAGCAGCCGGCGATAAAAGACCCTGTGTATTTAATACAAATACCATTTTACTGTTGTCTGCAGGACTTTGAAATGCATACACGTCGGTAATATCATTACCGGGACTGGTACTACCGGGACCAGTTACAGCCGGGGCATCGATATGATCAGCCGCGATGATAATTCCACCTACCGCTAATAAGCCAAGCAATCCGCCTAAAAAAAATTTCTTTTTCATACCTGATAATTTAATTTATTTGTTTTTGAAAGGGAATCCTCAACAGCTACGTCGCTCATTCATGTTTGGATTTCATTAAAAAAAACAGTTGCAATAAATTTTTTATCGCAATCCAGCCAGCTTTATATATCGTATTTGCAATGATTTAACCGGTTATGATGAGATCGTTTATCAAATTTTTTATTCTTACTCTGTTTTGTTCAACAAATTGTTTTTCACAAACAGGAACCGTTGAAGGATATATCAGCGATGCGGATCTGCGGTCGCCATTATATGGAGCAACCGTTAATATCGGTACTACGAAAAGCGATGATACAGACCAGTTCGGTCGTTTTGTTATTAGCGGAGTCAATCCCGGGCAATACGAACTTATCGTTTCTCATATCGGGTATAAAACAGAGATCGTTCCGGTAGAAGTAAGATCAAAACTGCTTTCTACTGTCAATGTGGATCTTCGTAAAACCAATCTCGATCTTTCAGAAGTAAAAGTGAATGGCAAAAGAAACAGCGCTTTAAATACGATCGGCGCAGTTGATATACAATTAAGACCTGTGAATACATCGCAGGATGTGTTGCGTATCGTTCCCGGTCTGTTCATTGCGCAGCATGCGGGCGGCGGAAAAGCTGAACAGATATTTTTGCGTGGTTATGATATCGATCATGGAACGGATATAAATATTACCGTGGATGGAATGCCTGTTAATATGGTAAGTCATGCACATGGGCAAGGCTATGCCGATCTTCATTTCCTGATCCCTGAAACAGTGGAGAAAGCAGGGTTTGATAAAGGGCCTTATTTTGCATCAAAAGGGAATTTAGCGACTGCCGCTTATGTAGAATTTCAAACGAAGGATCTTTTGACTGAGAATTTACTACGTTTTGAAGCGGGCCGGTTCAATTCCCAAAAAGCAACGGCTTTATTAAAAGTATTCAATAAAGAAAGCGATAAAAAAAGAGAACAGTTTTATATCGCTTCTGAATATTCTCACAGCGATGGTTATTTCGACAGTCCGCAAAAATTCCATCGCTTTAATATCATGGGTAAATACAATGCATGGTTCGGCAATCAATCACAATTAACGATCACTGCTTCCACATTCGATAGCAAATGGAATGCATCGGGGCAAGTACCTGAGCGGGCTGTACAGGATGGAACGATCTCCCGTTTTGGTTCTATCGATGACAGTGAAGGCGGCAATACGAACCGTACGAATGTAACAGCCAAATTCAGCAAAAACTTAAAGAATAACTGGAAGATCAGCAACCAGGCCTATTATATAAACTATCATTTCAATCTCTATTCAAATTTTACTTTTTTCCTGAATGATAATGTGAATGGCGACGGGATCGATCAACGGGAGACAAGAGATATCATTGGTAATACTTTTACAGCGGGCAGGTCATTGTTGCTGGGAAAAAGGAGAATGGCAACTGAATTCGGCGCCGGTTTCCGCCATGATAATGTAAAAGATATTGCATTAATGCATACTGTAAAAAGAGTGTTCCTTAATGATGTTCAAAAAGGAGATCTCAAAGAAACCAACCTCTTTGCTTACATTAACCAGGATATTGAATTGAGTGATAAATGGAACCTGAATGCAGGCCTTCGCTATGATCATTTTAAATTTCAATATAAGGATAAGCTCATAGCCTCACAGGTATTCAACGATCAAACAAGAGGTACTGTAAGTCCGAAATTGAATTTGAGTTATACACCCAATCAAAAAATAAAGATATACCTGAGTAATGGAATAGGATTTCATTCCAATGATACAAGAGTGATACTTGATGATCTGGCAAATGATATACTGCCTAAAGTATATGCTTCCGATCTTGGCATTATTATAAAACCGGTGAAGAACCTGATCATCAAAACAGCTCTATGGCATTTATATTCACAGCAGGAATTTGTGTATGTTGGCGATGAAGGTATTGTTGAAGCCGGCGGCAAAACAAGAAGGATCGGGATCGATCTTTCGGCCCGTTACCAATTTGCTAAATGGTTGTTCGGGGATATCGATATCAATCTTACCAAAGCAAGAGCTATCGGTGAACCCAAAGGGGAAGATCATGTTCCGCTGGCTCCTTCTTTCACCAGTATCGGCGGACTCACCGCTAAGGCAAAGAACGGATTCAGTGGTTCGCTTCGTTATCGCTTCATTGATAAAAGGCCCGCAAATGAAGATTATTCTGTAACAGCACAGGGATATTTTATCACCGATGCATTGATCAGTTATCAATGGAAAAAATGGGAGATAAAAGCGGCTGTTGAAAATTTATTCGATGTGAAATGGAGAGAAGCGCAGTTTGATACGGAATCACAATTACAAACAGAAACTGCACCGGTATCAGAGATACATTATACACCCGGCTCTCCCCGGTTCCTGAAAGCCGGTATCAGTTTTCATTTCTGATCAGCAAAAGTTTTTTTCAAACCTTCAGCAAAAGAAAGGGGTTCGTACCCTAATTTCTTTTTTGCTTTATCAATGTTGAGGCCGGTTATAAACGGTCTTTTTGCCGGTTGAGAAAAATTAGCGGCTGTTGCTTCTTTAAGCAATGATAGATCCGATCCAAAATGATCAGCAACTGCACAGGCCATTTGATAAGGTGTCAGCACATCTGCACCGCCGATATGATAAATGCCGGTTGCTTTTCTTTCAATGACCGAAATGATACCCGAAGCCAGGTCTTCTACATAAGAAGGAGTTCGCAGCTGGTCATTCACAACTTTATATTCTTCTCCTTTTTCCAGTTTCTTTTTAACAACGGTCAGGATATTATCTTTTCCTGATTGCGGCTTACCATAAACAAGTATTGTTCTTACAATGGCCCAGTCATACTCATATTCTTTTACAGCTTCTTCTGCTTCGACCTTGGTCTTACCATAAAAATTTACTGGCCCGGGTTCATCTTCTTCTATGTACATTCCTTTTTTTCCGTCAAAAATGAAATCGGTTGATATGAAAATAAAAAACGAATGCTGCGCTTCTGCATTGATCAGTATGGTAACGGTTCCTTCAACATTGACACGATAAGCTTCCCACTGGTTTTGTTCACATTCATCCACATTGCTCATTGCTCCTGCATGTACTACAATTTTCGGTGAATATTTTTCAAAAACATCGTGCACTGCAAACGGATCGGTAATATCCATTGTTACATATTCAAAATTCTCATGCCCCGCAAATGGCAGGCGGCAATCGCCTTTGCCGGTTGCTATCACTGTATATTTTTTCTCCAGTAATTGTCGTGTAAGATAATGCCCAAGGAAACCATTGGCCCCTGTCAGTAAAACTTTCATTGATCAAATGTAGAAAGAAATAAGAGAAGGAAGCAGGGAGTGGCTAGTAGGGCGAGTATCCCACGACAAAAAACTTTTAATAAAAAAAGCAGGCTTGCATTGATACGCAAACCTGCTTCCCGCAGCTACTTCCTTCTAGTTAACTATTATAATTTATTCAACGCATCAACCAATGCAGCAAGGTCGCTTTCATTCTTCAGGTTCAAATTCTCCGACTTGATGATCTCATCGATCTTTGCAGACATGGCAGGCAATGCATCAACGATAGCCTGCTTACCTGATTTTATTTTTTTGATCTCCCCACCCGGAACATATATATACAACTGTTGTGTAGTAACCAGTTCCCTGCGGCCGTAATCACCCAATGTTTGTACATCTTCCACTTTTTGAGAGAGGAATTTTATCAAATGAAGTTTTGGTCCATAAGATAAAACCTGGTAAACAGCTGTTGGAGGACGATTGTCGGTCTCAGGATAACCCTGCCTGAACATATAATGTTTTATAGTTCCGTCATTACCGGTATTGTCATACGAAACAAGGTCAAATGTTTCAAGCTTCAGATCATCGCCATCACGTTTTACCATGATGAGGTTGTTATAAATATTGAATTTAACAGGCACATTCGTAACGATCTTACCACCGTCGATCTGCACGGTTCCCATAATAAAATCAGTATGAAGAAAAGGCGAACCACCAATCTCGCTTAACGCCGGAAGCCTCAACGGCTTTAATTGCAATTCAGCAATTGTTACTTCATTATTGCCTGAAACCTGGTCAGGCGATGTACCGTTTTGAGCGAATGAAGCAACGGTAAAAAATGAAAGAATAAAAGATAAAACAAATGTCTTCATGATGCGGTTTTTTAAAAATTAGTCGCAAATATATTAAAGGAAATAATAAAATGGGCAACCGGTTATAAAAGTTTTGTTAAGTCAAACGTTTGTTCGGGCCAGTTCAAATAATAAAAAAAGGCCATGCTTAAAAGCACAGCCTCTTTTACGTTAGTAATCAGTTTTTAAAACCCTTTCAGATCCGTTTTGAAATTGAATTTAGGTGTAATATTCATATTATAAAATATGAAAGAATAAATATCTGCATTCACTTCCAGCGCTTTTTTCAGGTTGCTGGCGCCATGACCAGAATTCACGTCCACCCGGATCAGTACCGGATTCGGCCCTTTGTATTTTTCCTGTAAAGTGGCCATGTATTTAAATGAATGCGCCGGCACTACCCTATCGTCATGATCGGCCGTAGTAACAAGCGTTGAAGGATATCGGAGTCCCGGTTTGATATTATGCATCGGCGAATAAGTGACCAGGTTCTTAAAATCTTCGGGCTTATCGCTGGTTCCGTATTCGGGGATCCAGTTCCAACCGATCGTGAATTTGTGAAAGCGAAGCATATCCATCACTCCCACCTGCGGGATCGCTACTTTAAAAAGATCGGGCCGTTGATTGATAACAGCGCCAACGAGAAGTCCGCCATTCGATCCGCCCTGTGCCGCCAGGTAATCCGAAGAAGTGTATTTGTTCTTTATAAGAAATTCACCGGCTGCAATAAAATCATCAAACACATTTTGTTTTTTATTAAGCATCCCGGCTTCATGCCATTTTTCGCCGTATTCACTTCCGCCGCGCAGGTTAGCGATACAATAAACGCCTCCTTGTTCGAGCCAGGTAATTCTTGATGGAGAAAAAGATGGATTACTGCTGATATTAAATCCGCCATATCCATATAATATCGTTGGATTCTTACCATTTCTTTCCAATCCTTTTTTATAAACAACGAACATGGGGATCCTGGTTCCATCCTTGCTTGGATAAAAAACCTGCTCTGTGATAAAATCTTCAGGATCGAATTTTACTTCCGGTTTCCTGAACACTTTGCTTTTCCCGCTTGCGATATCATATTGGTAGATCGTTGGAGGAAAAGTGATAGAAGTGAATGTATAAAAAACAGACTTGTCATCTTTCTCACCGCCGAAACCACCGGCCGTGCCGATAGAAGGAAGTTCCACTTCTCTTTCGAGTTTACCATTGTAATCATATACATGAACCCGGCTGGTAACATCTTTCGAGTAAGTGACGAATAATTTTCCGCCGGCTGTATTGATCCCCGAAATATTTTCTTCTTTTTCAGCGATAATTGTTTTCCAGTTCTTTTGATCGGGGTTCAAAGGATCGACCAAAACTATTTTCTGATTCTTTGCACCGTCGTTGGTGCTCATCAGGAATTTTCCATTGTTGTCATCGATAAAACTATAATCGAATTCTCCTGCTTCTTTGATGATCGGCACAAAGACCTGGTCGCTGCTTGTACTCTTTGTGTCCATATACCATAGCGCATTGCCGTCTTTTCCTTTACCGCGGTCGCTGATGTTCAGGAAAACATAACGCTCATCTTCGCTGGTGAATACAGAATGAAAACGCTGCGGGTTTGCCGCATCTTCATATACCAGTACATCCTGGTCCTGCGAAGTACCCACTTTATGATAATACACCTGGTGGTTCTCATTCTTTGTTGAAAGTTCTTTTCCTTTTTCCGGCGTTGGATAACGGCTGTAATAGAATCCATCTCCTTTCCATTGTGCGCCGGAAACTTTTACCCATGCAAGTGAATCGGGCAGGTACTGCAATGTTTTCATATCCATTACAAAAAATGTACGCCAGTCACTACCGCCGGCAGATTTACCAACCACCGCATAGTTACCATTTTTGGAAAGAGAAAAAGTGGCAAGACTTGTAGTACCGGTTGCTGAAAATTTATTCGGATCCAAAACGATCTCGGGCTTTCCGTTCAATCCTTTTTGACGATAAACGATACTTTGATTTTGCAGCCCATCATTCTTTGAAAAATAGTAATAATCATTCTTTTTTGAAGGCGAAGTGTATTTGGGATAATTATTTATTTCTTCCAGCCTTTTGAGCCAATCGGCCCGGTAAGGTATCTTATCCAAATATCCGAACGTAACCTTATTTTCTTCCGTAACCCATTGCCTGGTTTCCTCGCTCCTGTCATCTTCGAGCCAGCGGTAAGGATCGGCAAGTTTTACACCATGATATTCTTCCACCACATCGCCTTTTTTAGTTTCGGGATAAACCAGTTGTGCCTTCAGAAATAAAGAAAAGCACAGGAAAAAAAGAAAGAAAAATAGTTTTTTCATGACCAGAATTTTAGTTGCCTAAGTTAAGACAGGGAAAGTAGAATGATCCTTTTTTTATCCGGATGGCGGTTTGGAAGGATGAATAGTATGGGTGGAGGGATTGGGAATTAGGTATTGGGGATTAGTAATTAGGCCTTCCAGATCGATATCCCATACAGGCATTCCAAAATTCTTAATACCTAATTCCAAATTACTTATTTCACTACCGTCGGTGCACCTTCCGTCAGCCAGGTAGCGAAGGTTTCGGAGATCTTCCATTTTTTACCGGCATATAAGCGGGGCCGGGCGATGATATAGGCCATAAAATCTTTTACCTGCAAAGCATTACAGGTTGTCATTAGTGTCAGAACTTTCTGACCCTTGTAAGGACCTTTCTCGATAAGTTTATTCATCGACGCATCGTTCTCAAGAAAATAATTGCCGGTGAACTTAATATCGCTTACGGCGGAATCGATCATTCTTTTTTCATCGGCTTCCGCCCATTGATAATAAACATTCACCCGGTCAAACAGGGGCTGATCGTACACATTGTCCAGTTCGATATAATGAGAAGCGATCTTAGGTATTTGCCCGTTAAAAACAACGGGCTTGCTGATAAAAGTATAAAGAAGGTCGCCTTGTTTCATGGCTTGCCCGCTTTTATTATTACCGATAGTGAAATAATAATAGTCGCCTTTGATAAGATTACATCTTCCATAACCTTTTTGTGCGGTATCGGAATGAGAAGTAGTATAAACACCTTTGATGATCGCTAATTGTTTTTCCTTGATCGTAAAAGCATCCGGCAACTGGATCTGGACGAGCCGGGTACTGTCGTTCAGGTCAACCATATAATCCGTAATAGGAAATGCCCATAACGTCTTGGTACTATCCTGTGAAAAAGAAATTTGGGCTAATAAAAGCAGTGCGGGTAAGATAATTCTTCTCATGTTGCATTAGATTATGCGAATAACGATATTACACATCTTTTATTTAATATCATTTGATCCATTTTGTTAAATAAGCAGGAATATCTTTCGGTACATTTACCGGGTAGCATAGTATGTGTTTAAAATACACATCGAAAATAAAATGTATTTTTGGGGATTGTATATATGAAGACACAAAAAGTAACAAAGATCGGGGTGCTTACTTCGGGTGGAGATTCGCCCGGAATGAATGCAGCTATCAGGGCCGTTGTCCGTACCGGTATCTATCATGGGCTGGACGTATTTGGTATCATGCGGGGTTACCAGGGTTTGATCGAAGATGATATTCACCAGATGGAATCCCGTTCGGTAGCCAATATCATCCAGCGTGGCGGTACGATATTGAAAACGGCCCGTTGCAAGGAATTCATGGAATATGAAGGAAGAAAAAAAGCTTATGATAACCTGAAACAGAGAGGCATTAATGGTTTGGTGATCATTGGCGGCGATGGTTCATTCCGCGGGGCGGTTGAATTCAGTACAGAATTCGACATTCCCTGTATCGGGATCGCCGGCACCATTGATAAAGATATTTTAGGAACGGATTTTACGATCGGTTTTGATACCGCAGTGAATACGGCAGTAGAAGCGATCGATAAAGTGAGGGATACGATGGATGCGCATGACCGCATCTTTATCATTGAAGTAATGGGAAGGGATGCCGGTTATATTGCTTTGCATAGCGGTATCGCCACCGGCGCTGAGAATATTTTGATCCCCGAACGAAAAACGGATATCAACCAGATCGTTGAATCGTTATTGGAAAAAGAAAGACGAAAAAAACTGGTGAACCTGATCGTTGTAGCGGAAGGAGATGATTTTGGCGGCGCCAATGCAGTACAAAAATTTTTGCAGGAAAAATTACCGATGGCCGAGATCAGGATCTGTATCCTCGGGCATATTCAGCGGGGCGGTTCGCCAAGTTGTATCGATCGTTTGATCGCCAGCCGCATGGGTTATCATGCTGTTGAATGTTTGCTGGAAGGAAGATTCAATGTCTTTGTTGGTATATTGAATAATAAGATGCATTATATCCCACTGGAAAATGCCGTGAAAAATAAAGGAAAGATCAGCGAAGAATGGATGAAGATCGTAAAGATATTAGCATCTTAAATGCTAAATGTTAAATGCTACATGCGAAATATTGGAGCGATAAAAATATAAATAATCGTAACCTGTTATTTAGCATCTAACATTCAAAATTCAAAACACAGAATTCAGAAATAAGAAACATGGCAAAACACGCAGAGAAATATTATCACAAATCAATGGACCGGGATGCCGGTATTGCTCATAAAACACATCGCACCAAGATCGTTGCTACGGTAGGCCCGGCCTGCGATTCCTACGACCAGTTGCTTGAATTGGTACGATCCGGCGTCAATGTATTTCGTCTTAATTTTTCGCATGGTTCTCATGAAGACAAGAAAAAGATCATCGATCATATCAGGAAGATAAATAAGACCGAGCCTTTTAATATTGCTATCCTCGGCGACCTGCAGGGGCCTAAATTACGGGTTGGTGAGATCGAAGGCGGAGCTATCAGGATCGAAGAAGGGGATATCCTGACATTTACCAATGAAAAATTAGTCGGTAATAAGGCAAGGATCTATGTCTCCTACCCCAGCCTTCATGCTGATGTTGTAATAGGTAACATCATCCTGATCGATGACGGTAAACTTGAAGTGAAAGTAAAAAAAGTATTGAAGAATAATGATGTGCAGGTAGAAGTTACCATGGGAGGAATTCTATCTTCCAAAAAAGGGATCAACCTGCCCGATACAAAAATATCATTGCCGGCTTTGACAAAAAAAGATCTCGAAGATCTTGAATTTATCATTGAAGAAAAACTGGATTGGGTAGCGCTTTCATTTGTAAGAAGTGTAAAAGACATCGAGATATTGCGCAAAAAACTGGATCATAAAAAAAGTAAGACAAAGATCATTGCTAAAATTGAAAAACCGGAAGCGCTGGAAAACCTTCGTGATATCATTGTTGAATCCGATGCGGTGATGATCGCCCGGGGCGACCTGGGTGTAGAATTGCCGGTAGAAAAAGTTCCTTTGTTACAAAAACAGATCATCCGTAAATGTTTGCATCGTGCCAAACCGGTTATCGTTGCCACGCAGATGATGGAAAGTATGATCGAATTCAATAAACCTAACCGCAGTGAAATAACCGATGTAGCTAACGCTGTATTGGAAGGCGCCGATGCGGTTATGCTGAGTGGCGAAACGGCTACGGGCAAACATCCTGCGCTGGTAGTACAAACGATGTGCAAGATCATTAAAGAGGTAGAAGCCACCGATTATAATTACAACCTGGAAGATTCGCTGGCGCCGCAGCCTCATTCCCCTTCTTTTATCAGCGATGCTATTTGTTACAATGCGTGCAAACTGGCAAAAGATGTAAATGCCAGTGCATTGATCGGCATGACGCAAACCGGCTATACCGGTTTTATCCTGAGCAGTTATCGTCCACGATCGCCATTATATGTTTTTACGAAGGAAAAAACATTGGTCAACCAGCTTAGTCTTAGCTGGGGTGTCCGTGCTTTTTATTATGATGAAGAAGAAAGTCTTGATGATATCATCTTTGACCAGATAGATATTTTAAAAGAAAGAAAATTCTTAAAATCGGGAGACGTTGTTGTCAATACCGGCAGTACCCCGATACATATGCATTTACCGACGAATGTTTTGAAGATAACGAAGGTGGAATAGGTAGTTAAAAACTAATAGATAATAGATAAAAGTTTAGAACCTGTAAGTCAAACGACCCCAACTTTTATCTTTTAGTTTTTATCTATTCTCTTATCACCATATCGCTAATATGATTCCCGCTACAACACAGCCTGCTACATTGTATCCTGCATTGATAAGATGCAATGCCATTGGTCTTTTTTCATACAAATAAGAAATGCTGATAGCAGTGGCTGAAAAACAAATGCCGGCAACTAATCCTACTTTGGCGCCCGTCATCCAGGTATCGCCCGGTATTTTTGACAGGAACAAAGCAATACCCAAACTCGCAACGATCATCAATACCAATGATGAAAGCATGGTTTGAGCAACGCCTTTTTTCATGTTCGGATCGTTCACATTTACACCGGAAGCTTTTATCCAGGCATTCCTGAATAAAACGGAATACCAAATGGCGCCAAGGCCAAAATAAGCTATGCCTGCAATAAGTATAGCAAGCCAGGGAAGATGAGAAAAAGCATCTGTACCCATAATATATAGTTTTGGTTACAGAAAAGATAAGAAGAATTTTTACAATTTCCTGATCTTAATATTGCGGTAGCAAACAGCATTGCCATGATCCTGCAAACTGATCCGCCCTTTTTTATATGTACCGAACCCTTCCATATTCCTGAATTTACTATTGGCGATCATTGTTTTCCAATTGCTATCCCACATAGTGGTCGAGACAATATTCACCCCGTTAAGATAAAAGTCGAGTTTGCCATTCTCGCATTTTATTTCTGCGAGGTTCCATTCGTCATAAGGTTTTACAGTTTCTTTTGAAGAAGAAATGATATCATAAAGATCACCGGCACGGTGTTTTGGATATTTTGCATCGGGATGACCATTATTATCCAATACCTGCATTTCGGGTCCTGTCTCCCATGGCCATTTATGTTTTTTATCTTCAAACACATTAAAGATGATGCCGCTGTTACCATCCTTGCTGATCATCCATTCTAATTTCAAATGATAGTTTTCGTATTCTTCATTGGTAGCAATATCCCAATCACCTTTGATATTGTATTGTTTTTTTATCGCTGTATCCAAACAAAGAATGCCGTCTTTAACTTTCCAGACAGAATCGATACTGCCGCCGCCATACCGATGCCAGCCTTTGGTTGTTTTACCATCAAATAAAAGTTCCCATCCGCTGTCGCTTTCTGCCACCGTTAACCGGTTATCGCCTGTTATATTCTTTGAACCATTGCATGATATCAATATGGCTGCAATAGCAGCGCTAAAAAAAAAATTTCGCATCTATTTATTTTTGAGTAGTAAAATGTATTTCACCATTGCTTCAGCATCTTCCTGTGAAAGATTACGGTGATCGGTCATAAAAGTTTGTCCCCAAATGCCGGTTCCGCCAGTGATTATTTTTTTTGCAAGATGAGCAATGATCGTATCCGGCATATCGCCATACTTATTTGCAATATCCCGGTAAGTAGGACCAGTTATTACTTCATCAACTTTATGGCAGGTAAGACAATTGTCTTTTGCAACCAAGGCAAGACCTTTTTGATAATCGGGATTTTGTGACAGATCACCTGCTGTCTTCTCTTTATTTCCACTCTCTTTCGAACTACCACCGCCACAGCCGACTAACAATGAAACGGTGAGAATAAAAAATACTGATCTTTTCATTTGTACATTTTTGACAAAGTTATTATTCCAATCCTAAAATAGAACGGTTCAGTTTATCGTTTGTTTTTACTGAAGCAAAATCATCAAAAGCTTTCTCCGTTACTTTAATGATATGCCGGTGAATGAATTCAGCGCCTTCGGTAGCGCCGTCTTCTGCATTCTTGATACAACACTCCCATTCCATCACTGCCCAGCCTGTATAATCATACTGCGCCAGTTTACTGAATACAGATCTAAAATCGATCTGCCCGTCACCCAATGAACGGAAACGTCCCGCCCTGTCGATCCAGTTTTGATAACCGCCATACACACCCTGTTTTCCTGTTGGGTTGAATTCAGCATCCTTTACATGAAACATTTTTATCCGTTCATGATAATGATCGATATAAGAAAGATAATCGAGGCATTGCAAAACGAAATGAGAAGGATCATACAACAGGCAGGCTCTTTTATGATCATTGACCTTGTTCAAAAACATTTCATAGGTCACTCCGTCATGCAGGTCTTCCCCGGGATGGATCTCATAGCAAAGATCGATACCGCATTCATCAAAATGATCCAGGACAGGCAGCCATCTTTTTGCCAGTTCAGTAAATCCTTCATCGACAATACCGGCCGGACGTTGCGGCCAGGGATAAACCATCGGCCATAATAAAGCGCCGCTGAAAGTTGCATGCGCATTCAATCCTAAATTCTGCGAAGCTTTAGCTGCATATTTCAATTGCTGAATCGCCCATTCTGTTCTTGCTTTTGAATTGCCATGCACTTCCTTCGGTGCAAAACCATCAAAGAGTTTATCATAAACAGGATTTACCGCTACTAACTGCCCCTGCAAATGCGTTGACAGTTCTGTTATCTCCAATCCGCATTCATTGACGATACCTTTTATTTCATCAGCATAGGTTTTGCTTTCCGCTGCTTTTTGCAGATCGATACAACGATCATCCGATGTTGGTAACTGTACTCCTTTAAATCCTATTGCTTCCGCCCACAAACAAACAGCTTTCAGGTCATGAAAAGGAGGTTTATCGTTCATGAATTGGGCTAAGAATATGCCCGGGCCTTTGATGGTTGTCATGTTGTAGTGCTAAAGGTTAAATGCCAGGTGCTAAATAATTTCCTCATTCCTGGTCTCTGATTTTATTCTCCCAATCCGATCCATTTCTTCTCACTCTTATTACTCTCAATTACTTTTTTAATAAATATCATTCCTCTTATTCCTTCTTCTACTCCCGGAAAGTCGAGCCATTCTTCTTTTGCTTTTTCACCACTCATTTGAGCTTTTATGCATAATGCAAAATTGCGGTAATGGTTGGCAAATGCTTCTAAATATCCTTCCGGGTGACCGGCCGGTGTTCTTGCATTATGTTTTGCAAATGAACTTAAATAATTTTCTCCGGCTCTCCATATCTCTGTTGGTTTGTCAGGCCATTTTACCAATAAAGTATTGACATCTTCCTGGTTCCATTCGATCCCGCCTTTTTCACCATATATTTTTATCCTGATATTATTTTCTTCGCCTGCCGCAACCTGTGTGGCGATCAAAACACCGCTTGCTCCATTATTGAATTGTAAAAGAACAGCGCCATCATCATCCAGTTGCCGCCCTTCCACTATAATATTAATAGCTGCACAAACCTGTGACACCTGCAAACCCGAAACATATTCCGCCAGATTAAAAGCATGCGTACCAATATCACCCATTGCCCCGGCTGCTCCACTTTTTGAAGGATCGGTTCTCCAGCCAGCTTGCTTATTGCCGGTACCTTCCATAAACGTACTCAGCCACCCTTGCGGGTATTCAACAAAAACTTTCCTGATCTTTCCAAACTTACCGCTCAATACCTGTTGCCTCGCTTCTTTTATCATGGGGTAACCGGTATAGGTATGTGTAAGACAAAAAAACTTTTCGCTTTTCTCAACGATCGTCTTTAATTCTTTTGCTTCGGTCAAATCAAATGTCATAGGTTTATCCAGCACCACATGAAACCCGTTTTCCAATGCAAGCTTTGCCGGTTCAAAATGAAGATGATTGGGAGTAACGATGCTGACAAGATCCATGCGCTCATTAAATGGCAATTCTGCTTCAGCTCTTATCATTTCTTTATAAGAACCGTACACCCGTTCACGATCCAGTTGCAGTGAAGCTCCCATTTCCTTTGACTTTTCCGCATCACTGCTGAATGCTCCGCAGACCAATTCGATTTCTCCATCCAAATTGGCAGCCATCCGGTGAATAGCGCCGATAAAAGCACCGGGCCCGCCACCGATCATTCCCATTTTTAATTTCCTGTTCAGCATTTGTTTGATTTGTATCACACAGAGAGCATGGAGTACACAACGAAACAAGTTTTCCCTGTGTATATTGTTTCTCTGTAATTCTAAAAATAGTACATTTAGTTTTTCGAACCTATTGTTACAAATCTAATGATATGCAAGCAGTGAACCGTAATCAGCTTTTTGTCGCCAGTTGCCTGGCTTTGTTAGTAACATCGCTTTCATTTGGTATTCGTGCCGGTATATTGGATCGTCTTGGGGTTCAGTTCGGGTTAGATAAAGCAGAACTTGGAACTATTGCGGCCACTGCTTTCTGGGGCTTTCCGCTTGCTGTTGTTATTGGCGGTATGGTGGTAGATATTATAGGAATGAAACGATTGCTGGTACTCGCCTTCATTTTTCATATTGCCGGTGTACTGCTGACCATTTTTGCCGGAGAATTTGGCAATCCTTTCTGGGCTTTGTTTATATCAACACTTTGTATTGGTATTGCTAATGGAACTGTTGAAGCCGCCTGTAACCCATTGGTGGCAACTTTATATCCCAATGACAAAACAACCCGGCTCAATCATTTTCATTTATGGTTCCCCGGCGGAATTGTTATCGGCACGCTCATCGTTTATTTTTTTGATAAAGCTGCGATCGGCTGGCAAATACAGGTAGCGATGATGATCCTTCCTGCAATTATTTATGGCTTCCTGTTTACAAAACAAAAATTCCCGGTCACAGAAAGAGTTGCCAGCGGTGTTTCTACCGGTGAAATGTATCGTTCATTACTAAACCCGCTTTTCTTTTTCATGATCATTTGCATGTTTGGAACGGCTATCACCGAATTATTTACCGGGCAATGGATACAAATGCTGTTAAATAATGTTTCCAATAATTCAATATTGATCCTAACTGTAACAACAGGTGTAATGGTGATAGGAAGAGGATTGGCTGGCCCTGTTGTTCATAAACTTTCTCCTGCGGGAGTATTACTTGGCTCTGCGATTTTTTCTGCCCTCGGTTTATACCTGCTCGGGCATAGTTCCGGCAATATGTTATTTGCCGGCGCAATTATATTTGGTATCGGCGTTTGTTATTTCTGGCCAACTATGCTTGGATTTGTTTCAGAAAATTTACCCAAAACTGGCGCCGTTGGTATCAACCTGATGGGCGGAGCCGGTATGTTTGCTGTTTCGTTATATATGATGTTCATGGGTGGTGTTTATGATAATAAAATATTGAAACATTTACCTGCCGGCGCTGATCTTAAATTATATAATTCAGGAGACGCAGGTGCAGAAATGAAAACGGCATTGGCAGAAGCGAATAAAGCGGCAGGTCCGGAAGTCCTTAATACAACGCTTATCATCCCTATTATACTGATCGTTGCCTTTGCGGGGTTATTTATTTATATGAGAAATAAAAAGAAAGGATGAGCAGGCTTACCCGGAAGGAATTTTTAAAATTAAACGCAGGCCTTGCAGGTTCACTTGTATTATCTCCTTCGCTGGATCTTTTTTTAAATAGTGGCGACAAAAAACTCAAAACATTCGGGCTTCAACTTTATACTATCCGGGATATTTTTGAAAAAGATCCAAAAGCAGCCATAAAACAAATCTCAGCATTCGGTTATAAACAACTCGAAGGTTATGAAAGATCGTTGGGTTTGTTTTGGGGGATGAAGAATACAGAATTCAAAAAATATGTGGAAGACCTTGGAATGGAATTTATTTCCAGTCATTGTGATACCGACAAAGACCTTGACAGAAAAGCAGCCGAAGCCGCAGCGATCGGGATGAAATACCTGATCCATGCCTGGGATGGCAATTGCAAAACCATCGACGATTATAAAAGATTAGCGGAGACATTCAATACACAAGCCGGGGTATGCAAACGTAATGGCATCGGCTATGCATTTCACAACCATTTTTTCACTTTTAAAAAAATGGAAGACCAATTCCCGCAGGATGTGCTGATGCAAAATACCGATCCTTCTCTCGTGGATTTTGAATTTGATCTTTATTGGGCGGTTTCAATGGGACAAGATCCTGTAACATGGTTAGAAAAATATCCAACCCGTTTCCGGCTCTGTCATATTAAAGACAGAACAAAAGGAACAACTAAGATTGAAGACACTTGTGATCTTGGAACCGGCAGTATCGATTTTCCCGCAATATTAAAAGTGGCAAAGAAGAATGGCATGCAATATTATATTGCTGAACAGGAACATTATCCTGTCTCTTCATTGAAAAGTGCAGAAACGGATGCGGAGTATATGAGAGATCTAAAATTTTAATGGAACGCTGATGACGCGGATCAGACGGATTTACGCTGATCTATTTAATGTTTCTACAAATAGCAAAGAGTAATATCGATTAAGTTAACTGGAAAATCCGTTTCCATCCGCCTGATCCGCGTCATCAGCGTTCCATTCACTAACCCACAATAGTATTCCATCCATAAATATCTTCTGCAGTTCCATAACGGATCGCATCCAGTCTTTTCTTAATCTGGTAAACAATACCATTTTCATTGGCCGGCGGCAATTCATAATTCTCCCCGTCAATTCCAATAACCCCGATCGGCGATGCAATAGCCGCCGTTCCTACAGCATAGGCTTCAGTGATCGTACCTTTTTTGAACGCCTCCCTGATCTCATTCACCGAAACGGATCTTTCTTCCAGGTCAACATTCATATCTTTTGCGATCGTCATCAATGAATCTTTGGTAACTCCATCGAGAATGGAATCCGAATTCGGAGGCGTTAGTAACTTTCCATCGATAACAAACATCAGGTTCATGGCTCCCGATTCTTCAATGAATGCATGTTCACCTGCATCCGTCCATATCACATTATCATAACCTTCTTCTCTTGCTAATTTGGTAGGATACATTGCGCCGCCATAGTTACCGCCGCATTTGGTAGAGCCGGTTCCGCCTTTTGCAGCCCGTATATATTCTCTTTCTACTTTCATCTTTACAGGTCTTGGAAAAAGTTGGCCGACAGGTCCTGTAAAAATGATAAAGCGATATTCGTCCGAAGGTTTCACTCCAAATTTTGCTTCGCTGGCATACATGAACGGACGGATATATAAAGAACTTCCATCCTCACCGGGCACCCAATTCTTATCAAGTGCCACGAGTTCTTTCATTCCTTCTTCAAATATTTCGTAAGGAATTTCCGCCATGCACATTCTTCTCAGCGAACGGTTGAAACGTTCGTAATGTTTGTCGATCCGGAAAATATTTATTCGCCCGTCTCTCATTCTGAAAGCTTTCATTCCCTCAAATACAGTTTGCCCATAATGCAAACAAAGCGCCGTCGGACTTAATGAAAGATTGGCAAAGGGTACGATCTGCGCATCACTCCATTGTCCATGATAAAAATCTGACACTAACATATGATCAGCAGTGTATTTTCCAAATTCTAAATTCGAAAAATCTGCTTCATCCAGTTTTGAATGTTTTGTCTTTGTGACTTTGATGCCGGTCATTGTTTCCATGCTGTTTGTTTTAATCGGTTACTGTTTCAGTTGGTTGTTTATGTACAACTTTATCGAGATCTATCTTCATTTTTACATTGGCTCTTTTGTAAACATCATTTTCTACGGGCAAATGTTCAAAACCTATTTTTTCATACAACTTAATAGCCGCTGCATTTTTTGTATTGGAATAAAGTATCACTGTAGTGGCTCCTAATTCTTTTGCTTTTTCAAAACTTGCATAGCTTAATTTTTCAGCAATGCCTTTCCTGCGGAAATTGGGATCAACGGCCATCTTCGTAAACTCAAAAGTCCTGCCATCTAATTTTCGCAGGCCAACCGTGCCGGCCACCTCTCCATTATAGATAGCCATTAGGATAGCGCCGCCATTATGTAGAATAGTTGACTCAGGATCTTGCAATACGGCAATATCCAATGGTTCGAGTTCCCAATGCTCTTCGATCCAGGCCCGGTTGAACTTTTCAAAATACGGCTGGTGCTCCGGCTTATAATCCACGATACTTATCATGACTTTCTTTTCAACAACAAATTTTTATATAATTTTCATTTTAAAACAGATTCAGATTTAGTATTTTTGACTAGATCAGATTAGGAATTGGGAAAAGTACAATTGGGAGATTGGGAAATTTTCTTCAACGCCAGAAAGTTGAGAGTAGCGAAGGAGCTATATGTTCAAGGGCAATTTCAAAATTTCCCAATTCAAAATTTCAAAATATACAATCATGCGTAACGCTTCTCTTGACAACGAAAGTCACCTCTACCTGCAGGTAGCAGAAGGTTTGGAAAAAATGATCGACCAGGATGTATTGAAGATCGGCGATAAACTTCCTTCGGTAAGAGTATTGAGTGAAGAATATGGTATCAGCATGGGAACTGCTTTCCAGGCTTATTATCATTTGGAAGGAAAAGGTTTGATCGAATCAAGACCCAAGTCGGGTTATTATGTACGGTTCAATCATCGGCGCTTTCCTGAATTGCCGCAATTCAGTCAGCCGGAATCATTCTCGCATGAAGTGACCGTGAATGAAATGATCAATTCTATTTACGCCGATATCACTGCGGATAATGTGATCAACCTGGCGCTGGCTGTTCCCGATCTTTCTTTATTACCGATCCCGAAAATTAATAAAGCGGTGATGCAGGCGCTTCGTAACAGTAAAGACCATTGCATCAACTATGAAAATACACAGGGAAATATTGAATTGAGAAAACAAGTGGCAAAGCTTGCATTCAATTGGGGTGGAAAAATAAAACCTGATGAAGTGGTGATCACTTCCGGTTGTCTGGAAGCGATTACTGTTTGTTTGAGAGCCGTTACCCAACCCGGCGATACAGTGGCAGTAGAATCTCCCACTTATTTCGGTATTTACCAGGCAATAGAAAGTTTGGGATTAAAAGTTGTGGAGATCGCAACGGATCCGGCTACAGGTATCGATATAAACCATTTGGAAAAAGCGATAAAGAAATTCCCGGTAAAAGCCTGCGTTTTCGTTCCGAATTATAATAATCCATTGGGAAGTTGTATGCCGGATGAAAATAAAAAGAAACTCGTCGATCTTATATCACAACATAATATACCATTGATAGAAGATGATATTTATGGTGAATTGTATTTTGGAAAAACAAGACCCAAGACCTGTAAGTCATTCGACAAAAAAGGTTTGGTGATGCATTGTTCTTCCTTGTCAAAATCATTGGCCCCGGGCTACCGTGTTGGCTGGGCCATACCGGGAAAATACCTTGAAGAAGTAAAACAGATCAAGCGTATTCAGAATATCAGTTGCCCTACACTGACACAGGTTGCAATGGCAAATTTTTTAAAGAATGGCCGTTATGAATATCATTTAAAGAATCTGCGCAAAGCATTACACACGCAATCGCTGAAATATATACAGGCGATCATTGAATATTTTCCGGCCGATACAAAAGTTTCCCGCCCGCACGGAGGTTTTATCATGTGGCTTGAATTGAATAAAAAAGTTGATGCATTCAAACTAAGGGCCGAAGCAATGAAACATCGTATCTCTTTTGTACCGGGAAAAATATTTTCATCAGGCAACAAATACTCCAACTATATCCGTCTTTGTTTCAGCAAACCCTGGAATGATGATGTGGATTATGCGATGATGATGGTGGGCAGGTTGATCAGGAAGATGCTGTAATGTCATTGCCGCAATCGGTAGTGCAGGCTGAACGAACAGATCGCAATTGTATATCATAGCTTCAACTTCGGTTATACACCCGGCAGCACAGCAGAAAACTCTAAGGCTGGCGATCATTGTAACAGGCATCCATAAAATTTAAAACAGGAAATAAATAAAAATAAATTTGCGAAGCCGATCGGTTGCACATATATTTGCAACCGATCGGCTTCAATTTAATCGCCCCAACCAATGAGAAGAGATATTTACCAGGCAATCGCAGACCCGACCCGGCGGGCTATCATTACACTCATAGCATTGCAGGCAATGACACCGAATGCCATTGCCGACAACTTCAACACTACCCGGCAGTCTGTTTCAAAACACCTTCGCATACTTACAGAATGCGAACTGGTAAAACAGCAACAACAAGGCAGGGAAATCTATTACTCACTTGAAATTGAAAAAATGAAAGAGATCGATAAATGGTTAAACCAATTCAGAAAGATCTGGGAAACCCGGTTTAATGAACTTGACAAAGTATTATCAACACTTAAAAAACAGAAAAAATGAAAAACGATCTGCTATTTGATTTTACCGTTGACAAAGCAAAAAAAACGGTATTTATAAACAGGGAATTTGATGCGGAACTTTCGCTGGTATGGGATGCTTTTACCAAACAGGAAATCCTTGATCAATGGTGGGCACCCAAACCCTGGGCATCAAAAACAAAAATTATGAATTTTGAAGTTGGGGGAAGAAGGTTTTACGCTATGGTAAGCCCGGAAGGACAGGAACGCTGGTCAATTCAGAAATACACTTCCATTAGCCCAAAAACCAATTTCAAAATGTCGAATGCTTTTGCAGACAAAGATGAAAATCCCGAATTGCCGGGTTCTGAATGGGATTTGAATTTCAGCGAAGAAAACGGAACGACAAAAGTCAGTATTAGTATTTACAATGAATCTTTTGAACGCATGGAGAAGTTGATGGAAGGCTTCAAGGAAGGATTTACTACGACAATGAAAAACCTGGAAGATCTGTTGGCAACTTTATCGCAAAAATGATCGTGGTTTTCAAGATGCCTGTCAGTAAACAATTTTAAAATCTAAAAAATAAAAATCATGGCACTCATCAATCCTCACATTAACTTCAACGGAAATGCTGAAGAAGCATTTACCTTTTACAAATCAGTATTTGGCGGAGAGTTTGCAAAGATCATTCGTTTCAAAGACCTTGCAAGTCCTGAATTCAGGGTTGCGGAAAAAGAAGAAAATAAAATTATGCATATTGTTTTGCCTATCGGTAAAAGTATGTTGATGGCAAATGATGTTCCGGAAATTATGGGAAAAACAAACGAAAACGAGAACAGGAGTAAAATTGTAATAAGTGCAGAAAGTAAAGAAGAAGCAGACAAACTATTTAATGGGCTTTCAGCGGGAGGACAAATAGAAGGGCCTCCTGGTGATGGTCCCTGGGGTTCATATTTTGGTTGTTTCAGAGACAAATACGGTATTGAATGGATTGTGGATTTTGACCCAAAATATAAAGGGCAATTGTAACCGGAGAAAATCTACGAAGACTTTAAAATGTGATTTGAAAAGCAAAAACAGCTAACCCGTAATTTTATATTATATGAACGTGCAAGAACAGATCAAAAAATATATTAGTAGCCAGCCAGAACCAAAACGCAGTGAGATGCAAGAGTTGCACCGCAACATATTGCAAGCAATGCCAGCATGTAAATTATGGTTCCTGGATGGGAAAGACAGTGAAAATAAAATTGTTTCTAATCCTAATATAGGATATGGATCTTACACCATAAAATATGCTGATGGAACAACCAGGGAGTTTTATCAAATTGGTTTGAGTGCAAATACAACCGGGATCTCAGTCTATATCATGGGTATCAAAGATAAAACATACTTAGCCCAAACATATGGCAAAAAACTTGGTAAGGCGAGGGTAACCGGGTATTGCATAAAGTTCAAAACTATAAAAGATATAAACATTGATATACTTCAAGCGGCAATACGAGATGGCGTTGAGATAACGAATGAAAAAAGCTGAGCTGATGAAAGAATTAAAACTAACCCATTATTCAACGACCTTTCAGAAGGAGGGAAAATTGAAATGCTAATTGCTGATGTCGCCTTCTTTTCATTTAACTTGACTAAAGTTTAAATTACAATAAACCAGGAACATGAAAAATATACTCAGCATCATTCTCATTTTTTTTACACTGCAAAATGCGATCTCGCAAACTCTTTCCCCGGTAGTAAAACATCATAATGGCATTCATTATGAACGACTGGCTCAAATTGATACCCTGTTGAAGCATTATGAAGAAAAGAATTGGTTAGTTGGCGCTGTGGTAATTATTGTCAAAGACAACCAGCTTGTCTATTACAAAGGAAGTGGCTACTCAGATCTTTCGAATAAAAAACCCATGCAGGCCGATGCTATTTTCCGCATCATGAGCCAAACCAAAGCCATTATAAGTTTGGGAATAATGCAATTATTTGAACGGGGAAAACTTGGTCTTGACCAGAATGTTTCCGATTTTATACCTGAGTTTAAAAATCCCAAACTGGTCAAAACTTTTAATCCTTTAGATTCAAGCTTTACCACTACCCCGGCTAAACGTGAAATTACTATCAGGGATCTATTAACACACACATCAGGTATAGACTATCCCGCCATTGGTTCCGATACCATGCAGGCTATTTATGCTAAAAATAATATTCCCTCCGGCTTAGGATATATCAATGAAGATCTATTATCGAAAATGAAAACATTGGGATCGCTGCCGCTTCTTCATAACCCGGGTGAACGGTTTACGTATGGTTTAAATTCTGACATACTGGGATGCCTTATTGAAATAATAAGTGGAGAGTCGTTAGAAACCTATTGTCATAAACATATTTTTGAGCCGCTCGGCATGAAGGATTCCTATTTCAATGTTCCGGCAACGAAGGCCAATAGACTTGCAACCGTATATACTGAAGATAATAATCAAAAAATTATTGAGTGGTCATCCACTTTTAGAAATATCGACCCAAAGTATCCACTCATTCCTAAAACCTATTTTTCAGGTGGGGCTGGATTGTCTTCAACTGCATTTGATTATTCTATTTTTCTTCAAATGCTATTGAATGGAGGTAGCTACAATGGCAAACAAATTTTAGGAAGGCGTACCGTTGAACTGATGTTAAGCCCGCAGTTGGCTGATAATTTATTTGGGGATGATAATTTTAGCCTGGGGTTTGCATTAACATCCAAAAAATCTGCTAATTTAAATATGCGGAATGAAGGTTCGTTTGCCTGGGGAGGATATTATGGTACGATCTATTGGGCCGATCCAAAAGAAAAACTGGTCTGCTTAATTATGACACAGCATACACCCAATTCTCACTGGGATTATAATGATAAGATCACAAACATTATTTATGGAAGTTTGAAATAAAAATGGCTCCAAATAAAATGAGAAAACTAATTGCAGCAATCAATATGACCCTTGACGGGTTTTGCGATCACACGGCAATGGTCTCAGATGAAGAAATACATCAACATTACAACGAGTTATTAAGTAACGCAGATACCCTTATATACGGAAGGATAACTTACCAACTTATGGAAAGTTATTGGCCAACTGTAGTAAAAGATCCTACCGGTATCAAACAAACGGATGAATTTGCAGTATTAATAGATAATATTCCAAAAATTGTTTATTCCCGCACGCTGAAAAATGTTGATTGGAAAAATACAACATTAAAAAAAGAAATCATTAAAGAAGAAATTTTAGAACTTAAGCAACAAGCGGGTAAAAACATTATAGTTGGCAGCCCGGGTTTAATAGTAGCCTTAATGCAACTTGAGTTGATTGATGAATATCAACTCAGTGTTCAGCCAATTATTGCAGGAACCGGTTTATCATTATTTAAAAAAATAAATGACAGAATTGATCTTAAACTTTTAAGAACAAAAATATTTGGTTGTGGTGCAGTAACTCTTTACTATCAGCCAACAAAAAAATGACTGATCGTATGAACAAGGCAACCCATGACTAAAAAACTTATACCAATTCCTTCCTCAACTCTTTCACCTGCTCCGCATCAATAGCATTATTCATATAACTCTCCGAAGAACCAACAAATGCAGGATGCATAAATGCCATCTGGCTTTTCTCTTTATCCCTTAATGAAGAATGAAATTCAACACAACCGGTTTTTTCCGCCAGCATTTTGATATTATCTTTTCTAACGCCGCTGCCGGGCATTATTATTATTCGATCGTCAGCCGCTTTATTTAATTGTGATACCAGTTCAACGCCATCCACCACAGATGGCTTTTGCCCGGAGGTTAAAATTCTTTCGCAACCCATTTCAATTAATTGTTCCAATGCTTCAAACGGTTCTTTACACCGGTCAAATGCACGATGAAAAGTAACACCCATCGGGTAAACAGCTTCTACCAGTTGTTCAGTTCTGATCACATCGATCGTTCCATCCATATTCAGCAAACCGGTAACGATACCATCACAGCCCAATGCTTTGCATAAACGAACATCATACATCATCAATTCAAATTCATCCTTGCTGTATAAAAAATCACCGCCTCTCGGCCGTATGATCGGGAACAATGAAATATCAAATGCTTCCCGACATTTTTTGATAACGCCATACGGAGGTGTTGTTCCGCCTTCGACCAGGTTGGCGCAAAGTTCAATGCGGTCGGCCCCGCCTTCTACTGCAGATCTTGTTGTTGCAAAATCCGAAGTGGCAATTTCGATTATGTATTTCGTTGAAGTCATAATATATTTCCAAATTATCGGAGTCTGAAATCCCCTTTAAGGGGGATTTAGGGGGCCATCATATACTTCGCCTCTATCATTTTCTCCAATTCATTTGTCTTGATAGCATAACTAAATCCTTTATGAATAGCATAAGCACCATGTTGTCCTTTTTTATTCAATGCCAAAAATCCTACCTGTATATCTTTTGCCTTCTCTCCTTTGATCCGTATGATCCTTTCAATTATTTTTTTACACGCAGCCTCCGGCGATAAACCCTGGCGCATCAGTTCAATAACAGAATGTGAACCGGCCACTCTTATCACATCTTCTCCCTGCCCTGTTGCAGTACATGCACCCACTTCATTATCGACAAATAAACCGGCGCCAATGATCGGCGAATCACCGAGTCTTCCTCTCATTTTAAAACCGGCGCCGCTGGTGGTACAACTGCCGCTGAAATTTCCATTCGTATCCATCGCCACCATCCCGATCGTATCGTGGTTCCATTCACCATTGTCTAATTTATTCGGTGCAAATGGCCCGTGATCTTTTTTGCTTTCGATATTAATAGCCGGTGGTTTGTATTCCGATTTTTTCAGCCATGCTATCATAATTTTTTTGTGCCTGCGGAGAAAGTTTTTGTTCTTCCAACGGAAAACCTTCCGCAACCGCAAATTGCTGCGCACCGGTTCCCACCAGCATTACATGTGGGGTTTTTTCCATCACTCTTCTTGCAACCGATATCGGGTGTTTTATTCTTTCTAAAAAAGCAACGCTGCCACAATTGGAAAATTCATCCATGATACTTGCATCCAATGTTACAAAACCATCCCGGTCGGGATTGGCTTTCAAACCAACGCAACAATTATCTTCCAGTTCTGTTACCATCACTCCTTTCTCCACGGCATCCAATGCCCTTCCTCCTTTGCCCAATATTTCCCATGCGCTTTTATTGGCGGCAATTCCCGAATCCCAGGTGGATATGACAATGGGTTTCCCTTTCACAACTCTTGTTTCGCCTGCCGACCATGCATTCCTGGTCAGCAAACTTGCGAAACCGGTAAATGCCGAGAATTGTATGAACTTTCTCCGGTTGAACATTGTTGATCGTTTAGACCCGAAATTAAACATTCAGACACAGTATTTTGAATGTATCGGGTAAATGGGGAGGAAGACGGGAAGATGGAAAGACAGAAAGTCCGGAAGTCCGCCAGTCGGGAAGAAGCAAAACAAACCATGCATTTAAATTCTTTCTGTCTTGCGGACTTCCGGACTTTTTGTCTTTCGGACTGCAAAAAGTTTTAACAAACTGCGAGTAAATTAAATTTGATGTTTAAACATTGATTTATTATCTTTGTATCCTTAAATCAAAAACAATGAAGATCGAGATCATATCAGGAAGCCCGCGGACCAATAGTGTTACTCACCGTGTGGCGTTGTATTTAAAAAACTGGCTGGCGCAAAACAGCCAGCATGAAGTTGATATTATTGACATGAAGGACTGGCCTGTTCCCCCTATCCAATCAGTTTGGTCAACTGTTGATAAAGCCCCGGTTGAATTTCAGCCATTAGCTCAACGTGTATTCGATGCAGACGCTTTTATTTTGGTATCACCCGAATATAACGGAAGCTACTCTCCTGCTATGAAAAATTTATTGGATCATTTTCCAAAACAACATCACAAACCATTTGGTATCGTGACTGCATCACCGGGTGCAATGGGTGGTATAAGAGCATCGCAACAATTATTATTACTCATACCGGCATTGTTTGGTATTACTTCTCCTTACATGCTGATCATCCCGGCTGTCGATAAAAAATTCAGCCCGGATGGCGACCTGCTGGACGAAAGTTTTCAGAATGCAGTACATAACTTTATCACAGAGTTTTTGTGGCTGGCGGAGAAAGTGGTGGTTGAAAAAGTAACGGTGTAATTCTTAATTTTAAATGCCAAATGTTAAGTGATAAATAAGGGAACCTATAGTTAAGGACACCTATTTAGCATTCAAAATTTAAAACTCAACATTAATTATGAAAACGATTTTACATAAAGCAAACAGCAGAGGTCATGCAGATCATGGATGGTTGAATGCATGGCACAGTTTCAGTTTCGCCGGTTACCATGATCCCTCAAAAGTTCATTTCGGCGCATTGAGAGTTTTAAATGATGATACCATTGCCGGTGGAATGGGTTTTGGCGCCCACCCGCACGATAATATGGAGATCATCACGATTCCTTTGTCCGGGCAACTGGAACATAAAGACAGCATGGGCAATACCGGCATCATCAGCAAAGGCGAAGTGCAGGTAATGAGTGCAGGAAAAGGTATCCAGCATTCCGAAAAAAATAAGAACTCAAAAGATCCATTGAAGCTTTTGCAGATATGGTTATTTCCCGATACAAAAAATGTTGAACCAAGATATGATCAGCGCACCTTCGATCTTTCCGCAGCAAAGAATAGTCTGCTGAATATCGTTTCTCCAATGGGTTCTGCCGATGGTTTGAATATTCATCAGAATGCCTGGTTCCATTTGGGTAAACTGGATAAAGACCTCAGCATAACCTATGAATTAAAAGATAAGCAAAATGGCGTTTATGCATTTCTTATTGATGGTGAAGTAACGATCAATGATGAAAAATTAGAGAAAAGAGATGCTCTTGGGATTACCGATGCAGCTAAACTGGAAATAAAAGTTGGTGCTGATGCGGAGATATTGTTGATGGAAGTGCCGATGTAGCAGATAATAACTAATAGATAATAGTGAAAAGTTGTTTATAATCGGAGAGTTTGCCAGTTTTTGAACGTTCACTATTATTAGTTATTAGTTTTTATCTATTCTTTTTTCAATAAACGCAATCAAATTCTTCCTCGCATTATTCTGGATCTTTCTCTTCATCCATCCCATCCATCCGAATACAGCGCCTTTCCATCCCAATGCCTGGGCGGCCCATTTACTTAATTTAAAAGCATCGCTGTGCTCGGTGATCTTTCCATCCTTTAAGCGCATAAATGCTTTGATAGTATTCACTACTCTCCTGCCCGTTTTTGAAAAAGTATAGGTAGCTACCCAATTGCAGGTTGCATATTCTTCATCCAGCAATTGAATATTGGAAAACGTAAGGGAAAAATCTTTGGCATTTGTACAAAGCATTTCCCACATGTATTTAGCTTCATCGCCACGTAAAATACCAAATACCGGATCATTGAAAACAATATCCCCGCTATAACAGGCGTTCATGCCCTTATGATCTAATTTTTGAAATGCCGAATAGAACCGGCTGATCATTTCTTCGTTCGTTTGCATAAAATAAAATGAATGTGAATAGAGAATCAGTAAATTTAGCTCATCAAAATTACTTCTATGCGAAAAATACTAAGTTCTCTTTTTCTCATCCTTTTCATAACGTCTGTACAGGCACAGATCACCGACCAGGATTCTGCGTGGATAAAAGAGAATTTCACCAAAACAGAACAATACATTCCAATGCGGGATGGTATTAAATTGTTTACCGCTATTTATGAACCCAAAGATAAAAGCGAAAAACATCCTATACTGATGAACAGGACGCCGTATTCCTGTGCCCCTTACGGAAAAGAATTCAGCGGAAGGATATTGAGCACTCACTGGAAATATTATGCAAGAGAAAATTATATCATCGTTATACAGGATGTCCGTGGCCGCTGGATGAGTGAAGGAGAGTTTGTGGATGTTCGTCCTTTCAATAAAAATAAAACAGGTAATGAGAACGATGAAGCCAGCGATACGTATGATGCCATTGACTGGCTCATAAAAAATCTACCCAACAACAATGGCAATGTCGGTGTGTTTGGAATTTCTTATCCCGGTTTTTATGCTACGATGGCGGCTGCATCGGGTCATCCTGCAGTAAAAGCAGTAAGCCCGCAGGCGCCGGTAACAGAATGGTTCCTCGGTGATGATTTTCATCACAACGGCGCATTCATGCAAATGGATGGTTTTAGTTTTTATTCGGGATTTGGAAAACCAAGACCCAAACCAACTACTACCGGTGCCGGCGGATTTACTTTTCCAATAAGAGATAATTATAAATTCTATTTGGAAAATGGTTTGCCCAAACTAATGGAATATATGCATGACAGTGTTGCATTCTGGAAAGATCTTTATGCGCATCCTAACTATGATGACTGGTGGAAAGCAAGAGATGCACGTCGTGCAATGTATGATATCAAACCTGCGATGCTGACTGTTGGCGGTTTGTTTGATGCAGAAGATTGTTATGGAGCATGGGCTTTATATAAAGCGATCGAAAAACAAAATCCCGGTATCAATAACAGGATCGTAATGGGTCCGTGGAGCCATGGCCAATGGGGCAGCCGCGATGGCACCAGTATGGGCAATATAAAGTTTGGCGCCAATACTGCTATCTGGTACCAGAATAATATCGAAATACCTTTCTTTAATTATTACCTGAAAGGGAAAGGCGATCTTCCCAATATTGCCGAAGCGAATATTTTTATGTCCGGCGCTAATGAATGGAAAAAATTCGATCAGTGGCCGCCGAAGGAAACACAACCAAGAGATATTTATTTCGAAGCAAACGGTGCTTTATCATGGATAAGACCCGGCAAGCAAAATAGTTTTACCGAATACATCAGCGATCCCGCTCATCCTGTTCCTTATACCGAAGATGTACATTTTGGCCGCACAAGAGAATATATGACGGATGATCAGCGTTTCGCATCCAGAAGACCGGATGTACTGACCTTTCAAACATTTCCATTGGAAGAAGATCTTACATTGGCCGGACCGGTGATCGCTAATTTAAAAGTAAGCATAACAGGAACCGATGCTGATTTTGTTGTAAAGATCATTGATGTGTTCCCGGATGATTTCAAGTATCCCGGTGTTGCCGGAACTTACCCGATGGGTGGTTATCAAATGCTGGTAAGAGGAGAAATTATGAGAGGCAAATTCAGGAATAGTTTTGAAACACCCGAGCCTTTCAAACCTAATAAAATTGAAACAGTGAAATTCGATCTGCCGGATGTAGCGCATACTTTTAAGAAAGGACACCGGCTGATGGTGCAGGTACAAAGCAGTTGGTTCCCACTGGCCGATCGTAATCCGCAAAAATTTGTGAATATTTACGAAGCAAAGCCGGAAGATTTTCAGAAAGCAACGATCCGTATCTGGCATGATACGAATAATCCTTCGACGATATATTTACCGGTAATGAGATGACAGTGGATAGATGATAATTATTCAAAGTATAGCCAACATGCGTATTTATATTGTAATCATCTGTGTTTGTCTTGCAAGTTTAACAACCACAGCCCAGCAACCAATATTATCACTGATCCCATGGCCGGTGGAAGTAAAACAGCAAGCCGGCAGTTATTTATTGAAAAGTAAAATAACCGTTTCCAATAGTCTACCTGGACAAGACTGGCCCATTCTCTTTAAATATCTCAGCAATGAAATGAAAAAACAGTTTGGCATAACTGTTACCGAAGCCGGTAAAGGAAAAAGAGGCGATATAGATTTTTCGATGAAGCGTATGCCCACATCAGGCAAACCTTCTTATACATTAACTGTTTCCAAAGAAGGAATAAGTATCACGAGTAATTTTAATGAACCGGCCTTTCATGCCATGCAAACTTTTTTCCAGTTGATACCGGTTGATCCCAAAGCCAGTAAAGAAATTCCTTTCGTTGATATATTCGATCATGCCCGTTTTGATTACCGCGGACTTCATTTCGATGTAAGCCGTCATTTCTTTTCGGTGAATTATATCAAACGCTATCTTGATTATATCGCCCTGCACAAAATGAATTATTTCCATTGGCATTTGACAGACGACCAGGGCTGGCGAATCGAAATAAAAAAATACCCGTTGCTGACGACTGTTGGCGGATGGAGGAACGGGACGATCATTGGCCGTTATCCCGGTACGGGCAATGATAAAAAAAAATATGGCGGTTTTTATACACAGGAAGAAATAAAAGATGTGGTAAAATATGCAGCCGAACGTTATATCACCATCATTCCTGAAATAGAAATGCCGGGGCATTCTTCAGCGGCCATCGCTGCTTATCCTGAATTAAGTTGTTTCCCGGATGAGCCAACAATAAAATATTATCCGAAGGATTGTAAATGGTATGGCGATACTTCAGGAAAGAAAGTACAGCAAACATGGGGAGTCTTTGATGATGTGTATTGTGCAGGAAAAGAAAATACATTCCAGTTCAACCAGGATGTGCTGGATGAAGTGATGACATTATTTCCTTCCATATATATACACGTCGGTGGTGATGAATGCCCCAAAACAAACTGGAAACGTTGCGCCGATTGCCAAAAAAGAATGAAGGATAATAAATTGAAAGACGAGCATGAATTGCAGAGTTATTTTATCCAGCGGATCGAAAAATATTTGAATAGCAAAGGAAAAAAATTAATTGGCTGGGATGAGATACTCGAAGGTGGTTTGGCCCCGAATGCAACGGTGATGAGCTGGCAGGGAGAAAAAGGTGGTATTGAAGCCGCCAAACAAAATCATACTGTAGTGATGACGCCGGGCAACCCGGTTTATTTTGATCATACGCAAAGCCAGGATGAAGATTCGGTAACGATCGGTGGTTATAATCCTATTGAAAAAGTATATGCTTACGAACCAGTACCAAAAGAATTGAATGCAACGCAGGCAAAATATATTTTAGGTGCACAAGCGAATATGTGGACGGAATATATAGGCAATACAAAAAAGGTTGATTACATGTTGTTTCCCCGCATCAGCGCATTGAGTGAAGTGTTATGGAGCCCGAAAGAGAAAAGGAATTGGGATAATTTTCAAGAAAGATTATTGGAACAATTCAAAAGATATGATCAGTGGAAAGTAAATTATAGCAAGGCCTATTATGATTTGAAATCAACAGTCCTGCCAACTCCTGACAATAAAGGTGTCTTATGGAAATTGGAAAGCAAAACCAAAAACGATTATATATTGATATATAAATGGATAAGCCCTGGTTCCTCTGATGGTCAGATTGTTTCGTCCAAAGGAGAATGTGAGCGAAAGTTGACAACTGAAGGTTTGTATTATGGTTCATTACAAACAGGCAAACAAGTAAAAAGTTTGATCAAACAACAATTCTCTTTCAACAAAGCCACCGGAAAAAAAATAACACTCAAACAAGAAGCATCCGATAAATATCCGGGCGATGGAGCATTCACTTTGGTCAATGGTATCATCAATGAAAAAGGTTTTGCAAGATCAAGAGAGTTCATAGGATTCAATGGAACGGATTGCGAAGCAGTGATCGATCTTGGCGAATCGCAATCGATAAGTTCTGTTACCATCAATTCATTGAACCGCACAGCCAGTTGGATATGGCGGCCACTGACTGCGGAAGTTTTTGGTTCGGATGATGGAAAAAAATGGACCTCTTTAAAACTCACCGATGATTTTGAAGAAAGCAAAGATGGAACCGGCAAAGGAAAAATGATAATGGAATTCGATGCGAAGAATGTCCGCTATGTAAAAGTGGTTATAAGTAATTGGGGAACTATTCCGGCTGGTCATCCCGGCGCCGGCAGTAAGCCGTGGTTGTTTGTGGATGAGATCGGGATAGAAGGACCGAAAGAAGCTAATTGAGGTTGATTTGAAGATGAATTGATTTGAAGATTTGAAGATGAAAATGCAGAGGCATTATATCCAGTCATCTTCAAATCGCCAAATTATCAAATCTTAAAATCAGCTCCCCGCAAAAACCGGCAACTATATAGGAATACATTTTTTATCTTTACCACTCAACCCAATTTTAATGGCGAAACGAAAGGGCCCTGTTGACCTCTCCGATAGTTTTGAAAAAATACCCGTAAAGATCTTCCCTGATTTAAAACAAGGTTCAGCTTTTGTTGCAAAACAAATAGCCGATCTTATTAGGAACAAACAAAAGAATTCTTTGGCAGGCTCCGGGCGAAATGTTGTTTTAGGTCTTGCCACCGGCTCCACTCCCAAATCATTATATGCAGAACTCGTGAGGATGCATAAAGAAGAAAAGCTGAGCTTTAAGAACGTTATCACTTTCAATCTCGATGAATATTACCCCGTCGACAATAATGCGCTGCAGAGTTACAACCGTTTCATGAGCACCAATCTTTTCGATCATGTTGATATCGATCCAAAAAATATCCATATCCCGAACGGTGAAATAAAAAAAGAGGATATCAAAGAACATTGCCGTGAATATGAAAGGATGATCAAAGAGGCCGGCGGTATCGATCTGCAAATACTCGGTATCGGTAATAATGGTCATATCGGTTTCAATGAACCGGGTTCGGGTATTTATTCCAAAACAAGATTGATCACACTGGATAATTCAACCCGTATTGCCAATGCATACGAGTTTGCCAATATATCACAGGTGCCGCGTCTTGCCATTACGATGGGCATCAGTAATATTTTACAGGCAAAGAAAATAATATTGATGGCATGGGGCAGCGCCAAAGCTCCTGTCATAAAAAAAGCGGTAGAAGATGACGATACGGAACAAGTGCCCGCATCATTACTGCAAAATCATGATGATGTATTATTTGTTGTTGACGATACGGCTGCATCCGAATTAACAAGAAATAAATCGCCATGGCTCACCGGTGATTGTGAATGGACACCGAAGATGATCAAGAAAGCAGTGGTGAATATGGCATTGAAATTGAAAAAACCTGTACTCAGTTTAACGAATACAGATTATAATGAAGACGGCTTAAGCGATCTGCTTGTTGAAAAAGGTGACGCTTACGAGATCAACCTGCAGGTATATTATATGTTGCGGGATTCTATTACCGGCTGGCCGGGTGGAAAACCGAATGCCGATCTTCCTACACATCCCGAACGTTCATCGCCTTATCCAAAAAAAGTCATCATCTTCTCCCCTCACCCGGATGATGATATCATTTCAATGGGCGGAACTTTTCAACGGTTGCACGACCAGGGACATGATGTACATGTAGGATATCAAACATCGGGCAATATCGCCGTCACGGATGAATTTGTAACAAGGTTCCTTGATTTTGCAGTAGGCTTTGAAGAAATAGCCGGCATCGATACACAGAAGTCGGGAAAGATATTGGAGAGTGCAAGAAAATTTTTAGCAAGAAAAAGATCAAACCAGGTCGATACACCGGCGATACGTTCTATAAAAGGATTGATAAGAAGATGCGAAGCAAGAGCCACTTGCCGTTATGTTGGCATCAAAGACGAGAACACACATTTTCTCGATCTTCCTTTTTATGAAACGGGAACGATCGAAAAAAAGCCGATGAGCGAAAAAGATATTAAGATCACTATTGAATTACTCCGCAAATTAAAACCGCAACAGGTTTATTGCGCAGGCGATTTTGCCGATCCGCATGGTACACATATAGTTTGTTTCAATGTGGTTGTTGAAGCATTGAAACGTTTGAAAAAGGAAGCAGCCGGGTCGATACATTATGAATGGATCAACGATTGCTGGCTCTGGTTGTACAAAGGCGCCTGGCAGGAATGGAATATGGAAGAAATAGAAATGGCGATACCGATGAGTCCCGACCAGGTATTGAAAAAACGTTTCGGCATTTTTATCCACCAGTCGCAAAAAGATATGGTGCCTTTCCAGGGAAGCGATTCAAGAGAATTCTGGCAGCGGGCGGAAGAAAGAAATGCGGCCACGGCTAACTTATATGCCGATCTTGGTCTTACACATTATGCAGCGATGGAAGCGTTTGTGAAATATCATTACTGAGATAAAATCTAATAACTAAAAACTAATAGTTCTTTACAGCGTTATAGTACCACTGTTTTGCCCATTTCCGCTAATCTGAGTTTTTAATTTTATAAAGCGTTTACGAATGGGAAGAACTATTATCTTTTAGTTTTTAGTTATTAGTTAGAATAGCTCTTAACTCGTTCTGCCTCACGGCACTCTGCGTGTAGATTATTAACAACCCTATTTTATTTTTTCTTCTTATTTTTAGCCTCTAAAAACAACAACAACTATGGCTTTATTTAAATCAAGCAATCCTGCCCTGCAGGAAAAATCTTTCCAGGGCACTGTACTCGAAGGTATCAGCACCGGCCAGGAAATGACCATTAAAGGGACCATGAACAAACTGGGTGTTTTGATGCTGCTGATGCTCGGCTCAACTTTGTTTGCCTGGAGCCAGTTCTATAAAGGCGGCGATCCAAAAACTTTCATGTATCTCGGTGTTTTCGGTGGATTAGGTGTTGCCATATTATATATGTTCAAAAAACAATGGGGCGCTTTTCTTGCACCTGTCTATGCTATTCTTGAAGGTCTTTTTGTAGGATCCGTTTCAGCGATCTACAACTATGCTTATCCCGGGCTTCCTATGCAAGCAGTTGCATTAACGCTTTTGGTAACATTGGTAATGTTCCTGATCTATCGTTACAGGATCATTAAAGTAACAAGCAAACTCAGAACAGTTGTGGTAGTAGCTACAGCCGCTATCGGCCTGTTCTACCTTATCCAGTGGATGACCTATGCATTCGGCGGACAAGCAATTGCTTCCAGTCTTACTAATTCCAACACTCCTCTCAGTATTGGTTTTTCAATACTGGTAACTGGTTTGGCAGCTTTCAACTTGTTACTGAATTTTGATACGGTTGAAAAAGGTGTCGAACTCAGGGCCAATAAATACATGGAATGGTATTGTGCATTCGGATTGCTGGTAACAATTGTTTGGTTGTACCTCGAATTGCTTCGTTTGTTATCGAAATTCCAGAGAAACTAATCAAAAGATACTTGACAGATATAAAGTCCTCCGCACATGCGGGGGCTTTTTTTTGTGTGCACTGATAGTTAGAGGATACACATATGAAGAATACTCAATGAGCATTGATCGTTGAGCATTGAACATTTTCTTTCAGAAGATTAATTACTTTGGATCCTCTTCAACGATCTTTTCGATCTTCTCCATCTTTTCAGCCTTCTCCGCTATCGATGCTCCTTCCGGCGGTGCTTTTGTACCATCCAATTCCTGGTGAGTGAATTCATTCATATATATTTTCGACAAAACGATGATATAGTTGACCAGTAGCGGGCCGAATATCAATCCTACAAAACCAAACATGCCTAAACCAACGATCACTCCTAATACTGTAATGGTAGGATGAACATTACCCATTCTTTTCATGATAGTGATGCGGGCCAGGTAATCGACATTGCCTGTTATAATAACACTGTATAATAATAATCCTGTTGCAGTACCTGTATCACCGGAAGCAAACATATAAACGACCAGTGGCACCCAAACGATCATGGTACCTACTACCGGGAAAAATGCAAAAACACCAGTGAGAAAACCCCAGATCCCCCAATCATCCACACCAAAAGCAAAATAACCCAGCGTAGCAAATATTCCCTGGATAATTGAGATAAGAGGAATGCCGATCGCATTCGCTTTTACCATTCTTCTTGTTTCCGAAGCAAGCATGCTTGTATTCTTATCCGTTAATGGTATCAGGCGGAATAACGTTCTTTCCATTTCTCTTCCATGATACAGCATATAATAAAGAAAGAACAGCATCGTGATAAGATTGGTAATAAGATTAGCCGTGCTGTTGAGTAGTTTGGGAATAAAAGCAGACAACTTATTCAATGAGTTGGTCAGCGATGTTTCAGAAACAAAATTAATTCCCATCTTAGCCTGCATATCGGCAACCGCTTTTTTGACATTGGCAACAATAGCTGTCGGGTCTTCCAGTACCGCATTTAATTTGGGGCTTACCAGCACAATAGCCAGGAAAACAGGTATGCCTAACAAAAAAAGATAGTACATCATATATAAACCTGCGGCCCATCCTCTTTTCCATTTCCTGTTATATACCAGCTGGAAATAATTGCCGCGGCTTAATATATATAATGTGATCGCACCGAGTAAACCCGGCATGAATACTTTTAGTTGATTAAAAGATACAACGACCAGCAGGATGATCAATACCAGCAGTAATACCTGCTTGATCCTGTCATTGAAAGTGAACATAGAAACTTATTTATGGAAGAAGAATCAGGGAATATATATCGAAAGTTACTTAAAACGAAACTCATTTCATTACCTGTAGAACATCATTTTGAAAATACCCCGGAACAAGATAAGATGGGAGAATTGATCAATAAGATACCTGCTTCCACTTCCTGGCTTTCGATCTTATTTATTGATCATATCCTTCAGATTCCTGGTAAGTTTTAGGGGCCGCTTTGCCATTGCCGTTTTTACGGCTGATCCAGGAAAACAATTTTTGCATCCATCCCTCTTTATGATCGGCAATCACATGCGAAGAAACATTTTTTAAAAAGAACGGTACGGTAAGACGGGTCAGCCAACCGGCATTTCTAAGTAAGAATTTTTTAACGACAACATCGATCAGTTTATTAGCTCCCATGTCAAGGAAGAAATTACTTTTATCTCGTGTTGTTATTTTTGACACAAGTGAAAGCGCTGCCCTGGCAGGTTTCAGATCTTCTTTCAATTGCTGGAAATCAGCGACGAGCAATTCCTTCTGCGCCTTTAGCAATTCTTCTAATTGCTCTTCATGACGTAAGAGATCTTCGTAATTGTTTATTTTCTTAGTCATAGGTTTTCCTGATTAATAGGTTCCTGATATAAGGGAAAACGATCTTCTTTCTTAAAAGGATGATGCAAACTAACAGCAAAAAATAAAAACCGGCGATCAGCAAAAAACCTCCTGCCCTGCTGTTCACAAGATCTCCCAGCCACCATCCTCCTGCCAGACCTCCAAAGAACAAGATGAATACGCCCAATGTACAAATAGCGATAACGCTTATTGTTGCAGAAGCGATCTGCGTTACCTTTTTGGTAAGTTTTAAAAGACTGATCTTATAAAAGGTGTCAAGATAATCAGCTCCATGGCTGAGAATATCGCCTGCATGGTCTTTTAATCCTTCTTCTTTCAGATCTTCTTTTACGTCTTGTGTTTCCATTTTGCAGTTATTGAAATTAAAATACAAGCAGGTCTTACGGGGCCTGCTTGTATCAATTTAACCAAGTGTCTCTTTCAACTTGTTTACTTTGTCTTCTGCTGCATTTTTTGCATGTCTTCCTTTTTCTTTTACTTCATCAAGGCCATCTTCAGCCGCTTCTTTTCCTTTTACAAAAAGATTAGTGAGAGTTTCAGTCCATCCTTCTGTCGTTTTTTTCAAACGCTTACGTAAATCTTTTCCTTTTTCAGGTGCGAGCAATAAGCCTATTACAACACCGGCTGCGGCTGCACCGAGGATGCCTAATACTACTTTGCTTTTTGTGTTCATACAATTTGTTTTAAATAGTTAATGAATAGATCCTGTTTACCCGGGAAAAAATTTTCACAGGTCTGTTCCTCTCGGTGATCTTCCGAATATCAATGATAGCAGGAATAACACTATGAAAATGAAAAACAGGATCCTTGCAATTGAGGCTGCGCCAGCAGCAATACCGCCAAATCCAAATACGGCTGCTACTATAGCGACTATCAGAAATATAACCGTCCAGCGTAACATAGATTTAAAGTTTAAGTTTAGAAATTTTTGTTTGCTCCTGTAATAGGCTGAAGAAAATACCGTGCCATTATCAAATATTGATTTTTTATTATAATGGTGGAACGATAGTTGTGATGTGGACAACGACAAGTCATTACTAATTAAAAAAAATATTTCATGACACCTAACATCGGTATATCGGCCAAAAATTTGAAAAGCATAACGGGTCTTTTATCAAACGTATTGGCAGATGCAATTGTATTATATACAAAAACACGAAAATTTCATTGGAACGTTTCAGGCAACAGTTTCATGGAATTACACAAGCTGTTTGAAAAACAATATAAGATCTTGGAAGAAGCTATTGATGAGATCGCAGAGAGGATAAATAAACTCGGGGCAAAAACTCCCGGTACGATGCAGGAGTTTTTACAAATGACCTCTCTGAAAGAAATGCCGGGTAAATATCCTTCGCAGAAAGAAATGCTCAGTGAATTATTAAAAGATCATGAAGCTGTGATCATTCAAATAAGAAAATTCATTGACGATTGTGATGAAAAATATAAGGACAAAGGAACATCTGATTTTCTTACCGACCTTATTAAAGAGCATGAAACGATCGCCTGGACACTGAGAAGATACCTGCAGTGATCAAATCAATAATCCCCTGTTATGAAATTGCGAGCCGGGTACCCGTTTAGTTTGATCAGGCATGGTCTGCCCTTTGAATATCCCAAATTGGAGAAAGATATACAGTCAGATGTAATCGTATTGGGCGGTGGTATTTCGGGTGCACTGACTGCTCATTATCTTACAAAATGGGGAATTAATTGCTCAATTATTGATGCAAGATCGATCGGCCTTGGAAGCAGCAGTGCCAGTACATCATTATTGCAGTATGAAATTGATACTCCTCTTCACGAACTTATTTCGCTGTCAGGAGAAAAGACCGCCGTTCGTTCTTATCAACTTTGCATTGATTCTATAATAAAATTGGAAAAGATCGCTAAGCTGACCGGGCTGGAAGATTTCCAGCGGATGAATAGTCTTTACTACGCCGCATCTAAAAAAGATATCCCCTTTCTTGAAAAAGAATTTGAAGCGAGGAAAAAATACGGGATGCCTGTTAAATATCTCGATGAAAAAGCTGTGTTGAAAAAAATGGGGTTCAAAGCACCGGCTGCTATCCTGTCATCGGTTGCTGCAACCACGGATGCCTATTTATTTACACATCGCCTATTGCAATATAATATGCAACGGGGATTAAAAGTATATGACCGAAGTCCCATCGTTTCCATAAAACATAATGCAAAAGATGTAGCACTTAAAACTAAAAACGGATATCGTATCAAAGCAAAAAAACTGGTGTATGCTACCGGTTACGAAGTGGTCGACTTTATAAATAAGCCGATCGTCAAATTAAACAGTACTTACGCTATCATCAGTGAAGCGTTCAATTCGCCACAGCATTTTGGAAAAGAACCAGCTTTGATCTGGAATACCGCCGATCCTTATTTATATATGCGTACTACTAATGATAATCGGATTATCGTAGGTGGCAGGGATGAAGAATTTTCCTCCCCGGAAAAAAGGGATAAGCTGATCGAAGTAAAAGCAAAACTGCTGCGCAATGATTTTAAAAAACTGTTTCCAAAAATTACTTTCAATACTGAATTCAGCTGGACCGGTACATTTGGTTCCACCAAAGATGGGCTTCCCTATATCGGGCCTTATCATAAATTGCCAAACAGTTATTTTGCGTTGGGCTTTGGCGGTAATGGAATTACTTTCAGCCAGGTGGCGGGTGAGATCATTGCTGATATGATAAGAGGGAAGAAAAATAAAGATGTTGAGTTATTTTCTTTTAAGCGGTGATCCTTGGATGATGCCGGTCTGACGGTCTCCGTCTGACCGAACTAAATGGATACTGCATACATAAAATAGAAAAGGCCAACAAACTGTTGACCTTAACCTTAGTGACTCCGATAGGATTCAAACCTATAACCTCCCCGATACGAATCGGGGTGCCCTATTCAGTTGAGTGAATCAATTTTTCGATCATTATCCTGCTTTTCCAATTCTTGCTCTGTTTTTCCCGCATCATTGCTTTTGTTTTATCATTGAACATTTCGGTAAATACAATCTTCCAATCAGTTCTTGATCCCGTAAAACCTTTATGATTTGCAAGGTGTTTTCTTAATCGGGCTTCCACCAAATCGCCTGTATACCCAATATAATAACGGTTCAGGGAAATAGAGTATAAAATATAGACAGTGTACATAAAATAGAAAAGGCCAACAAACTGTTGACCTTAACCTTAGTGACTCCGATAGGATTCAAACCTATAACCTCCCCGATACGAATCGGGGTGCCCTATTCAGTTGAGTGAATCAATTTTTCGATCATTATCCTGCTTTTCCAATTCTTGATCTGTTTTTCCCGCATCATTGCTTTTGTTTTATCATTGAACATTTCAGTAAATACAATCTTCCAATCAGTTCTTGATCCCGTAAAACCTTTATGATTTGCAAGATGTTTTCTTAATCGGGCTTCCACCAAATCGCCTGTATACCCAATATAATAACGGTTCAGTGAAATAGAGTATAAAATATAGACAGTGTACATAAAATAGAAAAGGCCAACAAACTGTTGACCTTAACCTTAGTGACTCCGATAGGATTCAAACCTATAACCTCTTGATCCGTAGTCAAGTGCTCTATTCAGTTGAGCTACGGAGCCATTCCTTTTTAGGGAGGCAAATATAGGATAAAATGGGCAGTGAAAAACGAATTGTCTGTTGCAATGCTATTCGTAGTCAATGGATCAGTTTAATCTCTATTGATTAAAGCTTTTTGCATCCCGGGGAAAAAACTAAAAAATCCTGTGTAAAAAACGGTACGCTCTAAAGCTAAAAAACGGTACTTTACAATGAATTAAGGTTATATCTTTTCCTATCAGATTTTTCTGAGACCACTGTACACGCCACCTAACCTTATTGCTTATGAAGTTTCACCAACCGATTATTCCATTCATTTTATTGATTGGTCTTATGGTTTATATCTCCTGTAGAAAAATAGACCGGCAACCGGAAAGCCCGGCGGTTATCACCAATGAAAAATTTTTCAATTCAAATCGTTCATCCGATCCGTTTGAGTCCATCCTGGTCAATTTTATCAAACGGGAAAATGATAAGCAGCATTTTGTTGACCGAACGATAAAACAGATCGGATATCCTTACTGGAATAAGGCGATAAAGAAAAATGCAAGATCCCGGCATGGAAGAAGTGCATCCGATTCGGCGATCGTGATCTATATTCCTTTTGCAAGGGAATCCGAAGATCGGGTGAATGCTTCCATGGTCGTTCATATCGAACCGGGAGATACCACCTTTTCTTATCTCTGCGACTGGCAGTATTCATCATTATACAATACAACAACAAGCATCAGCGATACGGCTGAACAGTATGCAGCTTTCTTTATGATGCTTGATAAGACCGTATTCGGACACCAAAAATTCAACATTACCGACAGCAGTCTTTTTAAAATAAATAACCACAGGGCTTATTATGTAACACTCTCCGGAAGCAGCGCCACCACGGGCAATGACCTGCTTACACCTATCACAGTTTGCGAAGATGTCACCGTTTATTTTTTTGATGAGTGTCCTTATCCAAATTCGCAGGAATGTTCAAATGGCTGCGACTATTGTATTCTTTGCATGGACCATTTCTCCTATGATTATTGCTGGGAAGAATACGTAGATGACGGCAGTGGCGGGGGCAATCCGGGACCCGGCAACGGAGGAGGCGGAGGAGGAGGAGGAACACCGCCTCAATGTCCAGGCGGCACAGCAAGAACCGAGCAGACCACCGATCCCTGCCTTCCAGGATGGGAACCGGATTCCGGTGGAGGGGGGAGTACATACAACCCTAATGCGGGAGCAGCGGTATTCAATAATGAAACGGTCCTGGCCCGCGACCAGCAAAAGATCAATACCTGGCGAAATAATAATCTTGATACGGCAGGATTAGATAGCTGTCGAATGTTAATTTTAAATAAGCTGATCAATACTTTAAGCGGCAGTTCGTTAGGTGTCTTCCTTTCCAAACTTGACAATGCCGTAGGGGCACCCAGTACAGTTGATAAATTCAAGATCCATTTTTTAACAAGACCATTGCAGAATTATACGGCACTAACACATAATGCCACATACGATGACATAACGAAAGAGTTTGAAGTTGATATATCACTGGATTCTGCAGTAGCCCAAAATGCTACTGATATATTTATTGCGATGTCTTTGCTGCATGAGGTTGTTCATGCTTATATGACATTTATCTGGAAAAAACTAAACATGGGTGCAACTCCACAGCAAATGGACAGTCTTAAATACGACCAGGTTTTTAATGCATATGTCGATACCTTAAGGATCAAGGATTCTCTTAATCCTCACGTACCTTTAAATGCAGAATCGATACAACATAATTACATGGCAGATCAGCTACTGGATTACTTCGTAAAAATACTAAAACAGGCCATGAACAATCCCGCTATTTCGGATAGATATCTTTGGTATCTTGCGTGGTCTGGATTAACCAGGAAGCAGGTAAAGACATGGAAAGAACATTGGCCGAATCATCCAAACTGGCCCCCATCCAACCCTGCCCCAACAGACGCCAGCACAAGAGGCCTGAAGTATGCGCTAACAACAACACGAATAGATTCGATCTATAATAAGGTATTAAATAATGAAGAAAAATCGTTGCCCGGGGCTTTAGGAAGGAAGCCTGTACCCGGTGGCTGTTATTAATAAATGAATTTTAAATAATGAAATATTTTTTTCTATTTATAGCCTTTTATATTTCTCAACCCCTCTTTGCCCAAAAAAGTTTTGATGCAAAGAAAAACGAAGTGTTAAGATATATTGAAAGGAATTTCGAACTGGAAAATTCCAATGTTCCAAACAAAAACCCTGAACTTTTTGTTTATACCATTTCGATCGATGCAGAAGGGAATATCCAAAACGTGTACACGCTTATACTGGATAGTTTAAGTTATAGTAAGCAGGTATTCCAAATGGCCGATTCTATAAAATCGAAATTCAGTTTTGTCAAATCCGGTATCCCGGAATTCTCCCAATTGATCATTCCTGTTTTGATCATTCATTCAAAAGAAGATGACACGATCTCAAACTACGAACAAACCATTTTGAATATCACCGATTTTTTCGGCCAGCTTTCAAAATATAAATTGAAAAAAGTCTTAGTATCGAGAATTGCTATCGTAAACCAGTTTGCACTGGCAAAGGAAATTCATGATGATTAATATGAAGAAGGACACTTACACTTTTATTTATTTTCTTTCGAGCCTGGAACAATGAAAAAAATATTGTCGATATCAATTTGCTTCCTTATAATTTGTAAGGCGGGCAGTCAGCCCAATTACAATCCTACCGGTAACTGGCGATACGTTAATGGAATAGATACAATAGAAGTGTTCTTAAAGACCGAGGAGCTTACAGCAGGCAATAAAACATATCCGATCCTGATAGGTTTTCACCGCTACGTGCAGAACGGTGTCGAGAAGGAGAATACCTTATCATCGTCAGGAACGGTCTATACGCAAAATCTATACAGCATCGTGATGTTTGGTATCGAACCCTCGATGGCCAGGGCGGATGGTCAAATAAAAGATATCACCCTTAATTATAAGAGATCGATCATTTTGACCAAGATCGATCCGACAACGATGAATGTACGGCTTACGTCAACGGAAGGCCGCGGACAAACGGGAGGTGTTGGATACACGATGCCCCGGAATTTTCAGCTGATAAAGCAATAACAGTTCTGTGTTTTCTCCTTAAATAAGAACTTGCAATGATGGTAAAGAAAAAATATTTACCAGGGTTCTGATAGCCGTACCGGACGGCTGCTATTAATGAATTTTAAGTAATGAATACCTCTTTCTATTTATAGCCTTTTAACGATAACCTGCAATCAGAAATCTGAAACTATCCCTACCTGTTCTTCCAGTCAGGTACATATTTATCCAGCAGATCGATATAGCCTTTCAGGTTCTTAAGACTACCCAGGTCGGGATCGGTTAGCAATGCATCGGTGTTTTTATATCCACGCTGATAAGATTGGGCTAAATACAGAATAGCCTGGTCCGGCTGATCGTTCATTGCATAACTGCAGGCCAGCTCAAAATAAACTTTGCCTTTGGAAGGATCTTTCTTTATCGCTTTCTGAAGATAAATGATCGCCTGGTCATATTTCAACGAGGCATGATAAGCGAGGCCAAGACTATGTAAAGCCGGGTAAGAAGCAGAATCTTTTTGTACTGCTCTTTGCAAATACACCAATGCGGAATCATACATTTCCATATTCAGGTAAGCATTCCCGATCCTTACCAATGGCGCCGCCTGTTTTTCATCCAGCTTCATCGCTATTTTATTATAGACAATAGCCGAATCATACATCTTCATATCCGTAAAGAAGCTACCGATATCCATAAATGCTTCCAGGTCGGGTTGCCTCAATGCTAATTTTTTAAAATAGAAAGCGGCCGAATCATATTTTTTCAATTGCCTGAAAACACCCGAAAGATTTTGAACATACACAGGATTTTCCGGCGCCAGCCTTGTAGCTTTTTGCATATACACTCTTGCCGAATCGTATTGCTTCATACCCTGCAGGATCAAACCCATATTGCTTTGCAATTGGGCGCTGGCCGGTTCTTTGGTTATCGCTTTTCTCATATACCAGCGGGCTGAATCAAATCTTTTCTGATCCATGAACACCATTCCCATATCACTCATGAAAGCTGCACTGCCGGGATCCATAAACGATGATCCTTTCATAAAGTTGGTAACTGAATCAAGTTGGTTAAGTTCCCTGAATATCTTCAGCAGGTTATTGGTGGCAGGTTTATAGTCGGGACGTATGAACAATGCCCTTCGTAAATATTTTTTTGCCGAATCATAATTCTTATCCTGCCCATAGATCACACCGAGGTTATTCATAATGGCAGGACTACCCGGCTCGATAATTAAAGCCTGTTGAAAATAAGTGTAAGTGGAATCGGGTACTTTCAGCGCTTTGAAGACCAAACCGATATTGATCAATGCATTTGCCGAATTCGGGTTGGCGACAAATGCTTTGCGGTAATAATAATTCGCCGAATCATATTCTTTCAATGCAAAACTTGATCGGCCAAGATTGTTATAGGCTTCTTCGTAATTGGGATCCAACTCGGCAGCCATGCGATAATACACTTTGGCAGAATCATAGACTTTCAGGTCCCTGAAAAAATTACCGATAAAATTATTGACAATGGATTTATCCTTGTAATTGACAAATGCTTTGGAATAATAGATCCGGGCCGAATCATAATCACCGGTTTGATAAAAAGTTTTACTGATACCGTTATAGGCATTGATGAATTTCGGATCGGACTGTATACTTCTTTTAAAATAACGAACGGCTTTATCATACTCCTTTCTCTCGTAATACAACCAGCCGATATTATTACTGGCATATACATTCCGGGTATCGAGCGTCAGGGCTTTTTCATATTTGGCAATAGCAGAATCTGCTTTTCCCAATGAATAATAATAATGACCCAGGTCCACCCATGCATCGGGGTTCTCAGGATCGAGTTCGATCGACTTGTTATAATACTTGATCGCCGAATCGGCTTTGTTCTGCGTTTTATAACAAAATGCCAGCGTTACATAAGGATATCTCCATCTCGGTGCTGCAATGATCGCTTTCTTCGCATAGAAGATCGAACTATCATAACGGTTCACATCCAAATGAAGATTGGAAAGTGTATTTAAAATATACGCTGCATTCTTATCGGATGCATAGGCTGTATACGCAAATTGAAAAGCGTTATTGATATCAACTGTTTTCCTGCTTTTTCCAAAATAACCTCTTGCTTTAAAAAAATACATACGGCCCATCAAAGATTTTGCAAAATCGGGGTCATCCTGTTTAATGATATTGATGGCTTTCTCCAGCATATTACCTACTTCATAAAATTCCTGCTGCGCCACTTTTTCCATCCGGTCAAAACTGCTGTTCACTTCATCCGTTTTGTCATCTTCATCTATTTGTGCCCGTAGTTTTTGAACAGAAGAAGCATCTTTACAATCAAGGTATAAATTGATCTTGCTTTGCGCAAAATTGATGAACTCAACAGCTAATGTCGATTGCGCATCGATCGTATAAGAATTGCCGGGAAATCTTTTTTCCATCAGGTCGTAATAATATTCTGCCGATTCTTTACCGACCAAACGGCTTTCTTTAACGGCCCTGTTGAAAAAATTATAAGTTTCAATAAGCAAGGTATCGGCCCTGTCAGAAAAACCCCTGCCCCTTGGCGATACTGCAGCATTTCCCCCTCCCCTTGCCTGCAATCTTTTTAATTCAAGCCATTTTTTTAAATATTCAGGATCGACAATGCTGACTATTTTAGTACTGTTCTCATTACAACAGAAAAAAGGCTCCTGTTTACTTTTGAAACGCTGCATTGCTACCGATGGCACATTCTTGTCGACATATTTCTGGATCTCTTCAAGTGTGATCTTATTATCCAATACACCTGCAGAATCTGCGGCGCCTGTTAATCCATCCACGAGATAATAAGTAAACAATCCATGCCCCGCACCGATCGTTGCATCTTCCAATGATTCCTGCCCGGCGCCTGTTGCCAGCATGATCACTTCACCGGCTCTTTTTTCCGAGATAGCTGAATTCAAAAAATTTTGTCCGTCGGTACCACCGGGTAATTCACTGGTACGGCAGGCATCCATGATAAAATATACTTCAACACCTTTGGCTGTTTCCGATGCGATCTTTTTCTTCAGGTTGAATAACTGTATGGCCCCGCCTACGAGATAATTATTCTTATCACCGGCCGGGTTACAATCATAAGCCAGGTAAAAGAACTGGTCCTCGTCGATAGCATCGCCGTGACCAGCCAGGTAAATAAAAAGCCTGTCGCCCTGTTGCAGCTTTTTTATTTTGAGCCATTGAAATCCTTTTGAATAAAAATTGGCAGAGGTTGCCTGTTCATTTAAGAGGCAATAGATATTGTCGTCGGGTAATTTGCCGCCCCCGGGTGATCTCAAAAAATCCCTGAACATCTCGGCATCTTTATCGGCATAGGTAAGCGGGCGAACGAATTTATAACTCGAAATTCCCATGATCATGGCGAATGTCTGCGGACCTGTAATGGTCGTATCCCGGGGCTTGGGTGGCGACTGCGCCGCCACGCTGTTACCCAATACCAGGAATAAAAGACATCCAAACAGTATAGAACCGGAATTTCGCATAAATTTAGACCTCTAAAATACGGATTTACAAGGGAATGCCAGCTACCACTAAGAGGTAATACCTATAACGGACAAAGCCATGTAGCTTTGGGGTATCGGAGAGTTGCAAGCATCCGGATGTTTATCAAATCATTAAACAGTTTATGAGCCATCACGAGGATAATCAACACCATCATAATGACCAGCCTAAGAAGAAAAAGGGATTAAGGCATCATGCCAGGAAAGTTCATGGCCGTATAACCAAATACCTTGTCGAAAGAGACACTATGTTTTCCACCTTGTGGGTCTTCGTTTTCATCGTCGTTTTAGGTTCTATCCCGCTCAATTTCGGTAATCTCAATCCTCTCAAACTTGGGTTGAAGGATTTTGATTTCAATGATATGTACTATTCGAAAGTAGGAACGGAGCAAAAACTTGAACTCGATTCCAATATCACTGTGATAAACATTGGGGACCTTGACAGGGAAGGCATTGCTATGCTGATAGAAAAAGCTGCATCGATGGGACCAGTGGTGATGGGACTTGATGTGTTGTTTGACGAACCCCGCGAACCGGAAAAAGATTCAATACTCAGGGAAGTGATCAGGAAGAATAAGAACCTGGTATTGGCTGTAAAGTACCAAACAGATTCTACCGATAAACTTGTTGGCGGTGAAAATATTTTTGCAAATGATTCAACACTGACCGGCTACGTAAACTTTCCCCATGATGAGAAAGAAACGGTCCGGTATTATTATCCTTTCAAAAGAGACGATCATGATAAAGATCTCGTGTTGCCTTCTTTTACATCGGCGCTGCTGAAACAGTATGACAGTAATGCCTATAAACGTGTACACAAATTTGTAAACAAGAAGACAACTATAAGTTACTCAAGAAGAGTTACCCCAAAAAAAGTACAATACCAGGTAGTGGAACCTGATATGTTAATGACAGACCAGGTTGAAGAAAGAAGTATACGGGGAAAGATCGTGCTGCTGGCTTATGCCAACCCATTTACACCAACCGATATCGAGGATAAGAAGTTTACCCCGATGAACGAGAAATTCTATGGTAAATCATGGCCCGATATGAACGGGATATTCATTCATGCCAATATCCTCTCGATGGTCAGGGAGAATACATTTGTAAAAAAAGTGCCTTTGTGGGGCAACATCCTGCTGGCTATTGTCGTCTGTTGGCTGCACATGTCCTTTTTTATTCATTATTACCTTGAAAGCCACATATGGTTTCACCTGGCAGCAAAACTTGCACAGGTATTATCTGCTTTTCTTTTTCTATGGCTGGGATCGGAGATCTATGCAAGATATCATGTTAAAGTAGATATGAAGCTGACACTTATAACCATTGCATTAGCTGTAGACGTAATTTATTTCTACGAGGCATGGGCCGTATGGATGCATAAGAAATTCGGATACAGAACAGTTTTTAAACCACATCATCATTAAATTATATCTTTGTAATTCAAAACTCATAAACCTTTAAGCACAATGAAAAAATTATCCATCCTTCTTTTCTTTTTTGCTGTAGCTTCCGGAGTAAATGCGCAAAGCAATTTTCTCCTGTACAGTTTTAAAGGAAATGTATCCGTAGTAGAGAACGGAGCTGAAAGCAAAGCCAAGGTGGGCAGGTTGCTTAACAGTACTGCTACTATTAAAGTAGCATCAGGCGGCGCCGTTACGATGATCTGTAATGAAGCTGCCATGTTCACTTTAACAAAAGCAGGTACTTATCAATTGAGCAGTTTTGGCGATTCCTGTAAATCAAGCGGCGGTTCTGTTAGTTCTAACTATGTAAAATATGTTTGGGCATCCATGACCAAATCTACCAGCAATCCCGGCAGCAACCGTAAAGCTTATATGAATACAGTGGGAGCCGTAAAAAGAAATATCAATAATGTTTGGATCGATGTACGCCTCGACACGATCAATTATACCGGCGGAGATTTTCCTTTATCATGGAAATCTTATGAAGAAGCCAAGCTTTTTGATTTCTGGCTTTATACCAACGATAATCTCGCAGAGCCCATGTATAAGACCTCTCTTTCAAAACTTAAAATACCAATTACAGATTTCTCTGCTAAACTGATCGTTGGCAAAAGCTATTTCTGGACAGCTTCTATCAATGGCGAAGAGAACGAGGAATTGAAAGTATTGAACTATATGTCAAAGGAAGCCCTTGACAAACAGATCGCAACTTTTAAAGCAATGGGAGCCGCTTATGAAGCGCCGGCCGAACAGGCTTATCGCCTGGCATTTTTGCTGGAAGATGCGCATTACCTGTCCGAAGCTTACCAATACTATACAAAGGCGGCCCAACTGGATAATGCCAATGTATTGTACAGGTCTACATTGATGTCGTTCAAAAAAGATTACGAAATAAAATAGGTAAAAACTAAGAAATAAAAGATAATAGTTAAAGCCGCTGTTGAATGCAGTGGCTTTTATTTTATGAGAAAATATTTATTTACTTCTCTCGTCTGCTTAGCCCCGCTGCTGATCTCAGCGCAGGAACAATTTCTTGTTTATAGTATAAAGGGAGACATCACCGCAGTTGTAAACAAGAAAGAAACAAAGATCAGCAAAGGCGATATGGTTGCTGCTTCGGCCACTGTACAAATACCGGCTGATGGAGCGATCACTTTTATTTGTAAGAAAACAGGGTGGTTCTCTATCACCGAAGCGGGTGATCATTCGTTGAAAAAATTTCCCGATTCCTGTTATAATGGAAAGAATTTCATGCTGGCCAACTATACAAAGTATCTATGGGATCAAACCACAAGAGAGTCCCCTGATAAAGGCAGGATCCGAAAAGCGTATTTCAATAGGATCGGGGCGATGACGGGTCCTCATACCAATATTTGGGTAACAAGATCTTTTGACACGATCAATTATTCGGGAACGGGCAGAGATTTTCCCTTATCATGGAGAGCATATACCGAGGAGAAACATTTTATTTTTTCTTTGTATGATTCCGGTAATACTTTCAAACCATTTTACAGTACCATCGTCCAAAAATTGCAACTGCCCTTTTCCGGTTTTATCCCGCAGCTCAAACAGGGAAAAACTTATTACTGGAACATAGCGATACTGGGTGAAGAAGATGATGTGCTGAGAGTGTTTAACTATGTTTCCCAAACAAGTTATGATGCCGTTCTTACAAATCTCAAAACCCTGGAGCCCCGATTTGAAAACCCGGCTGAAGAAGCTTATCGCCTCGCTTTTATGCTGGAAGCTTCATATTATTATGCTGAAGCTTTTGATTATTATACTAAAGCCAGCTTATTGGATCCCGCCAATGTTTTGTACAAAGCAACGCTTACTGCGTTTAAAAAAGATTATGATATACAATAGATAAAAACTAATAACTAATAGTGAATAGTTTGACCTCCGCAACCCAGTAGTTATCTTTGGAGAGCAACAACTTTTATCTTTTATCTTTTAGTTATTATCTATGAAGTTCTCCCTCTGGACGATCGGAAAAAATAATGAGCCTTACGTAAAAGAAGGTGTGGAAGAATTCACCCGGCGCATCTCTAAATACTTTAAAGTAGAATGGACCATCATTCCTGTTCCTAAAAATGCCGGTATGATGAGTGAAATGGACCTGAAGAAAAAAGAAGGTGAAATGATACTGGAATGGCTGAGCAAAGACGACCATCTTGTAGTATTGGATGAAAGAGGAAAACAATTCACTTCGGAAGGCCTGGCTAATTTTATACAAGCAAAGGCGAATGCCAGTATAAAGAATCTTGTCTTCCTTATCGGCGGCGCTTTTGGTATCGATGAAGCCGTTTTAAAAAGAGCTGATCACAAATGGGGCCTGTCACAACTTACTTTTCCTCACCAGTTGGTAAGGCTGATAGTGGCTGAACAGTTGTACCGGGCCTGCACGATCCTGAAGAACGAAAAGTATCATCATAAGTGATAGAGAAAAACTAATAACTAAAAACGAATAGTGGGGTTCCCGCTATGTAATAGTTATCTTTGGATACACAACAACTATTATCTGTTAGTTATTATCTTTTAATTTTTAGTTATTCCCTATTTTTAGTACATGGAAACGCTGACCATCACCCTTATCATTATCATCATTACCGGTCTCATTTCATTTACTGCTTTCAGCAACCAGAAAGTGATCGATGACCTGGTCTTTTATCCCCCGGCTATTACCCGGCATAATCAATGGTATCGCTTTTTTACCTGCGGGCTGATCCATGCAGATATTGTTCACCTGCTGTTCAATATGTTCTCCCTTTATTTTTTTGGTGATTTTGTAGAATCTAAATTTTCCGACCCGGCTCTTTTTGGAGACAAAGGAAAGATCTTTTATATCCTGATGTATGTGCTGGCCTTATTCGTTTGTCTTATTCCTACTTTCTTTAAGCATAAGAACGATTATTATTACAGGAGTCTTGGCGCATCAGGAGCTGTAAGTGCCGTTATTTTCGCCGGTATCTTATTCGATCCTTTGGAACCGCTTGGATTCTTTTTCCTTCCTCCTATTATTCCCGGCTATATTTTCGGGCCTTTATACCTGATCCTATCAAGTTATATGGGAAGACGGTCAAAAGACAATATTAATCACTCGGCTCACTTCTGGGGCGCCTTATTCGGAATTGCTTTTGTTTTGGGAATGGCTGCTATCCTACAAACAGAATCCCAACCGTTGCAGGAATTCTGGTTGCAAATAAAAACGAGTTTAGGTATCTAAAGTATAAAGATCAAATCGATACATTATCCAATAAAGAAAGCTTCAAAACCTTTTTGGTATTCCCCGTCACTTTGCATCGTTCATCAATCCGATGATTGACGACCCAAACGATCCTCTTATCGCTTTCTATCACCCACACTTTTTCTTTTTCTGTTTTGGAAAGTTTGTTATCAATAAAAAAGCGGGCCAGCTTTTTTTTCTTTTTCATTCCCAGCGGGTAGAAATAATCGCCTTGCTTCCATTTGCGAAGCAATAGCGGATATTTTATTGTACCGGTATCGAGCAATGCAATAGCGTTAGAAGTTGAAAGTTGGAGGTTGGAGGTTAGTGCTTGAAAATCAGAGATACTTAATTGAATATTGAACATTGAGCATTGAACATTGGACATTCCTTCTTCAATTAATATGGTCCCCGCTTCTTTTTCCGCCAACGGCGTAATGATCAGCCATTTCCTGTTTCGGATAACACGGTGAGTAGATGATGCAACATATTTTCCTGTTTCGCTATCCAGCAAAGCCATTACTTCTTCTGCCTGGTTGGCGGTAAAATTAAAATCGCTGATGATCTCATACACAATGGAACGAAGCGGTGTTGATCTTTTCAATTTCAAAACCGGGATATGAAATTCATTTCCTTTTTGTTCGATCAATTTCTTTTTGTGAAGATCGATAGCCTGCTGGTACAATTGTTCCGTTTCTGAGAACCGGTCAATATTATTCAACAAATTTTCTTCTACCGAAGGATAGACCGCTTTAAATAATGGGATAAGCCGGTTACGAAAAAAGTTTCGGGTATAAGTATCTTCGAGATTGGTCGAGTCGGTTACAAATCCCATTTGGTTCGCCCTGGCATGATCTTCCAGTTGTTTTTTTCTTGCAAACAAAAGCGGGCGGACGATCTTACCGTTCTTTGGCAACATACCTCTCAATCCTTTGATACCCGTGCCCCGGAAGAATTTCATTGCCATCGTTTCAATATTATCATCAGCATGATGCGCCGTGACAATACAAGACAGCTTATGTTCAGCAAGCAATTCATGGAACCATTCATAGCGCAGGTCCCTTGCCGTTTCTTCAATGGATCTTTTTTGTTGCGCAGCAATGGACTTCGTGTCGAATGTTTTTGAATAGAATTCAACGCCGTAGTTAGCCGCCAGGTTCAAAACAAATTGTTCGTCCCTGTCGCTGTCGGCTCCTCTCAATTGAAAATTGCAATGCGCAATGATAAAATCATAGCCGGCGTGTTTGCATAATTCGCATAGCACAACAGAATCCACGCCGCCGCTTACGGCCAGCAGCAATCTATCTTTTGCAGTGAAAAGATCATTGTCCTTGATATTTTTCAAAAAATTTTCGAGCAGGTTCACAGTGCTATATAAAAAGTTTACCGAAAAGAAGCCAGATACCCACCAAACCACAAAGCGATCCTATCCAAAAAAGAGTATGGTATTTATCTTCTGAACCGATCTTCTTTTTGGCCAGCACAAGACTAAGTCCAATTAATATCGTACCGGTCACTAAAAGAATAAGTCCCGCAATGATAGAATCAATATTCATAACAACGAACGAATAAATTTAAAAGATCAGTTCCTCATGCGCCGCTCTTAATTCATTATATGCATGCTGCTCTCCTGCCCTTTTCGCTTCTGCCATTCCTTTCTCATACCATTTGATCGCTTCTTCTGTTTTATTATTCCGTTCCATCAGTTTGGCCAAATGATAATAACTGCCGACATAAGCCGGGTTACTGTTCAATAATTTTTCAAATAATATCCCGGCCTCTTCATCATTTCCCAGCTTGATATATTCCAATGCCAGGGCATGCTGCAAAAAACTATCAGCGGGATTTCGTTCCAATAATTCTTTTAATTTCGGGATCCTGTCCACTGTAAAAATTCTTAATTATTAATTCTCAAATATTAATTATCTCACCTTATCTTTGCCTTAGTTGCATAAACAACTATCTGGCAAACGTTTAAAATACTACAATGAAGATCTTAGTTTGTATCAGTAAAACGCCTGACACAACGGCAAAAATAGCCTTCACAGGTAACAACACGAAATTCGATACAAGTGGCGTACAATGGATCATCAATCCTTACGACGAATGGTACGCATTGGTCCGTGCGATCGAATTAAAAGAAGCCGATCCTTCCACCGTTATTCATTTGGTAACCGTTGGCGCTCCCGATGCTGATCCTATCATTCGCAAAGCCCTTGCGCTCGGTGGCGATGAAGCCATTCGTGTAAATGCCGACAGCCATGATAGTTTTTATATCGCTTCGCAAATTGCAGAAGTGGCAAAGCAAGGCAGTTATGATCTTGTTTTTACCGGTAAAGAAACGATCGATTATAATGGTTCTTCTGTTGGCGGAATGGTGGCGGAATTATTGGACAGGCCATATATTGCTCTGGCATCAAAGTTTGAATTGAACGGCAACAAAGCTACCATCACAAGAGAGATCGAAGGTGGTGAAGAAGTTTGTGAAGTGGAATTGCCCGTCGTGGTGAGTTGCCAGAAAGGAATGGCGGAACAACGTATCCCCAATATGAAAGGCATTATGGGTGCAAGAACAAAACCATTGAAAGCCGTGGAGCCGGTTGCTGTTGATGCATTGACAACGGTAACAAGTTTTGAAACACCTCCTGCAAAAGCCGGTGTAAAATTAGTTTCGCCTGAGAATGTAGAAGAGTTGGTGAGATTACTTCATGAAGAAGCAAAAGCGATCTAACGAAAAACTACAAACTAAAAACTATAAACTCATTATATGTCAGTACTTATTTTTATTGATACCGCAGAAGGTCATGTAAAGAAAGCTTCGCTTGAAGCGTTGACCTATGGAGCAAAAGTGGCCGGGCAACTGGGTACATCAGCCGAAGGAGTTGTTCTGGGTACTGTGGCAGACCTTGCATCATTGGGTAAATATGGTGTCAAAAAAATTCATCATGTAAATAATGCATCACTCGATCATCTCGATGCACAGCTTTATGCAAATGTTATTGCACAGGTTGCTGCTGCCTCCGGTGCAAAAGTGATCGTCTTCTCTAATAACGTCGATGGCAAAGCCATTGCCCCCCGCCTGTCGGCCAGGATGAAAGCAGGTTTGGTTTCCGGAGCTGTTGCGCTGCCCGATACCAGCAATGGATTTACGGTAAAGAAAAATGTATTCTCCGGTAAAGCATTTGCGAACATCACTGTCAATACAGATACAAAGATCATTGCATTGAATCCAAATGCATATAAAGTGGTGGTTGCTGAAGGAACAGCAGAAGTGGTTCCTTTCAATGCAACCGTTGATGCATCGAAAATAAAAGTGACCAATGTAACAAAAGCCAGCGGCGAGGTTCCATTGACGGAAGCCGAAGTGGTTGTGAGTGCCGGCCGCGGAATGAAAGGTCCGGAAAACTGGGCGATCGTTGAAGATCTCGCCAAAGTATTACATGCAGCCACTGCCTGCAGCCGTCCTGTTGCTGATGCACATTGGCGCCCGCATAATGAACATGTCGGGCAAACAGGTATTGCTATTGCGCCCAATCTTTATATTGCCATTGGTATATCCGGCGCTATCCAGCATTTGGCCGGCGTGAACAGGAGTAAAGTAATTGTGGTGATCAATAAAGATCCCGAAGCTCCTTTTTTCAAAGCGGCTGACTATGGTATTGTCGGCGATGCATTTGAAGTGGTTCCTAAATTAACTGAAGCGATCAAGAAACTGAAAAGTTTATAGAAGATCGTTGGGAAAAGTTGAATTGGGAAATTTTTCTTGTGTATGCTTTCTTAAAGATCCGGGATTTTGAGCAAGCAAGGTGCTTGGAAGAGAAGGCAATTCCAAAATTCCAAAATTTCTCTTTCTGGTTTTTTATTCTCAACTTGTGGAGTATTAAAGCCCGTATTTCCATGAGAAAAGTCTTTTTCTTCATTCTTATTTGCAGCCTTTCTGTTTCTGTAAATGCACAGAAAAAAAATAAAAGCAAAGGCAAGGAAACAACAAATTATTCTACAAGCGATTCTCTTCCTGCAGTTGATACTATGCCTGCGCCGGTAAGCAAAAGCAGTAAGAAAGGTAAAGTGAGCAGTAAGTCCACCAATTTTGAAAAGAAGGATACCAAAACTGATAGTAAGAAAGGGAAGGATGATAAAAAAGGAAAAAAAGATGCTGTTGTAAATTTCAGGGAGCCGGAAACAGAACCTACACCTGTTGCAGATACTTCCAAAAGATTTATTGGTATCATTAAATACAGAATGACCACAGATGACCCGGCCGAACGTGACTCCATGTTCATTATTTTTGGTGAGAACCAGATCCGGGTTACCATGTTTACTCCCGGTTACAGGGAAGGCCAGGTTTTTGAAGACAATTCTATTGCTAATTTCCTGGATAGCACTTTGCTGGAGCTGGATGTAAGAACCAAGACCTACACAAAAGAAAAATTAGGTGAAAGAAATCAAAATTTCGAGATCACATTGACTAACAGTAAGAAAAACACGCAGGTAATGAATATTCCCTGCCTGGAATATAAAGGTGAGATGACAGACTCGGAAGAAGTATATGAAGCCGCCTGTCTTTTTAGCGATAAATATCAATATATGTTTGCCATGGATTATAATTATCTCAATATCCAGGCCGTGGTGAAAGGCTACAGGATCGTGCTTGGATGGCGGACAAAATCGCAGGATAATCAAAATACTTATATCATGGCTTATAAGATAGAGCCGGGCAATACAGCCTCTTATTTTGACCTTAGCCCCTACCAGGCAAAATGATCCCCCATTTTTACAGTTTCAAAATATACCCCATTAAAAGTATTGCTGTAAATTCGTGCTTTATATGAAGAAGATAGAATTAGAGATCGTGGCCCTCTCCCATAGCATTACACAAACACATTCCTATGCTGTGGTATTGGGTGAAGTGAACGGGCTTCGCCGGCTACCGATCGTTATCGGCGGTTTTGAAGCACAGGCGATCGCAGTATCATTGGAAAAAATGCAGCCCAGCCGCCCGCTTACACATGACCTGATGAAGAATTTCATGAATGCTTTTGCTATCGACCTGCTTGAAATAATCATTTGCGACCTGCAGGAAGGTATCTTTTATTCAAAACTGATTTGCTCTACGGAAAATGATACGATAGAGATCGACTCCCGTACTTCCGATGCTATTGCACTGGCCGTTCGCTTTGGTTGTCCTATTTATACATTTGAAAATATATTGGAAAGCGCCGGCATATTAATGGAAGATTCAAGTACGGGTACCAAAAAGAAAAAAGCAAAACAGGAAGTAATGGTGGGAGAAGAAGAACCTACCGGTAAAGAAGACCTGAAAACAATGACGCTGGACGACCTGAACATCCTTCTCAACACGGTGCTCGAAAAAGAAGATTATATCCGGGCCATTGCTATACGGGACGAGATCAATAGCCGCCGAAAGAAAAAATAGCTATTAGTTTCCAAGTTTCTGGTTTCATGTTTCTCGTTTCAGGTAAGGTCGTCTTATAACGGAGAGTCTTCAATACATCACGATAACCTGAAACCAGGAACTTGAAACCAGAAACCATAGTCTATGATCGTTTTTCCTAACTGCAAGATCAATCTCGGATTAAATATCCTGCGCAAAAGAGAAGATGGCTTCCACGATCTTGAAACAGTGTTCTATCCTCTTGCTTTACAAGACATTTTAGAAATAATAAAGAATTCTGAAAACAGTTCCATTGTTTTTTCAAAAAGCGGTTTACCGGTAGATGATAATAACGAAAACAATCTTTGTATAAAAGCATTCCGTTTATTAAAAGATAAATTTCCCGGGGTATTTCCTGTTGAAATGCATTTGCATAAAGCAATACCGGTTGGCGCAGGTTTGGGTGGGGGCAGTTCCGACGGCGCTTTTGCACTTAAGGTTTTAAACGAACTATTCAGCCTGCAACTTTCGACAGAAGAATTGAAAGAGTTAGCATCCCAATTAGGAAGCGATTGCCCGTTCTTTATTGTGAATAGACCCTGCTTTTCAAAAGGCCGCGGCGAATTACTGGAAGAGATACAATTGGAGCTGCCGGGGTATAAATTCATCATCGTTAATCCCGGTATTCATATTGATACCGGCGATATGTTCAACAAAATAAAACCAGCTCTTCCAAAAATTCCTTTAAAAGAGATCATCCAACAGCCTGTTGAAAAATGGAAAGATGAAATGAAGAACGATTTTGAAGAAATTGCTTTTCAACTCCATCCTGGAATTGAAAATATAAAAGAAGGATTATACAATGCCGGCGCTGTGTATGCATCGATGAGCGGCAGCGGCAGTACCGTGTACGGTATTTTTCCAAAACAACATCCGGTTGCTTTATCTTTTCCCCTGCATTATTTTATAAAGGAAATAATGACCTGATCGTATAAAGGTCATTTCTTTTTTCCATCAACACCATCCTCTCCGTCACGTCCAATAAGCACTTCAAATCCACCCAATTCGTCAACGACTAATTTGGTCATGGGAACCTTCAATCCCTCGCTAAGCCTGTATAGGGTCAAATAAGATATATTGACCTGGCCCGCTTCGATCTTTGATACTGTTGATTTTTCGAAATTGCACATGTCTGCGAGTTGGCTTTGAGTTAAGTTTTTTGTCAGCCTGATCATCCTGATCCTGTTACCAACTGCAATTAAGAGATCTTGTCTTTCCATAAAATGTTCCGCTTCTGATTCCGTCCCTACCTATCTGTCAAAAGGTAGTCTTAATAACCGGATGATGAGTTAAAATAATTTTCGTTCAAAATACGCTGGATAATAATATGAACCGTTGGCGCATAGCCCTACTTTTTTGTTGAATACAACAATAAAAATGTTTTATCCAACTTGTTGAAAAAAAAAAAATGAAAAGTTTTTTGTTTAAGTAATATATTTTTTTAAAAATTTACAATAACAAACTTTCAAAAATGACTACACAATCAGGAAATACAATATTGATTGTCGATGATTCTGAAGAATTATTGGAAGTATTAAGTATCATTATCGGCAAACAGGGTTATGAAGTGATAACCAAAAACAGCCCGGAAGGTATTATGAATTTTGTTCAGCAAAATAAGATCGACCTGCTGCTCTTAGATGTCATTTTTCCCGATCATAATGGCAAAGAGATTTGCAAACAATTAAAATCGGGCCCTCTTACAAGTTATTTTCCTGTTCTTCTCATGTCTGTCACTCCCGATTTTCTTATTGAATTTAAAGAATGCGGTGCTGATGGAATTATTGAAAAGCCTTTTGATCTAAGCACATTGATAGAAAAAATAAACGGCTGTTTGCATATCGAGCCGGTCAATTAATCAGCGAGTTTCAATAGTCCCTCAATATCCAATGGTTCGGTGGTCATTTGTAAATTACCTTTTGCATCCACCGGCCATTGGTCTTTTGGTTTATCCCAATATAATTCAACACCGTTCCTGTCAGGGTCATCCAGGTAAATTGCTTCCGATACACCATGATCGGATGCGCCGGTCAACGGATACTTCGCTTCGATCAATCTTTTCAAAATGATCGCAAGATCTTTTCTTGTTGGATATAAAATAGCAGTATGAAATAAACCGGCCGCTTTTACCGGCGCCGGCGATGTGTCTTTACTGTAGCATGTATTCAAACCGATATGATGATGATAGCCGCCGGCAGAAACAAACACAGCGCTGTCACCATAATATTGCTGCACTTCAAAACCGAGCAGGTCACGATAGAACTGCAAAGATCTTTCAAGGTCGGTCACTTTTAAATGCACATGACCTATTCTTGTGCCGGAAGGAACGGTATAACTCATAACCAAAGGTAATCCATGTTTGAAGGTTCAAGAGGTTTAAAAGGTTCCAAAGTTTCGGAGTCTTCCAAACCTCTTAAACCTCTTGAACCTTTTAAACCTCTTGAACTTCTTAAACCTCTCAAACCTCTTAGTCGATCACCGGTACCAGTTTCAAAAATTCTTTCCGGTTCAAATAATAAAATGCAATTAAATAAATAAGAGGAAGAAAGCTGAGCATTTTCAATACCAGTAAACCTGTGAACATTCCTGAAAGATATAAACCCGCTAATACACCAAACCCAAGATATAATTGAAGATCGCTGACAGTGCAGGTAACTTTAAAACAATAAACCGGCAATTCTTTGTAAACCAGTTTCAGCGGCTTGGTAATATGAAAACCATCGGTAACAACAAGTCTCGGATTATTTTCTCCAACAGGAATAACCACCGGTTTTGTATTGAGCAACGGGTATATCTGCCTTCCATTTACAACAGCCCTGATCTTTAAAAAACTCAGCAAGACCTGGTTCTTCCGCTGCAGGATGATATGGTAAGGAGCCGGAGTTATGTCAATAGCTTTTAACAGATAAAAACTAATAGATAAAAGATAATAGTTCCCAAAATCACGACAACTTTTAGTTATTGGTTTTTATCTTTTATCTATTGCCTTATTTCAATGCTTTAATGATCTCCACAAAGTCCGCCGCCACCAGCGAAGCGCCGCCTACCAATCCTCCATCCACATCGGCGCAACTGAAAAGTTCTTTTGCATTACTGGCTTTTACACTGCCGCCGTAAAGAATGGGTACTTCATCGGCCGCCCCGCTTCCAAACTGTCCTGCCAATACAGAACGAAGATGTGCATGCATTTCTTGTGCCTGGTCCGTACTTGCTGTTTTACCGGTGCCAATGGCCCAGACAGGTTCATAAGCAACAATGATCTTTTTAATTTGTTCTTCTGAAAGATGGAATAATGATTCTTTCAATTGCTGCGCAACAAAAGCATTTTGGTTACCTGCTTCCCGGATAGCCAGCGATTCACCGCAACAAAAAATGGGTGTGATAAAATTCTCAAAGCATAAATTCACTTTCGCTGCAAGCATGGCATTCGTTTCTCCAAAATACTCTCTTCTTTCGCTATGTCCAACGATACAATAGTTGATGCCCGTTGAATGCAGGATCTCTGCGGATATTTCCCCGGTATAAGCCCCTGCTTTTTGATGGTAACAATTTTGTGCGGCTACTTCATAGTTATATTCCTCTTCCACTTCGCTTCTTGTCATCAATAAATAAGGAAAAGGCACAGCAAAGATCGCCTGCTGATGTTCCTGCAGCCGTATATCGGCTTTCAGTATCTCATCCAATAATTTTTCTCCCTGCTGAAAGGTCATGTTCATTTTCCAGTTGGCAGCTGCAATTTGTTTTCTCATAGATCAATTTGTTTGATTGTCCGTCGGAATCCCGCACATGCGGGAGCCTGAAGGTTGAATAATGTTTCGCCGGAACCATTAGAGTTCCGGGTTTCTATTTTTGCTACCAGCTTCAGTGCCCTGATCATCGTTCCTTGCGTCGCACTCTTGTACTGCAGTAATTCTATTCAACAATGTTGAACCCCTCCGGAGTTTCAAAAAACATTGGCTAATTATTCTACCGGCCTTAAGCCCCTTCGGAGCCTTCTTCCTGCTGCCAGTGTCTCGCTACTTGTCCCTTGTACCTTGTACCTTGTATCTTGTATCTTGTACCTTGCATCTTCTCACCATTTCTCAAATATATACTTCAAAATACTTTTTTCATTACCGGTAACTTCCTGTCCTTTCAATTTCTTCCAGTTGCTAATATCGGAAATAGCTTTTTCAAATTCATAACGCTTCACTCCTTCGCTGCCCCAGCTAAAACTGGGAATATGTTTGGGCGTAAGTCCCGCACCAAAAACATTACAGCCTACACCGATCACCGTCCCGGTATTGATCGCCGTATTGATCGCCGTTCTTGAATGATCTCCCATCATCACGCCGCATTTCATACCGGCACTCATTTCACCCTTTGGTGTCCATACCCTTACTTCACTGGCATTATTCTTTAGATTACTATTGGTCGTGCCGGCGCCCATATTACACCATTCACCGATCACCGAATCGCCGAGATAACCATCATGCGCTTTATTACTGTAGCCAAACAGTACAGAATTTTTTATTTCACCTCCCACTACGCAACCCGGGCCGAGTGTTGTAGCACCATAAACTTTAGCGCCCAATTTCAAACAGGCATTCTCTCCCATGGCAAAAGGCCCGCGGATGATACAGCCTTCCATCACTTCGGCATTCTTTCCAATATATACAGGGCCTGCAGATGCATTGATGATACAATGCTCAACCTTCGCTCCTTTTTCAATGAATACCTGCGAGCTCTTTGTTACTTTATTGGTTTTAGAAATCGCTTGCGATCTTCTTTTCTTTGTCAGTAATGCAAAATCTTCACGTATCGCCCAATCATTCAGTTGAAAAATTTCCCAGGGATAATTGATCGTCTTTGCCGTGGCTTTTAATTTCACTGCTTTCGTCACCTGTATCTTATGTTTTTCCCTGATCTGTTCTTTGGTAAAACGAAAAACGATCCCCGAACTATTTTCCGAACTGATGAATTCGCCGTCTTTTAATTTCAATGTTGCTTTCACTAATGCTTTATCAGGTAACACATTTCCGTGGATCATGAAGCAAACGTCATCGCCCGCTATATCTTCAATATTTACCGAACGGTCGAGGTCTTTATAATCATCTTCTTTTTTATCGAATGATGGCAAACCCAGCATCTTTTCCCATTTTTCCCGGATAGTAAGAATACCGACACGGATATCCTGTATCTGCCTCGTCAATGTAAACGGGTGCAGGTTCTCCGGCTGGCAAAATTCTTCGGTAAAGATGATCTTGTTCATGCAGATGTACTATCTCCCAAATTTAAAGGATAATTATGTACCGGCTGCATCGCTGTTATAAGGTTGGTGGAGTTGCACAGCTTGTAGATTTATTCTCCAGCTGGCAATAAAAAACCGTCCTTCTTTCGAAGCATGGAGTAAAACAAAAATACCGAACAGCTGTTTCGGTTATTCTACTTTCCTGATGCTTGGTTCATGTGAATAAAGCTTAGAAATAAAAGAGCCTATGAGCAGTTATGCTGCTTCATACCCAGGCCAGATCCGTTTTTTGCTTCTGGCAGTGGTTTACAGGTTCCACTTTTAAAAAGATTTAGCAATGGATCTCTATTCCAAAATCCCGGGATGATTTTGGTTTTTAACTTTTGTGGGAATATCGCTTCTATTTCAAAGCGACATCTCTGTCAAATGGATCGTTTAAGAACTGTGCTACTTGATAATTTAAAAAATCTCAAACAGTTCGCCTTCCATACAGTCTATTTGTTGCTGCATAACTAAGCTACGCAATAACTTTAATGCAATCAAAACTCGTGCATACGGTAACGCTTTTACCTGGTAAAACTCTAAATAGCCTCTCTCCAAAGTTTCCTTTCTGGCTTCATATTTGCAAAATCGTACCTTGTACCGTTCAATACCAGCCATTTATGAAACGTCTGAAGAAAATTCTAAAGATCACGGGTATTACTTTATTATCTTTTATCGTACTTGCTTTTTTGATCCCGATCGTTTTTAAAAAACAGATCACAAGGCTTGTCAAAAAAGAGATCAATAAAAGTATCAATGCCAAAGTTGATTTCTCCGATGTAAAACTTTCCCTGTTCCGTCATTTTCCAAGAGTGACTATCATTGTAAAAGATCTTTCGATCGTTGGCGCTGCCGAATTTGAAGGCGATACTTTATTGTATGCAAAAAATACAGAAGCATCCGCCAATCTTTTCAGTGTCATCAAAGGAAAAAATATAAATGTGTACGGCGCTTTTCTCCGTTCGCCACGCATACATGCCTGGATGAAAAAAGATGGCAAAGCCAATTGGGATATTGCAAAAAGTTCGGGTACAGGCAGCAGCACCGATACAACTGTATCGGCATTTAAAATGTCGTTGAAGAATTATGCGATCACCGATGGCTATATTGTTTTCGAAGATGAATCGGCCGGCACTTATACCGCTTGGAAAGATGTCGATCATCGCGGCAGCGGCGATATAACTGCGGATGAGTTCACGCTGAAAACTGTTACGCATGCGAAGGAAGCCACTTTTATACAGGATGCGATCCCTTATCTCAGCGATACAAAAGCCGATATCATTACCGATATCAAGATCAATACAAAAACGCAGACCTATACTTTCAAAACAGATGAGATCGTTTTGAACAATCTCAAATTATCGGCTGATGGTTTTTTCCGGATGATCAATGACAGCACATTCGATATGGATGTGAAGTTCAAATCGCCGACAAATGATTTCAAAGACATTCTTTCGATGATCCCGGCAGTGTATAAACAGGATTTCGATAAACTGAAAACGACCGGCGAAGCTTCTTTCGAAGGTTTTGTAAAAGGAACTTTTGCTCCCGGCCGTTTCCCGGCGTATGATGTGAATATGGTAGTGAAGAATGGCTCATTCAAATATCCCGATCTTCCGAAGCCGGTTAAGAATATCAATCTCGATCTCAAAGCAAGTAATATCGATGGCTTGCCCGACAATGCTGTCATCAATATTTCAAACGGTCATTTGGAAATGGATAATGAACCATTCGATTTCAGGTTCATTTATAAAAACCCTGTTACTGTTCAATACATCGATGCGGCTGCAAAAGGCAAGGTCGATCTCGCACAGTTATCACAATTCATCAAGCTGGCCAACGGAACGAAATTGTCGGGCCTGGTAAATGCCGATGCTTATGCCAAAGGCAATATGTCTGCATTGGAAAAATTACAACCCTTTGCCGCCGGCGGTTTCTTTGATGTAAAAAATCTTTTCTATTCATCAAAAGATTTTCCGCAACCGATCAAGAACGGCAATATGAGTATCCGTTTGGATAATACAGGCGGAGTGGCTGATAATACAAAGATCAATATCTCATCAGGACATATTGAAGTGGGAAACGACCCGCTTGATTTTACATTACAACTCAGCAGTCCTGTCACAGCCATGAATTTTAATGGCAGTGCAAAAGGACGTTTTAATTTGGGTAATGCAAAACAGTTCGCTTCATTTCCTGCCGGCACATCGCTGAATGGTATGCTGAATGCGGATATGAGTTTTACCGGCAATAAAGAGATGATCAATAAAGGCCAGTATGATAAAATGAAACTGGATGGAACGGCTACTATCAGCAATATGAAATATGTGACGCCGGATTATCCAACGGGTATCAGCATTTCAACGGCAACGGCCAATTTCAATCCAACGAATGCAAGCCTTTCGAATTTCTCGGGTAATTATATGGGTTCGAATTTTTCAGGGAATGGAACGCTGAATAATCTTGTCAGTTTTATTGCGAAGAATGAACCATTAACAGGCAATATCAATGCATCCGTTGATAAAATGGATCTGAATGCGTGGACAGGCACCACGCAGCATGCAGCGCCGGCAACGCCAACTACTACTGCAACGGCAACGGCTCCTTCCGCTTCATCGCCGTTCCTTGTTCCGGCGAATATGAATGTTACTCTTACTGCAAAAGCAAACCAGGTGATTTACGATAAAGTGAGTTATAATAATATCAATGGTGTTGTTTTATTAAATAATGAAACGGTAAAATTGCAGAATATCAAGGCCGATGCATTGGACGGAACGATATTGCTGAACGGTTCTTATTCTACAAAGAGTAATAAGACAAAGCCCGATATCAGCATGAGCTATGCTATCAGCAATATGGATGTGCAGAAAGCTTTCAATGCTTTTAACCCCATACAATTCATTATGCCGATCGGGAAATTCTTATCCGGTAAACTGAATTCAGAATTAACGATGACCGGTAACCTGAAAGGAAATATGTTTCCTGACCTGCAAAGCCTGACAGGTAAAGGCAATCTTTTACTGGTAGAAGGAGTATTGAAAAAATTTGCGCCACTGGAAAAGATCGCTTCGTTATTGCAGATCGATCGTTTGAAATCGATCAGTGTAAAAGATATCAAGAACTATATAGAATTCGCCAATGGTAAAGTGCTGGTAAAACCTTTTGATGTTAAACTCGACGATATCCTGATGACGATCGGCGGTACGCATAGTTTCGATCAGTCGATCGAATATGTTGTGGGTATGAAAGTGCCGAGAAAATATTTAGGCAATGCCGGTAATACATTGATCAATGATCTTGTTTCCAAAGCAACCGGTAAAGGGATACCGCTGAAAGTCGGCGATATGATCGATCTGAATATCAAAGTGGGAGGAACTTTATCCAATCCTTCTATCAGGATCGATCTTAAACAAGTGGTGGGTGATGCGATGGAAGACCTGAAAGAGCAGGCCAAAGATTTTGCAAAAGATAAATTAGACAGCCTCAAAGCAAAAGCAAAAGATACGATCGTTTCGAAAGTGGATAAGATAAAAGACAGTCTCAAACAAAAATTAAAGGATAAGCTTTTCGGAAAAGATACTGTTCAGCAGAATAACAATCCACCTGCTGATACATCCAAGAAGAAAGATGAATCCATCATCAAGAAAACACTCAAGGACCTGTTCAATAAGAATAAAAAGCCGAAGGATACGCTGAAGAACAGGTGATAGATAATAGCGGATAGATGATAGTTGAGGTCTTACAATTTATAGCTTCCTTTTGAGTTTCTTGCGTGATGGTTTTGTGCGGCACGTTTCAAATTTTCCCTCATTAACCTTACATTTGCCGTGGGGTAAGTTCGGGTGGTGGCGCAGCCCGGTAGCGCACTTGCATGGGGTGCAAGGGGTCGCTGGTTCGAATCCAGTCCACCCGACTTTTTAAAAGGTTATTCATTGAAAAATGAATACCTTTTTTTTATATCTTCTTTATTTCGGGCAGGAGCACAGCCCTGTAGCGCACTACGAGACGTAGGGGTCGCTGGTTCGAATCCAGTCTGCCCGACTTTTGAAAGTTCTAATTAAAAAAGAGCTTTTTTTATGCGGATATTCTAAGGAAATTATAGATTTATGATAAGAACCAAAATAAACCACCATGAAAAAAATCCTTATTATCTTATTTGCATGTATATTCTCATCATGTGGAAATAATAAAGCCGACAAAAAAGATGAAAAAATTGAAGAACTTACTCAAAAAGTAAATGAATTAACCTCGAAGGAGAAAGAAAGAGAAGATCAAAAGAATTTAGAAGCTCAAAAGCTAAAAGAAGCAGAAATACAGGGAAATAAGGATTTAATAATTGAACAAATAAAAATGAATGAAGGGTTGGTAAGATCAATTCATCATGACGATATTGGTCTTGGCGGGATTAATAATGGTACTATCACTATCGAAAATGCTTTATCTGGTATAGTTTTCCAAGTTATTAATCTTGAGGTGAATGTCTATTTGTCAAACGGTAGCCTTTATCAATCTACACCTTATACATTTACAAATTTGAAACCAGGGGACGTAAGAACAAGAGATATACCAAATACAGGCACAAAAGGTAAAAAGGTCAAAGCGGTTATAACAGAAATTCAATCAAAATGGCTAACAAATGGAAAATTTTTGCGATTATAAATAATAGAGCCTGATTATTTATCAATCATAAACATCCCTTATCTTCGCCCCTTAATGAAGCTACTCATTAAGCAAGCAAGGGTTGTTGATCCCTCCTCCCCTTTTAACGGCCAGATCACCGATATTTTTATTGAGAATGGTATCATCAAAAAGATCGGCAATACCATTGCTGATAAAGCCGACCAGGAAATAAAGATCGATGGCCTTCACGTTTCACCGGGATGGGTGGATGTATTTGCCAACTTCGCCGACCCGGGTTATGAATTCAAAGAAACATTGGAAACAGGAGCCGCTGCCGCAGCCGCCGGTGGTTATACAGATGTAATGATCATCCCCAATACCAATCCCTGCATACATAATAAATCGGGTATTGAATACCTGGTACAAAAAAGCAGGTCATTGCCTGTTAACATTCATCCCATCGGCGCCGTTACAAAAAATACCGAAGGAAATGAACTGGCGGAAATGTATGATATGCGATCCAGCGGTGCTATTGCTTTCAGCGATGGTATCAACAGCATTCAATCGGCCGGGCTGCTGGTAAAAGCATTGCAATATGTAAAAGCATTCGACGGTATCATTATACAAATACCGGATGATAAAAGTATCAACCCGCATGGATTGATGAATGAAGGTATCATTTCTACTCAATTGGGATTACCGGGGAAACCTGCGATGGCCGAAGAACTGATCGTTGCAAGAGATATCAAACTGGCCCGTTATGCTGAATCGAGATTGCATTTCACCGGCATCAGTACAAAAAAATCACTGGAGTATATTAAAAGAGGCAAAGAGAGCGGCGCTGCTATCAGTTGTTCCGTTACACCTTATCATCTTTTCTTCAGCGATGAGGACCTGGAAGGATATAACACTAATTTGAAAGTAAATCCGCCACTAAGAACGAAAGAAGAAATGATCGCTTTGCAAAAAGGGATCGGCGATGGTACGGTTGATTGCATCGCTTCTCATCATCTTCCGCATGAATATGACAGCAAAGTGCTGGAATTTGAATATGCCAAATTCGGAATGACCGGTCTTGAAACTACTTATGCCGTTTTACGAACAGCTTTGCCTGATATCTCCAGTGAAAAATGGATCGAATTGCTTTCTGTCAATCCAAGAAAAATATTCGGGCTTGAATCAATTACTATAAAAGAAGGAAGCAAAGCTGCATTGACATTGTTCGATCCTTCGAAAAAATGGACATTGACCGAAAAAAATACCCGGTCAAAATCAAAGAACACTCCTTTTATCGGCAAAGAATTGACAGGAAAAGTTGCCGGTATCATCAATGGAGAAACGATAATGTTCGCTAATTAATACTAATGAAGACTCTCAGGATCACACCCGCTATAAAAGGAGTTATAACCGGCGTTTTAATGATGGCTGTTGTATTGGGCATTTATTATTCCGATCAGCCTTCCGATTCAAAAATACAATACATCATTTACGGTATTTATGGTTTGGGAATTATCTGGACGCTTTTTGTATTCCGGCAATCTTCTTCTTTCACCGGCGGGTTCGGTCAACTTTTTGGCCAGGGGTTTAGATGTTTTATTGTTGTTACGCTGATGATGGTAACTTTCACTTTTGTATTCAATAAAATGCATCCGGAGTTTGCAGAAGAATCTGCTAAAGCCTACAGGGAAATTATTTCAAAAGAAAAAGACAGGCTCCCTCCGACGATTGACAGCGAAGTGGCCCGTTATAAAAAGAGCTATAACACAGTTATTGTTTACGGCTCAATTTTCGGATATTTGATCATTGGCGCAGGAGTTACTGCAGTTGTTTCAGCCCTTTTAACCCGGAGAAAATAAAATATGGATCTGTCCATCGTTATACCATTGATTGATGAAGCGGAATCGCTGCCGGAATTGACGGCATGGATCGAAAAAGTGATGAATGAAAATAATTATTCTTACGAAGTTATTTTCGTGGATGATGGCAGCAGTGACAATTCATGGGAAGTGATCGAAGAACTCAGGAAGAAAAATCCCAATGTAAAAGGAATAAAATTCCAGCGTAATTATGGCAAGTCTGCCGGGTTGAATGAAGCCTTCCGTGCCTCCAGCGGCGATGTTGTCATCACGATGGATGCCGATCTGCAGGATAGTCCCGATGAGATACCCGAATTGCGCCGGATGATCATCGAAGGTGGTTATGATATGGTAAGCGGTTGGAAAAAGAAACGCTACGATAACACTTTTACAAAAAATATTCCTTCGAAATTCTTTAATGCGGTTACAAGATCTGTATCGGGCATTAAACTGCATGATTTTAATTGCGGGTTGAAAGCTTATCGCAACAGGACCATCAAAGGCATTGAAGTGTATGGGGAAATGCATCGCTATATCCCGGTGCTGGCCAAATGGGCAGGTTTTAAAAAGATCGGGGAAAAAGTAGTGGAGCATCGTGCCCGTAAATATGGCGTATCAAAATTTGGCTGGAGAAGATTCGTCAATGGTTTTCTCGATCTTCTCTCCATCAGTTTTGTCGGCAAGTTTGCCAAACGTCCAATGCATTTCTTTGGATTATGGGGAACACTTTTCTTTTTGGTAGGCTTGGGCATTTCAGTTTTTCTTATCGTTTCAAAGATCCTCGATAAGGATTTTGCACTCACGAATCGTCCCGGCTTTTATTTAGCGCTTACATCATTGGTCATTGGTATGCAATTGTTTTTGGCCGGTTTTATCGGCGAACTTATTTCCCGCAATTCACCGGGCCGTAATGCTTACCTGGTAGAAAAGAAAACAGGTTTATAAATGGCGAAGATCGTCATTATAGGACCCGCACATCCCTTACGGGGTGGATTGGCCACCTTCAACCAGCGGCTGGCCAAAGAATTTATTGACCAGGGACATGATTGTTCTATCTATTCTTTCTCTTTACAATATCCATCCTTTTTATTTCCGGGTAAAACGCAATACACTGATGAACCGCCACCGGAAAATTTGACGATTCATACAGTCATCAATTCAGTCAATCCTTTTAACTGGATAAAGATCGGGAGACGCTTAAAAAAAGAAAGACCCGATATTATTATCGTTCGATATTGGCTACCTGTTATGGGACCTGCATTGGGAACTATTCTCAGGAAAGTGAGAAAGAATAAACATACAAAGATCATTTGCATTGCCGACAATGTGATACCGCATGAAAAAAGACCCGGCGATAAAGCTTTTACCAGGTATTTTTTGAAAAGCTGCGATGCTTTTATTACGATGAGTGAAAAAGTAATGAATGATCTTCGGACATTTCAAAAAACAAAACCGGCAAAACTGGTATCGCATCCTTTGTATGATAATTTCGGGGATATCATTTCAAAATCGGAAGCAAGAAAACATTTGGGTTTGCCCGAAAACGAAAAGATCATTTTATTCTTTGGATTTATTCGTAAATATAAAGGACTCGATCTGCTTTTTGAAGCCATGACGAATTTGAAAAATTTCCAACCTCCGGCATCCAACATCAAACTTCTTGTTGCCGGAGAATTTTATGAAGACGAAAAACCTTACAAAGAACAAATAGAAAGATCGGGCATCAAAGATCAATTGATATTAAGAACGGATTTTATTCCCGACAGTGAAGTAAAATTTTTTCTCTGTGCGGCCGATGCCGTGATACAACCTTACCGCAACGCTACACAAAGCGGCGTTACTCCTCTCGCCTATCATTTTGAAAAACCAATGGTCGTTACCAATGTTGGTGGCCTTCCCACACTGGTACCCGATGAAAAAGTTGGATTGGTAGTAGAACCCAATCCACAAGCTATTGCCAATGGTATTCTTCGGTTCTATCAATTAGGAGAAGATTATTTTATTCCGCATCTTCGCAGCGAAAAAGAAAAGTATAGCTGGGCAACCTGGTGAGTTCAGTATTCGAATTAGCAAAATAAAGATGATAACTAACAGATGACAGTTATCAGTTATCATCTGTCAGTTATCATCTAATATGATCTATCGAAGCAAAGCTCCTTTACGAATTGGTTTGGCCGGTGGCGGCACCGATGTAAGTCCTTACAGCGACTTGTACGGTGGCGCTATCCTGAATGCGACTCTTTCTTTATATGCAAATGCAACGATCGAACCGATCGCAGAAAATAAAATTATTCTCGAAGCGATCGACCGTAATGAAGAACAGCAATACGACTGGACGAACGATCTGCCCATCAATGGAAAACTCGACCTGCTAAAAGGAGTTTATAACCGCATCCAGAAAGATCACGGCATCAAAGAACAAGGCTTTCGGCTTTCGACTTTTGTTGATGCACCGGCCGGTTCGGGTTTGGGAACATCATCAACTCTGGTAGTAGCGATCATCGGTGCATTTACAGAAATGCTTCGCCTGCCATTGGGTGAATATGATATTGCGCATTATGCATATGATATTGAAAGAAAAGACCTGGACCTGGCCGGCGGAAGACAGGATCAGTATGCGGCTACTTTTGGTGGTGTCAACTTCATGGAATTTTATGCAGATGATAAAGTCATCGTAAATCCATTGCGTGTAAAACAACAGCATTTATTCGAACTGGAAAATAACTTATTGCTTTATTATACTTCTACCAGCCGTGAATCTGCAGAAATCATAAAAAAGCAAAGCAAGAATGTAACGGATAAAAAAGAAGGATCGATCGAAGCGATGCACCAGTTGAAACAGCAGGCGCAAATGATGAAAGAAGCATTATTGAAAGGAAAGCTGAATGATATCGGCGAAATACTTGATTTTGGTTTTCAGCAAAAGAGTCAAATGGCAGAAGGGATCAGTAACCCATTGATGGAAGATATTTATGAAACGGCAAAGAAGGCAGGCGCTACCGGCGGAAAGATCTCCGGTGCCGGCGGTGGTGGTTTTATGATATTTTATTGCCCGGGCACAACAAAATTCAAAGTAATAAAAAGTTTAGAGAACTTTGGGGGGCAACACAGGAATTACCAGTTTGTGGAGCATGGATTGAAGACCTGGACCATATAAGCTGTTAATTTTAATTTGGTTTTCAATTTGATTTTAGGTTTTAAATCAAATTATGAATAAGATAAAAGAGATCATAGAGTCTTCTATAAATGTTAAGCAACAGGTTTTGCAGGATACTGAATTGCTTACAACAATTGAAAATGTAATTGGTGTAATTACCGGTGCTTTTAAGAGAGGCAAAAGAGTTTATTTCTGTGGTAATGGCGGCAGCGCTGCAGATGCACAGCATTTGGCGGCAGAGTTCTCGGGAAGATTTTATACCGATCGTAAGGCATTGCCTGCAGAAGCATTGCACTGCAATACATCTTATTTAACAGCTGTTGCCAATGATTATGGTTATGATGCTGTGTTTGCAAGAATGATCGATGGTATCGGCAATGAAGGAGATATACTCATCGGGCTTTCTACTTCGGGCAATTCAGCTAATATCATCAAAGCTTTTGAAGCGGCGAAGGAAAAACAAATGATCACTATTGCTTTTACCGGCATAACAGGCGGCCAGATGAAAACTATCAGCGATCATCTTATTAATGTTCCTTCTGCTGATACGCCAAGGATACAGGAAAGTCATATTACTATTGGACATATTGTTTGTCAACTGGTGGAAGAAAACATGTATCCCCGCCTCTAAAGAGAAGATCAGAAACTCCGAAAGTGAATACAGAAACTTCAAATGATAATGAGTCTTCGAAAGTCCCGCATAATACGGGATTAGGGAATATTACAGAAGCAATCATTCTCGCCGGTGGATTAGGAACAAGACTTCGTGATACTGTTCCCGGTCTTCCTAAATGTATGGCGCCGGTTGCGGGTCGTCCTTTTCTATTTTATGTCATTAATTATTTACGCAGCCAGGGAATTGAAAGATTTATTTTTTCCCTCGGTTACAAGCACGGGGCTATTGAAGAATATTTGAATGATCAATTCTCAACGCTCAATTATCAATGTTCAATTGAAGATTCACCATTGGGAACAGGCGGCGCTATTAAATTAGCCTGTGGAAAGACAACTGAATCAAATGTGCTGATCACGAATGGTGATACCCTTTTTAAAATAAACCTTGATGTATTGGCCCGGATGCATTATGATAATGCAGCTGATGCTACACTGGCTTTAAAACCCATGACTGATTTTGACCGTTATGGTATTGTAGAAACTGATGAAAAGGGTCGTATCAGCAAATTCCGCGAAAAGCAATTTTGCAAGCAGGGAAATATCAATGGAGGAACTTATCTTCTGAACGCCATGTCTTTTATAAAAAATGACTGGCCCCTTGTTTTTTCTTTTGAAAAAGAATTTCTCGAAAATGAAAGCTATCGTTTATATGGCTCGGTGCAGGATGAATATTTTATTGATATTGGCATTCCCGAAGATTATAGCCGGGCGCAAACAGAATTTGCGAAACCTCCACTTGATCTGAAAACGATCGATAAAAGCTGGACACTTTTCATCGACCGTGATGGTATCATCAATCATGAAAAAAAAGAAGATTATATCCGTAACTGGCAGGAATTTAAATTTTATGATGGTGCTACAGATGCTTTTAAAAAATTCGCCGACAAATTCGGAAAGATAAATGTCATCAGCAATCAACGGGGCGTTGGCCGTGAACTAATGACCGAAGATGAATTGATACATATCAATCAAAATATGATAGCGGAAATTGAAGCGGGCGGCGGAAGGATCGACAATGTTTATTATTGTACCAGCACCGATAATAAACACCCGGACAGGAAACCCAATCCCGGTATGGCTTTCCGGGCAAAGGCCGGTGATCAGCAGATCGGTCTTGACCGGTCTTTAATGATCGGGAATAAACTTTCCGACATGCGTTTTGGCCGTAATGCCGGTATTTATACAGTATTTATTGCCTCTACAAATCCCGAAACTGCTTTTCCCCACCCTGATATCGACCTTCGCTTTGAAACAATAAGCGATTTTGCCAAAGCCCTGCTCAATAGCAGGCAGGTTTAACAGCCTTCACAAAATTTTACAACCCTTTTGACGTTAGTTTCATCTGTATTAAACTGTAATTTTGCCGTTATTAAAAGCCATCCCGTTGAAAAAAGACCTGTTTAAAATAACTCTTCTCTTATTGATGCTTGTTTCCTTTGCCGGAACTGCATTTTCTCAAAAGATAACAGGAGCCGATCTGAAAAGGATCAGGGCCAAAGAAGATTCCTTGCAGGAATGGGCCATGTATCTTAATACCGACAGTACAACGGAAGACCGTATGTATTCTGACAGTATTTTCACAAGAACCCTTGTCAGGGCTTTGCAAATAAAGAACTCTTACTATTACCGCTTCGATTCGGTGCTCGGCATTTCTAATTTATATGCGCCCGATACTTCTTTTCGCATCATAACATGGAGCATTGCTTTTGACGAATATTATTCCCGTCAAAAAGGTGCTATACAAATGCGGACGCCGGATGGCTCAATGAAATTATTTCCATTGAGAGATGTGTCTGAATTCACCGAGAAACCGCAGGATTCGGTTCGGTCAAGAATGAACTGGATCGGCGCCGTTTATTACAATATCGTCAAGACACAATACAATGGTAAAAACTATTATACACTTTTTGGGTTCGACAGGAACAGCGCCATGAGCAGTAAAAAATGGATCGAAGTGCTTTCATTCAATGAAAAGAATGAACCCGTATTTGGCGGGCCGTTCTTCTCTTATGCCAAAGACAGTATTCCCAAACCTGCAAAATATCGTTTCGATATCGAATTCAAAAAAAATGCAAGGGTGCTTGTTAATTATGTCGAAGAAATGCAAATGATATTGGTCGATCATCTTATTTCTGAAGATGATACACCTGATAATAAATGGTCCTTTGTACCCGATGGCGACCAGGAAGGTTTTAAATGGGAAAACGGTAAATGGGTACACATTGATAAAGTTTTTACATTCAAACTGGAAGATGGCCAGGCGCCGGTCGGCGATCCCCTGATGGATTCGAAGGGAAATAAAAATGAACAAAAACTCCAGGAAAAAACAGACAAGAATAAGAAGAATGATAAGCGGGTAATTAATTATGATAACTAGTTTATAGTTTCAGGTTTCAGGTTTCAGGTTTCTGGTTTCTGGTTTAAAGTTGGGTCGTTTATATCCGGAGATTCTTACAGTAGCACGATAACGTGAAACCAGAAACCTGAAACCAGAAACTAAAAACCAATAGCTATCTTTATGGCTAATGGAAAAATTTCATTCAGTAGTAAAGCCGCCTGCTGGTTTTTCTTTTGGTCTAAAAGAAGTATGGCAATACAGGGAGCTTTTTTATTTTTTCACCTGGCGGGATATAAAAGTAAAATATAAACAGGCATACCTTGGTGTGTTCTGGGCCTTGCTGCAACCGCTGGGCATGATGGCCATCTTCACTTTTCTTTTTTCAAAAACATGGAAGATCGATACAGGTATCATTCAGTACCCGGTTTTTGTTTTAGCCGGCTTAATTCTTTGGAATCTTTTCAGCAGTTCGGTTGCTCATGCAGCCGAAAGTATGATCCAGCATGCAGGTATCATTAATAAGATTTATTTTCCCCGTCTTATCATACCCGGTTCATCGGTTTTGGTTGCCCTTTTCGATTTCATGATGGGCTTTATCATCTTCATTATTTTTTGTTTCATTTATAAACAACCGGTTCATTGGTCAGCGATATGGTGTTTCCCGGCAGCCATTCTTATCATACTTATTGCAGCATTTGGCGCCGGTACTTTCCTTTCTGCATTGAATGTCAAATACCGTGATTTCCGTTATACCATTGGTTTCTTTTTACAAGTATTATTTTTTGCATCACAGGTCATTTACCCGCTGCAGTCCATCCAGCAATCATGGTTGAAATATATTTTAGCGGTCAACCCGGTCAATGCCGCGATCGAATTATTCAGATCGGCTTTTACCGGCGGTATTGCCGATACAAATATTATCCTGATCGGCATAGCGAGTACGCTGATCATCCTTATCACCGGCATTTATTTTTTTAGAAAAACAGAAGCATACTTTGCCGATATAGTATAAATGAAACCCGCAATTGAAATACGGAATCTTGGCAAACAGTATAAACTGGCGACCACAAATTCTTATATCGCATTAAGAGATATAATTACCGGTGGTTTAAAAAATATTTTCTCCGGCGCTGATAGTAAGAAAGAAAAATTCTGGGCGTTGAAAGATATAGATCTCGATATCATGCCCGGCGAAAGGATCGGCATCATTGGCCGTAACGGCGCAGGCAAAAGCACATTACTGAAGATCATCAGCCGCATCACACCTCCTACTACCGGTTCTGCTATTATCCGTGGAAGAGTGGGCAGTCTATTGGAAGTAGGAACAGGTTTTCATCCTGAGTTGACCGGCCGTGAAAACATTTATCTCAACGGTTCTATTCTGGGTTTGAAAAAAACTGAGATCACAAAAAAACTGGCGGAGATCATTGATTTCAGTGGCGTAGAAAAATTCATTGATACACCTCTCAAACATTATAGTTCAGGAATGCAGTTGAGACTGGCATTTTCTGTTGCCGCTCATTTGGAGCCGGAGATATTACTGATCGATGAAGTGTTGTCGGTAGGCGATCTTGCCTTTCAAAAAAAATGTATCGGCAAAATGGAAGAAGTGAGTAAAACACATGGCCGCACTATTTTATTCGTCACACATAATTTGGATAGCCTGCGAAAATTCTGTTCATCAACTATCCTGCTGGATAATGGACAAGTTGTTGAAAAAGGAAATACAGAAAAGATCATCTCTTTATATGTTTCAAAACATCTCGAAACAAATGCGGAAATAAGCTGGGAGAATGGATCGGCCTCGCATAATAAAGAAGTCATATTGCACAAAGCCTGGATCGCCGGTGAAAATGGCGGGGTTCGTTCAAGATTTGATACAACGGAAAAAGTGGCTGTACACATGGAATATGAAGTGATGGTTGATGATATTGCTTTTACGCATGGCATTAATGTCTTTAACCAGGAACAGCAAAACATTTTCAATTCGCATGATGTGATGACAGGCAAAGGTCATAACCGTAAGAACAAAGGAAGATATATTGCTACGGTTTGGATACCTGCCAATCTTCTGCCCGAAGGGATTTTCACTGTAAGCATTGCCTTATTTTTACCCAACCCGCTTGATGTATTGATACATGAACATAGCAAACTTAGTTTTGAAATGTTTACCGACTTTTCGAAACAAACAGCAAGAGGAAATTATGCAGACGATTTCCCGGGCGTTGTAAGACCTTTATTAAACTGGGAATTGGTAAAACAATGATGGGTTTATTGAAAAATAAAAACTTTAAACTAAAAGATATTGATGCGGGCCATCATAAGGTAACTTATAAAGGTGTCAAAGCGATCAAATGTCCGTTTGATTATGTGATATACCAGATGATCGTCATGGATATAAAACCTGATCTTATCATCGAGATCGGTACACATACCGGCGGCTCTTCTCTTTACCTGGCCGATCTTCTTGAACTGAATGGAAGCGGCGAATTACATACGATCGATCTTCCTTCCAATAAAGAAGATGATCAATTGCATTTGCACAAGCGGATAAAGATTTTTAAAAATGGTTTGGTGAATTATGATGTATCCGGCCTCGGCAAGTATTCAACTATACTGGTGATCGATGATGGTTCACATCAATATGAGGATGTATTGGCAGCGCTTGAAAAATTCTCTTCTTTTATCAGCAAAGGTTCTTATTTTATTGCAGAGGATGGGATCGTAACGGAACTGGGCATCGCAAAACAATTTAACGGCGGACCGCAAAAAGCGATCAAAGAATTTTTACAACAGAATAATAATTTTATCATCGATCGTAAATGGTGCGATCTGTTTGGGCCGAATGCAACATTCAATGTAAATGGTTATTTAAAAAAAATATCCTGACCGGAATGAGTAACAAACAACAATGGACAGGCGAAAGACTGGAAACAAATATCTGGGGTGAAACCACCGCAGAGCATTTACATCGCTATGCGATATCGCTCGACCTTGTTACCAACAGATCGGTTCTTGATCTTGCCTGCGGCGAAGGTTATGGCTCACATCTTCTTTCAAAAAGGGCCGGCTCAGTAACTGGTATTGATATTGACAGCAGCACTATTGACAATGCGGCTAAAAAATACATTGCTCCCAACCTGCGATTTCTTACCGGTTCGGCAACCGTTATTCCTTTACAGGAAAATTCGATGGATATTATTGTAAGTTTTGAGACCATCGAACATCTTTCTGATCATGAAACGATGATGAAAGAATGTAAAAGAATTTTGAAACCGGGCGGACTGCTCATCATCTCTACACCGAATAAGAATAAATATTCCGGAAATACAGCTCAGCAAAATCCATTCCATTTAAAAGAATTATCGGGAGATGAATTCACAGTTTTGCTTCAAAAATATTTTACACAGGTAAAATTATTAAACCAATATTCTTTGTATTCTTCTTTGATCACCGACGAAGATATAATTGAACATTCGGGTGATTTCGGTAAAATAAATTCGGATGCTGATCCGCAGCCGTTTTATTTTATTGCTTTGGCTTCCGATGAAAAACTACCCGGCATCAAACCAAGTATCTTTAATGCGGCAGCCATAGCCAATAAAGCAGTGGAAGAAAAAGAAAAAGCGATACGCTCATCTGCCAGTTATAAAACGGGGCATTTTATTTTGTCGCCTTTTAAGTTTTTCAGGGATATTTTCGCCGGTAAAAAGAAGAAAGTATGATACAGGTCTCGGTGATTATACCCAATTACGATCATGCAAATTTTCTCAAACAAAGGATCGAATCGGTTCTATCACAAACATTCACGGACTATGAATTGATACTACTGGATGATTGTTCCACGGATCACAGCAAAGAAATTCTAAGAGAATATATTGATCATCCAAAGGTCAGTCACCTTGTTTTTAACGATGCCAATAGCGGTTCGCCATTTAAACAATGGATGAAAGGAATTGCATTGGCAAAAGGCAACTGGATATGGATCGCCGAAAGCGATGACAATGCCGAACCCGATTTTTTACAAACTGCTTTTGACACGATCAATAACGATCCCGGAACAGGATTATTTTACAGCGACAGCAAGATCGTTTCAGCTATGAATTCTTTTAAAAGATTTTCCGACTGGAAAAACAGTTTTTATAAAACCGCTCATTGGTCGGAGAATTACAATGCAAACGGCATCGATGAAATAAACAACTATTTGCAGTTTACCAATATCATTAATAACAGCAGCGCTGCCATTTTCAAAAAAGAAGATCTTTCGGCGATCGCCCCTAAACTTGAAGAGTTTACTTATTACGGCGACTGGTATTTGTTTATTTCTTTAGGGGCCCGGTATAATATCAGCTATTGTCATTTACCTCTTTCACATTACAATGAACATGGCAACAGTCAGCTAAATCGTCCTGTCGATCCTGTTAAACAACGAAAGGATTATTTCATGTTGCTTGATCTTCTTTATAATCTACCGGGTATAAAAGACAAACAGCAGCTTCTCAATTTTTTTGCCTTACAATATTTGAATTTTGGATGGTTGGCTGAACGAAACATTGGCAAACGATCATACACTGAATGGAAGAACATTAACGAAGCACTGGCAAAAAAAGTAATGACCCGGATCAGGTGGCAAAAACTGACAGGCAAAAAACCAAAACCGATCTACTGAAGCATTTTTTGATACAGCTTAGTGTACGCATCTGCACAGACATCCATACTGAATTTATTAAAACAGCGCTGCGCAATTACAGAAAGAGCTTTTACCTGTTCCGGGTGTTGAGACAAATAAAGTAAATGCTGATATAATTCTTCGACGGCTTTATTTTTATCAGTTATATCAATAACATATCCTGCCCGTTCGCCTGTCGTATCTGTTATCATCGCTTCGATCTCTCCCACCCTGCTGGCAATAACAGGTTTGCCGCAATACAATGCTTCAATGATAGAATTAGGTAATGATTCATATGGATACAAACTGGGTAATACAAAAACATCAAATGACCTTATAATTTCAACAGGATTCGGATGAAACCCGGTAAATGAAATAGTGGAATGATCTTTATACTTTTCCTTTAATTCATTTATGTATTCACCCCCACCTGTCAATACCAGTTTGCCGGAAGGAAGTTTCAGAAAAGCATCGATGAGTAGTTGCCAGCCTTTCTGTGCCGTTCCTCTTGCCACCATTCCGATAGTAAGATCGGTATTTTTATTTTCCTGATCGTTTATCACCAGCGTGGATTCGAAGCCGTAATATATCTTATGGATCTTTTGAGACGATACGTTAAAAACAGCAGTAAAAAAATTTCGTTGCTCTTCCGATACCACTGCGATCTCATCAACGGTATCAGCGATCAGTTCTATTTTCTTTTTGGGATCCAGCCAACCTGTCTGTTCTCTTTTCTCCGAACGATAATATTGATCCGAATAATCGCCATGCACCGTTATCAAATGTTTGAAAGAATTTGTTTTCTTCCTGACTTTCGCAAATAAATGGTCGATACGGCTGTAATTCGTATGGATAATATCATAGTTCCCGGCGAATTTTTTCTTTATGATCCTCGACTGGAAAAAGTATTTAATAGAAAGATCGATCCCTAACCGCATCAGCCATTGATCCAGTTTATCGATAACTCTTGTTAATGGCATTTTCATTCTTATAACCGGCACTTCAGAAAATTGTGCGGTCATTTCTTTATTCTCGTAAGCCGCATTCATATTGAGTACCGTCACATCTACACCCGATCGCTTCAATCGTTTTGCGAGTCGCAGGACGAATATCTCAGCGCCACCTTCATTTAAAGTTTCTGAAACGATCAATACTTTCATGTAGTCGTAATTAAATGATCCGGGTCGCTTCAGCATGCCGGATCATGCGCCGATTAATTTTTGATAATGATCCTGCCGGTATAGTCGATCCTGTTTGCAAATACATTGGGAACAGCACTGAAATATTCATCCACAGCTTTCTTTGCACCTTTCCAGGCGCCATAATCATCTACGATCAACACAGCATGCTTCGCCAACAAAGGATATAGATGTTGCAGTTCATGAATGGTCGATCCATACCAATCCGTATCCAGCCGCAATAATGCAATAGAAACAGGAATGGTTCCCGGCAATGTTTTTTCAACCGGGCCTTTGATCATTATAATATTCTCAGCAGGATAACCCGTGCTGTTAATATTCGATCGCACAAGATCAAGAGGCGCATAGCACATTGTATTATGTGTACCGGTAACACCTTTTTCCCATTGCTCCTTTGCTTCTTCTCCATCCACTTCAAGCGGCTTTGTCATCCCTTCAAACGTATCGTAGAGATATATTTTACGATCAGTAATACCGGCATCTTTTAATGTATAAGCCATTAACATACTGCTGCCGCCTTTCCAAATACCGCATTCTACAAAGTCGCCGGCAATATTATTTTTGATGATATATTGTATGGCCTGGTATAAAGCATAGCATCTTTCGATGCCGACCATCGTATGATCTTTTATCTTTTTATATATCGAAAGAAATTTTTTATCCTCTTCAATGTCGGAAAGGTTCACCAGTTCCAATCCTGATCTCCGGATGATCTTCCATCCAAGAAGGCTAAGCGGGCCGTTTATGATCTGTGAAAGTTTCAAAATAAAAGTTAGAGCCGAAAATACAATTAATCATGAAGAAAACCCTCTTATGTGTAGCAGCCGGTTTCAATTCTATTGGCGTAATTTTTCCCTTATAGGCACAATAAAAACATAGATACACTTAGTTAAGACCGTCTATGTGTATCTATACGCCTATGATCCTATGTGAAAAAAAAATTGCGATCAGTACTTTCACACCGTCTTGGTATATTTAGCATTCAAATTATTTCCAACTGCCTGCCACCGCCGATCATATCGTTATACTCTGCTCCCGTCTCGATCTTGCAGGAGGTATTGAAAGAGCTGTTGTAAATACCGCCGATCTTTTTGCCGGCAAAGGACACAGAGTAACATTATTGATCCTCGACGAAACAAAAGATATTTTTTATCCTATCGCCGCTCCTGTTGCGATATTACAGCAGGCTTTATCCTTTGGCATAACAAGAGAAGGAAATCCCATCACAAGAAAAATAAGGTTGCTAAGTGATGTATTGAAGCTCCGCAGGATGCTGAAACAATTAAAGCCGGATCTTGTCATCGCATCGGAATATCCTTTTGCCTGCGCCGCCATATTAGCCGGTCAAAGAAAAAGATCGAAACTGATCGCATGGGAACATCATCATTACCATGAATTAAAAAGGAATAATTTCTGGGAAAAATTATTCAGGGCGGCTTATCCAAAACTACATGCAATAGTTTGTTTGAATGACGACGAACAAAAACTATTCTCATCGGTTAATCCAAACACCAGCGTCATTCCTAATTTTATTCAGCCGGCTGATAATAGATCGCCATTGACCAATAATAGGATCCTCACCGTTGCCCGTTTGGTACCGGTAAAAGGGATCGACTATTTATTGCAAACAGCGAAACTTGTTTTGAACAAACATCCTGGCTGGACCTGGAAACTGATCGGTGACGGAGAAATGAGAGATGCTGTTATCGGTTTTATTGAAAAAGAAAGCCTGCAAAACAAATTATTGCTCCAGCCGCCTGCTCATCCCAATATCACAGACGAATATCTTAATGCCTCACTTTATGTGATGACATCCCGCAATGAATGTTTCCCGATGACATTGCTCGAAGCCCAGTCTGCCGGGCTTCCCTGTATCGCTTTTGATTGCGAAACAGGGCCAAAACATATCATCCTTCACAATGAAAATGGTTTATTGGTCGAAAAAGAAAACACGATCAAACTGGCTGATGCTATTTCATCCCTGATCAATGAAGAAGAAAAAAGAAAAAAAATGTGTGATAATGCATTTACAAATGTGCAGCGTTTCTCATCAGAGAAGATATACTTGCTTTGGAAACAATTATTAATTAATAATTATTAATTCAAAGATCAATCATCCAACTTCAAAACAGCCAGGAAAGCTTCCTGCGGCACTTCCACATTACCGATCTGTCTCATCCGCTTTTTACCTTCTTTTTGTTTTTCGAGGAGTTTGCGTTTACGGCTGATATCACCACCATAACATTTGGCGGTAACATCTTTACGCATCGCAGAAATAGTTTCTCTTGCTACTACTTTAGCGCCGATAGCAGCCTGTATAGCGATCTGGAATTGTTGTCTCGGTACTAATTCTTTCAATTTCTCACACAGCTTTCTGCCAAACTCCTGCGAACGGCTGCGGTGTATCAATGCACTCAATGCATCCACTTTATCGCCGTTCAATAAAATATCCATTTTTACAATATCAGCTTCCCGGTAACCGATAGGATGATAATCGAAAGAAGCATATCCTCTTGTTTGGGATTTCAATTTATCATAGAAATCAAAAACGATCTCGGTCAATGGCATTTCAAATAACAACTCTACACGGGTTGTTGTCAGGTAACTTTGATTCATCAAAATTCCCCGCTTGCCCAGGCAAAGCGTCATGATATTGCCGATGTATTCCGGTTTGGTGATGATCTGTGCTTTGATAAAAGGTTCTTCGATCCTTTCTGTTTTTACAGGATCGGGGAATTCGGTTGGATTATTAACAACGACCCTTTCTCCCTTCGTGGTGAAAGCAATAAAACTTACGTTAGGAACCGTGGTGATAACCGTTTGATCGAATTCTCTTTCCAGTCTTTCCTGGATGATCTCCATATGCAGCAATCCTAAAAAGCCGCAACGGAAACCGAAGCCAAGGGCCTGCGATGTTTCTAATTCAAAGGAGAGAGAGGCATCATTCAATTGCAATTTGTCCATACAGTCACGCAACTCTTCAAAATCGTCCGTATTCACCGGGAAGATGCCCGCAAATACCATCGGCTTCACTTCCTGGAAACCTTTGATGATCTCCTGTGTAGGATTATTGGCAATGGTGATAGTATCACCCACTTTCACTTCCTTCGCATTTTTGATACCGGTAATAAGGTAGCCTACATCGCCGCATTTCACTTCACTCTTTTCAGTCATCTTCAATTTCAGGATACCCACTTCATCCGCATCATATTCCTGGTCTGTACTTACAAATTTTACTTTATCGCCTTTTTTTATCGAACCATTTCTTACCCGGAAATAAACAATGATACCGCGGAATGAATTGAACATACTGTCAAATATCAATGCTTGCAATGGCGCATCGGGTTTGCCTGTCGGCGCCGGGATACGGCTTACAATAGCTTCGAGTATCTCTTCTACACCTACACCTGTACGGGCACTTGCCAATAAAATATCGTCGGCTTTACAGCCGATCAATTCGATGATCTGGTCCTTTACTTCTTCCACCATGGCGCCTTCCATATCGATCTTATTGATGACCGGGATGATCTCAAGGTCATTGTCAATTGCAAGGTATAAGTTGCTGATGGTCTGGGCTTGTATACCCTGAGCGGCGTCCACTAACAGCAAACATCCTTCGCAGGCAGCCAGTGCCCGGCTTACTTCATAGCTGAAGTCGACGTGGCCGGGTGTATCGATCAGGTTAAGGATATATTCCTGCCCGTCTTTATGTTTGTAATTGATCTGTATCGCATGGCTTTTAATGGTGATGCCTTTTTCTCTTTCAAGGTCCATATCATCCAGAACCTGGTCCATCATTTCACGGTCGCTGATAGTGCCGGTGCTTTGTAAAAGGCGATCAGCCAGGGTAGATTTGCCGTGGTCTATATGTGCGATAATGCAAAAATTGCGGATATTCTTCATGTACTAAACCTCTGATTTTCGAGGCGGCGAAGGTACGGATTTTAGGCGAGCCCTGAGCGAAGTCGAGGGCGTTATTCTAACCAGCGAGGAATCTTATCCTGAGAGAAGACGAAGGGTATTAGCCCAACTTCAGTACTACTAGCATCGCCTGTTGCGTCGCACTCTTGTACGTTCGGTAATCTACTCAACTTTTCATATTTTTATATTCATCAGACTATTAAATCATTTATAAAAAATTATTGAAATTGATAACTACAGAAATAATACAATTGTCGTTTAACTATTGAAAAATAACAATAAGACTGGCTATTTTGACCAACAGAAGAAATAAATGAATTAAAAGAGATATTGGCAAAATCACTCCACTTTATCATCAGCTATTCCCCCACTCCCAACAATAAATGAACAAATTCCAGTAAGTCTCCACGAAGAAAAAAAATTCTTTTGCCTGGAATTTTGGGACTTGCTATTATAGGAGTTGTGGGATTTCTAATTGGAAAGTCCAATAAAATGCCCACGACGAATACTCTTCTGGCTCTGATATCAAATACCAATCTTCATACATATGAGAAAACTCCTGAAGAAATTAATTGGCAAACATTAGGCGAACAGAAATGATTATCACAATAAGTATCTTCAGTTCCATGGAATCATTCAGTAAAAATCTAATTGGCGTAGAATGTGATTGAAGGTAACAATTATGAATAAAGCTACTATTGCTGTATTTAAAGATATTGTGATAAAGGCTGAATTTCTTGCACCATCTGGCACTTCACTTGGCTCAGAAAAGATTACCAGATATGAGACATTGGGTCCAGGCTAAGATTTTCACATTTAAGTTTAAAACGATATTGGTTCAAAAAAATAAAAAAGCAATACATAAGAGCTTAATAAATTGCTACTCCTGATCCTAAATTGAAACTTCAGCATGAATCATCTTACTCGATAAACCTTGGTACGAAATAGGCGCATACTTCGCCACAATGATAAGCGCAGTTGCCATTATCTTTATTATAATTGAATACATCGCTAACAGGAATATCCGCAATATCCAGCTCATGCATCGCTGCATTGATGTTTTTAGAAAATGGTCGCAGGGAAATGATCCAAAAGTAAATTTTGAATACCTGGAAATGCTCAATGAAGAACTTTTTTATTTTCAAAAAGGTTTGATAGAAAAAAAAGTGGCGCTTGAATGGATCCAGGGAATAATTGATACACTGCAACTATTTGCCAGCGATAATACCCTGCTTACGGATTATAACAAACAACAAAACATAAAGGAACTGGCCTTATGGAAGGAAAAGAAATATTTCTTTGCCAGGATCGATTATTTTATACATACGCCTATTGATAAAGCCTATGTTGTTCCTTCCTTCGATGACCCGTCACATTTATTTATAAAAAGACAGCTTGCAAAACAATTATACAGGCATATTAGAAATTATAAATTTTAGATTCCTGCTCTTTTTTATCAACCCGGCAATAATTTTCCCACTACAACTATCTCCTGTTAAAAATCCACGCCGGTGGATAAACACACGTAATCTTTTAATCACTCTTGCATGATAATTGTGTATTTCAAACAAGTTTTACCCGCGGTTCCCCAACCGAATAACCATGCAGGAATTACGATCATTGGAAATGGCTGCCATTATAGAATTACTGGCAGTTCAAACCGATAAATATTCAAAGATGCGTAGTGAAGGATCTTCCGAAGAAGACTTTGCAAAATGCAGCCTAACGATCAGGGCTATCCAATCAGAAATAGAATCAAGGAGACGAAGATCGGCCAATGCTTCCCCTACCGATCCTACTGTCATTTCCTGAATGATCAATGCCTAAAAGTATCACACAAAGTCGCAAAGTCCCTAAGCAGGATCGATCCTGGTTTATTATATTTCTTTGCAACTTATTTACTTAGCCTCTTTGCGGTAAGTTAAATTCCGCCTTCTAAAGAATGTCTTCGATCTCTCTCCCAAAACTTGCTTAACTTCCCTGCTCAATTTGTAAAGATATGAGCGGTAAAATCACCCCTGTTTTGATCATTGCCATCGTAGTGCTGGCAGCTTGTAATAATTCTTCCGGCCCTGGAAGATCATCCGGCTATAAGCCAGTTGATCTTAATATCCCAACCAAAGTAGGAGATCAATCCCAACAGCCGGGTCAATCGCAAACTAATACCAATACTGTATTGCCTGTTGTATCACCCGGCACAATAACACAACCGGCAACAAACGTTTCGGCCGCCGGTCTTAATCCCGAACATGGTAAGCCGGGCCATCGCTGCGATATTGCTGTGGGCGCTCCGCTTAACAGCCCCGCATCAGCAACACCAACGATCACTGCCAGTAATCCCACGACGAATAACCCGGTAACAATTACTCCATCGCAGCCTCTTGATATACAAAAAACACTTTCGACGCCTGTCATGGCTCCGGCAACAAGTAAAGCAGGATTGAATCCCGAACATGGTAAACCCGGGCATCGTTGTGATATTGCAGTGGGTGCGCCACTGGATAGCAAACCCATCGCTACACCCGGCGTAACTACAACGCCAACTATGAATTCGCCGGTCAATACAACTACATCTATTCCACAAGTAACACCGATATTACCTGCCGGGGCAACACCGGTAAAAACGGATGGAGTAACAGCGGCCGGAATGAATCCCGAACATGGAAAACCCGGTCATCGTTGCGATATTGCTGTTGGCGCTCCATTGGACAGCAAACCAACAGTAGCAGTCGAGAAAAAAAATTGATAGCCTGTATAAAAAAAATTCACCCGGAGCCGCAAGAGCGGCTTTTTTATTACTCAGAATAATTCATACTGATCACCGGCCTGTTTAAACTTTGCAGTCAACAATCATATCCAATGCCTGTTCAAAACCAACCTAAATGAAATTAGCCCGGCTGTCTTCAATTATAACTATAATTGTTTTGCTTGTTTCCTGCGGGAAAAGCGCAACGAATACCGACCCAGTTACCCCGGCACCCGAACCATTATATTTTCCTCCATTGACCGGCACCGATTGGCAAACAACAACTGCCACATCGCTTGGCTGGAATGTAACGTTGCTGAATGATCTTGATACTTACCTGCAATCAAAAAATACAAAAGCATTTATCATACTGAAGAATGGAAAGATCGTAAAGGAAAAATATTTCGGAACTTTTACAACCGACAGTCTCTGGTACTGGGCTTCTGCGGGTAAAACACTCACCGCATTTTTAACGGGGCTTGCACAGGAAGATGGTATTTTAAATATCAATAATAAATCATCGCAATACCTTGGTACAGGTTGGACATCCGCACCATTGGCGAAAGAAAATCTTATTACGGTTCGTCACCAGTTAACGATGACCACTGGTTTGGATGATGCTGTTCCGGATGATGACTGCACTTCGCCTTCCTGTCTTATTTATAAAGCAGATGCAGGAACAAGATGGGCTTATCACAATGCAGCTTATACATTATTGTATAGAGTGATAGAGATCGCATCGGGACAGACATACAATAATTATTTCAACACTAAGATCAGGAGCCGCATTGGGATGAATGGCGCCTGGGTGAATACGGGATTTCTCAATGTATATTACAGTAATGCAAGAAGCATGGCAAGGTTTGGGTTACTGGTGCTGAACAAAGGCAAATGGGATCAAACTACTTTAATGACCGACAGCAATTATTTCAATGCGATGGTCAATACATCGCAAAATATCAATCCATCTTATGGATATCTCTGGTGGCTCAATGGTAAAACAGCGCATATGCTGCCGCAAACACAATTTGTCTTCAGTGGTAATTTGGTTCCCACAGCTCCGCCCGATCTTATTGCTGCATTGGGAAAGAATGATCAGAAAGTATATATAGTGCCTTCGCAAAAACTGGTAGTGATACGTATAGGTGAACCGGCGGGCAATGTTCAGCTGGCACTTTCCAGTTTTGATTCTGAATTATGGGGAAAGCTGAAAACTATAATCGGTTATTGATTTATTTCATATTGGTCTCCTTTTTAAAAATACCGATCATTTGTATCTTCATGTATGCCTGTCACCGTCGCATCCATAAAAGATATTCCGCAACTTGTATCGTTACTCAACAGCGCTTATCGTGGAGACGCATCCAAAAAAGGATGGACAACAGAAGCCAATATGGTGAGTGGCGAACTGCGTACGGATGAGAAAGATATGCACCGGCTGATGCAACAACCGGGTACCGTTTTCCTGAAATACACCAATGAAAATAATTTGATCGAAGGCTGTGTCTTTCTTCAAAAAAGAAATGATAAGATATATCTCGGCATGTTAAGCGTTGATCCTTCGCTGCAGGCCAAAGGCATTGGCAAACTGATCATGCAGGCTGCTGAAGAATATGCTTTGCAACAAAAATGCCCGGCCATTTATATGCGGGTCATTTCTATCCGGCATGAATTAATAGCCTGGTATGAAAGAAAAGGCTATCATCAAACCGGCGAGCACCAGCCTTTTGAAAACAGCCGCTTCGGAACAGCATCGGCTCCTTTCGATTTTATAGTCATGCAAAAAGACCTGGCAAAATGAAATGGCTGAGATTCGTCATACCTGTTTTACTGCTTGCGATCATCCTGTTTCTTGTTTTCTCATCGCATTCACCAGCATATCCTTCATTGGCAAAACAAAGAGCTGTACTAAATGAAAGATCGGCAGTTATGCCCGTCCGCATACTCGACAGTATGCAGATCATCGAAGACCTTAAATTTTTATCATCCGATACATGCGAAGGAAGAAAACCCGGCACTATCGGTCATCAAAGGGCTGCTGAAAGAATTATTAGCCGGATGCGGGAAGCAGGGCTGGATAGTTTTGATAATTCACTTATCCAGCCATTTGATATTTATAGTAAAGGTAATTTGGTAACTGCCCATAATATCACCGGCTGGATCAAAGGAACAAAACACCCGCAGCAGTTTATCGTCATCAGTGCGCATTATGATCATGTCGGCAGGATCGGCGACAGTATTTATTATGGCGCTTCAGATAATGCAAGCGGCACTGCATGTTTGTTGGCTATGGCAAAATATTTCAAACAACATCCGCCTGTTTATTCATTGATATTTGCCGCATTTGATGCCGAAGAAACCGGCTTGAAAGGAGCAAACCATTTTGTTGAACAATTACCGGGCTCGCTGCAATTATCATCCATCGTTTTCAATTTGAATATTGATATGATCGCAAGGAATGACGATAATGAAATAGTTGCCTGCGGCATTCATCACTATCCTTCTTTGAAAAAGATCATTGAGCAGGTTCAACCCCGGACGAATACAAAAATATTAATGGGACATGATAAAGGAAGCGGCCGTGAAGACTGGACCAGCCTCAGCGATCATTATCCTTTCTATCTTCAAAAAATTCCTTTTCTCTATTTCGGCACCGAAGATCATATCGATTATCATAAGCCGACGGATACTTTTTTCAGGATCGATCTTCGCAATTATTTAGAGAATTGTAATATGATTACTCTTGTTGCATTGGCTCTTAACGATTCCTTATATTCTCTTAACGTAAAATAACATCTCGCAAACCCGCTGCCAGCAAGCGTTTCATTGATCTTTGTTTGCTCAGCACATCGCTTAACATTTCTTTTATTCATTTTTGGTACACTGGCATTTGCTTTGAAATATACAGGCTACCGGGCAATTAAAAATAACCGTACCGCAAGAAGCCCGGGATTGCAGTACAGAAAATAAAAATTGAGTACCATGAAAAAGATCTTTACACTCGCAGCAGGACTTTTAATGACCGTCCTTGTTTTTGCAGCCGACCGAAGACCTACCGTTACTGTGAACAGTATGAAGAATTACAAAATAGTAATTGACGGCAGAGCTTATTTTGGCAGCAATCAAAGTATCAATCTTTCCAACCTCTACGATGGCCGTCATACCATCCAGGTGTTTGAAATGAGAGGAAGCATTTTATCAAGAAGACAACCCGTTGAAAGAATGATCGCTTCTTCTGCATTCCGTCTTAACAGGAAAGATGTTGTTATCAATATCGATTACTTTGGTAATATCAGCGTCAGGGAAATGAAAAACAGGAACGATCGTGACTGGAATGACCGTGATGGTCGTGACAGGGATGGCGATGGCCGTGACAAAGATCGCGGCAGGTTCTAAGTCCTCCAGGAAATTTATAGCCGTCTCGCCTAAAGCGAGGCGGCTTTTTTATTTCCATCAATCTTTAAAATAAGGTTAAAGCTTTTAAACACCTTGTCGAAATCCCTCCTGATCATCGGGGTTTTTCGTTGCTACCGTCAACCACTACCCTGTTGAACGTATGCAAAAGACCCGGTCGCTGCATCCCAAGTGTTCAACTCCGAAGGAGTTCTTCGGACAAATCATTTTGCCATGAGAAAGATCATCCTGCTTGCCGCTTCTTTTATCTTGTGTTTTATCGTTCTGACCGCCTGGAAAAACGATCATAACAATTCTTCAAAACCCAGTTCCATTCTTGTTGAAGACGATTCTGCACGATATGAAAAAGATATTTTACCCCTGATCGTTTCGCTGAATAATGACGATCGTTATAAACCTAAAAAAGATTTCAGGAAAGGTCATGTAACAGTTACGACGCTTGATAATTATTATGAAAAAACAGCGGATGGATTTTGTATCAAGCTTCCTAACAATACCAATGTACCTACACCTGCTGTTATCAAAGGCTCGATCTACCTGAGCGGTGGATTTGGCAGCAAGCAATATTATTCATTCGATGCAGCTACCGGCCAGCTTAAATGGGCCATTAATCTTGATGATGATGGTCCTTCTTCCCCGGCCATTGAAGACGATATCATTGTTTTCAATACCGAATCGTGCACCATTTTTGCCTGCGATCTCTTAACAGGAAAACAAAGATGGTCATACTGGTTAGGTGATCCATTGATGTCAATGCCCACGATCGCCAATGGGATTGTGTACACTTCTTATCCTGCACGGTATGAAGGACAGCCGGCCACCAATAAAATGGATACGTCAACTCAAAAGCCCAGCATTTTTCCAACACATGTAATGATCGCATTTGATCTGAAAAGCGGTGAGATCCTCTGGCAAAAATGGATCGACAGTGATATCATGTCTGCTCCTGTTGCACAAGACGATCTTTTATATGTAACAACATTTTCCGGTGGACTATATAAAATAAAACAAAAAACAGGTGAGATACTCGAAGCAAAAGCGATGAGAGCTACATCGGCGCCTGTATTTGATGGCAATGGTGAAATGATCGTAAGCCGCCGTGCTGATAATGCAAAAGACAGCGTAGCATCGGAAGTAGTAGTAAGAGGAATGGGAAGAGTGCAAAAAAGTTATTACCGGAAAGAAGCAAAATACCTCGATAATAAAGTACAGGCTCAATCAGGTCTTAAATCAGAAGCTATGAAAATGGATGCCGGCAATGGTTTCTCCGGCGGCGCCCCTTCTACAGCTAACTGGCAGGCAGCTGATGTAAATATCGGCCAATCGAATGTGGCAACACTTCAATCCTTCCAGGGATCAAGAGCATTATACAACAATGGATTTTTATACAATACCATGGGTGATGAAATTGTTTGTACCGATTCATCAGGCAAAGTGAGTTGGAAATATGGATTGGAAGGTGATATGAAAAAACAGGGTGGCTTTATGGGCACGCCTCCTGTATATGCAAATGGTTATATCATCATTGCAACGCTGAGTGGTGAAGTGCTGGTGATGGATGCAAAACTGGGAAAAGTGGTTAACAAATACCAGGTCAAAGATCCTGTCAGGTATCAGCCTATTGCAGACAAAGGATGGATATTTGTAACAACGGTGAATAGCAAGATGTATGCGATCAACACGGGCAATGCAGCGATCACCGGCTGGAGTATGTGGGGTGGTAATGCAGCAAGAACAAATAAGTCGAATAACTAGATCATAATTGTAAATAACATGGCAAGCAGATTCAACAAGTGGTGGCTCCTGACTTTAATTGCCATTATTTGTTTTTCCTGTAAAAGCGGATCGCAGGTAAAATGGGAAAAGGATATGGAAATAATAAGCTATCATGGCGGAGGTATGTTTCCTGAAAGTAAAACAGTAAGTATAAAAAACGGGAGCGGGAAATATATTCATTGGCTCCAATCCAAAGCAGATACCCTTTCATTTACGATGAGCCGGCATGAAATGGATGAATTGGTGAAGCAGATCAATACCACTCATTTTAAAAATATGGCATCCGGCAATACGGGTTCAATCGTGTATGATAAACCAACCACATCCATAACTTTAAAATGGGGTGATCAAACTCACGAAGTAAGTGAAAGTGCCACGACAGGAATTAAGAAAGGAAAGCCTGAAAATTTCAATACACTTTATAATTATATCCTTTCCTTAGCAGAGAAAAAAACGGGAAAGGCAAACTAACAAACTGATCCGTTTAATCAATACGAATGATCCTGATCAGCGTATCTCTTATACTTCCGAACTGTGTACTGTATTTAACGGTATAATCGCCCGGAAGAAGGAATTGAAAAATAGGATCTCTTTCAAGACTTATATTTCCGCCACCAAAATCCCATACAGGATTTGTAGAGGCAGGATTGATAGTTTTAAAAGAAATGCCTACCGGTGTGCCAACACATTTTTCCTGGAAATAAGAAAAAACAGATTTATTTGTCGGGGCAGCCGTTTCTACCGTTAGTAATTTACAGGTAGAATCAACTCCGGCTGGTCCTGTTGCTTTAAGTTTGATAACATATGTCCCTCTTGCACTATACACATGTGATGGGTTGGATTGTGTAGAAGTATTGCCATCGCCAAAATTCCATTCATAGCTGGTAGCATTTGAAGAGATATTGATAAAGCTGACAGGATTGGGTAGCGGCAATTCATATCCTGAAATACTGAATTTAGCTGCTGGCTTATTGCTGGGGGTATCATCATCCCGGTGACAACTAAACGCAACTAACACAAGACATACAATAAACCCGGTGATCATTTTCATAACTTCCACAATTAAGAATGCAATTTACTAAAATCCGGTTTTATTACTGCGAAGATTATTTATCATTTACATTTTCCCGGATGAATTTTTTTAACAACTCTTTCTCATTCTCACTCTCCAAACGCTTAAGCATGCCTGCCTGGTGAGTAATAAGCGTGGCCACTTTATCAAATGGCATTTTTGCATACATCTTACCGCCTTCAAAATGACAGGGCGAACATTTTTTCTGTAACATCGGCATTACCTGTGATGTAGAATGGATCGTGTAGGGAACAGCAGGAATATTTTTGTGTACATTTTCCTTTCCCGCTTCTGTATGTGACATCGACAGGGAAAGCAGTACGCTATAACCTATGATCATCAGTATAGCTTTCATACATGAAAAGTTAGTTCATTTTTTGAAGAGTTGTTTACCGCAGGACATTTTTAATGCCGGACTTTTTTCAAATATCCCTATCTTTTAAGCATGAATTCAACTGCTGAAAAACTGGTGTCCATCATTGACCGGCATATGGCGGCGTTGCAGGCAATTCCGGAAGAACAGTTATTATTCAAACCATCTCCTGCTAAATGGAGCAAGAAAGAGATCATTGGTCATTTGATCGATTCCGCACAAACTAATATCCGTCGATTCGTTACAGCACAATATGAAAAAACACCCACCATTAATTATGACCAGGAAAAATGGGTTGCTATTGCAGGATACCAGCAGGCCGAAAGTCTCAGCCTTATCCGGCTTTGGTACCTGTTGAACTGGCATATTTCTTCGATACTAAACAATACATCAGCAGAAATGCTGCAGCGTACTTGCATGACAGGCGAACTGCATACGCTTGAATGGCTGGCCGAAGATTATGTAAAACATCTTGAACATCATATACACCAGGTATTGGAGCTGGAGCCTGTGCCCTATCCGTAAATCATTTTTGATGAATATATATTTCACGCAGAGAGCTAAGTGAACGCAGAAAAAACAAATAGGTACAAACTCTGCGACCCCGTTCTCATGGAATTAAAAATCAGCTTTTACACGAAGCTTGCAGCATTAAAGAGAAAGAATATGTCAGCATAAAAAAATAATATGGCCACCACCAAAAATTTCATCAAAGCAGTTCTGATCACCGGGCTTATTGCCGGAACATTAGATGCGGCTGCAGCCAGTATCCAATATTATATCAACAGGGAAGATAATCCTGCAAAAGTGTTCCGTGTTATTGCCGGCGCCTTGTTCAAAAAAACAGCCACTACAGGTGAATTGTATAGCTGGGCGGCAGTAGGTCTCTTCCTGCACTATCTTATTGCAACGATATGGAGCCTGATCTTTTTTGTTCTCTTTCACCCGGTAAGATCTGTTTTAAAAGATAAATGGGTGGCCGGGATCGTGTATGCGCTTTTTGTATGGTGCATCATGAATTTTTTGGTCGTGCCATTGGCTTTTAACCAGGATCTCGGCGAACATGCAAAAGCATTGTTCACCCCGGCCAGGCTAAAGGGCACATGCATCGGTGCGGGTATCCTTATAATAGCGATCGGCCTGCCAATATCATTATTAGCAGACCGATACTATTCTAAAAAAGTTTCTTAGCAATTATTTTTCGAGCAAACCATCATCACGCCATTTCTTAAAATGGTTGATGGTGCTGTCAGGTAATTTAGCCGTGCCCTTGAATGGCATGAAACCCCTGTCGGTTGGATTCAATTCCATTCGTTTTATCATTTCGTCAATATCTGTTTTCACGTTGGCAAAATTATCATACGCTTTTTTCTTGCCGTTTTTGGCAGGAATATGACAGGGAGAACAATTGGCTACAATAACTGTTGAAAGTGTTCCTTCATATGTTGATTTGGCGACAGGTGGAGGGTTATCTGTTCCGTCCGTTACTTTTTTTCCGGGATTGCAATTGGCAAAAACGATCGCTGCAACAGCAACTGCAGACAGGATAAAATATTTCTTCATACTTGATTATTATTTGAACGATAAATATAGGCAAGAAATTCAATACTCTTACTCCAATCGTGTAATTGGCAGATAAGGGTTGCCAGGTATAAAGCCGGTTTACTAAATTTTAAAAAATTCTTTCTTGCATGGAAGGCTTATAAGTTTTTCAGGAAACTATGATCTTTTTGACCGGGTTAACGACTCATCACTAACTGCAAATGACTTGTATCCGGTAACTTTGCGCACTTATATGATAAGCGCTACTGCCAAAACATATCGTAATGCATATTCGGGATTGTCCAGGGAAACCTGGTTGCTTTCGCTGATCATGCTCATCAACCGCAGCGGCACGATGGTGATCCCTTTTATGACACTTTATCTTACCAGTGATAAAATGGGATTTACTATTGGGGAAGCAGGTTTTGTATTCGGCATGTTTGGCGCTGGCGCATTCAGCGGCGCATGGTTGGGCGGCAGGCTTACGGACAAGATCGGTTTTTACCCGGTGCAAATGATGACGCTTCTTGGTGGCGGTGTTTTATTTTTTGCGCTGGGACAAATGAAAACCTATGAACTTATTTGCATCTTCACTTTCTTACTCAGTTTTGTGAATGAAGCATTTCGTCCTGCGAATTCAACTGCGATCGCTTTTTATAGTAAAGAAGAGAACCGTACACGTTCTTATGCATTGAATCGTTTGGCGATCAATCTCGGCTGGGCCGTCGGCAGCGGCCTTGGAGGATTTATAGCGCATATCAATTATGAATTATTATTTTGGGTGGATGGTTGTACCAATATTGTTGCGGCATTGGTAATGTGGTTATTTCTAAAACCCGTCGATTATAAACCTTCATTACAAAAAAATAATACAGGACCCGTTGCCCGCTCTGCATACCAGGACAAAACCTATTTGCTTTTTGTCCTCATCACCATGTTATTTGCATCCTGTTTTTTTCAATTATTTACCAACCTGCCTGTTTATTTTAAAAAAGATCTTCATTTCTCCGAACCATTTATCGGTTTCCTGATGGCGATCAACGGGATCATTATTGCTTTAGTGGAAATGGTACTTGTTTATAAGCTGGATGGGAAAAGAAGAAGTATGGTTTATATCAGCGTCGGTGTTTTTATTGTGGGCTTATCATTTTTATTGTTGAATATTACCGGCCATGCCGTAACGATCGCCTGCAGCATGATCATCATGATAACTTTTGGGGAGATCCTTTCCATGCCTTTTATGAATAGTTACTGGATCAGCCGTACGCAAACTTACAATCGTGGGCAATATGCGGCCTTGTACACAATGGCATGGTCGGCAGCACAAACATTGGGACCATTGGGCGGCGCACAACTGGCACAACATGCAGGATTCAACCTGTTATGGTGGATCGTTGGCGGCTTATCGATCGCGGCCTCTTTACTCTTCTGGAAACTACAGGCAAAACAAATAAGCAATTAAAAATATCGTTTGCAACCCAAACGATTTCACAACGTCATTCCTCCGGCTAAAAGAGTAATCCTTACATTTGTTGACATTAAAATACTCATTCATGCAAAGGCTCTTTATTTCGGCTTTATTACTCGCATTTTCTTTTTCTTCACAGGCACAAGGTGTTCAAAGGCCCAAATTAGTAGTAGGCATTGTCGTTGACCAGATGCGCTGGGATTACCTCTACCGTTATTATGACAGGTATGCGGCCAATGGTGGTTTTAAAAGAATGTTGAACCAGGGTTTTACCTGTGAGAATACGATGATACCCTATACTCCTACTATCACGGCCTGCGGTCATAGTTCCATTTATTCCGGCTCGGTGGCTGCGGTAAGCGGTATCACCGGGAATTTTTGGTGGGATAAATATCAAATGCGTGCTGTGTATTGTACCGAAGACAGATCAGTCAATACAGTTGGTACTAATTCTGCATTGGGAAAAATGAGCCCGAAGAATATGCTCGTAACAACGATCTGCGATGAACTCAGGCTTGCCACAAACTTCAGAAGCAAAGTGATCGGTATCGCCATAAAAGACAGGGGCGGTATTTTACCGGCAGGTCATAGCGCCAATGCAGCTTACTGGTATGATAATACAAAAGGCAGTTGGATCACTTCTACCTATTACATGAATGAATTACCAAAATGGGTAGCTGATTTCAATGCATTAAAACAAGTTGATAAATATTATGAGAACGGCTGGAACCTGTTATACCCGGCCAATACATACGAGCAGAGTACAGCGGATGAAAAAACATATGAAGGAAAACCTTTCGGAACAAAATTCCCTTATGATCTGAAAGGTTTTATTGGCAAGGATTATGGAAAGATCGCAACAACACCGATGGGTAATACATTCACAAGTGAATTTGCCAAGGCCGCCATTACTGCAGAACAATTAGGTGCCGATAATATTACAGATTTCCTTGCCATCAGTTTTTCTTCTACCGATTATATCGGCCACTCATTTGGCCCCAACTCTGTTGAAGCGGAAGATGGTTTTCTCAGGCTGGATAAGGAATTAGGAACGCTGCTCGATTTTCTTGATAGTAAAGTGGGCAAAAATCAATATACTGTTTTTCTTTCTGCAGATCATGGCGCAGCGCATGTACCCGAGTTCATGAAAGAGAACAGGCTTCCGGGTGGACGTGTGTACACAAATAAAATGATGAGCGATCTGAATAAAGACCTCAAAGAAAAATATAATATCGGCAATATCATTTTATCGGATGAGAATTACCAGTTGCACCTTAACCACTCATCGCTTGATTCAGCTAAACTTTCAAAAAAAGAAGTGACAAAATGGATCGTTGACAAACTATCTTCCGATTCCGGTATTGCAAGAATATTTGCTATTGATGATCTCTACAATGTACCGCTTCCTCCCGATGTAAGGGCAATGCTGAATAATGGCTACTACCCTTCCCGCAGCGGTGATATCCAGGTCATTTTGAAACCGGGATACATTGATGCCTGGTCAACAGTGGGTACCACGCATGGTCTTTGGAATCCTTATGACTCGCATATTCCATTGCTATGGTTTGGATGGGGCATCAAACATGGTAAAACAAATAAAGAAGTAAAAATGACCGATATCGCTCCAACGCTTGCCGCTTTATTGCATATACAAATGCCAAGCGGCTGTGTAGGAAAACCGATCGAAGAAGTAATGAAATAGCCAGGAGATCATTTAAAAATTCTTTTATAATTTTCTGAATTGGTATTTACTAGTTTTAACCACTATCAAAATGAAAAAAATAAAAATACTGTTAGTAGTGTTGCTCACGGCAGGTTCATTAGCAGCACAAAAAATTGACAGCATAAAGTTTTTCACCGACCCCGGCGTTATCGATGTTACATTGAACACTGATATGAGAAACCTGCAAAACTCCAAAGGCGATGAAACATACCAGCCGGCTACCATCACTTTTCGTTTTCCTGACAGCACCGTGATCAATGAAACGATCCGTGTAGCGGCAAGAGGACATTTCAGAAGAGAAAAATGCGTTATACCACCGCTGTTGCTCAACTTCCGGAATACAACTTCCACCCGTCTTTCTCCTTTGCATAAATTAAAACTGGTGATCGGTTGTGCCAACAGCAGTTCGGACGAACAACTGGTATTGAAAGAATACCTTGCTTATAAAACATATAATTTGCTGGAAGAAAAAAGTTTCCGGGTAAGACTTGTAAAAGTGAATTACCAGGATAGCCGCGGCAAGATGAGATCTTTTTCGCAATATGCTTTTTTTATAGAGGATGATGATAACCTTGCGCAAAGACTTGGCTGCGAAACAAGAGCGAAAGTTCAAATACTAACCGAGAGCACTAACCGGCAGATGATGACGATGGTGTCTCTTTTTCAATACATGATCAGCAACGGCGATTGGTCTGTTCCTGCCAATCATAATATCAAACTCATTTATAAAAAGAATCAACAGGCAATTCCCTATGCCATCCCTTATGACTTCGATCATTCAGGTTTTGTCAATGCAGGTTATGCTTTGCCAAGCGAAGTATTGGGAACAGAAACGGTAAAAGAAAGAGTGTACAGGGGTTTTCCAAGGACCATGGAAGAGTTACAGATCGCTTTGGATATATTCAGGGCAAAAAAAGCTTCGATCAATTCGCTGATCATGGATTTTCCTTACATGACATCACGTAATAAAAAAGAACTGGTGGAATACCTTGATGAATTTTACCAGACCATCAATAATAAAAATGATGTGAAAGCAATATTTATTGATAATGCAAGAACGCAATAACTTTCCTGGATACAAGTATTAAAAAATAAAATATGGATCTGAAACAACAATTTGAACAGGCCGCTGCCGACAGCAAGAATCTCCCGGAGAAACCCGGCAATGATGTTTTGCTTCAACTCTATTCTTTATACAAACAAGGAAGTATTGGGGACGTGAATACCGATCCGCCTTTCAATCCATTTGATTTTGTGAATAAAGCCAAGTATGAAGCCTGGGCAGGATTGAAAGGAAGATCTTCGGAAGATGCGATGAAGGAATATGTGGAGTTGGTAAAAAAATTGAAAGGATAAATATTAACTGATAGATGAAAGATAATAGTTGACGGATATTAAACCTGCAGGTACTATTAACTATTAGTTATCATCTATTATCTAACATCTGCATATATTTCATCAAATCTTTTTCCAACAACATCGTAGCTGAAAATAGCCCCCGCTTCTTCAGCTATTTTTTTTGGGTTGAATTTTATTCTGCTCCCGATCATTTGCTGCATAGCATTCACCAATGCATTTTCATCACCGGCCTCTATTAAAATGGAATTGGTTTCATTCACAAGTTCAGGCACACCACCAACCCTGCTGGCAATGACAGGTAGCCCGCAACACAGCGCCTCCCCGATCACGCAGGGAGAATTCTCAATATTGCTGAATAAAATAAAAGAATCCGCCTGCTGCATTTCTTCCGCCACTTGCTGATAAGGAATTTCTCCTTTGAAAATAACTTTATCGGCCGACAACCCTTGTTCGGCTGCATACTGGCGAATGCGATCATTGGTATCACCGGCCATTATCAATGTCGTATTACTATTTTTTTCCTGCAATGACCTGAATGCTCTCAATATGCCTTCCGCATTTTTTAATGCCACCATATTGGATACATGAATAAAACGGAATGAAGCCCCGGCAGGTTTTTCTTTATAAAAGAATAAAGATGTATTGACAACATTCGGCACTGTTTCATAATTCTTTTTTATTACCATCCGGTTCACTCCTTCCGCTAAGAACCGGCTTACACTTATGAATTTCGCAGCCTGTTCGAATATTTTCTTTGTGTATTTTTTAAACAGATTATTCCGGCCGGTATAATTCAGGTCGGCCACTTCATTATAAATACCCCAGTGTTCGGTTAGTACATACGGAATGCCATATTTTCTTTTCATCCACAAACCAAATATCCCCGCCTTCACCGGCACATGTACATGCACAAGATCCGGTTTGCCATTTTCTTTTATATATTTCCTGGTAGCATCCTTGTATAAATAAAGCAGTTTATAATGACCGCTGAAACGCCCCCATGCTGTTGTTGATTTTTTAATGTAAACGATCTGTTCAGTCAGCCCGTTCTCTTTTTTTATTTCCGTTACTGTTTCTTTTATCACCCCGGTGGTATCACCCATAACATGTATCACATGAATATCATTATACAATGCCGCTGCCTGCGCATGACGCTGGATAAAATCGCCGTTGAACGGTTCTGTTTTACCGGGATACCAACTACAGAGCCAGAGTATTTTTTTTCGGGGCATAGCAATGAATGCTGAATTCTAAGCGTTGAGTGTTAAATAATTATTGTTCAAATGATCACTTCTTAATAAACCAAGATAATTTAAAATTCAACATTTAACATCCAAAATTAAAAATGTATCTTGCACCCGATGAATTGCATTTTACATAAACGCTTTCTCGCCGCTAACCTCGACCTTCTCGATCATCGAGGATAATATCTATTGCGCAGCCAATTATGGCTGCTTTCATTTTCATTTTCATTTTCAATTCTCAACTTTCCATTTCAATTTATTATTTTATGCGATCGATCATAGATATGTCAGAAAAGACAACCTATTACCTGGAACTCGAGGAACAATACAGCGCTCATAATTATCATCCTCTTCCCGTTGTGCTGGAACGTGGCGAAGGAGTTTTTGTATGGGATGTTGACGGGAAAAAATATTATGATTTCCTCAGCGGCTATTCGGCGATGAACCAGGGGCATTGTCACCCCGGGATACTCAGCGCCTTTATTGAACAATCAAAAAAACTAACGCTGACCAGCAGGGCTTTTCACAGCGACCTGTTAGGAGAATATGCAAAGTATATCACTGCTTATTTTGGCTACGATAAAGTACTTCCCATGAATACCGGTGTGGAAGCCGTTGAAACAGGTATCAAGCTTTGCCGCAAATGGGCTTACCAGGTAAAAGGGATCGAAGAAGACAAGGCAACGATCATTGTATGCGGCAATAATTTTCATGGCCGTACATCAACGGTAATATCTTTCAGCAGCGATGAGGGATCGAGGAAAAATTTCGGGCCTTTTATGCCCGGCTTTGAAATGATCCCTTACAATGATATCCATGCATTGGCGATTGCGCTCGCTGGCAAGAACGTTGCAGGTTTTTTGGTAGAACCGGTACAGGGAGAAGCCGGCGTGATCGTTCCCGACAATGGCTATCTCAAAAAAGCAAAAAAATTATGCGAAGAAGCCAATGTTCTTTTTATCGCTGATGAGATCCAGACAGGACTGGCCCGTACAGGTAAAATGCTGGCCTGCGATCATGAAGATGTAAGGCCGGATATTTTATTATTGGGAAAAGCATTGAGCGGTGGTATGATGCCGGTCAGTGCAGTGCTTTGCGATGATGAGATCATGCTCACGATCAAACCGGGAGAACATGGATCAACCTATGGCGGTAATCCTCTTGCATGTAAAGTTGCGATCGCCGCATTGCAGGCATTGAAAGACGAAAAAATGTCTGAAAATGCTGAAGCGATGGGTAAATTATTCAGGAGTGAATTAGAAAAACTGCGATCGCCTCATATCAGTATCATCAGGGGAAAAGGATTGTTGAATGCGATCGTTGTGGAGCATACCAATAAAGAAGCGGCCTGGGATCTTTGTCTTGAATTAAAAGAGAATGGATTGCTGGCCAAACCTACGCACGGAGATAAGATCCGTTTTGCACCCCCGTTGATAATTACTAAAGAACAAATACTGGATTGCGTAAAGATCATTAGCAAAAGCCTTTCTGTGCTGGATTAGAAATAAGGAACAAGACACAAGGTTCAAAGAACAAGAGTGTACTATTAAAAAAAATTCCTTCCTGCTACCAGGAAGGAATCTCAAAATTATATTGACTCCTGACTAACCACTCAGGACTAACGACTCTTTCTCTATTGCTTCACAAACTTGCCGATCTCCGACTCACAGCCTGCCTGGCAGATCAGTTTCACCAGGTAAGTACCACTGGACAATGTTGCTATCTCTACACCAACTGTATTGCTGCCTGGCTGTACCGTCGCTACTTTCTGCGCCACTGTATGACCTGACATATCCGTTACGACCAATGTTACTTTATCCTTCTGCGGTGCATCCACTATCACATTCACTACACTTGTTGCAGGATTAGGGAAGATTCCACCTATCGTCATGATCACACCCCTGTCTCCCTTTATCAATACCACATTACTGTACTTGCTGTGGTTATCATAATCCACCTGGCGAAGACGATAATATTGCTTACTGCCTGCAAGACTATTATCCGTAAATGTATAATTCAATTCAGTTGCACTGTTGCCAAATGGGGCCAGTGAACTCACAAAACCAAGTGTTGTATAGGTAGCTCCATCAGTAGCTCTTTGTACTTCAAAGCCTTTATTGTTCTGCTCACTTGATGTTGTCCAACTCAATATATTCCTTGATCCTGAACGATAACCACTAAAGCTTAATATATCTACCGGCAGGCTCACCAATGGAATGGTTTGTACGAACTGGTCTCCTGTATTCGCTCCCGCACCAATATATACATCTTCGGTACTCTCTCCCGGGTTTGCATAAAAAAGATCGGCATAGTTCGTTACATCACCACCATGCTGGGTGGAGTTGATCGCAAAATAAGTATTGAAGTTGCCACCACCACCGCCATTGGTATAATCAACCATTCTAACCTGTGGATTGGCAGTACCGCCATTAAATGTAACGGTGGCTCCTATGAACTCCGTTGTTGTCCATGACATCGCTGTAATGGCAGGGTTCACACATACCCATGTAAAGATCCTTTCATTCGTGGAAGCCTGTGTGTACTGGGTTCCTTGTGCAAATACCAGTGGGGCAAACGGGCCCACCGTTACCAGTGATGCTACTACGCCTGCCTGGTAAGCTGAGATCGGGATAGCAAGGGAAAACTGTACATAGTTGATGTACTCCCCGGGGTTACTTACAAAGCTCGCTTTGAAGTACACATCCAGCTTATTATAGGCAGCACCTTTTTTGACAGAACCCTGGATAAACTGCGCCTCGCTGCTATAGCCTAGCAACATAACAGCTACTACTATTAATATCTTTCTCATGGTTAGTATCTTCTGGTTTTATTGATGTTGAGAGATGATGCGGTTAACGTCGTTACCTAACATAGTTGAGATAAGGAATAAATAATCGTTCTGTGCTAATGGACCGTTCGCTCTTGTAGTACCGCTCATATTATAATCAGCAGTGTTGTAATGAGGGCCAAGGATCAGGTTCACATCACCACCTAATGTGGTTGTGATAAGGAACAGGTAATCATTTTGCGCCAGCGGACCGCTTGCTCTTACTGTCGTATTGCTGTTACCATTACCACCCCACATCGCAAATACACCGCCGATATCTCTCATCGCAGCATTATTATTAGGAGCAGGCAATGCAAGAACTGCAGCATCCTGGTAAGCCTGTGCCTGTGCAGTTGTAAAATTATAAGTGAATGTTACATTATCCTGTAATAATTGTGATACAGGTGTCCTGATAGGTAAATGATTTCTGTGTCCTACTACCAAATGATAATTTCCATCGGCATTGATCGGCAGACGTACAGGAATATAAGTAGCGCTAACAGCATCATACTCTACGATATCACCATCACGCTGAACTAATGCAGCTCTTGTTTGCAATTTTGTAGCAGGGACTGCGCCATCCTGTAATGATAAATAGATCCAGTCAACGATATCATCATTGGTACCGGCTACATCCAATACAGCGATGCTCGGTATTGTCTCGTTAAAAGGTGCAATTCCATCATAAACACTTCCGGAACGGTTAAAGAATGCATTCAGGGAAGCACTGTATGGTTGATTAAGAGGTATCACGCTATTAGTTCTTAATGCATCGCCCATTACACCACCGGAATAAGGGCCGCTTAAAAATACTTTCAGGTTCAATCTCGCCGCATTCACCTGGTCAAGATCGGCAGCTGCAAAAACACCGGTGCTGGTAATACTGCTTCTCAATCTTGTGTAGGGGCCGGCTCCTGCTGCTGCTGCTACGCTATTGGCAGGCAGATCCCAATCGGTTCCTGAATTATAACGGGCAATACCTGATTTTGCACGACTGAATCCGGCCAGTTCATCACCTGCTGCCCACTCACCGGTCATTGTAAGATTAGATCCTCCCACTACCGCTTCTGAAACCATCCAGCTGTTACCTGCAAAATTCGATGTCAGTACTGCACCACTCGTTCCGTTTGCCAGTACATTCTGTAAACAACGGACACTATAATCATCAGCCGTACCTGCATTGGTTATTGTTACCGGGTTATATTCAGTGCTGCTGAATCCAACCGGGAAAGTAAATGCTGCGGCAAGACTTTGCTTTACGAGGTTTCCTGTATTATTAGTGATAAAAAATCTTGAACTGTTATGGCCGGTCATTGTTGCGGCTGCAGCCATGGTCATATTAAAAGTACTCAACTGTATTCTTCCATTAGTGAAGAGCATGCTGGTACCGATCCTTGCATGACCGGTTAAAGTAGCATTGGCTGTATTATCCATTTCCAGGTTGGGAATGGTAAAGCCGTTCATATTTACATTTTGATTGGAGCTTCCTTTCAATTGCAACAGGCCGGTTCCCTGTATATCTACATTGCTCGTTACATCTCCCTGTACGGTCACGGTGGCTCCCGGCTGGATGAAAAACGTTGCATTGTCAATATACAACTGCGCTTTTATGACCATCACGATAAAGCAGCTGGCAGAGAGTAAAATAATTTTTTTCATAAGCTTGCTTGTTTAATGAGCATGTTTGATTTTTAGTCCCTTACCGGTATAACTTGAAAGTCCGGTCTAAGTTACCCCAAATTTTCAAATAAAATTGTCTTCATCCTCCAGGCATTTAGCAAACGGAAGTCTCGGTTGAGTAAGCGGCTTGCTTATACAAAGTTCAGCTTTTCCGGCACGCAGCCTATACCACTTTTGGGGGATATTTTCAGGGAAGGAACAAGAGTGTACTATTAAAAAAAATTCCTTCCTGCTACCAGGAAGGAATCTCAAAATTATATTGACTCCTGACTAACGACTCTTTCTCTATTGCTTCACAAACTTGCCGATCTCCGACTCACAGCCTGCCTGGCAGATCAGTTTCACCAGGTAAGTACCACTGGACAATGTTGCTATCTCTACACCAACTGTATTGCTGCCTGGCTGTACCGTCGCTACTTTCTGCGCCACTGTATGACCTGACATATCCGTTACTACCAATGTTACTTTATCCTTCTGCGGTGCATCCACTATCACATTCACTACACTTGTTGCAGGATTAGGGAATATTCCACCTATCGTCATGATCACACCCCTGTCTCCCTTTATCAATACCACATTACTGTACTTGCTGTGGTTATCATAATCCACCTGGCGAAGACGATAATATTGCTTACTGCCTGCAAGACTGTTATCCGTAAATGTATAATTCAATTCAGTTGCACTGTTGCCAAATGGGGCCAGTGAACTCACAAAACCAAGTGTTGTATAGGTAGCTCCATCAGTAGCTCTTTGTACTTCAAAGCCTTTATTGTTCTGCTCACTTGATGTTGTCCAGCTCAATATATTCCTTGATCCTGAACGATAACCACTAAAGCTTAATATATCTACCGGCAGGCTCACCAAGGGAATGGTTTGTACGAACTGGTCTCCTGTATTCGCTCCCGCACCAATATATACATCTTCGGTACTCTCTCCCGGGTTTGCATAAAAAAGATCGGCATAGTTCGTTACATCACCACCATGCTGGGTGGAGTTGATCGCAAAATAAGTATTGAAGTTGCCACCACCACCGCCATTGGTATAATCAACCATTCTAACCTGTGGATTGGCAGTACCGCCATTAAATGTAACGGTGGCTCCTATGAACTCCGTTGTTGTCCATGACATCGCTGTAATGGCAGGGTTCACACATACCCATGTAAAGATCCTTTCATTCGTGGAAGCCTGTGTGTACTGGGTTCCCTGTGCAAATACCAGTGGTGCAAACGGGCCCACCGTTACCAGTGATGCTACTACTCCTGCCTGGTAAGCTGAGATCGGGATAGCAAGGGAAAACTGTACATAGTTGATGTACTCACCCGGGTTACTTACAAAGCTCGCTTTGAAGTACACATCCAACTTATTATAGGCAGCACCTTTTTTGACAGAACCCTGGATAAACTGCGCCTCGCTGCTATAGCCTAGCAACATAACAGCTACTACTATTAATATCTTTCTCATATTCATTGTTTTTCTTTTGTGTTAGGGTTGGTTGATTATTGATGTTGTGTTACTATTCTGTTGATATCGTTTCCTAATATAGTTGATACGAGGAACAGGTAATCATTCTGCGCCAACGGACCATTCGCTCTTACCTGTCCGTCCATATTGTAATCCGCATTGTGATACACGTTAGGAATGATCAGGGTCACATCACCACCCAATGTGGTAGTGAAGAGGAATCCATAATCATTTTGCGCCAGCGGACCACTTGCTCTTACTGTTGTATTAAGATTACCATTACCACCCCACATACCAAACACACCGGCACCAACATCTCTCATTGCGCCATTGTTATTAGGAGCAGGTAAACCTGTTATTGCCGGATCCTGGAAGGCCTGGGCCTGTGCCGTGCTGAAATCATAAACAGAAGGTATCGCAACACCCAATGTTCCATCCACAGTTTGCGTAGCCGCTGTCCTGATACCAAGATGGTTCCTGTGACGTATCACTACAAAATAATTACCCGGTGTTAAACTCCTGAATGAAGCATCCGTTGTACCATCCACTTCAACAATACGTCCGTCTTCACGGATGAAAGCTGCCCTGCGGGTGATGATGATCGAAGGTGTTGTTGCATCATGCAATTCTAACAATACCCAATCAACGATATCTGTTGTAGCTGCAGTAGATGTAAAGAATCCTGCTGTTACATTTTCAGTACCTGCATAGTTACCAAAAGCTGCAACGTTATAAGGCTGGTTCAATGCACTTGCATTCAATACAGCCGCCCATGTTGCCGTTACATCTTTGTGACGTGCAAGACCTGTACTGTATGCCCCGCTTAACCATGTTCTTACCGGAACATATGTTCTCATTGTATTGAGGAAGAAATTAGAGAAGCCGGTTGTGGTAGCCTGTACCCAACTATATCCTGCGCCTCCGCCGTTCGTTACCTGGGGCAGGCTGGAATTAGTACCACTGGCCGCAACAAAATTATTCTGGCAGGCCGCACCTGTTTGACGGGTTACCTGCAGGTTGCTTAATGAAACTCCTGCATCAACTGCCTGTAAGGCAGATAACTCAGTATTCAGGAAGAAGAATCTCACATTGGCATTGGTAACACTGCTGTTAGTGATACGGTAATTCCTGTCAAGATAAAACTGGCCGGAAACTGCATCCTGCCTTACAGCAGCTGCATTAATGTTCATGCTGTTATCGAATGTAGAAGTACCCGCACCTCCTGTATTGTTCTGAATAAGTGCCATCAGGTTTCCGCTGGCATCTGTTGCAGATATCCATCCTCCATAGTTATTATTATATAAGGACAAACTTTGACCTGCTGCGCAGGTTGTAGAAGCCGAAAGCATTGAACTGCTCAGTTCATCAACAGACAGGCAGAAAGTACCTGCTGTAGTCGAAATATCGAATACATCCACTTGTATATAATAGGTAGTACCCGCTGTCAATCCTGTTGCATAAAGTATTGATCTCAGTCCGACAGTTGCGCCATTATCATCATCGCATGCAATATTGGTGAATCTTGAATAATCGTTCACATCGGTTGTGGTGAACAATGCCATTCTTGAATCGCCCATTGTACCGCCGCTGAAGTCATTGGAGATCTTCACAGCGCCGCTCGATGGTGCAGAGAAACTATACCATACTGTTCTGAAACCTGCCGAACCTTTACAAGCTGCAAATGGTTCAAGTGCAGATTGTGTAGCATTGGCATTAGTGAATGGATTTCCTGCACAACCACTGCCCACTGTAAGTGAAACAGCACCCGGTGCATCATCATTAGCCGGTGGCGGAGTTAATGTAGTAAATGATACTGGTCCGAGGTTGGTACTATAACCATTACCCAAACCGGAACAATCCTGTCTTACATAAACATCATAAGAAGTACTTGCAGCCAATCCGCCAATTACCTGTGCTGAAACAGCAGGGTTGATCAATGTACCGCCGACACCCGCAGTTGCTCCTGTACCCGGAGTAAATCCTGTTAATCCATATTCAAGAATAAATGTACCGCTGCCGCTCCATGTTGCAGTACCGCTGTTTGTTGTTATAGAACCGATCGTTAAACTTGTTGGAGGAGGACAAAGCGGTGTCGCATCCACGCTGATATCATCCACATGCAGGTTCCATTCGTCAGGAGCAGAAATATCATGGAAGCCGATATAATACACACCGCTTGATGCCGGTGTGAAATCAATGCTTGCCTGCGTATAAGTAGTAGTTGAGATACTGGCATTGGTAAACAATGTTCCAAGTGTCATGGAAGCTGCATTTTGTGCAGTACCATATTTTACTTCCAGTGCTTCAGGGAATGTTGAGCTTCTTGCCCTGTACCAGAATACAAGCCTGTAACTTGTTCCGCCTGTAAGGTTCAATCCTCTTGTGAACCACCAGTCGTCACCAGGTAAAGGAACGTTGAAAATATATGAAAGGTTATTAGGAGCTGATCTTGAATTGGTCGTTTGTGTTATCCAGGTAGTTCCGCCATTCACATCCTGTACAACTGTACAAGACGGTACTGCAGGCGGAGTTACCGCATCGAAATTCTCAGTATACGGAACACTTGTTGCAACACACAATGTAGTAAATGTAACTACAGTTGAGTTGGTGCTGTAACTTCCTGCACCGCAATCCTGTCTTACATATACATCATAAGTAGTATTAGCACTTAAGCCGGAAATAGGGATCGGCGATCCTGCACCTGTAACAACAATACCACCTCCTGCTACACCACCTGTTCCCGGAACAAAGCCCGGAGCACCATACTCAACAATATAAGTACCTGAACATGCTACGCAGTTAAAGTTGACATTGGCAGTACTAGTTGTAATAGCTGTAATGTTCACAGCGCTTGGTACATTACAAGCCGGAGGCGTTTTAATACCCATTACCAGGTAACCGAATGTTGCTGTAACATCGGAAGTAATAGTATTAACAGGTGTATTAACTGAATTACCACCTGCAAAATCATAAGCGCCGGTTTGTGTTGCACTTCTTGCGATCGCATCTGAAGAGGCAAGGCCTGCACCGTCGGTCAGTCTTATTGTAGTAGAAGTGAAATTACCGCCACCTGCTGTGATAGCACTGTGCCAGTAAGCATTCGTATTGATCGACAACATACCTGTACCTGCTGTACCGCCTGTCGCACCATCAAATTGTTCTGCTTCAATTACAACAGTTCCGCCGGCATTCGTTGTTGCATTCACTAATTCAAATGGTTTGTAAGCCGATCTGCCGACAGGGAACAAATAAGTTGAACCTGTCAGAAGGCTGGCGGGCAATGTTCTTCTCAATGGTCCGCTAACATAGCCCGTCGTTCTTGTTACACTGGCTGCTGTAGTACCGGTTGCTGTAACAACATTCGCAGCATCTGTAACAACCACACCATTGGTAAGGTTAAGTGTAGTAGCGCTGATATTACCACCCGCTACAGTAAGTGTATGTGTTATATCATTATCATCATAGCTCAGGGAAGTAAGTGCTCTTGTAGGACCGACTTCAGGACCTGTTACTCTTGATGCAGTTGTTCTCAGGTAGGCAATGACCTGTCCGCCGCTGCCTAAATTAAATGTAGGGGCGAAATCAAAAACGCCTGCAGCGGTTGGTGTTGTTGTATTTCCAATTTGAACGGTTCCTGTTGTAGTACCGCCATTACCCAATGTAAATTTATTTGTATTCACAAAAGCTCCTGTAAAGAGGATGATCCTGTTTGTTGGGATCTGGTTGGTTGTGCTGAGTGTTACTCCGGCTGCGTTATCAATTTCAAAACTTGGTATGCCTGCAGTAAACACACCCGATCCGCTCCAGGTGGTCGCACCGATGAGTCCTACATTATATACCCTGTTGCCGGCACTCGTAGAAGTGAACGTACCGTTATTGATAACGTTTCCGACAAAGAATTCAGGGTTAGTACCCGTTTGTAAATTCGTGAATGTATTACCGGTATTAATGGTCAGGTGCTGCACCCCATAAACATAAGTTGCAGGAGCGGTAGCAGGAAGTGTAAGACTATGGTTACCGCTCGTATTGGTGATCACTGTATTTAATGGTAACAGTCCTCTGAATACAAATGTCTTGGCAGCGCCGGATGCTGCATTACCTAATTGTAAAGTTCCGCCGGTAAGAGAAGTGAATCCTCCACCCGCTTGCATGCGATAATCTATCTGGGTGGTTCCCGTGCTGGCTAACTGGCATATTATTGTACCGCCACTTACTAAAATGGTTGATGCATTAGATGTACCAAGGTCAAAACTTGCAAGTGTTGCAGAAGCATTACCAATAGTACAAACAGTAATGGTTCCTCCGCTTTGAGTATACGTAATAACGTTAGCGGCAGCAGCAACACCAAATCTTCCGGTTGCATTCACAGCGCCGCCTTCTACGATCGTTGTACTACCGGTACTGAAACCCATTGAGTTTCCTGTAGCTGTTCCTATATTATATGTTCCCTGGGTCACCCGGAATAAACCTGAGTTTGTTGGGGAACCATTTTGGCCATTCACTGTAAAATTTGGATTGTTCAACCAGAAACCTAATGTAGAAGGAATTGTATAACCAGCAGCAGACCATAGAACACCGCTAAATGTGTTGCTTCCGCTGATCTTCAATGTACCGGTACCTGTATTAGATGTCAATAAAGCTCCGGTAGCAGCAGCGCTAAGTCCTCTTACTGAAAAATTCGTAAGGTTCAATTCAACTTCCTGCGCTCTTGCCGCTTTAGCAAGTGCTAATATATATAGATCTGTTGTTGCACCTGCTCCTGTAAAGCTGGAATTAGTGGTGCCTGTAAAAGTAAGTGTGACGGCCGCGGTTGTAAATAGATCAAGTGTACCATTATTGGTAAGGTTACCCGCCATGCTAAGTGTATGTGTGGCCAGCGCACCTCCACCTGCAGTGAATGTTCCACCTGTAGCAACCGTAATATCATTGCCTATAGTAAGTGATGCTGCAGGAGTTGCCTGGTAATCAAGAACACCGCTTACTCCCTGTCCAATTGTAAGATTATAAGCAACAGCTGCAGGAAGATCGATCGTTACAGTAGCACCATCTGCGATAGTAACATTATCTCCCGCTGTTGGAACAACACCTCCGGCCCATGTACCCGGTGTATTCCACAAACCGCCTGCGCCTGTTGATACGATGCTGGCTGCGGCGTTTGTTACCTGGCTATTTGCTAATTGAAGAGAAAGAGCTTCCCTTATAGCATATACTTTCCAGAAATAATTTGTTGATGGGGTCAAACCGCCCTGTACAGAGCTAACAGCATTCGCAGCAGTTGTTGCTACAAAAGAATAGTTAACACCATCTGTAGAACGATAAATAGCAAAACCAACTTCATCAGTAGAATTGTCCGTCCAGTTAAGCGTCATACCTACTGCGGTAACAGTGGTAAAGTTCAAAGCTGTTGGAGCGGCTGCTCCGGTTGGTGTAAATGTGTACATTTTCCTTGAACCATCGGCAACAGAATTCAAACTTGCCATCGCCGTATTCATCGGGAAAAGATTAGCTGTTGGCGTACCGGAAGTAACCGCTACATCAGCCGTATTAACAGTAGCAAAAGTATTTGCTGTACTGTTAAGTGAAAAACCCATGTATTGTGGATTATTAGCAGCACTAAAACCTGTGCTGTTATTCCTGTTCATGGCTCCATAAACAAGCTCAATAGCATTTGTGCCTTCATAAAGTCTTACCTGCGATGTTCCATCGGTAAGAACAGCTAATCCATCATATATGATGGTCATGTTTTTAAATTCGATGATCAGCACCCGGTTTGGCGCCGAACCGGTAATCTTATAATGGACTTTCCCGGTGGCGCTTACCTGCAGGTCAGAACCCAATGAAGCGATCAGGGGAATAGCCGCACTACCCAATGTGTACTGGGTTGTACCTACAGCCGTTCCGCCGAGTCTTACAAATCCATTTGAACTGGCACTGAACTGGGTGTACCGGGTACCCATATACCAGAAATCAAATCCGGTATTGGTTATAACAGAGGCCACATCATCCTGGGAAGGGGCGACCAATTGAGTTGTTCCCGTACTCATGTCAGTTAGCGAAGCGGTGCTACTGACTGCAAAAGTGTAATTAGCTGAACTCTGCGCATTCACGGCCGCTGCGAAACAAACAGTAAGCAACAGCATGTAGATTTTTCTCATAAGTGAGTTTTGTTTATTAAGTGTTGGGTTCGTTTTGGTTTTTCAAATCTTTTATATCGAAATACAAATAGCCGGCTATCGTAGCCAGCTTTCGCATTTATACGTACTTAAAATAAATAATTTTCCTGTCCGGTTTTTACCGTCATATATTCCATTTACACAGATAAATCTCAAAAGGGACAGGATAGAAATCGAAGTAGTAGGGATTGTTCGACCTTTAAATGTATGAAGTTTTAAGTACCCACCAAATTTTTGTGTACGTCTTTGCAAAAATTGAGTTGGATTAAGATGATGTACCGCCGAAATTCCTCGTGAAGTCGGGAAATTATCCCCCGCATTTATTGAATTGCCTCGTCCCGCATACAACTTCGAACCTCCAAATTTCCAATATCCCACTCATTATTCGCCAAATAAAAGATCCCTTCCGTGTTACCGAAAGGGATCCTTGTAAAAAACGGTCTTCCCAAACTATTGTTTACATCTTACTGATGATCCTTTTTTTGTTATTACACAAAATATTTATTTGACAATAAAGATTTGTGTCAAATTAATTCCTTCGCCGCTAAGCTGGATCGTGTACATGCCTTTTGTAACGGAAGCCGGTAACTGGATCAATTCCGTAACAGAACCGCCGTTATACTATAAAGTGTGATTATATAATTATCTTCCCCTGCGCATCGGTGATCCTGGCAAAATAAACACCCTTTTTCAATCCCGTGGCCTGCATAGAAACCTGCCGGTCAGTTACCGGGTTTAGATAAACGGTAAGCGATGCAGCGCCTCCTTTTGTATTTACTTTACTATGATGCTGTATTTATGGCTGCCATTTATTCCATTCACGAGTCACTTCTTCAGCTTCATATCAGGAAACAACGCAGACAGCAGTAGTAATATAGATGCCAGCATCATTAAATATAATCCCCATTTTCTTACAGGGCATTCGCCGGCTTCGCAGGCAGATAACTTAAAAAAATTCCTGATGCCCCATCCCAGGTTGATAGCCGTTACCAGCAAATTCCATTGCTTGGCCCATATTCTTGGAATAAAACTAAAAATGAGGAATAAAAAAACAAATGCAAGATGAAAATAACCCGGCTTGCCATAATTGGTCCCGCCGCTGTCAACACCCCTGACAGTGATGTTGGCTATTTCAATATATACCCAGGGACCAAAACAGGAGACGATCAATAAAACTGCAGCCGCCAGCCCGATCCATTTCATGTAGCGCATGCGGGAAAGATAATAACTAAAAACTAATAGATAATAGTTCTTTCAATTTGGAAAGTCCTTTAAGATTTGGAAAAACTATTATCTATTAGTTTTTAGTTGTTAGTTATTTCTCTACAGCTTCAGTCCTACCGTAAAACTAAACACCCTATGCTTATTCTCATCATCCGCACTGCTATTACTTCCCGATTGAAGTTTGGCCAATCCATGACCATAATTTGCGGCAATAACAATTTTACTGAATTGCAAACCGGCTGTTGCATTGATACCATAATCAAATCTTTTCAGGATACCATAACCGGCGCCTTCTTCATAATCCAATGTAGAAGGATCATCATCTGACCATTCAATGCTTTCCTCGCTATGGAATGATGTTCCTAAAAATTTCCCATCCACTTCATTCTTACCCGCAATACCAATGGCGATATAAGGTCCTGCTCCTACAAAAAAACGGGTGGGCCCGGGGATCTTTACAACAAAATTGGCCGGTATCTCTACATACCATGGATTGCTGGTTGCCCTGTACCAGGTAGCGCCATTCGGATCGCCGGATTCTGTTTTGGAACCTTTACCGGAAAGAAGAACACCCGGCTGAAAAAATAAAAGAGGAACGATCTTTATATCACCGGTAATACCCAACTGGAAACTGGTGAGTACATTATTCCTCTCAATATCACCATCATTGGTAATGGTCACATTGGCAAAATTCACCCCGGCTTTCAATATCTGCGATCGTGAACTGGAACAAACGGAAAGAAATAAGACACAAAAGGCGATATACTTTGTTTTCATAACAGTAGATTTTTTATTCAATTCCTTTTTTGCAAAAGGCTTGCCATAAATTAAAAAGGTACAAGGCACGAGGCTCAAGGTACAAGAGCGTACTATAGCTTTGAAACTCTTTGCATTGGCACAGCTTGTTCCCTGAGCCTTGTACCTTGTCCCATAAACTTTGTAATTTACAGCCATCTTCTCCCAATGATCAGGAAATACTTATTTACGGCTCTCTTGCTATGGGTATCTTTTGCCGGAAGGACACAAGTATGCACAGCACCCGGTCAAACTCCCGCATCGGCTATTCATGTTTGCGGTTCTTCTACATTGATCCAGGGTACTCCCACTTTTTGCGGGCAAAACAATGTTCCCGGTCCCTGCAACGATAACCAGAATGTGAATCCTGTTTTTTTCCGCATGAACTGTTTTGCTTCCGGCACATTGGGTTTTATCATTACTCCCGATGATCTTACTTCAAATTATAACTGGCAATTATTCGATATCACCAATACAAATCCTTTTGATATTTTTTCGAACTCGGGTTTATTTGTTGCCTGCAACTGGTCGCCCGAACCGGGAGAAACAGGAGCAACTTCGGATGGGATCAATCTGGCTGAGTGTTCAGGATCTGCCATGCCTTTCAGTTCTATGCCATTGGTCACACAGGGAAGAAGTTATTTACTGATGGTTAGTAATAAAAGTGCTTCACCGGGAAATTACCAGTTAAGTTTTACCGGTGGGTCGGCCAGTATTACCGATCCTGTGCCGCCGCAATTATTAATTACCACGCTTAACTGCAATGCTACAAAGATCACCGTGCGATTGAATAAAAGTATACGTTGTGGCAGCATTGCGCCGGACGGATCTGATTTTACATTGAGCAGCGGCGCCAATATTACCAGCGCTGCAACAGGTATATGTAATACGCAGGGCGTTACCGATACCATCACTCTTTCATTGGATCAGCCATTGGCTAATGGGAATTATACACTTACCGTTGGTAATGGTACTGATGGCAATACCCTTATCGATCTTTGCGATTTCAATGTTGCCGCAGGCGAGAATATTCCTGTGATCGCAGGCCCTCCGCAGCCTACGCTTCTCGATAGTGTAAGACCGGCAGGCTGCAAGCCTTCTTTTATTGAAATGATTTTTAAAAGACCTATCCGTTGCAATTCTATTGCGCCCGATGGCAGCGACTTTGTATTGACCGGTCCGCAAACAACAAGTACTACCGTTTCATTGAGCAGTTGTGTCAACAATGCAGCGATCAGTATCATCCGGCTTAATTTTTCATCGCCGCTTACAACAGGCGGTGCATATACCGTACGATTGCAAAACGGAACGGACGGCAATACATTGATAGATGAATGTGGTATGATATCCCCGGCGGGTTCGTCTAAAACATTTGCTATACCATCGGCCGTATCGGCTGTATTTACTTATACGATAAGACCATCCTGCAAAACGGATACACTTGATTTTTTACACGATGGCGCCAATGGAGTGAATAGCTGGAACTGGAAATTTGATAATGCAGATCCTGTTACGATTCAAAATGCAATGAAAGTATATACTGATGCCGAACCACATACCGTACGTTTGATAGTAAGCAATGGCGCCTGCAGCGATACAACGATGCAGCCCGTCAAAATGCCAAAAAAGATCAAAGCCGGATTCATTGCGCCTGCCGGAGTTTGCCCCGGTGATATGATAACACTGGTCAACAGGAGCGACGGCAATGTCACTAACTGGGAATGGATCATGGGCAATAGTATTACAAGCATTCTTCACACCCCCACCCCTTACCTGTATCCTGTCATCAACAGGACGATCACTTATAATGTAAGGCTCATTGCTTCGAATACTATTTCGGGATGCAGTGATACGGCTAAGAAAAATATCATAGCAGTGGATGAATGCCATGTATTAGTACCCACAGCATTTTCTCCCAATGGAGATGGATTGAATGACTATCTCGTTTTGCTGAATGCATCAAAAGCGGATAAACCTGAATTCAAAGTATATGACCGTTGGGGCCAACTGGTATTTTCATCAGCAACTATTACCGCTAAATGGGATGGAATGTTTAATGGCATTCGATTGAACAGCGGGCTCTTTGTCTGGATGCTTACTTATACGAATCGTGATACAGGTAAAAAGATCTTTCAAAAAGGCACCACCATGCTGGTTAGATGACAACTAAAAACTAATAGATAAAAGATAAAAGTTTTTCCAAACCTTAAAGAACTTTCCAAATTGAAAGAACTTTTATCTGTTAGTTTTTATCTTTTAGTTCTTCTTCTGTATCTCCCCCTGTAATAAAAATAAAAAGGTATCCCCGCTGCCGTAAGCACCAGCCCCAAAACAGAATTAATAACAGGCTGTTTGTTCGCTAGATAATTGCTCACATCATTATAGACGGTTGTAACAAGATAGAAAGCGGTAAATACAATGAACAATATCGTAACGATGGGATGGCCCCATATCTTATAGGGCCGCTCTGCATGCGGCATTCTTTTGCGCAGCATAAAAATACCCACAGCGCCTAACCCGTATGCGATCCAGGTAATGAACACGAACATATCTGCCAGCATATCAAATGAACCGGTGAGGACCAGTACACAGGTCCATATTCCATGCAGCCATAATGCATTGCCCGGTGTTTGAAAACGTGTATGCTCTTTACCCGTCCAGGATGAGAACACTTTATCCTTTCCCATTGCATAAGTGATCCGTGGCGGCGCCATTACATTTACATTGACAGCACCGAGTGTACAAATAACGATCATCGCGGCAATGATCGCTTCTCCTGTATTTCCCATCGCAACCCCGATCGCATCGGCCGCCACAAGTTTTGATCCCGCTACTTTTTCAACTGGCAACGCATAGAGATAGGCCTGGTTCACCAATACATACACGATCACGCAGGTAAATACGCCCAGCAATAAACTTTTAGGGATATTTTTTTGAGGCTGTTTTACTTCACCCGCCATCGAAGCAATATTGATCCAGCCGTCATAAGCAAAGAATGCTCCTGTCATAGCCGCAATGATGCCGCTTAATAATGCATTACCCTGTAGAGGGTTTGCTGCATCGGTAAAATGATGGAATGATCCGTTACCCGAAAAGAAGATTCCCAGCACCAGTAAAACAATGATCGCTACTTTAATGAATGTTGATATCACCTGGAATACATTGCCCGCTTTTGTACTGATATAATTCAATGTGGTGAATCCAAGGATAAGAAAGATCGCCAGTGATTTTACACCAAAGTCTTTTAACGGATACAGATCACCGATAAAAGGTATATGCCACGCCACGGATTTTTCTGTAGCCGCACTGAAATGGGGCAGGTGTAAAAAATAGTCGGAATAATAGGCACATACAAATGCGATAGCAGCTACAGCTGCCGTATTGATAACAGCAAATGCCGACCATCCGTAGAGATAGGCCACAAAGCCACCGAACATTTTTTTGAAATAAACATAGATACCGCCCGTCTCCGGCATCATGGCGCCCAGTTCTGCATACACCAATGCACCAAACAAGGTGAAGATCCCTGCGATCACCCATATCAGTGTCATCCATACTGGCGAACCTAATTGGGCAGCCATACTGGATGGTTTCATAAAAACACCCGAGCCGATAATGCTGCCGATGATAATAGAAGTGGCAGACCAAAACCCGATCCTTTTAGCAAGAGAATTGTTGGTGGAATTCATTGTGGGAGGAAGATAAAGAAAAAAAAATCTTGCCCGTGTAATCTCATGATCCCAAAATCCGGTAGTGTATTATTTTGCCGGGAAGGTGATAAGAAAAACAATTTGTAAATCAATCTTCACGTCTTACCGGCGATTTTCAAACTATACACTACTCAAAATCCGCGATAAAATTTTAATCCGTGATAAAAAAAACTCCGGCCTACTACCGGCCGGAGGTTCAATTCATTTTATTCTCACAGTTGGCTTCAACCAGAATCCCGCTGTTCAAAGCTTGCAGCTTCGAAACAAACGACATACCTCCCGGCCGGATATAAATTTTTCCCGGAAGGATTAACAGGTACGGTAGGCATGGATCTTTTCTGCCATATGGAGCAATTAAGAGAGCCAAGATAAAAAGAAGAATCTTGCCTGTCAATAGCTATCGTAAAAATCCTCGCCGGAACGCTGAAAGCGGTCTCAAGGTTCAGTCTATGATAATATAATGGCAACCTGCTGACAACTCGTCCCGTTTTTTATTCAGGTAAGTTCTATCTTTAGATACAAGCTTTTCTATCAATTGATTTTCTTATTTAATATAAAGATCGCTGTCTTTAGTTTGCAACTAAAGACAATACTGTCTTCGGTCAGGACATATGCCTGCATCACACTACTGTTTTTTTGTACTGTGATAAAAGCACAGACTTGTCCTCCCAATATCGATTTTGAAAACGGTACTTTCCAGGGATGGACATGTTATGCAGGAGGAGTATATGCAGCAGGCGGTACCAACAATATTTCATTGGCCGCTACCGGCGGACCCATATTTGACCAGCATACAATGTATTCAAGAAGTAATGATGCAGGCGCACTGGATTATTACGGCAGCTTTCCTGTTATGTGTCCCAACGGCAGCAACTATTCTGTAAAACTCGGCAACACAAACGGCGGTGCACAGGCAGAAGGAATATCATATGAATTCACCATTCCTGCCGACCGTAATACTTATTCGCTGATCTATCATTACGCTGTTGTTTTCCAGGATCCGAATCACCAGCCTTATGAACAACCAAGATTGGAACTGGAAGTAATGAATACTACCGATAATGAATTGATCACCTGTTCTTCTTTTACTTTTTTTCCAAATGGTTCTCCCCTCCCGGGATTTTTTCAATCGCCTAATTCCGATACCACCGCAGTATGGTGTAAAGATTGGTCGGCAGTTACCATCAACCTGAATAATAAAGCGGGAAAAACCATCCGTTTATTTTTTAAAACAGACTGACTGTACTTTCAGAAGACATTTCGGCTATGCATATATCGATGTCAACTCCGGTTGCAGCAGTGAATTTACCGGCGCTACGTATTGCCCCGATGATACAACGGTCACGGTAACGGCTCCTCACGGCTACCAGAATTATACATGGTATAATAATACGTTCACAACAGTATTGGGTAACCAGCAAAATATTGTTTTTACTCCGCCACCGCCACCGGGCACAACGATCGCTGTAGCATTAACTCCCTACGACGGCTATGGTTGTCCTGATACTTTATATGCCAACCTGGTGGATACATTAAAGCTTACAGCAGATGCAGGTCCTGATAAGATTTCCTGTAACAAAGCAGGCGCTATCATTGGATCGGTACCGGCGCCGGGAGTGAATTATAGTTGGTTACCCACAACCGGGTTATCAAATCCTTCGATAGCCAATCCTAAAGCGGCTCCTGATATAACAACGATCTATAAAATGACCGTACGAAGTAATGGTGGCGGATGCCTGAACGATGATTATGTTAGCGTGAAACCATCTTTTGTTGACAGTGCAATGCAGTTATTGGGCAAACTACTTTTTTGTATCAATACTGGTGATAGTGCTGTACTGCTGGTGCAACCAACCACTTCGATACAATGGGTACGTAATAATAATCTGATCGGCGGCGCAACACTACCCCGTTATAAAGTAACTCAATCGGGTAACTATTATGCCAACCTTGTCAACAGCGACGGATGCTCTGTCAAAACAAGAACAGAAGTGATAACCATTGAATCGCCCAGGCCCGGTATCAGGTATCCACTGCAATATGCAATCATCAATATCCCTGTTGACCTGCATGCAAGAACATTTGGCGTAGAAACATTATGGAAACCATCTTTCTACCTCAATGATCCTTCCATTGCAGATCCTGTTTTCAATGCATTGTTTGAACTGGAACAACTTTATACGATCAATATAACAACAGCAGCCGGCTGCCTGACCGTGGATACACAGTTGGTCAAAGTCATCAAAGAAGTGAAAGTATATGTGCCCACTGCTTTTACTCCTAACAATGATGGGTTGAATGATTTTATCAAACCCATTATGATGGGCATTAAAGAACTCCAGTATTTCCGGATATATAATCGCTGGGGACAAGTGGTGTATGATTATAACCACGGCGATCCACAGGGATGGAATGGAAAGATCGGCGGTCAGCTACAGACTACCGGCGTATATGTTTGGATGTTCAGCGCTATCGGTTGGGATAAAAAAGTGCATACGCAAAAAGGAACGCTGGCATTGATACGATAACGTGAATCGTGAACCTGCCTGCCTGCCGGCAGGTCGTGAATGATCGCTCCAACTCTAATTCCTAACTCCTAATTCCCAACTCCTAACCCCTTCCCGCAAAAAAGGCTTTACAAGAAATCATCTTTATTTTCGTTTACATTTTATGAGGCCGCTCATTATTACATTTTTATTTATAGTCACAGTTAAGACTTCAGCGCAGGTAAATATCATTTGCCCGAAATTAACCGACAGTACACTTAACTATTTTTATATCGGGGTAGACAATCCAATAGAGATCGCTGGCATTAAAGATCCCGGCAATTATGCAGTTACCATTTCAGGAGGGCGGGCAACCATGACGAGGGCATCAACCGGTAAATATATTGTAAGAGCAAGCTCGGAAACCAAAAATTGCCAGGTCCAGCTTATTAAAAATAATAAAACAGTTTTTAAAAAAGATTTTATAGTAAGCATGATACCGGATCCCGCAGCCGGCTTAGCAGGGTATTATGATACGGCAATGAGCAGGAATGCTATTCTTCTCAACCCTTTTCTCACTGTCTTTTTGCCAAATTGCTACATTAAGAATTACATGATCAAAGTCACTTCTTTCCAGGTTACTTTAATTGAGAATAACGATAGCCTGTCTTCAACGATCCGGGGAGCAGCGCTTGGCGGGTATGAATTGGATCTTATAAAAAAAGCAGGTCCCGGCAGTAAACTTTTATTTGATGAGATCAGGGCAGTACTCCTGGATGGCAGAACAAGAAAACTTGTTTCCTTTTGGATAACGATCGAATAATGGAACGCTGTTCTACCCCACTCTCCATTCACGATTCACGATTCACGATTGACGATTGACGATTCACTTATACATCTCCTCCTTCAACCCCTTCACTCTCTCATCAGAAAGGTATTCATCAAAGGTCATCAACCGGTCGATCGTTCCTTTAGGAGTTATTTCAATAACACGGTTGGCTACTGTTTGCATGAAAGTATGGTCATGGCTCGTTAATAAAACAATGCCTTTATACTCGGTACATTGTTCGTTGAAACTTTGAATGCTTTCAAGATCGAGGTGATTGGTAGGCTGATCCAATAAAATAACATTGGGATTTTGCAGCATCATCCGGCTGAGCATACAACGAACCTTTTCACCACCACTCAACACAGTCGTCTTCTTCATTACATCATCACCGCTGAATAACATCTTTCCCAAAAATCCTCTTAAGAAAGGTTCATCCACATCTTTTACATGATCCGGTACATATTGACGCAACCAGTCCATCAGGTTCGCATCATCTTTAAAGAATTCATAGTTTTCCTGGGGCAAATAAGCATGCGTAACGGTACTGCCCCATTCATAAGAACCACTATCGGCAATGGCATTAGCAGTAATGATATTAAAGAAAGCAGTGATGGCCAGCGGGTCACGGCTCAGCAAAGCGATCTTATCTCCTTTGTTCACGGTAAAACTAATATCGCTGAACAATACTCTTCCATCCACCGACTTCTTCAGCTTCTCTATATTCAAAATCTGGTTACCTACTTCTCTCAATTGCTGGAAAATGATACCGGGATATTTTCTATAACTGGGCTCTATCTCTTCGATCGTCAGTTTTTCCAATGCCTTCTTTCTTGAAGTAGCCTGTTTACTCTTACTGGCATTGGCGCTGAAGCGGGCAATAAAGTCGATCAATGCCTGGCGCTTATCCTCTGTTTTTTTATTCTTGTCATTCACCTGGCGGGCCATCAGTTGTGATGATTCATACCAGAAAGTATAGTTACCGGTGAATATCTTTACTTTCTGACGATCCACATCGGCTACATGTGTACATACAGCATCGAGGAAGTGACGGTCGTGGCTCACTACCAAAACAATATTCTCATAATCGGCCAGGAAGTTTTCCAGCCAGCCCACTGTTTCGATATCCAAACCATTCGTCGGCTCATCCAGTAATAATATATCGGGATTACCAAATAATACCTGCGCCAGTAACACCCTTACTTTTAAATTGGAAGGAATGTCTTTCATCAGCGATTGATGATACTCTTCTGTTACTCCCAGTTCGCTTAATAGAACAGCGGCATCGCTGTCGGCCGTATAACCTCCCATCTCTCCGAATTCATGTTCGAGTTCACCGGCTCTCATCCCATCTTCTTCAGTGAAATCTGCGAGGGCATAGATAGTTTCTCTTTCTTTCGCGAGCTTCCAGAGTTTGGTATGACCCATCATCACCGTATTCAAAACCGTCTCTTCATCGAACTGGAATTGGTTTTGTTTCAATACCGCCATTCTTTCACCGGTTGTTATTTCTACGGTTCCTTTATTCGGTTCGATCTCGCCGCTTAGTATTTTAAGAAAGGTACTCTTGCCCGCACCATTGGCGCCGATCACCCCATAGCAATTGCCCTTTGTGAAATTGAGGTTCACTTCTTCAAACAAAACTCTTTTGCCGTAGGCAAGTTTCAGGTCTTTTACACTGATCATTCCATTGAAAATTTAAGGCGGCAAAGGTAAGCCAAAACAAGTTGCCATTGAAAGACATACAAGAAAAATTAAATGGCTGCGTTATAACAGTTTTAATACAGACCGGAAGTCCGAAAGACAGGAAGATGGTTCTTAATTAAAAGAATCTTCTTTCGGTCTTTCGAACTTCAGGACTTCTCGTCTTCTCTAAACCCGTCATTAATCATGAAAATACTATTCATCAGCATTGCGATGCTTGCCGCTTTGGCAGGCCATTCACAACCATCAATTACCATTTATTTTGATTTCAACCGCTATGCTATCCGGGAAAAGGGAATGGCGCAAATGGATAGTTTTTTGATCGCACAGGCAAAAGCGCCGGCTGAAATAGTACTGAGCCTTGATGGCTATTGTGACCCTGCCGGCCCGGATCATTACAATAACCTTCTTTCAATGAACCGGGTGCTGGCAGCCAGGAATTACTTGCTCCTGTATGGAATAAAAGCAGAAAATATGGAAGACATTAGCGGTCATGGTGAAAAAGATCCGCTGAATATGAACAGGACGCCGGAAGAACGGCAATTGAACAGGAGAGTGACGATCTCAATTGTCAATGCAAAAACAGGCGACAAGACATTAACGGAAAAAATAGCAGATAGTACGGTAACGGTCGGCTCAAACATCATACTGCGCAATATCAATTTTGTTGGCGGTCGTCGTCATCCATTGCCGGAATCAAAACCTGCATTGGATGAATTGCTGGCAGCTATGAACACTTTTCCGAAACTCGTCATCCAGATCGAAGGCAATATTTGTTGCCAGGAAGGTGATGCGGATGGCTTTGATATCGATACGGGTATAAAAAATTTATCGGAAGAAAGAGCTAAGAGGATCGCCGACTGGCTGCTGCATATGGGCATCGACTCAAACCGTGTTTCTTATAAAGGACTTGGTCATTCACAACCACTTTATCCTTATCCGGAAAAAACAGAAGAAGAAAGAAAACAGAACCGCCGGGTTGAAATAAAGATCATCAGTAAATAAAAAAAGTCCCGTCTCTTTCGAAACGGGACTATCATATAAGCAATTGGTCCTATTAATGTTTAAGGATCACAACACCATCTCCACGGCTAACAAATCCATTCTCGCTATTATACATATAGAGAACGTAAGTGCCTTGTGCAAGAGAGGTAAGATCTATTGGCATTACACTGCCGAATGTAAGGTTGGTAAAATTCTTCGTCATATATATTTTACCATCTGCGCCCATTACCTGTACGCCCAGTTGAGTGTACAGATCGGAGTTCATGCGCAGGTTGAATGTACCGAGGTTAGGATTCGGGTAAAGCCTGATCGCTTCTGCAACAGGTAATAACCTGTGACGGTCAGGACACTCATCCACTTGTATCACGGATGATTTTGCTGTAACACAACCTGCATTCGTTGCTGTGTAAGTAACGGTCTTAACACCGGTGCCTGCAACTTTTGGAACAAATATTCCGCCTGCAACACCTGGTCCGCTCCATACTCCGCCTGCCAGTGTAGCTGTTAGAGCAAAAGATGGATCGGAGATACACATTTGCTTAGGTAAACCTGTTATAGTAAATGCAGGGAATGCATTAACTGTCAGCAGAACTGCGTTTGAATTGATGGATCCGCAACCTGTAGTCAGTCTTACACGGAAACGATAACCATTTTGACCAACCAATGTAGTTGCCTGGGCAAATGTATTTGTTGTAGCTCCTGCAAGAGTGATCCAGGTTGAACCACCGTCTGTACTTACTTCCCACTGGTAAAGGATAGTTCCGATCGCTGTGGTAGCTGTTACACTGAAAGTAGAAGCAGCGCCTTCGCAAATAGTGACCGGTACCGGCTGAACAGTGATCGTGGCACTGCTGTTCACATTCAATACTGCTGAATTAGAAGTTGTACTTCCGCAGGCAGTACTTGCAATTACACGATAGAGATATCCATTCTGAGCTGCAGTTACTGAATTAACAGTGTAAGAAGCAGAATTTGCTGTTGGGATAATTACAAAACCACTGCCTGTATTTACATACCACTGGAAATTTGTTGCCAGCGGAGAAGCAGATGTGAATGTTGCATTGGTACCGATACAAACTGTCTGATCAGTTGGCTGGGTAGTGATCGGTGGACCTACAGCGGGCTGTATAATGAAATCAATATTCCTTGTTTGATTAGGTGCAGGTGCCGAAGTACCTGTAATAGTGATCGTATATGTTCCCGGTGTAAGTGTATTAGCATTATTCAGGTTAACTGTTGTTGATGTTGATCCTGTTGTCAGCGGGTTAGTACCAAAAGTAACATTGGTACCGGCAGGAACACCACTTGCACTAAGTGCAATATTAGCTGAATGCGAACCCTGGTAAGTTGCAGTAAGCGTAGTAGACAATGTCGCAGGTGTAGGACATGTAGATACTACCGGTGCAGGGCTGCTGAATGTGAAACCGTTTGGCGGAGGCGTGATAGAGATATTAGCATTGTTGATATCAAAGAAGATATTTCCAATAGCTTCTATCTTGATCCTTCCTTGTGTAGTGATACCGGCAGGCATTGTGATACTTTCAGTACCATCATTAGCCGTGCTGGCAACAAGTACGGTCGGGAAAGTTGTACCACCGTCTGATGACCATGATATTTTAACATTCGCAGCGTTAACAGGCCCAGCATTCGTACCATTAACTGACCAGGTAACTGTTTGTGATGATCCGCCCTGGTAACTAACAGCAGAGTTCTGGGATGTTATCAGGAATGGACCTGAAGCATCCACAGTTACTGTCATATCTGCAAAAGAAGTTTGACCAATAGCGGTACCGTTATAAGGCCTGTTGTCTCTTACAGTTAATCTGAAATTTAATGATCTTGCTACTGAACTCAGTGCTTCTATATTAGCACCGGCATCTCCGCCTGGTAATGGGCCGGTTACTGATGAGCCGGCAAGAATAGTAGCCAGTAGCGGGAAAGTCCTGGTAGCATTATTTGAATGTGTAAAAGATAACCAGTTTGGCCCGTTTGCTTTTGTTGGGCTGGCAACACTCTGTGCACCGAATGTAGATGTTGCATTATCATTCTCTTCCCAGCAATAGGTCAGTGCATCACCGGGGTTAGCATCACTGGCAGTGCCGGTAAGTGCAAACGGTGTACTTATCGGGATAGTATAATTGGTCAATGGATTAACAACTGGTGTAGCATTGATACCTGTCAGCGATGTAGTAACAGGACAGGATTTACCTGCCATATTTGTCTGTATCTGCTGGATCGAACGCTCATGGAATATATCGATAGAGTGTGGTGCTACGTCTTGTGGTGTGATACCGGCATAGCCCATTATCGTAATACCGGATCCTACTTCCACAGGCTGAAGACCCGTCTGGTTGGAAAATGTGAATGTATGATTTCCTCCCATTTGATGACCTACTTCATGCGCCACATAATCGATATCGAAATTATCTCCCTGCGGGATGTTATCCGCTGGTGAAGTAAAACCACTTCCTTTCGCTCCGTCTACGCAAACGCAACCGATACAACCTGCATTACCACCGCCGCCACTTGCACCGAACAAATGCCCGATGTCATAGTTGGCTTCGCCGATAACAGAAGTTAACGTTGCCTGCAACTCACCATTCCATGCACCACCGGCTCCGGTAGCTGCAGGTGAGTAAGGATCAGATCCTGCATTGTAATAAATAACGTTAACGGTAGTGGCTATAAGATTAAGATGGATAGCAAGATCTTTTTCATAGCAACCATTCGTGCGGGTAAGTGTAGCATTGATAGCTGCAAGTACAAAGGCTACCTGCGCTGCACTTGATGCACCAAAAAAGTTAGAGTACTCAGCAGTAACTGACTGAGCCAAACGCATTGTTTTCAACTGGCCTGCACTGCTTTCAGGGCGACCTGTTGTAACGGCTGCATTCAAACCGGAAGCCAATTGCTGATCGGGCGCAGAACATACCCATGGTAAACTGCCTTTGATCCTCTGTGATGCAAAAACTGCATACACAGTATGATCCTGTGAATAAGGCTCGATGTATTCACTTGGACCACCGGCTCTGAAAACCATTGTTTGTATTCCCTGTGGGGAGATACTTAATTTCAATGTTGAGGCCGGGTCTGTAATACTTTTTCCGGAATAAGCCCTGATCTCAGGGAACCGTGCTTGTAAAACAGCATCGAAGTTGGAAGCTTCGAATACTTCAAACTGCTCCAACTGTCCGCTCACATTGGGTAATGTGATAACAGTCGAACGTCTTGAAGCCTGCGGGCCAACGATCGATAATAATGTTTGCCTGAGAGGTTCAGTATTCAAACTATATAGTTTGAAATCTTTTGGAAATGATTGCCGTGCAACGGCCTTGTCAGTAGTGATGCCGGATCTGTTGGTTTGTGAAGACCAATAATCCTGGGCAGAAACTGTAAGAGATGTACTACCAACTACGAGAATAGCCAGTAAAATTTTGTACAATTTACTCATAAAAAAAAGTTTTAGGTAACAAAGGGGTTAAGCAATTAGTACTTAAGAAATTGGTCGCATAAAAAATGCGACTAAAATTAAGGATATTTTACATAATCCAACCGGGATTTTTTCCCTCAAGGTTGCCCGGCCTGTTAATACCTTTAAAAAGATAATCCCGCCTTTTATAAAAGCGGGATATATCTTTCCTTTTTTTATAGTATGATGGCCCTCGCCTCTTCTTTTTAAACTCATATTCCAAGGCTCGAAACCATCAATTCCAGCGAGAGATCATATCATGAATGAATTTAATTTACCGCCACTGGTTTCCATCCCGACCAGTCACTTGATCCAAATAAACAACTCCACCTTGCCCGCACAAAATAAGTTCCGGCACCATCGGTAACAATTACGGTGTAAGGTCCTGTAGAGAATGGTGTTGCACCGGTAAAATCATAATTATGCGTGCCGCCCGGAGATTTATAAAATTCCAGGTGAATATTGTACCAGTCGTTTGGTAAATAACAGGGACTATAACAACTCAGGTCCCATGGATAAAAGATATCAATTTCACCCGCACTACCACCTGTATTAGGATATATTTCAGGTACCGGGGCTTCACCCGAACAGGCTGATGGCCTTAGCGTAACCGGGATACTGATATTGTAACTATTACCCGGGCTGCATAAATAGGAATTGCAATCCCCGGTAAAATTAAGATTGGCCGTCGACATACCACAACTGATACTTGCAGCGGAAAAAGTGACAGAGCCAGTAAAAGTAACGCCATTGCCGGAAGGATTTCCTCCTGTAGGCGGCACACCGAAACTATAAGTATAATGAGTGGGATTGCTTAATAGATACGAATTGAAATGTACGTTATCGTTCGCCAGGAAAAGTGCACTCGATCCGTTCACATATAGGTAAAAAGTAAAATTGAAAATATAATCATTGGTGGGGCAAAGCGAACTTTGAATGTTGTACATAAGATAAGAACCCGTGAATGTAAAATTGCAGGGGCCTTTGCCGGTTTCCGTTGATTTACCCAACATGGTTTTGACCATCGCATCTGTAAGAGTGATACGTTTCGAAAAAAGCGTGACAGGCTTTGTCGAAAATTCACTCCGCATTTTTTGAAGAGCCGCTTCTTTTTGATTGTCTGTTTTAGTTTTTTGCTCGTTGGCTGTTTTGCGGCAGGAACTCATTTGAATGCCGACGAGTACCAGCATGACCATGCATGCCTGCAGGAGGTTTTTTTTCATAATTTTTTAGGTTTAAATGGTTTCACTTTCAATTTAATAAATAATCAACTCCAGTAACTTTTTTATAATAAAAAAATCCCGCTTCTTTTGAAGCGGGATTCATTATATAAGTGTTTTCCTTTACTATTAATAGCCCATGCCGCCCATATCGGGAGCGCCGTGAGAATGAGGAGCTTCTTCTTTCTTCGGTTTGTCAGCTATCACACATTCCGTGGTCAGCAGCATACCTGCGATAGAAGCCGCATTTTCCAAAGCGATACGGGTAACCTTGGTAGGATCGATAACACCGGCTTTCAGTAAATTCTCATACTCTTCTGTCCGGGCATTGAAACCATAATCAGCCTTTCCTTCTTTTACTTTTTGTACAACGATAGAACCTTCGATACCTGCATTAGCAACGATCTGGCGAAGAGGTTCTTCCAAAGCCCTTCTTACGATCGCTACACCTGTAGCTTCATCTTCATTGCTGCCTTTCAATTTATCCAATGATTCGATAGCACGGATAAAAGCAACACCACCACCGGGAACAATTCCTTCTTCAACCGCAGCTCTTGTTGCATGCAATGCATCGTCAACACGGTCCTTCTTTTCTTTCATTTCCATTTCAGTAGCAGCACCGATATTCAATACAGCTACACCACCGCTTAATTTAGCAAGGCGTTCCTGTAATTTTTCTTTATCGTAATCGGAAGTAGTTGTTTCGATCTGCGCTTTGATCTGGTTGACACGGGCAGTGATATCGTCTTTCTTTCCTTTACCACCAACGATCGTTGTATTGTCTTTATCGATAGTAACTGTAGTAGCATCACCGAGATAACTCAGGTCAGCACTTTCTAATTTATAACCCTGCTCTTCGCTGATTACAATACCTTTTGTAAGTACTGCGATATCCTGCAGCATTTCTTTTCTGCGATCGCCAAAGCCCGGAGCTTTTACAGCAGCTACTTTAATAGTGCCACGGAGTTTATTTACAACCAGGGTAGCCAGTGCTTCGCCTTCCAGGTCTTCTGCAATGATCAGCAAAGGACGACCGCCCTGTGCTACTTTCTCCAGTATATGCAGGATATCTTTCATGTTGCTGATCTTTTTATCATAGATCAGGATATAAGGATTTTCCAGTTCAGCTTCCATCTTTTCGCTGTTGGTAACGAAATAAGGAGAGATATAACCACGGTCGAATTGCATACCTTCTACTACTTCTACAGTAGTTTCAGTACCTCTTGCTTCTTCTACAGTGATAACACCTTCTTTACCTACTTTCTTCATTGCTTCTGCGATCAGTTTACCGATCTCGTTATCGTTATTGGCAGAAATAGATGCTACCTGCTGGATCTTGCTGCTTGTCATTTCCTACAGCCTGTGATTGTCCTTTCAGGTGCTCCACTACTTTAGCAACTGCTTTGTCGATACCTCGTTTCAGGTCCATTGGGTTTGCACCGGCAGCTACCATTTTCAATCCTTCGCTGATGATCGATTGAGCTAACACAGTAGCAGTAGTAGTACCATCACCTGCAATATCAGCAGTTTTGGAAGCTACTTCTTTTACCATCTGAGCACCCATATTTTCAATTGGATCTTCCAGTTCAATTTCTTTTGCTACAGTAACACCATCTTTTGTAATAGAAGGTGCACCAAATTTTTTCTCAAGTACCACGTTACGGCCTTTAGGTCCGAGTGTTACTTTAACAGCGTTGGCTAAGATATCAACGCCTTTTTTCATTCTATTTCTTGCTTCAATATCGAAGAAGAGTTGTTTTGCCATAATATTTGATTTGAAAATTTATTGATTTGAAAATTTGAAAATGAAGTATGATCAAAACTTGAAGAGGCTGAATAATTTTTAAATCGGCACGTCTTCAAATCTTCAAATTATACTATTGCCAAAATATCGCTTTCTCTCATGATAAGATAATCATCACCCTCGATCTGGATTTCAGTACCGGCATATTTACCATATAATACTGTATCGCCGGTCTTTAACTGTTACAGGTTCGTCTTTTTTACCAGGACCTGCTGCGATTACGACACCACGTTGTGGTTTTTCTTTTGCTGTATCAGGAATGATGATACCGCCGGCGGTTTTTTCTTCGGCTGCGGCTGCTTTTACGATTACCCTGTCATGAAGTGGAGTAACTTGCACTTTCTTAGCCATAATTGAATTGATTTTGTTTTGTAGAAAAATTAGGATTGCAAAAGTATGCACTAATAATGTACCAGCCGGTCTTATCTGGGGAAAAAACACAGTTTGTCATTTAATTAAGGTCTTGGGCAAAGATTTTTTGACATTTTCCGGCCGACCTGTCAGGCTGCCAATGAATTACCGCCTTATCCGATAGATCGGATTAGTTTTAACGATCTGCATCCTTTCCTGCCTTTGTATGAATTCAAATCCGGTACCTGTCGGATTTGCAATATTTAATGCAAAGACCCATCGACCCGGTTTACTTTTTTATTCTTTCAACAGCCTGGCTGTATAAGTCTTGTTGCTGATTATTGCCTGCAAAATATAAGCGCCGCCCGGAACGTTTGGAATAGTAAATTCTATTTGCTGTTCCCCGGGCCCGATAACTCTTTTTGCAACCAACCGTCCTGTCATATCATTTAACTGTAATTCGCCTTTTGCTTCCGGTGCTTTTACAAAACGTACAATGATCTTATTATCCCTAATTGGATTACCAAGAACAAGCATTTCCTGTTTTGAATTTGCCATTTGAAGAAGAACTACATTACTCAACTTGCTTTGATTGTCCAGGTCAACTGTTCTTAACCGGTAATAGTTTTTTTCGGTAAGCGGTTCATTGTCCACATAAGTATATGAACGGGTATCAGTGCTGTTACCGGCTGCCGCAATAGTGGCGATCTTTCTGAAATTGATACCGTCAAAAGATCTTTCCAATTCAAAATGCCTGCTGTTATATTCTGCTGCAGTAGACCATTTCACCAAAGCAGTTTTATTATTTTGTAATGTTCCTTTGAATTCGGTCAGTTCAACAGGCACGACAATCAAACTTAAAACTGTTTTCCACATACCATAACCATGAGTGCCTACGAGCAGGTTGCCATCGGAAGGCCGGAATGCCATAGATGAAACAACAGCATTTCCCAATGTGGTCGCAGCTTCCTGTGCCCAGCCAGGGGTACCCGGAAAACCTGTTCCTGATCTGAACATACCTACTGATGTCCCTATATAATATTGCACTTCAGTTGAGTTGGGAACAGCATGAATAGCTGAACTCCTGAATGAGGGCGCAGTCAAAGCGCCTTCCACATTTGTCCATGTGGGGCTTGCCGAATTGGCGTTACCGGTCCACCAGACATTCCCAATAACACCGTAGTTTGAAAATGTAACAAGAACCGTATCATCATTCCTGGGATTGACCGCAATACTGCTGACATAAGCAGATGCCGGAAAACTTCCACCCGTGATATTGGCCGGTGATGCAGCAGCAGCTACTCCTGCCGGATCATCGAGACGATATAACCTTCCATCCGAGGTTCCAAAAAACAAACTTGATGTTGATGCACTGTAGGTACCTCTGGACAAGGCTAATGCTGTTATGTCAATAGAAGGAGTAACAGCAGTGGACACACCTGTCATTGATGTCCAGCCGGCTGCCGGCGCCACTGTTGAAGCAGATGTAGTACGCCGCAATGTATTGTCATTTGCATAGTATAGATTTTCAGTATTGTCGGGATCAAGTTTAAATAACGTAATGAATAAGCCACTGCTTCCTTCACCTGTAGGAGTAATGTCTGTTCCGGCGCCGGAACCTGATGTCGAAGCTCTCCTGTATATATTACCGTTTTGAAATCCTACATACTCATATTGCGTTCCGGCTATAATATCTGTCAGACCTACTGATACACCATCACCACCAAATACTGATTCAAATACTGTTCCTGTTCCCCCTATATTCCGTGTAGTACCATTATCCTGGGCGCCACCGATCACTTTATCATTGGCCACACGCGGATCAATATCCACGTAATAATATTGATAGGTTCTGTAACCTGCGTTGATCGGTGTCCATGCTACAGTAGCGGCAAGATTATCTGTAGTACGCTGGATGCCCCCGTCATTTCCGCAAAGCATTGTTGTACTGCTGATCGGTGAAAAGGCTATTGCATGCATATCCGGGTGCGAGCCTGGATATAAAAAATAAGTGGTTGGGGTTGCATATCCTCCAATCCTTGTCCATGTTGCGCCGGCAGTTGTTGATCGATAGAGATTAGTGCCTCCGATATAAATAGTTGCGGGATCATCAGGTTTCACTCCTATTACAAGATCATAGCCGCCCTGGCAGGCAAATGGATCGTTGCCGGTAGAACAATCGGTGCCATCCTGGTCAGGCAATGTAGTGATGACTGTCCAGGTAGATGCCGGGTCGTCCCAGGAAAAAAGTTCGGCTTCGGGCAAAGGCGATCCACCGGGTGGAGTGGTGCAGGAGTAAGAAGAACCATTCCAGTAAAGGGCATACACTATACCTGGCATGCTTGGAGCATGGGCAAGCACTACCCGCCCATATGAACCGGTCGGATTCCAGCCAGGAGGACTTGTACCCGCACCTGAACCCGCGATCTTTGTCCAGCTAAGAGGGGATCCGGAGGGTGATATCCACACACCGGGCATATCAGTAGGTAAAGAATTGCAGAATCCTGAAAAGGCAGCATAACAGGTTCCACCCGGTGTAATAGTAATATCAGTCAGCATACTTGCGCTCCATCCGGCTGAGCCTGACGTTAGTACGGCACTCCACGTAATACCAAAATCTGTTGATCTGTAAATAGCATCCAAAGCTGCCATATATACATGCCCGGTTACAGGATGAACCACCAGTTTAGTAATAAGATCAGCCCTGTGATCAAATCCTTCCAGAGCCCCGGTATTGGAAAGAGGTAAATGGATCCATGTTTCTCCATTGTCGGTTGATTTATAAACTCCCTTTCCCAAATAAAAACCACTTAAGCCGGGCCCCATACTGGCACTATTGCCAAGCGCTTCACCGCCGGCATAATACCATGTATCCTGGTAGAACACTCCGGGTCCCGGACCTCCCGGCCTTGTGTCCTGTGCTATAGCAGTCACGCTGAACAGATCTCCTGTCGGGCTTTTTCTTGTCCAGGTCAACCCATCATCAATGGATTTAAAAACACCTCCGCTTACACCGCCGGCCATTATCACCCCGTTCGATGTGCCATTCCTTACATCATAAACCAATGCCCGGGTTCGTCCGCCCAGGTTACCAGGCCCCTGGAATGTATATGCATTTGCTGCTTCAATCCTGCCAGCCAACGCTTGTCTTGCAAATATTTCATGCGCCTGCTGTAACTCAACGTCACGTATGCCTAAAGGAATTTTTCCTGTCGTTGGATCTTTCAACATATTGAATTCATAGTCCATTGCTCCCTGTATATCCGTCATGCGTTGATCGGGTCTTCTTTCCCGCTGGACCCGGTTCTCATTATTATTATTCTTTTTTACTGACCGGCAGGATATACTCAGTACCGATAAGAAAAGTAAAAGAAAGAAAGGAAGAGAAAAGCCATGCAAATTCCGGAGGTGGTATAGAACTCTCATGATATAAGGTTTAAAATGAAAGAGCTTGTTGGTACACTAAATTTAAATTTTAACTACATCATGAAAAAATATTTTATAAACATGCCGTTAGATCGGCTGGCCGAATTTCTCCTATCTTCGCCCCTTCAAACAGCTCTTGACCAATGATCAGCAGAAGAAATATCCGTGTGAAAGTGATGCAGACGATCTACACCGTTACTACGCTTGAAAAAGAAGTAAAGCCCGGTGAACCGCAAAAGATCTTACAGGAACATTTTGACCAGACCCGCTCTCTCCTTGTCTATCTTCTTTATTTTATTGCAGAAGTTGCCCGCTATGCAGAAACAGATGCCCATCAAAAAGCATCCAAACACCTGCCTACGGCCGAAGACCTGAATGTGAATACAAAGATCGCCGGCAATGAAATATTGATGAAGATGATAAGCGACCCTGCCTTAACGGAACAATTCAGCAAACAAAAACCCGAAAGGATCGCCAATAAAGAACAACTGCGCAGAACATATCTTGCATTGGTCAGTTCTCCTGAATACAGAGCGTATATCACTAAAAAAGAAAGAGACAAACAGGAAGAAAAAAAGATCCTTGAATTTATGTTGAATGATCTTTTACTGGCCAATGAGAATTTCGTGGCGTACACCGAAGAAAATTTTTCCAACTGGGATGATGATGGCGAACTGGTGGTACAACTGATCACCGGTTATTTGCAAAAGCCCGGCAGTTATAATTTCAAACAAATAATGAGTGCCGATAAAGAACAGTTTGCGAAAGATCTTTTGCAAACCGTATTGGAAAAAGGAGAACATTTGCAAAGCCTGATCATTCCCAAATTAAAGAACTGGGATCCCGAACGTATTGCCCTGCTGGATATGATCATGATGAAAATGGGCGTTGCGGAATTCCTTTATTTTGAGACCATCCCGCCCAAAGTGACCATCAATGAATATATTGACCTTGCCAAAGATTACAGCACGCCGCAAAGCGGGCAATTTGTAAATGGCATACTCGATAATATTCATAAAGAATTACTGAGCCAGGGAAAGTTGCAGAAAGTGGAGTATAAGAAAAGCTGATAGCCATTAGCCCTTAGCTATTAGCGTTGTCCTAAAGATCCGGGCCGCATTTTGATTTACTATTCCGGTACAATCAGAGTATAAAAAATGAGGAGAAGACTAACAGCTAATAGCTAATGGCTAACAGCTAAACAAAATCCTTACATTTGCACTCTTAAATTTTTCAACAATGAAAAGATTAAGTATTTTTTTGATCGCAATTATTATGCTGGTCGCCTGCAAAAGTTCGGATAAAAAAGTGAATGGCGGAATATCTGCTGAAGACAGAATAAAAGACAGCCTCAGGATGGTGGAGAATCAAAAAGCAATGGCTGATACTGCCAACTATACTACCATTCAATGGCTTGATTCTACTTTTAAAGATATGGGCAAAGTAAAAGAAGGCGAGCAGGTGAAAGTGAGCTTTCGTTTTAAGAACACAGGCGATCGTCCGCTGGTGATCGCTAATGCTACTGCAAGTTGCGGTTGCACTACCCCTGAAAAACCTGATGAGCCCATTGCGCCGGGAGCGGAAGGAACCATCAAAGCGAGTTTTAACAGCAAAGGCCGGAAAGATATGAACAGGAAACAGATATATGTTGATGCTAATACAAAACCCGGTCGTTCGCATGAACTCGGCTTCCAGGTTGTTGTTGAATAAAATCGTTTAGTACAAAACCAACCAGCTATAAAATTTAAAAATTAAACTCAACACATGAAGAAATCATTTTCGAAATATATGATCGCTGTAATTTTAGTCGTTATTTCTCTTCAATCCTGTATGCCTCCCGACGGTGACAAAGGTGGCAAAGGCGGCGGCTTTGGTGGTTTTCAATTCATCTTTTTAGGATTGATGATCGTTGTGTTCTGGTTATTCTTTATCAGGCCGCAGGCAAAAAGAGCTAAGAACCAGAAAAAATTCATTGAAGACCTCGGCAAAGGCGATAAGATCGTAACCATTGCAGGTATTCATGCTACTATCAATAAAGTAAATGAAGATGGAACGCTGAATATTGAAGTAAGTCCGGGCAGCTACCTGAAGATCGAAAAAAGCGCTATCAGCATGGATTGGACAGCAGCGCTGAATAAAGTGGGAGCAGCAACTGATAAGAAATAATTAGAATTATTGTAATTTGGAATTGGGAATTTGGAGTTAGGGGTTTACCCAATTCCAAATTCCCAATTACTTTTTTAATGAGTCTACCTTTAGTATAACATGTTTCGTATAGGCTTAACAGGCGGTATTGGCAGCGGCAAAACAACCGTGGCAAAAATATTTGAAGTGCTGGGCATTCCTGTTTATTATGCCGATGATGCTGCAAAAAGGCTGATGAATACCGACCCGTTATTAAAGGAAGAGATCATAAAAAATTTCGGTGAACCAGCGTATGCCAATGCTGAACTTGACAGGAAATACATGGCTTCTGTCGTTTTCAATGATAAAGCAAAACTCGAATTGCTTAACAGTCTTACTCATCCCGCTACCATCCGTGATGCGGAAGCATGGATGAAAAAACAAAGCACAGCTTATATCATTAAAGAAGCTGCATTGATCTTTGAAAGCGGCGCCGATAAAACATTGGACCACGTAATTGGAGTATATGCTCCTCTCCCGTTGCGGATAAAAAGAACAATGACCCGGGATAGAATCACGGAAGAGGAAGTACTAAAACGTATCAACCGGCAAATGGATGAAGAAGAAAAAATGAAACGTTGCGATTTTGTGATCGTCAATAATGAAGATCAAATGCTGTTGCCGCAGGTGCTAAGCCTCCACAAAAAGTTTTCCAGCTCATTGACAAGTTCATAAGTTATTTTCAGATACTGTATATTTAAACAATAAAATCGCCATCATGAAAAAGATATTCTTCCTGCTGCCTGCTTTTTTTCTTTTTATCATTTCCTGCAATAATGAAAAGGGCAATAAGCCCAATGACCAGACAAATGACAGGAACAAGGATGGTAATAAAGACAGTGATGAAGGAATGAATGACGGCAGGTTTTCCATCACCGGCAAATGGCATATTGAAGATATTGTATCATCCAAAGGAGAAAGACCCACCGAAGAGGAAATGAAAGAGATGAGATCTTCTACCATCGAATTCACCGGCAGCGGAACTTATATTGCTACCTCAAAGGACGGCTCGGGTGAAGATGATAAAGAATACGGCACTTACACTTTTGATGAAAAGAATAAAAAACTGGAAACCGTTGAAGACGACGGAGGCAAAAGAGAAAATTTTACTTTTGAATTCAGTGGAAAAAACAAGATCATTCTTACTTCGGAAGAAGGAATAGTCACCCTGGAAAGAGATTAGATCATGTAAGTAAAGCCAGCGCTTTCCTTATCCTGCTCCAGCCTTCTTCTATCTTTTCCATACTATTGGCAAAGGAAAAACGTATACAGTTCGGATCGCCGAATGCATCGCCCATTACAGAACTTACATGGGCTTTATTCAACAAATACATACTAAGTTCACCGGCATTGGAAATAATTGCATCACCATCTTTTTTTCCGAAATAAGCGCTTACATCGGGAAATACATAGAAAGCGCCATCGGGTTCACTGCATTCAATACCCGGTATATCTTTTAATATCTCCAGCACTCTTGCTCTTCTTCTTGTAAATTCTTTTACCATTTCCATGGAAGGACGAAGGTCGGTTGTCAATGCTGTTACCGCTGCTCTTTGTGTAATGGAATTAGCGCCGCTGGTGAATTGTCCCTGTACTTTTTCGCAGGCTTTGGCCACTTCCGCACTGGCAGCGATATAGCCAAGCCGCCAGCCGGTCATTGCAAAACCTTTACTCAACCCATTCACGATTATCACCCTCTCTTTTATCCCGGCGAATTGCGCAATGCTTTGATGATGCCCAACATAATTGATATACTCATAGATCTCATCGGATAAAATAAAAATACCCGGGTGTTTTTTAAATACATCAGCCAATGACCTTAATTCTTCTTTACTATAAACAGCGCCGCTTGGATTACACGGTGATGAGAACAGGAACAGTTTTGTTTTCGGAGTAATAGCAGCTTCGAGTTGCTGCGCATTTATTTTAAATCCCTGTTCCGTCGTTGTTTTTATCGGTACCACTTTTCCTCTTGCGATCTTTACCAGTTCACTGTAGGTAACCCAAAATGGTGTTGGTATGATCACTTCTTCGTCTTCATCTACCAATGCAAGAACGGCATTGGCCAAACTTTGCTTTGCGCCTGTCGATGCAACGATATTCTCCGGTTTATAATCAAGATCATTATCTCTTTTGAATTTTTCGCAAACAGCTTCCCGCAGATCTAAAAAACCAGGTACCGGTGTATAATGACTCCAGTTATCGTTGATAGCTTTGATAGCCGCTTCTTTGATATGTGTGGGTGTATCGAAATCAGGTTCGCCCAAACTAAGATCGATCACATCGATGCCTTTGGCTCTTAATTCACGGCCCAGCTTGGCCATTTTAAGTGTTTCAGGTTCATTAAACCGATCCAGGAAAGAAGATAATTGCATTCAATTTTGTTTGGTGCACAAAAGTAATTAGATAATAACTAATAGCTAAAAACTAATAGATAATAGTTCTTTACAGATCGAAAAGATCGCCAGGATCTTTAAGAGCTTTTATCTTTTATCTATTGGTTTTTATCTAATACTCGTACCGGAGATCACCAAGATCAGGCGTTTTTTTCCGCTGCCGGCTCAATTCATATTCATAGATAACTCTTCCCAGGTTTTTCATGAACGGAAGACCTACCGTTTTATAATCATAATTATCATCATTCAATATCCCGTCGCTATTGCAATAGATAACGGCGCTCAGACCAAATTCAATATTATTTTTAAGATCGGCGAAATAGATCGCATCGATCATAAACCCGTAAGCATCGCCCGGTTTATTAAAAATGCGGATATGCGGTTCTGCTTTATTTTTTTCAGCGCCATAAAAAAGGAATTTTACATAGGTATCCCAGTATTCCGGTGCAGGATAATAAGGATAAACGGATTCCGGTGGCATCATCGACATATATTTTCGAAGGAAGTCATGATCTTCTTTGCTCAAATTGAATCGTTGCTTTTCCGGGATAGCTTCCGGGAAAACAACACTTCGAACGATACGGTGAAGATCATACAAAGACAAACGGTTCTTTTTTGAAAAGTCGAATGGTTCGTTCACCAGTTGGTTGCCGCGGTAAAATCCTTTCCCGATCCGGGTATTGCGGGCAGCATATGCAAACTGGCTTCTTGCTGCCGGCTTCATATAAAGCAGTTTTCCATTGGTATCATAAAAAGAGACCGGGTTGGTATAACGATTTTCATCTTCAGGAAGAAAGATGGATAAACGATGAATGATCTGTGCCGATGTATAACCCAGTTTATGCAATGAATTGTTGATATACTCCTGCCCGAGGAATTCATACAGGCGGTTGAAAGCATCATTATCGCTTACCAGTAATATTTTTTTTATATAATGAGCAATGCTGGCCGGCCCATTGGCCGATGAAGGATCATTGAATACCGGTGTTTGCATGGTTCCTTCCTCGCCGGTTATCATTGTGGAATTCTTATCAAGCCCGGCGATCTTTAATTCATTCAGTTTTTGCAATGCCAAAATAGCAATGGGAAGTTTAACGGTGGAAGCCGGGTAAAAATAATTGCTGTCGTCAGCATGATAAAAATGATCGGAGAACTTTATCTTATTCTTATCCCTGTCAATACGGGTATAAATGACCTGGATCTTCAGTTCTTCCCTGTTCTTTACGATTGTATCAAAGTATTGCGGATATTTTTTAAGAAGATCGCTGATCAATTCATCGCTTGCTGCCATTTTGGGCTGATCAATTTCTTTCTGGGCAAAACAAAAATGCGAAGCACATATTGTAATAAAAAAAAAGCTGATAAAAACAGGTTTACTTCCGCTAATAATTTTCATTGGGTTAAATTACTAAGAAATAGTATTATTAAGCCATGAATATACGGTCGAGATCCTTGCTTATTGGTTTTGCTGCCGCCGTGCTTGTATTTTTTCTTAGTAATAAGTTCCTTACTAAAAGATGGAAAGACAAATACACTATTGATTATACAATTAGTGTAACTCCCGCTCGGGCTTCCGCTTTGCCGTTCTCTTATTTTAAAATAAAAGATATTCTTGAAAAAAGATTTGAAGATGCAGGCTATCAGTATAAAACAGAAGCTATCGACACGACCGCTATCAGGATCATTTTATCCGGGATAACGGACACGGCTGCTTATCGCTACATGTCTGTTCCGGGAGCAAGGTTGCAATTCAGAGAGCTATACCAACTCACCCAACTTAAAAGCATGCTTCCTGTGCTCATTAATGAAATGATACCCGCATCTCCCGGCAACAACGCATCTCTTGCTGAACAGGATTCCCTGTTAAGAAAGAATAGTATGGCCGACGATCTCCAAACTTTTCCTTCTTTACTGATCGAATTTTCTACCCCTTATGTTTCACCGGGCGGCAGGCTCCAACCAACTGCTGAAATAGGATATGTCAAATTGAAAGACACGGCTGCATTGATGAAAGTTCTTCTTTCTGAAAAAGTGATGGCATCTTCGCCGGCAGGTATCCGGTTTCGTTTTGGAGAAGTCGACAAAAAGAAGCGTTATAGAAAAGCAGAAGATGAAGCTGTTCCGCTTTATGGTATAAGAACAGGAAACAGCCCGGATACGGCAATTTTGGAAAATGAAGATATCCTGGAAGTAAGTACAAGTTTTGATCAGTATAAACGGCCGGTCATTAATATTGAATTGAACCATGAAGGAACAAAGAAATTTGCTGACCTGACCCTGGCTAATATTGAACGGCATATTGCCATCATTATCGATGACATTGTTATATCGGCGCCTCTTGTATTCAATGAGATCCCCAACGGCGAACTGAGCATTGCCGGTAATTTTACAGGACCGGAAGCCAATGACCTTAGCATCGCACTGCGCAGCAAAAAATTGCCCGCTAAAACAACCATAACTTCTGTTGATATAAAACAAGAAAACAGGACGGCTAAATTGATAAGGAAACTGCTTATTACCGCCGCCGCCTTTCTGCTTGCAGGCGCTCTCGCCTTCTTCTTATTTAAATCACTGAAATCCAGATAAACCCGGCTATTTTATCGGACTTGCCGGGGTCATAAATAGCCTCCCGATTTCTGGCCGAATCCCCTATCTTTGCCGTCCTTAAAAAATTGTATAGCCCTCTCCTTGTGCTTATGGGAGCAAGGCCCAACTTGTAAACTGTTTTACGTATGCAACTGAAAGGTTTGGTCCGCTTTTTTACTATCCTGCTTATCATTTATTCTTTGTACCAGCTTTCTTTTACCTGGTTTGTAAGGAACCATGAAAAAAAGATGGAAGCTAAAGCCAGGAGTTTTATAAATAAAACCTATCCGACGGCTTCTCAAAAGTTTCCTAACAACAAAGATTCACAGATCATTTACCAGGAACAACTGGATGAGATTTACCAGGACAGGTTGAAATATTTGCTCGACAGTACCAAAGATGTAACTGTTACCTATGGTATCAGCGGCGCCATGAGCTATAAAAAAGCAAAGGCAGAAGAATTGAATCTTGGTCTTGACCTGCAGGGTGGAATGAGTGTAACACTTGAAGTAGAAATGAATGGCTTGTTGAAATCACTGGCTAATAAATCTACCGATCCTAATTTTTTAGCCGCTCTTCAGAATGCCGATAGCAGGAAGGCAAACAGCGATGATAATTTTATCACACTCTTCATTGAAGAATATCGTAAGCTCGAACCTAATCGTCCACTTGCCGTTCTCTTCAGTGCTGCAAGCGGTGGTAAGATCGATGTAAAAGATGCTGACAGCAAGGTTACCCAATATATCAGGGACCAGGCAGGCGAAGCTTTTAATACAACTTTCGACAGGCTCAGCAAACGTATCGACCAGTTTGGGGTAGCACAACCTAATATCAATAAGAATCCCGATAAAGGAACGATCAATGTTGAATTACCGGGTGTAAAAGATAAAGAAAGAGTAAGAGCCAACTTACAAAGCACTGCCAACCTTGAATTCTGGGAATTATATACCGGTGCTGACGCTGTCTATACAACGGCATGGCAAAGAACATTTGATGCTTTTAAAGCAAGATATGGTGGAACGATTGACAGCACTGCAAAAAAAGATACGGCAAGAAAAATTGACAGTCTTGGCGGACAGCCTGTTGCTAAAAATGATACAACCAATGATGGAGGTCTTCCACAGGCAAATGATACTACTCCTCCCCTGATAACTGCTAATGATAACGACAAGCCGATCGGCATTGTATTGGAACAATATTTCGAGCCTTCGGGTTTTCAATCATATGGAAAAGGAAGAGATGGTAAAGATCTTTACCCTGCTGCCGGTGGTACTGTATCAATTGATGATACAGCCAGGGTGAACAGGTATCTCGCAGAGTTCAGAGGCTTTTTCCCGGGCGATGCTGTATTCGTATATGGTATCCCTGAAAAAATAAAAGGAAGACCAAAAGAACGTTTGGCATTATATGCATTAAGAACGAATGGCAGAACCACACCGCAATTGGACGGAAGCGCTGTTACAGATGCAGGAGCGGATTATAATCAAGCGGGCCAGATCGAGATCAACATGAAGATGAACTCGAGAGGACAAAGAATATGGGGTGAAATAACAACCCGTAATGTATCAAGACCTATTGCGATCCTGCTGGATAATGTTGTTCAAACTGCACCGAATGTAAATGAGCCGATCCTCGATGGAAGTTCTGCTATTACAGGTAGCTATACATCAGAACAAGCTGCAGATGTTGCCAAGATCCTTAAGATCGGTAAACTGCCTGCACCTGCCAAGATCGTACAGGAAACCGAAGTAGGTCCTACATTAGGTAAAAGAGCGATCCTCGGTGGTGTAAGAGCATTCGTTATTTCATTTATTGTCATTTTCCTCCTGATGCTGGTTTATTATAATACCAGCGGATGGGTGGCCAATATAGCATTGATCTTAAACCTGCTTTTCACCATTGGTGTACTCGCAGGATTAGGCGCTTCGTTAACAGCTCCGGGTATTGCAGGTCTTGTACTGACCATTGGTATGGCGGTGGATACGAACGTAATTATCTATGAACGGATCAAGGAAGAACTCTCGAGAGGAAAAGGATATATACCGGCCATCAATGAAGGTTATAAACGTTCGTTGCCGCCTGTACTGGATGCTCACGTTACGATTTTATTGACGGCGATCCTGTTGTTCTCTTTTGGAACAGGTGCAGTAAAAGGATTTGCGACCACACAGATATTGGGTATCCTCTTATCGCTTTTCTGCGGAATATTAGTGAGCAGGTGGATCACCGAATGGTTTACCAATAAAAAGAAACACCTTGAATACTTCACCAGTACTTCAAGACGGATCTTCAAACATGCGAAATTCAAATTCATTGAATACAGGAAGATCACTTATGTTATTTCGATGATCGTACTGGCACTGGGTATCGCTGCTTATTTCAACGGGTTTGATGAAGGTGTTGAATTCAAAGGAGGACGTACTTACAGGATCGGTTTTGAAAAACCGGTGGATGACCTTGATAAATTAAGAAATGATGTCAGGACCGCATTTGCCGGAGAAAATCCTGTAGTAAGAACTGTTGAGAATAAAGCCACGATCGATATTACTACTTCGTACATGATAGACAGTACGGGTAAAACGGCGGATTCAATTGTACTGAGTCATTTGTACACAGGTGTAAAAAATCACCTGCCCGGCGGTACCACGTACGAGATGTTTGATAAAAAGTATAAATTAAAATCAGACAAAGTATTACCTACTATCTCGGATGACCTGAAAAAAGGAGCGATAAGGGCCACTATCGGTGCGATCATTATCATCTTCCTTTATATATTCCTTCGTTTCCGTGACTGGAGATATTCACTCGGAACCATTGTGGCATTGCTGCATGACGTATTGATAACTTTAGCGGTATTCTCTTTCTGCCGGACCATCGTTCCTTTCCCATTGGAGATCGATCAGCACTTTATTGCGGCCCTGTTGACCGTAATTGGTTTCTCGATGAACGATACGGTTATCGTGTTTGACAGGATACGGGAAGACACAAGGCTGATGCCGCATGCACCGAAAGAAGAAGTGATCAACCGTGCCATCAATGAAACATTGAGCCGTACGGTGATGACATCCTTAACGGTGTTCCTCACTATTCTTATCCTCTTCCTCGTAGGTGGAGAAGTAACAAAAGGTTTTGCATTTGCAATGCTGATCGGTGTCATCACCGGTACTTATTCATCCATCTTCGTAGCGGCTCCTATCCTTGTTGACCTGGGAGGCAAAAGAGGATTGGGAAGAAAAGCAGATGCATCAAAGCCCGCTTCGCCAACAAAGAGTTAGAAAATGATTTGTATAAAAAGTAAAGCCTCCTGAATGGGAGGCTTTACTTTTTATATTATTGTATTTATATATATGGTGTATATGTAGTCAAAACATAAACCGTCTGCAATTTTTCCAATACTATATTTTTTTCATCGCTCCGTAGGAGCAAAAGGTCGGTAGCGTGGATATAGGAAGGAACCCGCCGTGCCATAGGTACGGAACGATGATCCTTGATGTTTTGCTCCTAAGGAGCAAATGAACTTTCCGATTATTGCTACTACCGGCATATAGCCCCTCCGGGGCATTTTGAATCCAACTTATGCCTTGACTACATATACACCTTATATAGTTTATATCGCTAAGTAATTGGGAATTTGGATTTAGGCATTCCATTCCGGAATTTTCGCATTAAACCCTAATTCCTAATTCCCAATTCCCTTTTTAGTGAAATGGTTTAAACAGAAAATGAAGTTCCGCAACCACAGGTACTATTCGCATTGGGATTCTTAAAAACAAAACCCCGGTTATTCAGGCCGTCCTGCCAATCCACCTGCATACCAAATAAATACATTTCATGTGTTTTATCCATGATGCAGGCAATACCATTTGTTTCAAAATTATTATCGTCTTCGGCAGGATGATCGAAACCTAAGATATAGGTCATACCTGAACAGCCGCCGCCCTTCACTCCTACCCTGAGTTTTTGTGTATTGTCAAAACCTTCGGCACTCATCAGCTTTTTTATTTCTGTAATAGCGCCGGGTGTTAAAGTAACAGGTGAAATTGTTGTTTCCATTACACAAAAATAAATAGTTGAAGGCATAAGAGTTTGCTATAATTGGAAACTTTACAAAAGGCACAGGGTACAAGGCACAGGGTACAAGGCACAAGGAACAAGGTACAAGGCACAAGAGAGTCTTATAATTTGAAGGTCTCTCTGATCTTTCACGACTTGTGCCTTGTACCTTGTTCCTTGTGCCTTGTTCCTTGTGCCTTGAATCGCTATTTTTGCCTCATTCTTTCAAACTATTATTCATGGATCTGACTATTGTAAGCCTCGTATTATCAGCATTAGCCATTCTTATAGCCTTGTATTCTCTTTTCCGCAAACCGCAACAAACAGAAAAAGCTGGAGGAGAAAAATTCGAAAGCACGACCTTACGGCTACAGGCTTATGAAAGACTGGTATTACTCACCGAAAGAATATCATTGCCAGGTTTGATCAGCCGGCTGAATCAGCCCGGCATTTCTGCAGTAGAAATGAAGGTCATTTTAATGGAGAATATCAAACATGAATTTGAATATAACAGCACCCAGCAATTATATGTCAGCCCCGTTAGCTGGGATTCGGTAAGAAACCTGAAAGAACAAAATATCATGATCATTCACCAGGTGGCTTCCGGCCTTCCGGCAGCTGCATCAGCCATGGATCTCAATAAAAAAATACTGGAAGTATTAATGACGCAGCCGCAGGGCTCTTTACATGAAATGGTTTTGCAGGCGCTGAACTTTGAAGCGAAGAAGCTGATGAAATAGGCAATGGGCAATTGCAACAGCAATTGACAATAAATAATGGATAATAATAAAAGATATACTGATTCCGGGATTGAAATAAAGCCGTTGTACACTGAAGGAGATTCTCCGGCAACCCCTCCGGCAACCAGCATGGCCAGGCTAACATTCCCTTTCACCCGCGGCATACAACCCGACATGTATCGTGGCAAATTATGGACGATGCGCCAGTATGCCGGCTTTTCTACAGCAGAAGAAAGCAATAAACGATATCATTATTTATTATCACAGGGAGTAAGCGGGCTTAGTGTTGCATTCGACCTGCCTACACAAATTGGTTATGACAGCGATCATGCGCTGGCAGAAGGCGAAGTAGGAAAAGTAGGCGTGGCGATCGATTCCATCGAAGACATGCAAATACTTTTCAAAGGAATAAAACTGGAAGAGATCAGTACATCGATGACCATCAATGCGACGGGCTTTATTCTTTTATCGCTGTATGTTGCCCTGGCCAAACAACAGGGCGCCGATCTGAAAAAGATCAATGGCACAATTCAGAATGATATATTAAAAGAATATGCTGCTAGAGGTACGTATATCTATCCGCCCAAACCTTCAATGCGCATCATCACCGATATTTTTGAATGGTGCAGCAAAGAAGTACCCAAATGGAATACCATCTCTATATCCGGTTATCATATCCGTGAAGCCGGAAGTACGGCCGTACAGGAAATTGCTTTTACATTAAGCAATGGTCAGGCCTATGTAAAAGCTGCATTGGAAAAAGGTTTGGACATAAATGTATTTGGCAAACGCCTTTCTTTCTTTTTTAATGCGCATAATAATTTATTCGAAGAAGTGGCGAAGTTCAGGGCGGCAAGAAAAATGTGGGCACAGATAATGAAAGATCTTGGCGCTACCGATCCCAAAGCCATGATGCTTCGTTTTCATACACAAACAGGAGGCAGTACGTTAACAGCGCAGCAACCATTGAATAATATTTCAAGGGTTACGATACAAACCCTGGCCGCAGTGCTCGGCGGTACACAATCTTTACATACAAATGGATATGATGAAGCATTGAGTTTACCCACAGAAGAAGCGGCAAGGATCGCATTACGTACCCAGCAGGTCGTAGCTTTTGAAAGCGGTGTGCCTGATACGGCAGATCCGCTGGCCGGTTCTTATTTTGTTGAAGCGCTTACGCAGGAAGTGGAAGAAGCGGCAACAAAACTGATGGCAAAGATCGAAGCGATGGGCGGCAGTGTATCCGCCATTGAACAGGGTTTTATTCAAAATGAGATCGCCCGCAGCGCTTATGATTACCAGCGAAAAATTGAAACAGGAGAAAAGATCATTGTTGGGGTCAATAAATTCCAGTCCAACAATGATGTGAAGATACCGTTGCTTAAAGTGGATGATTCGATACGTCAGGTACAGGCAGAAAAACTGAGAACACTTCGGCATAACCGTGATAATGCAAAAACCGATCAACTGCTGCAGATCTTAAACGATAAGGCAAGTAGCGGCGAGAACCTGATGCCCGCTGTTTTAGAAGCGGTCGAACATAAATGCACACTCGGGGAGATTGCTGATACGCTGAGAGAAGTTTTCGGAGAACACAAGTAATGAACTCCTGATCTTTCACTATCCCCATTCACGCTTGCCGATTCACGCTTGACCTTCTTTATTTTATTCCTACTTTCATTGTCAAATTACATTCTATGAAACATAAAAGTTCAATACTGATCTTATGCCTTGCCTTCTTTTCCATTAAAGGCATTGCTCAAACTCCTTCTTTCATCACCGACAGCCTCGACAGTTATATAGAAAGAGGAATGAAACAATGGCAAATACCCGGGCTTGCCATTGCTATCGTAAAAGACGGCAAAGTAATTCTGTCGAAAGGATACGGTGTAAGGGAACTGGGTAAGAATGACAAAGTGGATGAGAATACTTTATTCATCATTGCATCCAATTCAAAATTGTTCACCGGCACTGCTATCGCAAAACTCGACTATGAAAAAAAACTTTCTTTAAATGATAAGATAACAAAGTATATCCCCTGGTTCAAATTGTATGATGACAACGCAACGCAACTGGCCAATGTAAGAGATATGCTTTGTCATCGTCTCGGTACTAAAACATTCCAGGGAGATTTTACGTTTTGGGATTCTGATCTTCCCAAAGATTCTATTGTATGGAAAATGCGTTACCTGAAACCGCCGGGAGAATTCAGGCAGGATTACGGTTATTGCAATTCTGCTTTTTTGGTAGCGGGACAGGTATTGGAAAAAGTGACCGGCGTAAGCTGGGAAGATTATGTATCGGAGAATATACTTAGCCCTCTTGAAATGAATAATACTTATATGAACACAGCTGGTTTGGCAGCAAGAAAGAATGTGGCTTCTCCTTATAATAATCTTTATAGTTCTATCACAAAACTTCCTTTTGATAATGTCGACAATCTTGGGCCCGCTACCAGTATGGTGAGTAATGTGAACGATCTTACTCATTGGCTCATATTCCAGTTGGATAGTGGCAAGTATGATGGCAGGCAAATGATGCCCTGGCAGGTATTACAAAAAACAAGGGACGCCAATATCCTGACCGGCAGCCGGAAATCACCCGCCTTTCCCACTCATTTCAGGGCTTATGGGTTGGGTGTGTATATGACCGACTATGCAGGAAGACAGGTGTATTGGCATACCGGCGGCGCTTTTGGTCATGTTACCAATGTTTGTTTTGTGCCGGAAGAAAAACTGGGTATCACTATTCTTACCAATAATGATAACCAAAGTTTTTTTGAAGCATTAAGATACCAGCTACTCGATGCTTACATGAATGTTCCTTATACCGACAGGAGCAAATTTCAACTGGGATTTTTTGCACAGGGTAAAAAACAAACCGATGATGAAGTGGCCGCTTTAAAAACAAGGGCCGATAAAAAAAATACACCGGCAACAAAATTGGAAGATTTTACGGGCGACTATTTTAATACCGTCTATGGCAAAATAACGATCAGTAAAAGCGGCCAGGTGCTTATTTGCCGTTTCCAGCATCATCCTGACCTGGTCGGTTATATGGATTATATGGACAATAATGAATTCCGCATCACCTATTCGAATATTGGCTACGGCATTTACCCGGTAAAATTTTCTTTGAAAGAAGGCAAGCCTGTTGCGGTAGAGATAAAGTCCAATGATTTTGTAGAAAGCGACTCTTATCTTTTTGTAAAAGATCCTAATGGGATCGTGATAAAGTAAAAGATAAAAGCATCTCCCCTCTTTCGGAGGGTTTGGAGAGGCCACATAAAAAGACCCCGGTCGGTTGACCGGGATCTTTTTTATATAAAACTTTGATCTTAATTCTGAATAACGATGCTTGCTCCTCTCTTTATAAAACCATTTTCTTCATTGTAGAAATAGAGGTGATAAACACCATCTTCCAATGCAGATAAATTCATAGGTATCACACTGCCGTATCCAATGCTGTTAAAGAAGTATGTCCTTACCTGTCTTCCATGGCTATCGAATACTTTTACTCCCAATTTTTTATAGAGATCTGTCCTCACACGAAGACTAAAATTACCATCATTGGGATTTGGAGAAACCAATACAGATTTCACATCACTCAATAAAAGATGACGATCGGCGCATTCACTTACCTGTATGATGGCAGAATGCGCAGTTGCACATCCCAGCGTCGTTACTGTATAAGTTACAGTTTGGTTACCTGCACCCGCTGTAGCCGGCGTAAATGTTGATCCTGAAACTCCATTTCCTGTCCATACACCACCTGCCAACGAAGCCGTCAATGTTATTGGCAGATCAGATGTACAGGCGAAAGTTGCTATCGTACCCAATGTAAATACCGGTAAAGGATTTACTGTCAGTATCGCTTCCGCAGAAGTAACATTACCGCAGGAACCTGTGATTAATACTTTATAACGTGTACCGCTTTGTGCAAGCGTTACTGCTGTTAATGGATAAGATGAATTGGTAGCGCCGCCAATATTATTATAAGTACCGCCGCCATCGGTGCTCAATTGCCATTGATAGCCTGATGCAGTTCCGGAAACTGTAACTGAGAATGTTGCTCCCTGTCCCTGGCAAACGGCAATATTCACCGGTTGTGCTGTAATAGAAAGCGGTGTTGACACCTGCAATGTTGCAGCGCCGGAATTAATTACCGAAGGACAACTACCGATCACAGCCCGATACTGGTTATTATTCAATCCTGTTGTAACATTTGTTATTGTCAATGTTGCAGTATTGACTCCTGAATAAGGTGCTGCAGGATTAATATCAACAAAACCACTGCCTGAATTCACCTGCCATTGATAGCTCGTTGCATTCGTAGCTGAAACAACGAAATTAACGTTGACACCGGGGCAAACACTGGCGTTACCCGGGCTGGAATTAAGTGTAGCTACAGCCCCCACATTCAATGACGCTGAATTGGAATTGAATGATGGCGTACAGGTATTGCTTACAAGTACACGATATAAATAACTGCTCATACCAGCCGTGATATTTGAAACGGTCAGTGTTGCTGTTTGAGCACCGCTATATGTTGCATTATTCACAACATTAACAAAGCCGCTGCCGGTATTTACCTGCCATTGATAAGCCGGTATTTCGCCGGTAGCTGCAACAGTAAATGTTGTAGAACCGCCTACGCATCCATTTGCATTGGCAGGTTGCGTACTGATCGTTGCAGTCGTACATCCTGTCGTGATCTTTGTAACTGTATCAGAGTATGACTGGCGGACATTCGATGCGTTGAAAAGACTAGATCTTATTTGAACAGCCGGTTCAGTGTATAATACGATATCATCAACCCACCAGCCTGATGTTCCTGTTGGTGCTCCTGTATTATTATCCGATCCAAACCTGAAACGGATCTTGATATTCTGGCCCGCATAAGATGAAAGATTGATGACCGATTCAATAAAGGCGCCGCTCGTACCCGTAAATGCAGATCTTCCTCCCAGGTTACTTCCCGTTCCCAGTGATCCGTTATATCCATTCTTAACAAACTTTGATCCCAGATCGCTCCAGGTGCCTCCATTATTGGTACTTACTTCTACTACACCTCCATCCCATCCTTCTTCTGAATTGTATTGATGCCAGAAACTTAGTGTAGTATAATTAGAAGCGATATTAGGCAGGATATTGAACTGTGCCGTTGTTGCTAAAGAAAGATCATTGGCTACGGCCACATTATAAAGCGCCGCAAATGAATTAGGCAAACTATGTCCCACACTTGTTGCAACCGTCCATGCAGTTGCATTGATAGATGTAGCTGTCCATGCAGCAGGTATAGATGCTCCTGCCACCGGTTCGGTGAAATGAGTGACCGGCGCAAAATAAGTTCCTGCATTAACTGTTACAGTGAATGGGAATGTTTGCGATGCACCCGCTGCTAAATTGATCGGCGAGAAAGTAACTGTCCTGTTGCCGGCATTATAACTACCGCCGCTTACATAAGTTACACTGGTAGGTAAAGTATCGGTAACAAAATAGTTGCTGATCGATCCGCAATTGTCGGCTGTTACTTTAGTTGTATAAGTAACATTTCCCAGCTCCTGCTGTGTTTGCACACTTTCATTAACAAGATTTGTTGCACTGCTGATTATAAAGCTTGCTGTCTGGTCGCTTGCACTGCCCGACGATCCCTGCGAAGCGCCGCGGCCCATTCCTCTTTTTGCAAATGCTGTCCAGATAGCGCAACTGTATTGACCGCCATAAAATAAAGTATCAGCTTTTAGTATTGCATTTCTTGCATCGATAAAACCAGGATTACATGCCTGGAGACGCATACCTTCTATGAATAATTTATAAGCGATCGCATTACCACCGCCTGCAGCAGGATTAAAAAGATTGGGATTGATACCAGCTGTCTGGATGATCTGCCATGTCATTTCCCAAAGAGCCATACACCAGATCTCGCCGATATTATGCACTTCGGTTCCAACAGGAGCTACACCCATACTTGCATAGGTAAGCGGGTTAACAGCCATATTGGTACAATAACGGTAAAGACGGATACCTGCACCTGTTGCAGGCGATTGGTTCAATACATACGTACCTGTTGCTCTTGGGATATTGAATCCATCGGTCGCTGTTGCAGTTGCCCAATTTGTGGTAAGCATCAGAGCAATGTAGTCACCCACTCCTTCACCTTCGTTCTCTGTCTGGCTAAGACATGCAGAAGATCCGCCTCCTGTAAGACGATTGCTGATACCATGTCCAAACTCATGACAGACAATACCATTATCAAGATCCCCATCCCTGTCAGGATTGGGCGCTGTAAAAAGATACATTCTCATCCTGCCTCTTGTTCCATCCGGGGTGGGAAGAAAGTTTGCATTATTGGTTCCGGCACCGCTTTGTGCCAAAGCCGATACATCATCATTTGCTACACCGCCGCGGCCCTGGTTATTGACCTGGTAATTAGCTGAAGCTTCATCAAAACCATATACATAATTGATGTCGTGCAAAAGATTATTCCAATAAAATAAGTTGGTGGTTGCAAATTGCTGGAAGGCTGGTATTGTTGGAATTCCTGTAAAGTCGGGAGGAAAATTAAAGGTCAGCGGGTCAGGAGTAGTAGAAGTTGCAGGAGTGCCCGTATTCTGATTAGCCGCAGCCCTGTCTTCAGTAGCCCATACATTATTTCCCCTGGTAATATTATAATCAGTTGTTCCGTTGCTATGCCATTTCAATGAAGTAGCATTACCGGGTGCCCATGTCCATGGGTCGGTATGCAAAGAAGCTGTACCACCGGGATGCTGCGGACTTTCAGCAGGATATTTTACAACCAAATAACTGGCGCCATTTACGAGCGGTGTTTTGTATTCAAAGTCGGGTTTTTGAATGATCCTTTGTTCAACATAATTAAATTGAGGTGATGCTGTACGGGCATCTTTTTGATCCCATCCATCATAAACCGTCATATCTCTTTTGCTGATAACAGATCCATTGTGCGCATCTATGATGATCAACCAGCAGGCATCAGAACCTTTTGGTGCAACTACAACATGCCAGGTCAGTTTTACTTCTTTTTCTTCTATAAACGTCCATACTAATTCGGCAGTGATGTTCATATAGGTCACCCCGAGATCTCCAAAATCAAAACGATTGACACCGTTTGCTCCTTTTATTTCTTTTGAGGAAAGGATATTCCTGGTGGTGATCCTGCAATCTGTCAATCCAACCACCACGGCTTGTTCGGCATTGAGGACCGGAACACCCGTTTTTGAATTGGCAAGCGATTCGATCTTTGAAAGTCTTCCTCCTTCAACAGATACTGCTTTCTCATTCCGAAAGGCCAATACATGCAATTGATTATACACCGGAATGCCTTTATAGCTTTGCTGTAAATAAACCATCCGGATATTTTCCCTGGTCGCATAGGTCGACGACACGATAGAGTTACTTATTTCGGCAGGCGATATTCCAATAGAAGATGCATTTTTAGCAACCAATTGTTTCGCAAGATTCACATCGTTGTCAGTGATCTGTGCTATTGCCGTGGACAAAGTAAAAACAGTTGTAACGAGGAGTACAAGTTTACGCATAGACAGGTTTTGTTGTTAGGTAATCGGGGGAATCAAAAAATGGCCTTAAAAATAAGCTATGATAGCGAGATAGAAGCTATTTTTTTGCCCCATAATTGTCATAATTAATGGGGAAAAAAACATGGAAATTATACGGGAACAGGGTCAACCTTTTTTAATTTCTTTCGACCAGCCGTCTTTTAATGTTACCGTTCTATTGAATATCAACTGTGTATCCGAGGAATCTTTATCGAGGCAATAATAACCTTTACGCAGGAACTGAAACCGGTCTGACAATTTAGCTTCCTTTATACAAGGTTCGGCAAAGCCTTTTACCAGTTTTAAACTGTCGGGATTAATGTGATCTTTAAAATCGCCTTCCTCGCCGGTTGGGTCTTCAACCCTGAAAAGCCTGTCATATTCCCTTACTTCAACTTCTACCGCTTTTGCAGCATCCACCCAATGCAATGTGCCTTTTACATTTATTCCGGATGTGTCATTTCCACTTTTGCTTTCAGGAATATAACTGCAATGCAATCCGGTGATACTTCCATTTGCATCTTTTATTACTTCATCGCATTTGATGATATAAGCGCTTTTTAATCTTACCATTTTTCCAGGCGCCAGGCGGAAATATTTTTTCGGAGGATCTTCCATGAAATCATCCCGCTCGATAAATATCTCTTTACCAAAAGGCATTTCTCTTGAACCCGCATCGTGATCTTCGGGATTATTTTCACTGCCAAGCAATTCCCCTTCACCCGCATAATTAGTGATAACGATTTTTACAGGATCAAAAACTACCATACGGCGCCATGCGATCCTGTTCAAATGTTCTCTTAGACAAAATTCCAGTAGCCCGACATCAACTATATTTTCTCTTTTGGCAATACCGATGCGGTTACAAAATTCCCGGATGCTGTCGGGTGTGTACCCGCGACGGCGCAAACCGCTGATCGTTGGCATTCTCGGATCGTCCCAACCGGTTACATGTCCTTCGCTGACGAGTTGCAATAATTTTCTTTTACTTGTAACGGTATAATTGATATTTCTTCTTGCAAATTCATACTGATGCGATGGATAGATATTCAATGTTTCGATCAGCCAGTCATATAATTCCCTGTGCGGGATGAATTCCATCGTACAAATGGAATGAGTGATATTCTCGATAGCATCGCTTTGACCATGCGCCATATCATACATCGGGTAAATACACCATTTATCTCCTGTACGATGATGATGCGCATGTTTGATACGATACAAAACCGGGTCTCTCATCAGCATATTGATATGCGCCATATCGATCTTTGCCCGCAATGTTCTTGTGCCGTCTTCGAATGCACCGTCTTTCATTTTCCTGAACAGTTCAAGGTTCTCATCGATCGTCCTGTCGCGGTATTTACTGTTCTTTCCCGCTTCGGTTGGTGTTCCTTTCATCATCGCCATTTCTTCCGAAGTAGAATCATCTACATAAGCCAGTCCTTTTTTTATTAATTCAATGGCATATTCATAAAGTGTATCAAAATAATCGGATGCATAGAGTTCATTTTTCCATGTAAAACCTAACCAGCGGATATCATCTTTAATGCTGTCTACATATTCTGTATCCTCTGTTACGGGATTCGTATCGTCAAAACGAAGATTAGTATAGCCCGGGTATTTTTGGGTCAAACCAAAATTCAGGCAAATGCTTGAAGCATGTCCCAAATGCAAATAGCCATTGGGTTCCGGTGGAAAACGGGTAATGATCGTTGCATATTTACCGCTTTGCAGATCGGCTTCGATGATCTCTTCCAGGAAATTTAGATGTACTTCTTCTTTTTTGATTTCTTCACTCATAAGCCTGCAAAGATAGTTGTTAGTTCTGAGGGAATGGCACGCGGATGACGCGGATGATACGGATATACACGGATTAATTTTTGCTTAGCAAAATTGTGATTAAAATAATCCGTGAAGATCAGTCTCATCCGCGTCATCCGCGTGCCATTGTATTCAAAACTCTGCCGTATAAGTAACACCGGCCATACCGGTAAATTTTGCAATAGGTACATGCAGTTTAGTGATACTGATCGCTATTTTTTTTGCCTGCGGATATGATGCATGGATGATCTCTGTAATTTCCATCGCCAGCGTTTCCAGCAAATGACGGGGCTTTTGCATTTCCGTTTTTACCAACTCATACAGCTTTGCATAATTGATCGTATCGGAAATATCTGTTACCGTCCCGGAAATAGGTTCATACGAAACCGAAAGATCTACTTCGAATTCATTTCCTGTTTTCTTTTCTTCTGCAAACAATCCATGAAATGCATAGAAGCGAAGGGCCTTTAATTCTATAGTGAGGGTATTATTCATAATTGGAAAAGCGGAATTGGGAAATTTTGAAATTGTCGCAGAGATCACAACCTTTTTAGCTTTAAACCAATCTCCCAATCTCCCTCCCGATAATTATCAGGACCAAAATTCTATTATTAATGAATTCCTTTAATGCTAAGATATCTCTCCGCATCCAGCGCCGCCATACATCCGCTGCCGGCTGCAGTAACCGCCTGCCGGTAAATTTTATCCTGTACATCACCGGCTGCAAATACGCCTTCGAGATTTGTCCGGGAAGAACCCGGCACCGTTATTAAATAACCGGCTTCATCCATTTCCAGCCAGCCTTTAAAAATATCTGAATTGGGCTGATGCCCGATCGCAACAAAAAATCCGCTGATCGGTATCTCTTTTTTTTCACCGGTTTTATTGTTACTGATCCGTACCGCTGTTACATTCTTTTCTCCAATTACTTCGTCGGTATCGGTATTCCAATATATTTTTATGTTAGCAGTATTGATCACTCTTTCCTGCATCACTTTGCTGGCCCGCATGGCATCTTTGCGGATGAACATATGAACAGTCGTACAAAGTTTAGAAAGATATAATGCTTCTTCAGCAGCAGTATCACCGGCGCCAACTATGGCTACTTCTTTTCCCCTGAAGAAAAAACCATCGCAAACAGCGCAGGCGCTAACACCATAACCATTCAATCGTTGTTCGCTTTCGAGTCCCAGCCATTTGGCCGATGCACCGGTAGCAATGATCACCGCATCGGCTTCGATCCATTTTTCTTCATCGATCTGTATTTTATAAGGCTGCGATAAAAGATCAACTTTAGTAGCCAGGCCGTACCGGATATCGGCGCCCATCCTTGCCGCCTGCTTTTCAAAATGAACCATCATTTCCGGTCCCTGTACGCCATCGGCATACCCGGGATAATTCTCAACTTCCGTTGTGATCGTTAATTGTCCGCCGGGCTGAATGCCCTGGTATAAAACAGGTTTAAGATTGGCTCTTGCTGCATAAATAGCTGCCGTATATCCTGCCGGTCCCGATCCGATGATAAGACAATGAATCCTTTCTGTTGCTTCCATTTTTGCTGCTTGATTTTCTTTAGCTGTCAAAATTAGGTGGATTTGAAGATTTGGTGATTTGAAGATTATTTACATTTTCAAATCGTCACATTTTCAAATTTTCAAATTAATGCGGAATAATGATCGTCCTGTATTGCGAAGCATAGCCGCCAAAATAACCAAGGCCTCCGCCATTTATATTACCAAGCACTTTTGTTGGTGAAGAAAAAGGATTGCCTACGCTGAGATAAGTGTACTCCATCGTTCTCCAAAAATCATACGTGACTTTATCGATATTCGATACTTTGAGCATTACCGTATCGCCTTTATCAAAAAAAGCAAATCCCTGCGGCGGAGTTTGGTTCCTGTCTACTCCTCTTTCCACCTGTACTTCATAAACGCTTCCATCGATCACCTGGTCGTCGTAAACAGAATTAAGGCCGGGATAAAGAGGTTCGCTGTTACGTTTGGTAAAATACCGGACATAATCGCCAAAGCCGGGAGGATCGTATGCTCTTATCATTACAGCAACTTTTCCCGGATCGTTTCCTGCCGGCGCCGGTTTCCAGAAAAGAGAATCGATGCGGCGGGTAATTGTTGGAATGGTAGTGACGGAAGTATATTCTTTTCCTTCGGAAACGATCCGCAAAGAATATTGTTTGTTGAACTCCCCAACAAATGCTGTTGACGGACTGGAAAGATCATTCGTATAAAAATAAACACTGTATCCATTGCCGATCGGTAAACTATATTCTTTCAATTTATGCGTCAATGTTCCGTTGGACACATATACTTCTGCATTATGAACAAAACTATTGGCCAAAATGTTCTGATCGATCTTTGAAAAATAATTCAGGCTTTTGGAAAGATAGATAACAGGAGCCTGCCCATTTTCTATTGTGCCCTCTACCACCAGTTTTGGTGTTACTTCATCCAGTTTGAATGAAACTGATTTTTCACAACCTGTAATGACGAACCCGGCAACCACGACGAGTAAAGCGATCCTCATTTTCATGGTACAAAATTAAGGCACAAGGAACAAGACACAAGGCACAAGATACAAGACACAAGTCGTGCTCGATCAATGTGTCTTATATTTTCATTACCCCAAATTATAAAAAGCTGCCGTGCCCCGCACGTATCTGTGCCATGAACCCTTTTATGCATACATTATCTATTGCCTGATCCATGCTTAATCATTGCTTTATGGTTTTATCATCTTAGGGTTATCCTGGGGTTATCTTAGGATATTCTTAAGATCATCTTATAGTATTATCCCAAAGATGAACGGCTAATAACCCTAAGAATAATAAAAGAAGGTATATCTTTAACTGAGGGTTCACACAAGGATAAAGCACTAAAATCTTTACGATGGCCATCAGCGAAAACATATTACTGAAGAAATTATCCGGTCATATTGGCCAGCAGATTGTTGTAAAACAATACGGCGACAAGACCATCATAAGCCAGTTCCCTGATATGAGCAGGCGCAAACTCAGTCCTAAGCAAAAAAAGGTCAATCAAACAATGGCGCAAGCCAATGATGAAGCACATAAGATCATGGCCGATGATAAACTAAGAAATGCCGCGCAGGTACGACTGAATGTTACCAGCAATAAATTATATTCCTCGCTTATCAAAGAGTATTTCAAAAACGCAAAAGCAGGCAGCGGTAAACTGCAGGTCAGCAAATGACCCATTCATAGGGCAGAGATCTGTAAAAAAAAAATCCCGGTCAAATGACCGGGACGTTTATGATAAACCCATCAATTTCATGTTTAACCAAGGTATGCTTTCAATGCACTGCTGTACCTTGCTTTTTGTAAACGTTTGATCGCTCTTTCTTTGATCTGGCGGATACGTTCCTTTGTAAGGTCGTATTTCTGCCCGATCTGTTCGATGGTTACTCCATTTTCACCATCCAAACCGAAATAAGCGTTAACGATCTCTGCTTCTCTCGGAGATAATGATTTCAGCACACGGCGGATCTCATTTCTCAATGAGTCCTTCATTACATCATCATCGGTATCATCGCCACCTTCCAGCAGGTCGCCCATTGCTACATCTTCGGCTTCATGCACAGGTGCATCCAGTGAAGTGTGACGGGTGTTGCTTTGGAAAATGTTGTTGATCTCTGTTTCACTCATCTCAAGCAATTCGGCTAATTCTTCTGTCGATGGCTCTCTTTCATGTTCCTGTTCGAAAGCCATGTAAGCTTTGTTAGCCTTGTTATAGGTGCCAATTTTGTTTTGTGGCAAGCGGACTAATCTGCCCTGCTCTGCCAATGCTTGTAAAATGGACTGGCGAATCCACCATACAGCATAAGAGATGAATTTAAAACCTTTGGTTTCATCAAACCTTTGCGCCGCTTTTATCAATCCGAGGTTACCCTCGTTGATAAGGTCACTTAGCGACAATCCCTGGTGCTGATACTGTTTTGCAACTGAAACCACGAAACGAAGATTGGCCTGTACCAGCTTATCCAAAGCTCTTTGAGCATCCACCGGGTTCTTATGAAACATTTTGATACGCTGAGCCAGCGTTGTTTCTTCTTCCGGGGTGATCATCGAGATCTTTGAAATTTCCTGCAAGTACTTTTCAACTGCCTGGGAATCTCTGTTAGTGATCTGGGTAGCAATTTTAAGCTGCCTCATAATGCCTGAATATTATAAGATTAAACGAAAATAAGAGTCGGTTTGTTCAAGGGAAGTTGCAAAGGGTAAGTTAATTACTCTCTATCCAAGTACCGTCTGCAAAAATACAACGCATTAGCCGTTTCTCATAGCGTTTTTCGACAAATAATTGCGCGGACTTATCCACGTAAGGAATAACCCCTGTTAGAAACTGTGGAAATGCTTGCTGGACACCGGTTTCAGCGTGAGGGCATTTTCAAAAATAAAAGCATTATACCTTATTTTCCGCCGGCGTTTTTTGCTGTTTGGCTCTTCGTTTCAGTACCACCCAAATAACAACGCCGCTGATGATAAGCAGGGAAGAAATTACCTCTGCCTGTGTTGGCTGAAGCCCAAAAAAGTTCATCCGGGTATTTACCCTGATCTTTTCTACAAGAAATCGTTCAAACCCGTTAAAAATAAGGTAGAGGGCAAAAAGGGTTCCCGGGATCCTGAATTTTTTTCGGAGAGCCCATAATACACCGAATAAAATAGAACAGGCTATTACTTCATATAAAGGAGTTGGATAAACCGGTAACGGAAGCTGGTTGCAGTACTTTGTATCGGTACAACCTTTTATCGAAACACCCGTTTCATTTACATTATGCGGATAATTATAGGCAAAGAACCAGTTAGGTAAAAAGCCAAGGGCTCCCGGTTTTTTGAATCCTGCATGCGGTATCTCTTCGATGCTATCATAATTCCTGAGAAAAAAAGTTTTATTACTATCGATAACTCTTTCAAGATCGCCCGGTGCGGCTGCTACTACTTTGTTATTATTATCATTGACATAAGCAGAATTATAAACGCCCCAGTCGCCATCTCCTGCTACCTGGCAACCGATCCGTCCAATTGCATAGGCAAGCATTAAGGCAGGAGCAGCCGAATCATTAAGATGCCAGAAAGATATTTTATGCTTTCGTGCATAGATCCAGATAGCCAGTGCGGCGCAGATCAATCCTCCATACATTGTCAACCCGGATGCAGAGAAAAGATAATCAGAAGGATTTTTAAGAAACCCACCCCAGTTCTCAAATATGTCGAAGAGTTTGGCACCGAGCAATCCAAAGATCAAAGCAAGGATGGTGATCTCTCCTACCCTGTCCTGCGGCCATATGCGAACCGTTCTTTTTTCCGGTTTGGCAAGTTTGTGTTTATTCTTATCCCACCATTTCAACCCGGCAAATAATAATCCTAATCCAATACCGGCAGGCCAGCTGCCCAAGGTAGAAAAGATGAATGCCTGCGGATCTTCTGTGGCGGAACTATTCATTACAAATAAGGCAAGTATCTTATATCCGAGCAGGAAGCCAAGCAAAAAATTCAAACCGATATCAAGTAAAGTAGCGGGTTGTCCAACCATTACCTGCATTTCTGTAGGCTGAAAAAATCCCTGTCGGCTTTTACGGCGCAATTCTCTTGATAATAAAATAGCAGCTACAATGAATGCGATCGCTACAAAAAATCCAAATGAATTTACAAAGCGAAGGAATTTCCATTCAACACCAAAAAGGTCCTTAAAAGCGTAATAAAGGTTGGGATACATGAATAGCTGGTTGGTTAGCAGCGAAGATAGAAGATAATAGATAATAGATAAAAGATAAAAGTGGGGTTCATACAAGAGCAGAAACCCAATTTTTATCTTTTACTTTTTCGTTATTATCTAATTACAGTATTCATTGAACGCACCGATCAGGTTTTGTGCAATAACCTGGGCGGGTCTTCCTTCGATCTGGTGACGTTCTATAAAATGAACCAATTGCCCGTTCTTAAAAAGAGCAATAGCTGGCGATGACGGGGGAAAAGGAATTAAATGCTGGCGCAGTGCCTTTATCGCATCAATATCAAATCCTGCAAAACTGGTGGTAAGAAAATCTGGTTTCTTTGTTGCATTGGCAACAGCCAACAATACTCCCGGGCGGGCCGTACCGGCAGAACAACCACATACAGAGTTTATCATTACCAGGGTGGTGCCTTCTTTTGCTAATTGCCCTTCTACTTCTGATGAAGAAAGGAGTTCTGTGAACCCATTATCTGTCAATTCCTCTTTCATCGGTATTACTATTTCTTCAGGATACATATTGTTGTGATTTTTTATTTAAACACAAAAATACTGAAAATGTTCACGTGAATTGTGAATCGTCAATCGTCAAAACGGGGACCCTGAAAGATTTATAGAGCACTTTAAACAGCAGATACCATTCACGATTCAGAATTGACGCTTCACGATTGAAATAATGACAGTTGAAATTCCTCATTTCGGAAATTATGTCTTTCGATCTTACTCTTTCTTCCAAAATTGACAGGAATAATATGTGTTTTTGCTGATGGTATGTTGTTTGATTAATCACCTGCGTAACTAATTCTACTAAAAAACTAAATAATATGACAACCGTAAAATTCAACAGGAAACCATTCAATTCATTTATGGATGATCTGTTTACCGAACTCCCTGTATTATTCAAAAATGATTTTAACAATTATGAGCAAAAGGGATTAGTTCCGGTTAACGTCAAAGAAACAGATAAAGGATACCGGTTAGAAGTAATCGCTCCGGGTTTTGAAAAGACGGATTTTAAAGTAAATCTCGATCAGAACTTGTTGACGATCTCAGCGGATACTCCGGCTGCGCTCAGTGAAGATGTGAAGAATGAAACAAAGCAGGTCCGCAGGGAATACAGCTTCCGGTCTTTTAAGAGATCTTTCACAATCGATGAAAAAATTGATGCAACGACGATAGAAGCATCTTACATCAATGGAGTGCTGGTATTAAACCTTCCGAAGAAAGAAGAAGTCAAAGTATCAGCTACAGAAATAGCAATAAAATAAGTTCTTTCATAAAAGTTTTCTCATAAGCAGTTGGTTTTGGTTTACACCCTCCGTTTCCACGGAGGGTTTCTTTTTTTACCAAAGTTCCAAATGTTTAAAAAGTTCAAGAGGTTTAATAGGTTGAGGTCCCTGCAATGCGCAGACCCTAACTTTTTAAACCTCTTGAACCTTTTAAACTTTAAACCTATTATTTACAATCCGTTTTTCGGCGTGTATCTATTATATATTGTATTTTCCAAATACCATTGAAGCGAACCAACTGGAAAGAATTGACACCGCAATGACTGAACTTGCCATTGTAATAAAAGCTATAAGGCGTCCAGGCGATCGCCAGCGGCCCATCGATCTTCACCGTTTCAAAACTTATTCTTTCATCCAATGAACCGGGAGCTGACTTACTGATCTGCTCAATAAAACCTGCAGGACTTTCCATTTTTACCACGGTGCCTTCCTTGCTTCCTGCGATGGTCTGAAAAACGATACTGTCAGAAAAAGTGCTTTTCAACATAACACCATCCGAATTCTTCATAGCAGTAAACATTTTATTGATAACTGCCTTTACAGAATCCTCAGCGGTCTGCGCATTGGCTGTCGCTGCTCCGAGCATTGTTAATAGAATGACAAAGTATCTCATACGAATTTATTTTAAGAGTTTGTGGCAAATGAATTGAATCATTGCAACGTTAAGTTGATATCCCCGTAAAAATAAAATCAATAGCCATGCAAACAGCCAGAATAGTACAAGCGGTAGCGTTGATGCTGATAGTAGCATTGGCAGCCAGTTGTGCAGCCACGAAGGAATATACCGGTAAAATATTTCCTTCCAAAACAGAAGTGAAAGATTCGCAGGCTGTAGCATTGCGATTTTTAGAACTCGATAAATTACAACCTGACGAGGAGAATTGGGTTTCTACCGATATCATCATGGGCAGGGATACCGGCAGTAAAACTGCAGCACTGGATAAACTCTCAGAAGTTTTTCCTGCAACAGGAATTAAACGTTCAGCCGATCCTGCTCCAACGCCTGAGATCAAACAAACTACGCCGGTATATGTGAATAGTTCTCCTGTTCCTTCTTCGAAAACAGAAAATAAAAATGCAAATAAGAACTCTTCTGCATCTGTAAACAAAACATCGACGGTAAAAGAAGAAAAGGCCCCTCCTGTTGTTGTGACAGAGAAAAAAGCAGAACCTGTTACCGAAGTGCCGGTAGCAAGAAATTATAACAACGGAGATACGAGAGAAAAAAGATCAAGAGAGGATAAGCCTTAAAGATACCAGGCCCTTTCACCCTGAAATAATTCAAGTGTCAGACGGAGACCGTCAGACACCCATCATCTTCAGCGAAAGGGCTTCTTTATTTAGACAGTTTAAGGTTTCAGGTTTCTGGTTTCACGTTGGGTCTCTGGTATTGTCAGATTCTTTCCATAGCACGATAACCTGAAACCTGAAACTATTATTTATACCCAAGTATCTTCAGCATACTCTGCGCCGTCTGTTGTTTTGCATATATCCAGTCAACCAGTTTCCCATTCTTATCATGCCCGACAATAATATGTTTGGGAGAAGGAATAAGACAATGTTTGATGCCACCGTATCCGCTGATCTGGTCCTGGTAAGCGCCGGTGTGGAAGAAGCCCACATATAATGGTTCTTCATTATTATTCACCTTTGGAAGGAATACTTCATTGATATGTTCTTCTGAATCGTAATAATCATGACTGTCGCAGGTAATACCTCCTAATACCACACGCTGATAATCCTGCTCCCATTTATTTACCGGCAGCATCAGGAACTTTTCTCCAATGCCCCATGTATCGGGCAACGTAGTAATAAAGGACGAATCGATCATATACCATGTTTCCCTGTCGTTCTGTACTTTTTCAGCGATCACACTATAAATATGCGCCATGCTTTCGCCTACCGTATAACTGCCGAATTCCGTATAAATATTCGGCATCGTTACTTTGGCTTTCTTACAGGCTGTTTTGATATTACGAACGATCTCATTGATCATAAACTGGTAATCGTATTCAAAACCCAGCGAGTGTTTGATCGGGAATCCGCCGCCGATATTGATAGAATCCAGTTCAGGACATATCTTTTTTAACTGGCAATACAAATTGATCACCTTATTCAATTCACTCCAGTAATAGATATCGTCTTTTATCCCTTTATTCAAAAAGATATGAAGCATCTTCAACTGGAACTTGCTTTCATAGCCTTCGATCCTGTCCACATAAAATTCCAGGATATCTTTTGCCCGGATACCTAATCTTGATGTATAAAAAGGAAAGTTAGGTTCCTCTTCTGCCGCAACTCTTATTCCTAATTTAAAAGGAACTTTTACCGACTGCGCATAATCCTTCAGTTCATCTTTGTTATCCAGTACAGGTATCACATTTGAAAAACCAGTATTCAGCAGGTTAGCAATACGGCGGGTATATCCCTTTTGCTTGAACCCGTTGCAAATGATATTGATGTCTTTGGTGATCTTCTTTTTTGCATACAGTTTCTTGATGATCTCGATATCGTATGCATAAGATGTTTCGAGGTGAATATCGCTTTTCAATGCTTCTTCCACTACAAAACTGAAATGAGAACTTTTGGTGCAATAGCAATAAAAATATTTTCCTTCGTATTTATGTTTTTTAAATGCTGCCGCAAACATTTGCTTCGCCTTCCTTATCTGCATCCCGATCTTAGGCAGGTAAGTAAGTTTCATCGGTGTGCCATACTTGGCGATGAGGGCTTTCAGATCGAGACCATTGAAATAAAGATTTCCTTCATCCACTTCAATACCTTCCTGCGGAAAATTGAATGTTTGCTTAACGAGATCGTGGTAAGAGTTTGTCATTTTTTGCGGTAGCGATTGGGTCAGAAATATTTTAGCTGCACAAATGTATACTATTGGAGAAATTATAGGTGAAAAAAAATGCAGTGGACGTTTATCTTTTTTGAAATAAGAAAAGGTTTGCAGGATCTGTTGAGTAACCATCACCCAAACTCTTTTTTGGCTGATGTATCTCTTATTGCATAAATTTATAGGGTCCACCAACTCTTATTAAACCTTAATCGAACAATTATGAAAAAAGAGATCGGCATCAAGATCTATTCGCCGGACCATTACAAGAACAATGAGGAAGCCAACCTCGTTTTTGAGATCACCAATCTTACCGGCAAAACTTTACACATCCTGAAATGGAACACCCCGCTCGAAGGACTTATCAGTCCCTGCCTGGATGTAAAACAAGGAAATAAAAAAATAGAATACGATGGCATCATGCTGAAACGTGGGGCACCGCAGGCACAGGATTTTTATACGCTAAAACCTCATCAAAGTGTTTCCAACAAAGTGGATATCACAAAAGCTTATGGTATCAATAAACCCGGAGAAGTAAAAGTTGATTTTAATCCTGAAAAATTTGTGTACTATGCCGATGAACCTTTATCAAAAGCAGTAACGGCAAGCTCAGACGGTTTTAAAAAACAAAAAAAGACCAGCATCAGCCTGAATATAAAGCCGACCTCTTTTAAAGTGGTGAATGCGACCGGCAAAAGGCTTACTGCAGGAGAGGTACACAGGCAGGCCGAACAAAAAAAAAAGAAACCAAAAAGTAAAACGATCAAAGCAATGAGTGCAATGGCCGCTCCCGGCCTGTTACCCTGTCAATTAGTGGGCGGCACTACTGCTAAAAAGAATATAGCCCGCAATGCTCACGCCAACGGGTATGCACTGGCCAAAATGGCGCTGGCCAATTTACTCAACGATCCCAAATACAAGCAATGGTTCGGTGCTCATACCACAACCCGTTTCAATAAAGTCAAAAAAAATTATCAAACAGTGATCTCCAAAATGGAGACCAAGACATTTACTTATAATCTTACAAGCGAGGGTTGTGACAGTGGTGTATTTGCTTATACCTACAAAGGCACATTCACTATTTGGTTTTGCAGTGCGTTCTGGAATGCTGCTGATACAGGAACAGATTCCCGTGCAGGAACAGTAGTGCATGAACATACTCATGCAACAGCCGGTACTGATGATATCCAATATGGTCAGCAGGGTTGTATGCAGTTAGCTGTCAGCACACCTTCGAATGCGGTAAATAATGCGGACACGCATGAGTATTATGCAGGCGGATGATCGCAGAAATTTTTGTCTTATGCATATTTAAGATGCATAAGACAAAACAGTTTTCTTACCTTGCCGGTACCAAAACTCTCGTCATGCGGCTGTTCATTTTTATCATTATACTGGGCTTCTTGTCCTGCGGACAAAAAACTGCCAATAAAGATCCCCAATCTATCGATAGAGATACGGCAATAAGAACTGTTGCCAAAAAAGATACTGTTGCTAAAACAGAACCACAATTTTACGTAGCACCCGGCGAAGCTGCCGTCAATGCATCTTTATCTAAAAAATACGATGACAAATGGCATATACTGAATGATCATGAAGCCAAGTGGATCGAAGGAGCTTTTGATTATTTCATCGTACCCAAAAGAAAGAACTATCCCGATTATCCCTACATGACCACCGGGGATTTCAATGGTGATTCAAAAATTGACACGGCAGCCGTTGTAACAGATGAAAATAAAAAAGAATTCAGGATCGCTATCCTGCTCAGCAATGGAAAAATACAATTATGGGAAGATGATGTAATGATCAATGCAGCGCTGTCTACCGTTCCAAAAGGCGAAGCTGTGGAAGGCGGCGATATCGATCATCCAAAGAAAATAAAAATGAAGATCGACGGCATCAATGTAGAATATTTTGAACAGGCTTCATTTGTCGTTTATCAAAGTGGTTCTGCTTTCAAACGAATACAAACAGGAGATTAAATCATATTAATTTATACTTATGAAAAAAATAATCATTGCTTTCATTTGCTTTTCATTCCTGGCGTCCTGCGGGAAAAGTAAATCAGCTAAACAATTAGCAGAAGAGGTTTGCGATTGCTCTAAAAAAGCCAATGCATTACCCGTTTCCGATCCGCAACGGACCATGGCGCAGGCTGATTGTCTTAATAAACAAGGCCAGGCATGGAATAAAGTAAAGGAGGATAACGAGAAAACGAAAGAGTTCAATAAAATACTCAGCGATTGCGCTTCCGAACAGATCAAAAAAAGTTTCGGGCAATAAAAAAGGCCCTTACTTTTTTCAAGCAGGACCTTATCGTTGTTAACAACAATTATTTTACAGAAGCTACTAAGCTTTTGAATGTTTCAGGATTATTCATAGCAAGATCCGCCAATACTTTACGGTCGAGATCGATCCCTTTATCCTGTAATTTTTTAATGAAAATAGAATAGGTCATTCCTTCTTCACGGACAGCCGCATTGATACGGGCGATCCACAATGAACGGTATTCTCTTTTCTTAAGTTTACGGCCTACGAACATGTAGGTCATACCTTTTTCTACTACGTTTTTGGCAACGGTCAGTACATTCTTACGTTTGCCATAAAAACCTTTGGCTTGTTTTAATATTTTTTTGCGGCGGGCTTTAGAGGCCACTGCATTTTTTGAACGAGGCATATTTAAGTTCTTTAAATTAGAATTGTTGTTTTAAGCTTTGAGCGTTTAGCTATTAGCTGTTAGCTCGGTTCTCATTGTTGAGTAGGCTGACTAATAGCTAAAAGCTATCAGCTAACAGCTTACTTCAATCTCAACAGACGTTTTACAAAATTCATGTGTGAATCGGATACTTGTCCGTCTTTCCGCATGTTACGCTTACGTTTCTTGGATTTCTTCGTCAGGATGTGACGTTTGAAAGCTTTCTGATGCATGATCTTACCTGTGCCGGTTACTTTAAACCTTTTTTTGGCACTGGAGTTTGTTTTTACTTTAGGCATTTACCCAGTATTTAAAAGTACAGCTTTGAGGCATTCCCCACAGGGGGACCTTTGTCGAACCTCTTCAGCAATGGTTGATGGTTCATACAGGATGAACCAAAAAAAAGAACTTCCGTTTTTTAACGGGTCGCAAAGATAGGCCCGAATAGCCGGTCAGCAAAGCCTTTCTAAAAGAAAAAAGCCCCGGTCAATTATAGCCGGGGCTTTTGAGATCATTTTAAAGATAAGCGGCCTTAGTCTTTCGGATTCAGGGCTTTATCTATTCTTTTTAATACATCCTGCAAATGGTATTTACTCATTGGATCAACTGTTCCCACAATAGCAGCATTAACTTCTGCCCTGAGAGCAGTAAAATGAGCTCTTACCACACTTGTTATATCCGACTTATCATTACCTGACGAGGTAGTGATAGTGATGCCCTGAATAGTGATCGATTGCGGCGGCGGCGGATTCAACAGGTTACCCAAAATATTGATATATGATTTTTGCAGGTTACGGCGATAAATATCAATTGCTTTCCTCCCGGCCAATTCACTCCATATTCCTTTTTTGAGGTCAGTGAGCAGATCTGTTAATTGGTAAGCGCTGTTGCCCATCACGGCATCGGCATTCACTAAATTGGTCAGCACTCTTGGCCCAAGTAAATTGCTGAGGATATTATCCTGAAGGCTTCCGATAACGGTTAAACTTGTCATACCGTTTTCCATCCTGCTAAAGATATCCTGGTTGATCAGCCATGTTGGCGTCGTAAATAATTGTTTATTCAAAAAATCAACTGCTTCTTTTTGTTTTGCTTCCGGTACTATTTCATAAACCGGTCCGGCTTCTTCAACTGTCTTGAATGTTTCCGTTATACCACCAACATATTTTGCAACATGTCCTAAATAGAAACGCAATTGACTAACGGCCTGGGTGTACATTTCAGTAAGATTGCTGTAATCTTCATTGGATTCTCTTGTCCATGTCATCAGGTTTGGAACAATGCGCTGCAGGTTTTTGATACCATACAGGCTTCCTTTCATAGGATCATCACCAACCTGTTCTCTTTGTGAACGGGGATCGTCAGGATTGAGTTCCGTACCAAACCAAAGACGTTTATCTTTTAATTTTTCTATTACCCAATTATTCAAATGGCCTTTTTCTGTTTCCGGATCTTTATACTGGGGAAATAATTTGTATCCCCACTCGATGGCCCATTTGTCATAATCACCAATGCGTGGGAACAAACCTGCTTCGCCAATATTATCTTCCGGCTGTGCCACATAATTGAAACGGGCATAGTCCATGATCGAAGGCGTATGCCCATTGGCTTCTACCCATGTTTTATCTCTTAATTTTTCTACCGGCACAGTGCTGCTGGAACCATAATTGTGACGAAGTCCTAATGTATGTCCCACTTCATGCGATGAAACAAAGCGGATCAACTGACCCATCAGTTCATCATCATACTGCATCTTTCTTGCTTTAGGATCTACCGCTGCTGTCTGGATGAAATACCAGTTATGGATCAACTCCATTACATTATGATACCAGTTGATATGACTTTCCATGATCTCACCACTGCGCGGATCAGATATACTCGGACCACTTGCATTGGCAATATCAGATGGTTTATAAACAATAGCAGAATTGCGGGCATCATCAAGGCTCCATGTGCTATCTTCTTCTTTTGTCGGCGCCATTTTCGCCATGATCGCATTTTTAAATCCGGCCTTTTCAAAAGAACTCTGCCAGTCATCGACACCCTGTTTCAAATAAGGTATCCATTTTTTTGGCGTAGCGGGATCGATATAAAATATGATCGGCTTCTTTGGTTCCACTAATTCGCCTCTCAAATATTTTTCCATATCACCATCTTTCGGCTCGAGCCTCCATCTTTTTACGATACTGATCGCTTTTACTCCCTGTGGGTTCAGATCAAAATCTGTATAGCCTACTGCAAAGTATCCTACTCTCGGATCAAAATACCTTGACTGCATGGGCACTTTAGGAAGCAAAACAAATGAACTGTTTAATTCCATTGTCATATTACCTCCCCCGGATGCACCGCCAAAGCCTGTAGGCGCAGCCATTCTTCCATATGTTTTTACTGTTTTGATCTCGACATTGATAGGGTAAGATCTTACACTCATCACATACGATTTATCAGACTGCAAAGCGCCTAAACGCAGGTTGCTTTTTAAACCGCTGTTGAAATTCAATACATCATTATCACCGCTGATATAATCAGTAACATCAATGACCGCTCCTGAAGAATCTTTTCCCAATGATTTGATATCGAAAGAAGCAGCAATAGGCTGGATGTTTGAATTGTTGACCGATGAGAACATCGGCGAGGTAGAATCTTTCGCATACTCGGCAAAAGAAATTGTGCGGAGAAATACTTTATTGTTAGGTCCTTTTTCAAAACGTACAACATTCTGGCCTATCTGGTCGCCGCCATAACCAAAGAAACTGCCGGGTGCTCTCATACCTGCCGATGCTTTGGAAATACGGTTGACAATTAAAATATCACGGTTGAATAATGAATCCGGTATTTCGAAATAATATTTATCTTCTACTTTATGTACCCAAAATAAGCCGCCGTCAGAAACTGCTTTGGAAGTGATCACTTCCTTATAAGGCTTGGGGCCATTGGTTGGACCAGCAGCTGGCCTGCGTGTTGTATCGGGTCTTGTGCCGGTGGTTGGTTGCGCCAGCACGGTTACCGAAACGAATATTGTTATCAATAAAAAAAAGAGCCTGGAAAAAGTGGTTTGCATAATTTATCGTGTTTAAAAAAAATAAGGACTGAAGATACGGAAAGCAGTGATTTATCATAAGTTAAAAGGAGTTTTTAGTACCAGCGGCTCATTGGGAAGGATGAGCAGAAAAAAGAATAGGAGATGATTGATTTAAATCATCCCCTATTGAATATTAATAAAAGAATATCTAATCTTTTAATGCAGGAGTGTCTTTCATTTTTAATCCGAGCTTCAATAAAGAAGCTGTAAAATCACAGCCTTGTTTTCCATCCAGTTCAACGATGATCTTTTTAATGGTCTTGTCTTCATTCATCGTATACATGTCTTTGTATTTTTCATCCAGTTTATTGATACAACGACCGGTTTCGGAATTCGGATCTTCCATATCACCTACAGCTTCCATTTCTTCTCCTATTGCCGCTCCTTTTTCTACACCCATTTTCATTACATCGTTTTCGATCGACTTCGAGGGATCATCTGATTTAGCCGCATTGTTGATGATCCTTTTAGTATCCTCACTCAGTTTTGCTTCCATGTTCTTTAAACAATCGCAATAATCCGCAGCGATGGTGTCGGCCTTTTCATCGATCTTTTTATCAGCCGGCTTACAGGATGTCATAAACAGGGCTATAGCTATAAAAAAAATAGCGAAGAATGATCTTTTCATTGCTGATCTGGTTTTAGTGCCTGAAATTATTGTGCTTTTTTCTTTCCTTTCGGTGCAAACATGGCAAGCATACGACGGCCTTCCATTTTCGGCATATTTTCCAGTATACCTACTTCTGCCAGCCTTTCTGCAAACTTGAGCAGCAATAACTGGCCCCTGTCCTGGAACTGTATTGCCCTTCCTTTGAACTGCACGTAAGCTTTTACCTTATTACCATCCTTTAAGAATTCGATCGCATGCTTTGCTTTGAAATCAAAGTCATGATCGTCTGTATTGGGAGTAAAACGAATTTCTTTTACTTCGGAGACCTTGCTCTTGGCTTTCATCTCCTTTTCTTTCTTCTTCTTATCGTAGAGGAATTTGTTGTAGTCAATGATCTTGCATACAGGGGGATCCACTGTCGGAGAAATTTCTACAAGGTCTAAACCCTGTTCCTGCGCCATCTTCATAGCTGCCTGCGTATCGTAAACGCCGACCTCTACATTTTCACCTACCAATCGTACTTGCGGAACCCTGATAAAATGATTGATACGATGTTCTGCTTCTTTACGGGGAACAAATCTTCCCCTGAAACCGCCTTTGTTAAATCCGCCACCGCCGGGCTTAAAGCCCCCGCCTGATGGTCTGAACCCGCCGCCGCCGGGTTTTTGTGGTACTGCCATTTAATTGTTTTAGTTAATAATTGTTTTTTAAATATACAATTTTGAAATTTGGGAATTGGGAAATTTCGAAATTTAAATAGAACCTGAAAACCTGGAAATAATTTCCCAATCTCCCAATTCCACTTTTCCCAATATATTATTCAGTGCTTCTCTCTTTTATTTGACGCACGGTATCAGCTATAAATTCATCCACTCCTTTCACTCCCGCATCTCCTTTTCCCTGGCTCCTTACCGATACTTTATTTTCATTCATTTCCTTTTCACCAACTACCAGCATGTAAGGAACTTTCAGCAATTCAGTATCCCGGATCTTTTTACCGATCTTTTCATTCCTGTCGTCAACCTCGCTACGAATATCTGATTTTTTCAGTTTATCTGAAACAGCTTTTGCATAATCCAAAAATTTATCGCTGATCGGCAGCACTTTTACCTGCACCGGCGCCAGCCATAAAGGGAATTTACCTGCATATTGCTCCAAAAGGAAACCTATAAAACGTTCATGTGTACCCAATGGCGCCCGGTGAATGATCAGCGGCGTTTCTGCTTTATTATCCTGGCCGATATACTCCAGTTTAAAACTTCGGCCCTGTGAAAAATCCACCTGGTTGGTAGCCAGTGTAAATTCCCGGCCAATAGCACTGTATATCTGGACATCGATCTTGGGTCCGTAAAAAGCCGCCTCATCCTTCACTTCTACAAAAGGAATATTTGATTCTGTCAGTACATTCCTTACCATGGTCTCGGTTTCCTGCCATAGTTCCGGTTCATTCACATATTTGATACCGAGTTTATCGGGAGAATGCAATGAAAGCCGCATCACATATTTTTCAATGCCGAATATTTTAAAATATTTCAGGTACATATCATTCACCGCCCTGAACTCATCATTGAATTGTTCTTTAGTGCAATAAATATGCGCATCGTTCATGTGCAGGCAACGAACCCGCATCAAACCGAATAATTCACCGCTTTGTTCATAGCGGTAAACCGTTCCATACTCAGCAAGCCTGTAAGGAAGGTCCCTGTAACTTTTTGGTTCGGCCGCATATATCTTATGATGATGCGGACAGTTCATTGATTTCAGGTAATACTTCTCGCCTTCCAGTTCCATCGGCGGATACATACTATCGGCATAATAAGGAAGATGGCCGCTGGTGATGTACATACTTTCCTTGGCGATATGCGGCGTTACTACTCTTTTATATCCTGCTGCCTGTTCTGTTTCTTTTGCCAGTTTTTCCAACTCTTCAATGATCACTGTTCCATTCGGCATCCACATGATGAGGCCCTGCCCTACATCATCATCCATTGTATAAATGCCTAATTCCTTTCCGAGTTTCCGGTGATCTCTTTTTTTTGCTTCTTCCAGCATTTGCAGGTATTCATCCAATTGCTTTTGCGAAGGAAATGTTACACCATATAATCTTGTAAGCTGTTTATTTTTTTCATCACCTTTCCAGTAAGCTCCGGCAATATTTGTCAGTTTAATCGCTTTGATGAAAGAAGTGTTGGGAATATGCGGGCCACGGCAGAGATCGGTAAAATTGCCCTGCGTATAAAAAGTGATTTCGCCATCATTGAGATTGTTCAGAAGATCCAGTTTGTATTCATCGCCTTTATCAGTAAAATATTTTACCGCATCGGGCTTGGGCATTTCTTTTCTTAGATAGGCATTGTTCTTTTTGGCCAGTTCATTCATCCTTTTTTCCAATGCCAACAGGTCTTCTTCGGTCATTTTTTTATCGCCGAGATCCATATCATAATAAAACCCATTCTCCACAGGCGGGCCTACCCAGAATTTTACACCGGGAAACATTGACTCCACTGCTTCCGCCATCAGGTGAGCAGATGAATGCCAGAAAGTATTCTTGCCGTCTGTATCATCCCATGTCAGCAGTTTTAGCGATGCATCATTATTAATAGGTCTCGTGGCATCCCACACTTGTCCATCTATATGTGGCCGCCAAAACTTTTCTTGCAAGGCCTTCTGAAATGGATTTGGCAATATCAAGGGCGCTGACTCCCTTTTCATATTCTCTTATTGCTCCGTCTGGTAATGTGATCCTTATCATGAAATAATTCCTGTTTTTAAGAGGGGCAAAGGTAACGAATGAATGATGAAGTTTAAAACAGAAGAACGGACGAACAAGGAACTAAGAATAATGAAGTTGACGATCATCTGATCCGGCAGCGGTGGTTGAACCTGCCTCCCGATGCTTTCCACCTTCTTCTGCTCCTTGTTCATCCTTTCTCCTGTTTTTCTTCCGCGAATAATTAACAAACTATTGCCCGGCTTCATTATAATCAATACGAACCAATTCGTTAGTTTTGATGCTGATGAAAAGCTGTCTTTATCGGTATTTACTGGCCTTTCTCCTTGTCACCATTATCCCATTTATCTCTTTCAGCCAGGATATTACGGGGATCTGGAAAGGATATTTTGTATCTGATGGCGGCGAGCATTACAAACTCGAATTCCAGGTATCACAAAAAGCCGCATACGGGGTTACCGGTGTTTCCTATTCTTATCTCGATGTTCGTTTTTATGGCAAGGCCACGATGACGGGCACTTTTGTGCAGGAGGCCGATTCTTTCAAGATCCGGGAGATCAAAACCGTGGAAGTAAAAAGTACATTGGGCGGAGCTACCTGTATCATGAATTATCGTTTTAAGTATGTCAGGGAAGGCAAGGAAGAATTTCTTGAAGGCACTTATCTTGGAAAATATGAAGCGCCTTATCAATTAAATCCTCCCGGCAAGTGGGGCGATTGCGGCGGCGGAAAGGTTTTTTTGAGAAAGGTCACTACTTCTGATTTTTATGTTGAACCCTTTCTGCGTAATAAATTAAATAAAGATGTGCCAATCATCGATAACGAACCGCCCCGGAGAAAAGATTCGGTTAAAACAAATCCTGTTATTACTAAAGTACCGGTAAAAAAACCGGTCACTACCAATCCAGCGATAAAGAAACCGGTAACAACAATTACAAAGCCACCGGTAAAAAAACCTGTAACGATAACTACCAAACCAATCGTGGTAAAAAAAGATACTGCAACAAAGATCAATACGCCTGTGGTAAAGAAACCGGTAACCGATACCACACAAAAAAAGCCGACCGATATATTAAAGATCCACCCGCTTCTTGTAAAAACACCGGAAGTATTAAGAACACGCAGTAATGAACTGATGAAAGCGATCACTGTATCGGATCCGGATGTAACAGTGAAATTGTTCGACAATGGCGAGATCGATGGCGATACCATTTCTGTTTATCTTGATAAAAAACTGGTGCTGTCATCCAAACGACTTACAGCATCGCCGCTGGTTGTAAAGTTCAGACTTGATGAAGATGACAGTGATCATGAACTGACCATGGTAGCCGAGAACCTTGGACGCATACCTCCTAATACTTCTTTAATGGTCGTTGAATCGGGAAAGCAACGAATAGAAGTCCGTATCACGTCTACCGAACAAAAGAATGCAGTTGTGAGATTCAGGTACCAGAAGCCGAAATAACAAATTCCTGTTTGAGTGATAAAAGGTTGCCGTTTCTGTAATTTTTAATAGCATTACTGCATTTTCATCTATTTTTCCTGCATAATGAAGTACTACATTTTATTTTTCTGCACTATCATTTTGTCTGCCCTTAGCCATGCACAGGATATCAATGGTATCTGGAAAGGTAAACTGGTGATGGCGCCCGGTGGTTGCTTTCCTGTTTATAATATAGAAATGCAAATACAATCGGCCGGATCGAAAATAACAGGTACGGTCTATCATTTTTCCGATTCATTGAATTATGTAAAGGAAAATTTCGAAGGCGTTTACAAAGCCGACAGTAATATCATCAGCATTAAAGAGATCGGGATCGTAACATTTAAAATAAAAGAAGATTGCGTTCCCTGTATCAAAAATTATAAGCTTACCTATCATGTCGGCGGCAACCTGATGAAAGAAGAACAGCTTCGTGGCGGCTGGTCGACACCTACGGGTAAAGCCATGGATGGAAAAACAGTTTGCGATCCGGGAACGATCATGCTTATCCGGTATGAAAAATCAACTTTTAAACCTGAAGCAAAATTACCAGAACAACTGACGAAGCGAAAAGCCGAATTAGTAAAAGAGATCAAAGTGGATACCGGTAATATCAAGATCGATTTTTACGACAATGCCACGATAGACGGAGACACCATCTCCGTCTACGCCAACAATATGCCGTTGGTTTCGAATAAAAGACTCGGCTCACGACCCATCTCCGTTACGGTAAGGGTCGATCTTAAAAGAACAGAACAGGAAGTGATCATGGTTGGCGAGAACTTAGGTGAATTTCCTCCCAATACGGCGCTAATGATCATCAATGCAGGCGGTAAACGCTACTCGCTTTATCTTACCTCCGACGAACAAAAAAATGCAATGGTACGCTTCGTTTATGAAAAGCCTGTAGCCAAGGTCAATTAACGTTACTTTACCTGTTTCCCAAAAAAATATATCTTGCAGTTCCAAAATCAATTTTAGGTTCTACATGTTAGATGCTAAATATTCAACACCTGGCATTTAACTGGTAGCATTTCCTTTAAACCAAATAATAAACACATGAAAAAGTTTGTATTCATTCTTTCAGCAGGAGTTATCTGCCTGCTCAGTTCCTGCAGCAGTAAAAAAGAAGAAGCCGGTATGTCTGCAACCACTAAAAAGAATATGGAAGCCAATGAAGCCATCGTTAAAATGTTTGAAAGCGGTGATTGGAGCAAGATCGGCGATTATATTGCCAATGATGTTGTTGATCATGCTGGTCCCAAAGGAGATATTCATGGCCTCGACAGTCTTAAAGCTTATTTCACCGAAATGAACCAGATGATGAGCAACATGAAAAATGAGGTCGTAAAAACATTGGCTGATGATGAGTATGTGATGTGCTGGCTGAAAGGAACTGCAACAGCAAAAGTAGATCTGCCTGATTGGGGAATGAAAGCAGGGGAATCACATGGTGGCAATTCGGTAGAAGTATCAAAATTCAAAGATGGTAAAGTAGTAGAGCATTGGAGCTATGTAAATCCAACAGAAATGATGGAAATGATGATGAAGGCAAGTACAATGGCCCCAGGCGATACGACTAAAATGAAATAAATAAAAGCTATTGACCTTTTTAAAAACCGGGTTCGCCCGGTTTTTTTATTTTCGATCACTTACTTACATTAATTACATATACAGGATCCTGGCGGCAGGTAGTATTAGCCTGGCAAACATTGGCCATACTCAGCGACACTGTTGTTGATTGTGTTTCTGTAATGATCTGGTCCCAGGTAGGCTGTGATGTCTGGAACTTACTGAGATATTTTTCCAGTGACGTTACAAAATTGGAAGTGAAATAGCCGCCTACATCTGTATTACCATAAGCAAATTGGCCTTTCTTCGCTGCCGTGGCAATGATCGAACCGCTGGATTTTAAAAACAGGTCATGACAATAAACCGCATCCCAGCTCATCAATGATTTGGCGGTGAGCGCAAAATTCTTTCCCTCCGGTTTTAACAACCCAAGATTGGAATTACAACAATCGGATAATACAATATTGAGACGGGCTTTTTTTAATTTGATCATATCAAATACCTGCGATTCGTTGAGCGTAGCAACGGTAATATCCTCGAAACGACTTTGACGAAGATCGAATTGCGGGTATAACTGGTTCTTGTCATTCTCAAAACTGTATCCATGACCTGAATAATAAAAGATAACGATATCATTAGCGCCGGGTTTGAGTGCAGCAATAGCCGCTTCCAGGTTTTTCTTTCCGAATTTTTCACCGCTGACCTCTACATAATTCAAAGGTATCTTCAGGAATGTAGCTACATCTTTTATCTGGCTGGAAAGATTGGTCACATCTTTTTGTACGCTATAGCCAATGCGTGGATCATTGGTATTGGCAACAAGAATGAAATGTAATTTAACCGGCAGAGAGGTTGCCGGAGCTGGATTGGTTCCATTATTAGGATTGATGGCAACGGGCGGTTTTACCGTCGGTATGGTCTTAAAAAGATTCGTATAAAAACTTTCTGTTTCCAAAAAGTATTGCTTTACATAAGGCTTGGTAAGATCGGCGTCGTTCATCACTTTTACGGCCAGTATCTTGCCATATTCAAAAGTGCCGTCTGTGTTTTGCGAAGTAACACCCCATGGTTTGAAATCTTTATCTTCTGCCCTTTTCTTGAACCAAAGCACATCCGGGTTATACGCTTCATTTGTTTTATTACCCGATGAATTGATGATATACCTCGGAGCTTTTGCTTTGAACTGGAGTGTAAGATGAGGCATGCCATCGATCTTTGAACGGCCTTCAACTTCTTCAAATTCCATATCTACTACATAAGTTTCCGTTTTGGTTTTATTCATATACCTGACCCGCATAAAACCGGTGCCATTACCATATCGTACCAGCATAGCCGTATAACGTGGAAAATCGGACAGGTTCTTGAATTCATAACTGATCTCATAGATAGAAAGAGAGAAACCACGCAAACTGAAAAAAAGAAATACAAATAGCAAGAAGATCTTTTGTGCTCCTTTCATATGTCCGGCTTTAGTAAGGATAAATTTAATGAAAAATCTTAAAAGATATGTGTCATTGAAGTCAAATAGGTCATATGAGTTTCTGGTTTCAAGTTTCTGGTTTCTGGTTGGTCTCCGCAAACTATAAAATGCCTGCGATTATCACGAAACGAGAAACCAGAAACTTGAAACCAGAAACTCCTTAGACTTATTTATTCCTAGTTACAGAAATACGGGTCGTCGGCATTGCCATTGTTGGGAAAACAGAAATGCAGTTTCCTGCTATTGATACCGGTTATAAATACTTTGATATTATTACCCTTTTTACTTTCAGGAGCCCTGCCATTCAACCCGCCACCGGGCGGAATACCATAGACAATAACCGTTTCACTTTTAATGACCTTCTTTTCTTTTTTCATATAATCGATCCGCAAGGTTACTTTATCCAATGTCATATTGGTACCATTATAAACCGGTACATTAAAAGCTTCTACACCATCGTCATTCTTTACAATGTCAAGCTTTCCTACAGTTATATACTTAGACCAGTTATTACGATATTCTTTTTCTTTTGCAGCAGCCGCAGCCAGTGCCGCCTGTTGTTTTTTCTTATCATCCTCTGCTTTTTTCTGTGCAGCGATCTTTTGCGCTTCGGCCTGCTGTGCTTTTGTCGTCGTTACATTGGATTTTGCTTTCTCATTCACCGGAACAGTTGCCTTTGTCTTTGTTGTATTCGCAACCGGGGGGGTTGCATCCGGAGATGTAGTAGGCGCATCCATAGCCGGCTTTTCATTTGTGCCCATTTCTTCATTTGATACTACTATCTGATGAGCAGTACTGCTTGAATCCGGTTTTACATCAGTCACATCACCTGTATTCTCTGTCTCCGATTTTAACTGAATGGCAGCATTACCACCGGTCTTATTTTTTTCCATATCCTGGTAAACAAAATAACCGGCACCACCGAGTACTACCAGATACAGCACCCATGACAACCATGCTGTTTTCTTTTTTGAAGACTTAACAGTTGGCGCAGGGCTTGCAGTAACTACTGTGGCAGTTTTTTGTGTTACTGTTGGAGTTTCGGTAACAACAACAGCGGGCTTAACTTCCTGTACCGGCGGCGGGGCCTGGTATGGCGGTGGCGTATGTACAATAACATCTTTCAGTTCATCGAGAGCACCGGCCGTGGTCCAGCTTGCAAGGCCATCATACCAAATGGGTGTATCAGCCTTTATATTCTTTTCTTTTAGTTCTTCCAGTGTAAATGGGCCCTGTTGGCCGGTTCCGTCATTCAGAAAATACTTTTTCATGCAAATAATTTAAGGTTATGTGATAAAATACAGGGAACGAAATAAGGTATTAACAGGGGCAGGAAGGAGCCATAAAACTAAACTGTTTACGAGTAAAAGCCAAATCGTATGGGTACTACTATCAGGTAGTTCAGATCGGATATGAACAGTAAAGAATAGCCGTAATTTTATAATTTTCGCCGGGAAATCAAATACTGTTGTAATCATTATAGAAAGGCTGGTAACAGAGCCGCTCCCGGACTATTCAAAAAATTGCCGCATAGTAAAATTACCTTCCTGTGAACATCTTGTGCATACTGCCCCGTAAGCTAAGTGTATTTTCTGAATGCCCTTAGATAGTTGTACTAGAAAGATATAAAATGATCGGTACAAATGATTTTTATATGATGCGTTCATCTATTTTAGCATCGTTAACAACATTAAAGTTCGTTACGATTTACACGGAAGGTCCTGCCAAAAGCAGGATTTTCTGCTTTTATATACCTGAACCAGTGTTTGTCCTCTTATAACTGCAGAGTATAGACGGTGTTTATTAAAACCTGAAATTCCACGTCACCGCGGGCAGGATGGGAAATAAAGAAACCTGTCTTGCTTCCACTTGCAGGTCTCCATTGACAGCACTTCCTGTCTGGTCGAAATAAATAAAATAAGGATTGAGCCGGCTATATGCATTATAAATGCTGAAAACCCAATAGCTGCTTAGCTTGTGTTTCTTCTTTGGTATTGGCGTATAGGTTGCCGAAAGATCGAGACGATGATATGATTTCATACGGTATTGATTCAGGCGGCTGTATTCCTGCGTCAGTACGCCATTGATGATATAAAACCGTTCGGGCAATGTAATGGCATTACCTGTTCCATAAACGAATACCGCTCCGAATTTCCACTTTGTATTCTTTTCATAATTCATTACCACCGAAAGATCGTGTCGCCTGTCATACTTGACGGGATATCTATCGCCATCATTCAATTGAGAAAATTTTCTCCATGTCCATGATAAGGTATAACCGATCCACCCGGTCAAACGTCCCTTTGTTTTATTTAAAAATAATTCGGCGCCATAACTCCATCCTTTGCCAAAAACAAATTCATTTTCCGGGTCATTTAAGGATGGTGTGTAACCTTCTTTGTATTCAACCTGGTTCTCCATGTTTTTATAATACAGTTCAACCGAGGTCTCATATTTATTATCCGCAAAATTCTTAAATAATCCTGCCGCATATAACCAGCTTATCTGTGGTTTTACAATATAGGTACTGGGCACCCAAAGATCGGTTGGCAATGTAGTGCCTGCATTACTCACCAAATGGATGTATTGCATATTTCTCGTCACTGCTGCTTTCACCGAGGTTTCATCATCGATCGCATAACGAATGGTGACACGGGGTTCTAATCCTCCGTAATTTTTTACCGGCTCAAAACTTTTGTATTCTGTGCTATCGAGTTTATTGCCATTTGCATCCCGCAAAAACTTTTTATACGGGCCTATCTGGGTGAAATTGCTCCAGCGTACACCATAATTCACTTTCCACTTCTCTCCTATTTCCCAATCATCCTGCAGGTACAATGCCATTTCAGCCGCATATTTTGTGCTTTCATTGTTTGGAGTAAAAACAATGGAATCCTGTTTTCCATTCACGACATTGGGAATGAATTTATGATGCGTGAACGATCCGCCGAATTTTAATTTATGATTCGGCAATGGATAATAATCAAGATCTGTTTTGATACTTATATCCCGGATGCCCGAAGAAAGCCCGATCTCAAAAGTTTCCTGCTTTGCAGAGAATTTAAAATGATAATCGTTGAATAATAAAGTTGTATTGGAAAACAAACGCCGGTTGAAAACATGGTTCCATCTCATTGTAGCCGTTGCATTTCCCCAGGGAATATTGGTTTTAAAAGAACGTTTTGCATTATTAAAATCAAAAACATCTCTTCCAAAATAACCACTCAGGTATAACCTGTCTTTTTCAGAAAAACGGTAATTAATTTTTGCGTTCAGATCGTAAAAAAAATAACCGGAACCATAAAAATTACTGCTCTTTTTAATAAAAGGTTTGGCCAATGCATCGGCATAGGTTCTTCTGGCCGATAAAATAAAAGATGCTTTGTTCTTTTTCAAAGGCCCCTGTATCGAAAACCGGGAAGCGATCAACCCGATGCCGCCATCCACCTGTAATTTATTAAGGTTGCCGTCTTTCATACTTACATCAACCACCGAAGAAAGCCTGCCGCCATATTGCGCCGGCATACCGCCTTTGATCAGCGATACATTTTTAATAGCATCAGAATTAAAAATGGAAAAGAAACCAAACAAATGACCCGTATTGTAAACAACCGCATCATCCAGTAAAATCAAATTCTGATCGGGCCCGCCGCCACGAACATAAAAACCTGCATTGCCTTCGCCTGCATTGCGGATACCGGGCAATAACTGGATCGCTTTCAGCAGGTCCACTTCACCCATAAAAGCAGGAATACTTCTTATCTGCGTCATGGAAAGATCAACCTTTCCCATTTGCGCATTTTTTACATTGGCATCCCTTCGTTTACTGTAAACGATCACTTCACTATTGGCAAAAGTTTTGGAAACAACATCAAAATTGTACGATAGATTATTGGTAAGATCAACAGAGATCGATCTGCCAATATATGATACATGCGAAACACTGATCGTATAAGTGCCGCTGTCTAATGTGATCGAATAAAAGCCATATTGATTACTGGCAACACCTTTTGATTGCCCGCTGACAGAAATGGTAGCGCCGATAATTGTTTCGCCGGAAAGACTGTCCCGCACATAACCATTGAGAGAAAAACGACCGGCCCTGGCAATAACCGGCTCCTGGGAAAATGCCATGCAAGTACAGAAACTGAGAACTATCGCACAAAAAGATCGCATCATACTTTCATTCAAACAATCCTATTTCATTTTAGTTGTATCAACTATCGGTGCCGGCGGATCGAATTTTAGTGTGTCTTTGGGTCCTCCGCATTTCAGCATCTTATCGCCGTATTGCGGATCTTTGATACCCATATATGGATTGCGGACCTCTTCTGTTTTGCTTAACCAGTTGCCGGGTTTATCTTCTCCAAAAGCCATCGGGCATTCCTGCCAGTAAGCTTTTTGCCGGTCATATTTTACTACACTCCACAATGTTTTTAACTGGTCGGAAAGAATGTTCAATGATCCCTTTTTTTCAGCCATAGAAGGATCGGCAATGATGGAAGCTACTTCCGCTTTTGAATTATTATAATAATCCTGTACCGTTTGGTAAATGATAGTATCTTTTTGCAACTCATCGATCTTTAAACTGTCCAATGCCGTTTTTAATTCGGTACCGGTACTATTGATCAAAGCAGTATCCCAGTTCACAAACGCTTCGGTCATCTTATAATAAGCATCGAGCACTGCTTCCATCGAATTATTAAAAGCCTCGCTATGTTTACTTACAACCAATGAAGGAGGTTTGGGACCTGAATCATTGGAGCCACCTCCGCCATTCCCGATAAAGAAATAACGGACCAACCCTATCAGCAATAAGAGAAGTGCCAGGAAATTAACAAGTCCGCCAAAACTTCTTTTACCATCCGAATAATACCTTATCAGCCCGAAAACGATTATAAGGAGCGGAAAGACAATGGAGAGAATATTAAGTATCTTAACCATAACAGGTAGAAAAATTTTCCCGAAGGGACTCCTTCGGAGCAACAAAGATAATAGGCACTTGCCGGAAGTTGTAATCCTTTATTTTTGCAAACTTGTTAAAATCGTGAATCGGCAATTGTGAATCGTGAATAGACTCCGTTCTTTCCTGGCTCCCATTGGCGATTGACGATTCACGATTCACGATTCACGATTAATGACTCACTACTATGCTGGCAGGATTTACAAACGTAACATTTGAATTTGGCGCCCGGGTGCTGGTAGAAGATGCTACCTGGCATATTCAACCGGGAGAAAGGATCGGCCTGATCGGCTATAACGGTACGGGCAAATCAACTTTATTAAAATTACTGGTGGGCGAATACCTTCCTTCCAAAGGTACCGTGGAAAGAAGCCGGAGCACAAGTATTGGTTACCTGCACCAGGATCTGCTCAGTTTTGATACCAATGATTCGATCCTACAGGTTGCACTCAGCGCTTTTGAAAAAGTATTGCAACTGGAAAAAGAAATTGAAGTAATAGGCAAAGAATTAGAAAGAACAGGCGATGAAAAAACATTGCATGAATACAGCGATAAACTACATGAGCTGGAAACACTCGGCGGTTATAATATTCATCACCGCACCGAAGAAGTATTGCAGGGATTAGGATTTTCCAATTCCGACCTGCAAAGGCCGTATAAAGAATTCAGTGGTGGATGGAGAATGAGGGTGTTGCTGGCAAAAATGATCTTACAGCAACCCGATCTTTTGTTGATGGATGAGCCGACCAATCACCTCGATCTTCCTTCTATCGAATGGCTGGAAAAATATTTGCAGCATTACCAGGGCTCGGTAGTGATCGTAAGCCACGATAAATATTTTCTGAACCGCATGGTGACGAAGATCGTGGAAGTGTACCAGCAACAATTGCATATCTACGGTGGCAATTTTGATTATTATGAAAAAGAAAAAGTGATACGCCTTGATATGCATGCAAAAGGCTTACGAAAATCAACAGGACTATATCAGGCAAAATGAAAGATTAGTAGAACGGTTCAGGGCAAAAGCGAGTAAAGCTGCTATGGCGCAAAGCTTGATCAAGAAACTGGATAAACTCGATCGCCTGGAAGAACCTGAACTTGAAAGACCCAATATCCGGATCAATTTCCGGTTGGATAAAACTCCGGGCAAAGTATTGGTAGACCTGAAAGATATTTCCAAATCATTTGGTGATACAAAGATCGTTGAACATGCTTCGGCTGAGATCGAAAGAGGCGATAAGATCGCATTGATCGGCGCTAATGGAAAAGGTAAATCAACACTTCTGCGCATTATTGCCGGAACAGAAACTTTTAAAGGAGAAAGAAAGTGGGGACATAATGTAGACGAAAGTTTTTATGCGCAGCACCAGTTGGAAGCGTTGAACGTTAATAATACCATTATTGATGAAATGAAAGAATGCGGCAGCCAGATGACGGAACTTGAACTTCGTGGTTTGCTCGGTTGTTTTCTTTTCAGCGGTGATGATGCCGATAAGAAAATAAAAATATTGAGCGGTGGCGAAAAAGCAAGAGTAGCATTGGCCAAGACCATTGTAAGCAAGGCCAATTTTTTATTATTGGATGAGCCGACGAATCACCTCGATATGCATAGCTGCGACCTGCTGATCGAAGCATTGAATAAATACCAGGGCACGCTTATATTGGTAAGCCACGACCGTTATTTCATTGCCAAAACAGCGAATAAGATCTGGGAGATCGAAAATCAACAAATAAAAGAATTCAAAGGCGGCTATGAGGAATGGGTGCAATGGAAGGAAAGAATGGCAAAGCAGGAAAAGAGTTCGAAGCTGGAAGTTGGAAGTGCTAAGTTAGCGACCCCGAAAGCAGAGAAACCCAAACCTCCGACAGCGAATATCCAATCTCCAACTAACATCCAACCTCCAACAAATGCTGCGGTAAACAAAGAACAGAAAAAGGAACTTCAGAAAGTGCAGAAACAATTTCAACAGCTGGAAGAAAGGATCGCTGCGCTGAATACGAAGAAAACAGGACTGGAAGCCGCTTTGATCGATCCTGTTACTTATTCTGACAAAACGAAATTCATCGAAGCAGAATCAGCTTATAAAAAAGCCGCTGATGAATTGAAACGTCTCAACGAAGAGTATGAGAAATTATTTGAGAAAATAATGGAACTGGAGGAGAAAGCAGATAATAGAGGATAACTGGCAGATGATAGTTAGTCGTTCATAGTTTATATATTACCACCAATAAATTTTCATTTATCATCTATCCGCTATCAGTGATCATCTACTTTCCTCTTATTTCAAGCGAAAGATAATAAACGCCGTTCTCGAAATAAATTGATGTTCTTAAAACAGCATCCGATGTTTTTGTTTGATCGGAGCTGGTAAAAAACCAACTGTTGGACCAGGGACGATCATTGACCATTACTGTTTCTGTTCTTGAATAAAGCGGCTTATCAAAAGATTCGACAATTGCTTCCCGTAAACCTACTGCCCGCTGATCTATTTTAAGCCTGTTCTTATTGGGTTCAAAATAATAAATCACATAGGGATTACCAGTTTTTGGAAAAATGATCTTACCGGAATCTGCCAAAGGGAGAAGGAATTTCACTTTGTATTCTGTAGCCAGTTCTTCAAAATCACTCTTTCTTTTAGCGCCTTTATACTGACTGAATCCATTCTGCCCGTCTGCATATATTTTTTTAAAGTCAGAATAGAAAGCTGTCGAGGCAAATTCGTCCTGGCTGAATGAATTGAACGCAATTAAAAGAAAAAGGATGGGGAGAGTCCTTTTCATATAGTAAAGTTAGACAACCGTTAGCAAAGAATGCTGCATAGTAGTAACATGTTTTTTTAATTGACACAGGCAGCGCAGAGAAAGTAAATTCCAAAATTACCCTGTGCACTCTGTGTGATTTACTCCTCTTTTCTGAAAAAAATGTAACTTTTACCCTCAAAACCAACAAGCATGAAAGCCCGGCTTCTGTTACTTACATTATTTGCATTTATCACTGCATTAGTGGCCTTCCGGCTGAAAGACGTTCCGGGCAATAAAAAAATTGTTGCGATCAAAGAGATCAAAGATGACAAAAAGAATATCATCCGTTGCAGTGTCGACTGGAAAGCTATTGAAGATTCCCTGGTAGAATTTGAGATCCCTGTTATGCCCGGTGCCGGTTCGTATAAATGGAAGATCAGCACCGCCAATGACAGCGCTCAATTCTATTTTAACCAGGGCATCAGTATGTATTACAGCTTTCATATCATTGAAGCAATGGCATCTTTTAGAAAAGCAATAAGGTTCGATAATAATTGTGCAATGCTTTACTGGGCACAGGCATTAGCTTATGGTCCAAATATCAATGATCTTGGTTATGCTGCGTCACCGGAAGCATTATATGCGACAAAAAAAGCAATAGAGCTTTCCGCTACTGCAAGTGAAGTGGAGAAAACGCTTATCGATGCAATGTCGGTTAGATATACCGCCGATTCCGCAGATATTAACAGGCAAAAACTGAATGAAGTTTATACAGGAAAAATGAGTGCTGCTTATTTTAAATTCGGCGGCAATGCCGATGTAGCTGTATTATTCGCCGATGCGATGATGCTGGAACATCCCTGGGACCTGTGGAATATTGATGGCAGTCCCAAACAATGGACGCCACGCATCAGGGAAGTATTGGAAGAAGTATTGAAAATAGCACCGAACAATCCGGGCGCCAATCATTATTATATCCATGTGATGGAACCTTCGCCCTATTTTGCAAAAGCATTGCCAAGCGCCGATCGTTTAGGAAAATTAACGCCCGGACTTTCTCATACTATTCACATGCCGTCGCATATTTATTTGCGTAGCGGTAATTATGCAAAAGCCATTGCTGTCAATGAAACGGCAGTAAAAGAGTTTGAAAAATCCATTTCCTTATATGAACCTGTCCGGGGGAATGCTTTTCTTTACCTGGTGCATAACCTGCACATGAAAGTTAACAATGCAATGCTTGCCGGAAGATCAGGTACATCATTGACCGTTGCTGAAGAAATGGCAAAGTATTTTCCCGACAATGAAATGGATCTTCATTCGGCACTCGGCAACTATTCACAATACGCTTATATGACGCCAACACTTGTCAATATAAGATTTGGGAACTGGGATAAATTATTGAATGCTTCAAAACCAGCTGATGGCCTGGTATATGCTACTATACTTTATCATTTAGGTCGTGGTATGGCATTGGCTCAGCGTTCAAATATTGCAGAGGCAAAAGCAGAACTGGCAAAACTACAGGTACTGGAAAAAGACAGTGTGCTTTTGCTGCCATTCACTCCTTTTTCTGCAGCTATTGATGGCGCCGTTATCGCCGAAAATATTTTGATCGGCACAATTGCATTAAAAGAAAAAAGATTTAGCGATGCTATTTCTTCTTTTGAAGAAGCAGTAGTAACAGAAGAGAATATGGTGTACAGCGAGCCCAGGGACTGGATGCTGAATCCAAAACATTATTTGGGTAATGCTTATTTAAAAGCCGGGCGAACAAAAGATGCAAAAGATATTCTTATAAAAGATATGCTGAATAATAATGAGAATGGCTGGGCTTTGTTCGGACTTTGGCAGGCATTGACAGCAGAAAATAAAAAAGCCGAAGCCAATAAAATGTTGCTGCGATTCCAGAAAGCATTTAATAAAGCGGATGTAAAATTGTATGGCCCGGTATTTTGACGCCGCTACTTTTTAAATTTTTTACTGACTATCTATCCCGGACCGGGTACACCCTGCATGCTTATTGTATGAGCCCAATTTATATTCTCTTCGTCCATAGCAAACCGTACCTCGTTCGCCATTTTAATGATCTCAGTTCTTGCAGTAGGCGTATCAACATCGATGGTCTCTAGTAATTTCTTCTTCTCTTCAAAAAAAGTTTTCATTACAGATGAATCGGTCTTGTTTCTTTTGAACTCCCTGAAATAGATATACCCTTCAATACCTGCATAGATGGGTGGAATGATAAGACTGAAAAAGAGCCCTGCCCAATGCGGTATTTCCGGCAAACAACCACAACTACAGTTCTCATTCGCCACTTTTGCCCAGTTTGAATAAACATGTAATGCAACAAAAACAGCAAATAAGATCAACAGGGTTTTTTGGATCCATTCCCACATATGCAAAGGGCGGTTATTATCCTCCTCACGGATCACTCCATGATATTTTAATTGCCCGTCTATCAAAGACATCAATATTTCTTTCGCAGAGGCCAGGTTCAGCGTTTGGTAAGATCTACCGGTCCGCCTGATATACTTCATTTCAAGTTTCTTAACATCCTCTGTAATAAAATCCAGGTTGGCGCCTTCCTGCATCTTGAAACCTCCTGCATATAACTCGTTAAGCACTCTTAATCGTTCCGCTTCCCTGCGATTGACGATCCTGTTTTTTTTCAAATGTCCTTTTCTAAGTACGAGAATGAAACCAACAGCTATAAGAACAAGACCCAGTTCAACGCTTGAAAAAATAGCTTGTAACAACACAGGCAGATGAAATGATATGGAGATAGCAAGCAATGTTCCTGCACCAATACCTAAAAGAATGCAAACCCGCCAGTACCGGTGATAATTGATCTTAGATCTTTCGGCCGATTGCTCCCGCTTTTTTTGCAGCCATTCAAGATCGTTCTTAAATTTTGTAGCAGGAATGATCTCAGCTCTTTTCGATTCTTTTTTGATATAGTTAACAATACTTTCTGTTCCTCCTACTCCACTTTCCTTCTCTCCATTCCATACAGCGATCATCACATCGCATTTATTAGCGATCGCTATCCCGCAATCCAAATATCCTTTGTTCCTTTTTGCTTCGTCATCGGGATCCGTTACAGTCAATGTATTTGTACTATACGCCTTTTGTAAAAGCGTATTGAATTCCTTTTTTTCGTCCGTAAAAAAATCTTCCTCATATTTTTTCTTGTCAAATGGAAGTACAACCTGCAATTTTCCTCCTAATTCAAGTACCACTTGCGCAAATAACATATCTGCACCCGAGGCCAGGGCAGAGTATCCCTCAAAATCATGAGTATTTTTTTCCCTGAGTAATTCCTTTACTTTTTTCCTGATCGCCTTTTTAACCTCTTCGGGTTCTTTTAGCAGGCGGTGGCCGGTGATGCCGATCTTCAAAAGCATAAGGTGGTTTTACAATGAAGATAATCAAAGTATAGAATGTATAATTGTATTGAAGGTGTTTGCTGCCTTCTTAACTTACCTGCATTCCCTTCACAAAATCGCTGACCAGGTAACTTACCAGTTTACCACTCGTGGCATCGCTTCTTCCATCCGATAATCTTGTTGCGCCTTCGCAAATATGCAAATAAGCAGGTTTGCTGTCCGAAGCTACAAATGAAATATACTGCCGTGCATGAATAGGAAGAATACCGACCGGAGTCATTGCACTGCTCAACGTATGTTCGATACAATCGATATCAAGATCGATCCCACTGAGTGTATCTTCTGTAAAACCGGTTGCATGTGCTACAGCCTGCATGAAATTCCTTTTCTCATGCACAAAAATATCTTCGAATGTGATACAGTCGATGAATGGATTATTCACGATATCGATCCAGACATTCTGCGGAATATAATTCTCATGCAACCCAACGATACAATATTTCTGTAAGTAACCATCTTCTTCCGCATAGCGGAATGCATTACCACTATGCCTTCCTTCGAGGGCCCGGTAATCGGCATGTGCATCGAGATTGATGCAATTGATCTGTGCCAATGGAATAGTACCGGCTTTATGCCATCCTTTTGCAGCGCCTTTTATCAATGGATAAGAATTATTATGACCGCCGCCGATCACCAGCGGTATCTTTTTATTCTCGGTAATGATCTTGGCCAAATGCTCCACTTCTTCATCGATCGTATTCACTGCATGACGATACGCTTCTATCTTTTCGTCCTGTCCTTTGGCTGTTGTATCGATCAGGTATTGTATATCGCCAAAATCAAAATGACCGATCAGCAATATATCGCCGCCGTCAAAAAAATCATTGCTCTGTATATTCAGGAACGATTGTAAAAAAGGTATCCATAATGTATCGGTACCGCCAATGCCATAATTGCCTTTGGCGCCCAGGTCTTCCGGTACACCAAACAACACAAATTTTGCATTGGATGATGCGATCGATCCCGCAATATCGTTGCTGTCATGCAGGATCTGTACTCTTTCGCCCAACTTGGTTTCAAAACGGCGGACCTTTGTAAGCGATAATACCTCCTGCTTGTTATATGATTTCAAATGCTGCATGGTACTTTGCTTCTTTGGTTGTTCTGCTACTTCTTCGGTTTTTTTCATTGCCAACTTTTTGATTTTGCCGCTAAAGCTATGCTATTATTGTATTTCAGGAAGAGAAGGATGTTTTTTATTTAATAGCCGTTCTAAATTTGCTCCGGGATTCATTTACCGGAAAGAAAAATTAAATATTTTTAGATCCCCAGCTTGTTCGTTACTATACTAATTATTTCTTTTTCCATCGCAATAGCTTTCTCTTCGATTAATTTGCCTCTTTTGACAATTTCCTCAACAAATTCTTTATCATCATAACCTGTTGCATTCACTCTTACATTCATAAACGCCCCCATCACTGCGCTTCTTGCACATAAAGCTCCCACACCTGCATCTGTGACTGAATTCGGATTGCCGTTCTCCACCATTGCTTTTATCACTTCCATACTATTACAGGAAGCTTCCATTACTTTGAATGGGATTTCAATGGCATATTTTGTTGCGGCCTGTATCGCTTCTTTTCTTATTGCTTTTTCTTCATCGGTTGATTTGGACAATCCCATTGCACTCATGATATGACCGAATGCTTTTGTATCCTCGTCCACCAGTTGCAATAATTCATTTTTATACTGTTGCCCTTTCTCTGCCCAGGTACTGAATTCTTCCCATCTTTCATCCCATCCTTTTTTATGCGAAGAAAGATTAGCCACCATGCATCCCAATGAAACACCCAGTGCACCGACATAGGCAGCCACCGATCCGCCACCCGGCGCTACACTTTCACTCGCTGTTTCATCAGCAAATGCGGTCAGCGATAAACTCACCAGCCTGTTCCCGGAATTTGTTTTAAGCATATACTCAATTATTTTTTCTTCCGGCTTGAATGGACCGAGTTCATCCAATCCCAATGACTTCACCGCTATCTTGATCAATTCTTTTTCGGAAACACCGGTTGAACGCTGTTGCTTTCTTAAAAAATATTTTCCCGCATCCAGCATTGCTTTCAAAGGAATGAGCCCGACCAATTCGCTGCCTGTTACTCTTACTCCTCTTGCATCGGCTTTCTTACAAACCTCATCGAATGCAATATGCACCGGCGTGATATTGATATTAGTGAGGTTGATACTTATTTGCGCAACACCATACTCTTCAATATACCAGCCAATAGCTTTTACAGCCTTTAGCGAACCGGGAACAGTTATCATCTGTCCGCTATCATCTTTTATCTTTCTTCCCGCTTCACGAACATCGAATGCAATAGCATTGGCTCTTCTTGTCGATGTTGTATTCAAATTCACATTGTATGCAACGAGAAAATCTCTTGCACCGATAACAGTTGCACCACGCTTTGCATCAAATATGGCGGGACCGAAATCAGGTTTCCATTCTTGTTGTTTTATTTTTTTAGGAAAGCCTTCATACTCACCCGCACGAATGACGGATAAATTACTGCGGCTCTTATCCGGCTGCGCCGCTTCATATAAATAAACAGGAAGATTAAGTTCCTCTCCCACTCTCTTCGCCAGTTGTTGTGCATATTTCGCTGTTTCTTCCATCGAAATATCAGCGATCGGTATCAGCGGACAAACATCGGTGGCGCCCATTCTTGGATGTTCGCCTTTATGTTTACTCATATCGATCAATTCACCGGCTTTTTTAATAGCCCTGAATGCCGCTTCGATCACCGCTTGCGGATGGCCGACAAATGTTACAACCGTTCTGTTCGTCGCTTTTCCCGGATCAACATTCAATAAACGGACAGCTTCCACTGTTTCTATTTCATCAGTGATCTGTTTAATGATATTCATATCCCGTCCTTCGGAGAAATTGGGGACGCATTCGATGAGTTGGGGCATTGAAGATTAGTTTGCTGCGAAGATATTGTATGTAGAGGTTTTAATACAATTTGTAATCACTGCATTTTATAACCAATGTGTAAAACCTGGTTCAGACAAGAGCCTTAATGTTTTTTTATGATGTTTTTAAGCGTTTGAAATTTGGAAGGAGTATCTACGAACCTGAACAAGAAAGTGCAAATTCCAATTATTAAAATAATTATAGAAACGGAAGGCGAAAAAAATTGGCCGCTTGAAACAAGTACCAGGTAAAACAAGATCAAGCCTAAATTCCTAAATAAACTCATATAACTTACAACTGGCCGGATTTTCGTCAATAGTTTATTAGTATCGGAGAGTTTCAATTCGATAGCGCCTGAGATCACCTTAAGCCGTTTTTCGATCTCCACCTTATCATACATTGTGTTTTCAAACTTCATAGTAACAAGTTCCTCCTCTTTTGCATTGAAAATATTCATTTCCCTTATCAAATGATCAACTCTTGAAACAAGATCGCTAAGTCTTAGTCGCAAAGTAAGTACCAGTATAAAAAATACGGAACAAATAAGGCATTCGAACATTATTAATAAAAAAAGATTTTCTCCCTTTGTAATCTCGCTAAAGAATATGCTTATCGAATCTCCTTTACTTTGCAACGATTCCTGAATGCCTTTAAAAAAGCTCTGTGACATCTTCAAAAAATTACCGGTGGCATTATTGATTATACTGGAAACCAAAATCGTTAAGAAGCCGGAAAAAGCCAAGGCTCCGAGGAAAACACTTTCCAACATATAAGCATCTACTTTACCGGAAATTGCTTTAAGATCGCTTTCAAATCCTGTTATTTGAATATCGTTTACATCATGGTCATCCAATTCGATCTCTTTATTGTTCACTTCCTCCAAGGCAATTGCATCAGGAAAAAAGGAAGTAATATTTTCCTGAATGGTTTTCCCGTTCTCGTTACTGCTTTTGATCACCTTGTAGGCAACAGGCTTATACTTGAAAAGGATCTCGGCTGATGCAAGTAAAGCAAATACAAAGAAAAGTATGCCTGCAAAGATCTTTCCTATTATCCATACATAACTATACCAATGTGAATGCTCGCTGGTGCTTAGGAAATACCAGGTAGATACAAAGAGCCCGGTTATCAGGTAAAGCATTCTTACCTGGTTGTTCAGTTCAACATTCAAACCTATATTTTTTATAAAGGGCTTATACAAAGAATTCGAAGCGATCCTGATCTTCTTTTTGAATTTTTCTCCTATGAGAACAGCTATAGCAACCTCAATGCACAACAGCCCGACATTAAACCAGATCAGACCGCCGGCACCGATTTGTTCTAATAAATAAAGTATAAGTATAAAGCATCTGATCAAATAGTCAATGGCGATAAACTTTGTGTTGGTTTTAAAATCTGCACTTAACGTTACAGTACTATTTTCTACTATCGTTTGAAGATCTATCTTCTCTCCGCTTTTTAGCTTTAACTGGTTGACAAAAGGTTGTAAGGATGATTTTTGTGTATTATCCAGGCTAATTGCAGTTTCATATTCTTTTATTGCATCCGCAAACTGATCTTTATTATAAAGTGCATGACCCTTATTTGAAAAACCAAGTGCAAACTGTGGATTCAGCTCAATTGATTTATTATAATTTTCAATAGCCTCATCAAATTTCTTTTTTTCCGTCAAAGCTACCCCTCTATTGTTATACGCCATGTATTCGCCGGGATCCAATTCTATGACCTTGTCATAATCAATGATTGCATTGTCATACATTTTTCTCCTTATCCATACCAGGCCCCGGTTAAAATATGCTTTGCCGAAACTCGGTTTTATATCAATTGCCTTGCTAAAATCTTCAATTGCTTTATCATAGTTTTTGTCAGTGAATCTAAAAGCTGCTCTGTAGAAATATGCTGCATAATTATTTTTATCCAATGAAAGCGCTTTGTGGATATCACCCAAGCCCTTTCCGGACTCGCCTTTTAAATTTAAATAGGCTCTCCCCCTTTCAGTATATAGATCTGAACTCTTATGGAGCTGTAAAATTTCGTCAGTGAGCAAACTGACAGTTTTTTCATATTCCAGGTTATCATTAAAATGTTGAGCTTGGGTAAGCAGTTCTTGAATGGCAGGCATGGGGATAAGGTTTAGGCATAGCTAATATATTAAATCTCTTTTGAAGGGATATGAGAGGCTATTATCAAGAAAAAATTTGGCAGACTTTTCTCATCCCACATAATCCTTCAACCGCTACGATTACTACAACCTCATCTATTGTATTGCGCAGAATTACTATTATCTTAACTTACATCCCATCAATTAACTTAACAAGCAAAAATGAACTACCGAACCCTCGCCTCCACCGAAAAACTCTCCGCCATCGGCCTCGGTTGCATGAGCATGAGCCAGGCGTATGGCGTTCCGGATGATGAAGAATCCATTGCTACACTCAACCTTGCTTTGGATCTCGGTATTAATTTTTGGGATACGGCGGATGTATATGGCAACGGAAAGAATGAAGAACTGATCGCAAAAGTATTGGCGCCGAACAGGAAAAAAATATTTATCGCTACCAAATTCGGCTTTACCGCCAATCCAACAGATGGCAGTTCTACCTTCAATGGTTCGCCGGCGTATATGCAACAGGCTGTTGAAAAAAGTTTGCAGCGATTGAATATTGAAACGATCGATCTCTATTATGCGCATCGTATCGATCCCAATGTTGCGGTGGAAGAAATGGTTGGCGCAATGGGTGAACTGGTGAAACAAGGTAAAGTGCGGTACATTGGTTTGTCGGAAGCATCCGTCACTTCTATTCGCAAGGCGCATGCAGTACATCCTATCGCTGCCGTGCAAAGCGAATATTCTTTGCTGACAAGAACTGTTGAACAAAATGTATTACCGGTTTGTAAAGAGTTGGGGATCGCATTTGTTCCTTTCAGTCCGCTGGCCCGCGGCTTAATGACCAATACACTTGATCTTTCTGCATTACCCGCTACTGATTTTAGAAAAAGATTACCCCGCTACCAGGAACAAAATGCAAATAACAATGAACAACTGGCGGCAGCATTTGCCCAATTAGCAAAACAAATCGGTTGCACCGCTGCTCAACTCGCTATTGCATGGGTGCTGGCGCAGGGCGATCATATCATTCCTATTCCCGGAACAAAAAAACAAAAATATCTCAGGGAAAATGCTGCGGCAGTCGATGTGCAATTTCAGCAGCGCATTTACAACAGATCGAAGACCTGTTAGCCAACTATCCTAATGTTGGCGATCGCTATGATGAAGCAAGCTGGAAGATGGTTGATAAAGCATAAGCGTTAACTGCCTTTACTCAACCCATTTTTAATTGCATTGGCATAATCGGCAGCCGTGCCTCCCATCGTACAACCCTGAATATCGGTACCGCAAAACATGAATCCTCCTGCCAGTGTTGTTTTAGGCGCCCAGGTAGCAAAAAAATTTTCCACTACTGTTGAATTATCACCTGCACTGCATTGAACGCCGCCCGAATTATGAACAGCCCATAGTCCCGGCGCCACTGTTAAGCCGGTTGATTTAAAATATCCATTCCATTGATCCGGTTGATTGAATACGCCTCCATCATAACACTGGAGATAAATAGCATCGGCCGTTCCTTTGCTGGCAGCATTGATACTGTTGACAAGATCAGCCCAATAAGTGGAATAGCTGGTATTATATGGACAAATGGATACCTGCATTTTAAGATCAACACACCATTGCGCCAGCGTTCCGCTTGAAGCCGGGTCATACGTTGATTCATCATCGTAATTGATCGCATCAAGACCTATTGTATTCTTCAGCACGGAAAGATTTTTATAAAGCTGGTTGTTTGCAGAAGGATCTTTTTCAATAAGTGCTTTGATATTATCCCATGAACTGCTGTCACCGCCAATAGAAAGTTCGATGCGGGTGATGGTACTGTTCGTTTTCAGCCCCGTTATAACTTTTGCCCATGCTTGTGCAGTACTTTGGAAAACGCCATCCTGCACAATAAGATCATCATTCATTGTAATATCACCTGCGGGATCGATATGCGCTCCCCAGAGAATGACAGTTGTATAAGGGCCTGCTTTGATCTCTGAAAAAAGACTGGAAACCGTGGAGTCTGTCGGGTCACCGCCCGAATAAATAGCAATGTTTGGATTTGGGGCCATGGCAGATCGTTTAATGGTAAAAAATTGCGGGTCTTATAAAAATAAGATTTTAATATCGGGCTGTTATCAACTTTATAAAAATATATTTATAAAGATCATTGCCGTGAAATGGCAGCCTGCGAGGAAGAAAAGGAATAAACCTGTTATAAAAATTTTCTGCAGCGTATCCCGGTCAAATTTATACTTTCGTATAGCATGAAAAGAATATCCTGGAAAGATATAGCGAAGCGTATCACCGGTATTTCTACTGCCGTCATTGGTGTATCATGGAATCAGGGGCCGGATGAACGTAAAATAGCCGAGGAAATAGTTACTTATATTGAAAACAAAGGTCTTTTCTATGCGCCATTTGAATGGGAACATCCTGAAGAATGTTTTACCGCTGCTGCTACCGCCAGGGATGGCCTGACTGAACTGATGCAAAGACTGAACCGTGATATGAAAGTGTTTGAGCATGCAGAGAGCATCAGGGATTCTTTACGGAATTTTCAGCGGGCATTGAAGAAATTATCATTAGATACAAAGCATTCAAAAAGCGATATGAGCAATGACCAGATTACGGCCTTTGATAAAGAACTGGTACAATTAAGGACCTTGTGCGGAGCCCATCTTGCCTGGATCGCTGCCACCTATCAACTCGATGTGCATAGCGAACTTGATCACTGGCTCAGGGATCTACCCGGTGATAAGAGCTAACAGCTTATCATACCGTTCTCAAAAATTGATACCAACGATCATCTATCCCGATCACTTGCATGCAAGATCAAAATGATCGCTTGTGCACGCCTGCTTCATCAGCCCAGAATACTTTATTAGGAACAGGCGATACAAATAGTCCGAAAGCATTGTCTGCGATAGTTACCGTTGCACCGCCCAATTTTTTTAACTGGCATGCTTCGGAAGCGCATTGCGTCCAGGCGACCTTTGTTCCACTTGAAGAAATTGATGTAGGGAAATTAGGCCCGGCTGCCTGTACAAGGGTAACAATTCCACCCACTTTTTTACGAATAGATCTATCATTCTCACTCCAATAAATAGTAGTAGCTGATGCTACATGTAATGATGTTATAAAATTCTCACGGGCGGAGATCAGCCTGAGAGCAGGTATTGCAATAGCGCCGGTGGTTGGCACGAAATAAATTTTATCACGGTCGGCATAAATGATCCTGTCGCCCTGCAGATCGATGCCCGCTGTCGGTGTATTGGATCCTGTTCCATCAAGTGTAGTAATGGCGCCGCCATTGACCGACATCTTACGTATCGAACTTACATCCTGCCAATAAAGACTGGTGCCGTCTGTAATAAGATTATGATGACTGTTATCGATATCTATATTGGTGAGTGTTGCCAGTACAACAGCATTGCCTCCGGTTAAAGAAACTCTTTTGATAGTGATCGTTCCTCTTTTTTCAGCGAAAAAATATCCGAAGTAATCAAACCCGACTTTTGCATACACGATGTCGCCGAATTTTATATCGGCTTCCCAATAAAGGATTTTTTCTTCGCCGGGTTTTCCATTTTGAGATATCCTCCAGACTGCAGCGCCGGCATCATCATGAGAAGTAAAGTAGAGATTGCCTGTCGAAACAACAAGGCCATCAGGTTTGCGATAGGAAACAAGATCGGATTGAGCCTCGCTTGCTAACATAGATGCGGCTAAAGCTGCGGTCAAAAAAATATTTTTCAGTTTTACTTTTACTGATATCTTTTTCATAAAAAAGGTTTAGGTTAAAAGATCATTGACGTAGTTGTAAAATTATTCATCAACCCAAACCTTCCGATCCGTCAATTGACGGAAATGCCTTCCGTTTATTAACTATTAATAATGCCAAACAGGATTTCCTATTTAATAAACTTAAGCTGCACTCCAACTCCTACTTGTGATTTTAATTGCGTAGCCGGTCTTGTACCGGTGCTTCCGAATAATCTTACATCATCATCATAGAGAAGATCAAGGTTCCACGTAACATTCAACCACTTCGAAACTTTTGCGGCAAAAAGATTGGAGAAGAATATATCTATGTTCTGCGGGTTGCTGGCATAATTGGAAAAAAGATCGAGGCGACCTTTATATGAAAGCACTTTATTAAGATTTTTTATATAACCGGCTGTCAAAAAAGCACCGAATTCCATATGATGATGTTCGCCTGGTTCAACGCCATACGAACCTCTTGCTGATAACGTATCATCTTTTACGATCGTCAACCGGCCGGTAACAGGAGAAATAAAAACAGAGAAATGATCATTAGGTTTGAAATCAAGTCCTGCACTTAACAACAGGTAAGCGGGCGATAAGAATGCAGAAGAAAATGTTTTACCGCTATTGGGATAAGTGTATCCTTTGAATAATTGCGACCGAAAATTAAACAGTCCGCTGATATTCCATTTGGGAGCGATCGAATACCCGTATTTAGAAAGAAGATCGAGCCTGTCATCATTTTTACGGCTGCCAAGACTTGTCGTTTTTATATAACCCAAATTAAAATCAAGTGTATTGTCCCAGCTATGTTTTCCTTTCTTATAAAAAGAAAAAAGATTGACAACCGAATTGACCGACAAAGAAAAATTATCACCGCCGGCGGCCCAGTTGCTCAGCGATGTTTGCGCCAGGTTCAATCCAAGCAATCCTCCTTTTCTCCAATCTTTTTTAGAAGTATCGGCTGCATCCTTGGCGATGGTCCTGCCCGCATCACTTTTTAATTTATCGATTGTATTGTCCTGTCCGTTTGCATTCATCGCTGCTGCCAGCAGGAAGAAAACTACTTGTTTTTGAATTCGCATGTTGGTTAAATTATTTCCTGAGAAGCAAATTAAGTACCAGGGTCAATGGCCCACCTGTTTGTCCCTTCGCCTCGTTGGCATTTCTCTTATATCCATTGTATTCCATTCGATCGAATCATTGTATTTGTAGATAAATGTACCCGCAGTGCTGTCAATTATTCCATAGCCGTACATACTGAAAATGTTTTTGGCCTTTTTATTTACAAAGTAAACCGTGTCTTTGGAAAGAATATAACGACCCCGCCCGCCATCGGGCATGCGATACACTCCCAGCACTAATACTTTAAAAGAGTAATGACCATTCTTGCGCAGGATAAAATATTTATCATGCATTTTATGTGTCTCCATTGCTTCCAGTACCCGTTGGGAACAGGAAGTAACAAGTAAGGCTCCAATGAAGAATAAAAAGATCGCTTTCACAATAATAAATCTAACGATCTTTTTCGTGTATTGACAGGGTAGCGCTGCTATAGTTAATAAATAAAACCCATATTCTTATTTTACCGGGTCTTCCTGTTGCCGGTGACGCAGATCACAGCCAAATAAAATCAGCAGGCGTTTTTCTTTAGGAAGAAAGGTATTTATCTTTAGAAAAAAACTGTATGAAATTTCTTTCGCTTAAGCCTTTTGTCCCATCGGGCAGCAACTTTAATGGCTCGAAAGAATTCTTCCGGCAACTTGGTTTTATTATCAGCTGGGATGCGGGTGATTATGTTGGATTTGAAAAGGACGGCTGTGGTTTCATTTTACAAAAATTCGATAACAAGGATTTTGCGGGGAATTTTATGATAACTGTCGGGATCACCAACGCTGATGAATTCAGAAAAGAAGTTCTCGATAAACAGTTACCGGAAAAATTTGGTATCCGTGTCGGTGAGGTTTGCGATCAGCCTTATGGCCGTGAAGTAAATATCATTGACATTGCCGGTGTTTGCTGGCATTTTGTAGAATAATAATTATGGGATCATCTTTCTTTATACTTCACTTTGCAATATGGATCTTCCTGGTATTTTTTTGCTGTACGGGATCGAAAGCTCAATTCCCCGCACATGTTGACAGTGTATATACATTTATCAAATACAATTCTGTCTGGCGCAATACTATTAAGGACTGGGAACCGGTTGATGAAGCATTTAAAAAAGACATAGCTTCAGCCAAAACAATAAAGGATACGATGAATTGTTTTGTGTCGGTATTGAAAAAATTAAACGATGTGCATTCTCAACTATATCTCAACAACCAGTTCTATGGTCACTACAACCCGGTTGACGATAGTACCGGCGCTGCCCTTCAACCTGTCATTACAAAAGCAAGAAATGAGAACGGGTTGATCAAAACACGGATGCTGGAAAATAAAATTGTTTATATAAAAGTACCGGGCATTAATGCTTTCAGTAAAGAAGATGTAAATAAATATGCGCAGGCCCTATATGACAGCGTTTATCAATACTATTCTCAAAAGCCAAAAGGCTTTATCATCGACCTGCGGTTGAATACCGGTGGCAATTTGTATCCTATGCTGGCGGGCCTGAGTACTTTATTGGATGATACAGTTCTGGCTTATGAAACTGATATGGAAGGGGCTATTGTAAGAAAATGGGAACTCAATAAAGGTAATTTTGTTATTGGCGGTTATCAAACAACGACTATCAAACAACCCCATACAGCCATTTTTGAAAAAATCCCGGTAGCAGTATTGACAGGACCGGTTACTATAAGCTCAGGAAGTATGACCGCCATTGCATTTAAACATCGGCCGAATACTATTTTTATTGGGGAACCAACCGGCGATGGTTATACTACATCCAATGGCTATTTTTCATTTGCCTCCAATCTTTATTTTCTTTTTGCAACTAATTTTGTTGCCGATCGAAATAAAACAATTTATAAAACAGTCGTAACGGTAGATATAACAGTCAATGGAGGCGATAACTTTGATGATATGACAAAAGATGAGAAAATAAAAGCTGCTATACAATGGCTGAAGAAAAAGAAATGATCGCAGTTATTTCAATATCCTTTGTATTTTATTCGCATTTTCGATCAGCCTCAACAAATATTCATGATCGTCTTTTTCGATACTTTCTTTGAACCTTGAAAGCTGAGCGATATGTTCCTTCAAAACATCGAGTACATTTTCTTTGTTCTGCAAAAAGATCGGCACCCACATAGCAGGATTACTCTTCGCCAAACGAACCGTGCTTTCAAAACCGGCCGATGCCATTTCAAAAATAGCATTGGATTCTTTTTCTTTTTCCAATACGGTATTCGCCAATGCAAAAGAAGTGATATGCGAGATATGACTTACATAAGCCGCATGCAGGTCATGCGCTGTTGCTTCCATTTCCAATAAATGCATCCCGATCTTTTTATACATATGCTTCACCCATTCCAGCGCATCGGCATCGCTTTCATTTGCATTGCAAATTATCACCGCTTTGCTTTCAAAAGCCCCTTTCATGGCGGCCTGCGGACCGCTGTATTCGGTTCCCCACATGGGATGGGTCGCAACAAACCGTCCTCTCTTCGGATGATCCTTCACCGAATGTATGACCTGTGATTTGGTAGAACCGATATCGAATACAATTTGCTTATCAACCTGGTCAAGGATCTTTGGAAGTAATGATACCATTGTATCAACCGGCACTGCTAATAGAATTACATCGGATATTTCAATCGCTTTATCGAGTGATAATATTTCATCCACCAATTCCAGTTCGATAGCTTTCTTTGCATGATCTTCATTTGCATCCACGCCGATAAGCTTCGATGAAAGTTTTTTCTCATGCAACTGGATAGCCAATGAGCCGCCGATAAGCCCCACTCCTACTATTGCAATTTTCTTTCTTTCCATATTATAACTTTTACCAGGATGAAGATCTCACTTTAACGCCAGTCTAAGAACCGGAGCTATTGATACGATCGATCGCTTCTTTAAATTTTTCTACCGTACTGCACAAACTTACTCTTATATATTTTTCGCCGGCGCTGCCAAATATTCCTCCCGGGGTAATAAATACATTCGATTTATACAAGACCTCATCGCTCAATGTAAATCCATCTTTATACAGATCCGGCACTTTTGCCCAAACAAAAAGCCCGGCCTGCTCTTTTGAATATTTGCACGATAAACGATCAAGCAATTCAAAAACTTTTTCTCTTCTTGTTTTATAGGAGCTGTTCACTTCATCCTGCCAGTCTTGTCCAAGCGATAATGCTTTAGCGGCAGCTAATTGCACCGGCAAAAACATGCCGCTGTCCATATTACTTTTAAAACGCAATATTTCTTCTATCCTTTCTTTCGCTCCGCAAAGCATACCTACTCTCCATCCTGCCATATTATGACTTTTGCTGAGCGAATTCAATTCGATGACGCAATCTTTTGCACCGTCAATACTCAATAAACTCATTGGATCTTCATTCAGGATAAATGAATATGGGTTATCATGAATGATGAGGATATCTTTCTTCTTCCCAAAAGCAACAAGTTTCTCAAACAACTTCTTCGACGGCAATTGTCCTGTCGGCATCTGCGGATAATTGACGAACATCAGTTTCACTGTCCCGGGGCTAATTAATTTTTGTAGCTTTTTGAGATCAGGTTCGTAATTATTTTTCTCTCTTAATTTATACTCCACGCATTTACCACCTGCGAGTTTAACGGCGCTGGTATAAGTTGGATAACCGGGATTAGGAACCAGCACTGCATCACCTTTATTTAAATAAGTCATGCAGATATGCATGATGCCTTCTTTACTGCCGATCAGCGGTAAAATTTCCGAATCAGGATCCAATTCAACATTATACCATCTTTTATACCATTCGCTGATCGCCTTTCGCAATACCGGTGAACCTTTATACGATTGATAAGCATGAACATTGGGTTTGGCAGCTTCTTCCTGCAAAGTTTTTATTACATCCGGGTGCGGCGGCATGTCCGGGCTGCCAATGCCAAGATTGATAATATTTTTTCCCTGCTTTATTAAGTTCTTCTATCTCCCGCAGTTTCTGCGAAAAATAATATTCACCAATACCTTTTAGTCGTTTGCTTGTTCTTATTTCCATAAACCTCTTTTATAAATACCGTAAATTTTTATCGATGCTGTCAATCTTTTCATTTGACCTATTACTTCGTAAAACTGGTCAAGTGAATCGAATTCCATATCCGCATGAAAGCTGTATTTAAAATCGCTGCCCGGAATAGGAAAGCTTTGCAGTTTGCTAAGATTGATACCGCCTTCGGCGACCCGGGTCAGCACTTTTGCCAGGCTTCCTTTTGAATGATCGGTATGAAAATTCACCGAAGCCTTATTGGCATTCTCTATTATAATAGTGTTATCATTTTTCTGCAGAAATAAAAAACGGGTATAATTATTTTTCAGTGTATGAATATTGGGGCCGATAATATCCAGTTCATATAATTCAGCAGCGAGTTTGCCGGCGATGGCAGCGATATGTTTGCTTTTGTGCTGGTGAATAAGTTTTGCGCTCAAAGCCGTATCATCTGTTTCCACCAGTTTCCATTTGTGTTTGTCCAAAAAATCATAACACTGCTGCAAAGCCATTGTATGCGAATGAACTTCTTTGATAGCTGACAGCTTCACGCCGGGATTCGCCAGCAGGTTTTGTTTTACCTGCAAATAAACTTCACCGATCACTGACAGGTTGCTTTTTTGTAATAAATTATAATTAGGCAAAATGCTGCCGGCGATAGAATTCTCGATCGCCATCACGCCGCCATCACTTGCTTTCTCATTTTCGGCGATCTTTATTACTTCTTTGAATGTATCGCAGGCGATCACTTCGATCTTTTTACCAAAGAATAATTGCGCCGCCATATGATGGAAGCTGCCTTCGTAACCCTGTATAGAGATCCTTTGGGCCATAAAAAAGAAAAATCCCGGCCTTTTCTGACCGGGACTTTTTATGTTGATTTTTAGTTGTTCTATTTTATTGTCAACAAAACCATGCCCGGCTTCTTTCCAAAGAAGTAATAATAAAAGTAGCTGCGGTATGATCTTGCGAATGTCATATATCAAATATAGTTTTTTAATCACGGATTTCAAAATTCCAGGATTAGAGTCTGTAATTCTAGATCTTTACAGTATCCCGAAATTAGAAACAGAACCTGATCAGCGAAATCCTTTAATTATGGAATCAGCGATCATTTCCTGCCCCCGCCGCTATCGGCATCATTCATCCTGATCTTGCGGCCCCGGTAATTCTTACCATCAATAGCTTTGATCATTTTTTTAGCCGGCCCGCCTGACTCCACTTCTACCCAACTGTTCATTTCCTTCATATCAATTTTGCCCAACACTTCTTTTTTCAATTCGCTCATATCAAGGATGAACTGGAGAAAACTGGCCTTATAAAAACCATCCTTTGTTCCCAGGTTAACAAATAATCGCTGGTAATTTCCACTGCCTGCAAAACTTCTTCCTTTTGTATCACGACCAGCCGGTCTTTCTGCTCTTTCGCCGCGACGATCCGGTCTTTTATCATCCCGCAGGTTGAGGTCGGCAGCATTCTCATAATATTTCAGGAAACGGTCAAATTCAAGTGCCGCTACTTTTTGCAGTATCTCTTCTTTTTCTACATGGGCAAATTTTTCTTTCAATATAGGCAGGTATGTTTCATACTCGCCATGACTGATATCCGTCTGCAGCATTTTTTCAATGAAATGGAAGAATTGTTTGCGGCATACATCTTTCCCGCTGGGTATATCCATTCTATGAAATGGTGTTTTCACCAATCTCTCAACCTGCCGCAGGCGATAAACTTCTTTTTGTGTTACGATCGAAACAGAGATACCGCTTTTACCTGCCCGTCCCGTCCTTCCGCTGCGGTGAGTGTACACTTCCGAATCATCGGGCAATTCATAATTGATAACATGCGTGATGCCCGATACATCAATACCTCTTGCCGCCACATCGGTTGCGATCAGCAATTGAATACTTTTATCCCGGAACAATCCCATCACCTTATCCCGCTGCTGCTGAGTAAGGTCACCATGTATCGCATCGATATCATAACCTTCTCTTGTTAATTTTTCAGCTATATCCTGTGTATCTAACTTGGTACGGGCAAATACAATTCCGTAAATACCGGGATTGAAATCAATGATCCTTTTCAGCACTTCGTACCTGTTATGATGTTGGGTAGTATAATACTGGTGATCGATATTGGCAGCGCCTTCATTCATTTTACCGATAGTGATCTCAAAAGGCTTGTCCATGTACTTCTTGCTCACCTGTCTTATTTCAGCCGGCATCGTAGCACTGAAAAGCCAGATGCTCTGGCGGTTGGGTGTATTCTTTAAAATAAATTCAATATCATCTTTGAATCCCATGTTCAGCATTTCATCCGCTTCATCCAATACTACATAATGTATCTTTTCAAGATTGATGGCTTTTCTTTCGATCAGGTCGATCAAGCGGCCGGGAGTAGCTACTACGACATGGGTTCCTTTTTTCAGGTCCCTTATCTGCATGCTGATAGAAGTACCGCCATATACGGCAGTAATAGATACCTGGTCTTTCTTATTTCTGAAAGAAGTAAGGTCGTTGGCTATCTGCAGGCAAAGTTCCCGGGTGGGACAAATGATCAGGGCCTGTGGATAGCGGTCAGGCTTATTAATAAGCTGGAGCAGGGGCAAACCAAAAGCGGCTGTTTTGCCGGTCCCTGTTTGCGCAAGCCCGATAAAATCTTTGGTTCCCTGTAATAGAACGGGGATAGCTTTTTCCTGGATGGGTGTGGGTTGGGTAAAACCTAATGCTTTAACGGAATTAAGTAGTCCTTCTTCAATTCCTAATGCTTCAAATGTGATCACTGATTATATGATTTAAATGATTTCGCTGATGCGGGCGCAAAGGTAATGTTTATCCGTCTGACCGCTTATAAAGAGATTGCAAAGCAAGTTAACCCGGAAGCGGTCTGACGGGTACAAAAAAGCCCCCCTGGAACCAGGAAGGCCTCTAACGATTGCTTGCCATATGAAAATCTTACATCTTCGGAACTGTAGTATCAGCAGGATGAGTTGTATCAACCGGTACTGTTACTGTAGTGTCATGACTAATTGTAGTGTCATGCGTAGTTGTCGTGTCTTTGTCACCATCTTTACCTTTACCGCTGTTGTTACAAGCAACAAAAGCGATAGCGATGATTGCAATTGCAAAAAACTTTTTCATTTGTTCTAATTTTTGGATTTGTGAAATATTTCGCTGTTTATACCCAAACAGGAAAAAGGTAACCCGGTTTTATAAAATTTTTTTTTCGGCCGGGGGTTACTATTTTTAAAATCCCGTATTAAATAGTGGATTAGTGAAACAAGAGAATAACGAAAGCCTCATTCTGAAGGGATTAGCTAACAGCGACCACCAGGCCGTTGAGACCATTTACCGGGATAACTATAATATGATCCAAAGCCTGGTGATCAATAACAGCGGATCGGCAGATGATGCAAAGGATATTTTCCAGGAGGCGATGATAGTTCTTTATGAAAAGGCCAGGTCGGGAACTTTTGAGTTGAATTGCCAGATCAAGACCTTTATTTATTCGGTTTGCCGCCGGCTTTGGCTTAAAAGATTGCAGCAGCAAAACCGGTTCTCAGCCCCCGGCGATAGTATGGAACCTGTAGTGCCGGTGGATGATGAACTGGATGACCATGAACAAAAGAATGCCGAATTTGAAATGATGGAACAGGCCATCAATCATTTGGGTGAACCCTGCAAAAGCCTGATCGAAGCATATTATTTGCAAAAACAGAATATGCAGGAGATCGCAACAAGATTTGGTTATACGAATTCGGATAATGCCAAGAACCAGAAGTATAAATGCCTGATGAGACTGAAGAAAATATTTTTTACTCATTATAAAAACGGGAACAGTGATGGATGATATTAAAATTATAGATGCAGTTGAAAGATACATTCGTGGTGAAATGAACCCGGATGAAAGAACACATTTTGAGAACCTGCGGAAGACCAATTCCGAGATCGATCAGCTGGTAGTGGAGCATACATTGTTCCTGCAGCAACTGGATCATTTCGGGGAACGTAAAGAATTGAGATCTACGCTGAATGATATTCATACCCATCTTGCCGAAGAGGGTAAAATTGAATCTACGAAGCTGAAAGGGAAAGCAAAGATCGTTTACCTCTGGAAAAGATATAAAAGGGTTACAGCTATTGCGGCAAGTATTGCAGGTATCACAGCATTAGGAATAAGTGCACTGGTATGGGCCTTTGCGCCGAAGACCAATAATTCTGAAATTGATTATTTGAAAGGAAAGATCAATGTGATAGAATCAAAAGCAAAAGAACAGGATAAAGAGATAAATAAGGTTAAAAATACGATCGTAAAGGAAAAAACAATTCCAATTATTTATAAATCAGGTGGCACAGGTTTTATTATCGATGCAAAAGGTTACCTCGTCACTAATTTCCACGTTATTGATAAAGCAAGGAATATTGCCGTACAGAATGGTCGCGGTGAGTTTATTGCCAAAGTGGTTTATACCGATAAAACAAAAGACATTGCAATACTTAAGATAGTGGACGAAAGTTTTAAGCCATACACCTCTGTTCCTTATTCTATCAGTAAAACATCTGCAAGACTGGCCGAACCGATCTTTACATTGGGTTATCCCAAAAATGAGATCGTTTACGGACAAGGTTATTTAAGCTCATTGACCGGTTTCAATGGTGATACGCTTAGCTGCCAGATCGAGATCGCTGCCAACCATGGAAACAGCGGAAGCCCGATACTGAACCGCAACGGAGAAGTAGTAGGCATTTTAAATGCAAGGCAGAACAGTACAGAAGGTTTTACATTCGCCGTACAGGGCAAATACATTTATAAAGCTCTTGATGAATTAAAAAGATCGGATACGATTTACCAGCGGGTAAAACTCAATTCAAAATCACAGCTTGCAGGTATGGAAAGAACGGAGCAGGTAAATAAAGTAGAAGACTATATCTACATGGTTAAAGTGAATTAAACCGTTATTCTTTATAAATAGAAAAGCTGTCCAACCGGGCAGCTTTTTTATTTTGTATTACTACAAAGTGAAATATTTACCGCAAAGGCGCTAACACATTAACTATCATTGCTTCATTTCAATGTAAATTTTTTACATGTAAATTTTTTTTGTTTACATAAAAAACATTTACACAAAAAGCTAAAGCCGGGCAGGCCGTTTTTGCGTAAACTTTGCGGCCTTGCGGTTAAATCAAACCCACAAATTACCGGGATACTCTCCTTCTTTGATCAGTTTATCCAGGCTTTGCTGAACGAACGGGGCATCTTGCTTATACGTTACACCAAACCATAATGAACTGGTTGGTATCACTTCCACTTTTCCCCCGTCTTTAATGAATTGGTCGGCTACGATAGGAATAAAAAATTCCGATTTGGGTTCCTTGCCATGCTCCTGCAAAAATTTACTGAATAGTTCCTGTGTATAGGAAAAGAATGAAACGTCGAAACACCAGAAGTTCATCGATACTCTTGTTGATGGTGAGAATTCTTTTGGCTCGAGCCCGTCTTCACAAACGATCTTCCCATCTCTCTGCGAGATATTTATCCTTTCCGTAATAGCGGCAAGATGACTGCTGTTATCAAGACTGCATACGCCGCGGTTCACAGTACCGTGCTCGGATAAGGTTTTTACAAGATCATAACCAATGATCGCATAATTCTTCGGCGAGCAACCCGTATGCAGGAATGAAGCGGCGTTCCTGAAAGCATTCTGCCCATAAAAATCATCGGCATTGATAACTGCAAAAGGTTCCTGCACTGCATCCTTTGCGCAAAGCACTGCATGAGCGGTTCCCCAGGGTTTGGTTCTGTCGGCAGGCCTTTCAAAACCATCGGTGAACATATCCGGTTCCTGGAATACATATTCGGTTGCGATCTTCCCTCTGAGTTTTGGTTCAAATATATTCTTGAAATTATCAGCAAACTCCTTCCGGATAATAAAAACCACTTTGCCGAAACCTGCACGGATCGCATCAAAGATGGAATAATCCATGATCGTTTCTCCCGAAGGGCCAAATCCTTCTACCTGTTTCATACTACCATAACGGGAAGCCATACCGGCAGCTAATATTACGAGTGTTGGTTTCATACTATCATTTAAAAATGCGGGACGAAATTAAAGTAAATTCGCCAAGCATTCATTTATTAATATGCAGAATATCGATCTCAGCAATATAAGTATTGACAAAATAGTTCTCCCGGTATTTACCGAAAATAAAATTGAAGCGGATGTATTGAGACTGGATAAGATACACCCGCTTGTTTCGGGAAATAAATGGTTCAAGCTCCGTTATTATATAGAAGAGGCCAAACAACAGGGTAAAAAAAATATTCTCACTTTTGGTGGCGCCTGGTCCAATCATATTATTGCAACGGCTGCTGCCTGTCACTTGAACGGGCTAAAAGCGACCGGCATGATCCGCGGCGAAGAAGCGCCTGAACTCTCTCCCACTTTACAACAAGCAAAAGCAATAGGCATGCAGCTTATTTTCATTAGCAGGGAAGATTACAGGAAGAAAAAAATACCGGGAGATCTGAATGACGATACATACGTTATCAATGAAGGCGGATCGGGAATGAAAGGAGTTGAAGGAGCCGCCACTATTTTAGATCATTGTCAAAAAGAAAATTATACACATATATGTTGTGCGGCCGGAACGGGAACGATGACTGCAGGATTAGCAAAAGCAGCCCGTCGCGGAACAACGATCATTTCGATCAGTGTAATGAAAAATAACCCGGAGATCGGGGAAAATATAATTTCATTGTCAGGCACCAATAAAAACGATGTGGTATTATTGCAGGATCATCATTTTGGAGGTTATGCAAAATACCAGCCAGCATTGTTACATTTCATGAATGATCTCTATCGTCAAACAGGAATACCAACAGATTTTGTATATACCGGCAAATTATTTTATGCAATAAACGATCTTGCTTTCAAAAAATATTTTCCACCCCGGAGCAAATTATTACTTATTCACAGCGGTGGATTGCAGGGTAATTCTTCCCTGGACAATGGAACGTTAATATTTTAGTTTTATTAAACGGCAGCATTATCTTTGTTCATCACCCAAACAAACCGGATCCGGTCCCTTTATTTATTGATATGAAAAAACTGGCCCAACTACTTCTTCTTATTTTTCTTTCGGCAACTCAATTGCTGAATGCGCAGTTGGCTCCCGCTCCAAAAAACGATACATTGCCCGGGTTTTCTGTAAAAAATGCCGGTAATAACCGTATCATCATCGGGTGGGTCAATAATTATCCTTCTGTAAAACAAATAAGCATCCAGCGTTCTTTTGACAGCATTCAGAAATTCACGACCATTCTTACTGTTCCCGATCCTGCCGCCATTCAAAATGGTTTTATGGATGTAAAGGCGCCGAACGATCATATGTTTTACCGGCTTTATGTTCTGAAAGATAACGGTGGTTATGTTTTCAGCGCTGCGCAAAAACCTGTTGCAGATAATTTTCAAATGACGGCAGCGAAAACATTTGGCAAGGATACTTTTTTACTGAATAACCAGATCGTAATCATAAGATCAGATACGATCATATCCGAAGGCAAACCTGTTATCGTCAGATCGCAACCGGTGGTTATCGGACTTATTCAGCGGGATTCCATTGCCGCACCCAATCCTGTTTATAATAAGAATGGAAGAGTGGAAGCTTTTACACCTTCCCTGCATGTATTTACCAACAGGGATGGCTATGTAAGGATAAGTCTCCCCGATGATGAGAAAACAAAGAAATTCTCTATCAAATTTTTTGAAGATGACGGAACATTTCTTTTTGAATTAAAAGAAATGAAAGAAAGAGATTTCAAACTTGATAAAACGAATTTTTACCATGCCGGTTGGTTCAAGTTTGAATTATACGAAGGCGGTAAATTACTGGAGCAGCATAAGTTCTATTTAGAGAAAGACTTTTAAACAGATAAAAACTAATAACTAACAGATAATAGTTCTTCACGGGCCGATAGAACTATACAATAAAAAAGATTTTTCTCTTTTAGTTTTTATCTTTTATCTCCACATCGAACACTTTTTCAAAATTCCTTTTCACTCTTTCCTTTACTTCCTCCACATCTACTATTTCGGCCTAATTCTTTTTGCAATGATGTTACCTGCTTATTGCTAATGCCGCAGGGAATTATATAATTGAAATAAGAAAGATCGGTATTTACATTAAAAGCAAAACCATGCATAGTGATCCAGCGGCTGCAACGTACACCGATCGCACATATCTTTCTTTCTTTGCCCGGCACTCCCGGTTCTATCCACACACCTGTTTCGCCGGCTGAGCGTTCTCCTTTGATACCATAATCACCCATTGTAAGAATGATCACTTCTTCGAGATTGCGCAGATATTTCCCGATATCCGTTTCAAATTTTTCCAGGTCAAGTATCGGGTAACCGACTATTTGTTCCGGCCCATGAAAAGTAATATCTCCTCCCCTGTTGGTATTAAAAAAGGAAATTCCTTTTTTCTTTAATTCATCATCAGCCAGCAATACATTTTCTTTATTACCACTTTTTCCCAATGTATAAACAGGAGGATGTTCGGTGAAGAGAAGGTAGTGTGTGGTTATTAATTCCTGGTCGCCGTCCCCGGACTCACGACTAAAGACCAGCGACTTTCTCCTCACATTCTCCTGCAACAATTGCTCCTGCTGATCCCATGCCTGTTGGTATTCCATTTGACCCAAATCCCTGAATGTGACCTGTTCTTTAATCATCCATACAAATTTACTGACAAAAAGCCATCCGCTATCTTTGCCGGATGCCCGAAGAAATAGAAAAAGATAATATTGACGTTCCGGTCCCAAACGACTCCGTGGGAGATAATAACGATGAACTCTATGAAAGGTTCAGTATTGTTATTGACAAGGGACAAGAGCCTTTGCGGATCGACAAATTCCTTGTCAACCGTATTGAAGGCGCTACCCGTAATAAGGTCCAGCAAGCCATTAATACCGGTATGGTAACGGTAAATGGAAAAGAGATCCATTCCAATTATAAAGTGAAGCCGCAGGATGCTATCATTGTTTTTTCCGACATGAGTCCGGAAGACACAGATGTGGTTCCGGAAAAGATGGACCTTACTATTGTGTATGAAGATGAGGACCTGATGATCATTAATAAACCTGCCGGCATGGTTGTACACCCGGGCAGCGGCAACTACACCGGTACTTTATTAAATGGTATTGCTTATTACCTGCAGCAACAAAAACCAGGTCTGTCTGAAGATCTTTTACCGAGGTTTGGGCTTGTTCATCGCATAGATAAAAATACAAGCGGCTTACTTGTATTGGCCAAGAATGATAAAGCCATGCGCTACCTGGCCAAACAATTCTTTGATCATACGATCCGGCGCCAATATGAAACGCTGGTATGGGGTGATGTGGAAAAAGACGAAGGAACTATTGTGGCGCATGTTGGCCGTCATCTTCGTTTCCGTAAACTTTTTGAAGCGTATCCCGATGGCGATCATGGAAAAGAAGCCATCACTCATTATAAAGTAAAAGAAAGATTTGGCTATGTAACGCTTGCCGAATGCATACTTGAAACAGGACGTACGCACCAGATAAGAGTGCATATGAAATATATCGGGCATCCTTTATTCAATGATGATTTTTATGGCGGTGATAAAATTGTAAAAGGAACTGTATTTACCAAGTACAAACAGTTTGTTGATAATTGTTTTCAAATATGCCGGAGGCAGGCGCTTCATGCAAAGACGCTCGGCTTTATTCATCCGTCAACCGGTAAAGAAATGTTCTTTGAAGCACCGTTGCCTGATGATATGAAAGAAGTAATAGAGAAATGGAGAAAATATGTTAACCCGATGAATAACAAGTAAGAGAATATTCAATGTTCAATACTCAGTTTTCAATAAGCAATGGAGAACTAATAATTGAAAATTGAGCATTGAGAGTTGAACATTGAATGTTTAAAAAAAACTATAATGTAAAGTCAAATAGCGTCGCAGTAAAGAACCCTCTTTCTCTTTTTTTAAGCACCACATCCCAGTTACCGATATAGCGAAGGATCTTTGGCACCAGGTAATTCCCGAATTTTGTCATCTGTACTTCCATGTGCACATCAAAATCATATACGCCGGCGTTGTAACTCATATCGTAATTACGTGCCATTACTTCCATCGTTCTTACATCAAACCAGGTGATCATACTGTCGATCACAATTTTATTTTTTTTGCCCCCGGCCAGGTCCTTTTTTACTTTGATAGAAAAAATATAACAGGATTGTCCTTCATAGTCGCCGTAATCTATCAGGAAATCGTAATACTTTGCTTTGTCGGGATCAAATATGTCGATCTTATCGCCGATAAAAGGGATACCCGGGATCTTTTTACCGGGATTAAAAAAAAGCATTTTCAATTGTTGCTTTTTCTTTTCCAAACCGCCAATGCCTTTCGGATCAAAATCAATTCCTTTTACAATATTCGTTTCATTACAGATACTTCCTTTTGTAAAAAACAAACCGGCATATAATTCGGCCGTATAATAATTATAGCTGCTGTCATCTTTATAAAAATCACCGCTACTGTTCTCATCGAGTACCTGCATGCTGCGGCAATTATTACTCCGCACTTGTTTTATCTTACTCTGCATCGAAGCTTTTGTCTTTCCTTTCTTATCTTTTATCCTGATATCATTCCAGGCATTATAGCCTATCATGTGCAGATTGCGGAAAGCTTTATAAAAAGTAGTATCGTTCTTTACCTGTTCGATGAAACGGGCCACATTCAAACCGCTGCGAACCATCACTTCAGAGAGACCGACCATTTTGGATATCCGTTCTGCATCCAGCGAATCTTCTTCCTGCGCTGAGATACCCAGCGATGGAAATAAAAAGAATACAGCATAAATGATCTTCCTGTTCATACTGCAAATTAGAATTTTACCAAAAGAAAAAGAGAAGGTGTTGCCTTCTCTTTTCAATATCTTAATGATCCACAGTTATCCTTTCGGTTTGTTGACCACTGGCTTCGTACCAGGTTTTATTTTTTTCAGCTCCTTATCAGATTGATCAAGGTTACCTTTTGCACCCGCAAACTGGGGGTACATGGTCAGTGCATCCTGGAAGAATTTTTTTGCTTCGGCAAAATTCTTGGCATCCATCCTTAATACACCCAATAAATTAGCGGCCGCCGCATTGACAGGCACGGCTTGCTGTGTCCCATCGTAAGAACTAAAAGGAACGCCAATTCTTTTACTGCTTGTGTCGGCGATCACTGCTCTTGCAGATGCTTCGGCCTCGGCTGTACGTTTGATCTGGTATTGACAAACGGCCAGTTTGTAAATATGATAAGGACTTTTTGTTTTTGGAACAACCTGTTCAAAAAGACCAACTGCAGTCTTGGGATCGCCTAATTCATCGTAACATTCAGCAGCACGGGCCATCGCATCCGCATTCCCGGGTGACGATTTATATACTTCTTCTGAAAGTAAAAGGGCGCTGTAATAATTCTTTGTAGTGAAATACAGGATAGATAAAGTGTCTTTGTATGCCACATTATTATCAACTGCAATATAACCCTGCAGGGCATTGATAGCAGAGCCTGCATCGTTATAGTTAAGGGCCTGGCTATATACTTTCAGGTAATGTTTTTTCATGGCTGCACTGTCCTGCGCCTCTGCTCCATAAAACACAAAAAGAGCTGTCAACAAGGGTAAAAACTTTTTCATCATAACATGATTTGATTAGCTGATAAAAATAGGCGTTCCTGCTTAAATTCCGAAAAGCTATTTGAAAATAATTATACAATTATGATGACAGGGAGACAAATACAACTAATCGGTTATGTATTGAAATTTTCCAGTGAAAATGTACCGGGTAAAAGCAAAAAGAAGGCCCTTGCGGGGGCCTTCTTTTTAATGATCTATAAAATTATAAATCTTTAGAAATTAATCAGTCTTTGTGCTTTCAGGAACTGTTGTTACAGGAGCTTTCTTTTCCTGTGTAGCAGGTTTCTTCACATCTTCAACACTTGTACCTTTTGTATCAACGGGCTTAACTTCCGCTTTCTTTTCAGGAGCTACCTGTGGAGCCACACTACCGTCAACGGTCAATGTTTTAGTAGTTTTAGCTGCCGGCTGTACTTGCTCAAGACTTGTGCCTTTTGTCTCAACATTATTATTGATAACAGGAGGAACGATCGCCTGCTGATCAAGACTACCGCCGGTTGTTGGCGGAGCAATTTTAGCAGCTACTGGCGCCATATCATTCAAAGAAGATTGGCTATTTCCATCAGAATAGTTTTCACCTTTAGAAACAGGCTGGTTAAATGCTTTCGGGTGTATATAAGTACCCTTGTTCTTTGCAGGTTTTTCTACTGTATTTGGAATACGATTCTGATTAGCATAAGCATCATGACGTACACCTGTTACCTGCCAGCTAACTTTTACATTAGGAGTGCTGGTTGCAATTTCAAATTTATTAGAAGCAACTTCTTTGCTGATGATAGCCTGGGCAAAAGAACCGATAACAGTTAACTGATAACGGAACTCCATATTGAGCGCTTCAAAATAATCAGGAAGTTCAACGATCGCTTTACCGGAAGCATCAGTTACGATGTTACCGTTATAAATATTCATCATATCAGGGCTCTCAACAAAGCTGTGATAGAGATATTTATTCTCCGGATCAAGCGGGTGATCGATCCTGAATGAACCACTACCTTTCGCAAGGTTACCGGCAATTACAACATTACCCGTTGTGTTCTCAATCCTCATTCTTTCACCGCCACCGCCTAATTCGAAGATCTGGTAGTCATCAGTAGCAGGATTGTTTCTTGTGTTCCACTGGTTAACGCCGGCTTTAGCAAAACGCAAAGCAGCATCACCATTTGCAGCATCGATATCCATTAATGAGAATGTACCGCTTGAACGGCTGCGGATACCTGTTGCACCGCCATGTAATACATCTAATTTATAAGTAGGGTTAGTTGTTTCGCCGATACCTACGTTACCAGAACCATCCTGGATAACGACACGGCTACCACCGCCACCTAATTCGAAGATCTCATAATAGTTATCAGCAGGACGGTTACGTGTGTTCCACTGATTAACACCAGCAGCTGCGAAACGAAGTGCAGCATCACCATTAGCAGCATCGATATCCATTAATGAGAAAGTAGAAGAAGAACGGCTGCGGATACCTGTTGCACCACCGTGCAATACATCTAATTTATAAGAAGGAGATACAGTTTCACCGATACCTACGTTACCAGAACCATCCTGGATAACAACACGGCTACCGCCACCACCTAATTCGAAGATCTCATAATAGTTGTCAGCAGGACGGTTACGTGTGTTCCACTGATTAACACCAGCAGCTGCGAAACGAAGGGCAGCATCACCATTTGCAGCATCGATATCCATTAAAGAGAACGTACCGCTTGAACGGCTGCGGATACCTGTTGCACCGCCATGTAATACATCTAATTTATAAGTAGGGTTAGTTGTTTCGCCGATACCCACGTTACCAGAACCATCCTGGATAACAACACGGCTACCACCACCACCGAGTTCGAAGATCTCGAGATAATCATCAGCAGGACGGTTGCGGATATTCCACTGGTTCACACCGGCTCTTGCAAAACGTAAAGCTGCATCACCATTCGCACCATCGATATCGAGGATTGAAAAAGTAGCAGATGAACGGATACGTGCACCATCTGCACCACCAGTTAATACATCTAATTTATAAGAAGGAGAAGTAGTTTCACCAATACCTACATTACCAGTACCATCCTGGATAACAACACGGCTACCACCACCACCTAATTCAAATATTTCATAATAATTATCAGCAGGACGGTTACGTGTATTCCACTGACCTGTTCCTGCATTTTGGAAACGCAATGCAGCATCGCCGCTTGCAGCGTCGATATCAACAACAGAGAAACTGCCGGTTGAACGGCTGCGGATACCTGTCGAACCGCCATGTAATACATCTAATTTATAAGTAGGGTTAGCTGTTTCACCAACACCGAGGTTACCAGTACCGTCTTGTACAACGATACGGCTGCCGCCACCACCTAATTCAAAAAGTTCAAGATAATTGTCACCCGGACGATTACGCAGGTTCCACTGGTTGGTTCCGTTATTACCGAAACGCAAAGCAGCATCACCATTTTGAGCATTGATATCTATAACAGAGAATCCTGAAGTAGAACTAACAAGGATACCTGTTGAACCACCATGCTCTACACTAAGTTTATGTGTTGGTGTAACCGTGCTGATACCTACGTTTGTGCCATTGTCAAAAATCTGTGAGTTGGCAAGATTCGTACCTACAGGAGTCCATTTAGGAACAAAATTCACAGTACCGCTACCAGTTACAACGCCTGCAGCTGCAGGATCCTGCCATGTAGCATTACCTGCTGCATCAGATGTCAATAACCTGTTGGCTGCTTCACCGATACCTTGCAGTCGAACACCGCCTGTTGTATGTATAGCAAGACCAGAAGTGGTTGTAAAACGACCACCGGTTCCTGTATTAGAAGTACCATTAACACCGATACCGCTGGAAGCAGAACCGTTTACACCGATACCACCAACAGCAGTACCATATACACCCCAGCCGCTTCCGGCATGACTACCCCAAACACCGATACCCAAACCACCGGTACCATTATTTATACCACGAACACCGGCAGAAAATCCACCAGGAGTTGCTGAAGTGATCTCACCCTGTACTGCAAAGACATTACCGGCAGTTCCGTTTGTCGAAGCGATCAGGGTCGGAGCAGTGTTTGCAGCATTCAGGTTTTCAAAACGACCAGCATTGCTCGTACCAGCGCCACCTTGTATACCATATACAGACACACCACTTGTTGATTGGCCATATACACCAAAGCCACTTGTGCTTAATCCGTATACACCGATACCACTTGGAGTAGTACCGTACACACCCCAGCCACTTCCGTTCTGAGAACCTGTAACACCGATACCAAGACCGGTTGTACTTAAGTTAGTTCCCAATACACCGGTAGAAAAACCACCGGCTGAAGTATTATCTACACGGCCATGAACACCCCATGCATTAGCAGCAGGTGATAAAGTAGTTCCCATGATACCGCCACTGATACCAGTGCCGCTGTTATTGATTCTGAATAATGTTCCTGCATCTGCCTGTGTTTTATTGAAAGGCAGTACAAGATCCGCTGCTGAATTTGCAAACAGTGCATATGGAACAGATGCAATTTGCGCTGTTCCTATATTAATAAATGATGTTCCGCCGGCAGGATCTATTTCTACCTGGATGAACTTGGCACCAACACCCCATGGCACTCCGGGTACTGTACCTGTTTGGGTAATAGCACCAACTGGATTACCTACCTGTGCATTGAATAATCCAAATGGATTGGTCGTTACACTTCTTGTTTCCTGGTACACTACAGGACCTGCTGCAGTTCCGTCATGGATCGTCAGCCTTAACCGGATCGTCTGGTTGGCTAGCACATTACCCACACTATTGCGGGCAACTCCCTGGTAATTGAAGATACCAGGTGCCTGGCTCAGTGCAGCAGTTGCTGTCACTACCATCAATACTAGTAATGATAATATTTTTTTCATCTCTTTTGTTTTTGTTTGTTTATGGTTTGGTTATTTTTCATTCAGCTTGACCACTTTCAGACCGCTGTGACGGATCACTTCCAACTGGTCCCCGGGACGCTTTATGTCCGGCTTAAGATCAGCCACTACATAATAGATACCATTGGGATACCTGGAAATGTCGAATAGCTCAATTCGGCAACACCCATCATAATGATAGACCTTCGTCATCAGGATCTGGCCCACTGAATTGATCAGCTGAAGACTCATTTGACCCGGCGTTCTTACAAAAAAATCCACCTCAAACTTTCCACTCGTCGGATTGGGAAACAGTTTGTAATCGCCTTCATCAAACAATACTGTAAAAGGTGAATAGCCGATCTGGTCGGTACAGGGTTGTAATACTCCCTGCGTAACAAGGACTGAACTGTCGGCTGGTGCAAAGGCCTGGACCAATAGCAATTCTCCAAAACTCCATTCATAACGGTTATACGAAGCTGGGTTGTCATAACTTCCGCCCGCACTATTCAATACGGCCGGAACAACTCCGTTAACTGGGTTTAATGAAGGAACCTGCGAATTTGCAAATCCAATCGCTAAAAACACCGCCAGACATGAGAGTGTAATTTTCCTTCTCATAAGCGTTTTTTTTAATGGTTAAATAAACAGTTCTAATCGGGCAGGGAAAACCGGTCATTACAGGATAGTGATTTTGCCTTAAAGGAGAGATTAACAGGGTAATTTTTTCCAAGAATCCGCGATAAAGTTAGACAGAAGAATACTATCTGCCAACAATATTTAGACTAATTTTCTGTATTATTAATTGTTTATTTTTTTCCGGCTACTTATTGTTGTTATGGTCGTTTAAGCCTTCCAAAAAAATCACTACTGTTAGTGATTGCAATTAGTGTTACAACTACATTTCTCTTTCTTTTTGTTTATCTCTGCCAAAGTGCAATACTAAGACGAAAAACAAAACCAGACAATCACCTGTTTGTGGTATTTTGAAATAAATGAGCAAACAGTATGTTTTATTTAGTCACCGGTAAAATAGATCGATATCTTTTGCAGCTTTATGCAACCGCAAGCAGCTGCAAGCTCATTCATATTGATTATGTCTTATATAAAATCTGTATGTGGAAAAAAAATCTGCGATCAGAGATCCGAATAGTCATTTATTTCGTAGCCACAAATCATTTTGATCTTTAGATTGGAAAGAGGCTGTCTCAAAGGACAGCCTCTTAAAATATTAATGCAGCTCTTGCTGATTTTTTTTATTCGGTCTTAGTATTTCCCGGATCGGTGATCGTCGTTTTTTTATTCTCAACCGGCTTTGTTTTTTCATCAACACTTGTTCCTTTGATCGATGGAACGGGTTTAGCCGGGGCGGTCACCGGCATTTCAAGACTGCCGCCGGTTGTTGCCGATGCAGGTACTGTTTTTGTTTGGATAACAGTAGGCGAAAGGCTTCCTTTAGTTTCATCTTCCGGAATCTTAGGCACACTCTTTTTTAAGGTGGAAAGATCAACAGATGAATTGGTTTCCTGTCCGTTGTTCATGCCTTTGCTTGCAGGTTGATTATAAGCTTCAGCAGCAAAATATTTTCCTTTCATATCACCTGTTTTCATTTCTTCCACTTTCAGCTTGAATTCTTTTTGCATATAAGGATCATTGCGAACACCTTTCACTTCCCAGCTTACTTCAATGCCGGGCTGGTTAGTAGCGATCTCGAATTTATTGCCATTTATTTTTTTAGATATGATCGCTTGTGCAAATGAACCGATCACCGTTAACTGATAACGGAAATCTTTATTGATCGATTCGAAATAATCCGGCAATTGCACAACAGCTTTACCGTTTGCATCGGTAGTGATATTACCGCTATAGCTGTTCATCACTTCATTGCTTTCTACAGCAAAATGACGAAGCATTTTATTTTCAGGATCGAGCGGGTGATCGATAGTGAATGCTTTAACGCCGGTAGCAGTAAAATCACCACCTACATGCAGCCTGACAGTCGGGTTGGCTACATTGATACCGACAAAACCTGTAGCATCCTGTATACGGAAACGTGAACCGGATCCTAATTCAAATATTTCATAGTCATCAGTGCCCGGATTATTACGGGTATTCCACATACCTGTACCAGCTTTTTGGAAACGCAATGCAGCATCGCCGCTGAATGCATCGATATCAACGGTAGAGAAACTTGAAGCAGATTCCACTTTCATACCAGAACTACCAGCATGTAATATGTGTAGTTTGTGGGTTGGAGTAGCATTTCCGATTGATACATTACCAGTTGCGTCTTCGATCGAAAGACGTTCGCCGCCGCCGCCCAATTCAAATATTTGAAAAGTATTTGTTCCGGGTTGGTTACGTACATTCCATTGATTAACTCCATTGTTTGCAAAACGGATGGCGGCATCGCCGGTCGCACCATCAATATCAAAAGCAGAATAGGAAGAGGTTGATTTATTACGGATACCGGTACTTCCGCCATGAAGGATATCTAATTTATAAGTAGGTGTACCACCGGCACCGATAGAAACATTTCCTGAACCTCTTTCAATAAGAAGACGTTCGCCGCCACCGCCGAGTTCAAACAACTGGAAGTTATCTGTGCCTGGCTGGTTGCGAAGATTCCACATGTTAGTGCCATTGTTCACAAAACGAAGAGCCGCATCACCACTTGCACCATCTATATCGATGGCTGAATAAGAACCTGTGGATTTATTACGGATACCGGTACTTCCGCCATGAAGGATATCTAGCCTGTAAGCAGGTGTGCTACCCGCACCGATCGAAACATTTCCGGTTCCATTCTCGATAACAAAACGTTCGCCACCACCGCCGAGTTCGAATATCTGTAAGTTGTCGGTGCCGGGTTGATTGCGGATGTTCCATTGGGTAACACCAGCATTAAGTAAACGGATAGCTGCATCACCACTGGCTGCATCGATATCCATTGCGGAGTAACTGCCGCTTGAACGAACCATTATACCAGTCGATCCGCCATGATTAACTGTAAGACGATGACTGGGTGTTGTTGTTCCTAATCCTACATTCGTTCCGTCATCAAAGAATAATGAGTTGCCAAGATTAGATCCATCAGGTGTCCATTTGGCAATAAAATTCAATGTTCCCGAACCACCTACACCTACTCCGCCGCCCAGCGCTTGCCAACTGGCATTACCAGCAGCATCAGAAGTAAGTACCCGGTTAGCAGCTTCGCCGATGCCCTGGAGTTGAACACCGCCTGTTGTATGTAAAGCAAGGCCCGATGTAGTTGTGAATCGACCACCAGTACCAGTATTAGAAGTACCGTTTACACCGATACCGCTGCTGGCAGAACCATTTACACCGATACCAGCATTGGCAGTACCGTAAACACCCCAACCGCTTCCGGCATGACTACCCCAAACACCGATACCTAAACCACCCGTACCATTATTTATACCACGAACACCCGCAGAAAAGCCTCCGGGATTTGTTGGAGTGATCACACCTTGTACAGCTACAGCATTACCGGCTAAGCTGGTTGAGGTACCCATCACAGCAGCCGCAGTGCCTCCACCATTGGTTTGGTTACCAACAATAGCATTACCGGTACCATTCGTATTTACTTCCACTGCATTTGCTGTACTGGCTGCATTTGTTATATTGAATAAACCGGCACGTCCTAAACCTGCCTGGTTACTTTGTAAGTTATTTGCCGCATTCGTTGCATTGGTCTGCACAAACAAACCCGCACCATTGGTACCACTGCTGATACCACGTATCGCCCAGCTTGCACCGGTGCCTGCAGTTGTTGCCCGCAACGCATCTGCTGTACTCGCCGCATTGGTTACTTCAAACAAACCACCGTTACCCGTATTACTAAGACCATATACACCCACACCGCTTGTTGATAAACCATATACACCAAAACCGGATGTTGAATTACCATGTACACCGATACCACCTGGAGTAGTACCATATACACCCCAGCCGCTTCCTGCCTGGCTTCCGTGTACACCAATTCCCAAACCGCCTGTTCCATTATTGATACCCCGTATACCTGCAGAAAAACCACCGGGAGTAGTGGAAGAAATAGTACCGATAACAGCGCTTGCATTAGCATCCTGGCTGGCACTTGTACCATTGATAGCTCCTAAGGTACCTGTAGCAGATGAATTGGTAAGACCAAATAAAGTACCCGCTGCAGATTGTGTTTTTATAAAAGGCAGTACAAGATCCGCTGCTGAATTTGCAAACAGTGCATATGGAACAGATGCAATTTGCGCTGTTCCTATATTTATAAATGATGTTCCGCCAGCAGGATCTATTTCTACCTGGATGAACTTGGCACCAACACCCCATGGCACTCCCGGTACTGTACCTGTTTGGGTAATAGCACCAACTGGATTACCTACCTGTGCATTGAATAATCCAAATGGATTGGTCGTTACACTTCTTGTTTCCTGGTACACTACAGGACCTGCTGCAGTTCCGTCATGGATCGTCAGCCTTAACCGGATCGTCTGGTTGGCTAGCACATTACCCACACTATTGCGGGCAACTCCCTGGTAATTGAAGATACCAGGTGCCTGGCTCAGTGCAGCAGTTGCTGTCACTACCATCAATACTAGTAATGATAATATTTTTTTCATCTCTTTTGTTTTTGTTTGTTTATGGTTTGGTTATTTTTCATTCAGCTTGACCACTTTCAGACCGCTGTGACGGATCACTTCCAACTGGTCCCCGGGACGCTTTATGTCCGGCTTAAGATCAGCCACTACATAATAGATACCATTGGGATACCTGGAAATGTCGAATAGCTCAATTCGGCAACACCCATCATAATGATAGACCTTCGTCATCAGGATCTGGCCCACTGAATTGATCAGCTGAAGACTCATTTGACCCGGCGTTCTTACAAAAAAATCCACCTCAAACTTTCCACTCGTCGGATTGGGAAACAGTTTGTAATCGCCTTCATCAAACAATACTGTAAAAGGTGAATAGCCGATCTGGTCGGTACAGGGTTGTAATACTCCCTGCGTAACAAGGACTGAACTGTCGGCTGGTGCAAAGGCCTGGACCAATAGCAATTCTCCAAAACTCCATTCATAACGGTTATACGAAGCTGGGTTGTCATAACTTCCGCCCGCACTATTCAATACGGCCGGAACAACTCCGTTAACTGGGTTTAATGAAGGAACCTGCGAATTTGCAAATCCAATCGCCAAAAACACCGCCAGACATGAGAGTGTAATCCTACTTCTCATAAGCAATTTTTTTAATGGTTAGAAAAAACTCAAAAGGTGGTGGTGGATGGCGGGGCTTGATCTTTCAGGGTACTTTAATAAGCTGCAAGCTAACATTAATAGCGAAGCCGGGCAATCACCTCTTTGTGGTATTTTCAAATGAACCAGTATTCGGTAGGTACTGTTGAGAATTCGTTACCTGCAAAGAAACGCAAAGATGTTTTGGGAATTATTTTTTCAGGTATCGGCTGTTTAACCAGGAAAAAGCATCTTGTAATCTACATTTACTTTGCCTTTTGAGATATCATTGAGCCGTCCTTTCATCAGTTTTCTTTTTAAGGGAGAAATATGATCGATAAAAAGCTTACCGTCGATATGATCATATTCATGAAGGATCACTCTTGCAGTAATTCCTGTAAATGTTTTGGTATGTTTTTCAAAATTCTCATCCGCATAACTAAGCGTTACCGATTCCTCCCGGTAAATATCTTCCCGTATTTTGGGAATACTTAGACAACCTTCATTATAAGCCCATTCATCCCCGCCGGTTTCTACAATATGTGCATTGATAAAAACAGCTTTCGATCCCGGCCCGTCATTGTATTCAGCCTTTTCATCTTCATCCATATTATTAAATACCTGTACGGTGTCGATCACAAATAAACGAATGTCTTTATTGACCTGCGGAGCTGCCAGGCCAACACCATTGCTGGCATACATCGTATCCCACATATCGGCGATGAGTTTGGCAAGATTGGGATGATCGGGGTTTATATCAGTTGCTACCTTTCTCAAAACTGGATGTCCGTATGCGACGATCGGGAGTATCATTGATTGCTTAATGGTTTGATTGTTGGGTTGAGCACAAAGATACTTTCAAATGAACAATCAAACAATTCAGCCACCCAACTATTTAGCCATTAAATATTGATACATCAACTGCTCCCTCTCAAATATTCCTGCAGCATAATAGTAGCGGCGATCTCATCCACCAGTGCTTTATTCCGGCGGTCTTTTTTCTTTAATCCCATTTCAAGCATCGAATCTTTCGCCATTTTTGAAGTATATCTTTCATCAACTGTTTTGATGGGAATAGCGGGAAAGTTTTTTTCCAGTTCCTTTATACATTTTTCTACCAGCGGCGTAGCATGCGTTGGTGTATCATCCCAATTCTTCGGTTCACCGATGATGATCAGTTCAACAGGTTCTTTGGAAAAATAATCTTTAAGGAACGGTATCAATTGTTTTGATTCAACCGTCGTTAACCCGGTTGCAATGATCTGGAACGGATCGGTAACAGCGATGCCTGTGCGCTTGAGGCCGTAGTCTATGCAAAGTATCCGTGGCATAAATTCAAAATTCAAAAGTTAAAAGTCAAAAAAGGGTCACTAAATAACTATAAAAGCTTGCCGGTTTTGAATTTTGACTTTTGAATTTTTAATTATTAATATGAAATGACTAATAAACAAAAAGATCAGCAATAACAAATATCGCAAATACCACACTGGCAATGCCATTGGCTGTCATAAAAGCTATATTCACTCTTTTGAGATCGGTTGGTTTAACAATAGAATGCTGATAGACCAGCATCACAAGAAATAGAGCGGCACCCACCCAGTATAACCATCCAAAATGTCCATAATAGCCTGCATATAAAATGGCAGCAGCACTTATTACATGTAATAATTCCGAAACCCGCAATGCTTTTTTCTTTCCCAACCATGCCGGAATAGAATAAAGTTGTTGCGACTTATCGAATTCTTCATCCTGCAAAGCATAAATAATATCAAACCCGCTGACCCAGAAAAGAACAGCCAGCGAAAAGATAACTGGTAAAAGTGAAAAATGACCCGTTACCGCCAGGTAAGCGCCAATAGGTGCAAGGCTCAGACCTAATCCAAGGATCAAATGACAAAGGGGCGTAAATCTTTTTGTATAACTATAACCCAGTACAACTGCTAATGCAACCGGTGAAAGATAGAAGCATAATTTATTGATGAAAAAGCAACAGGCAATGAACAATACACAACTTGCAATAGTAAAGATCAATGCATTTTGGGGAGTAATAATGCCGGAAGGAATTTCTCTTATTGCCGTTCTTGGATTTTTTGCATCATATTTTCTGTCGAGGTAACGATTGAATGCCATGGCAGCGCTGCGGGCAAAGATCATACAAAGAATGACAAGCAATAAGTATTTTGAAATAATGAACAAAACGTTATCGCCATGCAGGTAATCACTCAAAACACCACTTCTTTTGTCCGCATCTCCCAGCACAGAACCCATTCGTTCTATTCTCGCAGGCAGATGAGTGGGCCCTCCCAATCTTTTTACCTGTAAAAAATGAACTTGTTTCAATGCAAGAAAAAAACCGATCAGCGCAAATGGCATTGCGAAAATGGTATGCGAGAATTTTATTAAGCTTAAATAACTTTTAACCTTGCCCATTTAACATTTATCATTTAACATCCAACATTCTTCCTCTTATCAATTCCCAAAGTACAACCCCCGCCGCCGTTGCAATATTCAACGAATGCTTCATTCCTAATTGCGGGATCTCGATACAACCATCACATAAAACGATCGTAGATTGCTCCACTCCCGTTACTTCATTTCCAAAAATAATGGACAGTTTCTCATCCGCTTCAAATCCTATTGCATTTAATTTATAACTTCCTTCGGCCTGTTCGGCAGCATAAACAGCAAAACCATTTGTCTTTAATTCTTCAATCGCTTCTGCTGTTGTTTTAAAATATTTCCAGGCAACGGTTTCTTCAGCACCCAATGCCGTTTTCTTTATTTCTTTATGCGGAGGTTTGGCAGAATAGCCGATGATATAAATGGCTTCGATCAAAAAAGCATCCGACGTACGGAACACACTGCCTACATTATAAGCACTGCGGATATTTTCTAACACAATAATGATGGGAAACTTAGCCGACCCTTTGAATTCTTCCACTGATTTACGTCCCAGTTCGGCCATTGACAATTTGCGCATGATGCAAATTTAGGAATTAGGAATTGGGGATTGGCTCCTATATCACAGAACTTCATTCCAACACTCATGGCTTTAGATCAGCTACAAATGTTGTAATGAAGTTTTGCATCAAGTACCTAATTCCCAATCCCCAAACAACTATTTCAAATTAATGATCTTTTTATCCTTCGGATATTTTACGCTATAACTAAATCTTACTTTCCTGCTCTCGCCCGGTTTCAGATCGATTTTCCAGGTAAGCACACCGGTTTCGGCATTGACCATCGCTTCACTGCCATCTTCCAGTGTTACCACCACTTCTTTGATAGTACTCAGCGGGTACTGGTCTTTTAATAAAAGATTTACATCTGTCAGTTTATTATTCTTCACCAGTATTTCATACGTAAATACCTGTTTGCTTTCTTTGCCGCTTGTTTTAAGACTGCTCATTTCTTTTATCAGCGAACGTTTCACCGCTACTCTTTTATCACGGCCCAATGAAAGATTCAATGTATCGGCTGTTGTATTCGGATCGATGGGAGATCGTCCGATATACGTATCATCCATAATAATATTCGCATCGCCGGGAAGAAGATCGAGGTTCTGCCAGTCGGCTACTTCTGCAAGCAGGTAGGCATCTTTATCAATTCTCGGTACCGCATAGTTTTTTAATACACATGCAATTTCCTGGTCTTTGATGGTCACGCTGTGCAATTGACCATCGCTGGCAATATCATAAGGAAGATCGATCTCGAAATTGGTATTCAGTTGTCCTTCATTCAATGTTGTGTACTGCTGCAAAGTACTTGGGTCAATTGTTTGTGTACTAAATCCAAGTTCTTTAGATCTTCTTTCCACACCCAATGCGGTAACCACTACTTCTTCTGCAAGTTTGTTATCATCCCTGTACGACTGTATCATATTCCTTTGCGCATTACCGGCGGCGGCTCTTTTCTGCAGGTCGGTATAAATACCCGGTACATATAATTGCAAATACCATGGCGTCAGTTGCGGGGCCACTACACCGAATGTTGGCGTACCTGTACTTAATGTAAGTTTCGTTTCTTTCCAGTCAACACCGGTTGTTTGTGTCAGCGATGCTTTGTACACCATCTTCACTTTATTCGTTTTTGAATTCACCCGGATATCATAGATCGCCGTCCAGCCGGCATTGTTGGTATAATAAGATAATTCAATGGGTATCTCTGAAGATCTCTTGCACATCACCTGTAAAAAAACCTGGCCATAAGGTTTTGTTTTTACCGGTTCTACTTTCATCAATACAGCAACACGTTCTCTTATATCGGCGATCTTTTTATTATTGATAGCAATATTCAGCGTATGAGCATAAATACTCAATTTCGATTTCTCGATCTTATTATTATAATATTCCAGCAACTTCAGCACTTCATCGCTTTGCACTTCTTTATTACCACTGGTACTGATGGTGGTTTCGATCAGCAATCCTGTCTTTTTTAATATTTCCTCATCGATCCCAATCAAATTATTGATGCGGTTGATCTCTTTTTGAAACAACACGATGCTGTCTTCCATTCGTTCAACATCTTTTGTTTTAACAGCAGGTATTGCCGTGGGATAGAACACCGCATATCGCTGCGACATTAATGCTATATCTTCCGGCACACTTATTTGCAAACTATTGGGATCAACGGTGGTACTAAGCCCGCTGATGACGATCGTTTTGGTACCGGCATCTACTTTTATTTTTGATTGATGAGTAAGTTCGGCGCCATATCCAAAATAAACAGTGGCTGTTTTAATGACGGCATCAACCTTTGCAGTGTCTTGTGCTTTCGTAAGGGTACAAAAAGATAGTATCCCGCATAACAGGAAAATTTTCTTCATGGCTAATTTGTTTTTTATTCGATGCGGAAAGAGAAACTGTTACACAAAAACATACCGATTATTTGAAAACGACCTGGTCAATAACATATGAAATACCTGTAAAGTCATTATCTCAAAATATTTTGTTAATGAAAAGGATCTTTGCCTGTAGTTCTTTATCATTATTTATTTTTCCTGCAAAGAAAATAAAGACAGCTTCGCTGATTTTTCTAACGCTGATAAATATTCTTTCAGCCTGGTAAAGACCTGTGTCGATATTACTGTTATAAAGAACCCGCTTTTTGCGAATGAAACCAGGGATACATTGTAATTACCTGTTCAAATCTGTATAAACTCACTCCGGTTTTCATCTTCCCTTCCTTATTTTTGCGAGCAATGGCCAAGACGAAGACAGAAGACACACCGATGATGCAGCAGCACAGGGCTATCAAACAAAAATACCCTGATGCTATCCTTTTATTCCGTGTCGGTGATTTTTATGAAACATTCGGGCAGGATGCAGTGATCGCTTCACAGGTATTGGGCATTACATTAACCAAAAGAAATAATGGCGCCCCTTCTTCTTCCGAACTCGCCGGCTTTCCTCATCATGCTCTCGATACGTATTTACATAAATTGGTAAAAGCCGGACATCGTGTTGCTATCTGCGATCAACTCGAAGATCCGAAACAGGCGAAAGGCATTGTAAAAAGAGGTGTGACCGATATGGTAACCCCGGGCACTACCGTCAATGATAAGATTCTCGAACATCACAGCAATAATTTTTTAGCGGCCATTCATTTTGCCGATGACGATCAATATGGCCTGGCCTTCCTTGATATTTCGACCGGCGAATTTTTATTGGCCGAAGGCGACAGGGAATATGCCGATAAATTATTACAAAGCTTCAAACCGGCCGAAGTTGTTTTTCAGCGACACCAGCAAAAAAGATTCAAAGAATATTTTGGCGGCAAAATGTATTCATACACATTGGATGAATGGATATTCGATGCTGTGTATGCCGAAGATGTTTTGCTCAAACATTTCCAGACACATTCATTAAAAGGTTTTGGCATCGAAGGGATGAATAAAGGAGTGATCGCCGCCGGCGCTATCATTCATTATTTAAAAGATACTGATCATCCCAACCTCCAGCATATCGTTTCATTACAAAGGATCGATCGGGATGATTTTTTATGGATGGACCGGTTTACGATAAGGAATTTGGAATTGGTGTTTGGGAATTCGGAGGGTAATCACACATTGCTGAATGTTTTGGATAATACGGTTTCGCCAATGGGCGCAAGGCTATTGAAACGCTGGATCGTATTTCCTTTAAAAGATATCCAAAAGATCAATGAACGGTTGGATACTGTTGAACAACTGATCAGGGAAACAGATCTAAGAACTAAATTATCACAGCATATCAAACAATGCGGAGATATTGAAAGATTGGTTTCTAAAATCCCATTGAAAAAGATCAATCCAAGGGAAGTATTACAACTGGCAAGAGGATTGAAACAGGTAGAAGCTATCAAACAACTTTGCATTTCTTCTTCCAATGAATATTTAAAAAGGTTGGGAGATGCATTGAATCCCTGTCCCTATATCGCCGATAAAATTTTCAAAGAGATCGTTGAAAATCCTCCTTCACTTGCTGTCAAAGGAGGTATGATGAACAGCGGTGTCAATATTGAACTGGATGAATTGCGGCAGATCTCTTTCAGCGGAAAAAATTATTTGACCCAATTGCAGGCAAAAGAAGCCGAACGTACCGGTATCAGTTCGCTGAAGATCGGTTTCAATAATGTGTTTGGTTATTATTTGGAAGTGACCAATTCGCACAAGAACAAAGTGCCGACCGAATGGATGCGGAAACAAACGCTGGCCAATGCCGAACGATACATCACACCGGAATTAAAAGATTACGAAGAAAAAATAACCGGCGCCGAAGAAAAGATATTGAAGATCGAACTGGAATTATTTGAAGCCCTGCTGAATGAACTGGCAGATTATCTTGCCCCTGTTCAAACCAATGGTAATATCGTTGCCATTTTGGATTGTATCTGTTGCTTTGCGCACAATGCGATCCATCATCATTATAAAAAACCGGAACTGCATACCGGCAGCGACATGCTCATCAAAGAAGGCCGTCACCCGGTGATCGAAAGAAATTTACCCGTTGGCGAAACCTATATCAGCAATGATCTTGAATTGAATAAAACAGATCAGCAGATCATCATTCTTACCGGTCCGAATATGAGTGGTAAATCTGCATTGCTTCGCCAGACAGCGCTGATCACGTTGATGGCGCATATGGGAAGTTTTGTACCGGTAACGCATGCTAAAATATCTTTGACCGATAAAATATTTACAAGAGTTGGCGCCTCCGATAACCTGAGCGGCGGCGAATCAACTTTTATGGTGGAAATGAATGAAACCGCCAGTATCATTAATAATATTACCGGCCGCAGTTTGATATTATTGGATGAAATAGGAAGAGGAACATCGACCTACGATGGCATTTCCATTGCCTGGAGTATTGCCGAGTATCTGCATAATTCGCCGCATCAGCCCAAAACACTTTTTGCCACGCATTATCATGAACTGAATGAACTGGAAGAAAAATTCGGGCGGGCAAAGAATTATCATATCACCAATAAAGAAGTTGGTAATAAAATTATTTTCTTACGAAAACTGGCGCCCGGCGGCAGCACGCATAGTTTTGGTATTCATGTTGCCCGTATGGCCGGTATGCCACCTTCATTGATCGACAGGGCCAACGAGATATTGAAACACCTGGAAAGTATTCATGAAACGGATCGGGATGCTGAGGGTGGGGGCGCTAACAGCGAGCTGAACCGTAATAAACTAAAAGATATCTCTCTTCCAAAAATGCAATTATCCATTTTCGATGCGCATACCGAAACATTTGATGAGATAAGAAAGTTGCTGAACGATGTTGATATCAACCGTCTCACCCCGGTGGAAGCGTTGTTGAAATTGCAGGAGATCAAGGGAAAATTGAGATGATAGTGGGGATTGGCAAGTGGCTAGTAGGGTTGGCGTGCTATTGTAAACTTTCCCACTAGCTACTCACCACTTCCCATTCCCCATTAACAGCTTTCCCACAACCATTTAGCCCCAATTTTAAATATATTGCCAATCCAAAAAACTTCTTATTTTTACCACAAATACCGAAACATGAAACTGATCAGACTAACTGCTCTAGCCTCTATTGTATTAGCTTTTACCATCGCTTTTATTTCCTGCGAAAAGATCGCCGAAGAAAAAAAGACGACCGATTACGAGAAGAAAGGCATTGTACTAACCGGTTCTAATGAAACACCGGGAACTCCGAGCACTGCGCTCGGTTTGATGGACGTTACTTATTCTAAAGAAACCCGTATACTAACATGGTCAGTTAGCTGGTCCGGATTGACCGGCCCCGTTTCCCTGATGCACATACATGGCCTGGCTCCTAAAGGATTTGCTGCCAATGTAGTTCAGAATATCATCACTCCTTCCAATGGCATTTTCGTTCCGAATGCAACAAACTTCCCTGCTACCGGTAAGGTTTCCGGAACAACTTTAGTGGATGGTTCGATCATTAAAGAACTTGACCTTTTGAACGGATTGTATTACATGAATATTCATACTACTACTTATCCTTCCGGTGAGATCAGGGCACAGATCGAATTCCAATAAGATCTTCGTTTAATAAATTATTGACCGTCCCGCATGCAGCCGGGACGGTTTTTTATTTCGTAAAGGGTGAATTGGCAATCGTGAATCGTCAATCGTGAATCGGCAATGGGAATGGTCACTCTAATTGTAGTTCCCAGTATCAATTGCTAACGCCGATTGACGATTCACGATTGCCGATTCACGATTCACGCTTCAAACCAAACCTTCTTCCCATCGTTCCAGTCGCCATTATAATTAATGAATAATTCTTCGCCGGCCGCTATATCTTTCACTGCTTTGATGCTGATGCTCCGGTCATCGTAATCCATTTCATACTCGCAATTGCTTTCATAAGAATGATTATAGACCGGCACATATCCCAACGCCATACAACATTGGTCCTTGTTTTCTCCCCATTCAAAAATATAATCATGCAGCAGGGTCTGGTCGAGGAGTTTTCTTTCTTCCTTACTCATTACGATCACCGGCGATATTTCAACCACAGTGCCGGCTATTATTGCTGAAGAAGTAAATACACCGCGGCCCATATGTCGAGTCGGAGCTATAAAAACATACGGAAGGATCATAAAGATGATAACTGATAGATGATAATTAAAAAAATGATCTCAAAGTTCGGAGTATTTGAGCAGAGCATTGATCAAACTATCATCTATCCATTATCATCTGTCATCTATTCTCTATTTTTGAACAATGTCAGCAGAACTCGAACAACAAACCCTGCAGGAACAATTCGAAGCCCTGATCCAAACGGAAGATAAATTGATCATCCGTGAATTTCTCGATGATCAGAACATCAGCGATGTTGCACATCTTATAGAAGAATGTCCCGATCATGAAGCCGCCATCGTTGCAAATATGTCCGTTAACCGGGCAGCCAGTGTATTTAAAATTCTCGATCTCTCCTTCCAGAAAAGGATCATACATGAATTACCACCCAATACTACCGCCACACTTTTGAATGAATTACCGGCGGATGACCGTACCGATTTTTTGGAAGAATTACCCAGCAATGTGGTAAGAGAACTGATCAAACTACTTGACCCGAATGAAAGAAAGATCACCTTATCATTATTGGGTTATCCCGAGAACAGTATCGGCCGGCTGATGACGCCGGATTATGTATATGTGTACCCGCATAACACGATCGAAGAAGTTTTTACTACCATCCGGAAGTTTGGCAAAGACAGCGAAACGATCAATGTCATTTATGTGATCAATGATAAAGGAGAATTGCTCGATGATATACGCATCCGTGATTTTATTTTAAATTCCCCGGAGAAAAAAGTGGAAGACCTGATGGATGAACGCTTCATTTCCCTCCATGCGGAAGATGACCAGGAAACAGCTTCCGAAATATTTAAAATGAATAACAGGGTGGCGCTTCCCGTTGTTAGCAAAAGCAATAAACTGCTCGGCATTGTTACGATCGACGATATACTTTGGGTGGCTGAAGAAGAATTCAGTGAGGATATGCAGAAAATGGGCGGTACTGCAGCATTGGATGAACCATATCTCGACGTTCCCATTTTTAAATTGTATAAAAAAAGGATCATCTGGCTTATCATTCTTTTTGTCGGCGAAACGCTGACGATCGTGGCCATGTCCAATTTTCAAAAAACACTGGAACATGTATTGGTATTATCCACTTTTATTCCATTGATCATTTCCAGTGGAGGCAACAGCGGTTCACAGGCTGCAACACTTATTATCCAGGCATTGGCGCTGGGAGAAATAACAGTAAAGGACTGGTGGCGCATTGCCCGGCGGGAAGTTGTATCCGGCCTTATCATGGGTGTAACATTGGGTATTGTCGGCTTCCTGATCGTTTTCAGCGGTCATGCTTTCTTTAATTTATTTGGCGAACATTATATGCTGATCGGTATCTCGATCGGAACTGCAATTGTAGGGGTTGTGCTTTGGGGAACAATTATGGGATCGATGCTGCCATTGCTATTAAAAAGACTCGGCGCCGATCCTGCTACGTCTTCCACTCCTTTTATTGCAACATTGGTTGATGTAACCGGTTTGCTTATCTATTTCGGTACCGCATTTCTTTTATTAAAAGGCGTCCTTTTATAGCTAGCAGCTAACGGCTAATAGCTTTTGTCCCTTGAACCTTGTGCCTTGTACCTTGAATTATATACCTTTGCACAGCCTGCAAAAAAACGCAGCTAAAAAATCAATATATCTTATGTGCGGAATTGTTGGATACACCGGACCAAGAGAAGCATATCCCATCATCATCAAAGGCCTGAGAAGGCTGGAATACCGTGGCTACGACAGCACAGGTGTGGCCCTGCAAAATGGCGGCCTTAAGGTCTATAAGAAAAAAGGCAAAGTAGCCGAACTCGAAGAAAATATCATCGGTAAAGACCTTCATGCACATGTTGGCATCGGCCATACACGATGGGCCACGCATGGCGAACCCAGTGATGTGAATGCGCATCCGCATCGATCTGCAAGCGGTAAACTGGCGATGATACATAATGGCATCATCGAGAATTATAGTCAACTCAAAAAAGAACTCAGCAATAAAGGCTACACATTTACCAGCGAAACAGATACTGAAGTACTGTTGAATTTTATTGAAGAAATAAAAAAGAATAATCAATGTGATCTCGAAGAAGCCGTAAGAGTAGCCTTGAAAAGAGTGACCGGCGCTTATGTGATCTTATTGCTGGACGAAGACGATCCCGAAACCATTATTGCAGCCCGCAAAGGAAGCCCGTTGGTGATCGGCATTGGTAAAGGAGAACATTTTCTTGGTTCCGATGCATCGCCGATGCTCGAGTACACGAAAGAAGTTGTGTATGTGAACGATTATGAACTGGCGATCGTAAAACCCAATGAACTTATTCTTAAAAATCTCGGTAACGAAAAGATCACTCCTTATGTTCAGAAATTAGATATTGAACTGGCCGCTATTGAAAAAGGCGGCTACGAACATTTCATGCTGAAAGAGATATTCGAACAACCCCAAACTATTTATGATTGTTTAAGAGGAAGATTGGATGCAACCGAAGGTACTATAACAATGAGCGGTATCCAGCAATATGCTGAAGAGATCATGACCGCTAATCGTATAGTGATGGTTGCCTGCGGCACAAGCTGGCATGCCGGCCTGGTCGCCGAATATATTTTTGAAGAACTTTGCCGCATCAATGTAGAAGTGGAATATGCTTCCGAATTCCGTTACCGCAATCCTATCATCAATAAAGGCGATGTTATCATTGCAATTTCGCAAAGCGGCGAAACGGCGGATACATTAGTAGCTATTGAAAATGCCAAACAAAAAGGTGCGATCATCCTGGGTGTGGTAAATGTAGTAGGTTCATCCATTGCCCGCACCAGTCCATGGCGGCGCCTATACACATGCCGGTCCCGAAATAGGTGTCGCTTCTACCAAAGCTTTTACAGCACAACTGGCTGTATTAACAATGATCGCATTGAAGATCGGTTATATCAAAGGCACTATTTCTGAAGAACGATACAGGAACTTATTGAATGAATTGCAACAGATACCGGAGAAAGTAGCCTGGACATTAAAGCACAGTACCAATATTAAAAAGCTGGCTGAGAAATATAAAGATGCACATGATTTCCTGTATCTCGGCCGTGGTTATAATTTTCCTGTTGCACTCGAAGGCGCATTAAAACTAAAAGAGATCTCTTATATACATGCAGAAGGTTATCCTGCTGCTGAAATGAAACATGGCCCCATTGCATTGGTTGATGAAAATTTACCGGTCGTATTTGTTGCCACCCGCGATAGCTATCATGAAAAAGTGATAAGTAATATGCAGGAGATCAAAGCAAGAAAAGGAAAGATCATTTCTGTGATCAGCGAAGGTGATACAACATCGGAAATATTATCGGATGATGTAATGGTCGTTCCGGAAGCAGACGAGATACTCGCCCCGATGCTGAGTGTGGTTCCGCTCCAGTTACTGGCTTATTATATTGGTTTGGCAAAAGGATGTGATGTGGACAAGCCGAGGAATTTAGCGAAAAGTGTAACGGTGGAATAATGCCCCTGTCCCTAAAGGGAAACTTAATTCGATAAATCTTTTCTAATTTGTAAGTTCTTTATAGCAGATAGTTGAATGATTATGTTACCAGCAACAGTACTACTATCATCGCCTGTTGCGTCGCACACTTCATCTTTCTGTCCGCTATTCAACAGGTGGCCTGATTAACATTAAGCATCTCTAACCAACTTTGAAGCAATTACTGTTTTAGAGTTACAAAGCCCCTTTAGGGGTTTGGGGCATATGAACAATATCAAAAAACAACCAATCTCTTCTCTCGGTTACAATTTTATTCCCAAAGAATACATTCCGAAAGGAAAAGATGAATATTACCTGCGCAATATCCAGAACCGCAGCGGTATCGAATACCGCAAACTAACGGCAGCGGAAATAAAGACACTGGAACGAAATGCCAATCATTCTGCCGACTGGAGTAAAGTACTGGTCTCGGATGCATTCAATCCCCAACTTGTAAAGAACTGTGCATTTTTCGGACTGGTTCGTATCGGTAAACTCGAATCTTATTTTGCGCGAATTCAATAATCTTCGTTTGCCGGTTGGTTTATACAATAGCACGATCATCAGTTGTGATATCGGCGATAATGTTGTTATCGATAATGTCAGCTTCATGAGCCATTATATCGTGGGCAATGAAGTGATGCTGGTCAACATCAATGAACTGGCTACCACCGATCATTCCAAATTTGGCAATGGTGTTTTGAAAAAAGGGGAAAAAGAATCGGTGCGTATATGGCTGGAAGTATGTAATGAAAATGGGGGCCGGAGCATTCTTCCTTTCAATGGTATGCTGACAGCCGATGCATGGCTCTGGTCGAAATACCGTGACGATGAAAGACTGTTAGAGAAGTTCAAAGAATTCACCGATAAAAAATTCGATACAAGAAGAGGTTATTATGGAAAGATCGGCGACAGGACAGTGATCAAAAATTGTAAGATCATCAAAGATGTATGGATCGGCAGCGATGCTTACCTGAAAGGCGCCAACAAAATAAAAAACTTAACGATCAATTCTTCACCCGAAGCCAAATCGCAGATCGGTGAAGGATGTGAATTGGTGAATGGCATCATGGGTTTTGGTTGCCGTGTTTTTTATGGTGTGAAAGCTGTTCGTTTTATTTTGGGTTCCAATTCCCAATTGAAATATGGCGCCAGGCTGATCAATTCATATCTCGGTGAGAATTCAACTATTTCCTGTTGCGAAGTATTGAATTCACTTATTTTCCCGGCGCATGAACAACACCATAACAATTCTTTTTTATGTGCAGCTGTTGTAATGGGACAAAGCAATATGGCCGCCGGTGCAACGATCGGTTCCAATCATAATTCAAGAGGCGCCGATGGCGAAATAGTGGCTGGGCGTGGGTTCTGGCCGGGACTTTGTGTAAGCCTGAAACACAATTCAAAATTTGCTTCCTTCACCTTGATCGCTAAAAGCGATTTTCCTGCAGAATTGAATATCCCAATTCCTTTTTCATTAGTGAGTAATGAAGTTAGCAGTAACAGGCTTTGCATCATGCCGGCTTATTGGTTCATGTATAATATGTATGCGCTGGCAAGGAATGCAGGTAAATACCAAAGCCGTGATAAGCGAACCGATAAAACACAGGCGCTCGAATATGATTATCTCGCTCCCGATAGCGTGAACGAGATATTTGATGGACTTAAACTGATGAAAGAAGCCACCGCTAAAGCGTATGCGGCTGCAAATAAAAAAGATTTCAAAGAAAAAGATCTTGAAAAAACAGGCGGAGAATTGCTGGATAAAAATGCAGCACTTGATAAACTGGAAATATTGGTGGATGGATTTGAGAATGCCGGCCGTAAAGTACAATTGATAAAAACTCCCGAAGCTTACAGGATATTCAATGAACTTATCGTGTATTACGGTGTCACTGAATTGATCAACCTGATCGGGCAAAAAAATATTTCATCCTGGCAACAATTACAAAAAGCATTACCGGGCAAACCTGTTCGTAATGGATGGAAAAATTTAGGCGGCCAATTGGTTCCGGAAGCTGCCCTGCGGACACTGATCAATAATATCCGGTCGGGCAAGATCGGCAGTTGGGATGAGGTACATGATTTTTACCGGCAAAAAAGTGCACAATACCAGGCGGAAAAATTTCGTCATGCATTCGCTTCGTTGCTTGAAATATTGAAATTGACCCCGGCTAAATTCACCAAAAAATTATTCCTGCAATTATTACAACAGGCTGTTGCTACCAAACAATGGATGATCAAAGCGATCTACGATTCAAGAGCCAAAGATTACAACAATCCTTTCCGCAGGATGGTATATGAAACAGAAAAGGAAATGGAAAAAGTGATCGGCCCGTTAAAAGATAACAGCTTTATAAAAGAACAAGCTGTTGCAGCAAAAGTTTACACAGAAAAAGCCAATGCGATAGCTGAGCAATTTAGCTGATGCCTTCTTCATATGCCGGGTGCCTGATTTCAACTTGCGATATTTCACCACATGGACACACAGGAACACATAGTAATAAAAACACGAAGCAACTTAAACCTAAAACTTACAATTTAAAACTTTACTTCGGCACCCTGCTTTTAAAATAATAATAAACCCCGCCGAATCCTGCCTGGTAACAGGCCGTGTAATACAAAGCATCAAACACATAATGTTTTAAAGGTTTTTTTCCCTCTCCTATTTTTATGATCAATGCAGTCGTCATTGCACTGCGCTGAACAAAATTATTCAGGTGATACTGATCGGTAAGGAACACCAATGCAGAAGTTGATAAAGGGAACTTAGCCCCTTTCTCCCGGTCGCCATCTTTGTATTTATTGGTAAAACTTTTTTGCGGCCAGAACCATTGGGGGTTTGCTTTGGGAAATACTTCGGCAAAGCCGTGCCAGTTAAACTCAAGTGTTTCATTGAAACCCTTGGCCATTCCCGAAAGCATGATAAGACCACCGGTCCATAATTTATTTTTATTTATTTTCCAACGCTGTGGCTGGCCGATCTGTACTTCATCTTTACCTGTTTTTTTCAGTTCCAGTTTTTTAAACGACTGGTTGAAATTAACCTGGTCGATAGTAATAGTGCCGTCGCTAAGCTGGCAATGTGCTGCACTAATGCTGATGCAGAATAATAATACGGCAGAAAGGGCAAGTTTCATGTCAAAACAGTTTGGTGGTTTGAAATTGATAGTGGCTGTTCAGTAAGAATAAAGGGGCTTCAGGGAGGAGGTAGATTTTCTGGGTACGGGCAATTGCCCTTGAGAACGGAAAGCCAAATTAGTTCGCTGCTTTTGATTATGCAAGAAATCCTAAGTAATAATTATTAGCCGCTCGTAATTTTACGAGTTCTTGTCAAATCTGTCAGACACTCTGCGGACTCAGGCACAAAAAAACCCCTTCATTGCTGGAAGGGGCCTGCAGGTAGTTTTGGTTCGGGTGCAATAGTAAGCTATTGCTTTATAAATCTTGTAACTGTTTTTGATCGCTCAGTAGAAACTACTAGCTGGTACACACCCGCAGGTAATTCCGTTACATTCACCTGGATGGTATTATTGCCTTCGGCAAATTTGGAATGCCATTGCTTTACAGGAATACCGGCCATATTATAAATTGTAAGATCGGCATTACCTTGTTTGGCCGCACTCAGTGTAAGTGTTGCTGCACTATGAACAGGATTCGGCACAACAGATGTGATCAGCAAAGCATCGCTTTCATAGATCAGTGCTACTGTATTCGAGTATTTGATAGAACCGCTAAGTCCTTTCACTTTGATACGATAAAGATTTACTCCTTTTGCCAGTAAAGGATCGGTAAAATTAAAATCGGTTTGACTGACTGATGGATTGATCGTACCGATCGTTTGATACGCCCCATTACCAACAGAACGTTGTACTTCGAAACTGGTCACATCGGCACAGGTATTGACTGTCCAGCTAATGATACCGGTATTATTTCTTTTTTGCGCCTTGGTGGAAATGATACAGTCGACCGGCAGGAACATTGTACCCGTTACACCCAATGCATAAGGAACTAATGAATTATTGATAGGTATTGCTGTCGTTGTCGTAACTGTATACGGAGGCCCGGGTGTAGAAACGATAGAAGTATTTCCGACTGACAGGCTCCATGTAATATAATCGCTTTGCAATAATTCCATATTAGCAGGTTGCGTTACAGCAGTACCTGTTAATTCACCCGCATTATTTGAGTATTGATAAGTTACAGTCACCCCGGGTGTAACAGCAGAAGCCATGATATACCATGTACGGTTTACTGCATCGGTTGGGATAGCGCCATTCGGATCAAATATCCCCGTTCTTACTCTTGCAGAAAAATTATTACCGCTGCCGCTTGATATTACCAAAGGGTTATATGTTGTTTCACCGATCGGGAAAGTTTTTGAGGTAGTGATATTATTAAGCGTTAATAAACCACCATTGGCATCTGTTCTGATATAGGAATTAGTTGAGCCAACTGTTTCGGGTAAAACTGTTCCGGAAACAGTAAGATCATTTGCACCCAGGTCAATAAATGTATTATTCGCATTGATCAATGTTATGCTTCCTGTTATGGTTTTATCTGAAATAAGCGTAACGGTTGTTGTATTCGCCGACGAACCTACTTCTAAGGGAATGGCTGCCGGTACTGTTAATCCACCTGTGCCACCAAGTTCGCCTGTCAAACCATTAATAATGAATTTTCCGGAAGTGCTTCCATTTATAGTTCCCGTACCTCTGATGCCATTACGGAAAGTCTTTGTTCCGGAATTGACAAAAGTGATATTTCCATTCGCTTCAAAAACAGAATTGAATGCAGTGATAGCAGACGCACCAACCGAACCTATGTTTTGAGTGGTTCTGAAAACAGGGATCGTAAGCGCATCCGCATCAGGAAAAAAAGTTACACCGCTGGAAGTAAATGAACCTGAAGAATTCCATTCAAAAATTGAAGCATTTTCCCAAATATAAGAAACAGAGGTTGTTGCTAATAAATGATTACTACTTCCTGCGAAAACAGTTCCATCACCCAAACGGATGATGCCCCCTGTTTTAATTCTAATAGTCGCTCCTGCATTTATAGCCTGGTAATTCGAATACCCCTGTGTAGATAGAATATGATACATCCCTCCGTTTTGGATCTCGATATCATCACTTGTTCCGTTCGCAATCGTAAATGTATTTGCAGCGGGCATTTGATTGATCAATGTTCCTCCATTTTCAATGATCACCTGGTCAACTGTAACAGCAACATTGGCTGTAACCGAATGGCTATTCCTGATCCGGATAGTGTTCGCCGCATTTGTGGGCGTCAATGTAGCATTCACCCATGTGCCGGCAGTACCTGTAACTGATGATTCCCATGTTGATGTTGAATTCCAGTTACCCGTGGTCTTTGAACGGAAATAATCAATGGCGTTTGATGTACAGGTGCCGGACAAATTGATAGTAATTGCTAACGATGTATTACCGCTTGTTACGTTGGGATTATCGCTGACGATCCGTATCAAATACCCGGCACCGGTTGGGGTTGCTGCCGGGATCGTAATATTGATGGTTCCCGAGTTAGCCGTGCTTGATAAACTACCTATTACTGTCGGACTTGCAAATGATCCTGCGGCATCGGATAATTGGGCAACATAATTATTCGGTGAACTGAAAGTGCCGGTTGAAGTAAAATCAACGGTAGCATTGGAACTGGTAAAACAATCTATATTAAATGTCAGTGTTGATACAGTACCCACAGTTATAGTATTTGCAACAGCACCAACAGTTACTTTGACATTATCAAAAAAAGCAGTTTGGGCTACACCAGTTGATCCTTGCCAATAACCACCTAAAAAACCCAAGACTGCTCCTGTATATGTATTATCCACTGCTGTTCCCTGTGATGTTAGCGATCCTACAGCCGGATCGGCAAAAGCTATGGTGCCATCGTTTCGCAAAAAAAGCTCCCATGTATTTGATGAGGGATCGTATGTTACCTTAACACTTAAATACTCGTTACCAAAATCAGTAAGACCTGCAGTATTTGATACAATAATATCATTGGCTGTAGGAGGAGCGGCTGCTCCTACTGTCGTGACCCCTGGATTAAACTTAACAAGTCTTACAGGGTCAGTCGATCCTGTATTGCCCAGAACAACTGCATAACCAGATCCACCTACACTAAATACGTTTGATTGTGACCCAAGAACAAAGGCTACTCCATAATTTCCGGAATTAAAGCCAGCAGGATCAGTTCTGATCTGTCGCATATTAAAGGTCCACGTTACAAGCCCCGTATTTAAGGCCAGTGTTGTGTTATATGGTGAAGCGAAAAGGTTTGTTGGCGTAAAAGCATTGCCACTTCCGATAACATTTGCGGCTGCAGTTGCGTCGTTGGTCATATCAAGAACATTACCATGTATCCTTGCGCCCCAATCCAATGGCCCCGGATCGCATACGAAATACCAATTCGGACTAGTTCCAATATTTGAGGGGCCTGGTGTATAGCTAGCTCCCTGGCTTGTATTAAAGTCGTCTGAGAATACCGTCACTTGCGATTTCGCACCGAAAGAAATCAATCCCAATAAAAAAGAAACGAGTAAAAACCTTTTCATAGCCGCTATTTAGAATTAAACAGGGAACGGTCGAAAAGGTTTTCAGGGGAAAATGGATAGAGCAGCAAGTTAAGCTTTCCTCATTAAGGAATTATGAAGCCTGGAAGATTCTGTATGACTGTGGAAAACCTCTTGCTGCAACGGGCTTTGACAATGGTTTGGGTGCTGAGTTTACCGGGCGAGAAATTTATTTATAGCTGCAAAAAAGACCCCCGGTCTGAGACCAGGGGCTTATCAATTTTCTAAAAATAATATGTTCGGCTATAATGATCACATATTAGGAGCAATTGTGTCAGCAGGATGAGTTGTATCCACCGGTGTTGTGTGTGTGGTATCAACAGGGATAGTTGTGTTCTCCGTTTTTGTAGTAGTGTCTGTTGTTTCAGTTTTTTTTCCTGAATTGTTGCAGGCAACTACCGATACGGCGATAAAAGCAATAGCAAAGATTTTTTTCATTGTACTTGTTTTTGTGTTTAAAATTGATGGCGGCAAAGGTAACGGGATAGAGGAAATTTGCAAATTCAAAAGCCTTTTTTTGACTGCCATTTCAAATTGATACACGGGAAAAGAGAGAATTAGCAGTTAGGAAGTAGGGATGGGATCATTGATAAACAAAGACCATTCACGATTGACGGGTTTATTTCTTACGGAAAAAGATACGGACCGGCACACCCGTAAGATCAAAATGCTCCCGCAACTGGTTTTCGAGGTAATTCTTGTAAGGCGTTTTTATATCATCCGGGAAGTTGCAGAAGAATGCAAATGACGGCACTACGGTCGGCAACTGGGTGATGAATTTTATTTTAATAGGATGCCCCCGCACTACCGGTGGCTTATAACCCTGTATGGCTTTTAATAAAATATCATTGAGTTGCGAAGTCGATATTTTTTGTTTGCGGTGATCGTAGACCTGCAATCCAATTTCAATGGCTTTGAATATCCTTGTTTTTTCTTTGGCAGAAATAAACAATATCGGCACATCGGTGAACGGAGCCAGTTTATGCTTCAGCTTTGTTTCATATTCTTTCGACGTATTGGTTTCCTTTGACAAAAGATCCCATTTGTTGACCAACACCACTACACCTTTTCCTTTTCTTACTGCCAAACTAAAAATATTAATATCCTGCGCCGTGATGCCTTTTTCCGCATCGATCAATAATAAACAAACATCGGCTTCATCCATGGCTTTTATGGCCCGGATAACAGAATAGAATTCAAGATCCTCTTCCACCTTGTTCTTTCTCCGGATACCGGCTGTATCGATCAGTACAAATTCTTTTTGAAAAAGATTATAATGCGTATGGATCGTATCTCTCGTGGTGCCGGCAATATCGCTTACGATGGTCCTTTCCTGTCCCACCAATGCATTCAGCAAAGATGATTTGCCCACATTCGGCTGGCCGATGATCGCAAATTTGGGAAGGGCATCCATTTCGATCGCTTCTTCGGAAGCATCTTCAGTGATCTCTGCGGCAACTGCATCCAGCAATTCACCGGTACCGCTGCCACTGGCTGCGGCAATAAAGAAAATATTCTCAAAACCCAGGCTATAGAATTCATTCGCTTCCAGCATGCGGTCATTATTATCAACTTTATTGACCGTCAAAAAAACAGGTTTTGTGCTTTTGCGAAGAAGATGAGCCATGGTGTCATCCAGGTCTGTTATACCGGTGGTCGTATCTACCATAAAAACGATGGCATTAGCTTCCTCTACGGCTATCAATACTTGTTTGGCGATCTCGAGTTCAAAAGCGCCTTCGCCACCGGGTACAAATCCACCGGTGTCGATCACATTGAATGTTTTACCATTCCAGTCGGCAACACCATACTGGCGGTCACGGGTCACACCACTGACATCATCCACAATAGCCTTGCGTTGTTCGAGCAGGCGATTGAACAATGTACTTTTTCCCACGTTTGGACGACCGACTATTGCTAATGTGAATGACATGTTTTTATTCAGATAAAAATTAAAAGATAAAAACTAAAAGCCAGGGTCGTTCCAATAGCACGCCTCACTATTATCTTTTAGTTCTTAGTTATTCTCTAATATCCGTATTCCTTCAACTGCATCTCGTTCTCTCTCCACTTCGGTTTTACTTTTATAAATAATTCGAGAAAAACCTTTTGCCCGATGAATTTTTCAATATCAATCCGGGCTGCAGTGCCCAGTTTTTTTATCATACTTCCTTTATCACCGATCAATATCGCTTTTTGCGTTTCTCTTTGTACGATAATATCGGCTACGATCTTCACCAGCGTTTCTTTCTCTTTGTATTCCCTCACCAGTACCGCTGTATGATATGGGATCTCGTCTCTCGACATTTCATATATCTTTTCCCGAATCAATTCACTTACAAAGAAACGGGTATTCAGATCGCTGATATTATCTCCGTCGTAGAACGGTTCTCCTTCCGGCAACAATTCCAGCATGCCATTGATCAGTTTCTTTTTATTGATGCCTGACAACGCCGAAATCGTAACTACTTTTTTACAATAAGGGCGGGCTGTAAAAAAATCAACCGCTTCTTTTATTGCTGATTCACTTACCAGGTCGATCTTATTCAATGCCACGATCGCCGGTACTCTTAATTTTAATGCAGAGAATATCTCGTCCGCTTCTTTCCAATTATCTTTTACATCCGCGAGTAATAAAGCCACATCGGCATCTTCCAGCGCATTCTTCACTGCTTCCATCATTTTTTCATGCAACCTGTATTTCGGATCGATGATGCCGGGAGTGTCTGAAAAAATAATTTGATATTCTTTTTCCGTCAGTATCCCTTTGATGCGATGCCTTGTCGTTTGCACTTTGGACGACACGATCGCCAGTTTCTCTCCCATCAGCGCATTGAACAATGTGCTTTTACCTGCATTGGGCTTACCGAATATGTTGACAAAACCTGATTTCATGAAAAGACTGCAAATGTACGTCATCGCAGCCAGAGCGGCTCTGCGAAACTTCCGGTTTGACAGATCGATCTGTTACATTGGATGTATTGCCAAATGCAATAAAATAAAAATGCGGGACTGCAAGTCCCGCATAACTTTTGTTGCGAAGGGGAGGATCGAACTCCCGACCTACGGGTTATGAGCCCGTCGAGCTACCGCTGCTCTACTTCGCGACGCAAAGATATGGTTATGAAGGTTTGCAGCCAAAGAAATTAAGCCATAAAAACGATCTGTAAGTTTATGTTCATTCATCGTTGACATGTTATTTTAGGAAGAATGGATGTGAATGTTGCTCAGTAGAACTCCTCTTGGTTCGCATTTGTCAAAAGGTCTACATTTAAAATGTAAAAACCATTAACCTTTAAACCTTGAACAATGAAAAGAAGATCAAAAAGTCTTGCTGCAGCAAGCATGGTGGCCCTGGTCGCCATTTTTTCTTTCACTGTATTAATGTCTCACAGCAAAAAAGAAGTACCAGGCAAAAAGGGATCCGCCTGTAAAGTCAGTTGCACGTGGACCGCTTACAAAACAGGGCTTTCATTTGAAAGCATAGATGGTTGTAACGGTACTGATGTAAACGGTGCTTTACCTTCCGGTAGCTGGACGGGTATGATCAATTTTGCAGGCTGTACCGGCCAGATGGGAATGACAACAGGTTTTACCTCATCACACCCTGCAGGTACACTTTCTTTTTACCTGAACGGATCAGGAACTCCTTTTTTAACTCACAATGTAGCAGCCAACGCATCATTATTCTATGATGATTTTGTAACGGTGAGTTGTGGAGATGTAGTAACGATCGACTGGCAATAGAACGAAACTTGCTGTAAGACATTCAGAAAGAAAAGAACCCATTCATTACCGGATGGGTTCTTTCCTATATACTCTTATAGTTATGAATCACTCTTTGATATTTTGCTGGAACCGCTGGTCTTTATATCGGTGATCACACCGCTTCCTTTATAATGAATATCACTGGCGCCACTTGCATGGGCGGACAATTCTTTATTGACAGTTATCTTAATATCACTAGCGCCCGAAGCTGTTACATTGCATATATCAACAGTAAGATCAAACCCCTGGAATTTACTGGCGCCACTGGCATCAATATTCAATTGAGTGGCCGATCCTCCTGTTATGGTAAGATCAGAAGCGCCACTGAGATCAACCGTTAATTTCTTTGCATCGATCACGGCTTTCCTGATATCGCTGGCGCCGGAAAGACTGATCCTGAGATCATCCGCTTTTAAAGTGCCGGTAATATACACATTGCAGGAGCCGCTGACATTCAGTTTATCAATACTTTTAAATGAGATATAAACTTTCAACTCTTTATTGCTTTTTCCCAAACTCAATCCTTTGTTATTGTATTTGATATAAAGCACGCCATTTTTTACTTCCACAATAATTTGATCGCGGAACTTTGTTTCAGCAGCACTGACAGCTACCCCTTCTTCTTCGCTCTGGTCCAGGAATACATTAAAAGCGCTGGAAATATTGATGGCATGAAAATTCTTTGCTTCCCTCACTTCTGCATTGGGATCATTTATCTTTTGTGCAAACAGCGATACTGTTGCGAATGTTCCCATCATCATTATAAATAACTTCTTCATACAGTTATATCTTTTTACTTAGTTCTTTTTTTGATACTGGACGACCCGCTTGACCTCACTTCTTTCACCGTTCCGTTCCCTTTATAAAAAACATCGCTGCCACCACTTGCATCTGCGCTCAATTCTTTATTTATCGTGATATACACATCGCTGCCACCGCTGGCATCTAAATTACAAATATCCGCTGCGAGTTCATATCCTTTAAAATCACTGCCGCCACTGGCATCGATCTCAAGATCCTTCACCGAGCCGGAAATATTTACATCGCTGCCGCCGCTTGCATCCACTTTTAATTTATCGATATCAACTTTTCCGTCAAAATCAGAGCCGCCCGATACGCCCAGCGATAATGTATTCACTTTGATACTTCCTTCTACCAAAATATCGGAACCGCCACTGCCTTCGAGTTTATCCAGGTTTTTAAAAGAAACATAGGCTTTCAGCTTACGATTGCCCCATTCAATATCGATACGTACATTATTCTTTTTCTCATGCTCATAAAATATTTTCAATACACCATTCTCCACTACGGTTTTGATGCGCTCACGGAATTTCGTTTCATTAGCACTCACCGCTACCGATTCATCGCCCTGCGAAAGATACAGATCGATACCACCCGATACTTCGATAGCATGATAACCGCTGACATTTCTTTTTTCAGCATTGGCATCGTTGACGATCTTTTGCGCTGTTGCTGCAAATGCGACCGCAACAAATAATAATAGACTGAATAATTTTTTCATGGCTGTTAGTTCTGTGTTGATTAAATTTTGATCTTGCTTACGGAACCTCCCGTATTGGTTCTTATTTCACGAATACCGGCATCACCTTTATATTTTACATAGCCACCGGTATTGGCTTTTGCATTCAATTCTTTTTGTACAGTGATATACACACCGGCGCCGGTGCTGGCCGTTACGCTGCAATTATTTGTTGTAAGGTCTGTGCTTTTGAACATACTTCCTGTATCTCCATCCACATCTAATGTTGAAACTTCGCCGGTCAGTTTAACAACAGAACCGGTATTTTGATCTACCTCGAGGTCGCTAATGTTCACCGCCCCGTTTATAGTGGCGCCGGTATTCACATTCATTTTTAATGAAGTTGCTTTCAGTATTCCTTCGATCTCGACTTCTGCGCCGGTATTGGCATTTAGCTGATCCAATGCTTTATAAGAAACCCATGCTTTCAACTCTCTTTTTTCTTTTTTCTGACTGGTCAGGTTTTGAGATTTGTTCTCATAATATATTTTGAGGATGCCATTCTCTACTTTGGTAACGATCTTATCCCGGAATTCGGTAGTAGCAGCGCTGACAGCCACATCTTCGGCAGTGCCTTCTGTTAATACCAGCTTGATACCTGTTGAGACCTGGATACCATGAAAACCGCCGACACTCCGTTTTTCAGCATTCTCGGCATTCACAACTTTCTGTGCTGTAGCGGCTGCGGCAAAGGCGATCAATAATAAAAGACTGAATATTTTCTTCATAAACTATATGGTTTTGATGTGGTACGAAGAACGGCGTAGAAAAGTTACAGCCATTCATCACTTATTTCAACTTATATTTGCCGCAGGTCCGCTTTTGGCGGGCAACAAGTTCTTAGCCTTTGATACAAAGGCTTTTGTTTCAGTGCCTGCCTGCCGGTAGGCTGGTTTCCGGGGTGTTTATTCCGTTTTTTTTGGCGGAATGATCTGAGATTAGACCCGTAAAACCTGGTCAGGGTAATGCCTGCGAAGGGAGCTGCCGCCAAATGGCATGATGATTTACCTTTCTCAACAGCATTTCCCTCTCATTGATGATCACGGATTACAGGATCATTGGATTACACGGATTGAAGTGTACCGGTTCCTGGTTCCTGGTTTAATTGATTAAAAAATCAAAAATGAAGAGGATTGCCATTTTATTTTTTTTAATTGTTGGATGCAACAATTTATTTGGCCAGGATAATGAACCGGCTAAAGACAGTTTCTATTTATTAACGCCTGTCGAAGTGAGGGCTATTCGTGCAGCGGACAATGCGCCGTTCACCAAAACCAATCTGTCCAAAAAAGAGATCATTAAAAATAATCTCGGGCAGGATATTCCTTTTATCCTGAATCAAACTCCATCGGTTGTCATTAATTCCGATGCAGGAAATGGATTTGGTTATACGGGTATTCGTATCCGCGGTACCGATGCGACAAGGATCAATGTAACATTGAATGGCATTCCGTATAATGATGCCGAAAGCCAGGGAACATTTTTTGTGGACCTTCCTGATTTTACATCTTCTACCGGCAGTATCCAGGTACAGCGCGGCGTTGGCACATCTTCGAATGGAGCCGGTGCATTTGGCGCCAGTCTCAATTTCAGTACGAATGAAGTAAATAAAAAAGCTTATGCTGAATTCAATAACAGCTACGGCTCTTTTAATAGTTATAAAAGCACATTGAAAGCAGGCACCGGTTTATTGGGCGATCATTTTACTGCCGATGCAAGATTATCAGCCGCCGGCAGCGATGGTTTTATCGACAGGGCTTTTAGTAAACTGGGATCATTTTATTTTTCTACAGCTTATATCAATAAAAGATATTCATTGCGGTTGAATATTTTTTCCGGTAAAGAAAAAACCTACCAGGCATGGAATGGTATCTCAGAACAAGACCTGCAAGCAGGCAACAGGAAAATAAATTCTGCAGGTACCGAAAAACCCGGATCACCCTATGAGAATGAAACGGATAATTATACGCAAACACATTATCAATTATTCTTTGATCACTTGTTTGGAAAGCGTTTTTCTTTCAATGCCGCTTTGTTCAGCACCAATGGCGCAGGATATTATGAACAATATAAAGCGGGTCAAACCTATGCGGATTATAATATGCCCGATCCCCAGGGGACAACAAGTTCCGATATGATCCGGCAGTTATGGTTGAATAATGATCTTTACGGAGCCATTTCTTCTCTTCAATTCAAAGCAAAGAAAACCGAAGTAACTTTAGGCGGCGCTTTTTCCAAATACCGCGGACTGCATTATGGAAAAGTAATTTGGGCAGCAAAGGGATTGACAAAAACCGGCAACTGGTACGATCTCGGTTCTTTAAAAACAGATATCAATATTTACCTTAAGCAACAAACACAATTTGTTGCCAACTGGTATTTGTTCTATGATCTTCAATACCGTCATGTAAAATATAATATCGATGGGTTCCGAAATAATCCTTCATTGATCAGAAGGAATGAATTTGATTTCTTTAATCCAAAAGCGGGGATCAGTTATGCAAAGAATGGGTGGAAAGGATATGCATCATTCGGGATCGCCAATAAAGAACCTAACCGGGATGATCTTGAAGCAGGCGCTGCCCAGCCACCAAAACCGGAAAGGTTATACGATGCCGAAGCCGGTATTGGTCGAACAAAAAATAATTATAACTGGTCGGCTACGTTTTATTATATGAATTATAAGGACCAGTTGGTGCTGACGGGAAAGATCAATGATGTAGGCGCTTATACAAGGACCAATATTCCTAAAAGCTACAGGACAGGTATTGAAGTGGAAGGCGGTTATCGTTTCAAAAAATGGGTGAATGCATCGGCCAATATTTCTTTCAGCAAAAACAAAGTGCAGAATTTTTCTGAATACATTGATGATTATGATAACGGCGGACAAAAGATCAATAATTATTCTTCCACCGATATTGCTTTATCACCCGCTATTGTTGGCGGCGCTACTATTAATTTTTTACCGCTCGAAAATTTAGAATTGAGTTTATTAAGCAAATATGCTGGCAAACAATATTTAGATAACACCCAGGATAATGCAAGAGCATTGAATGCTTTTTATGTGCAGGACCTCAGAATTATTTATACTATTAAAAGAAAATGTCCGAAAGAAATAACATTGATCGCCCAGGTGAATAATATCTTAAATAAAAAGTACGAGCCGAATGGCTATACGTATAATTATATCTACAACGGGGAGTTATCGGTAAACAATTATTATTTTCCAATGGCGGGAACGAATGTGATGATCGGAGTGAATGTTGGGTTTTAAATTTTAAGTTGTGGGTTGTTCTGATTTAGAACTTAAATTTAGAATTTAGAATTTAGAATTTAGAATTTAGAATTTAGAATTTAAAACTTACTTGTATTTTTCCTGCCATGCAAGCACCCCGCCCGCAAGATTCTTTGTATCCTTAAAACCGAGAGTATCAAGGAACATACAAGCCATCATACTTCTTTGTCCGCTGCGGCAATGAATGATGACCTCTTCTTCTTTCAGGTCTTCTATTTCATCGATCTGCATGGTTTGTATCTTACCCAGCGGTATCAGTTTGCCACCTAAATTGAATTCGGCATATTCATGCGGCTCTCTTACATCAATGAGATTGATCTTTTCACCGGCATCCATCCGGGCCTTCAATTCTTCAACGGAAATATTATTCATAACAATTATTCTAATGGTAAGGGCGTATCTAAGCTATCTCTTTTTGCCGGTTTATCAAGTTGCAGCCACAGGTCCATTGTCTGGCCCGAACGGATATGATTTAATTTTTTATCCTCATCATAGCGTTCCGGGTTTTGTTTGGTGATCCATGCGCTGCAGGTATCGCTTACATTGGCATCCTTCACGATCGACCCGATCACAACACCATATTCTTCCAGCAATTTTTTTACATCGCAGAATTGCATACCTGTTATAGTAGGCACTGCAAATTCTCTTTCACCGATCCCATCGCCCAATACCAAAGAGATAACACTTCCCCTGCGGATCTTGGTTCCCGGTGCTATCTGTACGCCATTATACCATTGTTCTTTCACCGAATTCTTTGCAAAGTCAGGTTTGAAAGTAGTATCACCGATCTTCATGCCTAAATTTTTCAATACCATTTCAGCATTACGAAAACTATAGCCAACTATATTAGGCATTTCTTCAATAGGCGGCACAGCCCTGCTGACGATAAGAAAAATGGTACGGTTTCTTTTTACCACTTCATCGGCATCGGGTATTTGTTTGATCACGGTCATAGGACGCATCGTATCCATATAAAGTGAATCCTGTATATCTACATCAAAGCCGGCTTTCTTCAATATCAATTTTGCTTCCTCGTATGTTTTACCGGCTACGGAAGGTACTGTCGCTGCTTTACCATGTCCTGTCAAACATTTAAGCGATGAAAGGAATAAAAAGAAAATGGCCAGCGCCAATACAAGACCTACCAGTATATTGACCCATAAAGGACGATGCGTGATGAATTTGAGCATTATAAATTTTGGAATTTTGTAATTGGGAAACTGGGAAATTGCATCCTAACCCGATCTCTTTCCACGCATACGGTAAGTAGGCTCATTGTAAAAGCATCGTTTGTTGTAAAGAAATTTCCCAATTTTTCAATTGTACTTTTCAAAATATTTAAAAACATTCTTCCAGTAGTTTGCTGTAAAACTCCTTCAGGCTCCAGCCCATCACTTTTACTTGTTGCGGTACAATGCTTGCTTCACTTTGTCCCGGTATCGTATTTATCTCCAGCATATAGGGTTTGCCTGCTGCTTCATTGTATATAAAATCGATCCGCACTACGCCGCGGCAATTAAATACTTCATAAATTTTCCGGGCCGTATCCCTGATCTTGTCTGCAATTACTTCATCCACTTCCGCCGGTGTCACTTCGCTTGATTTGCCCTGGTACTTGGCTTCAAAATCAAAAAAAGACTGGCTTGCATCTGCTTTTACTTCTGTCAATGGCAATACAATGATATTGCCTTTTGTCTTAAAAACACCTGCGGTAAATTCACGGCCCTTTATCATTTCTTCTACTATTACCTGGTCGTCTTCTTTAAAAGCTTTTTCAATAGCCACTCCTATTTCATCGGATGCTTTATTCACTTTCGACATACCGATACTGGAACCGCCGTTATTAGGTTTTACAAAAACAGGGAATTGTAATTTCTCAATCACTTCATCGGGACTGGTAAAATTATTTTTTATCAGTAGTACGGAATTAGAAACTGAAATACCCGCCATCGCCGCTATCGCCACCGCATATCTTTTATTGAATGTAAGTGCAGATGTTGCTGCATCGCAACTTGTATAAGGTATTTTCAATGTATCGAAATATCCCTGCAGTTTTCCATCTTCACCGGGTGTGCCATGCATACCGATAAAAACGGCATCGAATTTTATTTTGAGATTATCGATCTGTAAAGAAAAATCGTTTTTATCAACTTCGATCTTTCTTCCATCGGTCAGTTCATAGAACCAGCCTTTCGGATTGATATCGATCTTGAATACGTTGAAAAGTCCCCGGTCGAGGTTATTATCAATTGTGGCGGCGCTTTTATAGGATATTACTGCCTCGCCCGAAAAACCCCCTGTTACGAGAGCTATATTCTTCTTCATCGTTGGTATAGAGTGTGGTTTTGCAGTACAAAGATTGCTGAAAAAATCTAGTGCCCGAAATCTTAAATGCTAAAAATTATGAAAGAGACCGGAAAGACGGGAAGACGGGAAGTCCGGAAGAATATTCACCCGGTTTGAGACGATCTTTCGGTCTTACTGACTTACGGTCTTTCTTATTGTCAGACCGGGACGGTCAGACAATAAGAAAGGTGAAGGCCGTTTCTCCTTCACCTTTTTACGACGGGAAATATCACCCGCCACCCGGTAGGCAGCTTTCGCTGCTTATCTATTGAGATATACCTGTAAGGTAGATAGTTTTAAAAAACGGGCAAACTTTTTGTCCCGGAACTTATGCACAGGAACGTTAACTTTTAAATGTGCAATTTCTCTTTTTTAACCAATAATTCTTCTACTGTTTCCTGGTACATTTCATCAGGCACACAACAATCTACAGGACAAACAGCAGCGCATTGAGGTTCTTCATGAAAGCCCTGGCATTCGGTACATTTATTGGGTGTGATATAATAAAAGTCATTACTTACCGGGGCATTCTTTTGTTCTGCATCCACTACACTGCCATCCATAAGTGTATAAGGACCTCTTACCGTATTGCCGTCGGCGACCGCCCATTCTACACCGCCTTCATAGATAGCATTGTTGGGGCATTCAGGTTCACAAGCGCCGCAGTTGATACATTCTTCGGTGATCTTGATAGCCATAATTAATTAATATTAATGGGTTGAAACTTAAATTTACCGGTATAAAATAATTTATTTATTTCCCGGCGACCTTACCTGAATTTTTCCCTGCACTTACTTCAGTAAATTGCGCCGGGAAAAGTTTACCAGGTTTGCACAAATATAAACCACCGGGAATGAATTTACAACACCGTATCGACTTATTAATCCGCCTGGGTCAGTACATCCGATCGACTGACCAGGACTGGCAGGATATCAAAGAAAAAGCCGGCTATGAAAATGGCTGGTTCATCCCTGAATTTATCGACAAGGCTATTGAAAATATTGCCAATAATTTCCTGCAAAAAGATATACTTGAAAGATGGACCGCGGGCTATAAACTTCCACCATCCAACCTCCAACCCCGAACCGTTGGGATAGTTATGGCGGGCAATATTCCCCTGGTCGGTTTTCATGATCTTCTTTGCGTTTTCATCAGCGGCCATAAAGCAATGATCAAAGCATCGTCTAAGGATTCGGTGCTGATAAAACATTTGGTTGAAAAAATGTCAGCCTGGTCCGCAAGGATTCCTTCGGAGGATGAAGAAGTGACAACACTTATCCGGTTTTCGGAAATGCTGAAAGGTTGTGATGCTTATATTGCTACCGGCAGTAATAACTCTGCCCGTTATTTCAACCAGTATTTTGGAAAATTCCCGAATATCATTCGCCGCAACAGGACGTCGGTAGCCATTATTTCGGGCACAGAAACAAAAGAAGAATTGGAAATGCTGGCCGACGATGTGTTTTTATATTTCGGACTCGGTTGCCGCAATGTGACGAAAATATTTGTTCCCGCCGGATACGATTTTGTGCCGCTGCTCGAAGCTTTTAGAAAATATAGTTACCTCGCAGATCACAATAAATACAAAAACAATTACGATTACAACCTGGCCCTCCACCTGCTCAATAAAATATATTACATGACCAATGGCTGCATCCTGCTGATCGAAGACATATCCATTTTTTCGCCCATCAGCCAGTTGAATTATGAATTTTATACTGACAAAATTTCGGTAGAAGAAAGTTTGAATACTGACAATGGTATCCAGTGCATCGCCGGCCAGGGTTATTTGCCCTTTGGTCAATCGCAAAACCCGGCTATTAACGATTATGCCGATGGAGTGGATACTTTGGAGTTCCTTTCGAAATTATAAGTTTAAGAGGTTCAAAATGTTTAACGGGTTCAAAAGGTTGGAACCCTAACTTTTGGAACATCTTGAACCTTTTTGAACCCCTTAAACATTTCTCCCCGGGCCTTTTATTTCCCTTAAAATCGTATTAATTTTACAAGCGGCAAAGTACGAAGGTCTTAGTAAAGATTTGTTAAACTAATTTAGTGGTACGAACTACGAAACTGACAGTTTGTTACTTTGTAAAGCAAAGGCATATAATTTGATTCTGAAATGCCCTGTTCATTTGATTAAACCCATTTAAAATAAATAATACTATGAAACTAAAACAGGTTTTGCTGATAATAGGGATCAGTGCCGTATCAGCGATCAGCAGTGTGTGGATCTATGGTAAAATATCCGGGAATAAAAACGCATTAGTTGCGCAGTCTAACAGCAAACTGCCGGTAAACTATGCCGGTTTCTTTGATAATGAAACGGGTGGTGAGCCAGTAGATTTTACAAAAGCTTCGAGCACGGCAGTGCCGGCTGTGGTGCATATCAAAACAAAGATCCCCGCTAAAAAAATAAGTAACCAGCTTCCGCGCAATCGTAATGGTAATTCAATGGAAGATATGTTCGATCAGCTTTTTGGTAATCCCTATGGTCAGCAATATCAACCCGAACAAAGAGCATCCGGCAGTGGTGTGATCATCAGCGAAGATGGATATATCATTACCAATAACCATGTGGTTACCGATGGTGGCGAAGGTATAGCCGACGAGATCACCGTTACATTAAGCAATAAAAAAATATATAAAGCAAGACTGATCGGTAAAGATCCCAGCAGTGATCTTGCTGTATTGAAGATCGATGGAAAAGGATTTCCCTTTTTATTATACGGCAATTCCGATAATGTAAAATTAGGACAGTGGGTATTGGCGATCGGTTACCCGCTTACCCTGGAAACAACAGTTACCGCAGGTATCGTTAGCGCCAAAGGCCGTTCCATCGGTATCAATAGCCGCCAAAGCCAGACACCTATCGAATCATTTATTCAAACAGATGCAGCCGTTAACCAGGGCAATAGCGGCGGCGCTTTGATAACAACAGACGGCCAGCTGATCGGTATCAATTCGGCTATCTATGCCCCGAATGGTACGTATGCAGGTTATTCTTTTGCGATCCCGGTCAACCTTGTAAAAAAGATCGTGAATGACCTGATACAATTTGGTGATGTAAAGAGAGGTTTCCTTGGTATCAGTTATCCTTCCAGTGAAAGTGAAAATGATAGACTGGTAAAACAATTTAGTAAAACCTATGATCTTGGTGTATATGTTACTTCTGTACCGTCAGACGGAGCAGCTGCAAAAGCCGGAATAAAAAAAGGTGATATAATTACCAAAGTAAATGGCAATATCGTTAGCTCTGGCTCTGAAATGAGTGCACAGATAGCAAGTTATAAGCCGGGCGAACAGATTCCAATCAGTTACATTCGTAATGATAAAGAAATCACAGTCAACATTATACTAAAATCAACTGCCGGAAATTATGACGAAACAGCTGCCATTACATTGGGTGATATGCTGGGTGCCGACCTTGTTAACATTGATAAAAAAACAGCAGAAAAAAACGATGTAGAAGGCGGAGTATTAGTAAAAGAGATCAAACCAGGCGGCCCTTTAAGTAAGACCAAGATGGAAAAAGGGTTTATTATTACAAGTGTCAATGGAATTGATATCCGGAATATACAGGAATTAAGTAAAGCAATTTCTTCCCAGGAAGAGGCCAATTTTACATTAGATGGCTTGTATGAGGGTTATACAGGTATATACAGGTACCCTGTAAGTTTTGAATAATAAAAGAGAGTATTTGAATAGTCCTAAAATAAAAGGCCGCTTCAAATTGAAGCGGCCTTTTATTTTCTAATTCTTTTTTGATTTCTTATTCATGTTTTTGAGCCCGGCTACAGTGCTACTATCATCGCCTGTTGCATCGCACTCTTGTACGTTCTGTTCGCTATTCAGCAACAACTATTCACTATTTACCATTACTTCTCATACACCAAATATTCCCAGCCCTGCATTTCAAAACTTTTTTCACTGGTAAAATCATTGGCTGCGCCGGAGAAAACATTTTTATAAATGCCTTTTACCATCTCATCGGTTATATCAAAATGAAGATCCTTTTTGGGAGACATATTCAATACTACCAGTACTTCTTTATTTCCGTTCTTTCGCAAATAAGCAAAGACATTTGTAGGATCGCTGGTCTTGATACGAAATGTCTGCACCGCCGGATCGCCGCTGCGCAGAGCCGGGCTATTTGTTCTCAGATCCAATAATGTTTTATAAAGATCGTTCCATTCGTTATGGCCCGTCCATGGAATAGTGTCTTTATCAAAGAACCTGATCCGTTTTTTTACAGGCAACTCCTGCCCCGAATACAACAAAGGAATACCATTCCATGTTGCACTGAATACAGCAAGTGCCGTCATCATCTCTCCATACTTTTCATACTCGGTACCATTCCAGCTATTCTCATCATGATTGCTGGTGAACCATGCCCGCATCGTACTGTCACCGAGGTCATCATAATTTTTCAATACCGTTATTAATGAATCCAATGGAAATTGTTGCTTATAAAAATCGGCTGTCTTATGCATCCATGTCCATGTATAACTGGCATCGAAAGCTTCCCCATAACCGGGCTTTTCCAATTCATCGAATTCGCCCAGCCAGAATAATGGTTTTATTGCATCCAGTTCTTTTCTCGCCTGTTTCCAAAAATCCAGTTCTACCCAAAAAGCAAGATCACAGCGGAACCCATCGATATCACATTCTTCTACCCAAAATTTCATCGCATCGATCATTGCATCCCGCAATGCCGGGTTTGTATAATCCAACTCGATGATATCATCCATGCCACTTGCAATTTTAAAATCATTGGTTGCAGTATCTTTTAAATAATAATCGGGATGCTCTTTTGTCCAGCGATGATCCCAACCGGTATGATTGGCCACCCAGTCAATGATCACCTTCATTCCCATTTCATGCGATTGCTTTACCAGTTTTTTGAAATCATCAAGGTTTCCAAATTCAGGATTGATAGCTGTATAATCGGAACAGGCATAATAACTGCCCAGCGAACCTTTTTTATTTTTTTGTGCGATTGGCGTAACGGGCATGAACCAAAGTGTTTTTACACCCATATCTTTTAACCGCTGTAAGTGTTGTGCGAATGCAGTAAAAGTTCCTGCTTCTGTATATTGCCTGACGTTCACTTCATAGATATTGGTATTGTGCGTCCATTCGGGAGTTTTAAAAGAAGGATTTTTGTCCATTGAAACGGATTTTTGTTTGGGATCGTTCTTACAGCTTTGCAGCAAGAAAAAAAATGCTATGGTGTATAAAAATCTGAACATGGTATTGCAGATGTGAAAATAAGTCAAAAATTACTGTACCTTCCGCTTAACCATTAAACCACCTTTTATGGCAACTCCTGACCAAAATAATACGGAGGAGATCATCCCTAATACTCCTGTAAAGCCTGCTCAAAAAAAAACCGATATCAAGCTCGACGAAGCGGCAATAGAAATTGCAGCTGCTTCCGATAAGATGACCAGGGTGATCAGCGTCGCCCTTGCTCTTATTTTTCTCTATGCTTCGGTTATCTGGCAAAACCTTCCGCTGGATGACGACGGCAAAGGATATAATATCCGCTGGTGGATAACCGGCGGTGTTGCACTTGCCCTTGTTGCCGGCTTCTTTGTATGGAGAAGAAAGAAAAGCAAAATGATGGAAACAACCGGTAATTTTTTATTGCTGATGTTCATCGTTTTGGGAGCAGCGATCTTTTCCATTTATATTTCCGGCAGCGAACAATCCCTCTGGTTCAAACTTTTTGCCATTGCTTATTTTTCTTTTTTACCGGCCTGGCTATATCTTGATTTTATATCTAAAAAGGGCCGCACATTGTGGGAAGAGTTTGTAATGAATCTCTATCGTCTCAAGATCGACAACATAACCAATCTTCCCAAGCCGCCGCTGAATTCGCTTTATTATGACCGCTGGAAAAAATATGCACAGGATGGAACAAAAGAAAAAGAATATAAGACCATTTATCAAAAAAAATTCGAAGGATTATTTGGAGTGATCCCTGCCGATGAAAAACAATCCGAAGGGAAGAACACTTTTTCTGTTTTTAGTGGCGAGAATCTCTGGCCGGTAGCGATCGTTACATTACTTATTTCTTTTGGATGGGTGCTTGTCACCGAACCCGAACCGATCTTTGGCCGGAGTGCTTTCCCAAAATTTGATATGAACGGGCGGCCCGATCTTCCTTATGATACATTGCGCTTCGGTTTCCTGGGCGCTTATTTTTATATCCTGCAAATGCTCGTGCGCCGTTATTTCCAGAATGATCTTAAGACAAGCGCTTATATCAGTTGTATCTTAAGGATCATTGTGGTGATCCTGTTGGTATGGGTACTTGGAAAAGTAATGGGCGATACTATCTCGAGGGAACAACAATTTGGTCTTGCATTTTTTATCGGCATATTTCCAATGGTCGGGCTGCAGGCGATCCAGGCCCTCATCAAACTTCCTTTACAATCCCTTCTTCCAAGTTTAAAACAAAAATTTCCATTGAATGAACTGGATGGTTTGAATATCTGGTATGAATCAAGACTATTGGAAGAAGGAATTGAAGACATGCAAAATCTTGCTACTGCTAACCTGGTGGATGTTATGCTGAATACCCGCATCCCCGTGGAAAGATTAGTGGACTGGGTGGATCAATCGATACTTTACCTGCACCTGAATGATGGGGATGATAAAAGGGCTACCGATGACAGGGAAGTGATCCGGCGATATGGCATCCGCACCGCAACTGACCTTGAAGACGCATTCAATGGCTGGCAAAAAATAAGACTTAATACCGGCGCAAATGATGCCGTCGCATCCGAAGCAAAACTTGCAGAAGAAGAAGCAGAGAATAAAGAATTTGTCAAAAAACTGGAAAGGATCCTCAATCATAAAGTAGAGGGCGATGGCACGGACGATGACGGCCCCAGCAAGTTGCGGTCAATATTGGCCACTTTTAAGAAAGAACCCAATCTCGATCATGTTCGTTGCTGGAGATCGTTTACAGTAACAGAACTGGAATTGCAGAAAGCTGAGCCCTGGGATAATGATATGGAAGCTCCCGGTAGAATGACAAATCGATCCGCATCAGCTAATTTTGCAGGGTGAAACAATTTGAAGTACCGATCATTTACAGGAGTCCATTGATCTCCGCTATCAAAAAAAAGCGGAAGGATATGGATAAAATGAAAAAAGATTTTTCTCCTACCCTGCTTGACATGGGCCCGCTGCAGATATTCCTTGCCAGACATTTTGGTTTTTGTTACGGAGTGGAGAATGCGATCGAGATCGCTTTTAAAACAGTAGAGGAAAATCCCGGTAAAAGAATTTTCTTATTAAGCGAAATGATCCATAACCCGCAGGTAAATGCCGACCTGCAATCACACGGAGTACAATTCATGCAGGATACATATGGCCGGCAACTGATATCTTTTGAAGAATTACAAAAAGACGATGTGGTCATCATTCCTGCTTTTGGAACAACGCTGGAAATAGAAAAAAAATTAAAAGATACCGGCATACAAACCGAAAAGTATAATACGACCTGTCCCTTTGTTGAAAAAGTATGGAACCGCAGCGAAGTGATCGCTAAGAAAAATTATACCATTGTTATTCATGGCAAACCAAAGCATGAAGAAACAAGGGCCACTTTCTCCCACGCCGCTTCCAATGCGGCTTCTGTAGTTGTAAAAGATATGAATGAAGCAAAGGAACTTGCAAAATATATCAAAGGCGAAAAGCCTGCAGCCGATTTTTATACTGAATTCAAAGGGCAGTATTCTAATGATTTTGATGTGGAGAAAGATCTGCAACGTATCGGTGTAGTAAATCAAACTACCATGCTGGCCAGCGATACACAGGCGATCGCCGATCACCTGAAACAGGTAATGACCGAAAAATTCAACCCTGCCGATCCTGAAGAAAGATTTGCCGATACAAGAGATACATTATGCTATGCAACTAACGATAATCAAACGGCTGTCAGTGGGATGCTGGAGACGGAGGCCGACCTGGCGATCGTTGTCGGCGGGTATAATTCATCCAATACTTCTCATTTGGTAGAGCTTTGCGAAGAAAAACTACCGACCTATTTTATTAACAGCGAAGAAAAGATCCTGTCAGCAAAAGAGATAGTACATTTTAATTTTCATACAAAAGAAGAAATACTCAGCAATAGCTGGCTCCCGTTAAAACAACCTGTGAAAATTTTGTTGACCAGCGGCGCTTCTTGTCCCGATGCATTGGTAGAAGGAGTGATCAATAAACTGGCGGGCTTTTATGAAATACCTGTTTCGCCCGGAGAATTAATTAGCCGGTTTGAATAAGATCAGAGAGAATTATAATATTCAACCAATTTTTTCATATCCTCTTCCTTGTTGCATTTAATGTTATTATCGGCAACAAACTTTTTTACCTGCTCCTGGTATTTTTCCGTTAATGCTGCTATTACAGAACCGCATTTCTTGCTTTCAAAATATACGGTACCGTTAACAGCAAAACAAAGCTGATCCTCATACTGGAAATTCCTTTTATTCTGTTCCCCCAGCGCTCTTGTCTCCCAGATATTCAGCATTATTTTTTTTAGCAATTGTATTTTTTTCCCGTCGGTCAAAACCCTATAAAAAAAACTGCCGCCGCCCGTATAGCCGCTTCTGAAAACAGCAGCATCCCAGGAAGGATTGCTCTTATCGGTAATAATTACTTCATCGACCACAACAGCTACCTGCATCTCTTCTCCTTTATCATCCAAAAAATGAACTTTATTATCGTACGCATTCAATTTTACATGCACACTGTCCATAACCCTTTTATCAGACAGCTTAATTGTTGCCAATAAAAAATTTTCAAAAATAAAAGGAGAACCATTTATATCCATATGAGGCTTGGGAGCAACAGCCTCAGAAAAAACTTCCCGCAGGAACATCGGTGGTTTCTTATAATCGGTTACTGCTACGCCTCCGCCCGGCACAACCATGCCGCCAGATTGTGCTTTTGTTATTTGAGCGAAAAGTATCGCAAAGAAAATTACTACTGCCTGCCTCATTTGGGTGTTTGATTTTGATTAAAGTTAATAAAATCAAACAATATCAGGAGTTATACAGGAGCTGGTAATACTCGTGTGCCATTCGGTTACTGTCAAACTGGTAACGAACATCCCGCATTCCATTCTTCATTACCTGGCGCCATGTATGATAATTCTCATAATAGAGCGGCAGTATCTCATTCTCGAGGATATCATACAATTTTCCAAGATCATATTCATCCTGTTCATGCACTACCATATTTGCATAATCGGCCTTCGGCACCACAAAACCATTATGACCATGATTGATGAATTCGGGGATCCAGCCATCGTCGGTAGAAAAATTAACAGCGCCATTCATTGCCGCCGTCATTCCACTGGTACCCGATGCTTCTCTTGGTACCCGGGGATTATTCAGCCATGCATCGGCTGCCTGTTTCATTCGTTTTGATAAAGCCAGTTCATAGCCGATCACTACGGCCATGTTTTTGTATTGCTTGCTTAAATGAACGAGTTGATTGAATTCACTGATGGCAGGATGATCAACGGGATAAGGTTTGCCCGCCCAGATGATCTGCACAGGATATTTGATATTGTTCATCAGTTTATGAAAACGTTCTTCATCGGTCGTTAGCAATCCTGCTCTTTTATAACCGGCGAACCGCCTGGCCCATACAATAGTGAAAATATCCGGGTTGAATATCTTTCCCGTTTGATCGGCAACAATTTCAAATGCTCTTTTCTTCAAATGTTTTTTGCGGTCATCGATACCATAATCATCGCCTGCTTCCGAGAATTTATACAATTGCTTATCCGCCCAGTATTTCCAGTTCTGTGCATTGGTAATAGAAATGATAGGACAAATATTCTCATATTTACTCCACAATGCCCTCGATACATGCCCGTGCAACTGCGAAACACCATTAGCCAGCCTTGCAAACCGTAATGCTGTTAATGAATGATTGAACTGGTCCGATGAATTGCCCGTAAGTTTTTTTACTTCATCCACCGAAAGACCGCAGAAATAACTCATCTTATGACAGAGGTAGATATCGTGTTTCTCATTGCCCGCTTCTTCCGGCGTATGCGTAGTGAACACTACTCTTTTTCTTACCTCTTCAATATTATTATTGTATTTATTGTATAAATAAAATCCGGCTGATACCGCATGCGCTTCATTCATATGATATAATTCGGGATCGAAGCCCAGTATATCGATCAGTTTGGCGCCACCAACACCCAGCAAAATAAATTGCGCCACTTTGGTAGCCACATTAGCATCATACAAACGATGCGTGATCGTTTGCGATACATAATCATTCTCGGGAACATCGGTCGATAATAAGAACAGCGGCGCTGTTTTAAATGTTTCGGGATTCAGGTAAAAAACTTTTACCCAAACAGGATGCTCATGAATATTGATCTGGAATTTAATACCGGTATCTTCGAGAAAGCTGTATTGCTTTTCATTCCATGCTACATCCAGTGTTTGATCCTGGTGACGTTCCTGGTCATAATAACCATACTTCCACAATATGCCAACGCCGGCAAGATTTTGTCTTAACTCATAAGCGCTGCGCAAATGTGAACCGGCTAAAAAACCAAGACCACCACTATAAATTTTCAATGGCTGATGCGTGGCAAACTCCATCGAAAAGTATGCGATCCGTTTGCGATAAGGTTCATCAACAGGGTAAGGAACAGAAAAATTTGTAAAACTCATGTTGTGTTTTATTTACACGAAGGCGCAATATACAGTGAAATTGGGAAAAGAGTGTGTGTTGCGGAAATCATCAGTCTATTGCAGAATAAATTGTTGAAAAAAGAAATGAATGCGGGTTATTTTTTTGCAGGCTTCTTTGGCTTCACTTCCTTTTTCCGGCTAAAACTTCCATCAAACAAACATTGCATGCTGCGATGATTGCCGCAACCTTCTTCTTCTTTCAGGCGAACAGCCGACGATGAAAAAATAAGTGTAAGCACGCAGGGATCGCCATCTACTTTGAATTCAGCCGTTGTTGAAGACCTGATCGTTGCTTCTCCTTTTAATTCGCCGGTACATTCACCATTGTTTTTTTCAAAATGTATAAAAAAACTGATGCGGTCATTTCTTCTGCCATCTCTGACAGAAACCAAATTCATTTTTCCATTTGAATAGTCAGCCGACCATTTATGTTTCCGCGGCAATGTATCGATGGGATTGATAAGCTCCGTTAGTTTATCGTCCAATGCATCTGTCATCACCAGCATAAAATTATTGGTACTGTGATCAAATGCATATACGTCTTTTCCTTCACTGGTTGTACCATCGGCATTTTTTCGCTGCACTGTTTTTGTAATACCGAGTTTCCGATCCATGGTCACCGACTGAAAAGTTGTCCTCGCCTGGTCGGGCCTGAGCGATGGCAATGCTGATGCATATTTTTTATTCCCGTCAAACGCAAGTATAAAGATCACTTTCTTATCTGTGGTCGCTGTTTTTACGAATAAATAAGTTTCCGCTTTGGGCACTTCTACTTTTCCGAGTGCATATATCTGGATCCTGGTTGTCTTCCCGTACACCCTGGTCAAAACAGAATCCGGGATAAACTGTGTGAACACTTTATAGTTGATCAGGAAAGTATCTTTTTGTTTTTTGGCCATCATTGAATCAGCATAATAAAAAGGAAGCTTGACGGGTTGAAAGAAATCAATGAAGTCGTTAACCTCCACTTTATCGTCTCCTGTCATAGAAGGTTTTTTCTTTTTGCCGCCGCAGGATGCAAGAAGAATTATTACGATAAAAAGAATGGGAATTTTTTTCATAATAAAACAACAGGAATATGCCCCGAAAATAAGAATATTGTTTCAAGTCTCAGGTTTCTGGTTTCAGCTTGGGCTTCCGCTAAAGTAAATCCGCCTCGCAATAGCACGATAACCTTAAACCAGGAACCTGAGACCTGAAACTTCCTCAATATTTGGTCGCCTCGTATTATAATTTTAGATTTGTCTAAAAATATTTTTAGCCATGCTGAATTATTCGACCAGCGAGGAAAATTATATCAAAGCGATCTTTCATTTGCAGCAGGATGACGGGACCGTGACCACGAATGAACTGGCCAATGAACTGAAAACAAAACCGGCCTCTGTCACCGATATGATGAAAAAGCTGAAGACGAAAAAATTGCTCCATTACCAGCCTTACCAGGGATTCCGTCTCAGCAGCGAAGGCAATAAAGTAGCATTGATGATCATCCGCCGGCACCGGCTCTGGGAATATTTTTTAGCCGAGAAATTAAAATTCAATTGGGATGAAGTGCATGCAGTGGCCGAAGACCTGGAACATGTTGGGAGTAAAAAACTGATCGACAAACTGGATGAATTCCTTGGCTTCCCGAGAGTGGATCCGCACGGCGATCCTATTCCCGATATGAATGGAAAAATAGAAACAAGCAAACAAATTCCCATTACCGACCTGGCGGTAAATAAACCCGCTGTTGTTTGTCATGTCAGCGATCAGTCAACCGAAATACTCGACCTGCTCAAACATAAGAATATCAGTTTGGGAACAAAACTGGAAGTAAAAAAGAAATTCGATTTTGATGGTTCGATGGAAATTAAGATACGCCAGCAACTTTTTACCATCAGCGAACAACTCGCTAAAAACATTTTTGTAAAATAATGTCAACAAAAGAGCCAATTTATCCCTCGCTGAGCGAAGTGCACCAGAGTGTCGATACGACCAGTCTGAAAAGAAAGGGTTGGAGAAAGATACTGGCTTTCTTCGGACCCGCTTATCTCGTTAGTGTTGGTTATATGGATCCGGGCAACTGGGCCACCGATCTTGCCGGCGGCAGCCAGTTTGGTTATAAATTGATCTGGGTATTATTAATGAGTAACCTGATGGCATTGCTATTGCAGAGTTTATCAGCAAGGCTCGGGATCGTAAGAGGACGGGATCTTGCACAAGCTAACAGGGAAACCTATCCGAAGTATATCAATTATGCATTGTATGGATTGGCAGAAATTGCTATTGCTGCCACCGACCTTGCAGAAATTTTGGGAATGGCGATCGGTATTCAATTATTAACCGGGCTGCCGCTTATCTGGGGTGTAAGTATCACTGTACTCGATACTTTTTTATTCCTGTTGCTGCAACGGCTCGGCATGCGGAAGATGGAAGCTTTTATCATTGCATTGGTAGCGGTCATCGGGATATCTTTTTTAGTAAATATATTATTGGCAAAGCCGCCAATGGGAGAAGTAATGACAGGTTTTTTACCAACCAGTCTCAGTAATTCAGAATTATACATTGCGATCGGTATCATCGGGGCAACAGTAATGCCGCATAACCTGTATCTCCATTCGGCCCTGGTGCAAACAAGAAAAATAAAACGGGATGATGCCGGTATCAAACGGGCATTGAAGCTGAATTTTATCGACAGCGCTATTGCATTGAACCTTGCTTTCTTTGTCAATGCCGCTATATTGGTTTTGGCCGCAACTGTTTTTTTCAAAACAGGAAGAACAGATGTGGCAGAAATAAAACAAGCGCATGAATTATTACCTGTGCTGGGAACCGCAGCTCCTATCCTCTTTGCTGTTGCATTAATTGCTTCAGGTCAAAGTTCGACCATCACCGGTACACTGGCGGGCCAGATCGTAATGGAAGGTTATCTCAAACTCCGCATTGCTCCGTGGATACGCCGGCTGATGACAAGATTGATCGCCATCATACCTGCAATAGTTGTGATCTTAATAAACGGGGAAAAAAATATTGACAGCCTGCTGATATTAAGCCAGGTAATATTGAGTCTTCAACTGGGCTTTGCCATTATTCCGCTGATACATTTTACAAGCGATAAGAAAACAATGGGCAAATTCGTGATCAAACCTGTTGTTATTTTTTTAGCATCGCTGATCGCTGCAGTTCTTGTTTACCTGAATATTAGCATGGTAGTAAAACAAGCCTCGCCGTTTTTTGCAAGTTCGGGAGGAATATTTTGGAAAATCGTTATCATTTTATCGGGCCTGTTTTATATCGGCCTGCTGGTGATCGCCATTGTTTATCCATTATTAAAAAAGAAGACGGTTACCAAACCTGTACAATTACACCCGGATGCGGCCGCCCTTGATAGTATCACTTCACCGGTCTATGATCATATTGCGGTAGCACTTGATTTCAGTAAAAATGATCTCAGGCTTATCAATCATGCGGTAGGCCAGGGCAATGCCAATACCAATTATATATTGATACATATTGTCGAAAGCGCTGCATCCAGGTTAATGGAAACCGATACCGACGATCTTGAAACCAGAAAGGATAAAGAACAACTGGCGAATTATGTTCAGCAGTTAAAAGATAAAGGGATCAATGCAACGGCCTATTTAGGTTTTAATGACAGGGCAAAAGAAATTGTAAGGATCGTTAAAGAAAATAATGCCGATATACTGGTGATCGGTGCACATGGACACACGGGATTAAAAGATCTTATCTATGGTCAAACAGTGGGCGCAGTAAGACATGAATTGAAGATACCGGTGCTGGTTTGAATCGATGTGAATTTGTGAATCGTCAATCGTCAATCGTGAAATGGATTGCCTTTTGCCTATTGACTACACCGCCTGCTTCACCGTTCTCGTATGCCCTTTCAGCAAATGCTTGAACCGGCTGAATGTTTCAGGTTTTATATTTAAATAAGAAGCAAGGAATTTTTGCGGCACTCTTTGCAATAGCTCGGGATTCCTCGTTACAAAATGAAGAAAGCGTTCCCGCGGTGTCATCTTCACCAATTGGATCTGCCACCTGTCTTTCAATACCATTGTAGCTGTAATGACCAAACGGCCGAGATGTTCCATTTTTTTTGAACTGGCAAAGATCGCTTCAAGATCATTATAATTAATAGCTGCTACCGTACTTGTTTCAATAGCTTCTACAAAATAATCGGATGGCGTGCGGCTGTGAAAAGATTCCTGGCTGTGAATAAGATGTCCTTCATAGGATATCTGTGTATTGATCTCTTCTTTTCCTTTCAGGTAATATTTTCTTATGAGTCCGTTCAGGATAAAATAAAAATAATTTTCGACCTCTCCTTCCCTTGTCAATAGTTCCTTTTTCTCAAATCTTTTGACCGTAATGACAGGCAGCAGGAATTCATTGAACTCCTCCTCCGTAATACCGGTGAACTTTTGAAGGAAAGTATGAAAGGCTTTTGCTTTGTCCATAAGACAGAATGAATCAAAAGTTACGACAACTCTTGATTCTAATCAAGTAAAATTTGTGCCAAATGAGTTTACTCCCCTTTTTTGGCAGGCTTAAGAAGGTGTTTAAGCCTGCTGAAGGTCTCGGGTTTGATATTTAAATAAGAAGCTAAATAACGCTGTGGAACCCGTTGCAGCATATGCGGGTTACGCTGGATATAATCGAGGAATCTTTCCCTCACATTCATTGATGCCCGGTCAAAACGCCGTTCATCTTTTTTGATATACATACGGGATAAAATAAGGCGGCCCAGCCTTTCTCCCGGCGGATAATGATCCAGCGCTTCCATCATTTTATCATGCCGCAATGAAATAAGAGTGGTCGGTTCCAGCGTTTGCATGTCGACAATAGAAGGTTCTCTTTTTAAAAAAGATATTTCCGAAGCAATCACATGACCTTCTGTTGCCAATTGTAATGTTTGTTCTGTTTTGCCGACATGAATGAATTTGCGTATCATTCCTTTTACAATAATGCTCAGGTAATTTTCAGTTTCTCCTCTCTGCAGGATGATCTTCTTTTTATCGAACTCTCTTAATTCGCAATACGTAAGCAATTGACGGAGCTCATCCAGTGTCAATGACATGAACTGGGCAAAATATTGCTGAACATAACCCAGCGAAACATCATCCATATTGGTGATCCCTTTTGTCATGATGTTTTGCGTACCGGTTTATTTTTTTTCACCAGGTGTTTCAGCCGGCTAAAGGTTTCCGGTTTTATATTTAAATAAGAAGCCAGGTATTTTTGAGATACCCGCTGCAATAGATCCGGGCTCTTTTCCATAAAATCAAGGAACCTTTCCCTCACCGAAAAACGCATACCATCCAGTATATACTGTTCCTGTTTCAATAGGAAATGCGTGGTTAATAAACGGCCCGTCCTTTCCCACCTGCGATCGGATAAATAAAGATCTTCAAGATCATTCTTTGAAATAGCCAATGCAATGACAGGCTCCATCGCTTCCAGGCAATAATGCGAAGGAGTTCCGGTCAAAAAAGAAGACACAGAACCGGTGATCGTGCCTTCGGCAATTATATCGGTGGTCACTTCCTGTTTTCCTTTATAAAAAAATTCCCTGATAAGACCTTTGCCCGTAAAGTAAAGATGCTTTTCGATCTCACCCGGCCTGATCAGTTTTTCTTTTTTATGAAAATGCCTGAGTACGGAATGGCTCTTCAGTGTAGCAAAATCTTCATCACTCAGCCCGGTAAAATGGCTAAGGAATGAAAACAGGTTATCGTAAATGCCCGGCATACTGTGGTTCGTTACCCGGTACAAATGTAATGTGGAAAGACGGAAAAGACGGGAAGACCGAAAGACCGGAAGATAGAACACTTCGGTCTTCCCGTCTTTCCGACTTTCGGTCTTCCCGTCTTTCCTTTGCCTGAATCGGCCAATTGCAGTAGGTTTGCAACCGAAAAATACATGTATGGCTGATAAAATAAAAGTTGCAAACCCCGTAGTAGAATTGGATGGCGATGAAATGACCCGTATCATCTGGAAATTCATCAAAGACAAACTGGTTCTCCCCTATCTCGATGTAGATATCAAATATTATGACCTTGGTATCGAATACCGCGACGAGACCGATGACAAGGTAACGGTCGATGCGGCCAATGCGATCAAACAATATGGTGTAGGTATCAAATGCGCTACCATTACTCCCGATGAAGCAAGAGTAAAAGAATTTTCATTGAAACAAATGTGGAAAAGTCCCAATGGAACGATCCGTAATATTTTGGACGGAACGGTTTTCCGGGAGCCGATCGTTATCAGTAATGTACCAAGACTTGTTACCAACTGGACCGCCCCGATCATTGTGGGCCGTCATGCATTTGGCGATCAGTACAGGGCAACCGATACAGTCATCAAAGGAAAAGGAAAGTTGACGATGACCTTTACTCCTGATCCCGATAACGAATCGGGAGGAGAACCGCAAACTTTTGAAGTATTCAATTTCAAAGGCGACGGTGTAGCGATGAGCATGTACAATACCGATGAAAGTATCATGGGTTTTGCAAGATCTTGTTTTAATATGGCGCTGAGTAAAAAATGGCCGCTTTATCTTTCTACAAAAAATACGATCCTGAAGAAATATGATGGCCGCTTCAAAGATATTTTTGAAGATATCTATCAGGATGAATTCAAAATTTCTTTCGATGCTGCAGGTATAACCTACGAACATCGTTTGATCGATGATATGGTGGCCAGCGCATTAAAATGGAATGGCAATTTTGTCTGGGCCTGTAAAAACTATGATGGGGATGTACAGAGTGATACAGTGGCACAGGGTTTCGGATCATTGGGATTGATGACATCCGTTCTTATAACTCCCGATGGAAAAACAATGGAAGCCGAAGCGGCGCATGGAACGGTGACAAGACATTACCGGGATCACCAGGCCGGCAAGCCAACTTCTACCAATCCTATTGCCAGCATTTTTGCATGGACAAGAGGACTTGCTTTCCGTGGAAAGTTAGACAACAACCAACCACTTATTGACTTCTGTAATAAACTAGAAGCAGTTTGTATTGAAACAGTTGAAGAAGGAAAGATGACAAAAGACCTTGCTGTTTGTATTCATGGAAATAAAGTGAAGCATGGCGATCATTATTTGTATACGGAAGAGTTTCTCGATGCGATAGATAGTAATTTAAAAAAGAAATTATCTTCCTGAGTATTTATCTTTCACTGGACTTACTACATTATCAATTTAAAATAAAAGAATAATATGAAAAAAATCCTGTTGTTGGCTTTGCTTTCTTTACCAATATTGTCGAATGCCCAGAAAATAAGACATGATAGTAAAACTAACCAGATCACTGTGGATGGCGTATATAGTTTTACCGTAGACCGTATCGACTGCACCATGGGGCGGGATTGTCATTTTGATGTATTTGATACCGCCGGAAATAAAGTTATTCGGGTAAATCACCGTGAATACAAGTCTCTTTTAGAAAGAAAGGCTTCTAATCCTGAAGGAAGAGTAATATACTATGAATTTATTTTTTTGACCTCTAAAACCAAAGCAGAGATAGATTATTTAGGCATAAAAGAAATCAGAATTGCAGAGCAAATCGTCAAGGATAAACTGATCGTTGACGGAAAACTGGATGAAAAAGCTGTCGAGGAATTTGTGCTTGTACACGGCACTCCTCATTCAAACAGGTCAAGGAACTAACTCTGCGTTGTCCGTAGTTTATAGCTACGGACAATTCATTTATATGAGCACCCATAACAGATACGGGCTAAACTTTACTATTGAAAACCACGTTTACGGAAACTATCATTATTGCAGTGATAGCTTACGCCGCAGCATCGATCACTGTGTTTTGTTCCGCCTTCCTAAAAACAACTAATTATATTATACAAAAACAAGCAGGTTTCATATTTACTCCTGTATTCTCCTTTTCGTTATTAATTTGTTGCGGGTGGTGGATTTGCTCCCTGGGATGGACTTATCGCTGCATCTTTATTCATTCCGCCGGCACTTACTGCGGCAGCCAGGTCTTTCTGCGTTCCCTTTCCTAATATATAGCCGGATATCCCGGATAAGATCGCAGCCAGTTCACTGCTTCCAAGGATATTTAATATACCAAACAGTATAACAGCAATGATCAGTACGAACAATGTTATGAACTGCAATCCATTTCCGCTTAACAGGTCTTTAGAAAGTGTATTATCCGATCTTTTATATACAATAAAGAAAAATATGGACAGGAGTAATCCAATTAAAGCGGAAAAACTGATACTGATCGCTTTTCTGAAAGTTCTGTTGCTGGTATTCAGGCGCCAAGGCCGAATCGATTTGGCGGGTGCATTTACTTATATCGCTGGTAACATTTTTTATGCTTGCCTCGATTATTTTTTTGGTTTTTGTAAATGTTTCAAACTTGCTGACCACATCTTTGATAGTTCTTTCTTTCTCGCTGATGGCTGAATTGATCTCCGCGACCGTCAGCGTATCATATCATCTTTAAAACGGCTCCTGTAAGTCGGCGGAAACATTTGCCGAAAATAAAAGCGTTGGGGAATAATAACCTTTGTATCGTCTTCAGATCCTTTCTTTATAGCTCTCTTTAATTGCTGGATCTGGCTCCTGTACATATCATTATCCGACGTGTCGACCTCAACCGGGTCACCGAACTCATCTTCGCTTATCCTTTTTAATTCTGCCTTTATACGCTTCCAGTAATCCTTCTTTTTCTTTCAGGAATTCTCTTAAAAGTTTGAAACTGGTCTTTTCATCGGTATTCTTGAAACGTATGCTATACTCTGAAGAAACAACTTTTTCAGCATAGGAAGTTGTTCTGTCAGTATCAGGCTCATCCTGGCTTAATAAAACCTGGAATGGCAAAACCACGGCAAGTAAAAAAACAGGAAAGTGTTTCATAAAAATAATTTTAATCCTAAAAAATCAATTCAAAAACAATAACGAAACGCATGATACATAATTACCGCAAATGAAAAAAAGAAGCGACCCGTTTTTACACGGTATTTGGTATCGTTTTTTATCCCCGATCTGAAAGAAGGTTTATCTTTTATAAATAAATATGATTCAACCCCGAACGAGATATCGATCGGTTCTTTTTACCAGATGAGCTGGCTTATCAATACCTGAATAACACTAAAATTCCCGGCGTACCTCATATCATATTGGTAAAACGCAGCTATAGCAGCGATAGCCAGTATCTTGTACCTGTAGCATTCAAAACAGATATCCTGGCCGATCTTGTTGGAAGAACGCAGATCGACAAGTGGATCATGGATGGTTTCCCGGGAACGAAATGATTTTATCCGGGTCATATACATTCTTCGTCTTGCGATCAAACTGAAGTTGTCTTACTTTTATCTTTCTTCAATTTGAAAGCATGGATCAAAGAATAGTTCATATCGCATTGGTAGTGGATGATTACGACGAAGCGATCCAATTCTATACACAGAAATTAGGTTTCACTTTACTGGATGATACTCCGCAAAGCGAAACAAAAAGATGGGTGCTGGTAAAACCGCCGGGCTCCGGCGAATGTTGTTTATTACTTGCCAAAGGCGTCGGCGACGAACAAAGAAGCCGTATCGGCAACCAAACAGGCGGCAGGGTTTTTCTTTTTTTAAAGACTGATGATCTTGAAAGGGATCATAAAAAATTCCGGGACAACGGTGTTGAATTTGTAAGAGAACCTAAAACCGAAGACTATGGCACCGTTGCAGTTTTCAAAGATCTTTATGGAAATCTCTGGGACCTGATCCAGTTTACCAATGACAAATAAAATAACATGCGATACATTTTTCTTTTATCAATATTCTTTTTTGCCGTTGCCTGTCATCATTCACAGGAAAAGAAAAAGGAAATAAAGATCGATACACCGTTGGATCATCACCTTAGCGGCGATGGCTCAAAAACCATTGTATTCATTCATGGCTGGTGCATCAATCAAACTTATTGGAATGACCAGGTGAGCCGTTTGAAAAAGAATATCGTGTATTGACCCTCGATCTTGCCGGTCATGGCCAATCAAAAGTGAAAAGGAACGACTGGACGATCCGGTCTTATGCCGGGGATATCATCGATATCATCCGGCAACTGGATTCGGACAGCGTGATCCTCGTTGCCCATTCAATGGCCGGCAATATTGCCCTGCATATCTATGACAGCATCCCCCATAAGATCATTGGCATTGTCGGTATTGATAACCTGCGTGCATTAGGTGTTGAACACAGTGAAGAACAATTAAAAGAATTGAATGATTATTTCGATAAAATGAAAAATGATTATGCCAGCCAGGCAAAAGAACATGCTTTGAAATATTTATTTTCCGCAACGACTGCCGACAGTATTAAGCAAAGAGTGGTCAACGATTTTACAAGCGCAGATCCAGGTGTAGCTATTCCCACCATACGATCATTGATACTGGAAGGAAAAAATGAAAAACAAATTGCACCAAAACTTAAATTCCCTTTACTGCTGGTACTCAGCGATAATGGCCAGGGCCCGTTGGTTGATTCAGCATCTCTCAACAAGTACTGCGGAAAAGGCTATAAAATATTTACCGTAAAAGGCACCGGTCATTATCCAATGATAGAAGCGCCGGAAGAATTCAATACACAATTAGGTAAAGCGCTTCATTCGATCCCGGCTTATAACGATCCGGATCGCTGAAGCATTTAACTATGTCAAAAGACGGCAATGTCATTATCACAATGGATAATTAATAAAGTCACATACAAGTTCAATACGCAATTAACCGAAACACCTGATCTACCACGGAATTTTTGAATCTTTCTTTACTTAATGCCCGCTTTCCATACGGACCACCCATAAGTGGAAAGATATATATCCGTAGTACAGTTATCGGAAGGCACTACATGTATATCCGAACAATGCGCCACAAAAGGAAGTCCAAAAGAAACATTTGTCCAGCTTGCTCCTTTATTAGTCGTAGCATAAACAGCTTTATCTGTTGTAACAAATAATATCTCTTTACACGAATTTCTAAAAAGATCCATGGAATAAAAAGCTTCAGGAGGCAGGCCGGAGGATATGTTATTCCATACTACACCATCGGGTGTATAATAAACGGTGCCAACACCGTTTTCATCCATACGAAAAGCAAAGCCTTCGAATGAACCCGGTATATCTATCACGCCTCCCGCTACTGCCCGAAAATCGTTTCTCGCAGGCATACCAGAACCGGTGGCCTGGCCGAGGCGGCCATTTCTATCCCACCATACCTGGTGCACCAGGCAACTACTTGCTTTTCCTACCAATATTTCATCACTCCCATTGCTGCTTATTGCTGAAGTTAAACTTTGAGCAGCTGTTACAGTTACAAGGAACTCTGCATGCATACCCGTACCATCAGTATTTGCAAAAATGCCATAGATATTATTCAATTCGCCCATTCCATTAATGGTATCAAAACGATTGCCGGCTACTGCATACATGCTTTGACCCCTTGCATTCCTTCTTCTTTCGGTACCGTTAACAAGGCACATTACTCCAAATAAAGTGTTATTGGTTCTCAGAGCGCCGGGAGCAAATACGGTGATCGGGATGGCAAGGTCGGTACCCGATACATTACGGTAAACCACATTATAACTTCCATTTGACCATAATATCCCCCCGCAAGCGGGGTACAGAACTGTGCTTCCGTCGCTACCGATCTGGATATATTTCCAGCGCTGACCATTTTCACTATGCACAACACCGTTATCCTGCAGGCCGCCGCCTATTTGATCATTCTTAACTCCTAATTTTCCCCACCAGCCACGGCCCGTCGGGCCAACAAATTGAAGTGTCGGAAGACGCATGTTCCAGGTAAGATCAACACCATAGTTATCACTATTACGAAAGTTGTTAAAAGAAACTGCACCGCCATCACATCCCAGGTAGAGCCGGTTCATATTGATCTTTGAAAATACAAGCGATGCCTTATCATCATGCGACAAAAAACTTTCCACTTCCACAAAACTGGCGCCTGAATTACTTGAAATAAAAGGACCGTGCACCCATCCAAAAGCAACCACAGCAGGGTTCAGCGGATGCACATCAATACAATTGGTCCTGAACATTCCTGATATACCAAACTGGGGACTGATATTATTGGTGATGACAATGGGCAGCCTGTTGAAAGACTGTCCGCCATTGGTGGATCTTAAAAAAGCCAATGGCAATGCACTACCTGTATCTCTTGCCGCGATGGCATACACCACATTTTTTGCAGCATTACATGAACTGACCGAAGTAGTACCGATCAATATTTCTTCACCCGGCACCAGGCCATTGATCCTTGATGGCAAAAAATTTAAAACGTTTCCTGAAAAACTTCCCCAAAAAATTCCTCTTGTACTTCCGGGGGTTTCACTACCAAAGACCGAAGCAACTACACCGCTCCCGGATGATTCTGTAAGGTCATAGAATGCATGTGTATAATTAGCGGGAAATATTGCAGGCCTGAATACGTAATCCCGCGGCAGTCCCGAAGCAGGTATGTTTGAAGACCAGATACCATTCGCTGTAGCAAGAACGATCTTATTTAATTCCTGCAACACTAAAATTTTATTGATGGGGCCTATGATACTACCCAGCGGGATAGTTCCTAAGGGAACCGGCTCCCATTCCTCCAACAGTGGTACTGCGGAAGCATGTTTTGTTTGATACAAAGCGCCGCGGCTTCCCGGGAGACCGCTTCCCGGTGTTCCCATGCTCGTACTGCCTCCTGCAAAATAAAGTGTACGGTTAGTACCGGGTATATTATATTTCGACAGTGTTTGCATATCCGGTGTATTCCATTGCTTACTATAACCAACGGCGCTGCCTCCCCCGCGCCGCACCTTCCATACACCGCTACCGTCGGAAGCTGTCAGGATCGTACTATCATCGATCTCCAGTATATCATTCACCCGGCCCGATGTCCAGAACATTTCCGTCTCGGTGCCGCTTTTGATACCAAAAGGATTGGTTAAGCGCCATTCTGTAAGAATATTATTTTCGCTAAGCTGGGCCGCCGCGGTCAATGCATAAAAAATTAAAACAGGGATAATAGCAATTTTTTTCATAATAATATTTTTGCCGAATGTGAAAAAGGAAAGGTTCCCGGAGAGTCAGGCTCTTTGTAAAAAGATGACCATTAAAACTAACCTATATAACCGTAAAGGAAGAAACTATCTTGTGAGATATTCTTTTTAAAAAAAGGACTACGATACATCCTGCTTTGGTAAAACAGGAAGAAAAAATTATAATATAATAATCCTGATGAAAGAATTTCTTTTCTCATACGGAACATTACAAAAAGGAAAGGTCCAGTGGGAATTATTTGGCCGGGCTTTAAAAGGAACTAAAGATGTATTGAAAGGGTATATAATTTCTACGATCGAAATAAAGGACGAAGCGTTTCTTGCCAAAGGCGAAGACAAATACCAGCGCACATTGACCGCAACAAATAATATCGCTGATAAAGTTGAAGGAACTGCCTTTGAAATATCCGGGGAAGAATTGCTGCAGGCTGATAAATACGAGCCGGGGAATTATAAAAGAATTCAAGTGACTTTGCGATCCGGTTTACAAGCCTGGATATACATTGCCACTTAAACTATTTTACGGGGTCTATTAATTCTTTTCAATAGTAAGAAGGTCCGTTCCACCGCCGCCGCCACTTACATGCTGCATCCTGATCTTCGTATTCGTTCTTTCAAGCACATGCCAGTCTTCGCTTAATTCTGAAAAATTACCGGGGCTTACAAAATTAATGACAAGCTTTACGGTTGAATTATCATTACCTGTTTGCCAGGTGCCGGTAACAGTTGTTCCGCCATTCACAGCAGTCACCGCATTACCGCCGGTAAATGTAAAAGAATAGCCGGTAAAATTGGAGGTTTCTTCGTGATCGGTATCCCAGTAATAAGTGATCCGCCATGTACCCGTAGTGACCGTATTGCTTACACTGGCAGTAGTTATATTGTCGTCATTATTTTTATCGCATGAACTAAATAAAGTGAGTGCAGCAAAGGCAAAGAATAACAATTGTTTTCTCATGATATTTTTTTCTTTTGAGTTAATGGAAGCTGTAGTGTAGCGACAATAACCATGCTAGGTTGAAAAAGCCTGTGGAATACCGTCATCTCATATACCTGAAATCCTAAATTTGTACATTCACGGCATAAACCCCGCAGAAGGATATATGACCAAACCGGTATTGATAAAAGATTGAATTATCAGCATCTTCGTAAGGAGTGAAAATAATTATGAAAGGGACTACATTTAAAAAAAAATAAAATGAATATCATAGTTACGATCCTGCTGGTGGTGGCAGGCATTATTGCCTTGCTGTTGATCATTGCTCTTTTCATGAAGAAGGAACATTATGTCAGGCGTGAAATTATCATTAATGCGCCCTCGCAAAAAGTATTTGACTATATAAAACTGCTCAGGAACCAGGACGAGTTCAACAAACATGCAATGGCCGGCGCCGACAGGAAAAGAGAATTCAAAGGAACAGATGGAACAGTCGGATATATTTATGCGTGGAGCGGAAATAAAAATGCGGGTGCAGGAGAAAAGGAAATTAAGAACATCATTGAAGGAAAAAGAATTGAAACAGAGATCCGTTTTATAAAACCGATGACAGCCACTGCCAGTATAATCATGGAGACGGAATCTTTACCCGCTGATCAAACCAAAGTGACATGGAGTAATGCCGGCACATTGAAATATCCTTTGAACATCCTGATACCAATGATGGAAAAACATGTATTGAAAGATATGGATAGCAGTTTATCAACTTTGAAAAACATTTTTGAAAAATGATCAGTCCATGCCTGGTATGCGTAACCAATGCTTCTACCCTTGTTCGCTTCCCAGGACAATACTTTAATAAAATTAACTGGCCAACTATAGCGGGAAAGACCGCTGCATCATTTTCATGCAAACGATATATTTTGGCAGATGCTTCCGCAATTTTCTGTAAATTTAATAAACTGCGTTTTATGAGACTTTTACCGGTTATCCTTTGCCTGCTTTATTGCAGCAGTGTTAATTCGCAAAAAGTATATAAAGAGAATATTCCCCCGGAGTTTAAGAGTTGCAGCGGCTGCATACTGGTGATCCTGAAAAAAGAACCAGATAAAAATGACAGTAAACTTGATCAGAAAGTAGATAGAAAAATGATCGAGTTTGTAGAAAAGTTTATAAAGCTATATGAAGGAAAAACGGCCTATATCACAAAGGCGGAGTTTGATTCCAATAGTATCTACAGGGATTCCACTGTGTACCGGTTTATTTTGAACACTGGATTATATAACTATTCAGCCTCTGTTCAAAAGGATAAAGGCTATCGAATAGAAATTCAAAGTTCAGAGCGCACCGGGCTCAACCTGCACCTCTATGATAGGGTACTTGTATGGAGGCATCTGCAACTCAGCAATTGGGCTGGCTGGGAAAAAAATTTTGAAAAGGTTGCAGAAGCGCTGAACAAAGCGTTAAAAAAAGAAGAATAGCCGGTCCCCATCGGTCAAAACCTGGCTTTACAGCCAATTCCCTTCTCCGACGAGGACTTATCAGCAAAGGAAATTTCACGAGGATGAAACCATTGATAAGTGGACCGAATCAGGTCCTTTATTGAAAAGATAAGAAAGCAGAATATCCGTGGATAATCTTTACAATCGAATCACCCAATATCAAGAACGACGAAACGCCGGAATCGCAGAGATCGCTGATCCTGTTATCCAAACCCCATTACTCCTTCTCCACATACGAAGGCACTTTTTCCAAAAAACCTACATTATAATCGGCAATGTTCGTGCTGAGGCATTTTCGATCGCCTATATAAAAGCAGTAGCAGAGCTTGCCGTCGGTATAATATTCACGTTTTACATCTTCGATTATGGCAAAACCAGCGTATCTAGCTTTTTCCTTTACTTCGGTCCTCAGCTTCAGGTAAGCACTTTTATCGGAGAAAGAATACATCACTTCATCATCGTAAATAAATAAGAATTCGTTGAAATTCTTGCTGATGGAATCATGTATGCTGCACATCTCCATCTTGCAACGGGCAAAATAAGTGGAACGTTTTTCAAAGCCCAGCTCCAGCAGCTTATCTTCCTTCGCTTTGGTATCCCACAGGACTTTTAATGATTTGTAGGAAAGAATGGTACACTGCGCTTTTGCTGCCCTTCCGGTAAACAGGAAAAATGCTGCAAAGAATAGTGCAGTCAGGAAAAATTTTTTACTCATTATTGGTGGTTGAAATGAATGAACACTATTTTTTAAAGGCAGGCGTATGCAATCCGAAAGTTATGTCGTTTCCTTATTATAAAGTCTAAACGGAAAAAAATACCTGCACCTGGTGCGAACAGGAATCGTCGTCCAAACCGGCAGTAGTGACTCAAAACATTTTTTTCCATGTAAATTATTTTTGTGTAAATTTTTTTAATTTACACAAAAATAATTTACATGAGACCATCACGAAAATCCCGCGAGTTGCCAGTAAGTCAGAAGGATCTTGCTAAATATTTAGGTGTCTCCACCACCCTCTTGAGTATGACGCATACAGGCAAGCACGGATCACGGCAGTTGGGTCCCTCTTCTTTAATAAAAAAAGCTGAGTTGGTGTTTGCTTACCAGCAATTTGGGAAAACTGCTGCCAAAATCATCTCGATCAGGAAAACAGAGACCCGCTTTTCTAAAGACCCGGCAAAGCGTGAAGAAAGGATACTATTGGATGCACAGTATGCCCATTCCCTTTCCTGTATACTCCAGGAACGATTGGATGAAATGATCAAAAAGGAAAAGGAAGACCTGAACTGGCTGAATACCGTGGATCAACTACTGGCCACTCTTCCAAAAACACAGAAAACCAAAGGCGACCGTCTATGGTTAGGACTACAACAGGATGTAATTTTAAAAAGGCTGGAGAAAAATAACCGCCTTGTGCAGGCAAGGCTGGAAATACGGATCGGAACGGAAAAAATAAAAGCACGAGTGCTCAAAGATTTTCACAAGAAATTGCTTGGAGATCAATAGACCAGGTACAAAATAAAAAACCACCCGTTTTACAACAGGCGGTCTATAGGAAGTTAGTCTTGTTCCCAAGGAATCCCTTTGCGATATCTTAATTATACCCTGAAATGCGCAAAAGCTTTGTTAGCTTCAGCCATACGGTGTACATCTTCTTTTTTCTTGAATGCAGCGCCTTCACCTTTGGAAGCTGCTACGATCTCGTTAGCTAATTTATCAGCCATACTACGACCATTTCTTTCGCGGCTATAACGGATCAGCCATTTGATACTTAATGAAACTTTCCTGTCAGGACGTACTTCAGAAGGGATCTGGAAAGTCGCGCCACCGATACGACGGCTTCTTACCTCTACAGCAGGTGTAACATTTACCAATGCTCTTTTCCAAACCTCGTAACCTTCTTCACTGGTTTGTTTGGCAACTTTATCCAGCGCATCATAAAAAATATTGAAAGCGCCGCTTTTCTTTCCCTGCCACATAAGATTATTTACAAACCTTGTTACCAGTTTGTCATTGAACTTTGGATCCGGAGCTAAAGGGAGTTTTTTTGCTTGTGATTTCCGCATGACTTAAACTTGAATTACTTATTAATTTTTTATCCGTGCAATCTTTCGAATCCACGAAATCATTGATTATTTCTTGGCTTTCTCTCTCTTCGTACCATATTTAGAACGGCTCTTCTTCCTGTCTTTTACACCGGCTGTATCCAATGAACCACGAACGATGTGATAACGAACACCCGGAAGATCTTTTACCCTTCCGCCGCGGATCAACACGATCGAGTGCTCCTGCAGGTTATGCCCTTCACCCGGGATATAAGCAATGACCTCTACTTTATTTGTCAAACGAACTTTTGCCACTTTACGAAGTGCTGAGTTTGGTTTTTTCGGTGTGGTAGTATATACCCTTGTACATACACCGCGACGCTGAGGACACTCATCAAGAGCTCTTGATTTACTTTTAGCCCTGATGATCTCTCTTCCTTTACGTACTAACTGTTGAATTGTAGGCATTCCTGACTTTTATTTTATCCCTGTTTTTGGGACGGCAAAGGTAGGGGAAGAAGATGATAATTGTAAAGATGACAGATGATAATTTTTCCCGGGAATGCATGTTTACCCACCAGGTCTGATCGGTTTTGTGGAAAAGTATAGGAATCATTGTAAAAGAGGGACTTAACTATCACCTGTCAGTTATCCTCTGTCATCTAAATCCGGTGCATCCACCCATACTTATCCTCTCTCCGGCCCTCCCGGATATCGGTCAGCCATTTTTTTACGGTCGGGGCTGTCTTCCAGTTCTCCACATCGAATTTCATTTCAAAATCCTTGTACCGCAATTCTTTGATCAGGGAGATCGTAGCGGCCGTGCCTGTTCCGAATACTTCGTATAATAAACCGGCTTTATAAGCTTCGATGATATCATCGATATTCAGCCTTCTTTCTTCCACCGTAAATCCCATTTCTTTTAAAAGAGTGATAGTGCTTTGCCTTGTAACGCCATCCAGGATAGTTCCCAATTCCAAACCGGGGGTGATAGCGGTATTACCAATGATGAAAAAAACATTCATCGTACCGATCTCCTGTACATATTTATGCTCAAATGCATCTGTCCACAATACCTGGTCATAACCTTTTTTCTTCGCCTGCGCTGTTGCATACATGGCTGCCCCATAATTACCGGCAGCTTTGGCATAACCCACCCCACCCGGAACAGCCCTTACATATTTTTCCTCGACATAGATACGCATCGGTGCACTGTAATAAGGTCCGGTGGGACTTAAAATGATCATGAACTTATACGTTTCCGAAGGCTTTACACCGATCACTTCATCGGAGGAGAACATAAAAGGCCTGATATAAAGAGAATGATCGTCTTTGGTTGGTATCCAGCCTTTATCCAGGTTGATCAGCTGCCGCATTCCTTCCATAAATAATTCTTCCGGCACAGACGGCATTTGCATTCTCTCTGCTGAAATATTGAAACGTTTGTAATTATCTGCAGGACGAAAAATAAAAGCATTGCCCTCCCTGTCTTTATATGCTTTGACGCCTTCAAAGATGGCCTGGCCATAATGCAATGCAGCAACGGAGGGATTCAATAATAAGGGCTGGTACGGTTTTATCTCCACGTTTTTCCATTCGCCATTTTCATAATCCGCTTCCAGCATATGGTCGGTGAAATAACGGCCAAAAGGAAGATCGTCGAGATTCAGTTCCTGCAATTTGCTTCTTTCCGCTTTACGAATTGAAATATCCATGGCTGCGATCATAAAAGTTTATTTTTACCGTGTCAAAGAAACGAAAAAACAAACTCCCCACCTGTAATATTGCCGGCCGTTTATGAACATCAATGATATCCAGTTAACGCCCCAGCTTGTAGTTGATCTTTACAGGTCATCGCTTATAGAAGGCGAAACCCCGGCCCAGGCTCCTGCAGAAAAAAAAATTGAAGAGCCTGTTTCAGCATCCGGGTGGAAATGGTTGGGTGAAAATCAAAAGAATATTCTCATTATTGTTCGCTACACCGATGCAGTTCATATACCGGATACAGGATTGGATCTTTTAACCACCATGCTGGCAGCCTGTAAAATAAGTCTCGCCGATGTGGCGATCCTAAATCTCAACAATCATCCAGAAGCCTCCTATAAAGAACTTATTCCATTTTTTAAATCAAAAATTGTTTTCCTTTTTGATGTAGAGCCGCCTGCTTTCGGTTTACCCATGAATTTTCCTCATTACCAATTACAGGCATTTTCCAATGCTACTTTTTTATATTCTCCTTCATTGACAGAATTGGAAAATGATAAATTGCAAAAAAGCAAATTGTGGGTTTGTTTGAAAAGATTGTTTAACCTTTAGACTATTAGATGCAGGATACCTGTTGAGTTGACAGAAAGGGTGATAACCCGTTTTCCCGAAGCAAAAAAGATTATATTTAAGGGGAAAATCATACAATGTCATCTTCTCCTTTGCGCAAGTTTCTCGGTAAGTTTCTTTGGCTGGTATTATTGCTTCTGCTGGCTGTCGGGATCATTGCGATCATCCTCGGTGACAAATACGGGATAGCATGGATCTCTGAAATAGGCATCTCACTCTGTCCTGTTGCAATACTCAGCTTTCTCTACGAAATCATCTTACGAAACGAGTTTGATGATATCAGGGGTAAACAATTAAGCGAGATAAAAAAAGAGATCTGGTCTTTGAAAGATCTTAAAGATCTGCAAAAGAGAAACAATGAGAAACTGAATGACCTCGAGTCCCTGCTTAATGAGATATATTCAAGTAACAATCCTTATATCAACAGGTACACCACCATCAGGCTCGACCGCGAACTTGAATTGTTCCGTTCGCTGAGGCATGGCACTTTAACTCTTACTTCCCAAAAAAATTATGAGTATATCAGGGCAATATTCAAAAGTATCATCCAAAAGATAATGAGCGACGGCGATATCTACATCACTCTTTCAAGTCTTGGGTTTTGGACCTCGCAGCCTTTTTTAACCTATAAAAACAAATCACAGGGCCGTAAGGAATTCATGGAGATCAATTACGATGCGGCATTGAATCATAATAAACATATCATACGTGTTATAGCTATCGATAAAAAACTTCTTACTACCCTGGATAAGAACCTGGACCCGGAAGGGTATGAAAGCCAGGAGCATTTAAAGGAATTGGTGAATGACTTTCACGATCCGAGCAATCACTTTAATCATCTTAATACCCATATTATCAAAGGATCGCTTTTGAATTTTTTTTACCTGATCGATGAGAAGAACCTGCAAAGCTATATCGGGTATCTTGCAACAGCTATGTTTATGTCAAAAGACCGGATCACCTTTGTAAAGACCAATAAAATACTGGGCGATCTTGATAACGGGAATGTGAATTTCGGCTATTATGAATTTAAAAAAGAATTTGACCTGTCAAATGCAAGACTTACATCGTTTGAGGAATGTAAAAAACTAATTCACCAATTATTTAAGACCAGGGACGATATTCAGAGCCTGATCTCTTCAACAAATAATTCCGCATTTGACCATGCCACCTTCTTAAGGAAATACGCCGAGATCTTTTCCGGCGAGGTACAAGGGAGTGAATTAAAAAGCATTGACGAAATGCACGCTATTCTTAAGAAGCTATAATGGTTCATCTTACCTAAAGCTCAGGGTATATTTGAACTTTTCGGATATTGCAGATTATGAAACTGATCTTCGCTACCAACAATCAACACAAAGTGGATGAGATGCGTTCCATTACGGGCTCTGCATTCAACATCATCGCGTTGAAAGAAGCCGGTATCGATATAGATATTCCCGAGCCGCATGCTACATTGGAAGCGAATGCAACAGAAAAATCAACTGTTATTTACCAGATGACAGGTATTAATTGCTTTAGCGAGGACACCGGTTTGGAAGTAAAAACCCTGGATGGCGAGCCCGGAGTAAAAAGTGCCCGCTATGCCGGAGACGATCGTTCTTTTGATGCTAACATTGACAAGCTTTTGAGTAATTTGGCCGGTAAAACAAGCCGTGCTGCAAGGTTCCGCACTGTTATTTCACTGTTAATAGATGGCAAAGAAACCTTATTTGAAGGGATCTGTGAAGGGGAAATAATCGAAGAAAAACGGGGCAATAATGGCTTTGGATACGATCCGGTGTTCATTCCCCTTGGTTCCGACAAAACTTTTGGAGAAATGAGCATGGAAGAAAAGACAAAATACAGCCACCGGGCCAGGGCCACTGAAAAACTGGTAGCATTTTTGAACAGCTTATAAACAAACCCACCGACCTTGACCCCTGAACGCAACCAAAATATTCCCGAAAGCGACTTAATAGTTGGATGCCTGGCTGGTAACCGCCGAATGCAGGAAGAATTGTACCGCCGTTTTTCTCCACGGATGTATGCTGTTTGCCTGCGTTATGCCGGTAGTTCCGAAGAAGCCGAGGATATTTTACAGGAAGGATTCATCAAGGTCTTTAAAAAGCTGGATAGTTTCCGGAGTGAAGGTTCGTTCGAAGGTTGGATCAGGAGAATTTTTGTGAATACAGCCATCGAACATTTTCGCCGCAAACGATATTTGATGCCGGTAACTGAAAAAGAAGAGAACACTATTGAAGGCAAATATCTTTCTGTACTGGACGACCTGGCAGCGAGAGATATCATGGCGCTGGTACAGGAACTATCGCCGGGATACAGAACGGTCTTCAATATGTATGTAGTGGAAGGATATACGCATAAAGAGATCGCCGATATGCTGGGCATCAGTGAAGGGACCAGCAAATCGCAATTGTCGAGAGCTAAAGTGATATTGCAGGATATGGTAAAACGATTTATTGACCAGCACAGGGGTGCTCAATCGAAATAATGAACAGCGGACTACAACATAAGATACTTAGCCACGAAGTAACGCCTCCCCCGGGTGTTTGGGATAAGATCGCCGCTGAACTGGATGAATCAGAACTACATCATGTTTTTCCTTCCAAATTATATGAAGCTGAAGTAGCGGCCCCGGCCGGGATATGGAATAATATCCAGGCAGCATTGGATCCCGAAAATGAAATAGCGGCTCCGAAACGCAGAGCTATTGTTCCGTGGATGCGCTATGCGGCAGCAGCAGTTATTATCGGGCTTGTTGCATTGGGCGCTGTACAATTAATAAATAATAAAAAGAAAGCTGTCGTGGCTTCTGTTGAAACAACACAACCGCAAAATGACAGTGCCGGAACTTCTGTTGTAGTCACCGATCCCGTAACAACGACCCGCGAACCGGAGATCAATACCGATAAAACAGATGAAGCCCGCAACGATGCGGCATTGGAAGCAAGTAAGAAAACATTTGCAAAATTGGATATGCCTTCCAATACGCATAAATTAAAGAATATTGCAGCCGCTTATAGTTTTGCTTCCAATACAGAAGTGCTTGACCCGGCAGAGAATTATGTTGCAGAAAGAGATCCTTCCGATCTTAGCAATCGTTATATCGTTTTAATGACAGCCGATGGTCACTTTGTTCGCATGGCAAAAAAATTAAGTAATATGGTTTGCTGTGTATCCGGCGAAGAGCAGGATAAAGAATGTGTTGATCAAATGAGCCGCTGGAAAGAAAAAATGGCCTGCTCTCCAACAGGACATTCAACCGGTAGTTTCTTAGATATCCTGAGTCTTATCAGATCGCTGGAAGATCAGTAACGCTAATTAACCCAATCAGCGTTTACATTAGCGTAAATTAGCGCATGGCAAGAATAAAGATCCAATTACCGGAACATTTCAATTTCTCCTGCACAATACCCATTCGTATCACCGATATCAATTATGGCGATCATGTAGGTAATGATACGATCTTATCCATCATTCATGAAGCCCGGGTGCAATACTTGTCAAGTCTCGGTTATTCGGAAATGAGTTTTGCGGGTGTGGGAATGATCATGGCCGATGCAGCCATCGAATTTAAAAGTGAATTATTTTATGGCGATACAGTTATCGCTTCCGTAACAGCCGGCGAGATATCGAAGATCGGTTTTGAACTTTTTTATAAACTGGAGGTCATCCGGCAGACACAGGATGATAAAAAAATACTTGTTGCCGCTGCTAAAACTGGTATGATCTGTTATGACTATGAGAAGAAGAAGATCGTTGCTATACCTGGTGAAGCGAGGATGGGATTAGATAAAAGATAAAAACTATTAACTAAAAGTGGGGTCGTTTAAATTTAAACGACCCCACTTTTAGTTATTATCTATTAGTTTTTATCTACTGATTCCATATCCTCCAGCTCTCCTCCGCCTGCAACATCAGCATCTCTTCCCCATTTTTGATCGTGGCGCCTCTTTCTTCGCCTTTTTGAAGGAACAGTGTTTTTGCAGGATTATAAATAAGATCATACAAAAGATGTTCGCCGGAAATATATTGATAAGGAATAGCCGGGCAATCATTTTCGCCAGGATACATTCCTACAGGAGTTGTATTAACGATAATACTATGTTCCTTTATAGTTGCCGCCTTTACTTTTTTATAATTTAATAGGGAAGCGTCACCGGGAGTTCTGCTAACGATCGTAAAACCGATCCCTAATTTCTTAAATACAAATACAACGGCTGCCGTAGCGCCGCCATTACCCAATATCAATGCCTTTTGATGATGCGGCCGCAATAATGGTTTGATGCTTAATTCAAAACCCGGTGATATCTGTATTATAACCTACCAATTTGCCATTGGTTATATTGATACAATTGCAGGCATCCAATCCTGCGGGAATACGGGACTCGTTCAAAAAACGGAGAACCTGTTTTTTATACGGCACTGTCACATTCAGTCCTTCCAGTTCGGGATGATCGTTCAGCAACAAAGAAAGTTCGTCAATGGTTTTGAGTGAAAATAATTCGTACCCGCATCCGGTTATCTCTTCCTTTTCAAACTTCTCTGTAAAATATTTTTTAGAGAAAGAATGAGATAAAGGATAACCGATCAGTCCGAATAGCCTCATGCCCCCAACCCCGGAAGGGGAGTCATGGAACTCATGCATTTTCTTTTTTATCAAGGTATAAAGTAAAGGTATCTCCACGAAGACCGATACGCATCGCTTCCAGCGGTATCACTTCGGAAGGCGCAATATTTCCAAGGTTGGCATTACAACCCACCAATTCGATAAAATATAATTGCTGTGCTTTTTGCGGAGCTTCCCAGATTATTTTTTCTGCAGCTATTTGTGTAAGGATTTCCTGTACCAATCCTTCTCTTACTTCACCGCTGCCACGATAGATACCAACATTACCCGCCTCTCTTGCTTCTGCGATGACATAAGTAGAACCGGCTTCCAGTTCAGCTTTCATCAACTCGATCCATTTATAAGGAGGAATGATATGCGCCGCATCTTTGCTGCCCACTTCGCTTAATACGGTTCCGTGTTTGGTGAGTTTTTCAATATAGCCGCATTTCTCTGCATGCGGAATAGTGATAGAGCCATCGCTTACTTCCATATAAGATATACCAAACTCCTTGCATACACTGATATAATCATCAAACTGGTTGCGGATCAGGAAAGCCTCGAATAAAGTGCCGCCGAAATAAACGGGGATATCATAACTGCGGTATATCTCGAGTTTCTCTTTAAGATTGGGCGTAACGAATGAAGTACCAAAACCAAGTTTTACCATATCCACATGCGGGTGGGTAGCACTCATAAAATTCTTTGCTTCTTCTACACTCAGGCCTTTATCCATTACCATCGTCAATCCTGATTGTCGTGGCTTTGCTATTCTTTCCGGTATTTGTGACAGGTTAAAATTCATGGTCGCAAAAATAGGGAAGAAAGGGCAATCGTGAATCGGCAATCGGCAATCGTCAATGGCTTCAGCTTTTGCAGTAACCCCTTATAGTAGCAAGATTATAAGATTCAAGACTACGAAAGTCTATTCAAATAGTAGGATACTATTCACGATTGCACGATTGCACGATTCACGATTGCCGATTGCCGTCACCATTGACGGCCACGCTTGCAACGTGCCAGCACATCCACTACCAACTGGTTTTGTAAAATGGATGGATTCAGTTCGATAAATTTCTTCAATAATTTGGGCGCTTTTTCCAATGCTCTTTCCAGTTGAAGAATGCCTTCTTTTGTTTTTCCTGCGCCAAAGAGAGCGGCTGCTTTATAAAAAAGGAATATCGGCTTCTGGTTGGTAACCTGTAAAGCGGCATCCGATTGCTCAACAGCTTCATCAAAATAAGCTCCTTTATAAAGACAACGGATCAATGCTTCCCAACCGGCTGCTTTTTTAGGACGGGCGCCAACAACATTCGTAAAATACTGTACCGCATCTTTGAAATGGCCCAGCAATATTTTACACTCTCCTGCCAGCAAATTATATTCTGCCTGCGTACGATGGATCTTCAAAGCGGGTTCCAGTTGCTTCAAACAGCTTTCATAATTTCCTTCATTAAAATAGGTACAGGCAATTTTATAAAATAGTTTGCTGTCATCCTGCCGCAGGTGTTGCGCTTTGCGATAATAGAAACGGGCATTGGCAAAATTCTTCAGCCGGTCGTAACAATAACCGATCGCTTCAAAAATAACATCTTCAGGTTTTGATAATTCATTCACTCTTTCCAGCGCTTCAATAGCTTCGCGGTATTTTCTCAACCGGATATAGGCATCGCCCATATTGCGGTAAGCATAATCGAATTTTTCATCGATAGTAACTGCATATTGATAAGCATCGATCGATTTTTCATATAATTTGATGCCCTGGTAAGCGGCCGCCAAATTGAACCATGCTAATTCATTATAAGGAAAATCATCAATTATCTTTTGATGCAGCCGGATACTTTCTTCATTACGGCCGGTAAAGTCTGTCCAGAAACATATTTTGTACAAAGACTCTTCATTGTTCGGATCTACTTCAAGTATCATTTTCAGGCAATCAAAGACCTTATCGAAATCCTCGTAGTCATCATATACATCGGCGAGTTCGAAAAGTAATTCGATCCTGTCTTCGCCGGTAAACAGTTCAAGGGCTTCGCTCAATAGTTGAACGGCTTTTTCCTGCTGATCAAGGGCCAGGTAAGCATCCGTTTTTAAAATATATAAAGTGATATCGTTACTGTCGAGCAATGATGCCTGCTCAAGTGTATCCAGGGCCTCGGCATACCTTCGTTTTGCGATCAGTATATCGGCCTTTTTTAAAAGTAATGAGGAGGAATAAGGATACTGGTTGCTTCCCAGCTTTGCAGCTTCCATGGCTTTGGGCAGATCTTCTTTTTCCTGGTAATAGTCGATGATCTGGCCAAAAGCTTCTTCTTCCAGGAAGGAATGTTGACGGCCATTTTTGAGATTTTCATATTGTTTGAGCAGTTCCCGAAGTTGTTCCCGATCTTCCCGGTAAGGATTATCTTTCATTTTATTCGGTTTGGTGAGCTAATCCCGATAGCTTTCGGAATAAAGGCTCAGACAGCCCCGAATCTTCGGGACCCCTGAAGTATGTTATTACCAACAAGTTAAATTAAAAAAACGGGCATCCGGGGCCTTAAGTTTTCCCCAAATGTGCAAAATAAAGATTTTTTTAATGCATCCTTATGTAACAATTCATCTTCTTTCATCGTTAATGAAGTACTAAACTTCTGGACAAACGGTTTCTTTTATATTCATTTTTGTCTTTATTTTTGTAGTAATGAACCACCCGAGGCTAACCATATGGAGAATTCTGGGCAGAAAGGCAGCCGTCATTTTACTGATAGCTGTTTCTACTGTTGCTTCTTTTGCCACACTCGGTGATGGTAAATCAAAAGCGACTACTACAAGGTCATCCTTACTTTCCAGGAGTACCGCTACTAAACCCGGTGCATTTTCAATGCGTTCAGGTTATACTTACCGCGGAACCAAAGTGATCAACAACGCTACCGATAAGAAATATATCAATCTCAATACTGTTGTTACTCTTCAAAAAGGAAGAACTACTTTCACTATCCCTTTAAAAAAGAAAGTGGTGTTTGATAAAGTAAAGATCGATCTCAGCAACAGGCAGTTCAAGAGAAATTAATTTCCTCCCTTACTTTCTTCATAGGTCATTAACCTGTATCCCGATTTAGGGATATCAAATTTTATTTGTGATACCGGGTTAAAGTTGATCTTCGATACGGTATACGTAACGATCTTATCTCCCAGTCTTGCTTCATATTGCATAGCCAGCCCCGGCAGATTCCTGTTGAGGTATTCAAAATCCTTATTAACAGGCACCAGGTCTTTACAGAAATAAACAGTGAACGTAGTGGTGTCTGACGGGAATTTACCGATCGCTTTCTGGCAGGAATAATCGGCAATTGTTTTGAACTCATTCAAATAAGTAAAAGTGATGCCGTTATATTTTTTATTGGACTCTTTCCAGTTCTCAGGCGTCATTTTGATCATATAGCGTTGCTCACCGTAATCTTTAAGAATAGTAACATTGCCTGACTTACCATCAACGATCGTTGCCTGTGTACCTAAGGAGCTGACCATTTCCGAACGGCTCGAATTACCCTTCAGGTATATAACACTTGTTGCGCCATCAAGCAGGTCGGCTGCCTGCGGTTTGCTGTTATTCGTATTAATGACTATATCGTATGAGATAGTAGCTTCTGTCAATTTTTTCTGAGCAGTTACCTGCAAAGAGAAGATCGTAAGAAGCAGTACGAAAGTTATTTTAATGACTTGTTTCATGTTTGGGACTTGTTCTTCTAGTCTATGTAAAAGACGTGCCAATTTAAACAATAAGTTGCAGCTGTTGAAAAAGGCTTCTTATTTAAGCGGAAATAAGAAAGAAAAAACCGTCCTGCAGGATACGGGACGGTTTTCTTATCAATACTTTAACGGTGAACGGAAATGAAACCCTGTTCCGTTTTATTTGCCGGAACAGCGAGATCCGGCTTCTAACGGCGATTCTTTTTTTGCGCTTCTTTCATTTTTTTCTGCTGTTCCTGCATTTCTTCCATTTTCTCCTGCCATTTGGATTTTGTCTTCGGCTTTTTCCGGTTCAGTTCGATCTTGGCTAATATCTTATTATGATCGATAATATAGTTCTGTATGATATACTGAAAGATCAATGTGATAAGATTGGAAACCGTGTAATACCATGTCAAACCCGAAGGAAGGTTATTGAAAAAGAATAACAGGAATACCGGGAATATATACGGCATGTATTTAAGTACCGGGTTGCTCTGGTCCGGCGACATACTCATACTATACCATGAAATAAGAAAACTGGTGATACAGGCTGTAATATTAAAAAGGCTCAGGTGGTCGCCCAGCAATGGTATATCTGTACCAAACATTATCGGTGCATCGAATGCTGAAAGATCGCTGGACCAAAGAAAATCTGCACCGCGAAGATCTACCTGCGAATTAAAGAAACTGAACAACGCAAAGAAGATCGGGATCTGCAATAAAGCAGGGATACAACCTCCCAATGGATTTACACCGGCTTCCCTGAACAATTTCATTTGATCCATGCTCATGGCCTGCCTGTCGGTACCATGTTTCTCTTTTAAAACGGCTATCTCGGGACGCAATGCTTTCATCTTTGCTCCGCTCAGGTAACTTTTATACGTAAGCGGCGATATCAATAAACGGATAAAAATGGTCAGGAATAAAATGGCGATACCAAAATTACCGGCGAGACTTTTCATGAAATCGAAAACCGGGAGGATAACGAATTTATTCAAAGGGCGTACAAATGCATAGATACCCTGCCCGAGGTTTACGATCTTTTCAAACCTCATATCATACTTCTTGAGGATATGATAATCGGAGGGACCATAATAAATACTAAAAGGAATGGTTGGTGCTACTCCCGCAGGTATTGCTATTTGCATGGTAGCTATAGAACGAACTACTGTATTTTCCTTTATAGAATCGGGCAGTGATTTATATTCCCAATCCATTTTACCGGAAGAGAATTTATCCCTTGCTACCAATGCCCCGAAAAAGAAACGTTGTCTTATTCCCATCCAGTTCACTGATGCATCGAAGCTCTTACTGTTCCTTCTGCCGATCGTGTGATAATCAAAACTTCCGTCTTTTATATAACCAACCTGTGTATTTGTTCTTTCATAAGAAATATCCGATTCCTGTTTGGCGGCTGCATATTGCCAGGTAAGATTCATTTTACCATCATAGAATAAACTATTGGCGCCTGTTACCCTTACATTGAGATCGATCATGTAATCATTCTTCTTTACAATGAATTCATGCGTAATGGAACTGGTACTGTCGCCGGTCAATGTGTACGATATTTTTTTGCTGCCATCGGCATTGGTAACAGAATCGAGTTTACCAAAGATCTGGTCGCCGCTTTCAACGCTGCCGCCGTTAACCGTTTGCGCAGAATTGATCCTGTAACTTATTTTATCAAAATCAGTTGCTGCTAATCGTACCCAGTTACTATCCTGCCCTTTGAATTTTTTTAATTCTACTTTTTTTATCTGGCCGCCTTTGTTTGTAAAAGTTACCCTGATCAGGTCATTATCTACCGTTATGGTTTTTTCAGCAGAATCACCGGTCTGTTTGAATATGCTCGTCTTAGCCACCGTCAATTTCCGGATAGAATCCTGTGCATGGTTGACAGAGTCCCGCTTCGGGTTCCTCACCAGGTCCAGTGAATCGCTGATCAATGAATCCTTTACAAATTTTTCTCTTTCGATCCTGGCTTCCTCCAGCTTCTTTTTCCGATAAGTACCCTGCTCTTTGCTTGTATAAACAAAGTATCCAATGAACAAGGCCCCCAGTATCAGGAAACCGAGGATGGTATTACGATCAAACTTCATTCTGTGTAAAAATTTAATTACTTCCCACGCTAAAGTTTCGGTGGTTAAAGGCGGCAAAGATAGGGTAATCAGCTATTAGCTGTTAGTTATTAGCCTGTAGCTTTGCGTGTTTCGGCGGGTTCCCGATCCTGCCGGTAAACTCTCGAATTTCGGGATTGGCTTGCAGCTAAAAGCCAGTAGCTAATAGCTAACAGCTTACTAGATCATTTCACTTTGTAACAGCGGGTTCTTTACTTCCATCTTCCTCTCTGCATAAGCTTTTGCAGCTTTTATAAAATGAACAAAGATGGGCTGTGGATTCTCTACCGTACTTTTTAATTCGGGGTGATATTGAACACCAATAAAGAATGGATGATTTGTCAGTTCGATTATTTCAACAAGATCGGTTCCCGGGTTCTTACCGCTGGCCATCATTCCTGTTTTTTCAAACTGTTCGAGGTATTTATTATTGAATTCCCAGCGATGACGATGTCTTTCGCTGACTGCTGCCTTTCCATATATCCTGCTGGCCAGTGTTCCTTCTTTGATATCGCAGGGATAAGCGCCCAAGCGCATAGTGCCTCCTTTTGCTGTGATGTTTTTCTGTTCGTCCATCAGGTCGATCACGGGTTCATTGGTATCCGGATCCATTTCAGTGGAATGCGCATTCTTTAATCCCAGTACATTCCTTGCAAATTCAATAACGGCCATTTGCATTCCCAAACAAATTCCAAAGAAAGGCAACCTGTTCTCCCTTGCATATTTTACCGCAACGATCTTTCCTTCTACACCACGATGACCAAAGCCCGGCGCTACAAGCAAGCCATCCAATGCTGCCAGTTTCTCCGATACATTATCATCGGTGATGAATTCACTGTGTATATTGACAACCTGCACCTGGCATTCATTCATGGCGCCGGCATGTATAAAGGATTCGAGAATGGATTTATATGCATCCTGCAATTCGATGTATTTCCCGATCAACCCGATCGTTACTTTTCCCCGCGGGTATTTCAATTTATCCAAAAACCCTTTCCATTTTGTCAATTCAGGTTCTTTGGAATTAACAATATTCATTTTCTTCATTACGATCGTATCGAGTGCTTCCCGCATCATCAGGATCGGCACTTCGTAGATCGTAGCGGCATCTAACGCTTCAATCACCGCTTCGGGTTTTACATTACAAAACAAAGCGATCTTTCTTTTGAGATCCGGTGTTAACGGTTTTTCGGTACGGCAAACAATGATATCGGGATGCACTCCTTCCTGGCTCAGCATTTTCACACTGTGCTGAGTGGGTTTTGTTTTTAATTCCTTGGCTGCTTTTAAATAAGGTATCAATGTAAGATGAACCACTACCGAATCTTCTTCCGGTAATTCCCATTGCAACTGACGTACGGCTTCCACAAAAGGTAAACTTTCAATATCACCGACCGTACCGCCGATCTCGGTTATCACCACATCATATTCACCGCTCTGACCTAATAATTGCATGCGGCGTTTTATTTCATCGGTGATATGCGGTACAACCTGTACCGTTTTTCCCAAATAAGCGCCTTCTCTTTCTTTATTAATAACCGTTTGATAGATCCGGCCGGTTGTTACATTATTGGCTTGTGAAGTAAAAATGTTCAGGAATCTTTCATAATGGCCAAGATCAAGATCTGTTTCGGCGCCGTCTTCTGTTACATAACATTCGCCGTGTTCATAAGGATTCATTGTTCCGGGGTCAACATTGATATAAGGATCGAATTTCTGGATAGTAACCCGCAAACCTCTTGCCTGCAGCAATTTGGCAAGAGAAGCCGCGATGATACCCTTTCCCAAAGAAGAAGTAACACCCCCCGTAACAAAAATGAACTTAGCCATACAAAGTGGTTATTTGTTTAAGTTGGTTTCTGAAAAATGATCTGTTGAAAATTCCAGTCGGATGACCAGCAGCGGAAATACTTCACTCGGTTCGGTTCAGAGCTTTGTATTTTTTTTCCGGGAGGTCATGCAAAACTAAGCGATATTTCCGTTATTATAAAATCACAACCTTACTCATGTGGAAAAAAAAATTAACTAATACAGTTGCAACAGCCTTACTGACCTGCTTTCTCTTCTTTTTTTACACAGGACAGGCTCAGAAAATGCATATGGTAAAAGGTTATTGTGGTATATATTATTATTCCATGGATGATCTTTACCGCCAAAAGCAGGTTGAGCTTGATTTTTATCAATTCAAACCGGGACAAACGATTGCAAGTATCGGCGCCCAGTGCGGTCATTGGGAAGCAGTATATGCGGCGGCCACGGACAGTATGCAGTTTTACCTGGAAGATATCGACAGCTCTTTTTTTAATCAGCGGCAGGTCGCATTTGCCTGGCATTATTATGATAGTTTAAGAGGAAGACCTATAACATCTTCTTATAAACTTGTATTGGGTACGGAAAGATCGACCAACTTGCCGGAAAACAGTTTCGACAAGATCACTATCATCAATAGCTTCCATGAATTTACTTACTATGATGAGATGCTGGCCGATATTAAAACCAAACTCAAACCTTCTGGCCTCTTATATATTGATGAGACCGTTCCGAAAAAACAGGGACAGCTTCATGGCGTTTGTAAAAAACCTATGCTTACGCAGGAAGAAATGATCGCCATACTTTCCAAAAATGGTTTCAGGTATGTGAATGCGGTGGATATTAATTTCCGGAAGAATAAACTTTTTAGAAGGATCTATGCCTTTCAAAAGCATTGAAGAAAATGCGCAATGATCAATTTTTAAAAAATTTCATCTTGATATATCATCCAGCTTCGTAACAATGATCCGGCAACCACCGGGCGGTACACTGTCTTCTTCCCTGCCCCAGGGATTCATTTTATCAATTACCAGTTTGATATTTTTTATGTATAAAGGTTCGAAAGAATCACCAAAACGATAAACTGAATCTTTCATCTTTACCATAAGATCGCAATACGGTCTTTCGCCGCCATTACCGGTCATCCACTTGCGGCCGCAACCTGCATTGATAATCGTCATATCAAGTTCTGCGATACGGCCGATTGCTTACTGCCGATCACCAATCTTTTTTCTGTGAATTGTTGGGGCGGATACATGCAAGCCGCCGCAAAGAAAAATGTGCCGATGATAAGAATGAATGATTTCATACTTTAAGATATACAATCACCGGCATGTATAAAAACTGAAAGATCTTTCCTGGGAAAGATCTTTCAGAGATGAAATAATAATCACTATTATTATTCACCACCTTGCTGACCAGCCTGGCCGCTGCGATTTCCGGTATCCTGGCCTGATCTGCCACCCTGGTTACCGCTTTGGTTTCCCTGGTTTCTTCCCTGGTCACCCTGGTTTGTACCTTGATTACCCTGGCCTGTGCCCTGGTTACCCTGGCCACTGCCCTGGTTACCTGTTCCTGTTCTTTGAGATCCACCCTGGTCCTGACCTTCTTCATCACGACGATTTTGATCGCCACGATTTCCCTGGTCTTGTTTGCTTCCTGTATCTCCACCGCCTTTGTTACCGCCGGGAGTGAAGAAGAAATTAAAACCTGTTGTTGTTTTCATAACTTAAAGTTTTAGACAAATACTTATCACAAATTCATGCCATAACACAATTACTCTTTGATGATATGATAAATGATCATTGTATCTACACTAAAAAAGAAAATTGTGAGGCAAAAATTCTACAATATATTTATATATTATATTCTATCGCAAACTGACAAGTATGAAAAAGATCCTTTCATTTATTTTTTTTGCATTGATCGTTACAACTATTTCTGCGCAAAAAACATATATATGGTGCGGTACATTGATCGACGGTATTTCGAATGATCCAAAAACAAATATGACGATCGTCATCGAAAAGAATAAGATCCTCGCCGTGGAAAATGGTTTTTCCAAAGCAGGAACCGGCGATAAAACGATCGACCTGAAAAATAAGACCGTTACTCCCGGCTGGATCGATATGCATGTACATATGGAACATGAAACGAATCCCAACCGTTACATGGAAACATTTACATACAACCCGGCCGATTTTGCTTTTCAATCTGTAAAGTTTGCTGAAGTTACTTTGATGACCGGTTTTACTACTGTAAGAGATCTTGGCGGCACCGGTGTAAATATTTCTTTGCGCAATGCGATCAATAAAGGTTTGATAAAAGGACCAAGAGTATATACGGCCGGGAAATCAATTGCTACCACAGGTGGTCATGCCGATCCGACCAATGGTTATCGCAAAGACCTGATGGGTGATCCGGGCCCGGCGCAAGGTGTTGCCAACGGACCCGATGAATGCAGGCAGGCAGTAAGACAACGCTATAAAGAAGGAAGCGATCTTATCAAAATAACAGCAACCGGCGGCGTATTGAGTGTGGCAAAAAGTGCAAGCAACCCGCAATTCACCGAAGAAGAAATAAAAGCAATTGTTGAAACGGCAAAAGATTATGGATTCAAAGTAGCTGTACATGCACATGGCGCTGAAGGAATGAAAAGAGCGATCCGTGCCGGGGTGAATTCTATCGAACATGGTACTTATATGGATGATGAAGCGATAGCACTGTTCAAACAATATGGAACATGGTATGTACCTACACTGACCGCAGGTGCAGCCGTTGCAGATTCTGCAAAAAAGCCCGGCTATTATCCTGAATTGGTAACACCGAAAGCATTGGAAATAGGACCAAAGATAAAAGCAACATTTGCTAAAGCTTATAAAGAAGGAGTAAAGATCGCATTCGGTACCGATGCGGGTGTATATAAACACGGACTGAACTGGCTTGAATTTGTAAAAATGATCGATGCCGGTATGACAGCGATGGATGCAATAAGATCAGCCACCATCAATGCAGCAGACCTGCTGGGAGAAAAAGAAAACCTCGGCAGTATCGAAGTTGGAAAATGGGCCGATATCGTTGCTGTTGACGGCGATCCGCTGAAAGACGCACAGGTTTTCGGTAAAGTGATATTTGTAATGAAGAATGGAGTGGTGTATAAAAACTAATTCGTTTTCAGCGGGACATTTTCTTTTTCATAATAACCAATTATAAAAAAGCCGATACAAAAAGAAACGATTATTCCTATACAAACGCCGCCAAAGAATGTATTAAGCGATCTGTTCTCATAATTCCCCAGTCCCAGAATATAGAAAAGGAGAAAAGAATACCTGAAAGCAGCTTTTAATTTTTTATACATGGCCTGCTATTTTTATAAAAATACAATTTAGTCCAATCCCCAAAAAGTTCAATCCTTCGCAATCTTTTTATAACTCGCTACAATACCTTTTATCAGCGATGAACTGAATCCCTGGTGTTCCATTTCATTCAGCCCGGCAATGGTACAGCCCTTGGGTGTAGTTACTTTATCAATTTCCTGTTCGGGATGCGTTCCTTTTTGTAATAATAATTCAGCAGCGCCTTTTGCTGTTTGTGCAGCGATAAGCGAAGCCGTAGTTACATCGAAGCCGATCTCGATACCACCCTGTATGCTGGCACGGATATACCGCATTGCATAAGCAGTGCCGCAGGCGCCGAGAATAGTAGATGCTTCCATTAATTTTTCTTCGATCGTTACTACTTTTCCCAATTTCCCGAATAATTCATTCACATATTTTATTTCGGCAGTTGTTGCCTGCTGGTAAGAGATACAGGTCATACTTTCCTGTATAGCGATGGCCGTATTGGGCATGGCCCTGAAAATGGCAATATTCTTTTTGATCGTTGCTTCCATTTCATTCATCGTTACTCCTGTTACCACCGAAATAAGCAATTTATCTTTCGACAATTCTTTTTTTATTTCGTTCAGTACTTCATTTACCTGGAATGGTTTTACGGCCAGTATTATCACTTCACTTTTTTTGACTGCCGCCGCATTATCGCTGGTAACAGCGATCCCTTTTTCTTTAATTGACCGGAGGCTAGCAAGGTTTCTTTTGGTCACAATGATATCTGCCGCTTTGCTGAATTTACTTTTTACCAGGCCTTCTGCTATAGCTGTCCCGAGATTTCCTCCGCCAATGATCGCAATCCTTTTCATGTTGATATTTTGGTAAAGATAGCCAGCAAAAAGAAATACAATTGAAACACACAGGAACATAGAAAACAGTAGACAGGACACACATAGAAATCCTATGTGAACCTATGTTTATGTGGTAAAAAAATCATTGAATTGAAAACAACTGATCAATAATAAGACCTTGCAGATAGAAAATTCTTTACATAATCACTCACCCCATCTTCCAGTGAATAAAAATCTTCTGTATAACCGGCTTCTTTCAGTTTCGCCATATCAGCTTCTGTGAAGTATTGATATTTATCCCTGATATCTTCCGGCATATCGATGTATTCAATAACCGGTTCTTTACCCATTGCAGTAAAAGTTGCATTCGCAAGATCTTTAAAAGTTCTTGCCTTGCCCGTGCCTAAATTGTATAAGCCCGACGTGAATCGTGAATCGTCAATCGTGAATGGCTCTTCCAATTGACGATTCACGATTGACGATTGACGTCCCATGACTTCCATCAGCCAAACACAAACCTTCGCCACATCTTCCACATAAATAAAATCCCGTAATTGTTCGCCATCGTTAAAATCAGGACGATGGGATCTGAATAATCTTACTTTACCCGTTCTCTGAATTTGATTGTACCCATGAAATATCATACTCGCCATTCTTTCTTTATGATACTCGTTCGGTCCATACACATTAAAGAATTTCAAGCCCGCCCACAAAGGAGGATCTTGATTGTTGATTGTTGATTGTTGATTTTCCTGTAGCAGCCACTTATCAAATTCATTTTTAGAAACACCATACGGATTTAATGGCTGTAACTTCTCTACGATCGTATGATCATCTTTATATCCAAATTCTCCGGCGCCGTATGTAGCTGCGGAAGAAGCATACACCAATGGAATATTTTTTTCCGTACAATAGTTCCATATCTTTTTTGAATATTCTACATTCAGTTTTTCATGAATGGAATAATCAAATTCAGTCGTATCCGTTCGGGCACCCAAATGAAAGACGATATCGAATTGCTGGTCGCTTTCTTCCAGCCAGGTGAACAGGATCTCCCGGTCTATCTTTTCCGTGAATTTTTTGAGATCAAAATTGAACCATTTATCCTCGTCGCTGAAATCATCCGCGATGACGATATTCTCATAGCCTTTTGAATTGAGGTAGCCCAACAGGTAACTTCCAATAAAGCCGGCGGCGCCGGTTAGTAATATGCGTTTATTTTTATTCATGGGGAAAGAATATCGAACAAAAGAACAAGGATATAAGAATGACGAAATATCGTGAACTTCTGCTGTTCTTCATTCCTTGTTCTGTGTTCATCATTAGATAGAACTCAAAGCCGAACCGGCCTCTTCTTTTGATAAATAATTTTCAATGGCTTCATCATACCTGTCTTTCCACCAGTCGATCGTTCCCCAGAAATCGCCATCGACCACCATTTCACCACTGCTTACCACGCCGATCTTTTCAAAAGCAAGATCGCCTACTGCAGATTCAAACGCTTTTACATTGTCAAGCGCTACAGTTACCAGCACACGGCTTTGCCCTTCTCCATATAAGAACGCATCTTTTCTTATTGTGCTGCTTGTACTGATGGAAAATCCAAGATCATTATTGAAACCGCTTTCGCACAAGGTCACAAACAAACCTCCTTCGCTTACATCATGCACCGATTGAACCATTTTTTCAGCGATCAGTTCCGATACCATTTGCTGAAGCTTGTATTCATCCTCCAGTTCAAAATGAGGAGCCGGCGAAAATTCGATCCCCAATACTTTACATACATATTGTGAAGAAGCAATATCATTGGTCGATCCTCCCAGCAAATACAACACATCTCCTTCTTCTTTAAAGTCCAATGTCATTTTATCATTGATATCTTCCAGCAAACCGACCATGCCGATCGTTGGGGTTGGATAAACAGGCCCGTCAGGATTTTGATTATAAAAACTCACATTACCACCGGTAACCGGTGTATTGAATTTGCGGCAGGCCTCTCCCATTCCTTTTATCGCATGCACGAATTGATAATACACTTCGGGATCGAATGGATTACCAAAATTCAAACAGTTGGTAACACCTAATGGCTGACCACCGCTGCAAACAATATTTCTTGCCGCTTCACTTACAGCGATCATCGTTCCTTTATAAGGATCGGCGTACACATAACGGCTGTTGCAATCGGTAGTAATCGCAATCCCTTTCTTTGTTCCTTTTACCAATACGATCGATGCATCGGTTGGCGCATTGGTAGAAGCATTATTGGTTCCAACCATGCTGTCATACTGGTCGTATATCCATCTTTTGGAAGCAATAGAAGGAAGCTGTATTATTTTTTCCGCAACTTCTTTCAGATCTTTTGGAACAGGAATAGCAGCTGCATTGAATTTTTTTATGGCTTCGAAATAAGCAGGCTCTTTATATTCCCGGTCATATTGCGGGGCGCCGCCTCCTAATACCAATTCATAGGCCGGTAACGATGCTTCGAGTTCTCCCTGCATATAAAAATTCAAAATACCATCATCCGTTACTTCACCGATGACCGAACAGGGAAGATCCCATTTGGAAAAAATATTTATGATCTCATCTTCTCTTCCTTTTTGCGCTACCAATAGCATTCTTTCCTGGCTTTCACTCAGCAACAGTTCCCATGCTTTCATATTTTTTTGACGGGCCGGAACTTTATCGAGATCTATTCTCATTCCCGATCCGCCTTTTGCACTCATTTCGGATGTTGAACAAATAATTCCTGCAGCGCCCATATCCTGCATGCCAACTACAGCGCCGGTTTGTATCACTTCCAAACAGGCTTCGAGTAATTTTTTTTCCTGGAATGGATCACCCACCTGCACTGCGGGCAGATCCTGTGCACTTTCTTCTGTAATATCAGCCGATGCAAAGGAAGCGCCGCCGATGCCGTCTTTTCCTGTTGCGCTTCCAACAAATAAAACAGGATTGCCTGCGCCGTTAGCAGTTGCAGAAACTGTTTCGCCAATTTTTACAATACCAACACTCATTGCATTCACCAATGGATTGGTATGATAACATGCATCGAAATAAATTTCGCCGCCGACAGTTGGCACGCCAAAACAATTACCATAATGACCAATGCCATGCACAACACCTGATAATAAATGTTGTGTTTTATCTTCTTCTAAATTTCCAAAGCGTAATGAGTTCAATGCAGCGATCGGTCTTGCGCCCATTGTAAAAATATCCCGGTGTATACCGCCAACGCCTGTGGCCGCTCCCTGGAAGGGTTCGATAGCGGAAGGATGATTATGCGATTCAATTTTAAAAACTATACCCAAACCATCGCCGATATCCATCAGCCCCGCATTTTCTTCTCCTGCTTTTACCAGCATTTTACCGCCTTCTCTCGGCAGGGTCTTTAACCATTTTATTGAATTCTTATAACTGCAATGTTCACTCCACATAGCGGAGAATGCGCATAGTTCCTTGAAGTTGGGAATTCGCCCGAGTTTTTCTTTGATCAATTCAAATTCTTCTGCTGTTAACCGGAGCTGCTGGGCGGTTTTTACTGTTACTTCCATGCCGCAAAACTAATAGATAAAAGATAACAGTGAATAGTTGTGAGGCCATTGTCAGTAACTAGGTTCTAACTTTTATCTATTATCTATTAGTTATTATCTCTTTAAAATTCTATTTTGCATAATAAAACCATTACTGTTTGGAGTACCTCCTGTTTGCTGCCTATCTGGTTTCTTTTGCCTGGCTGGTTACCAAAGTAAAATTCTTTACCCGTTCAGGATTAAGCCAATCGCAACTCATCATTCTTTTCCTGGTGAAAATAATGGCCGGCATTTTTTATGGCTGGATCGGTATCTATTATGCCGGCATGGCGCAGATGCTTGACACCTGGAGTTTTCATGCTTATAGTATTGAAGAATACAAGTTATTATTCAAACACCCGCAGGAATATGTCACCAACCTTTTCAATAACCCGTATGGAAATTTGGATAACCCGCTTTACTGGAATGACCTGAAAGGGAATATGTTCATTAAAATATTATCGGTATTCAACATACTTAGTTTCGGTAACTATTATATCAATGTCATCTTCTATTCTTTCCTCACCATGTTCGGCCCTATTGCCATCTACAGGGTAATGATAGATGTTCTGCCCGGCAGGAAATTGCCGATACTGTTAGCCACTTTTCTTATTCCTTCTTTTTTATATTGGACAAGCGGCATTCATAAAGAAGGAATGATCTTTACCGGTATCAGCCTGATCATTTATGCGATCTATTTTGGATTAAAAGAAAAAAGATTCGGCATCAGGAGAATTGCAAGTCTTTTGACCGGCCTGTTGCTCCTTCTCACTTTGCGCAATTTTATGATCGTTATCATTGTGCCGGCGATCATTGCATGGATACTGGCTTCGAGAAAACCAAAATACAGCCTTGCGGTATTCAGTTCACTCTACCTGGTGTTCATGGTTTTGTTTTTTACGGTACGGTATGTCAATCCCCGTTTTGATTTTCCGCAGGCGGTTGTAAATAAACAACAGGAATTCATCAACCTGCAGGGAGGATCGACCATACCGATGACAGAACTAAAACCGAATGCCATCAGCTTTTTACAAAATACACCGCAGGCTTTTACCTTATCAACCATACGTCCTTATCCCAACGATGTAAAACATATTCTTTCATTAGCAGCTGCAATTGAAATAAATTTGCTGTTGCTTTTGTTCATTATCTTTTTATTCTTTCCTAAAAATGGCATCGCTTCGAGAACCCTTTTGCATTTCTGTATCTTTTTCTCCTTCACTGTTTTATTGGCGATCGGTTTCAGCGTAAATAATCTCGGCGCTATTGTACGATACCGGAGCGTTATCCTTCCGCTTTTAGTTATTCCAATGGTGGCTTTGACAGATTGGAAAAGGTTTTCAAGGCTTTTCGTCAACAACATTAGAAAAAATAATAATGTTACTGTTTCTTAATGTTTCACTGCCACATTTTAAGTTTTTTAAATAAAAAATCATCTTTTTTCCACAGATTACCCCGATTTTATTGTTTGCCCTTAAATAAAATTGGCTTTTTTCAGCCAAAGGCCGTTGCTTTGCTGAAAATTAATAACCCATGTCTTTGCGATTTAATGCTATCCAAAACCTCTCTAACAGCCAAAACGTTACTGTAGAAAATGCCGATAAGGTCACAGACATTTTCGGCAGCAGTGTGTTTACTTTAAAAACAGCCCGGGAATTTTTAAGTGATGAGGCTTATAAAAGTCTTGTCTCCTCTGTTAAGTCAAGCCAGAAGATCGACCGGGCAATGGCTAACCAGATCGCTAACGGGATCCGGGCCTGGGCAGAAAGTAAAGGTGTTACACATTTCACGCATTGGTTTCAACCACTGACGGGCACTACTGCCGAAAAACATGATTCCTTCTTTACATTAAAAAGCGACGGCACTCCTATCCAGCAATTCGAAGGCGATGCATTGATACAACAGGAACCGGATGCTTCTTCTTTTCCCAGCGGCGGATTAAGAGCCACTTTCGAAGCAAGAGGTTATACGGCATGGGATCCTTCTTCGCCTGCATTCATCATGGAGATCGGCAGCGGCAAAACACTTTGCATTCCTACCATCTTTGTTTCGTACACAGGCGAATCACTCGACTATAAAGCTCCTTTATTAAAAGCACTGGAAGCATTGAATAAAGCAGCCGTGGATGTTTGTAATTATTTTGATAAGAACGTTACCAGGGTTGCTGCCACCTTAGGTTGGGAACAGGAATATTTTGTGATCGATGAAGGTTTGTTCAATGCAAGACCCGATCTTCTTATGACCGGCAGAACTGTGTTCGGTCATTCTTCTGCAAAGAACCAGCAATTGGAGGATCATTATTTCGGTTCTATTCCCGAAAGAGTATATGCATACATGCGGGATTATGAAAGTGAATCCTATAAACTCGGCGTACCTCTCCGCACCCGTCATAATGAAGTGGCGCCTGCACAGTTCGAATGCGCCCCGATCTTTGAAGAAGTAAGTGTAGCCGTTGATCATAATGCATTATTGATGGATGTGATGGACAGGGTGGCCCGCCGTCATGGCCTGAGAGTATTATTACATGAAAAACCATTTGCCGGTATTAACGGAAGTGGCAAGCACAATAACTGGAGTATGGCAACAGATACCGGTGTTAATTTATTAGCGCCCGGTAAAACGCCCAAGACCAACCTGATGTTCCTTACTTTTTTTGTGAACACTATCAAAGCCGTTCATGATTATGCTGATGTATTAAGAGCATCGATCGCATCTGCACCCAATGATCATCGTTTGGGCGCCAATGAAGCTCCGCCTGCTATCATTTCCGTTTTCATCGGTCAGTATCTTAGCAAAGTATTGGGTGATGTAAAAGAAAGAGTAACGGCAAAAATGGATGAAGCACGATGAAAGCTTGCTGAAGATCGATATCCACAAAAGCATCCCTGAATTATTACTGGATAATACGGACCGTAACAGGACATCTCCTTTTGCTTTTACCGGAAATAAATTCGAGTTCCGTGCAGTAGGTTCTTCTGCGAACTGTGCCAATGCAATGACCGTATTGAATGTGATCGTTGCCGATACACTTAAACAATTCAAGAAAGAAGTAGATGCGCTGATCGAAAAAGGCGAGAAGAAAGAGATCGCCATCATGCAAACGATCCGCCAGTATATTGTCGACAGCGAAAAAATATTGTTTGAAGGCGATGGTTACAGCGATGCATGGGCAAAGGAAGCCGGGAAAAGAGGCCTGGCCAATGTAAAGACCACACCGCTTGCACTGGATGCGATGGTAACGAAAAAATCCAAAGCGCTTTTTGAGAACAATAATATCTATACGCATAGCGAACTCGAAGCAAGGCATGAGATAGAACTGGAAAAATATATCAAGAAGGTGCAGATCGAAAGCCGCATCATGGGCGAACTGGCAACGAGCCATGTATTACCGGCCTCTATCCGTTACCAGAATATTTTAGCGAATAATATCAAAGGATTGAAAGAGATCGGTTTGCCCGAAAGTTCTTACACAAACCAAAAACAGATCCTCGAACAGATATCGGAACATATCAATAAGACCAGCAACCTGGTGGAGAAAATGATCGAAGCAAGAAAAAAAGCCAATGCCATCGCTGACACCCGTGAAAAAGCGATCGCTTACCAGGCTACTATCAAAGATGCTTATTTCGATGATATCAGGTACCATGTTGACAAACTGGAATTACTGGTAGATGATAAAGAATGGTATTTGCCGAAGTACAGGGAGATGTTGTTCCTGAGATAATAATTAAAAACTAATAACTAAAAGTTGGGGTCGTCTGCAATCAGGCGACCCCAACTTTTTTATCTATAAAAATAGCGTTAAAAAACTCCTGGCGATATGAGTAAAAGAACGCTTTACCGATATTAATTAAACGATTACTTTGAGTTTAAATTAGAACAACAGGTACACAGATATTTTTAACCGTATAAAAAAATAGTTATGTCACATGCTCCAAAAAAACAATCTACCGGAAGCAAGAAAAAAAATATGGCAATGCTATCTAAACTTTCCTAAACCCTGCTTGAAAGAGATAAAAAAGACAACATAGTAGCTGGAAGCCGAAATAAAGCATTGGTTTTCCTATTGCAGTGACTGGTAAAAGCATGTCGTGGCCGGTATTTTATCACGCATGGCCACAGGGTAAAGTCATTTACACGGTAGATATCGCAAGCTGCAACTACATTAACTTTACTTTGTTCAGGACATCCGCTTTAATGAGTGACAACCTAAAAAAATACCTAAGCAGATTTGTTACCCTTTCAAATACCGAACGGGAAGAGATCGCCGGTAAGTTCAAAAGGAAGCTTGTGAAAAAGAATGAATATATATTCCGGCAGGGCGATACCTGCAAGGATTTTGTATTTGTTGACAAAGGCTGCTTGCGTTTATATTATGTGAAAGACGGTATCGAAGTATCCGTTTGGTTTGCTTTCCAGCCCTCCTCCGCAATTGAAGTGCATAGCTTCATCAGTGAAAAACCTTCCAACTATTTTCTCCAGGCAATTGAAGACAGCGAAGTGCTATACCTGCCAAAGACAGAACTAAAAAAATTGTATCCGCATCAACCGAAGATGCAGGAGATGATGAGGAATTTTTGGGAGGTTGCCTTGCTGGAACTGATAAGCAGGTTTACAGCATTGGAAACAGATCCTGCAGAAAAACGTTACCTGGATCTTTTAAACAATCAACCCGGTCACCTCGAAGCAATACCACAAAAATATCTTGCTTCTTTTATTGGTGTTACACCTACCTCGCTTAGCCGGATCAGAAAAAAACTTATGAAAGGCAACTAAAAACTAACAGATAATAACTAAAAGTTGGGCTCGTTTAAATTTAAACGACCCCAACTTTTATCTTTTAGTTTTAGTTAAAAATTAGTAGCAATAATCAGAAAGCTTATTTGCTCCTTAGGAGCAAAACACTAAGGGATCATCGTTCCGTACCTAAGGCACGGTGGGTTCTTTCCTATATCTACGCTACCGACCTTTTGCTCCTAGGGAGCGATGAAAAAAAATAATATTGGAATAACTAATAACTAAAAGTTGGGGTCGTTTAAATTTAAACGAACCCAACTTTTATCTTTTAGTTTTTAGTTATTAGTTAAAAATTAGCAGCAATAATCAGAAAGCTTATTTGCTCCTTAGGAGCAAATAAGCTAAGGGATCATCGTTCCGTCCGTACCTACGGCACGGGGGCTTCTTTCCTATATCTACGCTACCGACCTTTTGCTCCTACGGAGCGATGAAAAAAAATAATATTGGAATAACTAATAACTAAAAGTGGGAGTCGTTTAGATTTAAACGATCCCAACTTTTATCTTTTAGTTTTTAGTTATTATCTAAAATTCGCTTTCATCACCCGCAGCACATTCCCTCCTAATATCTTTTTTACCGATAGATCCGAGTATCCTCTCCGTTTTAATTCTTCCGTGATCTTTGGATAGGTTGTTACATCTTCCAATCCGATGGGAAGCGATGAAACACCATCGTAATCGGAGCCGATACCAACATAGTCATCCCCTACTAATTTTACTATGTAATCGATATGATCGACCATTTGCCCGAGCGTTGGCCTGACCTTTTGCATTTCTCCATCGTAAAACTTTTCCCAGGCAACTTTCATAGTTGCAGAATCTTTTGAAACGGCGAGCAAAGAATCCTGCATTTGTTTTCTAAAAGAACCATTCAGGTATGTTTGTCGCTGATCATATTCTTTACTGATAAACCCGGAATAAAAATTAATACAGATCACTCCCCCATTCTTTGCCACTGCTTTTATCTGGTCGTCTTTTACATTCCTGAAAACAGGACAGATACTCCAGACAGAACTATGAGAAAGCAGTACGGGTTTTGTAGTTGTAGCGATCGCATCGTAAAACGTTTGCTCACCTGTATGTGAAAGATCGATGATCACATGCAATTCATTCATCTTTCTTACTATCTCTTTACCGAATTCAGTCAATCCCTTTTTCCTTTGGGATTCTAAAACCCCTTCTCCGGAGGGGCTTGGGGAGGTCTCGTCCATGGCGCTGGTAGCCCAACTCGTACTGTTATTCCAGGTCAAAGTCATATACCGCATTCCCCGTTTCGCTAATGCCTCCAGTTTATTCATATCATCTTCTATCATATGCCCGCCTTCAACACCGATCAATGCAACGATCTTCTCTTTCCTGATCCCTTTGCGAACCTGTTTATAATTTGTTGCCAGCATTATCTTACCGGGATTCTTATCAATGATCTTCATTAAGGAGTCGATCTCCTGGTTGGCATCTTTAAAAAATCCTTCTTTGTTCCTCGATCTTTTATCTGTCCACACAGAAAAGAATTGTACATCGAGACCGCCTTCCTTCCAGCGAACCAGGTCGCTATGCCCTTCTTTTACACGATTGGATATATCAATGCCATCAAGCACGCCGGAGGATAATACATCATTATGCGTATCTACCAATACAGCTTTGTAATGAAGCTTGTTTGAAGATTGTGCAACAACGATCTCGCAGAAAAAAAAGAATGAAATAAACAGCAGGATACGCATAGCAATTTTTATTTTTTCACCATATGAAATATTTGTCCGTCGCTGTGTTGGATTTCCACGACCAGTGTATCGCCATTAAAATGATATTTATGTATAAATCCTGATACACTACCGTCTGCCTGGAAACTGAATGTACTGTGCGTAACTATTGTTGTACCCGGATTAGTAACACCATCCTGACTAATAATAGTCAGTTTATTACCTTTGAATTCATATACAGTTCCCACATTCATATCCGCAATATATCCTTCTTCTCTTTTTACTTCCCAGGCACCTTCCAATTTAGTAGCGCCGCTGTTTGTAGCAGAAACTGATCCATTCTTATTTGCAGCATCGCCGCTTTCAGCTTTTTTATCTTTCCCCCCACAGGCCGATATCGCTAATGCAATAAATAAGATCGCTGCGGTTGTTTTAAATATATTCATATTTTTTAGAAAGCTGAAGATATACCTATTTCAAAAATCTTTTGTGTCAACATCCTTAATAAACTTTATCACACCCGTCATAAAAACCTGCTGATCGTCCCACATTGCCAAATGACTTCCATTGGGACAATATAAATAGCGGCCTTTCTGCACCAGTTTACTTTGTTCTTCCATTGCTTTGGGATCCATCGTATCATGTTTTGCACCGATCATCAGCGCAGGTATCCTGATCTCTTTCAGCCTGCTCTTAATATCCCAGTTGGTTAATCTTCCTGCAATACCAAATTCGGAAGGACCCTGCATTATCGTGTAAATTTCTCCATTGATATGCCTCATCGTACGATTGAATCCATCGGGCCATGGATCGAGCCTGCATAAATGTTCATTATAAAAATTAGGGATGAGCAACTCCATGTACCGGGGGTTTCCCATATCTCCTTTTGCTTCCATTGTTTTTATTTCAGACAATACGTCCGGTTGCATTTGTTTTGCCAGCACTTCATTCGCATACTTTCCATACTCCGGGCAACTCGCCATCATATTCGCAACGATCAGTCCTTTCATATTTTGCTGGTATTTCAATGCATATTCCATTGCCAGGATACCGCCCCATGAATTTCCCAATACATAAAAATTAGTTGAACCGGCGCCGATGGCTTGCCTAACCTGCTCCACTTCTTCTACAAATCTTTCAACCGTCCACAGGCTGCTGTCCTTCGGCTGATCGCTGTAATAAGAACCCAACTGATCGTATTCATAAAACTCAAATCCTTCTTTTGGAAAAAAACTTTCAAAACATTCCATGTATTCATGCGTCATTGCTGGTCCGCCATGCAGTAAAAGGATTTTAATGCGTGGATTATTGCCAAAGCGCTTGGTCCATACTTTAAAATCGCCGACCGGTGTTTTAACAGGGATCATTCTTATTCCGGCGTATTGCACGCCGCTGTCGCCATAATTAAAATACTCAGATACCGGTACAGCACCATCACGATTCTTTTTAGCCGGCGCTTTGCAGGAAATTAAAATTGATAACAAGATGATGAAGGAACAAACTACTTTCATAAGCCTATTTTATAGAAAAGGTAAAGAATTTGTTTAATTTCATTACCCGCAACAAAACCAAAATAGTTTTTTTGTTCCCGCAGATAGCGCAGATCAAATACATACAGATCTCGCAGCTTTTTCAAAGCAACCGGCGTTATCAGCGGGCAAATCAGCGAAATCTGCGGGAAACACATATGCGATACATTTTGATCATCCTGCTCTGTTCATCAATAGCAGCCAATTCACAAACAAGAACCGATTCCATTCAACTTATAAAGAACACGGTAAAGCTGTATGATCTTGAATACACGGATGCCGAAGCCGATTCGATGGTCGGCAACATCAATAATTATTTCCAGTTGTATAAGAACATGCACAAAACACTTCCTGCCAATGATATTCCTTTTCCATTTGCTTTTAATCCCGCGCCTGCAGGAGTCAAAGTATCCACCAAAAAAGAAAGGATCGCCTGGGATATTCCATTGCGCACAGAATTACCGGCCAACCGCAATGAACTTGCTTTTTATTCGATACCGCAATTAGCAGCATTGATCGTTACAAAAAAGATCAGCTCGGCCGATCTCACCAAATTCTTTATTGAACGTTTAAAAAAATGGGGCGATACACTGGAATGTGTCATCACTTTAACGGAAAACCTTGCCATGCAGCAGGCAAAGCAGGCCGATGATGAATTGAAACAAGGAATGTACCGGGGCATCCTGCATGGTATTCCTTATGGTTTAAAAGATTTGTTCGCAGTAAAAGGATACAAAACAACATGGGGCAGCACTCCCTATAAAGACCAGGTAGTAGATATAGATTCTTATGTTTACCTGCAATTAAAAAAAGCAGGCGCTGTTCTTTGCGCTAAACTTTCATTGGGCGCATTGGCTTATAATAATAAATGGTTTGGCGGCGAAACAAAAAATCCCTGGAACCTTAAACAGGGATCAAGTGGTTCATCGGCTGGTTCTGCAGCTGCAACTGTTGCAGGACTTTTACCTTTTACGATCGGAACGGAAACATTAGGTTCGATCGTTTCTCCTTCTACAAGATGCGGTGCAACAGGATTGCGACCAACATTCGGAACAGTGAGCCGCCATGGAGCAATGGTGTTGTGCTGGAGTTTGGATAAAGTGGGTCCTATCTGCCGCAGCGCTGAAGATGCCGCTATTGTTTATGCATTTATTCACGGAACAGACGGCAATGATGCTTCAGCGATAGGACATACGTTTAATTATACCGGCAAAGCGGACTGGACAAAATTGCGTGTTGCGTATGCAGAGAATTTTTTCAAGCAACTGGATTCAAATGCGGCCGAAAGAAAAGTATTGGATGTGTATCGTTCATTAGGCGCCAATGTAAAAGCTGTCAATTTTCCCGACGTTGCAATGTACCCGGTGAATATTATGAGTATTATTTTAAATGTAGAAAGTGCTGCTGCTTTTGATGAACTTACCCGGACAAACCGGGATGACCTGATCGAAAGACAGGACAAGGCTTTCTGGCCGAATGTTTTCAGAGCAGCGAGAACAGTACCTGCTGTTGAATATATCAATGCCAACCGTTACCGTTACCAGCTTTGTGAAAAAATGTATGCTTTCATGAAAGATCATGATGTGCTGATCGTACCTACGTTTTCCGGGCAGCAGTTATCGATGACCAATCTTACCGGTAATCCCGTTGTGGTGATGCCTGTCGGCTTTAATCAAAGTGGTTCGCCGCTAAGCATCACATTGATCGGTAATTTATATGATGAAGCCACTATCTTAGCGGCTGCCAAAGCTTACCAGGATAAAACCGATTTTAATAAGAAACATCCTGAGAAGTTTAAGAATTAGTTTTTGATAGTTTGACTTTTGGATGGTTATATTGTTTTATTGTTTGATGGTTATCCGGCGATCAAACCATTCAACCATCAACTATATTAAATACTAAAATGATCATGATGAAAAAAATATTCTCCGTTATAACTGTATCCTTGTTGATCTTCTCCTGTTCCCAACAATCAAAAACAACAACCGAAGGCGGAGAAGCCGACCTGCTGGTCTATAATGCTACTATTTATACGGTCGATCCAACTTTTTCCACTGCTGAAGCAATGGTAATAAAAGACGGGAAAATTGTTGCCACCGGAGATACGGCAAGTTTATTAAAAAGTTTTACAGTAAAAGAAAGACTGGATGCTGAAGGAAAATTCATTTATCCCGGCTTTATTGATGCACATGCACATTTTGTGAGCTATGGTAATAGTTTGCAAAGAGTGAATCTTGTGGGCACGAATAGCTGGGATGAAGTAGTGCAAAGAACAAAGGAGTTTGGTGTGGATGACTTGCCTTCAAGTACCGGTAATGATAAACCTAACATATGGGTACTTGGCCGTGGCTGGGATCAAAACGATTGGTCAGTAAAAGAATTTCCAACGAATGAAAAACTGAATGAACTCTTTCCTGATCGTCCTGTATTGTTAACAAGGATCGATGGTCATGCTGCTATTGCCAATCAAAAAGCATTGGATCTCGCCGGAATAAAGGCTGGTGATACATTGACCGGCGGATCAATTGAAGATCATGAAGGAACACTCACAGGCATCTTAATTGATAATGCCATTGATCTTGTCTCGGTAAAGATCCCGGGACAAACCGAAGCTGAATTCAAAAAAGCATTGCAGGATGCAGAGAAGAATTGTTTTGCCATGGGATTGACCACGATCGATGATTGCGGCCTGGGTTTTCAATCAATAGAAAGAATAAGGTCGATGCAGGAAAAAGGTGAATTGAAAATGCGTGTGTACGCTATGCTCAGCGATGAAAAAGCAAATTTCGATTATGCAGAGAAGATGGGAATGATAAAAACGGATCGGCTGAATGTAAGAAGTTTTAAAGTATATGGCGATGGAGCATTAGGTTCAAGAGGCGCATGTTTGTTACAACCGTACAGTGATAAAGCGGGACACTATGGATTTTTATTAAGTAATAAAGAACATTTTGATTCGGTGGCCAATTGGCTTAATACAAAAGGATGGCAGATGTGTACGCATGCGATCGGCGATAGCGGCAACAGGACCATTCTTACTGTATATGCAAAATATCTAAAAGGAAAGAATGACCAGCGCTGGAGGATCGAACATGCGCAGGTGGTGGATCAAAATGACTTTAATTTATTCGGATCTAATTCGATCATTCCATCGGTGCAACCAACACATGCTACTTCCGATATGTATTGGGCCGGCGATCGTTTGGGTGCTGAAAGAGTGAAAGGCGCTTATGCGTATAAACAATTGCTCGAACAAAATGGCTGGCTGCCACTCGGCACCGATTTCCCGGTAGAAGATATTTCTCCTTTCAAAACTTTTTTTGCAGCCGTAGTAAGAAAAGATGCTTCAGGCTGGCCAGCCGGTGGTTATCAAATGGAGAATGCGTTGTCGCCTGAGCAAACATTGCGCGGCATGACCATTTGGGCAGCCAAAGCAAACTTTGAAGAAAAAGAAAAAGGAAGTTTGGAAAAAGGAAAGTTCGCCGACTTTATTATCCTCGATGCAGATATTATGAAAACATCAGGCCCCGATCTGCTGAATATAAAAGTGCTGAAGACATTTGTGGGAGGAGAAAAGGTGTATGAATTGAAATAATATCTTTTTATTTCCCGGCAACGATCGCAAAGAAGCGGCGACGCAAGGGACGATGCCAGTAGTCCCGGACATCCGGGACAGCCGGGTTCATAACAATAATTTTTTACATACTTCGCTTTACCCTTCTACCGATTTACTCCGTACTTCCCAAAATTGTAATACATTCACCCGCTGATTTGTTTGACAAGATGAATGAAAGATCATTAAAACACAATGGACGCTATTTCATTTTTACAAGGTGGTGGAGAGATGGGAAAATTGATCAGGGAAAAAGATTGGTCAGCAAATCCTGTTGGTGAACCTGGAACCTGGCCGCAAAGTCTCCGCATTACATTAGGCATTTTACTTTCTTCAAAATTTCCAATGTTCCTTTGGTGGGGCAAAGAACTTACCTGTTTCTACAATGATGCATACAGGCCCAGTTTAGGAAATGAAGGTAAGCATCCGGAAATATTAGGACAATCGGCGGAAAAGGCCTGGCCTGAAATATGGCATATCATTAAACCACTCATTGACCAGGTATTGGCCGGCGATGGAGCCACGTGGAGCGAGGATCAACTAGTACCTATTTACAGGAACGGTCATATTGAAGATGTTTACTGGACCTTCAGTTATAGTCCTGTAAAAGATGAAGAGGGTACGATCAATGGCGTATTGGTGGTATGTACCGAAACTACCAACCAGGTCATCACTTTAAAAAAATTAGCGGACAGTGAGCAACAGATCCGCAATCTTATCAAGATGGCGAGTCATGAATTAAAAACGCCTGTTACAACGATCAACGGGTATGTTCAGCTTTTAATGAATATGTACAAAGATGCGACCGACCCGATGCTGATGAATTCGTTGTCGATCATTAATAAACATGTTGCGAAACTCACCAAATTAATAACGGATGTTTTGGATGTGAACAGGATCGAGTCCGGCAACCTGTCTTTGACAAAAGAAGATTTTAATATCACTGAGCTGGTCAGGGAAATAATACAGGATGTGCAAATGACTGTTTCCACTCATAAAATTATTTTTGACACGGATACCGATACAATGGTCTTTGCCGACAGGGATCGTATTTCGCAGGTATTGATCAACCTGCTTGTAAATGCTATCAAGTATTCTCCGCGGGCAGACCGTGTCAATGTTACCAGCCGTACATTACCCGGTGAACTGGTGATATCTTTCCAGGACTCCGGCATTGGTATCGATCCTTCTGATCATGAAAATATTTTTGAAAAATTTTACCGGGTAGACGGGTATCATGAAAAAACATTTCCGGGTCTTGGCATAGGCCTGTTCATTGTAAAAGAGATCATCACTAATCACCAGGGGAAAATATGGGTTGAAAGTGAAAAAGATAAAGGCTCGGTCTTTTATTTCTCTTTACCGTTGAGCAATTGAATTTATAAAACGGGGGACCCTTCTGGAAACCCGCAGTTCCGCTTCACTCAGGATCTGACTTTACTCATGACTCGGTACATATTTCCACTTAACCAAGTAAATATTTATTTAATTTTCTATTAAAAATCCACATTTGTGGACAATGATGCGAACTTCTGCTTTAGCTAAATGTTATAAAATTATTATGTTTGTAAACCATGAGTTGGACAGAAAGGCGATCAGTTAGAATAGCAATCCTCGACCTGTATGAAGGTAAGCCCAACCAGGGCATGCGTTGTATTCATGAGATCATCGAAAAATGGCAAGAGGCCAATGACCTGGAGGTCGAATCAAAGGTTTTTGATGTTCGTCTTAAAAATGAATTACCCGATACTTCCTGGGATATTTATATTTCTACCGGTGGCCCCGGCGATCCGCTCATAAGCCGTTTTGAAGATTGGGATATTGCCTGGTGCCGCTGGCTCGATAAAATGGAACGCTGGAATAATAATCCCGCTACTACACAGAAAAAATTCATCTTCTTTATTTGTCATTCATTCCAACTGGCCAGCCGTTATTTCAATGCCGGTATAGTTTGCAAACGCCGCTCAACTGCATTCGGTGTATTCCCTATTCATATGCTTGATGCGGGAAAAGATGAACCCGTATTTGATGGTTTGAAAGATCCGTTCTATGCGGTTGACAGCCGGGATTACCAGGTCATTCAACCGAATCTTGACCGCCTGCATGAAATGGGTGCTAAAATTCTTTGTATTGAAAAAAGCCGCCCGCATGTTCCGTATGAAAGAGCAGTGATGGGCATTCGCTTCAACGATCATATGATCGGCACACAGTTTCATCCCGAAGCTGATGCACAGGGCATGAGCATGTACCTGCAAACAGAAGAAAAAAGACAGACGGTGATCGAGAGTCATGGCGAAGATAAACTCAACAGCATGCTCGATCATTTGAATGATCCCGATAAGATCAGGTGGACGCATGATCATGTACTTCCTAATTTCCTGAACCAAAGTATCGGGCAGGAAGAATTTGCGTAAAACATTTGGAATTGGGAAATTTTTTTCTAACCAATGTTTCCAAATAATCAATGCTTATTGGCGGGCGTATTGCTTAAAAACAAATTTCCCAATTTCCCAATTCCACTTATTCATAATACTCTTATCTTCCATTAAATAAACCCTGCGCCATGATCCCTGCGTTACGCAAAGCTTACAACGAAGCTTTTACCAAAGAAAAATATGAAGCTTTTTTACAAGAACTGAATGCGGCTCATCCCGGTGCTATCGAATTCAGGGTAGCCGAAACTCCCATTTTCGTTCCCAAAGATTTTAAAAATAAAATACTGGATGCCTGCGAAAGTATTGTTGATATTATCGTTGATCCCAAATTCAATGAACTGACGAAACATGCTATCCCAAAAAATTTACAGGTGCCGGGTGAAAGTGCCCATACGCATTTCATCGCATTTGATTTTGGCATTTGTATCAATGAAGCGGGTGAATATGAACCGCAACTGATAGAGATGCAGGGCTTCCCCACCCTGTTTGCATATGAAGTATTGCTGGATGATGTTTTCCGGAAACATTTTCCCGTACCGGAAAATTTTGATTGTTACCTCGGTGGTTTTACAAGAGAAACATATATCAAGCTATTAAAAGAGATCATTATCGGCGATCATAACCCGGAGAATGTGATACTATTGGAGATATTTCCCAAACAACAAAAAACGAAGATCGATTTTTATTGTACCGAAGAATATGTAGGTATTAAAATGGTTTGCCTGACAGAACTGATCAAAGAAGGAAAGAAGTTGTATTATATGAATGATGGAAAGAAAACGGAAGTAAAACGAATTTATAACCGTGTCATCTTTGACGACCTGCAGCAGCAAACAGCCGAAGTGCAGGAGAAAGGGAAAGTTTTATTTGAAGAACTGGATGTTGAATGGTGCCCGCATCCCAATTGGTTCTATCGTATCAGTAAATTCACATTGCCATTGATCCGTCATCCTTATGTGCCGCAAACATGGTATTTGAATGAAGTGAAACAAATTCCAACCGATCTTGAGAATTATGTTTTGAAACCCTTGTTCTCATTTGCAGGACAAGGTGTGGTGATCGATGTAACACAAGCCGATATCGATAAAGTAAAAGACCCGGAGAACTGGATATTGCAACGCAAAGTAAAATATGCCGAAGTGATACAAACACCGGATGTACCGGCTAAAGCCGAAATAAGAATGTTTTATTTCTGGAAAGATGGTGAACCGAGACCGGTCGCAACGAATAATTTGGGAAGATTAAGTAAAGGAAAGATGATCGGTGTAAGATATAATAAAGACAAGGAATGGGTAGGCGGTAATTTCTGTTATTTTGAAAAATGATGTTAACCAGATAGACATATATCTTTTTTTGTAGCATAAAATTTTTCAAATGGACCTGATAAAAAATATCAATCCCAAAGTATTGGTTCCCGGCATCACCGGTTATTATGCGCATGGGAAAGAAATGACATTCGGTTATGTTGAATTAAAAGCCGGAAGTATTGTTCCTGTGCATAATCATGTGCAGGAGCAGATCACTTATATCATCGAAGGAGAACTGGATATGGTGATCGGTGGCGAAGAATGTTTGCTAACTGATGGAATGTACCATGTTATTGGTTCCAATGTTCCGCATTCGGCGGTTGCAAAAACAGATTGTAAGGTCATTGATGCCTTTCACCCGGCGAGAGAAGACTACAGGACTTAAGATTCCTGCTAAATCAATTTTTTATTTTAAACACATAGATACAGCAGGGAGACAGAGGCACATAGTTAGCCACCTGGTGTGTTCCAATATTTTCCTAAGATCCTATGTGTTAAAAACTACGCAACTAAAATAAAAACGGCTTAGAAAATTAAAAGTAAGTGCTCACCCCAAATTGAAAACCCGCAAGCTTTGATGCCGGGTTACCCAAAATATCTTTCTGCCAGTTATAGCGGTAATTCAAACGAAGAACGGTTTGCGCGGTAGGTCTCCAGCTGATCGCAGGCACAATAGAAAAAATCTCATCAGCGATCTTGCCACCCGTAGAAATAAAATTTCCTTTGTTCCAGTCAACATATTCCAGTCTTATTGCTGCATTGATAACAGACTTCTCAAAACCAAAAATGTTTTTCTTAATAACGGGTTGAACAAGATCGATGAACCCGCCTTGTTGCTTTTCACCAAACTGTTCGGTATAAGTATCCGGGACATCCACTTTTACAAAGGCCCATTCGGTATTGATAAAAGTTTTTGTCGCAGCGATGGTCGTATTAAAATCAATAGCAAAAACATGAAGGCTTCTTTTTTTATCAAGCACTAAACCATCGTCCTCGAATTTATTATATACACCACCCATATAAGAAAGACCCAACTCTCCTATTTTATTATTTCTTATCGCCACTTTGCCGGTGAAGAGCATGCTTCCATTAAAACTTTCTTCGAACCTTTCGGGATCTTCTTTAGTTGCCGGCAAAAAAGTTTTATTCTCCGTATTGGAAATGATCCTGTCATTAAATCCATTGGTGAGATAGACTTCGTAAGCATAGACCCAATCTTTGGAGAATTTCTTTCCATACAAACCAAAACCGGCATTGCTGAAAGTAGCGGGTAACATTTGTGTAGCCGATATAGGCCTGTCCACAAATTCCCATTTGGGCCCGTCGTGATTTTGGTTGAAGGCGCCGATCGGGTTCAATACAATACCACCGCGAAAATTCAGTAAAGGATCGAGTTCAATATCAAGCGAAGCAAATTCAATTCCTATTTCTTTGGCGCCATCTTCAAATTCTATTTCACTTAAGAATTTTACCCGGTTAGAAATAGAGGAGGAAATAAAAAGAGAAACTCTTCTCATTTGAAATTGATGGCCTTCTGTTACACCATCCTGTTGCAAATACTGGTAATTGGCTTCTGCATATCCTCCAAGCGCTACCGGCAATTTCCCAATTTGCAAAAAAGGACGGCTATAAAGCGCATCCATATTCAATCCCGTTAATGAAGTATCTTTTGGAATTCGTCTCAATAATGTTGGATCTATTTGCCCGTCAGCATTTCCGGCTATGATAAAGAACAGAAATATGGAAAATATTTTTTTCATATAGCCCTGAGATCAATAAATAATTCGTTGTTCGAAACAGTTACCGGGAAGTTGCGGAGGTTCCTGTCTGCCGGCCCGTTCTTTACGGTGCCTTTATTATCAAATTCACTTCCATGGGCCGTGCATTGTAAATAATCGCCCGATGCCTGCAGTTCTGTTCCCTGGTGAGTACAGCGCATCCATAGAGCAGAATATTCTTTGTCACTGAACCGATATACGCAAACAGGATATTGCAATGCTTCATTCCTTACAATGATGTATGACCGATATGTTTTTTTTCCATTCTGTTCTACAACAAATTCATTCATATCGACTGTCAAACCATCTTTACCCAATTTTCCGCTGATATATTTTGTCGATGCGCAGGAAGATAACACTCCGGCCAGCGCAGTTGCAGATACACATGCAGTACAGGTATTTTTTATGAACTTTCTCCTGTCCATCTTATAATGATTCAAGGAATTTTAGCAGCTTCGACCGGTCGCCTGCATTCAGTTGCTGAAAAGCTGCGCGGCTTTGTGTTGCTTCGCCGCCGTGAAGAAGAATAGCCTGCTCAATGGTCCTTGCTCTTCCATCATGCAATAAAAAATACCCTCCGCCCTGCGAATTCTTTGATAATCCCAAACCCCAAAGCGCCGGCGTTCTCCATTCACTTGTTTTGGCTGTTCCTTCTGTATAACCATCATTGAGTCCCGGCCCCATATCATGCAATAACATGTCGGTATAAGGATGGATCGTTTTAAAAGAAAGAGCAGATATTGCTGAATAACCGGTTTGCAATGTTGGCACATGACAAGATGAACATTTGATCTGTGCAAAAATTTGCTGACCCGCTGCGACATCTGCATCACCGGGTGTACGCTGAACAGGTGCTTTCAATGTTCTTAAATAAAAAACAACATCATTCACTGTTTTGTCGGATACTTCGGGATCAATATTCAATCCTGTATAAACATCTTTTGGTTCATAGGAAGAAGTAATACCGATATCCTGGTTATACGCATTGACAGTTTGTTGGAACAGGTCGTAGGTACCTCCTTTTTTTCCAAAGCGGCAAATATATTTTCCGTTCCTTTCAATTGTATTGGGCCTGTGACTGCAATAGCCCGGAATAAAATTCCAGTTGCAATTCCCGGAGATGCCATCGCCATTCAGATCGTTTGGATCAGCTAATGCAATGATATCTGCATCGGCTACTGCATCAAGAAATCCTAAACCGGTATTTGCGGGCGGTGTAAATGATGAATGAGTAGCGCCTGCAGGAATTTGTTCAGGTAAAAATCCCGGTATCGCCCTGTTTTGTAGTTGCGGTCCGCCCTGGTTCAAAAACTGGTTGCCGGTACTATCCACTTGCCCGAACCTTGTCAATGTAGTAAAAGGGTGTCCTTTCCCATCGCCTGCATGACATGATCCGCAGGAAGTGGCGACGAAAATAGGACCGAGTCCTTTCTCAACGGTGAATACTTCATCATTGAAAGCAATATCACCGGCAAGGAACTGTGCATGTTCGGCTCCTGTCAATCCTTCCACTGGTCCGTCAAGAATGGCATCATCGGCCGGGGCGCCCGGTAATAATTTTTGACAGGCAACCATGGTTACCAGCAGTGAAAAAATGACAATTATTTTTTTCATTATTCAGTTACTCTAAATATTTTTTTAGACAAGACTAAAAATATTATTAGACAAATGTAACAGAATATAGCATTCCGGCAAAAAAATGAAAGATCGTTTTTTCCGGGATAGCCCTGTATAGCGTGGAAATACGGCTATTTCTTCTTTAATGCACCCAGGAAGGTCCGTTCCAAACTTAGCTGCCAGCTATTATCCGACATACGGCTCATATTACCGCTGAGCTGGAAACGATAGCCAATATTCACTTTGAAGTTACTGTTGAAAATAAATTGTACGGCAGGAGCAAGATCGATGCAATGCTTTTTTATACCCAGGGATTGTTCGGCCAGCAATTCTGCATATAAATTAATGTTGAGTTGCTTGTAGTCGGTATATTCTTTGGGTAATAATAAATATCCGGCCGAAAGATCATAATTCATAGCCTGGTAGATCCTTTCCGGAACATAGATCACATCATTATTCCTTGATTGATCCAACACTTGTGTATGGGCGATCGTTCCTGATAAGGCGATCTTATGCCAGAGTTGTGTGGCAATAAGACCGAAGCCGATGCCGCTTTTATCACCCATCAAAGTGATCTCATCATAATGGAAAGGCGCATTTGTCTTGCTTCCTTCCGCAAAAACAGCCATGCGAAAATGTTTGTGAATATCATCGTTCGATAAGAAACGGTATTTAGCATACAGGTTAAATGATTCATAGAGGAATTTATCCGTATGCATATTGCCAACGGTAATACCGGCATGCACCATCAGTTTTTTACTGATGCCAAACATGACCTGTGGCATCAATCGCTGTGAAAAACGCTGGTAGATATTATCGCTGGTCACAAAATGATCGGTCAGTTTTACACTGATCGAATGTGCCGGCATATTCGAAGCCGGTTCTGTAAAAACATAAAGCTCCTGTGCATTCGTTTTAAAAATGCAAAAGAAAAAAATAAGAGTGATAAATCTTTGCATAAGATCCCGGTCAGTCCTCCAGCAGCTCTTTTAATGCTCTTTCTAATCCTTTTCCTTCAAGGTCCATTGCCAGGAGCACACCATCTTTACCGATCAGGTAAGTAGTTGGAATGGCATATATGTTCCAATCGACCGCTGTCTTTGCATCCCATTTGCCGGGATCATTTACCTGCAGCCATTTTATTTTATCCTGTTTGACCGCCTTTAACCAATCTTCTTTTTCATCATCAAAAGAAACGCTGTATATCTCGAAACCTTTGCTCTTGTACTTATCATAGATCCTGGCAAGTCCTTTATTGGCCGACCTGCAGGGTCCGCACCATGATGCCCAGAAATCAAGCAATACAACTTTACCTTTTAAGGAAGATAAACGGATCGTATCGCCCTTTGCAGTTGGCAATGCTATGTCTGCAGCCTGCTGTCCCTGCCTGGGCTGAGCAGTAGCCCCGGCAACAACAAACAAGACAATGAAAAAAGGAATTATTTTTTTCCAAAACGCCATATAACAGGTTTTATAAACTTCTTCTCCCGGTAAACCGGGAGAAGAAGTTGAAATTTTAAATAGTTACATGATAAACCCTTTCGCCGGTCGTTATACCATCTTTTTCGCAGCATGCAGCAGCTTTACCTGTTTTCATACAACTGAGTTTGGTAGCCGCACTGTATTTTTTGAATTGCTTTTCTGTTACAAAAGCTTTATCAACAACGGTAATGGTATGCTCGCCATTCAACACCCGGTTATCTACATCGAGGAAATGAAAATTCTCATTACCGATCTTAACATGCTCGTCCTTTTCTATTTTAACCTCGTTGAATGTAGCCGTCATTTTAAGAGCGCCGATCGAAAAGCCTGCATCTTCCACCGCATTTTTCAATGCATCGATATTAACAGCTGCATTTTGTTTGAAAACAATAACAAAAGATGAGTTCTTGATATCAGACCTTACCGATTCAACAAAAGGTACCTTCTGCAACGCTTTATTAATAGCATTACTGCACATGGCACAGGTAAGTCCTGTGGCCTGCAGCGTAGCTTTTGAGAACTGGGCGCTGGCAGCGACCGTAACAAAAGCTGTAACCACAACTAATAAAAGCTTTTTCATACTGAAAAGTTTTACCCGCTATTATTCAGATTTCTTGCAGCACTCTTTTCCGTCATGGCCGTCTTTGGTGCATTTGCCATCCTTACAGCAATCCATCTTTTTGTCGCCGTCTTTTTTGCAGCAATCTTTTCCTTCGTGGCCGTCTTTGCAGGTCATTTTGCTTTTGTCTTTATTGCTGTCAATAACGCCATTGAGTAATTTGGCTTCGCTTGTTTGAGAACTTGTTCTTTCGTATTTGCAACAGCCATGTAATTTGTTGTATGATTCAGCAGTGGCAGTAAATCCAACATTATCATAACCAACATCAGCTATCTTTTGTTGAATTTTAGCTGCATTGGTAGAACTGCTGCTGTAAGTAACGGTCAATTCTTTTTTATCCGCATCCCATGCCGCGGTTTTAGCGCCTGCTTCTTTAGCAGCTTTTTCAATTTTTGTTTTGCACATGCCGCAGTTACCGGAAACTTTAAAGGTCTCGGTTGTTGTTTGCGCAAAGGTGAGGCTTGAAACAGCCATCAATATTGCAACGAAAGAAAATATTCTTAATGTTTTCATGATCAGTAATTATTAGGTTTATAAAATCGTGTACTAAAATACAAATAATAAAATGCGGTCAAAATACCGGGCGAAGCCGAAGGATCTGCAGAGTCATATCCTGAGCGCAGCCGAAGAATAACTCTCCGGGTAATGCTTTATCTATATTCTGAAAACATTGATCTGCAGGTAAGTGTCCTGTGCAGATAACAAAGGCGGAGAATGATTATGAAAATGTTTTTGCTCATTGCTATTACGGAACAATGCAGCAATAAATTCAGAAGGAATGATCGCTACCGCATCGATAGCAGGTATCGAAGGCATTCCGGCTGAAAAAGTATTCTGATCGGTCTTTAGTTTCAGCACTTTTACTTCATCATGGCAGCAGCCATTCGAGGTCTTTGTATGCATCCCGCATTTACCACAATATGCTTTTGAAGAACCAAACAACTGTGTAGATGCCAGCCGCTTCATGCAATAATGATAGTTGATCACCACACCGGTACTTACCAGCAGGTAACAGGCTAACACTATTAAAACGGCTACTTTTTTCATCCGGCACAAAGTTAACAGGAATTTTCACAGGTTACACGGATTTCGGAGATTTAACGGATTATAGTAAGATGCACAGTACTATCACGGGAATCCGTCTAATCTGTGATAGTATTAACCTGTGAAATCTTCGAAATTAGTTGACAAATCCCCACCAAATGCCCACTCTTATCTGTAAACCGGGCAAAGGATAATCAGGAGCCACTAAATTATTATTGGTAAACCCAAAGCCGGCGCCATTCAGCGTTCGGGCCGTATTCAGGTTCTCGGCCCTGATAAATGCCTTGAAAGGACGTATGCGGAAATGAACATAAGCTGAAATATCAGGCAGCTCATTTTTGATCGTTACGCTATCCTGGTAAGAGAATTGTCCCAATACCGGTGAATAATTATCGGCTTTATAAGGTGCCCTGTATTTTACTTCGAGACCCATAGCAATATCCAGATTTTTAAATCCAAGATTGCCTTCATAAGCAAAACGGTTGCGGGTATAGATGGGGGGAACATTTACCGGCGCATCACCGATCACCTGCTGAAAATAAACTTCAGCATGCCAGTTCCATCGTTTACCCAGTTTAATTGTTTTTTGCAATGCTATTTGCAACATATTGAACAAAGTACTCTCCTGCTGCAGTTGATAATAATTCCTGATATAAGAATAATTGGTCAGCAAATAATAATGCCCCGTAAGCCTGAGTTTGAATGAGGGCAGAAAATAACCAGCGAAAAGATGAGTATTATTCTCTTTTTTAAAATTCGTTACGGTCTTTAAAAAATAAAAACTGCTGCGGTTGTCAAAATTGAAAGACGGCGTGCGGCTAACGTTCTCAAATCCCAATTGCAGGTAGCCCAGTTTTTTTCCCAATAACCGTTGCAGGCTGATATGCGCTTCATAATCGCCGGCATTGAAACCGGTAAAAAATAATTTACCGTTGGCCTGTATCTCCCATTGCTGATTCTTTGTCCGGTTGCGATATTCCGCATGACCCAAACTATTGAAGAAAGTTTTTTTGCCTGATGCAAGTTCGCCGGTAATATTTTGCAAAGTGATCCCGAGCTTGATGAATTGCTGTAAATTTTTTGCATCGGGGAATTGGTAGATAGAAAAATCATTGGAGAGTACCTGCCACCTGTCTTTCAGGATAACTGTGTCCGTGGTTTTACGTAAAGTTGTATCGTAATATTTTTTATAATAGACCGAGTCGGCTTTATAATCAAAAAATAAAAAATTCCCTTTATCGATCTGCACGGTATGTTCAAAACGCAACCGCGGAAAGAATAAAGGAGTAACTGTCGAATCGGTTACAATAGAATCTTTTTTACCGAGATCATATTGCTGCCGCAACAAAGCAGTGAATTCGCTATACTGGCTGCCGGTACTGATCTTTGATGAGAAAAAATTGCCGGGAAAAGGATTTCTGCCGCCAATATGTGTGTTGATACCGAACCTGTCCTTATAAATGGGATCGTCGAGGATGGTTGTTTTACCGGTATCGATGATGCCGCCGTTCTCCCATGACTGTATCTTACTGGCCAGTAAAACAAGATAATTATTATAGCGAAGGTTCTTGGATTGAAATTTTGAAGAGAATAAATAGTTATTGTGATTAGCTCCCTGGTTCTGAAAAAATCCCGGTGAATTGATGAGCCGGTACTGGAAAGCAATATTCCAACCAGGTTTGACATTTTGCGTGTGCATTACCTCGATGATCTGCTCTACACGGCTTCCCAATAAATAATTTATTTCAGAATAAGGTCTTGTAGTATTAAAGAAGCGGACTCTTTCCAGTTTCCATTTATAGATATCATAGGAATGAAAACCGGGATCAAACCCGGATGAAAGTACCGGCGAGAATAATAATGATCTTGCCGCATTGCCTGTATTCCCCAAATGAATATAAGTAGCCGGTATGGGAAAGCGATTGGTAAAATCACCGATCGTTGAATCCAGTTTGTAAGCTCTTACCGAATCGAGATAACGAAAGCTGATCGTAATGGAATCTTCGAGTTTATTGCGATGACGGAGACTGTCTGCTTCACCGCCACCTATTCTTCCTCCACCGCCAACCTGTTTTATCCTGTTACCAAGGCCACGGATGGGATCGCCCTGTGCATTGACAGAAGAAGAGATCAGCAGAACAATAAACAACAGGTATGTAAACTTTTTAACCAGTTCAATTCAATTTGACGAATAATGATAAACCTTCGCAAAATAAACGCTGCAAAGGTAAAACTCAACATTTTAAACTGTTACTTCTTCGCTAAAGCTATGTTCGTTTCAGGTTTCAAGTTTCGGGTTTCAGATTGGAACCCTATCCGGTGAAAATTCCTGTTAATAGATGGAGACTTATTTAGCACGATTTGAACCAGGAACCTGAAACTTGAAACACATTTATATAGCAGCAACCAATTCCTTGAAAATAGTAGCCAGTTTTGGCTCAGCATTTTTTGCAGCCTCCAGTACTTCTTCATGTGTAATAGCATGACCATGTTCAAGGATGCCGATATCGGTTACCACGCTCATTGCAAAAACATCCATGCCCATATGCCGGGCAGCAATACATTCCTGCACAGTACTCATACCTACTACATCGGCGCCGATCACTTTTATAAAATGGTATTCGGCTCTTGTTTCAAATGTCGGCCCGGTCACAGCTACATACACACCTTCTTTTACATCATAATTATGTGAAAGAGCGATGGCTTTTGCTTTTTCGATCAGGTCTCTTGTATACGGTTCACTCATATCGGGAAAGCGGGTGCCTAATTCAGCAATATTTTTTCCGATCAATGGGTTGGGAGTAAATAAGCTGATATGATCTTTGATGATCATGATATCGCCAACCTTATGAGATGGATTGACAGTGCCGGCTGCATTGGATAATAATAATGTTTGTACACCCAGTAGTTTCATCACCCGTATCGGGAAGATGATATCCTGTGCTTCATACCCTTCATAATAATGAAAGCGGCCCGCCATAGCAACAACTGTTTTGCCACTCAGTTTTCCAAAGACAAGACGGCCTTTATGTCCTGCTACTGTTGATACCGGGAAATTGGGAATATCTTCATAGGGTACTTCTGTTTCCACTTCGATGGCCTGAACAAAATTTCCGAGTCCGCTGCCCAATACAATGCCTACCGATGGCGTTTCTTTATATTGCTTCTTAAGAAATTTTACCGCTTCGTTAAACTGTTTTAAAGTTTTTTTTCCCATACAAATAATTGAACTGGCAAATATAATATATCCCTTATTCTGATTACATTTAATACTGGTGAATACTGGACTGGCTAAAAGACAAAAGATTTCAAACCGCAGCACTAGCCTCCTGGGTGGAAAAATGGTATTTCAACGAAGAATATTATTTTCCTTTTCAATAATTGTAGCGGTAGAAATCACAGAATTCCTCATCACACAAAAGTCTTTGAAGTTTTGGATCTTTTAGTACATCGGTATAATCCATCCACTTGCCTCCTACTTTTATTTTCCGGTACACCAACCGGACGCCCTGGCTATAATCCACCCACCAGTAAATATGCCCGGTGTATAAAGGTTGAATAGGTTTGCCATCCAATTTATGCCAGCCATAAATAGCTACTCTTTCCGGTTTTGGATCTCTTGAAACTTTTCCACTGATCACCACATCTTTTTGAATACCGGCGATCAAACCTTTTCTTCCTTTTCGTTGCCCTTCGATGATGAGATGATGATGCCACATAGTAGGCGTACTGTCGCGGAACGCATACATTGGTACCGGCTCCAATTTTACAGCAGCCGCTTTATAAATATCATCGGACATTTTTCTTGTCGGTAAAAAACAATGAAAACTATCGGCGATCTTTTGCGCAGCATAGGGAGTTATATTGATCCTTGCCCAATCATTATCGGTGCCGATACTTAAATAATCCGGGGCAACATACCAGGTAGCGCTGATCTTTTTACCGGAGGAAGAATCCGTGATCGAAACATTCACCGGCACAAATTCTTTCAGGAACGACGGCAGGTTACCTGCCAGCGCTTCTTTTACTGCAAAAGAATCTCTTGCAGCCCATTTCATAACAAAAGCCTGGTGATAAAAATCATTGCCGGTTAGCGATGATCTTCGTTCGGGCCAGTTCATTTTCATGGTTGAATGGCAGGAAGCAAAGAATAAAAGGAAAAGAATAAAAAGATTTTTCACCGGGGAAAGATACGGCCTCACCCCTATTGCATTTACTAATTTTTAAAATTTCCGATTCCCTTTCCTTAAGGGGTGTATATGTAGTTAAAACATAAGTTGGATTCAAATGCCCCGGAGGGGCTATATGCCGGTAGTAGCAATAATCGGAAAGTTCATTTGCTCCTTCGGAGCAAAACATCAAGGATCATCGTTCCGTACCTACGGCACGGTCGGTTACTTCCTATATCCACGCTACCGACCTTTTGCTCCTACGGAGCGATGAAAAAATATAGTATTGGAAAAATTGTAGACGGCTTATGTTTTGACTACATATACACCCCTTAAGAAGAGGGGTAGCAACGTCTCCGTTGGGTGAGGTTACCCGGGACAGCTGAGCAATGAACAGAACGATGAAGAGTGATTATCGCTTTTTCTTCCACTGGAAGAAAAGTCGATAACAATTCTGCCAGGCAGAATGCAACAGGCGATGCCATGAAAAACTGTAGCTGGCTACATAAAAAACCCATTCACCATTCACGATTCACCATTCACCGTTCTTATCTTCGCCGCAAATCACTCCAGCATGAACTTACATGAATACCAGGCCAAGGAATTATTAAAGAAATACAACGTGCCCGTACAGGAAGGATTTGCCTGCACGACAGTACAGGAAGCCGAAGACGCTTACCGGCAGATAAAAACGCAGACCGGCAGCAAATTCGCCGTGATAAAAGCACAGATACATGCGGGTGGCCGTGGTAAAGGAACGATCAAAGAGAATGGCATCAATGGAGTGAAAGTGGCCAAATCGCTGGAAGATGTACAGGAATTTGCCAGCAAAATATTAGGCGGAACATTGGTGACGCTTCAAACAGGGCCGGCCGGTAAAGTGGTGAATAAAATATTTGTTGCTGCCGATATGTATTATGATGGCCCGAGTGAACGAAAAGAATTCTATCTCTCGATATTACTGGATCGTACAAAAGGAATGAATGTGATCATGTACAGTACCGAAGGCGGAATGAATATTGAAGAAGTAGCGCATAATACACCGGATAAGATCTTTAAAGAATGGATACATCCTTCGGGTGGTTTGCAGGGATTCCAGGCGAGAAAGATCGCTTTCAACCTGGGATTGACCGGCGAAGCATTTAAGAGTCTGTACAAAATTTGTTACCAATTTATATACTGCTTATGTTGGTTTGGATTGTTCGATGCTTGAAATAAATCCTCTTTTCAAAGCGGCTGACGATAAAATAATTGCTGTTGATTGTAAAATGGGATTGGATGAGAATTCATTGATGCGTCATGCCGATCTTGCATCGCTACGAGATACAACGGAAGAAGATCCTACCGAAGTAGAAGCCGGTAAATACAACCTGAACTTTGTAAAACTCGACGGCAATGTTGGTTGCATGGTGAATGGCGCGGGACTTGCAATGGCAACGATGGATATGATCAAACTCAGTGGCGGCGAACCTGCCAACTTTTTGGATGTAGGCGGTTCAGCTAATGCACAAACAGTAGAAGCGGGCTTTAAGATCATTTTAAAAGATCCGAATGTAAAAGCGATCCTTATCAACATCTTTGGTGGTATCGTTCGCTGCGACCGTGTGGCGCAGGGCGTGATCGATGCATATAATAAACTGGGAAACATAAAAATTCCGATCATCGTTCGCTTACAGGGAACGAATGCTGTTGAAGCCAAAAAATTGATTGATGAAAGCGGGTTGAAAGTACAATCGGCTATTTTATTAAGTGAAGCGGCTGATTTGGTGAAGAAAGCGGTGGCGTAGATAGATAAAAACTAAAAGTGAATAGATAAAAGTTTGATCCCGGCTGAGAGGCCGGGATTTTTTATGTAATTCTTTTCGTCTTTGCATCCTGCATAAGCAGCGTTTCATATTGATGGTTTACCCCGTTTCGCCTGAACCGAAACGGGGTTTTTTATTCTTGGCTGGTTCTTATCAATTTTCTACCTTAGGCAAGACCATTGTCCGCACAATGCAAGAGAAAAAGAACATTAACCGGAGAAGATTTGTCGGCAATGCTGTAAAGATTGTCGCCCTCGGTTCATTACTGATGCCGCTTGTTGAAGCTTGTGGTAATAAAAGATCTTCCAATACAGGTACAACCGGTGCCGATACTGCAAAAAATAAATCATCAAAAAATATTTCTAAAAAGCAACCCCGCAAAAAGTGGAATCATGAATCACTGGTAATGAATAATAAAACACAGGTGATGCATTTCCCTACTTCCAAAGTCTATTCTTATTACGACCCGATAAAACCCAACCACCTGCAGGAAATAAGTTTGGCTGCATGGTCGTCTCAATTACAAGAACCGGTTCGATTCAATAAAGAACAATCGGGGAATATCATAGAGATACTTACGATGCAACATCTTCGGGGTGATATCAGCGACACTTCTTTTGTTATGGCCATTGATACATTATCTGTGGCTTTTGGAAACGAATATGAAAAAGCCAATGCAAAGAATTTTCGCCTGCATGAATTAATGCTGCAATTAATAGCATTGAACAATGCTATCCCCTCCGATCAGAAATGGACGACCTTTAATGCCAAAATAAAAAGACCGGAACAATTGCGTAAGCGGCAGGATTGGATGTCAACCGAATCAAAATTCATGGAACGCATAAACTATATAACGCAAAGAAGAAATGATTATATCGCCCGGTTGAATAAACGGGCTACAAACTATTCTTTTAATTGATTGTGCCGGTAATTGCACGTCTGCATATTAGCCAGAAAGTTTAATTCTTTCACCGGCCTTTTGAAAAGGTTGCCTGTAAAAAGGCAGCCTTTTTCTATGCATGCGGCCTGGGTTCAGGCGCTTACAGCGTCCCGACGCCAGGCGGCCTGATCTTATTTTTATTTGTATAATTTAGTAAAATGAGAAAATGCCTGGTCTTTCTTTTTGCAGCATATCTATTTTTCCCATTGGGTTGCAGCAGGATCTTACATAGATCGGAACTACGATTATTGGAAGAGCCGTTTAAAAAGGAATCAATAACATTCAGAACAGATGGCTACTATTATACCCAGGTTGAAATGGACCAGGAAAATTATTCGGTTCCACAGGATCAACCCGGTCATGTATTCATGGCAACGGGTATAAAAACGGCTTTCTTTTTTAACGACGGATATGTACATAAAAGCGAATCGGTATTGATGGAAGACAAACCATCAGACGCTGCATCTAAACAAAGGATCGTTGATAGCCTGTTATTATCCTTTGAAAAAAATTATGCTAACCAGAGGTACCAGGAAAAAAGAAGTTCAAAAGTTCATTTATGGTCATGGGGACTTTACCGGCAAAAAGAAAAGTCCCTCGAACTTCAGTATTATAGCAACCATTTCGGTCATTACCGGCTTGTAACAGTAAAAATGTCTGTACTAAACGATTCAATCCTTTTAGCCACTCATAAATACAGCCCGTATGCTGGGTTGATCCCGAACATTGTTGACGACTCTATTCATGAAGTATATAAATTCAGGAAATTCTTTCCTAAACCGGACTCGACAAATTACCTGAGAGATAATATTCACAAGTTCGGCCGCGGGAAAAAATAAAAAAGGCCTGTTGATCCGGGCCGGAACCAGGCCATTTAACTGATCATATATTTTTTATCGGCGATAAATTATTTTTACATCATGAATAATGTTTTGATCAGGGATATCCGGCCATCGGATGATCCTTTCCTGGCAAAAATTGTAAAAGATACTCTCGCCGAATTCGGCGCCAATCATCCCGGCACTGTTTATTATGATCCTACTACAGATGCATTGTATGAATTGTTTCAAAAAAAAGGAGCCGCTTATTTTGTTGCAGAAATGAATGGAGAAATTGTGGGCGGTGGTGGCATTTATCCTACCGATGCTTTGCCGGAAGCTACCTGCGAACTTGTAAAAATGTATTTGCTTCCGCAGGCAAGAGGCAATGGATTAGGAAGAACATTGATCGAAAAATGTATCAGCATCGCAAAAGAATTGGGTTACAAACAGGTTTACCTTGAAAGCATGCCCGAATTAAAACAAGCATTGAAAGTGTACGCCAAATTCGGATTTGAATATTTAAAAGGACCGATGGGTAACAGCGGGCATACAGGGTGTAGTTTGTGGATGTTGAAGAAGGTTTAAGAGGTTTGAAATGTTTAAAAGGTCGTTCAACATCCTGAACTTCTTAAACATTTTAAACCTGGCTTATGGAAATCGGTTACTTTTTTATCTTACCCGCATGAGGAAATATTTCTTGCTCGTATTGCCTTTCTTTTTTGCTTGTCAAAACGATGCGGTGAAAGGAGAAAAAGGATCAACAACCCAAACCGTCAAAAAAAATAAAGAGGAACCCGATATTTTTATCCAACCTGCATTTCAATTCAATTATGACTTACAGAAACAACGTTGCCAGGAGCTTTATGAATTGAATAAAAGAAAAAGATCACCGGCAACAGAAAAGAAATTCATTTCATTTCTTACCGATTCATTACTTCCCTGCTGGTATGGAACTCCCTGGGATTATAATGGTATAACACAAACTCCGGGAGAAGGTAAGATCGCCTGCGGGTATTTTGTTACTACCACGCTACGTGATGCAGGTATGAAGATCAACCGGGTCAAACTTGCACAATGCGTCAGTCAAAATCTTTTATGGGATCTGTGCAAAGATTTTAAAAAATTCAGTGACAGGTCGCTGGAATATTTTGTTAGCGCAGTAGAAAAAACAGGTTATGGATTGTATATAGTTGGCCTGGATAATCACACCGGTTATATTTTAAATGATGGGAAAGATGTATGGTTCATTCATTCCGGTGTTTATCCGCCGAAATGTACATTGAAAGAGAAAGCCATCAATTCCATCACGCTGAAGAATTCGAGGTACCGGGTGTTTGGGAGGATCGTTTTTGATAAGTGAAAGAAAGTTCAAGATGTTCAAAAGGTTTCAGAGGTTGCGGCAACTTATTAAACCTTTTAACATCTTAAACCTCTGAAACCTCATACACGGGGCTGAATAAATAAACTTTCCGTGTCTTTACTTCCACGCATTTAAAACGTTTCCGCAACTGTTCCCCTTTTTGAAAGATCCTTCCATCATCCGTCTGGAATAAACTGTTCAATGGAATTTCTTCTACCAACCGATGGTCGCTATTCTTTGCATCATATTTCCTCAATACTCTCAGCAGATCGTCTTCGGCACAACTGCTGGCAGCAGGATTTTTTAAGGAGTGTCTTAATTCCTTTTCAATATCGGCGGGAAATATTTTGTGTTCCAAAAATTGTTGCAATAACTGCCCATAGATCATTTTCCATTCCCGGCCATGTGCCTGTACTTTATTGCCATGCTGTTCGAATGTTAGCAAATGGGCCAGCTCATGCAATAAAGTGATAAGGAAAGCAAAAACATTCAAACTTCCATTTACACTGATACGATGGTTGTGATGATGCGTACGGTGACGGTAATCACCCAAAATACTTTTCCGGTGTTGGGTAATAGTAAGATGCACTTTATACTCGTGCAGGTAATTAGTAACGGCTGCCGAGGTACCGGGTGGTAAATAATGTTGTAAATGATCGACTGGAACTTCTTTCTTTGGCATTTTTATAAGGCACAAGGCACAAGGTACAAGGAACAAGGAACAAGAGAGTTCTCTAATACAGTAAGACATTCACATCAGCACGACTTGTACCTTGTAGCTTGTGCCTTGTGCCTTGTTCCTTGTACCTTCAATTTATTTTCTTTTGCTTCAGCAATTTCTGTAACGAAGAAACTTCAACAACTGTATAAACAATATACAATCCCATACAAATGATAAGTGCCGGTTTGTTCACTTCTTTTTTGGCAACCATTATATAAGCAACGGCCGCAACCAGGCAGGTAAAGAATTTAATGATAAAACTTCCATACATGCCTTTTAATGCTGCACTTCCGCCGGATGCCTTTAATGACCGCATATAAACAATAAAAGAAAGCAGCGTTGCGATAAAAAGGATAAGATTGCCAACGATCAGCACTTCATTATTCACTCCTTGTTTTTCCAGCCAGTTTCTGCCGGCCAGGAAAAATGCATTCAGTACAATAAATACGATCACAAGAGAAAGCCAGGGCTTATTACTTTTCATCTTTCGGTGGTTTTGTCTCCTTCATCAGTTTATAAAAAATACCGAAGAGGACGAGCAAAGGTAAGATACAGGCCAGCAATGGAGATATGCGCAGCCATTTATCCAGTTTGATCCCGATAAATACACCCAACCCGATCGCCACCAGCAATTGGGTGCCGAGCGATGCATAACGCATCAAAAAACGACGATTATCCGAAGGATCCCTTCGTGGATTACCTGGCGGCAGCTTGCTGTTCATTATTACTCATCTCCACAACATTAGCGCCCATATGACATTGTCCATTGAAAGTAGCAGAAGGTTCTACCTGTAATTTACCTGCATATAAATTTCCGCTGACAACACACTCACCTCTCAGCTGCAATAATTCCTTTGCCCGGATATTACCGGATACTTTGCCAACAATATCGGCCTGGTTGCCGGAGATATCTCCTTCCACCACACCATTGCTGCCGATAACGATCTTGGCCGAACTGTGAATATTCCCAATGATAGTACCATCAATGCGAAGATCACTGTTACTGCTGATATCTCCTTTGAGTGTAGTACCGGCGCTGATCAGCGTAGTACCAGTACCACTGGTTGTTGATTGTTGCATATCGGTTTTGTTTTTAGTGTTGAACATAGGTATATGATTTTAATCTTCAGACGTTTCTTCTTTTGGTACATTCAATTTGGTGGTATCGAGAACAACCGTGTTCCCTTTGAGCGGACCATTGCGCAAACCCATATCATGCTGCTGCAAAAGCAGGATCTGCCGGTTGGCTTCATCCACTTTATACTTCAACTGGCGCAATTCCATGGCCGACTTGTAATCTGTACTGGCACCGGGGATATAATACTTCAAGGGTGTAAAAACGATCAGGGCAACAGTCAGTCCGACCAGCAACACAAAAATTGTGCTCAACATAATGTAAACGCTCAATCTGGATAACTTAAATGTTGCCACTTCTTCATAAGTGTCGTCATTCATAACTACCAGCCGGTAGCGATTTCGCAACCGTTTTAAGGTAGAGCCGGCATCTAACTTTACCATAACCAATATTTAGGAAAATTAAAGATACAGGAATAAGGTTCAAGGAAAAAGGTACAAGGCTCAAGGTACAAGAAACAAGTCGTGCTAATGTGAATGTCATTCCGCTTTATAAGACTCTCTTGTGCCTTGAGCCTTGTACCTTGTACCTTTTGTTCAGGTCTACATTTCCACTCATAAAATAAGCAGGAAAAAAATGGCCTATATTTATACTAAAATATTTGAAATTCAGTTAATAAGCCTTTAGATTGCGTCCCGATAATGCGAGCCAAAAGATATACGTTTACTGCGGTGATTTTCCTTATCCTTTGCCAGGCTACTGTCCCTGTTTTTGGCCAGTTGGGCATTTCTATCCCAATAAAAAAGCCTAAAGGCGAGAACGAAGACCGGGTTTTACGGTCGGAAAGATCCGAAGACAAAAAATTCACCCTGCCCCGCCGCATCATTCAGAACGGCACTACACACTATAATTATTTCTTTAATGCAAATAATAAACTGAACGAAGTACTCGAAAGAGCCAAGCTGGCGCATAAAGAAGACTATTCACAACTACTTTCTTTTTATAATTATTCACTGGATGCTACGATCGGCGATTCCATTCAACTGGATTCGATCACTTATAAATCATCAACAGCGATCGCTTTGCATGACCTGAGAAGTGACTGGGCGGATAATATGTACCTGCTCTGGGGCGCTTCTTATTATTTGCAGAAAAAATTTGATTCTGCTTATTTGATGTTCCAGTTCATCAACTATGCTTTTGCGCCGAAAGAAAAAGATGGATACTACATCACTATCGGTAGTTCACGGGATGGTAATTCCGCCAACAGCATTGCCACCAAAGAAAAAACTAGTTTACCCCGAAAAATATTTTCTGAACCTCCCAGCCGCAACGATGCATTCATCTGGCAAATAAGGAATTTTTTAGCACAGGATGAATTTGCTGAAGCGGCCAGTCTTATTGTGACATTGCGGAATGATCCCAATTTTCCGAAAAGATTGAAAAGTGATCTTGCTGAAGTACAGGCATACTGGTTCTACAAACAAAATATGTGGGATAGTTCGGCTGCTCATTTGGAAAAAGCGCTGGACAATGCCGTGAACAAACAGGAAAAGGCCCGCTGGGAATTCTTATTGGCCCAGTTATATGAATTAACGGGAAAGACTAAAGAGGCCGAAACCTATTACGCCAAAGTAAGCAAGCATACTACCGATCCTATCATGGATATCTATGCCCGTTTATTTTCGATCAGGACGAATAAAGACGGTGGCGAGAAGAGTATTGAAAAGAATATTGCTACCCTGCTTAGAATGGCTAAGCAGGATAAATATGAGGATTACCGGGATATCATTTACTATACAGCAGCACAAATGCAATTGGATGGGAATAACACCGATGCTGCTATGAGTTTGTTACTGAAGAGTACACAGTACACGGTTAATAATACAGAACAACGTAACAAAGCCTTTCTTCAACTGGCCGAACTTTCATTTACCCGGCAGCAATACAGGGAAGCCGCTAACTTTTATGATAGTCTTCAACTGGATGATCCTTCCATAAAAAATCCTGATGAATTAAGAGCCCGGAAAAATGCATTGAGAGGTTTGGCAACTAATCTCGAGATCATCGACAGGGAAGACAGTTTGCAGAGAATAGCTGCCATGCCGGATGATGTAAGAAAAGAATTTGTAAAGAACCTTGTAAAGACACTCAGGAAGCAAAAAGGTTTGAGAGATGAAAATCCTTCAAACAATAATTCTCCATTTGCAAATCCGAATACGCCTACTCTTTTTCCCACAGGACAAACAAAAGGTGAATGGTATTTTTATAATGCCGCTTCCCGTTCACGGGGACAAACTGATTTTAAAAATAAATGGGGCGTAAGACCCAATGCTGATAACTGGCGGCGAAGCGCAATTCTTTCTGCTATCGGTTATATCAATAACTCGCAAATTCAACCGCTGAATAATAATACGCAAACAGGTAACAGCGGAACGGGTACTCCTGCTGAACTTACTTTTGATGCATTATATGATAACCTGCCCATCTCTCCCGAACAATTGAAAAAGTCCAATGATTCTTTGCAATCGGCATTGTTTGCATTGGGAAAGATATATGTTCAGCAAATTGAAGATTGCGGCCGTGCTGTTTCAACCTTCGAACGTATCCGCACAAGCTTCCCGGAGTTTAAACCGATGGATGAAGTATTATTCAACTTGTATTATTGTTATACAAAATCCGGCGAAACATCCAAAGCAGAAGCTATTAAAAAACTGATGAGTGAGAATTACGGGATAAGCCGTTTTACAAGCATCATCACTACCGGTAAAGATCCGCAGTCAACCAGGCCCGGCCCGGAAGCTACTAAAGTATATGAAAGGATCTATGACCTGTTCATTGAAGGAAGTTTTGAACAAGCCATAGCTGAAAAGAAAACAGCCGATAGTAAATACGGAACATATTACTGGACGCCGCAATTGCTTTACATCGAAGCGGTGTATTATATCAAACAAAGAAATGACAGCGCTGCAATACAGGTATTGAATTCACTGGTGAGTCAATTTTCCGGTACACCAATGGCTGCTAAAGCGGCCAATCTGATCACTGTGCTTAACCGCAGGGGGCAGATAGAAAAAGAACTGAAAGATCTTGTTGTTACCCGTAGAACAGACGATCCTGCCCCGGTGGTAACAAACAATAATGTTATTACGACTCCGCCACCGGCGAAGGATTCAATAAGGACACAGCCAACTGTTATTACCAATCCGCCGCCTGTAATAGATACTGCTACCGGCGCCAGGCCAATGATCCCTTATAAGTTTACGACCACCGATGCACATTATGTAGTGGTGGTACTGACCAGGGTTGACAAAGTATATGTGAATGAAGCAAAAACCGCATTCGAACGTTTTAATAAGGATAATATTTACAATAAAAGATTTACGGTGAGTCTTGCAGATTTCGACACGGAAAATAAATTTGTGTTTATCACTCCATTCAAAAATGCAACGGAAGCTATTGCTTATATTGACCAGGTAAAACCGCGGACGGCTTCAGAGATTGTTCCCTGGTTGAAAAACGGCAAATACAGTTTTATCATTTTGTCTGATGCCAATTATGAAGCGTTGAAGTCAAACCAGGGCATTGATGCTTATAAAGCATTCCTCAACCAGCATTTTCCCGGTAAGTTTTAAGATAACCTAAGCGAAGTCGATAGCTATCGGGTCGAATGAGGCTGTGTGGAGTGGAATCCTGAGCGCAGTCGAAGGATGCTGTGCGACAGCCTGAGCGCAGTCGAAGGATGAGCAGAAATACTGCAAGAAAATTCAAATTATAAGGCTCTTTTGCGTTTTGACAAAAAATTAAACCCGATCCCGCCCCCTCCCCTTTAGTTTTTATTAATTTCGTCCCGGGCTGGCCGAAGGATGTTTCACTATAGATCCAGCCAACCACAACCAAAAATTCAATATGAAAAAAGCTGTCCGCATTTTCTGGCGCATCTTTATTGGCGGTTTTATTGCATTCTTTTTACTGATCATCATGGCCAATTTCGGCGTGTTTGGCAAAATGCCTTCTTTGTCGGAATTGGAAAACCCATCCATTCTCCAGGCATCTGAAGTATATGCCGCCGATGGAACGCTGATGGGTAAATATTATTTAGAAAGAGGAAACCGCAGCAATGTTAAATACCGGGATATCTCCAAACATGTGGTGGATGCATTGATAGCTACCGAAGATGAACGTTTTTATAAACACAGTGGCATTGATTTTAAATCAACATTACGGGCTATATTTTCCGGTGGTACACAGGGAGGTGGCAGCACGATAACCCAGCAGTTGGCCAAAGCATTGCTTGACCAGGGCAGCAACAATAAAGCATGGCGGGTCATTGAAAAATTAAAAGAATGGATCATCGCCGTAAAGTTGGAAAAGAATTTTACCAAAGAAGAGATCATCACCCTTTATCTCAATGCAGTTCCTTTCGGTGATAATATTTATGGTATCCGAAATGCATCAAGGACTTTTTTCCAAAAAGAACCCGATCGCCTGAATGTGGAAGAAGCCGCCGTACTGGTTGGCATGCTGAAAGCGAATTACACGTATAATCCCCGCCGTAACCCGGTTGCGGCCAAAGACAGGAGAAATGTTGTGTTGAACCAGATGGTGATCAATGGCAAACTTGGTAAAGCGGAGGCAGAACGATTAAAAGCACAACCGATCAAACTCAATTACCGGAAAATGGATGAGAACACCGGTTATGCTCCTTATTTCAGGGAAGTATTGAAATCGGAGATCAAAACAGCATTGGTTGATGTAAAAAAACCAAATGGCAAATCATATAATATCTATAATGACGGATTGAAGATCTATACGACCATCAATCCGCAGATGCAGGAATATGCCGAAGAAGGTATGTCGCTTCAAATGGCCATGTTGCAAAAAGGGATCGATACCTGGGGAACTATGAAGACCGGCACTATCTGGAAAGGACACGAAAGAATAATCGAAAAAGCGATGAAAGAATCCGACCGGTGGAAAAATATGGCGGAAGATGGCTTTACCGATAAAGAGATCAAAGCAAGTTTTGAATTAAAAACACAGATGAGGGTTTTTTCCTGGAACAGTAAAAGGGAAAAAGATACAGTGATGACACCGATGGATTCGATCAAGTATCATTTACAAATGGAACAGGCTGCTTTTATGGCGATGGATCCTATCACCGGTGAAGTACGGGCATGGGTTGGCGGTATCAATTTCAAAACATATAAGAACGACCACGTCAACCTGAATACAAAAAGACAAGTGGGTTCTACCATCAAACCATTTTTGTATACACAGGCTATGGAAGAAAGAGGTTTTACTCCTGAAACAGAATGTGAGAATGTAGCGCAGAATTTTGGAGGAAATGCATGGGTGCCTGCCGGAAGAAAATGTGGCGGAGGCGTTTTAAAAATGGCGGATGCACTGGCTTATTCAAAAAACTGTGCAACGGCTTATATTATGAAACAGGTTGGGCCCGCCCAATTTGCAGACTTCCTTAGCCGTTTGAATATTCCAACTAAAGTAAAACCATTCCCTTCTATTGCTCTCGGTACCTGCGATCTTTCATTGTATGAAATGTTGTGGGGTTATACAGTATTTGCAGGCCGTGGTTTTTCTACACGTCCTTATTGTATCAGCCGTATCGAAGACAGGAATGGCAATGTCATCAAACGATTTGATTACAGTGTGAACAGGAAAGAAGTTGTAAGTGAAGCAACAGCTTATACAATGGCGCATATGATGCAGGGAACGGTTGATAAAGGTACCGCAAGAGGTATGCGTATAAGAGTTGGCGCTTCTGAAATGGGCGGTAAAACAGGTACGACCGATGATAATGCCGATGCATGGTTCATTGGTTATACGCCACAATTACTCGCCGGCTCATGGGTTGGATTCGAATATAATTTTATGCGCAACCAGGGCGATGGTTCCCGCATATCAAGACCTATCACAGAATATTTTTTCAGGAAAGTACTGGCTGATAAAAAATTGGGTATCGAAAAAGATGCAAAATTTGTAAAGCCTGCTCAAATGGAAAACGAAATGATGAGCGCTGATATTACCATTAGTGAAAACGACCCCGCTCCCGCTGCCGAATGTGATGATTGCCCGGTAAATACCCAGGAAGATTATAATGAAGAGCAGTATGATAACGATACGCTGGGACCTGAATCAAAACCATTACCGAAGGATGAAGACAATAATAAACCGGTTAAAAAAGATTCCATAGCAAAAGCACCGATCAAAAAAGAAGATGAGAACAGTAAGCCCATCGGCTCCAAAGTAGAAGAACCCAAAAAGAAAAAAGGGATCTTGAAAAAGATATTCGGGTCTAAAGATGATTGATAGTTTAAGGTTTAATGTTTATGGTTTAACGTTGGGTTTCCGAAATTCATAGTACACCCAGAATTTTTTCACGATAACTTTAAACCAGAAACCCGAAACCTGAAACCTGAAACCCAGAACTAACTCATGCAATATATTGCCATTGCCATCGCACCGGGTATTGCCATTTGCCTGTATATATTTTACAAGGATATTTACAACCGCGAACCAAAGCTGCATCTTATTCTGAGTTTTGTGTTGGGTTGTCTTGCTATCATTCCTGCTATTTATTTTGAAAGATATTTTAAATATACTGCCGATGGTTCTGTAGCCGGCGTAGCTGTTTTTAGTTATGTGATTGTCGCCTTCAGTGAAGAGTTTTCCAAATTTGCCGGTCTTCGTTTGTATTCCTATAATAAAAAAAGTTTTGATGAACCGCTGGATGGTATTGTTTACGGCGTGATCGTAAGCATGGGATTTGCAACAGTTGAAAATCTTGCATACGTTCTTAACTACGCTAAAATGGGAATGGGTCTTGAAGTTGGATTAAAAAGAATGTTCCTGAGTGTACCGGCTCATGCAAGTTTTGGTGTGGTAATGGGATATTTTATCGGCCGTGCAAAATTCGATCCTAAAAATAGAGTAATGTTAATGGTAGCGGGCCTGGTCAGCGCCATTATCCTGCATGGTACTTATGATTTTTTCCTTTTTGTATATGGAACAACTTTATGGGGCCGGATGGTGGGTGAAACCTTGCTGGTCGGCGGTGCCATCACTTCTTTTATTATTTCTCTTTTGCTGAGCCGTAAATTGCTTCGTTCACATCAGCGGCTTTCAAAAGAAATGTTCACTCCTAAAAATAACGATCAACGTGTTTGATATCCGTAAAGCAACAGGCAAAGACATCCCTCTTATCCGTGAGCTTACATTTAAAGTATGGCCGCAGACCTATGCCTCCCTTCTTTCGCAGGAACAAATAGATTATATGCTTGAGATGATGTACAGCCCTGCATCCTTACAAAAACAAATGGACGACGGCGCCAGGTTCATTTTTGTGTATGATGAAAAAGAACCGGTTGGTTTTGCAGCTTACCAGGAAATAGAGCCCGCTATTTTTAAATTACATAAGCTATATGTGCTGCCTTCGCAGCAAGGCAAGGGCACGGGACGTTTTGTGATCGATCATATCATCAATGATATCCGTCAGCAGGATGCCAAAGCATTGCAATTACAGGTGAACCGTTACAATAAGGCAAAAAATTTTTATGAACGATTAGGCTTTACCGCTATCGATGAGATCGAGCTTGATATTGGCAATGGTTTTTTTATGAGAGATTTTATAATGGAGAAAAAGATAGTCTGACGGTCTCCGTCTGACTAATCTTTATAGTTACCGTTTCTGGTTTATGGTTTAACATTATCGTGCTATTGTAAAACGCAGCTTATTGAGGCGACCCGGTTTTGCTGAATTATGTTATGTAGCTGAAGGGCTGCCGGATGGAAGCGAAAAGCCCGCAGCGAAGCGAGGACTTGAAGCGGACAGCCGGGACTGAAGATGAGGAAAGAACAGAACGATGAGAGCCCATAACCGTCAGACCGTTTGCAGAATATCGTAAAATGTAAAGTTGCTGATAACGGTCAGACGGGTTTACTCCGCCTTCAATATTTTACACTCGAGAAATGCCCGCGGGTCCATCGGCTTTTCATCTTTGAACATCCTGAACTCCAATTCACTTCCTGATTTATACGTTGCAATAGCTTGCCCCGCTTTTACAACCTCATTCTTTCTCACCAATGGTGCTGATACGCCGAAATACCAGAAATAATAATTCTTATAATAAATAACGATCTCGTAATTACCTTCTTCGGCCAGGTGTACATTACTTACCGTTCCATTGATACAACTGCGGGCAATACTGTCTCTTAGACTAACCATTACAACTTTTTCATCTTTAGGATCCCAGGTAAATGCTTCCTTCGGTTCTCTTCCGGTGCCCCTGTCAAATGGACAAGATAGTTTTAGATCATCCTGCGCAAAAAGATTGATGGGTGCATAGAGTAAAAATGCAACGAGGAAGATCTTACTCATAAATTTCATGGTAATTGGTTTGAAGATTGATTAATGGTGACCCTAATTTCTGTGAACGCTCAGTTTTTTGGCCATTTCAGAACTTAATGTGTCCGCTGAAATACCGTACCCGTTCACTAGTACACCTTTCATGCCATCTTTTGATTCGATAGCATATACTACTGCTTCATCGGAAGGATCGCTATCGCCTTCAAAGCGGTGCACTTCCACAATTTCAAAATCATCAGCATTGAGTTTGCCGTGCTGGCAAATAAGACAATTTTCTTCCAGGTTAAAGTCAATATCGAAGCCTCTTTTCTTCAACCCGCTAACCGCTCCCGATACAGTATCATACGTGTACATAAAATGTGTTCTTTCACTTTCAAAGCTAGGTTATTTAAGGTCAATGAAGAGTCCTTCGCAGGCAGCTAAATTGCTCTTACTTGTCCCGCTTTTTTTGCGGGATTACCCATACCTTTGCCGCCGAAAAACAAATAATAAAAATTATGTCCACAACAACAAAATCGATTGACTTTAGCCTCCCTTATAAAGTGGCTGATATTTCATTGGCCGAATGGGGTCGTAAAGAAATAAGATTAGCCGAAGCAGAAATGCCGGGCCTGATGAGTATTCGTAAAGAATATGGTCCTTCCCAGCCGCTGAAAGGTGCAAGAGTGGCCGGCTGTCTTCACATGACGATCCAAACTGCTGTTTTGATTGAAACATTGACTGCATTAGGTGCTGAAGTAAAATGGAGTTCCTGCAATATCTTCTCTACGCAGGATCATGCCGCTGCTGCGATCGCTGCTGCCGGTATCGGTGTATTTGCATGGAAAGGACAAACACAGGAGGAAGCAGACTGGTGTATTGAACAAACATTATTCTTCGGTGGAAAAGATAAGCCTTTGAATATGATCCTGGATGATGGCGGAGATCTTACAAATATGGTACTGGATACTTATTCGGAACTGATACAGCATGTAAAAGGTATCTCTGAAGAAACTACTACAGGTGTTCATCGTCTTTATGAAAGAGTAGCGAAAGGAACATTACCGATGCCTGCTATCAATGTGAACGATTCTGTTACCAAATCTAAATTCGATAATAAATACGGTTGTAAAGAAAGCCTGGTGGATTCCATCCGCCGTGCTACAGATGTAATGATGGCTGGTAAAGTAGCAGTGGTTGGTGGTTATGGTGATGTAGGTAAAGGTTCGGCTGCTTCATTAAAAGGAGCCGGTTGCCGTGTGATCGTTACCGAGATCGATCCTATCTGCGCTTTACAGGCAGCCATGGATGGATTTGAAGTAAAGAAAATGATCGATGCGGTAAAAGAAGCTGATATCGTGGTTACCGCTTCCGGTTGCCGCGACCTGATAAGAGGCGAGCATTTCAAACTGATGAAAGACAAAGTGATCGTTTGTAATATCGGCCACTTTGATATTGAAATTGATATTGCCTGGTTGAATACAAATTATGGCGATACAAAAGATACCATCAAACCACAGGTTGATATTTATACTATAAATGGTAAAGATATCATCATCCTGGCAGAAGGCCGTTTGGTGAATTTGGGTTGTGCTACCGGTCACCCTTCATTTGTGATGAGTAATTCTTTTTCTAACCAGACTTTGGCTCAAATAGAATTATGGCAGAACCATACCAACTATGAGAACAAAGTATATGTTCTTCCAAAACATTTGGATGAGAAAGTAGCAAGACTGCATCTTTCTAAAATAGGTGTTGAATTAGATGAACTGACCGATGCACAGGCTTCTTACTTAGGTATTACTAAAGATGGTCCTTTCAAAGCGGAACATTACAGGTATTAAGAAAGACACAATAAATAAATCCAGGCCCGGTAACCTGCCGGGCTTTTTTATTTAGTACACTTGCCTTTATTTTTTTATGAGCCGAAACTGCCTGAATTGCGGAAACCCTGTAGTCGATAAATTTTGTTCGCATTGCGGACAAAAAGCAACTGTACATCGCCTCAACTGGCATGCACTGGGTGAAGAGGTACTTCATTTTTTTACCCATATTGAACATGGCTTTCTAAAAACATCAAAAGAACTGGTACTGCATCCCGGCAGAATGCTCAAAGGATTTCTCGATGGGAAAAGAAAGACCTACCATAAACCCATCAGCTTTTTATTGATATGGATCTCCGCTTTCCTTCTTATCTATCTCATTGCGAAATCATCAACACACTACACCATCACGATGTCCGATTCATTTATAACGTACGGACCGGAGACAACGGTAATAATGAATAAGTACCGCAGCCTGATAGAGATCCTTATCCTGCCATTTATTTCATTGACAGGCTGGCTATTATTGGGAAGGCCAAAGCTGCATTATGTAGAAATGCTGACTGCATCTATTTATACGATCAGTTTCCTGTTCATACTGCTATGTTTTCAATTGCTGCTTGCGCTGCTGATCGGATGGAATTTCCGGACCAATTTATTTGATATTACTACCACATCCGTTTACTCGGCATGGTCCATCTATGCCCTATGGGATTTCTTCCGGCGATATGTTTCCCGGTTATTAATCCTCCGCCTTCTTATTGCTATCATCCTCAACGTAGTGATCTATTTCGTATTGGTAAAAATATATGTACGGATACTCCTGGAATTACGTATGGCATAAACACAAGAACAGTTCGCTATCTAAGTACGTCTTGTAAAGTAAAGCATAGCTAATATAAAAGCAGTAATTACACCGATGATCAAAAAAATTGTCCCGCCTCCGCCATTTTGCAATTTTGATAATCGCCAAACCATAACAAGAAGAAATAGTATACCCAGGGCAATACTTTTTGGACTTACACTTCCATGGCGCTGTACGATCCTGGGGTCATTGGATACATTTATATAATTAGCATCAATTTCCTGTTGACTGAAACCTTTGGCTAAAAGATTATTGTAAATTTCTTCTTTGCTGAAACCGGCACTTATCTGTTTTTCAATATCGGTTTTGATATCCATCACTTTCGATTTTACGCAATATACTACCGGTTTTTCAAATGCTTTACCGCAGAATAAGAACAGCAGACCGCAAACTAACCCGCTTGGATGGAGGAAACATCACTCTAATTCTGCTGTAAAGTTTTGTTTCGGCCAAAACGTTGAAGGAATACGATGAGAAGTAGCCCGGAGAAAAAAAGAATTTCTCCGACACGCATTGTCCGGTAATATATAAATTATGCTGCGTACTGGTCAGGAAAGCTGAATGAAACTGTTGCTACTTTTTTTTGCGGGCCATTGATCTTGATATGACCGCCGAATGAATGGGCTTGTGGTTCAATAGCGCCGATACTGAATGCAAGCGCATAACCATTATTATTATTTCTTTCCTGTATCTCCAGTATCACCGTATCGCTGAATCTTTCAGCCGTGATATGGATCTCGCCATTTTGAGAATTAGCAACAATAGTTGAAAGCAGGTCGCTCATTATCGCAATAACCGATTGTGTTGATGTTCCTAATGCGATCCCTTGTCTTACTTCATTCACCACTTGTGTATTGTGGCGATTGGCATCGGATAAAGAACTGCTGACAAGATTATTAATTAATTGCTGTAATGATAATTGTGTTCCGCAAGAAGCGTCGGTGGAATGAAGATTAGTTTTCATGAGCGTTGGATTGATACTGGTTTTTAATAGAGTTTCGCTGGATCAGGACTTATTGGTCGTATAAATGTAAAGGACTTATTAAACTTAAAGCTGTTTTTTTACGAAGGACTTTTACGGTTCAGCAATAATTTTAATATCCCCTAGGTGTATTTGATTAGGAACCCTATTTCAAAAGTGTTTTTCCCTCTGTAACGAGGCAATTGGCAAGGGTCACCAGGCTTTGCTGATCAGCCGGGGTCAATTCAATAGTAACTTCTTTTTTATTGTTCCCTGTAAAAATGATATGATTGATCTTCATCGTTGTTAGTTTGGTAAGCAACGAATTGGAACTGGCTGAATTTTTAAAAATGTAATGGAATAAACCTTCGCAATTCATAGAGCCGCCGTTTTTGGCAGTGACTTTTGCTTTTGTGCCTTCAAAGAAGATCATAGCCGTTGAATTGTTATCGTAACATCGATCGGCGCCTTCAATAGAAAAAAGAAAATCAATTTCAGTTTTAGTGGCATCGATCGTTACGGAAGCGCCATCCAGTTGTATGAAACCTGTGGAGAGTTTGATCTCTTTGGTAAACGGGTCGGTTTCCCTGTTCAATTTGCAGGCGACTGAGTCCTGGGCAGAAGAAAAGACGGGTAGCAACAAAAAAAGCGCAATCAACTGTTTCATGAAATTGAATTAAGGAATAAAAATAAATAATTACTGGCTAAACTACAGAAACAAGATTGTTAAAGAAGGCGCCGGGTTGCAATGGGAAAAGATATTTTTTCCTATCAGTAATTTAATTAATTAATCAAATCGTTGATTGGATACCAGGCACTATGCTCGAATAACTCTTCCTGGTTTGAAACCTAACTAACCAATCCAAATTAACTAAGGCATTATGTAGCCAGAACATAAGTTTCTCGCAATCGATAACTATCGGGACAAAGGAGCGGCGGCGCTTCGTTACGTTCGTCTGCGGGAAATGATGTATGTTTAGACTACATAATTGCCTTAACTAATTAACGATCCCGCTTATATCGTTGCTGATGAAGAGCAATCAACTTTCATTCTTCCTGAATCTTTTTTCGATCGTCTTTAATTGGTCTTCTTTTAAATGAGAGGTCTTCTTTAATATTTTGATCAAAAGACCAACTTCTTCTTCGCTGGCCGGGCAGCCAACATTCTCACCATAATCGGAATCCTTTTTTCGCAATTTTGAATCAGCCAATAAATTCCCGTCCTTATCAAAGACCAACCAGTAAGGCAGGCCCGAACCATCACCCAAATATTTTGTTTTGAATTCAGCGCCTCCCGGTGTTTCCTGGTCTTTTTTATCTTTTGATTCATCCACTGTCATATGAACAGTGATATAATTATCATCAAAATATTTCTTACACTCGGGATCATTCATGCTTTTATCCATCTTATGACACCAGCCACACCAGGATGCATGAAAGATCAGGATGATATTCTTATTATCTTTTTTCGCTGCCGCATACGCATCACTCATTATTTTATCTGCCGAAGGAACTTGTGCGTTTGACAGTAAGAAAACAAACATGCATATGCATGAGAATGCAAAACGTTTTATCATGGGAATACTTTTTAAATTTTTATAATCGTACGGCCGTGCCGGTAGCTATTACCATCAGCATGCTGCCGCCGCTTCCAACTGTTTCAAAATCCAGGTCAACGGCTAAGATACCATTAGCGCCAATTGCCTGCGCTTTTTGTGATAACTCACGAAGCGCATCTTCTTTTGCCTGCTCCAGTACTTTTTCATAGGTTTTACTTCTGCCGCCAAAAACATCTCTTAAACCGGCAAAAATATCTTTGAAGATATTTGCACCGATAATACTTTGCGCATTGATAATGCCAAGATATTCCTGGACGGGCTTTCCTTCAACTGTACTTGTAGTGGTGATCAGCATTGTTTTTTATTTTAATTTTTCAAATATAAACTTTAGCGCCGTATCTTCTTTTACCGCTGCTCCAACGGATGCTTCCATGATATACCGGATACGTCTATCAATATCAGGATGACTATCCAAAAATTCCGGAGATGAATCAGCCGGCGTGGCCGCTTTCATATGTGTGAGCAGATCAATAAAACCTTTGGGGTCGATATTTCTTTTTGCGAGTAGGGCCAATCCCTCCAGGTCTGCTTCTTTTTCAAGACGCCGGGAATATTTCAATGATTTAAGATTATCGGCATGGTTCACCAATATATTGGTAAGCGCTCCAAACCTGCCGAATAATAAACTTAAGAAAACCTTTGAACCCAATTTCCGGAAAACAGATCTTGTCACATGCTTATTATTAATATGCGTGAATTCATGACTGAGCAAAGCCGCCAGTTCCGGGTAAGAACCTATTTCCTCCAGCAAAGCGCTGTACACAACGATCCTTCCTCCCGGTAATGCAAAAGCATTGACCGTACTTCCATTGACCACGCTGATGCGGATATTATATGCCGTTTCCACATCCATCACACTAAAAAAATTATTGAGAATATATGTCTTCGCAGAATCTTCTTGTCCCGACAAACCCATGGCATCATACACCGCATCGCCAAGTTGGTTTTCGGTTTTTACCGAAACTTTCGAAGCCAGTTTTGCCGATAGCCATGGAACGATCAGCAAATACAAAAGAAAGAGTATGCCAAGAATAAGGACAAACAGGGCACTATTTCGTATCCATTCCCTTCCACTGCTTTTTTTATACCAGGCTTTTTGCTGTTCCACCTGTCTTTCTTTTACAAATGAAGCGGCATCATTGCCTTCGACGAATAATTCGCCGCCGGTATGCTGTGTATGACGAAGACGGGTTCTTTGGGATGGAAAGTCAAAGATCACTTCCACATCTTTCAATAACCAATTGACCATGGCATTGCTGCCATCGGGGTTACGAAAACCAATACTGAGGTTTTTATCAAATACCAGCACGGTTGATCCAATAGCTTCAGTTCCCGGCGATGCATGATAAGAAGCGAAATAGCTTTTCATATTCCCTTACTTGCATCGTAAAGATATTCTTTATTAAAATATGGTATGATAGTTTAACAGGTTCAAAAGGTTTAAAAAGTTTAAAAAATTGTCGCAACCTTTTGAACCTTCTTGAACCTCTTGAACTTTTTAAACCTTTTGCTCTTCTGAAACTTGTTTATATCCCCGGAAAACAAAATCTTTGCAATTCTTAATGGTACAAGCTTATAACTTTCTTGCTTCCTGGCAGCTCTTCCCTGAAAAAGGAACATATGAATACGGCGAAAGGCCGAAAAGCGGTATTTATAAAATTGAAGCCGTACCCAATTCAAAAGAACTGGTCATCTATCACAACTCGGTAAGTCTCGAAAACCAGGCTTTTGCTTCCAGTTATTCCATCATTGCAGATGGAGCATTGAATGATTTTAATAATCATGACCTGGCCGATAAGATACAGGCCATTCTCCCCGATGGTATAACATTCGAGATCCATTTTTATAAAAAAGGAGAAATAGCATTGCATGTGGTACATGAGATCATGCCAAACGGTTATTTGAAGATCACACAACAGGGACGCAAAGAAGATGGTACATCCTATACCAATACAGAGACCTATCACAAACAACTTAGTGTACTTCCTTATTCGGCTTCTGTATCCGGCGCTGTTATCAAAGCAACAGAAGAAGGTGTTATCAAACACAAAGCACTTACCGCAATGGAAGAGCAAACGAATATGCAACTGGAACAGATCAGGAAGCAGATCGAATTGCTGGCATTGCAGGCGCATGAGATCCAAAAAAGAAAAGAACTTTCAATGATGATCTATACTGCAAGGCTTTCTTTCAAACCTAATATCGGCCAGACCTATTATCTATATGAGAAGAACGATGGCAGTTGTCTTCTGTCATTGATCTCACCAAAAGAATGGGGACCAAACGGGCCATTTAAAAAATTTATTTCTGCTGTCCGCTTGCTGGCGGACCATACCTGGATGGAATTATAGTCTTTTGCTTGTTCAAATAAACTCTTGGAGGGTTTCGAAACCCTCCAAAAGTTTAATTTTGAGTAAAATCATGGAATGACCAAACTAAGTGTCAATATAAATAAGATCGCTACGCTGCGCAATGCAAGAGGTGGCAATAATCCTGACGTAGTAAAAGCAGCGATCGATGTGCAACGCTTCGGCGCTGATGGAGTAACGGTTCATCCCCGTCCTGATGAACGTCATATACGCTATGAAGATGTACGGCAGATAAAAAAAGTCATCACCGCTGAGTTCAATATCGAAGGCAATTGCAGGGAACGATCATTTATCGATCTTGTCCTGGAAACAAGACCGGCTCAGGTAACATTAGTGCCTGATGTGATCGGTCAGTTAACAAGTGATCATGGTTGGGACACCATAAAAAATAAAGATTATTTAAAAGAGATCATTGCTGTTTTTAAAAAAGAAAATATTCGTGTTTCTATTTTTGTTGACCCGGAGATAGAAATGATAGAAGGTGCAGCCGCTGCGGGCACTGACCGGATCGAATTGTATACGGAAGCTTATGCCAGAGAATATGCAATAGGCAATAAACAAGCAGCAATAGTTCCGTACGTTGCTGCGTCAAAAAGGGCAAAGGAATTGGGATTAGGATTAAATGCCGGGCATGATCTTGACCTGCAGAATTTAAAATTCCTGAAACAAAATATTCCATGGCTGGATGAAGTAAGTATTGGCCATGCACTGATCTGCGACGCTATCTATTTGGGATTGGAGAATGCGGTACAGTTGTATAAGCGGCAGTTGGTATAAAATTCAAACAAGAATATGCAAAAAATTATTTTGTTGTTTTTAATATCGGCGATAATAGCAGTTTCCTGCAAACAAAGCGGCAACAAAACGGAAACTTTTACTGCACGGCAATATTATGATTCAATAAGTTATTATTATAACCTGACCAAAGAGATCCATCCAAAGCTAATTGCTGAGATCACTCAATCACTCCTGGCCATCAAAACAAACAAGAATGCGATCGTTGATACAAAAGCATTGCAGCTCCTGGTGGACAGCGCTGTTGAACAAAACAACTCACGAATAAAGATCATTGAAAAAATAAAAGAAGTGGATAGCGATATTGACTATAAAGAAAAGGTGCTGAGCTATCTGAAGATATTTGACAGTTTTTATACGAATGAATTGCAGGAGTATATTCGATTAGCAGGAAAGGTAAACGAGGACAGGTTCACTATCGGATCTAAGTTATTGACACCAAAACTCCTGTTGATCAAAGAAAAACAAACTGATTTTGAAAATGCAAGAGATGCATTCAAAGAAAAATATCCACTTGATAAAGATGGGAATATAAGGGTCGGACCCGACTACGATCTTGTCAAGCTTTCTGATTATACATATGAGCAGGCCGATATGCCGGCAATGGAAAAAGTAAGGCTGTTATCTCTTTCCGGCCACCCGGATTGTGATGAAGATCACATTTATTATGAACAGATGATCGTTGTAAGAGAATCAACCGGGGATACTGTTAGAATATTATCGCCATGCCCGGCTACTAATCTTGATAAACCCCAGCCAACCGGGTATTTTTTAAATGGTACCAGCAATAACATATCTTCGAATGCAACCGAATCAAATTCATTTGTCGTATTTAATAAACATTTGTCTGAACTGGAAAACAGGAAATTTAAAACTACGATAGGAATAGTTGTTTTCCAGGATCTGAAAGATGTGAAATTATAAACTCTGCTTTAATGAAAAATTCATTCTTTCTTACAATACTGTTTACTGCAAGTCTAATAGTATCGATCGCTGGTTGTAATAACGATAAACACAAAAAAGTTAGGATACAGGAAGTAAAGCTTGAGGATGTAAAACAGGAAGAATCGGGGCCTGAACCTCCCCCACCACCATCACCCAATATAGAAAAATGTTTTGTCAGTGACGGACTGAAGTACAAAACAACGATCACGATAATTTTTGAAGAAAAAATAATAGTGGGCAAAGTAACAAGCGAAGAACTGGGCGCCGGTATAAAAGAAACCAGCAAATTTGCAGGAACAATGAAAGGCGATCAGCTGGATGTGATATTTGAAACCGAACCACCGGTCATCGGCGATGCTTCCCGCTGGACAAAATTGCCATGGAGCATAAAAAAGAACGGTAAAAAAGAAATACTCCAGGTCATTTTCAATGCGAAGAACTATGAGACCAATAAATGGGGAGATACTCCTTACGAATTCCAATTGGCGGATTGTAAAGAATAATTATTCTTTTTCATACCTGTACGTTCCGCTATTCAGTACCGGGTGATCGCCGGACAATGCATCCCCATCGATACGTAAGGAAAAATCATTGAAGAAAACTTCGAGTATAGAATGTTCGATCCGGAAAACGAATTCATTGTGTTCTTTATTTATAACAGGAATAGTGGCGATCTTCTCCGGGCAAAATTCCAGTAACAAAGAAATAGAATCTAATTCCCGTGCAGGGAATTGAATTTCTCCCTGCTGATCAAATTCTTTCCAGCTTCCTTCTACAGTATGATCAAGGGTTACAAATGTGTGCCGCAATGCCATTTGATTATTCCCTTCCAGTTTAACACGGATAAGATCATGATCTTTCTTTGCACTGCTCACCAATGAATATCCACCGGCAGGTTCTGCTATACTGTTCATGATCACATGGTCATCTTTTTCCCGCCATGTTCCTGAACCGTGCCTGTCCAGCGCCCCGTACATAAAAAAGAATTGAAAAGTTTTATCAGGCTTCAATAAAAAACCGGAAGCCATTTCCTGCATTCCCTGCAAATAATATTCGCCTGCTACTAATGACATGAAAATTTCTCCGCTTGTATTATATTCTTTGTTACAGGTCCTGCAATTTAGTTTTCCATCATCACAAAAGCGCCCCAATAATAAGGTTGTTTATATTTGGTCATCAATTGAAGCTGTGCCTGCTTGAATGCTTTTTGTTTATCCTTAGTCTTTAAAAAATTATCGTAAAAATTATTCATCAGTTGCTGTGTCGCATCTCCATCTACTTTCCATAAACTCATAATGATCGCTTTGGCGCCCGCAACAAGAAAAGCTCTTTGCAATCCATACACACCTTCGCCGGCTTTTACTTCGCCAAGCCCGGTCTCACAGGCACTCAATACCACCAACTCCGTTCCTTTAAGATCAAGATTCATTGCTTCATACGATGTGATGATACCATTGTCGGTACTATCAAGATCGGCTCTTACTTTATCAGCATCGGAAGCCCCTGTCAGCATCAATCCTGAACGAAGCAATACATTATCCTTTGCATTATCAGCATGCACACCTATGGGCCAGCTTGTATGTTCAACATCTTTCAAAAAATAACCGTGGGTAGCAATATGTAAAATAGTAAGATGACTGGCAGATTTCAAATTGGTTTCAGTTGCATTCTTCTCCGTGTATTCCGATACCTGGTAGCCCAGCGTCTTAAGTACTTTATTGATCCCATCTACTTCAACTTTAGTATCGGGTAATTGAACGATCTGTCCTTTTCCATAATCAGGAAAACCAATAAGCGTTGCTTTTTTTGCGGCACTATTACTTTCTTCTGAATTACTGAGCAGGTCACGGGGATTACCTAACAAAACAAAATCATACTGGTTAATAAGATAATCGCCTCCCGCTTTTTTTAGCGTATTCAGGTTGACCTCATTATATACACCGTCCAGTGACACATATATTTTCTTTTTCCCTTTTACTTCAGCTTCGAGCGGCGCCCAATAAAAATTATAGGATTGCTCATCATTGATCTTACTCTGCATCGACCTGCGATAGACCTTGAAATTCTTCGTTTCCATTTCCAGGCCTTTATCAAACACGATCATTTTTGGCTGCGAACTTCCTTTCATTACAACCAGCGCCACATATTTCGAATTGTCGGTAAAAACTTTATCAAAATCCCTGACGCGGATGATCTCGATCAGCGCTTCATCTCCTTTCAATTTATTTTGTACCTCCTGCAGGCTGGTCTTTGAAGTAAAAAAGAAATTGGAAAAATCTTTAGAACTTTCCGACAATCTTTTTTCCATTGCATTCGTAGCTCTTTCCAATGAATCTATATTGATACCCTGTTCCTGCAGGTCTTCTTTTGAAAAAGCATATAACTTGGTCAGTGTTTCTTTCTGATCGATCCATTCGGCATAATTTTTTATCAATTGCTCATTGCCACTGGAAAGAATACCCTGGCTGATCTTGCGGGTAGAGTTCAGCAGTAATCCTTTTGTCGCCAGCCGGTATTCAAACATATCCTGCAATACATTCTTATTGGTAGCGGCTGTTTCGATCGCAAAATTGTAAAAGCGCTGGAACCTCGGCGAAAGCAGGTCCCAATATTTTGTTTTTTCCGATTCACTCATCGGTGGAAAATAACGGTTGACAAAATCAAGCGACCGCTCCATTACTTTATGATAAAGTTCGTAGGCCTTATCATAGTCTTTCGTTTTCCAGTAAAGAATGGCAAGGTCTTCCTGTGATTGGGCAAATACGGGATGCTCAACGCCCAACACCTGTTCTCTTATTTGTAATGCCTGTTCCAGCAAAGGTTTTGCTTCGGCAATACGATCTTTATAACGATAAAAATTTCCAAGGTCAGCGATCACTTTTGCATAAGCCGGTGAATTTTCTCCAAAATTTTTTTTATATATCTCCGCGGAGTTCTGCAGCATTTGTTCTATCCTGTCATGTTTATTCATCACCAGGAAAAGAACAGCGAGATTATTAAGCAGGTTGGCAAATTCGGGAGTGCCTTTATCCAAAATCTTTCCCTGCATTTTTGTATAAATAGCTTCGGCCTTATCATATTTACCCATTTGCTGGTACAACAAAGCAAGATTGGAAAAGAAGCGAAGTTTATTTTTTGATTTGCTGCCATTTTGCTCGCCCATATCCAATACCTGCTGCATATTTTTTTCGGCGTTATCATAACGGCCAAGACATTGATACAACATGGCCTGGTTATTCAATATGATCGCCGATTGCAATGATACTTGTTGCTTATTGGCATTCAGCACCGACAAAGCTTTTTCAAATTCTTTTTCCGATTCGCTGTATTGTCCCAGGTTATAATGCAACACAGCATAGTTATTATAAGATGCAGCCACTCCCATATCTTTCGGGCCCAGCGTTGTTTCCCGCATCTCAAGCGCTTTCGAGGTAAAACTTTCCGCCTGTGAATAACGACCCATGGTAGCATACAGCAAACCCGTGTTGGAAATGGTTTTCATATAACCGGGATCTCTTAGCATATAAGCTTTTTCAAAAAAGCCTGCAGCAGCGGTGAACCTTTTTTCGGCATATACATAACGGCCCATCGCAAAAGCCGATTCACCCATTTGCAAATTCAATCTTGCACTTTCTTCATCGCTGAGATCAAAATCGCGGCGGTAAAATGATGTGCCGATATTTTTTACGGTCATGAATTTTCCACCCAGTTCTCTTTTATCTTTTACATTGAATAAACCGGAATTATCGCTGACGAGAATAGCATAATCAAAATCAGTGGAATCAAATTCCGCCCGGATATCCCTGACCGTTTGATTCGCTTTACTTCGGGCTTCATATTTCGCATCATTTACTGTTCCTTTTCCTTTATCAACTACTTTGTCTTTTAGTTTTTTTAATATCTGCGCCGGTAACTGGAAGGAAAAAGAAATGAAAAGAATACTCAGGAGAATTTTCATACACTATTTTTTTGGATAAAAGGGACAGATAGAAGGTTGAAGTTACTGCGATTTTGGTTTTCCAGCAATACTACTTAAGGGTAAGAGCCCGGCAAAATTTGGCTTACTACCCGGCATTTTTTTTCACCACACAGGCACATAGAAACATAGTTAGCCGCCTATCCGTTGGATATAGCACTGGTAATATTACCGCTAAGCAATGATGAATTTGTACCTAGCTTGGCATCACTAAAATTAACGTTATGAAAAAGATGATCCTTAGCCTGCTGGCTGTTGCATTCACTATGATCTCATTTGCACAAATACCTTTAACGGTATCTCCCAGCGGCGGAAACAAAAAAGCTTCTGTAAGCGAACGTATCGGGCTAACAGATGTAACGATTCGTTATGACCGTCCCGGTATAAAAGGAAGAGAAGGAAATATCTGGGGACACTTAGTTGCTGTTGGTTTTACCGATCCGGGTTTTGGCAGCAGTAAAGCAGCACCCTGGAGAGCCGGCGCCAATGAAAATACCGTCTTCGAATTTTCAACCGATGTAAAAATAGAAGGACAATCATTAGCTGCCGGTAAATATGGTTTCTTCATTGCTTACGATCCCACCGAATGCACATTGATCTTCTCAAAGAATTCTACTTCATGGGGGCATTTTTTTTATAATGATAAAGAAGATGCATTGCGGGTAAAAGTAAAACCGCAGGCTTTGGATAAAAGCGTAGAGTGGCTGAAATATGAATTCATGAATGAAACGGAAAATACAGCAACCATTTCATTACAATGGGAAAAACTGGCGATACCTTTTAAGATCGAAGTAGATTATATCAAAGAACAGATCGAATCATTCCGCAGGGAATTGAGAACCGACAGAGGATTCATGTGGGAAAGCTGGGACCAGGCAGCGCAATGGTGCGTACAACATAATACCAATCTTGAACAGGCATTGGTATGGGCAGATACAGCTACGAGCACAACCTTTGGCGGAGAAACAAGTTTCCAGGCATGGAGTACAAAAGCACAGATACAACAAAAAATGGGACGCAATACTGAAGCGGCCGCTACTATGCAAAAAGCATTGCCTTTCGGTAACATGAACCAGGTTCATCAATATGCAAGGCAGTTGCTTGGATTGAAATTCACGAAAACTGCTTTTGATGTTTTCAAACAGAACTATGATAAATATCCCGACCAGTTCACAACCGTTATGGGAATGATGAGAGCTTATGCCGCTACCGGCGATAATAAGAAAGCAATGGAGTTTGCAATTAAAGCATTAACGATGGCGCCTGAAGGACAAAAAGCATATGTGCAGGGGCTGATCGATAAGTTGAAAGACGGAAAAGATATTAATCAGTAATAGAATGTTGAGTGTTAAGTTTTAAATGCTAAACAGGATACCATGCATTTAACATTTAAAACTTAGCATTCAGCATTTGCATCAATTACATCCCAATACTTCGCAAAGTTTAGCTTGCAATGCAGGGCCTCTTAAATTTTTTGCAATGATCTTTCCCTGCGGATCGACCAAAAAGTTTTGAGGAATGCCGCTTACACGATACAATTTAGCGGCTGCATTACTCCAGAATTGAAGGTCACTTACATGTGTCCACGTAAGATTATCTTCTTTGATAGCATCGAGCCATTTATCTTTTTGACCGGGCCTGTCGAGGGAAACACCGAGTACGGTAAAATTTTTTGTTTTGAATTTATTATAGTTCTCTACTACATTAGGATTTTCATTGCGGCAAGGTCCGCACCAGCTGGCCCAGAAATCGATCAAAACATATTTTCCCCGAAAAGAAGAAAGAGATATCGGTTTACCGTCTGTTCCGGGTTGTGTAAAATCCATTGCTTCAGAACCTACCGCCCCGATCTTATTCTCGGCAATAAAATCTTTTAATTGTTTACCGGACTCTAAATTTTTTACAGAGGCTGATAGTTTATTGAACCTGCTTTCAAGCAAAATAATATCCTCATTGAACTGGTAGGTTACAGTGAGAACAAAGGGAACGATAATAGAAGAAGGTTTAGCGGCAACCAGTTTATCAATTTCTTTCTGCACTTTTTGTTGTTCAGTCGTGTAAATATTCGTCAGGCTGTCTCGTGCCGGGCCCGGCATAGTGTAATTGATCGTAGTAGCCATTGTATTTAATTGCTGTGCCAATGGCAAAAAGACAGTTACAAACTCAGCAAAATCTTTATGAGAAGCTGATCCTTCTATTTTAAATTTACCCGGCTCTGCTTTATCAGCTTTGAAAGTCATGACGGTATTCTCTACATATATTTCGGCAGGTTTTTCTTCATCGATCATTAAAAAACAAAGTGATGGTTCGGGCAGCGTACCTTTTAAAATAAATTTTCCACCGGCCAATGTTGTCTTGGCCATTTCAACACTTTCACCATTTTTTATAAGGCGTATCTCCATTCCATCTTTGTAACCATCAAGTTTACCGTTGATGGTGAAACCTTTTACCGTTTTGGGTGCAGTAGTTTTTTGAGTGGTGGTTGGCTGTGCAAAAGCGATCACAGGGGCCAGCATTAAAAGGGTCAGCAATCTTTTCATAGTTACAAATTTATATAATGAAAGCGGAAGGCAAAAACCTTCCCGGCATTTATTGACAAAAGGAAGGATTTTGGGGCTGCATTAACATAAAAGGTTAGTAGTTATTACTATACAAAAGCCCGAAACATCCGCGGCGGAAATCTTTTTGGATATAAGTATAGTTTGCCCGGTCATAAACCTTCTCTTTACCCTAAACTCAACATATTTACCGGTAAGTGTATCTTTTTATCCAGGCAGTAATTTTAGTGTTCTTTGACGCTTCTTGTCATCCTTTTTTGTAATAGCGAAACAAATATAAATCCCGTCAACCTTTAATAGTTTTTAAAAAATTGGCCGTGGCTTCATCAATAGTATGATCGCTTTGCAATGCCTTTATATATGCGCTGCCGATAATGGCTCCATCGGCCCATTGACAAACTGCATCGAAAGATGTTTTATCTTTTATTCCGAATCCGACCAATACCGGATTTTTAAGTTTTAAGCTGCGAAGTCTTTGAAGATATTGGGTCGTATCAGTTCCGGTATTATCGCTTCCTGTTGTCGACGAAGAAGAAACGGCATATAAAAAACCGCTGCTCAGCCTGTCTAATTTTTGTATTCTTTCTTCTGAAGTTTCCGGCGTGACGAGAAAAATAAGATCAAGCTCATATTTTTTTATGATAGCTCCATATTCCGTTTCAAATTCATATTCGGGCAGATCGGGCAGGATCAATCCGTCAATACCAATAGATGAAGCATGGGCGCAGAATTTTTCAAAGCCATATTGTAAGACAGGATTCATATACCCCATCAATATCACCGGGACTGAAATATCTTTTCGGAGATCTTTTAATTGTTCAAACAGTTTTGCAATCGTCATTCCATTAGCTAATGCTATACTGCTGCTTTGTTGTATCACCGGGCCATCTGCCAGCGGATCGCTGTACGGCATACCGAGTTCGATAATATCGGCGCCATGCAGTTGCAGTGCTTTCATTACTTCCAATGTAGAATTGAAATGAGGGTAGCCTGCGGTGCAGTAGATATTGAGAGCATGCCCCCTAAATCCCCCTGAAGGGGGACTTTCAAAGACCCTGCTGATCCTACTTTTCCGTGCTTGCTCCATAAGTCTTCATTTCGTTCACGATCTTTCTGATTTTTTCTATTACACGAATAATATCAGTTCGAATTTCTGCATTCGTAATCCGCACAATTTTTATTCCTAGAGAAACAATAGCCTCTTCTCTTATAATATCGTTTTCCACAACATCTTTTACATTATGGATCGATCCATCAACTTCAATAACCAATTTCAATTCATGACTGTAAAAATCAGCGATGTACATGCTAATGGGATGTTGTCTTTTAAACCTTACTCCCAGCTGCTTTGCTTTTAAATATTGCCACACTATCATTTCCGTATGAGTTGGATTCTTTCTCAATTCCTCCGCTCTCTGAAAAATTAATTTAGTAGCGCCATAAAACATGTTACCCATACGTCAACAATAGCCTTTATAGTTCTAATGGCCTTGTGAAAAAACTCCGGTTTTCAGTGATTAAAATCAATACCATTCAAAGACCATAAGAACCTGCCATAACCGGAGTCCAAAGTCTCCCCTTCAGGGGAGATTTAGAGGGGCATATGTTTCATATACGTACCCATATCCTTATCTCCCCTCCCGCTCAAACAAACAACAACATTATCCTCTTCTTTAAATTTCATCATAGTTAAAGCATGCAACGCATGCGCACTCTCCAATGCCGGAATAATTCCTTCCAGTTTCGCCAATTCAAATGCAGCACTCAATGCTTCTTCATCCGTCGCACTTAAAAATTTCGCCCGGCCGCTTTTAAATAAATGTGCATGCAAAGGACCAATGCCGGGATAATCCAGCCCCGCCGAAATACTATGCGGCTCCACCACTTGCCCGTCTTCTGTTTGCATCAATAAACTTTTACTGCCATGCAAAATTCCTGTTGTGCCTAATTGTGTTGTTGCAGCGCTATGACCTGTATTCAATCCCATCCCCGCCGCTTCCACTGCTATCAATTGCACAGAAGGTTCATCCAAAAAATGATAGAATGCACCCGCCGCATTACTGCCGCCGCCAACGCAAGCCATCACATGCGTTGGCAATCGCATCCGGCCGCTCGAAGCGGTCCGATGCACATCAGCGAATTGCATTTTTATCTCTTCGCTGATCACCGATTGAAATCTCGTCACCATATCCGGGTAAGGATGCGGTCCAACCACCGAACCAATAATATAATGTGTATCGCCCGGGTGATTGATCCAATCCCGTATCGCTTCGTTCGTTGCATCTTTCAGTGTTTTGCTTCCGCTGGTAGCGGGGATCACTGTGGCCCCAAGCATTTTCATCCTCGCAACATTCGGCGCCTGCCTTTCAATATCTTTTTCACCCATGTACACAATGCACTCCACTCCTTTCAATGCACAAACAGTTGCGGTCGCCACTCCATGCTGACCGGCACCGGTCTCTGCAATAATTCTTTTCTTCCCCAATCGTTGCGCCAGTAAAATTTGCCCGATCGTATTATTGATCTTATGCGCACCGGTATGACAAAGATCTTCTCTCTTTAAATAAATATTCGTTTGATATTTTTCACTCAGCCTTGTTGCAAAATATAAAGGCGTCGGCCTTCCGGCATAATCTTTTAATAATCCCCTGAATTCTTTTTGAAACTCTTCTGAATGGATGATGTTCAAATATTTTGTTCGCAGCTCTTCCACATTCCTATGAAGCATTTCTGGAATAAATGCGCCACCAAACTGGCCATAGTAGCCATGAACTGATACCCCAAACCCCTGAAGGGGCTTATTTATTCTCCGTTCAATTATTACATCATCCTTAGTTATGATTCTATTATTTCGATTTTCTTCAAAATATGTCTTATAACCTGACTTAATTATTTCTTCTGCAATTTCTTCATCGGTGGGATACCGATTTATACTCTTATTACGATGCTCTGGCTTTATATAAGTAAAAAACAAGAAGTCTAAGTGTGTTTTAATTTTTACGTTATCACTCAACAAATAATCCTCATTAAGCAATGGCTTCTCGTTTGGTTCAATAACATATGTTGCTGTCGACTTTTTATGGTTCTTTTCTAATTGTTTCAAATTTTGCCAATACTCAACTATAATATTCTTATTAATTGAATTAGGGTTAATATAAATTCCAATACATCCCCAATTTTTTCTTAAACAAGAATCGCCTTGAGAAATACCTTCAACCTCTGCGAGTTTTAATGCTTGATTCCTAAAATTTTCATACACATTCAAGTCAATAGCATTTTTATAGGGAATTGCTAATCCTTGTCCTAAATTTTCTAACACAGTATTTGAAAAAACCATTGTATACGTACACTTTCTAGTAGAAGAAGAACGACCATATCTTATGGGCAATTGTATGGTTTCTTCGCTACTAAGATCGAGGGTCTCTAGACGCCATTTTTCTCTTTTCCCTGCCAATTCTTTATCATTTATTGCATTCTTCTCATTCTCCCATTTTAATGAGCCAATAATAATTACTCCTCCTTTAATTCCTTTTGTATCCATAAAAAATATTAAATCTAAGTCTCCCTTCAGGGGACAGGGGCATTACTTCATCGCCAGCTTAAACTGCAAAATCTTACTCATATCCTTCACTCCCGGCGCTGATTCTACTTTACTATTGATATCAACTCCAAAAATATCCGGATGTTTAAATGCTTTTATTTTGGCTACATCGTCCACACCAATACCACCGCTTAAGAAGAATGGTTTTTCAATTTTTGCTTTAGCTAAAATTGTCCAATCGAATTGCTGACCGGAACCACCCAATGTATAATCGGTTGCTTTATCAAATAAATAATAATCACAAACGCCGTCGTAAGGCGCCACCAGTTTATCAATATCCTCATTGCCCTTTAAACCGGAATGCTTTTATCACTTCCACTTCACTGCCCAGGTCTTCACACATCTCCGGGCTTTCATCGCCGTGCAATTGTACCACCTGTATACCATATTCATCGATCGCATCCAGCACTTCGATCAGTTCGGGATTGACAAACACGCCTACCTTTTTCAGGTCAAAGTCAGCTTTCTTTACTTCTTTCTTTGGCAATTTATCACCCACATATCTTGGCGAGTCTTTATAAAAGATCAATCCTGCAAAATCAATGTCCAGTCCTTCCAACTGCTGCAGTTGTTTCATTTCAGTGATACCGCAAACTTTGATGTTCATATTCTTTATTTTATTCAATTAGAAATACAATAGAACGCTGATGACACGGATCCTGCGGATCAGCACGGATAAAACGTGAAAATCCAAAGATCAGTTTATATCCGCCTGATCAGCGTCATCCGCGTTCTATTCCTTGCCTTTCTTTATATCCAATATAAATTCCTCAAATGCTTTTCCCGGCTCTTCTTCTTTCATAAAATTCTCCCCGATCAAAAAACCCCTGAATCCCGCATTACGCAAAGTTACAATAGCTTCTACGCTACTGATACCGCTTTCAGTGATCGCTACTTTGCCCGCCGGTATCTTATCAAACAACTGCAACGAAGTATTTATATCTACTTCAAATGTTTTCAGGTTGCGGTTATTCACTCCCACCATATCCACTTCATCGCAAAGATGCCCAAGTTCTTCTTCATTATGCACTTCGAGAATGGATTCAAGCCCGATCGTCTTCGCATAGCCTGCAAACTCTTTTACTTCAGCCGGTGTAAGACAAGCAGCGATCAGCAATATCACATCAGCGCCAAACGCTTTTGATTCGGCGATCTGCCATTTATCAATGATAAAATCTTTACGCAGCACGGGAATATCGGTAAGAACTTTTGTTTGTATCAGGTCATCAAGATCGCCACCAAAAAATTCACTATCGGTCAGCACAGAAATACCTGCGGCTCCTTTATTATAAGCCGCCACCACCGGTTCCACTTCCAACTCTTTTGTTTTGAACCAACCCTTACTCGGACTCTTTCTTTTGAACTCGGCGATAATACCATTGCTTCCAGGGAACAACAGGGTATCGACCAATGAACGATTTCTTATTTGCCAAAAGAAACCATCCCTTTCAAATCTTTCAACAGGACTTTTTGCCTTGAAAAATTCGATCTCTTTTCTTTTTGCCGCTACTATTGTTTCCAAAATATTCATACTACTTTTCAAATCGATAAACAATTTTCAAACAGTGGGGGTCTTGTCATTCCGGCGAAGGAGGAATCTCAGAGACTTCAACACTGCTAACGAAATTATGAGATGCTTTGTTCCTCAGCATGACAAGACTCCGATAAATTAATAACCCGGATCATTGCAATGCCACTAATTTTTTCAAACATTCATTCGCCATTCCGCTTTCTAAACTTTCGACTGCTGCATTATAAGCCTCATCATAATCTTTAAATTTACCGGTACAATGCAAGGCCATCGCTGCATTGGCCAGTACTACTGCATTTTGCGCCCATGTTCCTTCTCCTTTTAAAATAGTGGTAAATATTTTTGCAGCTTCTTCAACACTGTTCCCGCCGGAAATATCCTGCGGCGATACCATTCTTTTTCCCAATTGTTCCGGCGTCATTATCCTTTCACCTTCATTAGTGATGACCTTTGTATCATTCGTCAGCGATATTTCATCGTATCCATCTAAACTATGAATAATAGTAAATGGTTTACCGCTCAACTGCAATAAATAATTATAGATCCTCGCCATTTCCAAATTATACACGCCTACCAATTGATAAGCCGGGTTCGCAGGATTTGCCATCGGTCCCAGCATATTAAAGAATGTGCGCATCGCCAAATTCTTTCTTATCGGCCCGACTGTTTTTAATGCAGGATGAAATAACGGCGCATGTAAAAAGCAAATACCGGCTTCATCAAGCTCTATTTTTAATTTTGAATTTTGATCCCGATAGCTATCGGGGTTGAATTTATATCCCAGTTGCTCCATCACATTACTGGCACCGCTGACAGAAGAAGCGCCGTAATTCCCATGCTTCGCAACTTTTTGTCCCGTACCGGCAACAATAAAACAAGCCAGCGTTGAAATATTAAATGTATTTTTTCCATCACCGCCGGTACCGACGATATCCATTGTTTCATACTCCCCAAGATCGATCTTCACGCATAACTCCAGCAGTGCATCACGAAAGCCCTGCAACTCTTCGATAGTGATGCTTCTCATTAAATAAACGGTCATGAAAGCCGTTACTTCATGTTCATTGTATATTCCTTTGCCAATATTCACAAGCACTTCTTTCGCCGATTCTTTCGTCAGCGTTTTGTGTTCAAATAAATATTGTAAAATTTTTTTCATGCCCCTGTCCCCTAAAGGGAGACTTAGTTTTGTAATTAATAATAGCTTTTCCCATTTACCAAAATCATATCTGTAGAAGTTTTATAAATTAAGTCCGCCAAAGCCCCCTTTAGGGGGTTGGGGGCTTAACCAATTCTCTTAAAATAATTTCTCCATCCGGTGTCAATACACTCTCGGGGTGAAACTGCACGCCCTGCACATCATATTTTTTATGTTGCAATGCCATGATATAATTATTATCATCTCTTGCCGTCACTTCCAGTTCTTCCGGAAAATCTTCATCGCTAACGATCCATGAATGATAACGACCCACTTCGATTATTTCTGGTAATCCTTTAAATAAAGGACTCTCCACTTTTATCTTTTCACTTTTAGTTTTTATCTGCGTAGCTACTCCATGATATACTGTCGAAAGATTGATCAGCTTTCCTCCAAACGCTTCCCCGATCGCCTGGTGACCGAGACAAACTCCTAAAATAGATTTTGTTGCAGCATACTCTTTTATCAATGGCAATAACAAACCAGCTTCAACAGGAATACCTGGTCCCGGTGATAAGATGATCTTGTCATATTCCTTCACTTTCTCCAATGCGATCTGGTCATTACGATATACATCCACTTTTTCATGCGTTATCTTCTCCACCAAATGGACAAGATTATAAGTGAACGAATCGTAATTATCGAATACAAGTATTTTCATTCATCAATTTTAAATTTTAAATGCTAAAGGTTAAATGAGTTTTCTTTATTCAACATTTAAAACTTAACATTTAACATTCCTGCCATCTCAATCGCCTTCTTCAGTGCACCCAATTTATTATTCACTTCCTGCAATTCATTTTCCGGAACACTCGCCGCCACCACCCCGGCGCCGGCCTGGTATGTCAATGTATTTTGCTGACTCAAAAATGTCCGTATCATGATCGCATGATTACAACTACCGTCAAATCCTATAAAACCAATAGCGCCGCCATAATAATTTCTTGCCGTTGGTTCATAAGCATCGATCAGTTCCATTGCTTTGAATTTGGGCGCACCACTTAATGTTCCCGCCGGAAAAGTTTTAGCGACCAGTTCAAAAGGATTGCTTCCTTCTCTAAGCTTTCCTTTCACTTCACTCACCAGGTGAATAACATGAGAAAAATATTGTACCTGCCGGTAATGCGTTACTTCTACTTCATCACATACACGGCTAAGATCATTTCTTGCAAGATCTACGAGCATCACATGCTCTGCATTTTCTTTGGCATCTTTCAATAATCTTTCTGTCGCCAGTTTATCCGCTTCATCATCACCGGTTCTTTTAAATGTTCCTGCTATCGGGTGTACAACAGCGTTTCCATTTTGGATCACCAATTGCGCCTCCGGCGAAGAGCCCATTAATTTATAATCGCCGTAATCAAAGAAAAAAAGATACGGTGAAGGATTGATGCTGCGCAATGCCCTGTACACATTGAATTCATCGCCCGTGAATTTTTGCCGGAATCTCCTGCTCAGCACAATTTGAAAAACATCGCCGCGGTGACAACTTGCCATTCCCTTTTTCACCATTTCTTTATATTCTTCATCACTCATGTTAGCGCTTTCATTTCCTTTTGCACTGAAAGGATAAACCGGCACATCTTTACTCCTGATCAATGACTCCACAACATTCGCATCGCTTTCAAGACCGTTTATTTTATTCTCACAAATAAATAATTCGTCTTTAAAATGATTGACAGCAATGATGTATTGGTAAAGACGATACCTCATTAATGGAATGGGCAGTGATGAATGATGAGTAGTGAGCGGGATAGATTCAAAAAACTGAACAGCATCATAACTTGTATAACCGAATAATCCCTGTGCAAATCTTTCTTCTTTCGCTTCTCCTTTTTTTATATCGAACTTTTGCATGAAATCCCATAATAGCTTTGGGACATAGTCGGCTTTTTTTAATTCGATCCGCTCGGGTTTTTGTCCCGGCAATTTGAATTCAACTTTTTCTTTAGAAGCAATTTCAATTCCGCCGATCGCATTGATGCAAATAAAGGACCAGTTGTTCTCCGATGAATGATGATCTGTGCTTTCCAGCAATATCGTATCCCTGAATTTATCCCGCAACCGCAAATAAATACCTACCGGCGTATAAACATCCGCCAGCATTTTTTTACAAATAGTATTTATTTCTATTTTCATATCCCCTGTCCCCTAAAGGGGAACTTAGTTTTGTAATTAATAATAGCCTCTACGATTTACAAATATCATATCTGCACAAGTTTTAAAATTAAGTCCGCCCTTCCTTTTAGGGATTGGGGCAAACAAAAACCCCGGATAACCGGGGCTTGATAATATAATTATATACACAGGTATATCATTACAGCCCCAGAGGAGTTGTAAGCCACCACCATGTATTATTATTCAATTTCATCAACACAAATATAGAAGCAAAAATAAGATTGGCAAATTCTTTTTAGATTTACCGATGATATCTCCGCTTGTAAAATTTTTTTTGATCGTTCTTCTGCCTTTATATAGTTATGCCAGCCCTGCTGATACTACTATTAAAGGCGTGCTGATCAGTTTTGATTATTCGCCTTCTATTTTTCCGGAAGCATGGCAAACAGCGCCGATCAATGCATCGGGAACGACAATTGCTTTTTCGCAGGTTGAACGAACAGAACTGGCAATAGCTGCAGCGATGAGTAAATATCCTGTAGCTGTACTAACGAAAAATCTTAAAGCTGTTTACCTGTTAAGGTCAATGGAGTTCTTTAATGTTGGTTATGGCGGTACCAATTCCACCAATGCTCTTTATATTACCAATGATGGGATCGATAATGGTTATTCCGACAGCTATCTTGAACAAACATTCCATCATGAATTTTCAAGCATTCTTTATCGCAATAATCCGCAGCTATTGGATACGGCTGCATGGAAAAAAGCCAATATCACCGGCTTTGATTATAATGATCCCGAAGCAGGCGTTGGCGCCATACGGAACAATCAATCTTCACAGGATCTTGACTCTGTTCTTTGCGAAAAAGGTTTTATTACGCAATATGCTTATTCGGGCCTGGAGAATGATGTTAATACGATCGCACAAAATTTATTCAAACCCGATACTGGTTTTTGGGAGATCGTTGACAAATATCCACGCATCAGGCAAAAAGTAAAATTGCTGATCGCTTTTTATAAACGATTGGATCCCGTTTTTACAGAAGATTTTTTCAGGAATTTAAATCATTGATACATCATGCTTATTCAACACAAACAAGCTGGTACAAAAGGATCTTTCTTTATTGCAAAAGAAGAAGCCGTTTTGGCAGAAATGACTTACAGCATACCTTCTGCCGGTAAAATGATCATCGACCATACAGAAGTCAGTGATGAACTGCGCGGCCAAAAGGTCGGTTACCAGTTAGTTGATACGGCCGTTGAATATGCAAGAACGAATAATATAAAGATCATCCCGCTTTGTCCTTTTGCCAACGCCGTTTTTAAAAAGAAAAAGGAATACAGCGATGTTCTTTATCATCCATAATCAGAGCTGCATGAAAAAAAAATGCGTTGGCATTAAAAGCCGGTGTAACTATCTGCATGGGCGGCGATGCAGGGATATTTGTCCATGAGATGACAGCTGATGAAAGTCAATCATTGTCAATAATCAATTATCATCTGTCAGTTATCCGCTAGCAACTATTTCTTATCTTGTTATCTAAATTTCATATCATGTCAACCAACCGTTTTGCTTGCTTATTTATCATCTTTTCTTTTGTTTTTACAACGATCAACGCACAGGACGATGGCAGTTATAAAATGCCGCCGAAAGATATTGCCGATATGTTGTTGGCAAAACCTGCGCCCAATGTAAGTGTGGATGATAAAGGCGAATGGATGGTATTGACCGATATTAGTTTGTATCCTTCAGTGGAAGAATTGGCCAAACCCGAATTGCGGATTGCAGGTTTGCGTATCAACCCTCAAAATTTTGCTCCCAGCCGTCAGAATTTTATCAGCAATATCTGGCTGAAAAATATTTCGACAGGCAAAGAATATAAGATCACCGGTTTACCTGCAACATTGTTCGCCGCAAATGTTGCATGGAACCCATCTTTTAAAAAGATCGCTTTTACACAAACACTGAACGACCATGTAGATCTTTATGTAATTGATATTGCCACACAAAAAGCAATGAAAATAAATAAGACTGCGCTGAATACAATTACGGGCAGTTATCAATGGTATGATGACAATACATTGTTATACCAGGCAACGATCAAAGCAGCATCGCTGGCTCCCGTTAAACCTTCTATGCCCAAAGGCCCGACCATCCAGGAAAATTATGGTAAAGCTTCTCCCCGTCCTACTTTCCAGGATATGATCAAAAGTCCATACGACGAAGAACTCTATGAATTTTATAATACAACGCAATTAATAAAAAATATCAATGGCGCCGAAACAAAGATCGGCCAGCCTTCTATTTATGGAAATATCAATATATCGCCTGATAAAAAATATATGATCGTCCGTACCATGCACAAACCTTTTTCTTATTTAGTACCATCGCAGGGTTTCCCGACTATTGTTGTTATTACAGATATGAATGGGAAAAGAATAAAGGAGCTCGCCGATCTGCCTTCTACCGAAACAACTCCCAGCGGAAGTGATAATGTTCAATTCGTTCCCCGCGGATTTGACTGGAGAGATGATGAGGCCGCTACTGTTTTTTGGTGTATGCCACTCGACAGCGGCATGATGACAAAGAAAGTAGATTTCCATGATGCTGTTTATGCATTAGCGGCTCCTTTCAATACGGTGCCAAAAGAATTATGCAGGACAAAAATGCGTTTCCTCGGTTTCGCATGGGGCAATCCCAATTTCGCACTGGTATATGAAGGTTTACGGGGAAAACAGGTTATGCAAACAAATCAACTGGATCCTTCTACGGGTGAGTTTATAAAATTGTTCGAAAGAAATGTTACCGATGCATATTCAAATCCCGGTAATCCTGTAACGGAACCCAATCAATGGAAAAAGAATGTTGTAAAATTGATTGATAACGGGAATAAGATCATGTTCAATAATACAACAGGCAGTTCGCCCAAAGGAGATCTTCCATTCCTTGCCACATTCGATCTTGCAACAAAAAAAACTGATATCATCTGGAGAAGCCCGGAAGGATATTTTGAATATGTCGTCAAAGTACTGAATATAGAGACACTTGAATTGCTGACACGCAAAGAGAATGAAAAAGAAATGCCCAATTTCTGGATCAAAAATTTGAGAAAGAAAATTGCAGACAGGCAATTGACGAATTTTTCCAATCCCTATCCGCAACTCGCCGGGGTGACCAAAGAAAAAATAAAATATAAACGAGCCGACGGTGTTGCCCTTACCGGCGATCTTTATTTACCTAAAGGATATAATAAAGAACGTGACGGCAAGTTGCCGGTTTTTGTATGGGCTTATCCTGCTGAATATAATTCTGCTGCCGATGCAGCGCAGATCCGCGGCAGCGAACATCGTTTTACATTGCTTAACTGGGGTTCGCCTGTTTATTATGTTACGCAGGGTTATGCTGTATTGAATAATGCAGAAATGCCGATCGTTGCTACTAACAAAGACAATAAACCCAATGATGATTTTGTACAACAATTAACGATGAATGCAGAAGCGGCGATAAATGTATTGGATTCGTTGGGTGTTGGCGACAGGAATCGTGTGGCTGTTGGCGGGCATAGTTATGGCGCATTCATGACAGCGAATTTATTAGCGCATACAAAATTGTTCAAAGCCGGTATTGCAAGAAGCGGGGCGTATAACCGTTCATTAACGCCATTTGGTTTTCAGAATGAGGATCGTACTTACTGGCAGGCGCCTGAATTATACAATGGTATGAGCCCATTCAATTATGCCGATAAAATAAAAACACCGCTTTTATTGGTGCATGGTGAAATGGATAATAATCCCGGCACCTATCCTATACAAAGCGAAAGGATGTTCAATGCGATCAAAGGTCATGGCGGAACGGTAAAATTCCTGAGTCTTCCTTATGAAAGTCATGGTTACCAGGGAAGAGAAAATATTTTGCATATGCTGAATGAGCAGTTTGCATGGCTGGAGAAATATGTGAAGAATCCTGCGGTGAAGAAAGAGAAGGATGATAAGAAAGGGTTTTGAGAAAACTAAAAAAATTGCACTTTTAAAAGGGCAAAATATTCATGTATTTATGAGTTGACTGCAATTTAACCGAAACTAATAAGTATGGCAAAGTTCTTAGATACTCAAGCAATTTCAAACTAAGATCAGTTTTTGTTTCATTAGTGGCAAGTTTGGCTATTATTCAGGTGAATAAATAAAGATAATATATAATACCTAAATAAAAAGTACATCGACTCTATGCCGTTCATTACATATTTTTCTGCAACTGGTGGACCGCCGCTATGAACAAACATCTTAGAGATTATATTTGCATAAATACTCACTATAATTTTATGAATAAGATAATACTCATGATCATTTGCACCATATGTTTTTCCAATCTTAAAGCACAGGTTGGTATCGGTACAAATGTTCCCAATACCAGCTCTGCATTGGAAATAAAGGATACCACAAGAGGTATATTAATTCCCCGGATGACCATGGCACACCGGCTAGCGATCGCAAACCCTGCGGCGGGTTTGCTGGTCTATCAAACAGATAATACCAAAGGTTTTTGGTTTTATGATGGCAGCACATGGGGTACTATACGAAATTCTATTAATGATCCCGCAGGTCCATCTGCGACCCCGAGAGTTGCTACAAGTAAAAATGGATCGATGATCGTCGTCTATACAACCGAAGAAGCATATGGTTTCTGCCGGGCAACATCCGGCACACCGACATGGACCTCCGAATCGCTTCCCGGTCCGGCTCTTGGGGCGATCGCTACCGACAGCTCGATCGTTGTTTACACTGCAACATCGGCTCATGGTTTCTGCCGGGCGGCATCCGGTACACCTGTATGGAATTCGGAATCGCTTTCCGGAACGCCATTAGGTGCTGCAGCAGGTGGAAATATGATAGTCGTTTATACTTCTACAGATGCTTATGGTTTTGCAAGAGCCGCATCCAACACTCCTTCATGGTATTCAGAGGGTCTGTCGGGAGTTCCGGCCGCTATTATCGGGGGAGCATCGGGCGGAGATAATTTTGTTGTCGTTTATACTTCAACGGATGCTTATGGTTTTGCGAGAGCCGCATCAAACACTCCTTCATGGTATTCCATTGGATTGTCTGGAACTCCTGTTGGAGGCACTGCAAGCGGAAATATGATAGTGGTTTATACTTCTACAGATGCGTATGGTTTTGCAAAAGCTGTATCCAACACTCCGTCATGGTATTCAATTGGATTATCAGGAACCCCGGCAGGGATCGTACCCGGTTATTAAAAATAATTTTCGTGTATTGATATTCACCGGCAGCTTGTGCAGATCTTCCAATAACCGCATCTTGCCCACTATGAAGATGATCCCTTGCCTTTTCTTTATTATTTTTTTAAGATCTCAACTACTCAATGCGCAACCCGGCGGTGGCGGCGGCGTGCAGATCATGAAGATCATTGTTCCCGATCCCGGCTGGAAATATAAAACCCTTTCAAAAAAAGATACCTCTTTAAAAATCAACGCTTACTTTTTAACGCTTACAAAGGATAAAGAAATAAGATCGATCCTGCCGAACACAGCACTTACCAACTATGATCCTTATGATTTTGCCGATAAAGTTTTTACCCATGTTTATCTGCCGCCCTTTACCCGGCATAACGGAAAAAATATTTTAACTCCCGATCAACGCCTCGAACTGGTCTACAAAGGAGATACGATGACGATCGACATCTTTGATATATTATCCGAAAATGGAGCAGGCCGTACAGACAAGATCGATACGCTTAGTTTTTATCCCGGCCATTATTTAAGGGTTTACCGGGATATCAATAAAAAAGTATCGTATTATTATCCCGGTACTTCAACAGGTAACCGGATCAGGACAAGCGAACTGGATTCTATCCATCGTTTTGTACAAATGGGTATCACTGATCATACGCTGCCCTTGCTGAATAAATATGAACTGGTAGAATGGTTTTCCAAACCGGTGAGAACGATATTTTTCCGGGATAACAACTATGATACGCTATGGCTGCGATCTTTTCCGGTTTATACACTTGACCTAGAGAATGTTTCCATCCAATCAAAAAAAATAAATATCAAAACAAACGATCCTGCAGTATGGGTCGATAATAAGCTTAACTATAAATTTTATTTTAATTACATTCCTGTTTTTCGTTTAAGCGATGAGAAAAAAGAACAGCAAAAAGCGAAGAAAGCGCATCTTTTATTACAACAACTCAAAATAATTCCGCTGTATGTAAACGGCAAAGCCTTTACAGGAACAATAAAATGGCTGGTTCCTTTTCATAATATGCGGTATGGCGGTACCGGTTTATACATTCATACGTTTAATAATGGGTTACTGGTCAAAGAAGATATCCGCCATGATGTAGACCAGGAAACAGAAAGTCCCCTGGATACGGCCAACGAACTAAAAATGAATATAAAGCCGGCGTCATCCCGGCTACAGCATTATACCTGCTGAGTTGCAAAAGTTGCCTCATAAGATTACTTTTGCAGCAGTACCTCCTCTATGATAAAGCAACAAAACCCTGCAGGTAAATGAGAACTTTCTTCCTGCATCTTTTACTGTTCATTAGTGTCGCTGTCAATGCACAGATCATTACCACTGTTGCAGGAAACGGAACCTATGGCTATTCAGGTGATGGCGGCCCGGCGATCAACGCACAATTGTCCGATATGTATTATACCTATCCTGCTTTCGATAATGCAGGTAATATGTATATCGTTCAGAACAACAGTAATACTATCAGGAAGGTTGATCCTTCGGGTACTATCACCACCATTGCCGGTACTCCCGGTGTGATCGGGTATAGCGGTGATGGCGGACCGGCCGTGAACGCACTTTTATATCATCCCGCATCTCTTGCAATAGATAATTCAAACAATATTTATTTTGCAGACCAGGTCAGCGGTATCATCCGCAAGATCGATCCGGCCGGTATCATTACAACGGTATCAGGACAAACAACAACTGTTTGCGGATCAGGAGACGGAGGCCCTCTTTCATCGGCCCGTTTTTATGCCATTTCAGGAATGACCTTTGACCAGGCTAACAATTTATATATTTCCGATTATGCCTGTCATGTGATCAGGAAAGTAAATGCCAGCGGCATCATCAATACTATAGCAGGCAACGGTAGCTGGGGTTTTTCCGGTGACGGAGGAACGGCTACTTCTGCTCAACTGGCTTATCCTTGTGTAGTCGCAGTGGATGCTGCGGGTAATATTTATATTCCCGATGCACAAAATCATCGTATCCGGAAAGTGAATACTTCAGGGATCATCAGTACCATCGCAGGCACGGGAGTATCGGGTTATAACGGTGACAATGGACCTGCTTTATCGGCACAAATATCTTTTCCCGGTTCAGTTGTAATAGATAATTCGGGCAATCTTTATTTCGGCGACTATAATGATGTAATAAGAAAGATAGATGCGGCAGGGATCATCACCACTTTTGCAGGCAATGGAACTACCGGCTATTCCGGTGATGGAGGTCCGGCCATAGCCGCTGCATTACGTTTCACCGAAGGCCATATAAGTATCGACAGGAATAATATCAACCTGTATTTTGTCAACTATCTTGATGGGAATGTTATAAGAAAAATAACTAACTGTATTACTTCTGCCATTTCACAACAACCGGCGAATGTTGCTTTATGTATTTCCGGTGATGCTGTATTCAGTGTTACTGCTTCCAATACTACAGGCTATCAATGGCAGCTCAATGATGGAACCGGCTGGGTTGATGTTACAGATAATGCTCTTTATTCCGGATCTGCTACCAACAGCTTATCTGTTACCGGCGCTGTTTCGAACATGAGTGGATTTCAATACAGGTGCCGTTTGACGAATGCTTGTGGTAATATTTTTACTGTAGCTGCATTATTGACTGTCAGCATTCCTGCCATACCTTCTGTATTCATTCTGCCATCCGGTGGTTTCAATGTCTGCGTTGGCGAAGCAGTTTTTTTTACAGCATTTGTTACAAACGGTGGAAGTTCTCCTTCCTATCAATGGTATAAAAATGGATCACCCGTTGGCAACAATAGTAATATTTATTCTGTTCCTGCTTTAAACAATGGCGACCTGGTGAAATGCAGTATAACATCCAGTCTATTCTGTGTTTCCCCGGCGGGTGCTACCAGTAATACGGTAACCATGACCGTGATACCGTATGTAACGCCTACCGTTTCAATAACGGCATCGGCTAATACTATTTGCGCAGGAACCCCGGTAACTTTTACAACGACTATTACAGAGGGCGGGCCAGCTCCAACATATACCTGGTTTAAAAATAGCACTAACCTGTTCCTGAATTCGCCCACCTATACCGATAATGCTTTGAATGATGGCGATATGATATTCGCAGCACTTCGTTCAAGTTTAAGATGCACGAACTTTGATATCGTTATCAGCAATCCGATAATAATGGATATTACTCCATTAACCACTCCTGCTGTTACAATAAGCGCATCGGCTGTTGCTATTTGTAAAAATATACCCGTTACATTTACAGCCACCCCGGTAAATGGAGGAACTTCTCCTGTATATGCATGGAAAAAAAATAATGTACCGGTTGGCAGCAATAACAATATTTATACTGATAATATTCCCAGTAATGGCGATGTGATCACTTGTACGCTTACATCAAACGAAACTTGTCTTACTGCTGCGCAGGCATCCAGTAATTCAATTGTAATAACAGTTCATCCCGATCCTGTTGTAATATTGGATAAAACCCCAACTCTATGTACAGGAACAACCCGTATTCTCGATGCCGGCAATTTTTCTTCTTATGCGTGGAGTACAGGTGCTGTAAGTCAAACAATAACTGTAAATACTACCGGCATTTATTCTGTTACAGTTACAGATAATAATGGATGTACGGGAACAGGTATAACAACTATTTTAACATTGCTTCCATCACCCGCAGGTTTCCTGCCACCGGACACAGCCGTTTGCTCTTATGGTAATATAACATTGAAAGCAACCGCAGGTTTTACCAGTTATAGATGGAATACAGGTGCCGTGATCCCATCGATAACCATTTCACTACCCGGGTTATATTGGCTGGAAGTTACAAACGATAAAGGCTGTACAAACAGGGACACCGTGATCGTATCACCCAAAAATTGTTTGAAAGGATTTTTTATGCCCGGTGGTTTTACACCGAATAATGATGGAAAGAATGACTTCCTAAAACCTATTTTACTGGGAGATGTGGAAGAATATGAATTTTGGATCTACAACCGCTGGGGACAAATTGTTTTTCAAACTAAAGACCTTACAAAAGGATGGAATGGAAGTTTCAAAGGTTTGAAACAGGATGGCAATGTATTCGTATGGGTTTGTGCTTATCGTTTTAAAGGAGAGAAAAAAGAAAATAAAAAAGGTACATTCATTCTTATCAGGTAACATTCACTATCCTTCCCGATCATATTTCACATACATCTTTTCAAAAGCCGGGAATAAGATTTGACTAATAAAACATGATCTATGTTTGGTCTTGCATTCCGGCGCAAACATATTCGATCAATCGTGGCTGTTCCGCAACTCCAAACCATTTGATGTCCTTATCTTTTTTAAACCATGTCATTTGGCGTTTGGCATATTGTCTTGTATTGATCTTTATTTTTTCAACCGCATCCGCCAAACTTATTTTTCCTTCGAGAAAAGCAAAGAGTTCAGCATAGCCCACTGTTTGTAATGCATTCAGGTCTTTATAAGCAGTTAATCCTTTTACTTCATCTAATAAACCTGTGGCCATCATTTGATCCACTCTTGCATTGATATTTCTCAAAAGTTGTTCTCCCGGTAATTCCAACCCGGTTTTGATAATATTGAAATCTCTTTTCGCTTTCTCTCCTTTTCTAAAAGATAAAATGGATTGGCCGGTTGCTTCTATAACTTCCAATGCCCGCATCATTCGTTGCGGGTTTTGCATTTCGCCGGTCATATAAAAAGCCGGGTCTTTTTCTTTTAATTCATTTTGCAGCCACGCTATCCCTTTGTTCTCATAATCATCAATGATCGCTTTCCGTATATCGGCCGGTATTCCCGGAATAGTATCCAATCCTTCACAAAATGCTTTGATGTATAATCCCGTTCCGCCAACCATAATAATAACATCATGCTGCAGAAATAATTCAGCCGTTTTTTTCAACGCATATTGTTCGAATGTTGCGGCGGTTATCGCCTCCTGAATAGAATGTGAAGCAATGAAATGATGTTTGACTTCGGCCAGTTCCTCAACAGAAGGCCTGGCTACACCGATATCCAGTTCTTTAAAACACTGGCGGCTGTCTGCAGAGATTATTTCGGTATTAAAATGTTTGGCGGCCTGGATGGCAACGGATGTCTTTCCTGCTGCAGTAGGACCACAAACAATGATAACAGTTTTTGTATTGGGAAAAATCACTTGAATAGCAATTGACAATTAACAATAGACAACCAGGAAAGCAAGATATTGCAATTGCATATTGATTATTGCCAATTGGTTTACACTTCCTCCCCATCACCGGCAACGGTCTCATCATCAGCAACGGTCTCATCACCCAAACCTACATCTTCTCCTTCCTCATTTTTTTCTCCAAAACCTTCGCCTGCCTGTGTGAGGTCATATTTTTCTTCAATGTCGGCAAATTTTTCTCCCAGCAAACCTTTCGTGCCATACTGGCTTGGCGCAATACCTTCTGTTCTTACCGTCGAAGGATAACTGATCTTGGGATTTTCTTCTTTGGAAACATTGATCAGCTCCACGAGAAAACTCCAGTTCTTATTAAAATCATAGTGGTAAATAAAACGCTGGTTCGGGTCCCTTATTTCAGAACCGACCGTTGTTTCATTCATCAGCAAAGGCGGGGCCTTATATTCTTTATCATATTGCTCCAGGGAGATCTCTCTTCCTCTTAACCAATGATCATTGCTGCGGAAAAAAGTTGCCTTGTGTTTGCTGTCAAACTCATATGAGCGGAGTATCGCTTCGTGCAATTCGAAAAATGTTTGGGTATGGCGGATCACCACATCCCGGTACACACTTTCGTCTTCTTCCATGTAAACCCTGAACTTTAAAATAGCCATGCTACAAATTTACGGTTTTAGTCTCGATAGCTTCGGGATACATTTTCTATTTAATAGCCATCCTAAGATCAAAAAACTAAAATCTAAAATACTTCTACTTCACAGATGCCAAACCTAATTCCTTACCTTTTTCTATCATAAAATCATATGCCGCTTCATAGGTATTGGGAATGATACCATCGAGCATCGCATCTTTCAACGCATCTTTAATGATACCTACCGGCTTCGATGGTGATAATCCAAATGTTTCCATGATGATCTCACCCGTAACAGGCGGTTGCCAGTTCCTTACATGATCTTTCTCCTCTACTATTTTGCAACGCTCCCGCACCAGTTGAAAATTTTCCAGGTAACGTTTTACTTTCTGTTTATTCCTGGATGTGATATCGGCTTCGCAAAGCATCATCAGCGAATCAAGATCGTCGCCGGCATCAAACAATAAACGGCGGATAGCCGAATCTGTTATATTTTCTTTGGTCAAACTTATCGGGCGAAGATGCAATTCCACCAATTTTTTCACCAATCGCATTTTTTCATTCTGCGGCAGCTTTAATTTGGAGAATATCTTCGGCACCATTCTTCCACCCACCGCTTCATGCCCGTGAAATGTCCAGCCATGTCCTTCTTCAAATTTTTTGGTAGCAGGTTTGGCAATATCATGCAATATTGCAGCCCAGCGCAACCAAAGATCATTTGTCTTTACCGATAAATTATCCAGCACCTGCAGTGTGTGATAAAAATTATCCTTGTGTCCATGACCATCTTTATACTCGGCGCCGGCGAGGTCGACCATCAGGGGAAAAATAATTTCCAGCAACCCGCTTTTATATAAAAGATCGAACCCGATAGATGGTTTAGGTGATGCAATGATCTTATTCAATTCATCCGTTATCCTTTCCTGTGAAATGATCTTTATCCTTTGCGCTGTTTCAATTATCCCTTTCCATGTTTTTTCTTCAATAGTAAAATCAAGTTGTGTGGCAAAACGGATGGCTCTCATCATCCGGAGCGGATCATCGCTGAATGTTTCCGAAGGTTTTAATGGCGTCCGGATGATCTTATTCTCAATATCTTTTACTCCATCGAAGGGATCGATCAATTTACCATTATCATTTTTATTCAGGCTGATCGCAAGTGCATTGATGGTAAAATCACGGCGGTCCTGGTCGTCCTTCACAGTGCCGGGTTCTACTTCAGGTTTGCGGGAATCGGAGCGGTAACTTTCTTTCCTGGTTCCTACAAATTCAAGATCGAACACCTCACCGGCGTCACCAACACTGATATGCGCCGTTCCAAAATTTTTGAATACATCGACATTCGGTACAGGATCAAATTGTTTGGCTACTTCTTTTGCCAATGCAATACCATCGCCCACGCAAACAATATCCACATCTTTACATGTCCTTCCCAATATCTTATCTCTTACAAAACCGCCGATCAAATAGCTTTCCACTCCTAATACGGCAGCAGCATTAGCGATCTTTTTTAATAAGCCCAATTCCTGTCGTGTACATTTTATCTGCATGACTTACAAAGATAATTGTATCAAGGAACAAGGTACAAGGCTCAAGGAACAAGTCGTAAATAGTTTTGAGTTCCCTTCCTGTGCCCTGGGTCTTGTCCCTTGTGCCTTTTTTTATGTTTCTTTTGTACATTTTGCCATTGTAGTTTACACAGCATTTAAGATATTACAGCCCCAAATCAAAGAACATGTTCCGCTATAAACTACTGCTGTTTTGTTTCCTTAGTTTTTTATCCAATACTTCATTTGCACAAAATAGCATGCCTTCCTACCTGGAGGTCATCCGGGAATTTTTCTCCCATTACTCCCACCAGAGAGAAGAAGAATACGACCGGATCTTTCTTGCCAAAAAAAAAGAAGGCTGGTTTGTGAATATTGTTGATATAGCCGATCATGACCGGGTAAAAAAAGAACATTTATTCTGGGACATACAAAAGAACAAATATATTCCGCTCACTGGTTTTGGAACAGGACTGACCGGGGAAGAAATAGATGAAAAGATCGATTCTTTTTTAAATGGTTCCGATCCTCCTTTTTTATACGGTTACCAGCGATGCCGCTATTATGGTTATGACGGATGGGACCGTGATATGATCAGGGATTTTGGCGGCAGGGAATCATTGAATGATACATTGGCAGAAGGATTGGGAAGAGCATATGGAACTTATGCAGAAAAATTTCTTTGGAACGGCGTAGGCTATGGAACCTTCAACAGCGATTCACTCGTAAAAAAATTAGGCCGGCTGGAAATGCCGAATGAAAGAAGGATCGACAGTTTTATATTTTATGTGAACCGGTCGATCGATACTTACCGGGAACTGACCAAAAGAAATTCGGGATTGAAATTATTAGTGGGAAACAGCCCGATGAAATTATTGAATGAACAGGTGCATAAATATTTACAACTCTCTATTGCCGGTTACAAAGAGAAAGTAAAAAAAGCGATCGCTGAGTTACCGGAGAATGATTCCCTTTACCAGCAGATCGGCTATGCATACCTGAAGGATTGCCCTCCCAATAGTATCCTCATCACTTTCGGTGATAATGATACGTACCCGCTCTGGTATGTACAGGAGAAAAAAGGTTTCCGGAAAGATGTGACCGTGTTGAATCATTCCTTACTCGGTGTGGCTCCCTATATTGATATGCTGAAGAAAAATAATAAAGTAGCATTCTCTTCCACGCCTGCTTTTTACGGTAAGGATCGCTTTGATTATTTTGTCTATGATGAAACAGGCCCGCCCAATATCCTCAAAACTTCTCTTCCCAATTTTCTAAAAGATATCCAGAAAAGAAAATATCCTTCTGTGCAGGGCGCCGATACATTGCCGGCCTACCAGGTAAGAACGATCGATATGAAGATCGATCTCCTGAAATTAAAAACGATATCTTCTCATCCTGGTTTGCTGCCCGGTATCACTATTGAATTAAGTGATTATATTTTGCTCAATGATTTTATGATACTGGATATTATCAATTCCAATATCCATTCACGCCCCATTTACTTTACAAGTTCCGAAAGTTCCTTTCCTTCAAAATATCTCCAGCACGAAGGATCGCTTTACCGGGTTCTTCCGTTGAATGAAAAATTCAAGGAAACCAATCTGAAAATATCCATATCGAAGATCGAAGAATATTTATTGAAGAATCCCAAACCCGTTCTTGCCGTTTATTATGATCCATTTGAATATTATGAGAATACATCCGGCCAGCATTCAGCCTTGTTTGCAAAATTGATCAATTACTATTCCAATAAAAACAATTCAACAAAAGCGGACGAGTGGGCATTAAAATATCTTACTTCCTTCGATCCCACCAATATCCATTATAATCTTTCCGATATCACTATCGCAGAAGCCTTGCTCAGGACATCTTTTGAAAAGAAGGGTGTTTCATTAATGGAGAATATTGCTACTAATCTCCGGGAGGCGCATAAAGAACCTGCAATGCTTACCATCTTTAATGGAAAAGAAACCTATAAGAACTGGCTGGAATATTTAAACAGTGTACTTCGCAAAAACAAAAGCTCCAGCGAAATATTGGAAAAATTAATAGAGAAAGCCGGCAAAGAGACTGAAGAGGGAAACTAACTAAGGCCTGATGATCGTTATTTTTCCATTATCCCATTTTATAATAGAAGATGGCCCGGCAACAGTTGTATCATCCTGCCGGTAACCGGCTATATGATCCACTCCTTCTTTTATTTCATTGGAGATATCGGCAAAAATTGTTGGCGCAGTTTGTCCGGAAATATTGGCCGAAGTGGAAACAACAGGTTTACGGAATCTTTTTATAAGATGTTTACAAAAAATATCATTGCAAATGCGGATAGCGATGCTGCCATCTTTGGCAATAAGGTTATCGGCAAACCCGATCGCTCCGTCATAGATAACAGTAGTGGGTTTTGTTGTTTTTTGTAAATGATCGAATACCTGCAGGTCCGGCGCTGCTACATGTTTTAATATATCGGACTCATCCGCTACAAGTACGATCATTGCTTTTTCATCGGAACGTTGCTTCAATGCATATATCTTTTCTACAGCCCTGGCATTGGTCGCATCACAGCCGATACCCCAAACCGTATCGGTTGGATATAAAATGAGGCCGCCGTTCTTCAGCACCTGTAAACAGTGTTCAATATCTTTTTCAAAGTTCACTATGTCTTTATTTTTCGTTCTGTCGTTTTGAATCTTTTTAATTGGGTATTAGGATTTTTGATTGGAAAGTACATCTTGTTCTGAGGGCCTGATCTACCAATTCCCAATTAAGCAGTCAACAGTTTTTTATAAATATCCATAACACACGCAGCATGTTTTTCCGCGGTAAACTTCTGCGCATGCTGCCAGCCTTTTTCAATCATTGTTGCTGCTAATTGTTTATCGGAATAAATTTTCTTCATCGCTGTTGCGATCTCTTCAGCACTGGCAGGATCCACATAATAAGTTCCTTCGCCGCCCGCTTCCGGCAAACAGGAAACATTGGAACTGATCACCGGCAATCTACTCCACAATGCTTCCAGCACCGGTACACCAAACCCTTCAAAAAAAGAAGGATAGATCATAGCGATGGCTGATTGATAGATCGCAGGGAAATCGATCGCTGATCGAAAGGTTTGATTTGACTTCGCTGATTCATTTTCCGAAAGGAAAATTATTTTCCCTGTCAATCCATTCTCTTTAATATACTCCTTCACTTTTTGTTTATAACTTCCTCCTTCACCGATAACAACCAATGGGATATTCAATTCGTTTTGCAAAAGAGAAACTGCCTTACAAATATTCAGCAGATTTTTTCTTTCTATAACCGAACCTACATATAAAAAGAATTCAGCCGGTAAATTATAAACCTGTTTTATTCTTTCTTTCTCTTCCCTGGTTATCGTTTTTCCAAAAGCGGGGTTGCAGTTTTGATAACAAACACTGATCTTTCCGGCCGGTATTTTATAAAATTCAATGATATCTTTTTTAGTTTGTTCGCTGATGGCGATCACCTTATCGGCATGTGTGCAGGCATAACGGAATTTCTTTGAATAGATCTTTGCATCCACATACGTGTATTGTTCGGGATACCTTTCATGAATAAGATCATGGATCGTAACAACCGATCTTATACCTGTATGTTGAATACCGGCCGGTATCTCATGACTGAGTCCATGGTATAAATTTATTTTCAGCCGTTGCAGGTCTTTCTTCACCCAACTGCTCCGCCAAGCCGAAGTAAAAATTTTATCAAAGAAAGAACCAGGTTGCACTTCATGCATATTATCATTACCCGGTTCAAAAAGAGAGGAAGGTTTTGGATTGAATAAATAGTAATGATGCTCCGGGTAATATTCCGCAAGAGCATTTAACAGGTTGCGGCTATAATGTCCCAATCCCGTCTGGTTATGAAAAGCCCGTTTTGCATCGAAACCGATGTTCATCAAACAAAAATAGTTACTTCAACAGGATAAAAACTAACAACTAATAACTAAAAACTAAAACTAATAGTAGACGTGATGAATCGACGTGTACTACAAATAATAAAATTCATCTTATAAATAGAAAATTTATACCCGGATAGAAAACCAGGTGCTTTAAACAATTGTTAGTTATTAGTTTTTAGTTATTACCTAATAGTTATTTTCGCATCATGAAAGAACTCATACTCCAGGCCTGGTCCAACCGCGAATTATTAAAAGACAATAAATACAGCGACGCCGTAAAAGCAGTGATCGAAGAAGTGGATAAAGGAAGATTAAGACCGGCCTCTCCGTCTTCCGGTGGCTGGGCAGTAAATGAATGGGTGAAACAAGCCATCCTTTTATATTTCGGTGTACAGCAAATGCAAACATGGGAAACAGGTCCGTTCGAATTTTATGATAAGATGTTATTGAAAAAGAATTTTGCCGAACTCGGTGTTCGCAGTTTGCCGGGATCGGTAGCAAGATACGGCGCATACATTGCAAAGAATGTTGTACTGATGCCATCTTTTGTCAATATCGGCGCTTACGTGGATGAAGGAACAATGGTGGATACATGGGCCACCGTTGGAAGTTGTGCGCAAATTGGAAAAAATGTTCATTTAAGTGGCGGCGTTGGTATCGGTGGTGTGCTGGAACCATTGCAGGCATCGCCGGTGATTATCGAAGACGGATGTTTTATCGGCAGCCGCTGTATCGTTGTAGAAGGAGTGATCGTTGAAAAAGAAGCCGTGCTTGGCGCTAATGTTGTGTTGACGCAATCAACAAAAATTATTGACGTTAGCGGTAACGAACCAAAAGAAATGAAAGGAAGAGTGCCTGCCGGAAGCGTAGTGATACCCGGTTCTTATACAAAAAAATTTCCCGCCGGTGAATATGGTGTAGGCTGTGCATTGATCATTGGCCAACGTAAACCCAGCACCGATCTGAAAACAAGTTTGAATGATGCATTGCGGGATTTTAATGTGAGTGTATAAACCCGGGCAAACTCGAATTATGAGCCCGGCTGGATTACTACTATCAACTTCGTTGCGTCGCACTCTTCAGCGTCCGGTAATTCTACCGGGCATTATGTGAGTCTCCTGCGATCCTCTCATTTTCATTTATATGCCGGCAAAAATTGAAACACACAGGCACATAGCAAACAATAGAAAAGACACACATAGAAATTCATGTGTAACTTATGTATCTATGCTCCTATATGTTTCAATATCTCAGCATCACCATTACTTAACATCGGCAAGGTTGATCTCCTGCTTATCTTTGATGAATAACTATTCTTATGTCACTGCCAACTACCCATTGCCCCTACCCGGATGAAGCAACCAATATTGTCTACAACCTTTTGTTTTGCGACAACCCTGGTCTGTATACGGCTGAAATGAAACAACCTTATACTCATCCCTATGATATCCTGTTTTCGGATACAAGCACAGTCGCTGACCTGCAAAACATCATTGATGATAAGAACGTTGATCCCCGCATAGCAATGCTTGCTTACAATAAGCAGGTCGCCAAAGGGCATACGCCTGCAACAAAGGAATTGCTTGGAGTGATCGTCGAGATCGGGTTGGATGAAGGTCTCGACACATTGGCCTCTTTTAGTAATGGTACGGCACGTTATATTAATCATACCGGTAAAATGCTTATCTGGGAAAACACAGATGATGTAACAGTAAAAAGTATAATAGCTGACCTGTTTGATCACAGCGAAGATATTCTTGAAAAGATCGGGCCATGGGATCAGCCAAGAAAAGCCTATCCTTCCACCGGGAACCTGCGATTGACATTTCTCGTTTCGGACGGACTTTATTTTGGAGAAGGCCCTATGGATATAATGTTCAATGAACCTATGGCAGCACCGGCTTTAAATGCTGCAACGCAATTATTACAATATTTAACGTCAGCTTCGGCAGAAAACAGATCATGATCGCTTATCGGCTTACGATCTTAAGTACCGTCCAATGAACAAATCATTTAAATAAAAAATAATTATGGCACCGATCGGTAACACTCCTCTCATCAAATTAGAAAAACTTTCCGAACCGGGCTGCGCCGATATCTATGTAAAATATGAAGGCGGCAATCCAACCGGCAGTATGAAAGACCGTATGGCTTTGTCAATGATCGAAGGCGCAGAAAAAAGAGGCGATCTGAAACCCGGCGGAAACATTGTTGAATATACCGGCGGCAGTACCGGCAGTTCATTGGCGATGGTTTGCGCCATGAGAGGTTATAAAGCCAAATTTGTTTCTTCCGATGCATTTTCAGACGAGAAACTGCAAACGATGAAAGCATTCGGCGCTGAATTAGAAATTTATCCAGGCGAGGACCGGAAGATAACAGCTAAGCTTATTGACAGTTTGATCGCAAGGGCAAGAGAATTAAGTAAAGCTCCCAATACTTTCTGGACAGATCAGTTCAATAATATTGACAACCGCAATGCTTATCATAAAATGGCAAAAGAGGTTATCGATATTTTGGGAAATGATATTGATGAATTCATCATGGGAGTTGGAACAGGCGGCTGCTTCTCCGGCAATGCCGAGATCTATAAAAAAGAGATCCCAAACATCCGTTGCATTGCTATCGAACCTTTTAATGTAAGAGCTTTATCGGGTGGTGATATCTCCGGCACGCATAAACTGGAAGGTATCGGTTCCGGCTTTGTTCCCGCGATCTGCCGTCTTGATCTTGCTGATGAAATAATTCCCGTTACCAATGAAGATGCGATGCAAACCGCAAGGAACCTTGCAAGAAAAGAAGGTATCTGGGGCGGAACTACCTCCGGTGCCAATGTATGGACCGCTATTCAACGGGCAAGAAAGATCGGTGCAGGTAAAAAGATCGTCACGGTTATTTGCGATTCGGGATTGAAATACCTGCGGGGCGATCTTTACAAATAAAATTTACGATTCTATCATGATCGGATAGGTCTGTCCATTTGAGGTTTCCTCTTCCGGGAACAGCAATAGTCTGTCCTGGGAAAATCATCGAAGAAAAACAAATCGTAAATCCCAAATCGTAAATCGCAAATAAAGAAAGGTTGGTAAAAAAAAATTGCTGCCTTCATAATTTTTCTTAGATTTAAGCAACCATTAATCTATCCATCATGACTGCCACCACCACCATGACTGTAATGCGATCTGTATTACAAGCCGCTGCTCAGCAAAATTTTCGAAACTATTTTCTGCACCGTTCCCACCGAAAAAAAAGTTAGGCCTTTCTCTGTCCCTGTAGAACTATTCACTGCTTTTACTTTTTAACCAACTAAACTTTTTCCATGAAAAAAGCTGCTGTATTGCTGGCAATCACACTTGCCATCTTTTCCATTTCATTGACCCGGTGTAACTCAAAAAAGAAAACCGGGGGAAGCGAAGCCCTGGTTGTAAATGAAAAAATGCTGCTCAAAGCTGAAGTGCAGACCGATGAGTTTACCTATGTTCCTATCGATACTAATTTGTTCGAAGCGCCCAATGTTATCCAGGGCTGGGCCGATAGTTTTAACGATGCCGCTATTGAAGAACATGCCTGGAAATTATGGGGCGGTTTAACGGCATTGACCAATCAACAATATCCTGTTACAGATACTGCAAAAAAATATAACCTGCCGCAGGTCAACCTTCCTGTCTTCAGTACCTGGTGGGATGAGTATGAAACTTTTTCGCCGCCGGCCACCGACCTTCCAAGAAGCATGTTGCGCTTACATGCCCCGCGCCAGGTTTCGGCTGCTTCAGGCGATGTATCACCCACTACGCATGGTGGCGATGTGTTATCATTCAATAAATACAACCAGGAATACCTCGACTATATCCGTCGTCATGAATTTTATTACCTGCGTGCATTCACCGACCTGTATAAATCAAAGACCACACATATTCCACGGGATTTTGAACCGAAAAAAACAATGATGCTGAAGCCGAGCTTTATTATTGCCAGTTCTACGGAACCGGTATTGGTACCTTATTGGAAAGGTCCTTCCATGAAAATTGACGGGACCACCGATCACCGGCATCCTATTTCTTCTACCTGGCTCCAATGGGTTCTTTTTAATCCAACCGGTCAGTCCATACCTGCAGGCAAAGCATTTACAACAAGTTATTCTAATTCGGATGGCAATACAGTAGATACAACGCTGACATCTTATGAAGTAGTGGGCCTTGACTATTTTTATCACCTGTCGCTGGCGCCTGCCGATGTGACGTATATAAAAAGCGGGAATATTTTTACTATCGGCGGACTTACTCCCGATAGTATCAAAACAGGCGATCTTGCCCTGCTTGTTGCCTGTCATGTAACATCGATCGAATATTTTGGTAACTGGACATGGCAAACATTCTGGTGGTCGCCGCATCCTGCAAAAACACCACCGGCTTCTGCGAATGTAAAAGGTCCGTTCTTACATTACGACATGATGCCCGCTTATTATATGACGGATAAAAATGGTACGCCTGTTATTTCACAGAATCCTTATCTCGAACCGGGAATCATCGCTCCTATCATTGCTTATCCGTGGCCGCCGGCAGACAGGGATTTTTCCAAAGGAGTTGGTGCCCGTTCCAATTGTATGAGTTGTCATCACTCGGCCGCATTCCCTTCTGCGAATCTTGATCCCAATCCCGGGCATATGCTGATCGCATCATACATCGGCGCCGGGAATGTAACAGAACAGGATCCCATTTTCCATTTAACATCGATGAACCCGAGAGTGAACACTAACTTTTTGTGGACGCCTATCCTGATGAAGCAGGCCACTTTTGCTCCCGATGGAAGGGATTCATTACATATCTATTTGAGTCAAAAATAAAGCACACCTAAAAAATAATAATTATGGCAACCCTTGTCCCCACCGACCAACCAATCAGCAATCCTACATATTATCAAAACATACTGGCGATGTTCAGCCAGTATGATATGATCATGATGAGTAATTATTTTGATCTTCACAATTATGATGATGTAAAACTATGGGCACCCCGGTTATACCTGGCATTACAACCAAGTACGGACCCCAACAAAGCAGCCGTTGGATGGAGCCAGCTCGACCAGGTGCATATAATGCCTGAAGTACCGGGCGCATGGCCTTCAACATGGGTACAAACATTTAAAAACTGGATGGATGCCGGATGTCCTGCAGGCACACCTCCTGCTATCCCATCATTTAGTCCTGTTACTCCACAGCAACTGAATGATTTTATTGCTCTCTCCGCAGCACTCACTGGCATTACTGACCTGGGAACAAGACCGGGCCAGCAAGATCTTGCAACCATCTATTATAACAGGATGATGAAAAGACCTGCTAATACAAATGCACCTTCCGGTATCAATGATACGTTGATGGGTGTGCTTGCAGCATGGACAGCCGATCCGAACATCAACAACATTGCTCCGAAATATCCTGTTTGTTCGGATATTATTATCCTTTGGTATAATGCAACTACCAATTGGGATAATGATGGTAATCCTGTTGTTAACGCACCACCCTATTATGGTACACCTGCATTCAATCAATATAAACAAAGCATGGTATGGAAAGTAGCGCTGTGTCACCCGATGGGTTATGCACCCGAACTTTCTCCTTTCTACTGGCAGTCTGCGCCTACACCGGACGGATTATTTACCGGGCTTTTTGATAAAAATTATTGACAAACCAACAACCATTAAAATAAAAACTATGGCAAATAATTCATCAACATACGATGTAGTAATTGTAGGAGCGGGAATTGTAGGCGCACAGATGGCCTACCGGCTGGCGAAAGCACAAAGAAAAGTTTTATTGATCGAAGCAGGGGAAAACATGCCGAATGTTGGACAAACATTCCCGGTAAAACAAGGTAACGTCGATAAATTTTATTCAGCACCTATAAAAGATCCCAGTGCACCATGGCCAACTGCAAAGCCACCGGCTACAAGTTGGGCCAATTCAAAAATATTTGCTCCAAGGCCAACATCGCCCGGTGTAAATTCTGATAATACAAATGGCGTTGCATGGAATGATGCCGAAGGAAACTATATGCAGCAAAAAGGAACCTATGCTTTCGGCAGCACTTATGAAAGAGTTGTCGGCGGAACGACCAAGCACTGGCTCGGTACCTGTCTTCGTTTTATTCCCGATGATTTTGTAGTGGTAAGTAAATATAAACCGCCGGTTCCCGGTGCATACGACTGGCCGATCGTTTACAGCGATCTCGAAACTTATTATTGCCAGGCGGAAAACGAGATTGGTGTTGCCGGCGATCCATCCGTAGATGAAGCGATGGGTGCATTTCATTCACAGGATTATCCAATGCTTCCCGTGATGCAAAGCTACCTTGATGGAGTGATGCTGGGAAAATTGCAGGGTCAAAAGATCAATAATAACCCATTGAATGTGGTAAGCACGCCGCAGGGAAGAAATACCAAAGTATATGATGGAAGGCCTGCCTGTATGGGTAATTCAAGTTGCGTACCTATTTGTCCTATCAATGCAAAATATGATGCAGGCTGGCATATCAATAAGATATTGACGGAATCAATTACCGTCAATGGCACAAGCACTCCGCTAAGCAATTTTGTAACGATCCTTTCTCAATCGGTTGTCATCAATCTTTCCGTTGATTCTACTGACCAGATCAGCGGGGTGAATTATAAAACATGGAGCAAGGATGGTACTGTAAGCGCATTGCAAACAGCTACCGGTAAAAAATATGTAATAGCTGCGCATGCGGCCGAATCGGCAAAGATCTTACTCAACTCTCCGTGGAAGAAAAATACATGCGTTGCTAATTCAAGTGATATGGTTGGCCGTCACCTGATGGATCATATATGTTTGGTTGTATGGGGAAATTTAAAAGCATCGGCCGGTGGTTACCAGCCTGTATATCCTTATCGTGGTCCTTTATCAACTTCCGGTATTGAAACATTCAGGAATGATGCAACACAACGTTCAAAGACAGCCGCTTTCCGGATCGAGATCGGTAACGATGGCTGGTCATGGCCTTATGGCGGACCGCAATACAATTTGACGAATCTTGTAAACCCGAAACCCGGCAATGGTCCTGCTGTATGGGGAAGTCAACTGGTAACAGAGTTGCAATCGGCGGTTCAGTCACAGGTTCGTTTTGCATTCGAACTGGAAAGCATTTCCGGGGATGAAACGATGGACAGCCGTGTTACTTTATCTAATGAAGTGGATGCATTGGGAATTCCCCGTCCTGTGGTTAGTTATAAATTACCTCAATACACTTTGGACGGTTACAATTATGCAATGGGAGTTTGCCAGCAGTTATTCCAGATATTGGGTGTGGATGACACCGATTACCAGAACAATATTAAGGCCATGCAAAACCCAGATTCAAATCCTGCGGGGAAACTAACGTTTACACCTACGGGAAGTCCTGTTTCTATTACGATCGAATTCCGCGGAGCGGGCCATTTGATCGGCACCACCCGTATGGGAAGCGATGCAAAAGTTTCTGTAGTGAACAAGGATCTTCAAACATGGGATCATTCCAATTTATATTTGGTAGGTCCGGGTGCTTTTCCAACTACAGCCACTTCCAATCCTACATTGACCGTTTCTGCACTGGCACTGCGTGCAGCAGATACTCTTAATAAAGCTTTGGGTTAGATTTAAAATTGAACAAAACGACACAGCCTCTTCCAAAAAAGAAGAGGCTGTTCTATTTTCTTTTACTTGATGGGTAACTATTACCAGTTAGACCATGGTCTTAAAATAAATACTTTCTAGAATGAAGCGGGATCGAATGTCTTGTCCTTGATTCTTTTTATATCCTGAACATGACCTTCATTAAGGCCAATTAAGGGACTAATTAAAACTAAATGCTTCTTTAGATATTCAGGCAATTCATTTAAAGATTTGTCATCATCCAAAATCACAAAGTTCTTCTCTACACTATTAATATTAAACCATTTTACTATCTCATCTCTTCTACTAACATTAGTACCGCATCCATCAAGTGATCTGATATTTGAAATATTAATGTCTCTGCTTTTGAATATCTGCTTCCATTCGTCAATTGTAAATCTTGATTTATGAGAAGTAGTAAGCATAAGAATAGTGTCTTCAGTAATTATGCTCTGAAGTGCACGGGTTGCCTTTTCACTAAAAGCCGGAAATCCGTCATATAGCAATTCCGGGCTTTTCCAACCTTTTGCAGGAATCATAACGCCATCTATGTCTAAAAAGAGTAACATTTGAATATGAAATTACACCTTTATTTTAGCAAATCAGCTATCTGTTCTAAGGAATATCCTAATAGATATTTCCGAGAACTTAATTTTGCCTTTCATTTTTTTATACATCCTATTTACTACAGGAATACAAATTTTTCCCTGAGTTGGCTTCAAACTAATTCCGTGATTAAGTATTAGATCTTGTACTATTTCTACTGTTATGTTTTCCAAATTATCACAGTTTTACGTAAAAGTATCAAGAGTTCAGTAAACTCTGATAAATAAAGAAGCCCCCGGCAAAACCAGGGGCTCTTGTATTCAGCGTATGGTAATTGATTCTAGTCTTTCACGATCTTCAATACACTTTCCTTTCCATCATTCATGACTTTGATCATATAGATACCTGCAGAAAGTGAAGCCATGTTCAGGCTTGTATTCATACGGCTGGTCGTTTGTTGCATCACCATTTTACCGTAGATATCAAACACCTGCACATTCGCTACTCCTCTAAGGTCTTCGATCTTCAAATTCACTTTATCACTTACAGGATTCGGGAATACACTGATCTTGCTTCCGACAACCAGGTCGCTTTCCCTGCCGGCAGTTCCTAATTGTACTCTCAGTGTATAACAAACAGTAGCACTGTTGGCACCATTGTATCCATATACTCTCAGGTAATACGTACCGGCAGTATAGGTCCGGGTGATCGTTTCACTTGTTGTACCGCCATTCTGCGACAGAGCCAACTGGGTAGTACCATTGCTGCTTAATAATTGCAGGTCATAATCACCGGGCAATGTTGTCAGCGTAACAGTAGCAGTACCGCCTGTTGTGATAACAAACTTATAGAAATCCACATCACCGGTCGGGCTGATCAATCCTTTCACATCTGTATTGAATGGAATGGTTGCAGCGCCGCCGAATGTTCCGTTAGTTGAAACATCATAGCTGCTTGAACAACCTGTGACCGGTGTTGCAGTAGCAGTGATGGTATAACAAGTTGCACTGTTAGCGCCATTGTATCCGAAGATGCGGATATAATAAGTACCGGCTGCCTGGTTATTCAATGTAACCGTTTCATTGGCTGATCCGCTTGTTCCCGAACCGATCGAGGTACCGCCGCTGTTGTAAATGGTCATATCGAAATCGACACCGGCAGGTCCTGCTAATGTGAACACATTATTCGTAGTACCGGTAGTAACGATCCTGAAATAATCATTATCAGTTGAAGTAGTGATCGCAGCCGAATTAGCAACGCCTGTTGAAATAGGAGCTGCTGCCGCAATGGATTCATTCGGCTCGAATGCAGTACCGCAACCCGGAGCTGCCGCAGTAGTGAATTGCGCCTGTGTATAGGCACTGCTGCTGCTTGAGCAATTGGTTCTTACTCTCCAGTCATATAATGTCGAAGCAGACAATCCGCCCAGGTTAACAGAAGTTGAAGTGGTACCTGTTGCTGCATTGATCCATGTACCGGATGCATTGGTCTTATAATCCACATCATAACTTACAGCACCGCTTACCGCCGTCCAGCTTACAGTTGCTGCAGAAGCAGTAACACCTGAAGATGATAAACCTGTTGGTGTATCACATCCGGCAACCGGTATTGTTGTGAATTGTGATTGTGCATAGGAACTGCTGCCGCTTGCGCAATTAGCTCTTACTCTCCAGTCATACAATGAACCCGGCGTAAGGCCGCTGAGATTCACTGAAGTTGAAGTTGTGCCGGTTGCACCATTGATCCATGTGCCGGAAGAATTCAGTTTATAATCTACATCATAAGAAGTAGCACCGGCTACTGTAGCCCAGAGAACCGTAGCAGACGATGTTGTGATAGCTGTAGAAGACAGGAAATCCGGTGTACCACAACTTGATCCCGCAGTAATAGTGAAATTGGTATTGGAAATATCAAAGAAGATATTACCAACGGCTTCCACTTTTATTCTTGCAGTTGTAGAGGGAGTATTAGGGATCGTTACGGCCTGGCTTCCATCATTAGGCGTACTGGCCACCAATGTGCTGAATGTAGTACCGCCATTTGTAGAAATGGAGATCATCACATTGGCACAACTAACAGGCGCTGCCGTTGTATTGGCAACAGACCATGTAATAGTTTGTGTTGAATTACCGGCCCATGATACTGCTGTATTCGGTGCAGTAACTACAAAAGGACCGGATGTATTGGAAACAGTAACTACCATATCATCAAACTGTGTTTGACCTACAGAGACCGGCGCAGTTGAACTATAAGGAGCATTATCTCTTACTGTTAATCTGAAATTCAATGTTCTTGAAACCGAACTCAATGCTTCTGTATTAGCGCCTGCATCACCACCGGGTAATGGACCGGAAACATTTAAGCCTGAAAGGATCGTTGCCAGTTTAGGGAACAATCTTACAGGAGAAGTGGTTGGACTGAATGATATCCAGTTGGGGCCCGTAGCTTTTGTTGGACTGGCCACACTATTTGCCCCGGTAGTTGTTGAGTTATCATTTTGCTCCCAGCAATAGGTCAGCACATTGCCCGGGTTGGCATCGGTAGCTGAACCTGTCAATGCAAATGCTGTGCTGATCGGGATAGTATAATTAGCCCCTGCATTCACAACCGGTGTTGCATTGTTGGCTGAAATATTTGTTGTAACCGGGCATGATTTTGTTGCAAGATTGGCTTGTATCTGTGCGATCGTCGCCTGGTGATAGATATCGATAGAATGAGGAGCAAGATCCTGGTTGGTGATGCCGGCATAACCCATGATAGTGATACCCGAGCCTGGTTCTTTATTTACACCTGTACCTTCAGTGGTATGCGAGAAAGTATGGTTGCCACCCAACTGGTGACCTACTTCATGCACAACATAGTCAATATCGAAATTATCTCCCTGCGGAATTCCATCAGCAGGAGAAGTGTAGCCGCTACCTTTTGAATTGTTCACGCAAACACAACCGATACACCCTGCATTACCACCGCCACCGGATGCACCGAACAAATGGCCAATATCATAATTAGCTTCACCGATAACAGAAGTTAAGGTTGATTGCAATTCACCGCTCCATGCTCCGCCGGCACCTGTAGATCCGGGAGAATAAGGATCGGAAGAAGCAGTATAATAAAATACACTGGTTGTATTGGCTACAAGATTCAAATGCAGGGCCAGGTCTTTTTCATATACACCATTGCAACGTGTCATGGTTGCATTCACAGCCTGCAATACCAATGAAACCTGCGAAGCGCTTGTTGCTCCAAAAAAGTTTGAATACTCTGCTGTAACTGATTGTGCCAGGCGCATTGTCTTCAGATCGCCTCCTGATCTTGAAGTAATACCTGAATTAGCAACCTGTGTGTTTAAGCCTGTTGCTAATTGCTGATCGGGTGTAGAACATGTCCATGGTAATGATCCCGGGTTTCTTTGTGATTGGAATACTGCATATACAGTATGATCTTTTGAATAGGCTTCGATGAATTCATTCGGTCTTTCAGTTCTGAAGACCATTGTTTGAATGCCTTGCGGCGAAATGCTCAGCTTCAATGTTGAAGAGGGGTCAGTGATACCGCGGCCGGAGAAAGCTCTTATCTCCGGGAATCGAGCTTGCAAAGCAGGTTCGAAATTGGAAGCTTCGAATACTTCGAACTGTTCAAGCTGTCCTTCCGCGTTAGGAAGAGAGATAACAGTTGAATGCCTTGAAGTATTACCAACTACTTTGAATAATTCATTCCGCAAAGGGATCATGTTCAGATCGAATAATTTAAATTCCTTCGGGAATGAGAGTCTGGCTACTGTTTTATCAGTAGTGATCTTATCGGCACTCGTGTGCGAAGACCAGTAATCGTCTTGTGCAAACATGACTGTTGTGCACAACAACAGCGTTGTGAAGAGTAGAATCCTTCTCATAAATTGATTTTTGATTTAACGTGGTAAAAAATTAGAGCAGCCGAATTTAAATGAATATTCTTACCAGCGGTCAGTATTATTACTGAGTAAAATCCTTTGTCAACAATATTTTACCGGTTGTTGACAAATCATATCCGGTATCTGCTGCTATCTGCTGTTATCTGCCGGATTGGAATATGTATTAAAAACATGAACGATATACTTTATCGAAAAATTGATTCTTGATACGGGTAGTAAGTTGAACGACCTTAACAATGTGGCCCTATCTTTCTATGTGTCTATATGGTGAATATGTACGCCAATAGAATGCACTTGTAATACGTATCGGGCAACACGCTACTCCGGCAAACCACCGGTTAATTCAATTTCCAACATCCGATTTTTGTTTATTACAACCAGATAAGTTAAGTTTAGGAAACCTTAACCTTCTGCTTATGAAAAAAAATATTTCCCCTTCACTATATATTATTCCTTTAGCTTCCTTTATAAACGATCAAACACATGGTCGTTCTCATTCGGTAAATAAGATGATATGCAGAGACCTGATTCATCAGTGAATAGCCGAAGCCAATGCACAACCTAACATTGTACAAGAACCATTGCTGCCGTTTTTTTATAAAATGAAATATTAACCACTAAAACCACCTGTATGCCCAAAAAAGCTCACCCGCATTAACATGCATTTTTCCCCGGTAAGATAGCCAGCAAGTTTGAAAATATTTATTGGCTATCCGCATTCCTTCAACGAAACACATAGATATCTATTAAACAAAGGAGATGTGACCATCGGAAGGATACCAGGCTGTGTATGATGAACAGGCTGTGACGACCTGGAATTAAAAATGCGTTTATATCCGCTGCATCCGCGTCATCAGCGTACCATTAAAAAAGATCAGTATTTCAAAATTTCAAACGGGTACAAACCTGTAATAAATATTTTTTATAACTATAAAATAATTTCTGTTATGGAACAAACAAAAAAATTACCTGCACCAACGCCAATGGCGGGAAAAGGTGAACCCGTAGATTGGTTATTCGCATTCAAATTCAATGCAGCAAGCTTTCCCGGTTGTACGGATGATGGTGTAGTGCCCAAGCCCGGCAGCACAGGTATCTTTGGCGGCACGGTAGAAGTTTATAAAGCAGGCCATAGCCAGCAATATGTATTTGCAACCAGCAAAAACCCCACACTGGTAAAAGGACAGGAATGTATTGGTGGTACATTGAACGATCCCTTAGGCGCCACTTTTGCACAGGTATATGATACGCCCGGTTATTATTATGTATTATGGAATGACCAGTTTTATAATAACCCGATCAAAAATGTGGGCGCCCCGATGGGTCATTCAAAAGGAATGGTTGCCTGGAATGAGGACGGCGAAGGTTTTGTACTGCAAACATCTACTCCTTCATGGCCCGCATCGGGCAGCAGGTTGCATCCAAGACAGAATGATGGTAATACACTCGGTGCGATCGTTGATGATGATATAGAAGTAAGCCAGCATTTCTTTGCTGTAAAGATCAATAAGAGCGATCTGATCATTATTTTAAAAGCAATTACAAATGCGAGTGTGGGAACAAGTACTGCACACCCGGAAATTGTGAACAATGGCGGACCTTCCGATGTGCAGGCCCTTGTAAAAGAACTCGGGAAAGAATCTAAAAGCGAAACGGTGCTGGAAGCCACTCTTTCAACCGGGATAAAACTTATTTCCAAGCCATCCTTACTGGCGGCAGCACCCTGGCAGCTCATCTCGGCAAGATTGGGTTGTTTGCCATTAAGAGTGGCAAGCTGGTGGGCCGAACCTTTTATTTATTCTACCAGCACAGGATCCGATATTACTTCCACACCTGCCGGCATCGGTAAATGTGGCCCGGTTGCTATTGCTACCAGTGGTACATGGGATGGAAAATCAATTGGTCTTACCGGTGGAGAAGGCACCAATCACAATCATGCAAAATTGGGTGTGACAACAGATGACAAACATACACTGTGCATTTTTGGTGATATGAACCAGCAGGGCGCACTCGCTCCCGATTATGCATACAAAGGACAACCGATCTCCAGCAGCCAGAATGGAAGAGGTGGTTTATTTTATGTACTGGATAATAAAGCAATGTTTGAAAGTTTGACCGCTTTATTAAAAGGAACAACAGCGCCGGACACCGGGCCGAATGGAGAATAAAGGGGTCGGGACGCTATAGCGGACCTGAACCTTATTCAAATGTTTCGCTTTGAAATATCTCGCAAAGATGCTAAGTCGCAAGAAATATCAGGGCTTAAAAATTACTCTTTGCATCATTACATCTTTGCGGGATATTTTTCCCAATAACCCATTACTGTTATCAGATCAGGGTCGTGACGCTCTAGCGGCCTGAACCGTGTTCAACAAATTAAAGTCTTATCAGATCAGGGAACCCTTTCAAAAGATCAGGGTCTTGTCATATCGACGCAGGAGAAATCTCAAAGACTACAATAGTCAGCAACCAAATTTCATAAGTAGCTTCTTCCACCATTAAACATCCCGATATCAACATTTTTTATCAATTGTTGACAAATAAGACATGGCTATCTGCCGCGGTATATTGTTATTTGTATTACCTGGTTAGTTTTTGTTTCAAGTGTTTTGTACAGGCATTCATTTTTGCATGGTTGTTGCTAAAACATCTATATGGGTACGATACCTTTCTTTTTAGTAGTAGCGGTTCCTTTAATGCTGATCTGGTTTCATTTCATGTTAAAGGATAAGCATAGAAAACATCCAAAGGGCGATTCGGCGAATTAATCTTCGGCGCCATAAAAATTGTATGCTGACAACAGCATCAGTGTATACATTCCCAACATGAAAATCTTCTCTTTATTTCTAATAAAAGATCCCGCTAAAAAATGATAGCATAAGTCACGGCAATCTGTTGCGCTCTTTGCGTACACTTAGCGCCTTTGCGATTAGATCTGGTGTGTTTGCGGTAGATCAGCGTTCTTACGATTAAAAATGTTTTACCAGTTAACCCGAATCCAATAAATTTGCAACCCCATTGCCCGGGTGGCGAAATTGGTAGACGCACTGTCTTCAGGTGGCAGCATCCGAAAGGTTGTGCTGGTTCGAATCCAGTCCCGGGCACGTTAGAGGCCTTGTAAGTGTCGATTCTTACAGGGCTTTTTTGTTTAGTGTTGTGTCGAATACTTGCGCTTTTTATCGCTTTCTACCGCTACTGTTGACACAAAATTGACACACACCTTAAAATTCCATTTTGGCAGCCCATTATTGATCCTCACGGCAACATTGAATTTTCCTTTAGGATTTCTTGAAGTTTTTTTTATTCCGCCCTCGCAGGTGTTACCATAAATAAAGTATAACACGCCGCGGTTGGTGTTTGTTTTTCACCAACCGCACGAATTAATAAAGAATCTTCATTACGCCTAAAAAATTGAAAAATCTTCGCCCTTACCGATCTCCCCATCAATGAACGGTCTTTACCTGGTATTGTGTGCTGGTTTATTCAGCCAAAAACCAATAAAAGAATTTTGCGCCCTTTGCGCCCTGGTGCGTGTCTCACGCACCATCTTAAAACAAGACATCAAACGGGATTAAAGAAGATTTTCTTTCCTAAAGGATTTCTTTAAGCCATGGTGCGTGTCCCATACAACATTTTTGAGAAAAAAGTAGTAGCCTGCATTATAGAGAATATTCAATTTAAAGAATTTGTGTAAATTTTAGGGTGGTGCGTGAGACACGCACCATGGCTTATATCAATCAGATTTTGCTTACCAGTTGAAGGATTCTGGCAAACTGCCCCGATTGACAACCAAATGAAGATATATAAGCAAAAGTATTTCATATCCCGCACGAGGATTACTCATCAGTAAATACATTTTGAGAAATTTAATTCATCGAATTGCTAACAGTGCGGGATAGTACTGCGTCATAACCTTCTATTATTTTTACAATAATACCCCGGGAGTCGATAAGAAGATAGAAAGGGAAAATGCCATTGGGATTGAAAAGACTATTCAACCGGACAGCTTCAGTACCCGAAATTATACCGTGCTTAAGTTGGTATCTTGACTTGAATTTCATGGCCGTTGAGGAATCGGCTAGAACGGGATCAACGCTAATGATGTTCAGGTTGCCATCTACAACTTTCGGATACAACTTCTTTATTTCGGGAAAGGATTGGATGCAGGGCATGCAGCTTTGATAAAAAAAATCGAGCAATATATACCTGCCCTTACTCGAATCAACTCCAACTAAATTTCCGTCGTCCAACCTCAATAAGTCGATACCGCTGATGGAACTGAATTTTTCGCCTATGACCTTTTTCATGCTTTGCGACGGCCCAAATGATTTGACCTTCGCATACCCTGCAAGTTGCTTCTCATCAAAAGGGATTTTACAATCGGTAAAATATTCTTGCTTGATGAATTCCCATCTCTTGATCTGAAGCCCGTGTTCACTAATGTCATAACTTTCATACCGCACGATTGAATATTGACTGGTATCAAAAAAGAAGTGCTCCCGAAAATCATAGACCTGAATAAGACTATCTCTTCTTTCCACTCTGAATTGACCGTTCTTGAATCTATCAAAATAATGCTCGTCAAACTGTGGGTACTGTTTCAAATAATCCATCCTCTGTTCTTTATAAGACTTATTCCTAGAAAAATCCATGAATCGTTTGCCGTTATTGTCAATATAAAAATACTTGTTCCCACTAAGGTAGCTGTCAAAACCCCCTCCAGAAATGTTATACTTATTCGATCCTTTGCAAAAACTAATCTCCGCATTATCCTTTTGAAAACTTTCAGCAATTGATGATTTAAACGTTGTAAAAATTGATAACGAACCCGCCTGGATAGTTGAATAATACTTCACACTTCGTTCCACAATTTTTGAAAGACTCAATTCCTGAGCTTTCGAAAATGTAGTCACCGCTAAAACAAATAATATGGTCAGACAGGTCTTCATTTCAAACTTGAACTTTGGGGGACTATGCCTTGGTGCGTGTCTCACGAACCATCTTTTCCTTCCCCCTGTTATCGGTAGTCTTCTTTCCAATCAGCAATTTCCAAACTCAGAATAGCTATTCTTAGCTTGCAGCTAAGCATCGGCTTCACACAAGCTGTCAACCAATGCTTCACTCCTAACATGCGCTGACAAAAAAACCCTTTCGGTCAGCCAACATTTTTACAGGATAAATAGTCGAAGTTCATTTAAGAGATGAAAGTCAATCTTATTTTTTTATTAATGTTAAAAGTACTAACTTCTCAATGCAATTTAAATATTGGACACTATTCAATCCATATTGGTAGGGTTAGCAATTAACCTTATCTCCTTTCTGAGTTATTTAGCATACTCTGCATCAATAAAAAAAAGTGTAAAATTTCCCATCACAATTCATTAGGTGAGGCTTGATCGCTAGTGTTATTTTGTGTCAACTGTAAGGCGTTATCATTCAAATACTAATGAAAAATTAATTAAACATCCTCGTATTTACTTCATACAAAATCCAAACCCGCAAACCTTCCATCCTTAAATCCTGTCACCTAAACTTTAATTCGCTTCGGTCGGTAGTTCTAGAATGACCAAAGGCTTGCTTTGGTTTCAGGATTTCTGTCACTTCCCCGATCGGCAGAGGTATACTTGGCAAAGTGAATTCAGCAATCCAAACCTACAATCAAAAATCTTCGGAAACATGACTATATTTTCAAAGATTATTGCGGGAGAAATAATTAGGGGATCCGGGAATCTTTAGAAAACTTATCTCAGCCCACAATTAGGAAATACGATTCTTCAAACTAACTAACTTTAAATAAAAAGATTCATAAACAGGCTTATCATCATTGATTCTCAAAACTGCCAGGTGGCTTTGAATAAAATGGGAAACGTTCAGGATATTAGAATCCTCATCCAATTGAATCGTCGCAGGCATTTGATCTCTTAAAGAACTCATCAAGTTCCTTCATTTGTTTTTCAGTAACCGCCATCACTAAATGTACACAAATAGAAACTGTTTTCGCTAAGCTCCGTTCTCATTATATACCAAAACCTAAAAATTTGTTTTCCCGTTGCTTGAACAACGAAAAAACTACAGGCTGCCTTTTTTTCTTGCTTAAATTTGACAATGGATTTAACGCCTGCAAATTCGATTTGGAGCTGAACGGGGTTAAGATGCAGGTGACTGATTTGGATCTTCCCGGTTATACAGCATTCAGAATTGTTTTCAGCAGCCAGCGTTAAGTGCAAAAGCCGATAGATACTTGGCATCCGAAACTGCACATATTCCGTCTGCCCAACTTGCACGAAACCCAATGTTGTGTGCAGCTAGTACTTTTTTAGTCCAAGAATTTTAAACGATGGAGGATTCCCTTCTTGTACTTGCACTAATACAGAAACATCATCATCTCTTTCGCCTGATGGATGTCTTGCGTCATAAATAAAATCTACTGTATAGGTGGAAAATTTATTATCAGTTGTGTTTCGTTTGTAAAACTTACAAGCAATCTCAATTCCTACTGCATCGGGATGTTTGTCTCTGTTTATTAAAAGATTATTTACCTCATTATCTCTCATTACAAATTCAATAATTTCAGAGTTTAGGCGTGATGTAGCCTTTTGCATTTTGATTATTTTTCGTAAAGTGATCGATATATTGTTCATAATAGCTTAACAAAAAGCTTATTTAAATTCCGCCCTTGCCGGTGTTCCCCATAATAAAGAATACACGCCGCGGTTGGTGTTTGTTTTTCACCAACCGCACGAATTAATAAAAAAGAATCTTCATTACGCTTAAAAAATTGAAAAATTTTCGCCCTTACCAATCTCCCCATCAATGAACGGTCTTTACCTGGTATTGTGTGCTGGTTTATTCAGCCAAAAACCAATAAAAGAATTTTATGTCTCGGTGCGTGAGACACGCACCACGGCATAGAAAATTACTGTTATTAGCATCAATTGAATACTTTATTTAAACAAAACTTAATAGCATTGTGAATTATCTACATTTTACTTTATAATTTGCGAAGAGTTATTTTACCTGGATAATACTCTTCGAAGTCTAAAACCAGCAAAATAAAAAACGATATTGTATAACCTTCAATTATTTATTCAATTGGAAGTATTTCCGGTTTTAATGATTTGGCCATTTTGTATGCATCCAGTAAATTTAAAAGCGCTGAGCATGCTTCGGGATAATTTTTAACACTGATTTTCTGAAGAACGTTTTTTAAAGTATCCAATGCAGCATTTCCCTGACCCCAGCCAAGTGTGAGTACTTCAAGAGAACTCTCCGACCGATTGAGCTCTTTAGCTGCAGCAATTTTTTCAAGACCATCAATACCTATATTTAGCCCCCAATCTTTTACAAAATAAATGATACGAAGACCGGCAGACAACCGAACCTTTTTCTTCAGCCAACCATCCGAACAAGTAGTATCAATAAAGTTACAATAGTCAATAATGAATGCTTTCGAGTTTTTCTTGAATTCTCCTTTTACTAAACCAAAGAGCTTTATTTTATTGTCATCTGCTCTGGTAACTGAAGTATAAAAAGTCCGAGTACCAGATCTGAATTGATCTCGTTCAATCGAAAAAAAGCCATCGCAAGGAGAATCTGGTATGTCCGCAGGTATTTGATATTTTTCTGGTCTTGATAAGCTGGTAAGAATTTCCGGTGCAAAATAATTTTGCGCATACTCAGAAGAAGTAAGGTTGGTTGAATTACGTATGAGGTCCATCGCTCGTTGCATCGAGTCGTACGGATACAAGTCAATTAAGGACAGTATTGAATTCCGACTTATAACCCTTTCATCTTGAGATTCATAGCCGATACTATTTGTTTTGTTTCCCTTTTCTAATTGATTACAAGCAATAAAGAATAATGGGATTAAAGATATCAAAAGCTGTCTCATGGTTTTAATATTAGCTGTTTTGGACAATTGGTTTAATGCAGAACAAATTACCTTGTATAAAACCCAATAGACAATACAAACTTGTTTGTATTTTTAATTAGCATCATTAAACCTATTTTGCCTGAAATAACATTGCCATAGTGTTCAGCGCAGTTCGAATATCCACCTTAGTCTTATTGATGATAATGACATTTTTAGGATATTCTCAGGTACAACTTACCGGCCGAATCGTCAAAACGGCTTTTACTCACCCTCATTATATAAATATTACAGAATCTTCCAAGCCTGTTGCGCACTCTAAAGTAAACCTCGTCCCATTTGAGAACTTTCTTTTTAAAGAAATAGGAGCTAAAACAAAAAAAAATTATGACTGTTGGTATAATATTTCCACACTAAATATCTCGAAAGACACAACTTTTCTCTTCCTTATTAATGCCCCCAATATTGTTTCTGTTAGACTTTTTTACTCGACAATTTCATACGACTCAATTGCAGATGAAGTCCAAGGAAATTGGATCAATGCAAAACCAATTGAGGGATTATCTTCCTATATTCTTTCACCTAAGGTTAATCCAGGAGAAAAAAAATATTTTCTTTTAAATGTAATTTTTAGTGGCTACCCATCTCTGATTCTGTTTGAAGCTCAAGGTGTTAGAAGACGCTTACCTGTATCCATAAACCCTCTTCGATATTTTACTAATATTCTTTTTTTTCTAGTTTTTCTTCCAATTACTATTTTCTTTTGGATAAAAACGAAAGATAGAATTTACGTGGTTTTTCTATTTACTCTACTTGCTTATATCTTACCAATACTTATCTATAAAGAGGCTATTGGAGAAAATTGCCAATTGCAAACTTTTATCTCGTATATAAGCATTGTTTTATGGTACATTTTATACGCTTTGATTCTTGACATTTCGTATTCAAACTCCAAATATTTCATTCATACCATTATCTTGGCATTTCTTATTCTCTTGGAAGACGCCTTTATTGTTTTTCGCTTTCATATGGATAGGGGTTTCTTATCGTACGCAAAATTCTGTTTCGAGATAGTTCTAATAGGAGTAACTTGCCTTACGATTTATGAAAAAATCAAACAGAAAAAACGATCAAAATATTATTTCGTTTTGACGGCTTTTTTAATCCCGTGGTTTCTTATTGATTGCATATACCATTTAATTCCTATTCTAAGATCCTCATTTGTTATTTTGCAAATAATTTATTTAGTTTTCATTAGTATCGCTTTTTCCATTTTGACATATAGATTTTTTGAAGACTTAAACAAAAAAAAGGTTGAAGAAAGGAATCTTTTGATTCGTCAAGAAAGAACCCTCTTTGAAGGAATAATTTCGGCTCTCGAAAATGATCGCAGCAGAATTTCTAAAGACCTCCACGATGAGCTAGGAAATTATTTAGCAGTAATAAAGATGAAGTTGCAAAAAAACAGCCTAAATCAGAACTCCGAAATTATTTCACTATTAGATAAAGTTTCATCAGACATTAGTAATGTGGCACATGATTTAATGCCACCAGAATTTTACAAAACGAAGCTATCCGTGCTTCTGGAAAGTTATTATCGACATTTAAATCGAGAGGGAATAATACAATTTAACTATACCAATAGTGGCGAGGAAAATCATTTTACCAAATCGCAAGAATTAATGATCTATAGAATTATAATGGAGATCACTAGCAATATTATCCGGCATTCTACAGCAACCCAAGCAACTATACAATTTAATTATTACAACTCGCAACTCGAGATCCATGCTAAGGATAACGGTCAAGGATTTGAAATAAAAAATGCGAATGGAATCGGCCTTTCAAGTATAGACTCCCGGGTTAAATATCTGGAAGGTAGCCTAGATATCAATTCAAATCAGAACGGAACCTCCATAACTATTCAGATTCCTTATAACAAAGAAAATGGAACGCATTAGAATCATAATTGCGGATGATCACAAGCTATTCGCAGACGGCTTACGTTCTTTATTAGAAGAAGAAAAGATGATTGAAATAATTGATGTTGTAAACTCTGCTGAAGAGCTACTCGGTATTGTTCGCACTACGAAAGCTGACTTGATACTGCTTGATATTAATATGCCCAAAATGAATGGACTTGATGCATTACGTTTTATTAAGCAATCTCACCCGGAAGTAAAGGTTGCTATCTTATCTACTTACTTTGATGATCACCTTGTCGACAAAGCTAAAGTCCTAGGAGCTAGTGGATATATGTTAAAGACAATTGATAAAACAGATTTTATCAACGCAATTCATTCAATTGCTAATGAAGAAACTTATTTCGCTAATAGCCTAAAGAAAAAGAATTTGGATAATTTTGAATTTGATAATTTTTCAAAACAATTTAGTTTAACTAAAAGAGAGTTTGAAATCATTTCTTATATTAAGAAAGGATCCACCAATGAGCAAATTGCAAATACTCTACATTTAAGCATCTATACAATAGAAACTCATAGAAAAAATATAATGCAAAAACTTAAGCTTTAATCTCCAGGTGCCTTAATTAAGTTTTTAGTTGAGCACTGTATAAGTTAGTACAAATAAGAAAACAGTTCGATTATCATTGGAAGATATTCTGTTGGTCTTTACATACCCGCCAGCTTTGTGAAGCTTATACATTTTGAGTTTTGCTATCAATTGAAAGTGCAGGGTAGTCTGCGCCTCCGAATAATTAGTCGTGCAACGTTGCCGTCTCAAACCTAAGAAATTCATTGAAATTCAGAAACCTTCCTTAAACTAAACACTCTTTAATGCAAATTTTTGTTGCTTTTTATAACGACTACCTTATCTAAGAATATGGGAATCATTTCCTTTTTTTCTGAGTATGCCACTAGTAAGGCTAAAAGCTTTATTTCCAAAATCTTTGCTCAATCCGAACTCGATAAAGAATTGAATAAAACCTTAAACAAATGGAAAAAAGGTTTACCTCGCACTTTTGATTTTGATACAATTGCACTTTTTGATCCTAGTTTACTTAAACCGAATAAATCAGTTCCAAGTGATATCTCAGATATTGCTGATACACTTTCTGATGGCAGAATACCTCGAGAAAGTAATTGGTTGAAAGCACTCGTATGTTTATGGTCATTGAGGAATTCCTCTGGCCAGAAAGGACTATCCATTTTCTTTACGCTCGCCCTTGAAGATGCCAAGCGGTATTTAAAAAAGCTTGCAAAAGCTCTCGAAGAAACCTGTATAGAAATTGGGCGATTATTTAATGGGGAAGTGATAAAATTATTAGACCAACATTCCAGCACACTTGAACAACTTCTAGAAATAACTACAAAGGTTGAGCGTCTGGTCGCAGCCGACAAGAGTATTCAAAGCAATGCACTCATAGGCAAGGAATATTCGCATTTAGTAAAAACCCTTTTTGTATGTCAAAGCAATTCTAAATATTTTCTTGGAGTCTCGATTTCAAATTCGGGCTTAATAGTTTGCGGCGGTGAAGAAAAAGAGGAAATAACGATGGTTATGCGCTTCGGAGGAACTACACCCATCAAGATTATCCAACAGAAATGGAATGATTTACGTTTTATAAATATTAAAACGACTACATCGGGAGCTGTTCCCTATTTTCCTATGTTAAACCCTAGTTCAGACGAGATTTTTTTGACATTTGATGCTAATGGAAGTCTTATTAAAGGAAGTCCTTGTCATATCACTGGGATCCCTTTATTTGATAGTGCCTTCGATCTTCTTTTCAGATACTACGGTCTAATAAATATTTTATTGCCAGATAACAATATCAATCTGGCTCCATGTCCGGTCTTTAGCTCAAATTTAGAATTTGTAGGGATAGGAGTTCTCACCTCAAAAATTCAAAATAAAGAAGGAAGCGATTCAACTTTGCTCGCCGTATATTCTTGTCAAAAGTATACTCAACTAATTTGGCCTGTTAAGAAATAAAAAGTAACAAATATCCGAGTCAATTTTTTTGAGTACTAAGATGACGTCCTTTATTTCTACAACTGGTTCCGCCCTTGCAGGTGTTCCCCATAATAAAGAATACACGCCGCGGTTGGTGTTTGTTTTTCACCAACCGTACGAATTAATAAAGAATCTTCATTACGCTTAAAAAATTGAAAAATCTTCGCCCTTACCGATCTCCCCATCAATGAACGGTCTTTACCTGATATTGCGTGGTGGTTTATTCAGCCAAAAACCAATAAAAGAATTTTGCGCCCTGGTGCGTGTCTCACGCACCATCTTTCAGACAAGACATCAAACGGGGTTAAAGAAGATTTTCTTTCCTAAAGGATTTCTTTAAGCCATGGTGCGTGTCCCATACAACATTTTTGAGAAAAAAAGTAGCAGCCTTAATTATAGAGAATATTCAATTTAAAGGATTTGTGTAAATTTTAGGGTGGTGCGTGAGACACGCACCATGGCTTAGATTACTAAACCATAGCTAATAAAAGAAATTTATATAACTACAAATGGGGCGTTAAGCAAGGACTGAGTTTTGTAATCTGACGCAGTTATGTTTTTATATTCTGTGTGGATATTGACAAGCAGGAGATATTGAGTTATTGAGCGACTTTTTATATCCGAAAAACTGGCTTTTTGGTGAGCGACAAACGAATCGTTGCCAGCATTGCCATTAGATTTTTAAAGATTCTCAAACCAGTATTTTGGTTCGCTAATCTGTTATACTATCAGTCTTTTTTTCGATACTCATTTTCAGGTATTCTATAGAAATAGGGGCGATTCAAAATGTAATTTTTATAAATGTGTATTACGGTGTCTCCGTCCTTATACATCTTTCGTATATAAGTGGAATTTGGTTCATTCACTATGCTAATTACCGGGACAGCAATTATTTTTCCCATACACCCTTTGAATTGCTTGTTTTTAAAAGCTGCTGGGGTAAGTGATCTTAGAAGCGTATATGTTGTATCTCGATTTGATTCATCAGATAAAAGATTTATTTTCTCCGGATTGCCAACAGAGTCAATTGCTATTAAAACTAATATAAATTCTGATTTCCGGGGCTTATCTAAAACATAATCTGTTTTACTTAAAAATTCATCGATAGAGCGATTGATAAAAAGTCCCTCCTGCTGACTTAGTTTTTGCGCATTACTAAAGAAAGTAAAGCCACTGATAAATAATATGAGCGAAAAGATCTTTTTATTCATACTGCTAAATTACAATTATTGACATGAATCCCCTCTTAACATTTGAAGCGAATCATGAAGATTGTATGTCCCACAGCCGGGTATCGTAACAGTAAAACCCGAGCCATATCCTCCATTAAATTGAGTTGCAGTTTGATTAACTGCTCTATATAAGCAGGTGTCATTTCCTAACGTTCTCCAAAAGGAAGTTTTTTTCATTCCTGTGTAAGACAAAGCCCGGGCAACAAAACTCTTTAGAGCATGGGGAGCGGCAGGATTACCCCTTGATCTAATAACACTTTCGATAAACGTTGTAAGTTCATTCACCATGGTATTATGAGAAGGATCTGATATATAAAGTCTGTTTACGAGGTATTCCCAATATATACCAAAATGATTTTTTAAGCCATGGTACGTGTCCCATACAACATTTTTGCGCCTTGGTGCGTGTCTCACGCACCATCTTTCAGACAAGACATCAAACGGGGTTAAAGAAGATTTTCTTTCCTAAAGGATTTCTTAAGCCAATGGTCCGTATCCCATTACAACATTTTGAGAAAAAAGTAGTAGCCTGCATTATAGAGAATATTCAATTTAAAGGATTTGTCTAAATTTTTAGGGTGGTGCGTGAGACACGCACCATGGCTTAGAAAATAAATCTTTCGTGTGCCCAGCCGCGGTAATTGCTTGCGTTCTCTGTCTACCAATTGCTTTACAGCTTGCTGTCGTATTAATTTTTCAGCAGCATTTTTAGACTGTTTATAAACACATTGACGGCTATAACCTAATGCGGCTGCTATTTGTCCGACTGAATGTTGTCTTCCCCCTGCTGCTTTTCGGAAGCTTGCTGCGACAGGGGTAAGTACTTTTTTCTGATATCTGTACTAAACATCTCGTCGGCAATATCAATAGCCCGGTTCAAAATTTCTTTTTCGGCTTCCAGTCTCTTGATCTTTGCTTCTAATTCAGTGATGTAAGTTTTGGGTGGAGCTTTCTTTTTCATCGGTTTTTTACTTGACCAATCTAAAGTTCCGTGTTTTCTTAACCACACCAAAACTGTACTTCGCCCCTGAATACCATATTTCTTTTGGCTTTGCTTCCAGGTCAAATAGCCTTTTTCCACCTCATTAATCACCTGTAACTTGAAAGCTAAACTGTAGTCCCGCTGGGTGCGTTTGGAATAGTCCTTCCTTTCATTGATAATATCCATAATAAGTCAACTTTTGTGTCAACTTATTTCAGGACGAGGCAAATCCATAAAATAAAAAAGCCCGAATTTCTTCGAAGCTTCCTGTTGACCCGGGCGATATCCGAACCCGAGACCTCTACCGTAACAACATCATTCACCTGCATATTGCCTGCGTTCCCCTGAGTTTCTTCGCAGTACGCCTGCATTTGCCTGCATTTCCCTGCTATTCCCCGTGTTTCACCCGTGTTTTGCCTGTATACAAGCAGGCGAAACACGGGTGAAACACAGGCAATACACAGGGAAAAGGCTTTTAATAATATTGCATAAAAAACGAAAGAACATACCAAATGCGAAGAAATATGCAGCCTGCGAAAGATCCGGCAAATCATGTATAAAGACGCAGGATACGAAGCGATATTTGGAAGCGGGTACCGTTGATTATAGATTTGTTTCAGCAACCGGATCTATATTAGTCAGTGCAGGTTGTGATCATTAAATCAATTATTCATTTTAAAATTTAAAAGTTATGGGAGTACTTGCGCCCTGGTGCGTGTCTCACGCACCATCTTTCAGACAAGACATCAAACGGGATTAAAGAAGATTTTCTTTCCTAAAGGATTTCTTTGATAAGTTTTAGAAATAGTGCGTAAGCTACCCTGTTATCCGCAGCCTTATCTTCCATCAGAAATTTCCAATCTCAGTATAGCTATGCACACCTACATTATTCTTAAAACTGCGCCCTGGTGCGTGTCTCACGCACCATTTTTCAGACAAGACATCTAACGGGGTTAAAGAAGATTTTCTTTCCTAAAGGATTTCTTTGATAAGTTTTAGAAATAGTGCGTAAGCTACCCTGTTACCCGCAGCCTTATCTCCCATCAGAAATTTCCAATCTCAGTATAGCTATGCACAGCTACATTATTCTTAAAACTGTTTATAAATAAACCATATGAGTCCAGCCAGGACCGCCAGGAAAATAAGGCGTAAAATGAATTTAGAATTAGCCGATATGTTGAGAGGCGAACTACTATTTTTTTGTTCTTCCATCATAACATATCCACTGCCGCCACACCTGCCGCAATACTGATCTTTAAAAATTATATCCTTACGGGTACCGTTACACTCAGGGCACCGGGTCCTTACCAGCATTCCTATTAGTTTTGATTGAAATAATAAGCGATGTCCGTAACAAGATAAGAATTTTACGTTGTATCGGGGTCTGGCGTTTGCCCCCATGATAAAAGCTGTTAAAAAGTTCTTCAGTACTTTTAAGTTACCGGGAATCAAATATGATTCTTCTAAGAAATGGGTATGCCATGCGGTGCAGTAAATATCGCATCACATTCAGTTTGTGATAATGATTGTAATCATCATCGGTGTGAGCGATGCCGGGATTTTGATTAGCATAACAAATCTTCAACTCTCTAATTCTACACCATGATGTGTGTCTCACGCACCCAATTTTTGAGAAAAGGGCGGCAGTCAGCAATTTCAAGAGATTTACTTTTTAAATTATCTCCGTCTAGTTTTGGAAATGGTGCGTGAGACACGCACCGGGGCATAAAAGCAATTAAAAAGTTCTTCAGTACTTTTAAGTTACCGGGAATCAAATATGATTCTTCTAAGAAATGGGTATGCCATGCGGTGCAGTAAATATCGCATCACATTCAGTTTGTGATAATGATTGTAATCATCATCGGTGTGAGCGATGCCGGGATTTTGATTAGCATCACAACAAATCTTCAACTCTCTAATTCTACACCATGGTGTGTGTCTCACGCACCCAATTTTTGAGAAAAGGGCGGCAGTCAGCATTTCAAGAGATTTACTTTTTAAATTATCTCCGCCTAGTTTTGGAAATGGTGCGTGAGACACGCACCGGGGCATAAAAATTAAAAATATGGTACAACATAGGGACAACATTTAATGGTTTTATATGGTTCAATGTGGATTTATCTGAATGGGTCATCCCTGACGGTTAAGCATTTAGTAATCAAACGAAATCATATCAAACCATTTTCTATATTACTAAAAATCCTTGTGTCGGCAATTCGATCCCCCCCACCACGAAGAAAGAAAAGCAGTTATAACGGAAATGTTGTAGCTGCTTTTTTTATTTTGCTACAAAAAGGGTGAAAAAACCTTCGGGCGATCGCTTAATTTTCTTTTAGCTTAGAAGAACAAACCAACCCTGTTTCTTTTATCAAAATTAAAATATGAAACTGAAAAAGCGCTTATTAAGTATAGCAGTATTAGGATGTATTTTTTGTTGTATGCTGATTTCTTGTAAAAGCAGCGATTCAAAAAAGGAAAATGAAACTCAGGTAATAGTTGCAGAGAAAGAATACAAAATAGAAGGAGACTATGTGAAAGTTTTTACAAATACCAAACAACATAATTATGAGAAAAAAGTAGTTTTTTCTAATGGCGCAAATATGAGCATCCAGGTAATCAGCATTTATACGGGTCGACAAGATTCTGCAATAAAATCAATAAAAGTCTACGAGACGGCTAAAGTAAAAAATTTTATTTCAAGAGCTGATCTTTCAGACGATCAATTTATATTGTCGTCAGAAAACAGGATGATAGGTAGTACATCTGTAATTCTTTCGTCGGACAAAGTGAACACCGTTCATCAGAATTCAAAGTCCTTTACAGTATGGGCAAATGGTGAAATAATAGAAGATAAACAATGACCATATATAAATGGAAGGTCGAATAAATCGTGGTTTTATGAAATTTTCTTAAGTCATAACTACACTTAATTTTTTTTATGAAGACTAAAAATCCATTGAAAATGATTACCATAAATTTCTTCAAAAACACGGTACTAAGTATGTGCCTTTTATATCTTGCCGGCTGCAATTCAAAAAGCAAAAATCCGGATAAAAAAGTAGAGCAAGACACCATAAGTGAAAAAAAAGACGATGCATGTTTTTCAAATTTAAAAGTTAGCGAATTTGATTCCCCCTGGCCAACCATATGCCGAAATGTTACAATAAAAGTTGACCGGATATATAACGATGGAGAAAAAGATATCCTGGTAATTTCCAGAGAAAACGTGCCACGTAACTATTCAATGGGGGACAGTATTCCTTTATACGGGATCAATCAGGAAAATTCAATGGCTTATATCAAAAAAATCCTGGTTGATTCAGGATATGCCAGACTTCTAATAAAATGTAATTGTAACTGATTTATCTGTTACCTAAAAAGGCGAACGATCGCTGGCACGGGATTGTCGTAAGTAAATTAACAGGCAATTACGGTCCACCAGGTCGAACAAACGTGGTTCTCCTTTTCCAAAACACAGCTTCGCTCCAGCGGGTTTCCAAACTATACTGGTGCCGCAACATTACCTGGCAATTCTCAAAAGCTTTATATTGTAAAAAGCTATACGCATCCAACGCTTCTTCGTTGCCGTTTAACAGGGAAGCTATTGCAAGACCGGCATAAATACCGCCTCCCAGCGCTGCAGTAATTCCGTACGATGATAATGGATCATAACTAAAAGCGGCATCGCCGACTGCCAGCCAGCCCGTTCCTGTTATATGTTGCAGTTTCGATACAGAGGCTGGTTTAATAAGCGTCGTAATAAGATCTGCAGGATCATTAATAGCCAGGTATTGCTTCAAATGCTCAGTATGCTGCAATTGGTTGAATATCCAATTTTGCAGGCTACCCGCATCTGTATGATGCAGGTCGGCATCGCTCATAAAATTAATAATGGTACGGCCACTTTTTAATTGCATTGCATACCACCAGCCATCCGGGGTAGATTCTATGAAGGTAGAAGAGGGTGGTATCTTTTTGACGGAGTTCAATTGCGCATAATAACCGGTAAGCCTGTCGAAGGATTGGCGGGGTATTTTCATCATACGGGCTATCCTTGAAGACCGGCCACTGGCTTCTACTATAAAATTTGCGCTGAAGACCTGCAACGAACCGGCAGCATTTTTACAAGTCATTCGCCAGTTGTTATTTTCATGCTCCACCGAAATACAGCGCCAGCCGCTTAACCAATTAACAGCTTTTAAGATCGCTTCTTCCTGCAACTGCTTTTCGAAAAAACTGCGGTCGAGATGCCAGCCGTTTCCATTGGGTTCGGAAAAAAACTGTCGCGATTGCAAGAGGTCCGTTCCCCAATATATAAGGTTGCCGGTACATAATGCATGTTCGTTATGGTGAACATGCTCCCATAAGCCCAGCTTTTGTAAAACAATACCGGCATTAGGTGGTAATGTTTCGCCCGGTTTCAGTGAAGGAGTTTCTGATGATTCTACCAGTAAGCAGTCGACTCCCTGCTGGCGAAGGGAAATAGCAGTAGCCGCACCGGCGGGACCGCCACCTATAATAATAACCGGAACATGCAGCATTTGCCCAGCAAAAAATTAGTTTAACGGGAGTAATTTTTTCATCCTTACATTTCATGTCGTCTAAAGGGCCTGGTTGTGCGCTCTTCTTCGTCGGTACTTGCAGAAGCAGCTTGCAGGCTAGCGCTTTTGAGCAGGGGGATCATCTCAGGTTCTGGTTCATGCTCAGCCCGCTTAACCTGTTGAAAACTTGGATCTTTCCCCTTATCAAGACGATCTGTTTCCACCCACCATTCTGTTGGCAGAAAGGAATTATCACTGCCTGCCGCAGTTTCATGTTTGGCGATCACTCCTAATTGATGCCATTTCGCTACCATATCATTGATACGTCCTACATAACTTGTACTGAAATCACGCAACCAGTCAACACGGTAACTAAAATGTTTTAGCTTTTGGCCTGTATTGATTGTTGTGGCCTGTGTTCTTTCATAACTATCCTTACTCAAAACAAAATTGGGAACTCTTGCGGCCCAAAAAGATGGCAGCGGCAAATAAAGAGTGGGATCATAGCCGGACAGACAACTCGCTTCATCTGTTTGCCAGGGTACACCCAGCCATCTTGTTAAAGAGCCGGGGCCGGAACCATCCAACGGCCCACCGGTAGCAAGAGCAATGACAGATGTAAGAATGGGGCCATAATTGTCGGAAACGGTCTTTTCTTCAGGCAATATCTTTAGGCGGAAAGGTTGATCCCACATGATGATATTTCGAAAAGGCCAGGTGATCTCTATACCCGGGTGAAAGGGCCCGCCCAGGCACTCTTCCAGCGGCGCCTTTAAAAGAGCGGCTGTTTGTTCCATTGGGTTCATGTCATCGAAAGCAATATCGGTAGCCGGAACACCGGTACTAAATTCGCCGGCAGCCCATCTTTTCAACCAATCATATTGAGTAGCTGTTACTGAGAGATCCACATGCGGCAGACTCTTATAGTCGTCAAAGAGGTCGCCGTAGTAAGGAGGGATCAGGTCAGGCTGGTATTTGGAAGAGAATGTATCCCGGAACCATTTAAAAACATAAAGCCTGTCTTCTTTATTGGTTTCGGCGGGATCCGATAATTTTTGAATAACGGCGGGATCGGTAAAATCACTGGGAGAATTAGTACCAAAAAGCATGAAGAACCCGTCATTCACCCATTGTGCGTTTGTCATTCGTTGAAGAATAGGATAAATATGTTCCCAGAATGTTATTTTTTGAGGCCCCTTCAACCATCCTTCCCGGATATAAAGATCATATACTACATCATACATTGTAACTACTGAAAAAAGGCCGGGTCCAAAATTGGGAGGTACGCAGGCTACCATTGCCGGCTCCGCTTCTATTTTTTCACCATTGATAACGACAGTCGCCCTTACCGGGCCGTCACTTACATCATCATGCCATCCATCATTATTGGCAAATGTTATAGCAGGCAACCCATCTTTACTAACGCTTTTTCCATTACCACCCAGTACGATCAGCCTGCCTTTATCATCGGTTTGCAATTCCCCGAGGTAGACAGGTTTGCCAAAGAATTTGCCCGTGTCGAATTTATAGTCCGGGCCGCTTTGTGATCTTCCGCTGATCCTGCGAACGCCTGGATCGATAACAAGACGATCTCTTGCATCGCCTTTAACACCGCCATTGCGAAAAGTAGAAGGGATAGCTTTGTCCCCAAGATCAAGCGCATTATTGAATTGGTACCAGCCCGGTTTGCGGTTGGCAATATGTACCCGCCATTCGATCTCTGCAATATCGGCAGTTACTTCTCCCAAAACATTGTTTTCTGCATCCATTGCATAAATGCGAAAACGGGGCGCTTGTTTTTTAAAAAAGTCATCGTCGTCTTTATAGCCTCCTGTTGGCACCGTAACTTTTCCGGGGATATCCGATGCTAAAAAATATTCAGGAGAATTTCCTACCCGGGCAATACCTATAGCGGGATAGATAGCCAGTTTTTTTATATCGCTGATGTTCATGTTGTCTGGTTTTTTGGTAATAATGACTGATCGGTTTAGCGGGGGGTGATGGGTTCGACAACAGGTACGCCGTTTTTAAAACGTCGCAGATCGGCGCCGGCTTTGTACACTACCCTGCGTGCATCATTGATACTGCCCTTGGGCATATGCTCCTTTAATGTGCGCCAGGGGTTAAAAGAAAGATTTTCGCCATAGCTGTCTTGTCCTTGTATCGTGATATCCTGTTTGTGGATTACGATCGTTGCCAGTTGTACCGGTTCCGATTCCGTTTCACTCCAGGCTACAGTGGCTTTGTCGAGCGGCATTTTTTCCGGGTCGGTTTGAAACTGTACCATGAATTTAAATTGGGCTTCGGCCATATTCAACCGTGCCTGCAGATCCGCCTGCAGGTAATCATTGTTGTTTTGTGAAGGCGGAGCACTATAAGGAGGTGGTATTGGCTCCAGTTTGTATTTGACATATTCAGAACCAAACGCATAAGGTAGTCCGCTCCAGTAAGAAGTAGTAAGACAGCTCCGTACAACCTTTTCCATTTGACCCAGTATTTTTTTAGTAACCGGGTGTGTATCCAGATAAGCATTATAGTTATGCTCCACTACACCGGCGCGGGTAAATTCACACATATCCTGGGCGGTATCCACGAAGAACACATTCATATTCTGCAACAGGAAATCAGCGGTGCCGGCGTCTTCGTCTCCTTCCAGTATTTTTTTACCCGGCACAGCAAATAATTTGATACCGACACCTGCAGTAGTTTTAAGATCCGGGTTTCCGGGAACCGTATCACTTGAGAAACGAAGCCAGGCATTGAATTGTTCATGTGCAAAGATGCCAACCCTGTATTTTTCAGGCAGTCCCGGCAGCATGATAAAATCAGCTTTCACCACGCCATGTGGTTTTAAAAAAACGGCCCTGTGCACGGGACATTGCCCCGCATTGATACGTGGCCCCATTGTCATATCAATGAACATCTTTTTAAGATTGCCAACCGGATCGGTAGCACAATCGGGAAGAACGGAGCTGGTACTTATTTTTGGAAGCATGCTAAATTGATTTATATGTATAGAAGAAGGGGGACGAACTAAGTATAGCAGGCATTTGCTATACTTATGTTTGGATAAGGTAGAGGAAAAGGAAGTAGAATTTGGTCTGTAAACCAGGAGACCCGATTCTACTATCGAAAGATAATACATATTGAATGAAATAGCACCCGTATAAACACCTGAAAAGGCGATCTGCAGGCATCGTTTAAGCATAGTAACAGCATTGCTGAAGCATTGTCCCGGTGTCTGACCGTCCCGGTCTGACACATAAAAAGCTTAGCTTTCTATATTCCGCAAATGGGTTAATAGTTATTTGTCAGACCGGGACGGTCAGACAAAAAAAGCCGCACCGTTTACACGATGCGGCTCTTGTGCCTTGTTCCTTGTTCCTTGTTCCTTGTTCTCTTGTCTCCTTGTGCCTTCTTAAGGTTTATCCCACCACACTTTTCCATACAAACCATCCGTACCTCCAAACTGGCTTTGCACCGCCGCCTGGTAATTGGGACCATTATTAAATACTTCATTGGGAGGATAAGCATGCCGTAACGGAATTGCCCTTCCACCCGGTGTAACTAAATTATTCGGGAAACCTGTTCTTCTCCATTCAGCCCATGCTTCATAGCCATGCATGAACAAATGAACCCAGCGTTGCATACCTATTTGTTGCAATGCTGTTGCTGCATTATAAGGAATGCCCGTTTGCGTCATATAAGTAGCCACACCTGTATTGCTGCCTGTCCACTGACGGATGGACTGATCGATGGCCAAATCATAATTTATTTTGGCTTCAACATCACCGCCGGCAATAAATCCACGTTTGGCCGCTTCTGCTTTTGCAAACAATACCTGCGCATACGTTACAAGATAGATCGGTGTATTCTGTGCATAGATAGCCGTGCCCATCAATGACACACCGGTTGTATTAGGCAACCCCACTGTTGTTCCATAAGGAAGGCCTTTATAAATATTCGCATTGTTCTTTTTACCATAGATCGGTAAACGTGGATCGTTGATCGGGTTCATATAATCCACGAGTGTTTCGGTAAGAGCCCACCATTCGCGGTTTTGATTGACCACTTGCCCGTACCAGTAACTTTGATTGGTAGCATCGGCAAGATGCTTATAAACAAAATTGTCGGTATTGGCTGTCATCACACCATTGGCCAATGCTTTATTGAATTCTGCAGCCGCCTTTGTTGGGTTTACTTCTGATAAACGCAATGCAGCTATTAAATGAACGGAATTTGCAAAGCGTTTCCATTTATTGATATCGCCTCCATACATGATCTCGTTGGCAATATTTCCCGCAACGATCTGCGTGTTGATCTCGTTCAGCCATTTGAATGCACTGTCATAGATCGCTTCCTGTTTATCATATTTGGGAGTAAAATCATCAGCGCCTTTTAATGCTTCTGTAAAAGGAACATCACCCCAGCGATCGGTGATATGCAGCATTAAATAAGCTTTCAATATCTTGGCTACCACACGTTGATTGGTAACCGGTCCGTCTACCGGTGTCAGTTCGGAACTCAGTACTTTTTCCAGGTTGATCAGCGGCCCCTGGTATAAACTATAAAAGTTGGTACCGCCATCGGGATAAAGAGAAGCGCCGGGGTATTGTGTCTCGGATAAATATTGCGCATGAAATTCTCCCTGTGGTGAAGAACTCAGTCCCGGTAATGAAAGTTCTGAGTTAGCGATCAATTGTATCCCCGAAGCTTTGCTTGGCCTGTTCGGATCGGTATTGATATCGCTCTTGAATTTATTGCAGCCTGCTGCAAGTAAACCCGTCATTATTATTATAGATAATTTTTTCATAGTTCTTTTTTAAAAGTTGATGTTGAGGTTTAACCCGTAAGAACGAACGGTATTGGCCTGGCCCGATTCATACCAGCTGATAGACTGGCTGCCGGAAGAAAGTTCGGATGGATCCAGGCCTTTCGGGGCTTTTTGCCAGATCATTGCCGGGTTGCGGGCGATCAATGCAAGTCTTACTGAATTGAAAGGCAGTTTACCCAACATTTTTTTCGTGAACGTGTACGCCAGTCTTACCTCTCTCAGTTTGATATAAGAAGCATCATACAACCATTCTTCATATACATGCGTGCCGAGTGTCGTACGGTAATAGGTACGGGCATCCACATAAGCATCAACAGGCAAACCGGTAGCAGCCGATATTCCATAAATATGAAAACCACCGCCACTTGCCAGGGCATCACGCACATTCATTCCTTTATCATTGGTCGCTGCTGTTTCAGGAGCCATACCTGTTTTAGCCAATAACATTTTTGTACGGCTGAAGAATTGCCCGCCAAACTGGTAATCCATCATGGCGCTTAATTCAAATCCAAAAATGGTAAATGCATTTTGAAAACCGCCGGTATAATCCGGAAGCACCGAACCGAAATTATAAGTAGCATCCGTGTACAACGGCATATTATTCGTTCCTAAAAGTATCTGCCCTGTTTTTGGATCACGCTGATAAGCTTTACCGACCAGGCTGCCATATGGCATACCTACATAGGAATTGACAAAACTCGTTACACTCGAATAAGTAGTGGAAGCATATGCGAACGTATTGATACCGGGTGCCAGTTCTACCACCATATTCTTGTTCCTCGAAATATTAAATGTAGCATCCCATGTAAAATTTTTCTTTTTGAAAGGTGTACCTGTCAATGTAAGTTCAATGCCTTTATTCTGGATCAATCCTGCATTGATGGTAGTAGAACCATAACCGCTTGCACCGGATATATCAAGTGGGATGATCTGGTCCTTATTTTTTTGAACATAATAAGTAAAGTCAACACCCAGCCTGTTCTTGAAAAACTGCAGGTCGAGACCAAGCTCATAAGAATTAGCAAAAGCCGGGCGGATATGTAGGATTAGCAAGATTATCCGGCACCGCCAGTGTAGGGATCGTAGGTGCAGATGTATATACTGTTCCCAATGAATACACAAAAGATGTTTGGTAAGGCGATAGATCGGAGCCAGCTTTGGCAAAACTCAAACGGATCTTACCAAATGAAAGTGCTTTCCATTTTAGCATTTCACTGAAAACAAAACTGCCCGATACCGAAGGATACCAGTAAGAATTATTATCGGTTGGCAATGCTGATGAATTATCATTCCGGATAGAAGCATCAAGGAAATAAGTATTCTTATATCCGAATGATGTCATCGCATACAGGCTACGGACTTCTTTGCGTAATAAATAAGAACTGACTGCAGGCCGGTCAACAGAAGCTGCCAGTGTATAATTGCCCGGTGATACTAACCCGCCCACCGTTGCGCCGGTAACTTCTGTATATCTTCTTTTATACAGGTTGCCACCAAGGTTTGCATCGAGTGTAAGCTCTCCCCATTTTTTATCATAGGTTGCGAGGAACTCATAATTGAATTCCCTGTTCTGGTATTTACCATTGGAATAAGAAGGAAGTCGTCGACCGCCAAAAGCAGATTTTTCTTCAATGCTTTGCGTGTACAGGTCGGAACGGATAAAGCCGCTAAGCTTTAACCCGGTGATCACCTGGTAGGTCACCCCGATATTACCAAAGAAACGATCACGGTTATCATTAGTAGGATTCTCATACACTTCGAAATAAGGATTGTTCCAGTACAGCGGGTTGAAATTGGTGATCTCACCCGTTGTTGTACTTGGCCTGTTAAGGTTCCAGTTTTTAAATGTGCCATCGGCATACTTATAATCTTTCAATCTTTTCATATCTACATTTCGCTGGAACCATTGTACCATATAGCGTGCACCATATTCCGATCCCTGTGTAGGACGCTGTGCAGAATTAGTAGCAAAATTAATATTGGCAGTTATATTCAGTTTCCTGGTGATATCCATACCTGCACTCAGGCCAACATTATTTCTTCTCAGCCATGTATTGGGTTCTACACCCTGTATCCTTGTATCGTTAAAGCTCAGGCGAAAAGTTGTATTCTCGTTACCGCCGGATATCACGATGCCATTATTGATATTATTACCGGTACGGTAATAATCTTCGATATTGGTCGGTTGCGGTACAAAAGGCATTAGTTTTTTATACTCGGGATCCTGCGGGTAAAAACTAAATACATGACGAACAGGAGTACCATCCATTCTTGGTCCCCAGCTTTCATCAACGCTCATGTCAACATATTTTTCTCCGTTGGGCAATGTTCTCCATACCTGGCTTGATCCGCCGCCATACAGATTTTGTAATGGTAAAAAGTTACCGGCCTTTTCAACAGAGAAAGCAGAGCTAAATTCAACATTTACTTTTTTGGCTCCTTTCTTTCCTTTTTTGGTAGTGATCATGATCACACCAAACTGTCCTCTTATTCCATATAATGCAGATGCTGCGGGTCCTTTCAGTACGTTGATCGATTCAATATCTTCAGGATTGATATCCTGCGCAAGGTTTCCAAAATCCGCTTTATCATTGCTTGCATAGTTTGCATTTGAAATGGGTGTACCATCTACAACGATCAAAGGCTGATCGGTTCCACCCAATGAATTCACTCCCCTGATCTTGATCTTTTGTGTGCCGCCCATACTTGCACCGGATGCACCGGTTACCTGTACGCCTGCTATTTTTCCGGAAAGAGATCCGATCACATTTTGTTCTTTGGTAAGAGTAAGATTATTTCCTTTTACCTGTTGCGTGGAATAACCCAGCGATCTTTCTTTCCTGGAAATGCCTAATGCCGTTACCAGCACTTCGGTCATATTACCGGCTTCCTGCAATACGATATCGTAAGAAGAAGCAGTTCCGATCCGCAGTTCGATCGCTGAAAATTCTGCGGAAGAAATTACCAGTACCGGGTTGGCGCCGGTAACGGAAATGGTAAAACGACCGGCTTCGTCTGCTATCACACCATTGGTTGTGCCTTTTTGTTGCACACTGGCGGATGGAATGGGATCGCCTTTACTGTTTTTAACAACACCGCTTAGCTGGCGGGTTTGGCTGAAAGCGATCAGCGGCATAGAGATAAAAATTATCATCCATGCCAGGAGCATCTTTTTTTTCATAAGCAATCAATTAAAAAATGAATTGGTGTATATTATCAAATCGCTCAATTCCTTCAGTATTCCGCAACAATCAGCAGAATACTGCAAAAAAGTACGCATAAAACAGCATTCACCAAAAAAAGTTTTTGCACCTTTTTTCACCTCAGCAAATCGGCAAATCTTTTTTTTATCATACCCTCCCGGAAACCACCATCCATCATCGAAGTTCCAATCTCCAATAATAATATCCTTTCATCACATAAATTACAGAGCTACGAAACAATTCGTTATTCTTGCGTTCAATTGCAAAAAGCAGGAACAAACCCAAAACCATGCGAAAACTTTTACTATCCATTTTTTTAACGGCCTTTCTTTTCATTCTGCCCGCAGCGTTGTTTGCACAAACAAAAATGAAATTGACCGGAACGGTTTCCGACAGCAGCAAAGCGCTTGCCTATGTTACCGTTCGCATTTTTAAAAAAGCTGATCAACCCGCTTTGCAAACAACTTTATCAAAAGAGAATGGCAGTTTTCAATTGAATAAACCGGATACAGGGAATTATGTCCTCTCATTCACACATACCGGCTTTGCAGAAAAGAAGATCGATATCAAAATAATATCACAGGCGGGTGATATGCAGATCGATGCTGTACAATTATCAGGATCAACTGCTATGATGAACGAAGTGAAAGTAACTTCTCAACGACCGATGATAGAACAATCGGATGATAAGATCGTTTTTAATGTGGAAGATGACCCTACTAATAAAACAGAAACCGCTCTCGATATTTTACGAAAGACACCTTTCATCACAGTAGACGGAGAGGATAATATAAAGGTGAACGGAAAAGCAAATTTCAAAGTATTACTCAATGGAAGAGAAACTTCCATGTTTGCCCGCAACATTAAAGAAGCATTGCGGGGATTTCCCGGCGCCGTTATTTCGAAGATAGAAGTGATAACAACGCCTTCGGCTAAATACGACGGCGAAGGGATCGGCGGACTGATCAATATCATCACAAAGAAAAAAGTGGCGGGTTATAATGGCACGCTGTCAACTTTTTCCAGAAGCAGTGATAAACTGAATAATTTTTCTGTGAGTGGAAACGGGAAATTCGGCAAGATCGGTATCGGCCTTTTTTTCGCCACAGGTTTTACAGACCCGGTATTACAGTATAACACCAATACGACCATTCCTACCACGCAAAATCTCTATTCCAAAAGAGTTCTCGACGGAAATCAATACAGTAATTCCGGCTGGAGCTATGGTAATTCAGAATTAAGCTGGGAACTGGATAGCCTCAATACGATCAGTTTATACACGAACATCGATAGCTGGTCGAACACAACGGTGTCTGATCAAACGATCACCACCGATTTCCCTTCTTCTCCTTCCACGACCAGTTATTACGACCTTAATAACAAGACCAATAACCCCGGCGTAAATATCGGAAGCGATTATATAAAACATTTTAAAAAGAATAAGGACAGGGAATTCAGCATCCGTTTTTTGGGCGAGTTTGGTAAAAGCGATTCGAAGCTGAACAGTTTCCAGGATAATCCCGGCACGGACCGTTATTTAATTAATAACAGTTATGCGATCAATGACCAATATACTTTCCAGGTTGACAATAGCATTCCTTTAAAAAAGAACGGGAAGTTTGAAGGTGGCGTAAAAGCTATTTTGCGCCGTGCAAGTTCCGACTTCCAAAGTCTTATCAAATACAATGAGTCGGAAGATTATAAAATGAATGCAGCCAATACCGATCATTTCAAATACCAGCAGGATGTGATAAGTCTTTACAGCATGTATAGTTTGCGGGTAAAAAAATCGAGTTTCCGTTTGGGCGCCCGTATCGAATTCACGAATGTGAACGGCAACTTTATTTCATCGCATACACAGGTAAAGAATAATTATGCTACCCTGCTTCCGAATATCCAGTACACCAACCGGGTAACGCAGGTAACAACACTGGTTTTTACCTATACAAAAAGATTGCAGCGTCCTTATATCTGGGATCTCAACCCATTTGTGTTCAACAATGATTCGCTGAATATTTCTTATGGCAACCCGGACCTTGGCCCGCAAACCAGTCATGCGCTGAGTGCACAATTGCGCTACAGCAAGGGAAATACATTTGCCGGCATCAATATCGAAGGAAGTTATAGCAGCAATAAGATACTGCAATATTCTTCTTTTGATCCGCTGACAGGTATCACCAAAACAACAAGCCTGAATATCGGTAAAGAATTTCAATCAAGCGTGAATGTGAACTTCAATACGAAGATCACTCCTAAATGGAGTGTATTCTTTAATAGTTCTCTTCGTTATGCTACTGTAAAAAATAATTCCGACGCATCACAGACCAATAATGGCTTTGGATGTAATTTCAACCTTAATACAAGTTATAAGTTCAATGATAAATTTGTCATAAGCAGTTATCTTGGCTTATGGAAGGAACCACAAACCATTCAAACCACGTACCCGTTCAATACCTGGCATAATGTAGCATTCAATTATAAAATATTCAAGAACAAGATCAATATCTCCCTGCGTGCAGTAAACTATACTGAAAAAACACATGCTTTTAAAAACATTACGAAGGATAAGAATTTCTACAACATTAATACCACCACTATCCGCCGGCGTGCAGGAGTACTTGCCCTGACATGGAATTTTGGAAAACTCACCGAAAGTGTTTCTAAAAAGAAAGGCGTGAATAATGATGATATACTGACAAAGCCGGCAGCGCCGGGTGGGAATTAAAAACTTTGAAATCGTCAGAGGCTATAAGCAAATAATCCTGTTCCGTTTCCGGAATCTGGTTAGTGTACCGGAACTTTATTTTAAGCCTTTGATCAACTAGTTTTAGTAGGCTTAATCTTTATTCGGAGCGCTTTTTTTAATGATACTGCTAAGATTCGTAGAGTAACCAAATAATAATTGGGGGAAATACTCTGTTCTCTTATACTCGGCCAGGCCTTGCAAAGGTCTTAGATCAATATCATTCTTGCGGTTAAATGCCAGGAAACCCGAATATCGAAAAAACAGGCCGCCATCATTATTGCCTAAAAACATATAAACGTTTATATCATGAGGTATTACAAGTGATTGACGATACAAAAAAGAAGGGTTTTTAAATGTCCCCGGATCGTTGTTTCCCCTGTGGAGCTTTCCTAAAAACATGATTCCAGCGTTTAACGTCGCACCAAAAATATTATCCGGACGTGCTTCAAAACGAAAATTAATATCCGGTATAAATTTGTGCTTGATAACATAACTCGCCCCTGAGTCCAGTTCGATCTTGGCACCAACAACATGGAAACCAGCTTCCAGGTGCAGCCATGATTGCAAATGCTTACGCTCCCAGGCGGCAATTGAAAATTTAAAATTGAAATTATAATGACTGTTTCGGAACAGATCTAAATTTCTCAGGTAATTCACTTTTGTAAGCCTGAAAGAATCAGGAGCCGGGAGACGTGTACTGTCAATATACCGGAATGTGCGAGCAAACCGCGGCCGCTGATTGACACTATTGGCATATATATAATTAAAGCTGGCAGACATCTGTGGCACCCAGTTCCAGGAGTTTGTGGAAAATGTGTATAGCGGTACGATAACAGTACCTTCTACTTGTGCAAAACCGTTAGGAAGGCTGTCTATGAAACCCAGGGGATCGAGAAATCCTCGTACACTCAGGTAATCTGAATAGCTGCGCTTGTGTATTTCGGTTTCCCTTTTTTCAGGGCCCACCCATACTTCTTCATTCTTAACGATCTTTGTATAGGCTTCATTCTTGGGTATATACATCAATATATCGGCATAATTAATTCCGAATTCTTTAAATGGCTCAGGCATATAAGCAGAATAATATCCCCGGTTCAGACCAAAGAAACTCAGGCTGTAGAATGGGTTGTCAATTACATGATCACCCATGTTTTTATTATTGATAAAAACAGTACAGTAGATGGTCATATCAGAAATACGGTTGTAATCAGTTTGTACCCTGACCTTCTTTATTTCGATATAGGAGTTTTGCAGAGGATTAAACCTGTACTTTTCATTCGGAAGCTTTTGGCTTTCTTTCTCTTTCCTGTTCTTTCCTTTATCTTCTGTATGATTGTATAAAGGGATCCTTATATTTTTTAAACGGATCACTCCTGCTACACGGGTTACATCCTTAAACCTCTCGGCTACATTGAACAAGCTGTCGGCAAGTATTTTTACATTTTTATCCTTCTCAAACAGAACAATCTTATTATTGATATCATCAGTTAGTTTAACAATATCGCTTTCATCATTACCGCAAATAGTTTCATTTTTCATCCATTGCTTTAAATTGGATGGCGAAAGTATTTGCTTGAAAAAAAAAGTCCTTACAGTCTCTTCATTTTCCTGCTTTAGTGCTGTTTCTGCTGCCTGGCCTTTGCCTTTTACAGAAACAGTATACGTCTCTACTTCCTTCGTAATTTCAATACTATAATTTACCCCATTCTTACAGGCATACGTAAAAGAATTCACAGGCTCTTTGGCTGGCCTAGTAACACTGCTGTTGCTTTTTTCTGTAATTGGGTTTTCAGTATTTTCACCCGTCGTTGCTGGTTTCTTGTAAGGAAATCCTTTTTTTATTGACCCTGCCGGCAATCCTCCAAGGGGAAGGTCTTTTGCATTTTTTTTATCTGCAAATTTCTCAAATAATGCTTCAGTAATACTAAGATCATGGCTAATAACAGGCATAGCACCTATAGCTGGTTGAGTAATCTTATAATACTTTTTCGTCGATATGATCTCCGCTGTCTTGGTTTCTTCTTTTATGAATTCTACTGTAAAAGCAAAAGGTAATTTTGTTTGCCCTATAAGATCCATTAACTTATCCAAATGAGGAGTAATGAATTTGTCAACCAACTGGAAAAAATTAGCCGGTGCAATATTTTTTGGATTCAGGATCATTTGCCCTCCACTATTGCCGACCATCTCAAAAACTCCTGTATTATTATCTTTTAGATATATCGTATACACGTTGCTCTTTGCCGGCTTATTAAGCAATAGTGAACTTTCTTCCGTTAGCTTCACAGAATTTGTAAACGGCTTTAGGTCATTGGTGATATTGTTTAGTGTTTTTTCAATCTCTGTAACAAATTCATCTGTAAAATCTTTGGCCAGAATCTCAGGTATTGTATAAAAACTTATAAGATGGTTATTTACCTGGTCAGCTATTTTTTTCTTGTCACCCGGTATAGCAATGTCACGCAGTTGTGCCAGGGATGCCATAGGTGCTCCGTTTTTGGAGTGTGAAATCGTAATATCGAATCGGCTCTCGTTTGGGACATTTATCGCGCAAAGAGCAGTAAGCGAATAGTTGTCGGAATTAAAGCTAAAGTCCTTTTTTGCATTTTGCCCTTTCATTACTATTGGCCATACCTGGCAAGCAATAAGTAATAAGAAAAGAATTATCCTTTTCATAAGCAGTAGGTTTAAGGTATACTAAACCTACTCTATCTATTAAAAAAAACAAAATAAATTTTTGCAAAGCCTTATCCCCTTTATCCCTAACTATAATAAGCAGCGGCCTGGCGCAAAAAAGCAGGCCGGTTAAAAAAACCACCTGCTGTTTCTTTAATCAACGATAACACGAGAGAAACTTCGGCGATGGTGATATAAAAATAGAACAGCTTTCTTCTTCTTTCAATTATCATTTACTGTACCGTGAAATTCTTTTGCTGTAATAAAACCAATGATGCATGTCAGCATTAATGACCGTTCATATGCTTCATGGCGCTACAACGTTCCGACGGAAGTGATTTTCGCAAATGCTGAATAGTGAACAGAAAGTACAAGAGTGCGACGCAAGGGACGATGATAGTAGCACTACAGTTGGGTTCATGATTTTTATTTGTCAGACGGAGACCGTCAGACAAAAAATGAAACTTACTATGAACCAAAATCGTGAATCGTCAATTGTCAATCGTGAATGGTGAATCGTGAATGATACTCCGATTATTCGACAACTCTGATTGACGATTGACGATTCACGATTGACAATTCACGATTCACGATTCGAACTCTCCTAATAACCTGTGTTCTGTTCTGCATTCGGATTGGCCAGTATCTCACTCTGCGGTACCGGCATGGCCCATTCTCTTGCAGTTGAAGCCAGCGTACAAAAATTTGTACAATTAGTAATGCGGTTGATCGTCCTGTTCCCTCTTTTAATATCGAAGAAACGATGTCCCTCTCCTGCCAGTTCTTTTCTTCTTTCATCTGCGATGGCTTGCAAAAGAGGTGCACCAGCTAATATAACAGGCACATAGGCATTGATACGGGCCGTTCTTAATGCATTCAGGTCGGCGAGACCCAATGCTTCGCTGGCACCGCCTAACCTTGCATTTGCTTCGGCACGGATCAAATACATTTCACCGGTGCGCAATGCTTTAAAATTTACAATGCCGTCGGGTTTTAATAAAGTGCTTTGCCTGGCATCGTATTTTACCATCACAACCCTTGAAGGTGCAGTAGTACGGGCAGCACCTCTTAATAAATTGCGGTAATAACTGCTGTAACGAATATCATTCACCTGGTCATACAAACTCAGCAGGCTGGTAGTAGGACGATAAGAAGCCCGGTTACCCACTGAATAAAATATATTGGCGCCGATATCGGAATTGAATGCTTCAAATTTCACGGACCAGATCACTTCTGCAGTAGATGCATCGAGCCAGATATTGGGGAATACCGAACGGCTTGCCAATGGTCTTGCATTGATAACAAGCGTAGAATATTTAACGGCGCTGTCCAATGAGTTTGCATACAAATACATTCTTGCTAAAAACCCATTGACGACCATATCATCAACATACGACCTGTCCGTTCCTGCTATTCCATTGCTTTGAATAGAATGATCCATCCCGGTCATTAATGCTTTTGCTGCTTTGAGATCCGCTTCGATCCTGTCATAGCTTTGCTTTACATTCAACCGTGCAGGTTTTTGTTCGATATCAAACTGGTCAACATAGGCCACACCTTTTGCAGTCGAATTTCTATCATACTGCTCCCCGAAATAACGTAAGAGGTCGAAATGCGCCAGTGCCCGCATTGCCATGGCTTGTGCTTTGATACGATTGACAGCGCCGGGATTGCCAGCCGCTAATTTATCTATACCTCTTAATGTAAGATTGGCCTGCTGCACCACACGGTAAGCATCGAGCCAGATATCATTCACCAATGGATCATCGGCCACATAATTCCAGCGGGAAAAATTCTGGTAGTTGGCCAGCGACTCCGAACTTTCAAACAAATTATCACTCATCATATCCGGCAAACCAACATATGAATTGGCGCCGCCGGTACTTCCGTAATAACTGTTTTGCAGAAGACGGGCATAGGTTCCTGTCAGTGCAAATTCATAATCTTCGATCCTGTTAAAGATCACTTCTCCATCGGCGCTGTGCGACGGATCAAGATCCAATGCTTTTTTACATGATACCATCCCCGAAACCAGCATACAGAGGAGGAGACCATATTTTATTATTCTTTTCATGATTGTCATTTTAATTGTGGAAAAACTTTTACTACATAAAACTTACAACCCGATATTCACTCCAAATGTTATTGTCTTCAATAATGGATATTGAGAACCTCCCAATGAGCCGGTTGATACTTCGGGATCATACCCCTGGAACTTGCTCCATGTATGTAAATTCTGTCCCTGTATAAAGAACCTGAAACTGCTGAGTTTTATTTTGCTCAGTGTAGCGGCAGGAATATCATAACTCAATGTGACATTTCTTAACCGTAAGAATTTTCCATCTTCCACAAAATGCGTAGTGCCCGCCTGGAAATCACTGAATGGACTTGGTATATTGGTGATGTCACCGGGATTCTGCCATTCGTGCAACAGGTCAACGCTTACATTGGAAATAACATAGGCCGGGTTCTCTACATTCTGCCTGTCGTTATTATAAATCTTATGACCATACATATAAGTAAACTGCGCAGATAATTCAATGCCTTTAAAATTCAATACTGTATTAAAAGCGCCGAAATGCGGAGGATCGAATGTGCCAACGATCACTTTATCATTCGGATCATACACCTCGGTTGTTGTTTTACCGTCGGCTTTATAATATAAAGCATTGCCGTTGGCAGGATCAACACCTGCATACTGAACCAGGTAAATAGAATTCAATCTTTCACCAACTCTGTTTATACCTAGGCCATTTATATTTTCATTGGTACCATCGAGCGCAAGTACAGTAGACTTATTGAATGTATGATTGAAACCGATCTGCCAGCTGAAATTCTTCGTTTTGATCACATCGGCATTGATCGCTATTTCAATACCATTGTTCCTCAGTTTACCAAGATTTGTCAGGATAGAATTTGCACCGCTTGTTCCGGATAACTGGCGATTGAGGTATAAACCTTTGGTAACGGCATTATATACTTCCACCGAACCGGTAACCCTGTCTTTGAATAATCCATACTCCAAACCAACATTCGCTGTTGTTCTTACTTCCCAGGTAAGACCGGGCTTTTTAAAATTAGTGAGAACTAATCCGCCTTGTCCATTGTAGGTAGCGCTGTTGAATAATTCTTTGGCTTCATACGACTGGCCAACATTCTGGTTGCCGGCAGAACCATAACTGGCTTTCAGTTTTAACTGGCTTAGCCATTTTACATTCCTTAAAAAACTCTCGCTGATCATCTGCCATCCCACACCAACACCACCATAGGTTACCCATTTATTATCTTCTGCTAATTTGGAAGAACCATCTCTTCTTACACTTGCATTGATGAAATATTTATTCTTGTATGAATAATCACCGATAGCAAAATAAGAAAGCAATGAAGTTTCTGTTTTTCCGTCAGCCACCGTTGGAATAAAACCATTGGAAGTGGTGCCGGGGATGATATCGCCGCCATTGCCAAATACACCTGTCAATCCATAACCTGTATAACCAAAAGTGGTGGCCCTTGCTTTGATGTATTCATTGAAAACAGATACCCTGAAATTATGATCGCCAAATTGTTTGCCATAAGACAAAGAAGTAGTTCCGGTGTACCTTACCACTTTCGCACTTCCATGCGTAAATGAACCGGATGCTCCCACCTGCTGGCTACCGAGATAAGTTGTCTTATTTATATACGCTGTATTATCATCATCTGTATAATCAACACCCCAATTGGTTTTGGCGGTCAATCCTTTTGCAAACGGGAATTTATATTCGAGACTTGCTACTGCAATTGCTTTTAACTGGTTATTCGCCGTTGGGTTCAGTAACAATTCTTTCAATGCATTGGGTTGTCCCTGCAGTATCATATCAAATTCATTGAATGATCCATCGGGTAAATAAGGTGTAACATAAGGATTGGCCCAACGTATCGCATTCAACGGGGATCCGATGAACTGGTCGTTCTCATTCGTGTTGCTCAATTTGGATGAACCGACAAAAGTGCTGAGACCGATCTTTAAATTATTGATCGTATGATCGATATTTACCCGGCCGGTATATCTTTTCAAGGCCGTAGCGATCACCGTACCTTCCTGGTCGAATACAGAACCCGAAACAAAGAACCTTGTTTTATCATTTCCACCTGTTACCGATAAAACATGCTGTTGTGTATTTGCTTTACGGAACATCACTTCTTCCCAATTCGAATTTACTTTGGATAAGCTGTCCGCTTCTGCGGGTGTCCATCCGAAAAAGTTCATGCCATAAGGATGGTCATAATTCATTTCGAAATTTATTTTTTCTGCAGAATTCATTAACCGCAATTTATTTTCTGGCAAACGGCCAATACCATATTGAAAATCGTAATTGATCTTTGTTTTGGCATTAGCGCCGCGCCGGGTAATAACAACGATCACACCATTGGCTCCCCTGGATCCGTATTGTGATGTTGCCACCGCATCCTTTAATATATTATAGCTTTCAATATCGGCAGGATTGATACTTTGAAAATCGGCGCCCGTTATCTGCACACCATCTACAATGAATAATGGTTGTGTAGATGCCAGTACAGATCCTTTACCACGGATAGTGATATTGGAAGCGGATGCGCCCGGCTGCCCGCTTTGCGACTGTATCAAAATACCCGGCGTTTTTCCCTGGAGTAATTGATCGAATGAAGCAACGGGCTGCATCTTTACTTCAGCGCCGGAAACTTTCCCGATCGATGCTGTTGCTTCTCTTCTCGACTGAACGGTATATCCCGTTACCACCACTTCACGCAGACTTGCATCTGCGAACTGCAGTACAATATTTACTACAGCGTCCGTTGCTTTCACTTCCTGTTCTAAAAATCCTATTCTTGAAAAAACAAGTGTTCCGTTTGCGGGCACTTGTATACGGTAGCGGCCATCCTTGTCTGTGGATGTGCCAATGCTGTTTTCTTTTACACGAACATTTGCGTCCTGAACAGCGGACCCGTCTCTCGAATCTGTGATCCTGCCTGTTACTTCACGCTGTGCCTGTGCATAAGCAAAACAAGTCACCGTCATTGCGATCAGTAGTAATAACCTTTTCATGAGCTAAAATTTTTGATGAATATTACTTTGATGACATTGATTAACGTGGATATGCTTCTCTATATAATGCATTAGAAACCGAAACATGAATGAAATGCGACAGAGCATGAAAAATCGGAACTGAGGAAGCTAGTGGGGAATGGCAAGTGGGTAGTAGGAAGTTTACAATAGCACACAATCCCACTCACTACTTCCCACTCACCACTTGCTACTCACCATTCATCCTACCGCATCATGAAAAAAAATAACTGAAGCATGATTTTTTATGTGTAAAGCAGCATTCCGGCTCATCTTGTTATCTATGTAAATAATACACACCTCCCGATAGCTATCGGGAACACTCTCCGGCTGACCGATGTGTGACACTTGTCTCACCACTGATAATGATTATTTGCCATGCTGCATTCTTTGATGAATGCTTAACATAAGCTGTGTATATTTTTAGGTAACACACCCAGGTACATGCGAATTAAAATCTTATTTATTTTTTACAGAACCTGTAACCGGTACTGCTATGACCCGAGATGTCCTTTTACGATCATTATTCATTCCACTGCTGGGAGTTTTTCTTCCCGTGGTCTCGGGCATGCTTCACTATGAGAATTATTCAACACGTATAATTATTATTGCCGGCCTTTATTTCATCAGCACTTCTTTTATCATCTGGACGGGTTGTGACTGGATGCATGCAAGGTTGCGCAGTTTGATGAGACCTTATCCGGGACTTCTCAAAAGAATTTTCACCATTTGTTTTGCTTCTGCATTATTCGGAGGTTGTATTGGTTGTATTTCCGCATTGGGCTGGACACAAATAATGAATGAGCCGAGAGAATGGAATAATATCTTACGGTTTGTATTGGCCTGTATCGTTGCCGTGATCGTCTTTACACTTATCTACGAGATACTTTTCCTGAATAAGGAAAGAGAAATGAATAAAAGGATCGTCAATAAACTGGACAGGGAACGATCAATAGCTCAGTTACATGTTTTGCAGAATGAAATGGACCCGCATTTTATTTTTAATTCGCTGAATACGCTCAATCACCTGATCCTTCATAATCCGGCACAGGCCCATTTATTTAATAATAAACTGGCGCAGGTGTACAAATATTTCCTGATCAACAAAGAAAGAGAACTGATCTCTTTGGAAAAAGAATTGGAATTCATTGAGGATTATTTCTACCTGTTAAAGTTGCGGCATGAGGACAAATTGTTACTGGATACACAATTGAATACCGAACAGGGACAAACAGTAATGATCCCGCCTTGTTCTCTTCAATTATTAGTGGAGAATGCGATCAAGCATAATTCATTCAGCCAGGCGGAACCTTTGCGCATCACTATTGCTATGAACGGCCAGCATTTAAAAGTGATGAATAAGATGAAACCAAAACCTTATTTGGCGAATTCAACACAAATAGGACTGAAGAACCTGAGTTCGAGATATAAATTGCTTTGTAAAAAAGATATTATCATAGAAGCTAAAGAAGAAATGTTTACGGTGAAGCTTCCCATCATTCGTTAAAAAATGGAACCGCATAGATACAACACACACAGTCAGAAATATACACAAACTATCTATGTGTAACTATGAATCCTATGGGGTGAAAAAAAATAAAAAACTAAAGTCATGTTAAAGACGATCATTATCGAAGACGAAAGACCGGCGATGGAATCGCTGATCCAAACTTTGTCGGAAATAGAAAATGAAGTGCATGTGGAGGCTGTTCTTTCCTCTGTAAAAGAAAGTATCCAATATCTTTCAACAGAACCGGATGCTGATATTATTTTCAGTGATGTACAGTTGACGGACGGTTTCTCCTTTGATATTTTCAGAACTAAGCCCGCTCATATCCCCGTTATTTTTACTACCGGCTACGATGAATACATGATGAATGCCTTTGAATGCAATGGCATAGATTATTTATTGAAACCTATTGATAAAAAAGAATTACAACATTCATTGATCAAATACCGGATGCTGGAAAAACATTTTGCCGGTCATAATAACACGCTGAATGATCTGGTCAGGCAAATGAGCAGCAAAAAGAAAAGCCGGCTGGTTGTTCGTCGCGGGCTGGAACATATTGCTTTGAAACTGGAAGATGTTGTATTGCTATATACAGAAAACAAACTGGTCTATGTGATCGACCGTTCAGGCAGAAAATATTTAGGCGATAAAAATCTCGGCGAAATGGAACAGGAACTGGATGACACGATGTTCTTCCGGGCCAACCGGCAATATATCATCAACGTTGAATTCATCAAAGGTTTTAAGCCTTATGAAAAAGTAAAATTGTGGGTGGATCTGAGTTTACCGGAATTGAATCATCATATTATCATCAGCCAGGAAAATGCGCCGCAATTCCGGGAATGGATGTTCAATGCGTGAGGAGCGAGCCGGGCTAATAGCTATCGACTAAAGGCTAACGACTCCCTACACCACCATCAAACTACACCCTCTCAGATCACTACCATCCACTCTTCCCAATACTTCAAAACTTCCATCAGCATATAATTTACCTACATCATCCGTAGCAATAAATGAACAGGAATAAATATTGGCGAGGTCGATTATGTTGATCGTACCGGAACCAAACCGGCTCACCGCAAAAGGATCTTCTTCATCCCGCATCAATATCTTCATCCATGGCGGGCAATTGAAAATTCCATCGGCTTTTGAATACGCCTGGGATAATAATTCGGTCATTCCATATTCCGAATGAACGGAAGAAAGATGGAATGATCGTTTTAAAATAGCATGCACTTCGCTTCTTATCATTTCCTTTCGCCTTCCTTTCATGCCGCCGGTTTCCATAACGCTAATATGCGCTAATGGAAATGAGAATTGTTCAGCAAAATCAAGCAACGCAAATGTGACACCGATCAATAATGCCGGTTGCTTTTGTTTTTCCAATGCCTGCAGTACAACAGCCAATTGTTCAAATTCATTCAAATAAAATCCACTTTGCGGATGTTCGCTTAACTCCACCAACTTATCGACCATATACACCAGCGAAGAATTTTGCTTTTCCAAATAAGAAGGCAATAAACCAATGATGCAATATTTATTTGCAGGCCCATAGAATTTTTCAAAGCCTTTTCTAAAACTTTCCTCATACAAAGAAAGATCCTTTACAAAATGACGGCTATTGATGCTGCCGGTCGTACCGCTGCTTTCAAAAACAGCCTGTGGCTCAATCCCGGTAGCTATCGGGACCTTGGTCTTTATTTCATGCGATTTGAAAAACCGAACGGGTAAAAAAGGAATTTGGGTGATAGCCGTAACAGTTGCCGGATCAACCTTTAATGCCTGCAGGAAATCCCTATAGACGGGGTTATTCTCCGCCTGAAACCGAAACACTTCCAAAGCCAGCGCCTCAAAATTGTCCTCTTTTACCCCAAAAACTTTATCATTCCATTGCAGCGGCATAGCTTGTTGGTGTTGTCTAATTCAGTAAATTTGTTTTCACCTAATTTAACCCGATGAGGCTATTTATTTCACTGCTATCGATCTTTATTCTTGTTGCAGTTGCCTGTAACAAAGATAAGTTCCAGACAAAACCTACCATCACAATCAAATCAATGAGCGGCGACTATATTCCGCTTAACGGAAGCCTGGAGGTTACACTGGAATGTACCGATAAAGAAGGCGATGTGCAGGATTCTATCTTCGTTGTTAAAAGAAGGTTGAATAAAAGAGTAGTGCCTACCATTCGTGATACGATCCGTTTCGGTTTCCCCGTATTTCCCACAAAAACTAAAACGGATATTGTCCTGACATTCGATTATCAAAGTATATTATCCGCTCAAAGTCCGCCATTCATTCCCGGATCAGCTCCCCCGCAACGGGAATTAGATACACTGATCATAAAATTTGCGGTAAAGGATAAGGCGGGTAATATCAGCGACACGATCATTTCAAATACGATACAAGTTTTCAGGCAGTAACCTTGTCCCGTTGAAAACGGGATTGCCCAATGGCTAAAAGAATTCTTCAATTCATTGTTTACAGCAACCTGTTCATTGCAGCCTGTGCTTTGCTGATGGTATATCAAACCAGCTGGTTGCTCCTGCAACAGGATCCCGGTTATTACCTGGTTGGTTTTGTGGTATTCTCTACACTCTGCAGTTATAGTTTTCACTGGTATCTTACTTCGGGCTCTGTCATCCCATCTCAAAGAATTCATTGGTTAAAAAAATACAAAGCTGTTCATACTATTCTTTTTTTTATCGGCCTGGCAGGCGCCGGTTTTTTCTTTTATCACCTGTTAGAATATTGGTTTTGGTTACTGATAGCCGCCTTCGCTACTTTTTTATATTCTGCTCCCAAGATCCCGCATCCTTTATTTCGTATTTTAAGAAATGTAGCGATCGGTAAAACTATTTTCCTGGCTTTTGTATGGATGTATGTTACGAGTGTATTGCCTGTGATGGTTACCGATAAGGAATGGGATACAGGCTTTACATTGTATGCTATCAGCCGCTTCTTTCTTATTTATGCTATTTGTATTTTGTTTGATTACCGTGACCGGCAGGATGATAAAGCAGCCGGTGTTAAAAGCCTGATCACTTATCTTGGCGAAAAAAGTATTACATGGCTTTTCTGTCTTTCTATCATCATCTTTATTGCCTCAACTTTATTACTGCTTAATTATGCTTACCAGCTTTCATCTGTTATTATCTTACTCATTCCCGGCATCATCACGGCAGCACTTTATAATTATGCCCGCAGGAACTTTGGCGATATATTCTATTATCTAGTACTGGATGGCCTTATGGCATTTTCAGCTTTGCTTATGCTGGTATTTGGTTATTTTTACAATTCTTAAAATCACTTATGGCAAAATCAATAAAGTCCAAAAGATCAGTTGTTACGGATAAATCAATGGAGTTCTTCCGGTCTTATATCAATAATGCATCGCCGGTAGGATTTGAAACATGGGGACAAAAACTCTGGATCGATTATTTAAAGCCTTATGTAGACAGCCATTTTGTTGATCCATATGGTACAGCGGTCGGCATCATCAATCCGGATCATCCCTTCAAAATAGTAATAGAAGCCCATGCCGATGAGATTAGCTGGTTCGTTAATTATGTTACCGCCGAAGGATTGATCTATTTAAAAAGAAATGGAGGCGTCGATCATCAAACAGCGCCGGCTTCCCGTGTATTGATCCATGGGAAAAAAGGCCCGGTGAAAGCAGTATTTGGATGGCCCGCTATTCATACAAGAATGGGTGGAGGTGAAAAAGAAACCAATCCCAAAACAGAGAATCTCTGGCTTGATTGCGGCGCAAGGAACAGGAAAGAAGTAGAAGAATTAGGGATACATATCGGCGCTGTTGTTACTTACCAGGATGGTTTTGATGAACTCGCCAATGGTAATTATGTCGGAAGAGCATTCGACAACCGTGTCGGTGGTTTCATGATCGCTGAAGTGGCAAGACTTTTATTTGAGAATAAAAAGAAACTGCCTTTTGGTTTGTATGTTATCAATGCCGTGCAGGAAGAAATTGGATTAAGAGGCGCCGAAATGATCGCAAGAAGGATCAAACCAAATATTGCGATCGTTACCGATGTAACGCATGATACCACTACACCGATGATCAATAAACATATTGAAGGCGATGTAAGTACCGGCAAAGGCCCTTCTCTTTCTTATGCTCCCGCTGTTCATAATAAATTACTGGCGATCGTAGAAAAAGTAGCAAAGGATAAAAAGATAGCTGTTCAATGGAGAGCATTGAGCCGCAGTACCGGAACGGATACGGATTCATTTGCTTATTCCAATGATGGTTGTCCTTCTGTTTTAATTTCTATCCCGCTTCGTTATATGCATACCACGGTGGAAATGATCCACAGGGATGATATTGACAGTACCATTATGCTGATGTATGAAACATTGCTGACCTTATCACCCAAAACCAATCTTAGTTATTTGTGATGCATGAGTTGTTATACATCGAACCCGGCAGCAGCAGTTATATCATACAAATGATCGTAGCCGGGTTATTGGGCGCTGCATTCTGGATAAAAATGTCATGGCAGCGGGTGAAAGCATTTTTTATGGGAAGAAAATACAAGCCCAAAGAGAAAGAAGAAAAAAAGAATTGATTTTTTATTTACCCGGCGACAGTAACACGGATTATCTTCGTTGCGATCTATGATTTGTTCATTTTATTTCTTTCAGTGAAAGAGATAAAATGAATCACTCTTCAGGGTCCCGTTCGCTATTCATCAATGTTGCGCCCCTCCGGGGCGCTTAATTCCGATCACTTTTTATTTCTACCGACCTTTTATCCCTACGGGATATTCACTAACTTTCTCACCACTAATTCCTAATTCCTGATTCCTGATATCTTATTTTCTCGAGAATATATTCAAGTCCTTTTTGATAAGCCTCTTTAGCATTAAAGAATACTTCTTTTTTCAATAGCTCCATTTTACCGGCGAATCCATTTTGTAATATTTCCAGTTCTTTTATTTTCCCGGGCATATCTTTTAAATTTTCCGGGGAAATTGAAACACCCAATTGAGTTCTCTTACTATTTTCAAGAGGATCCGTATTCAATTCTCTCCAATGAGGATTTGTTTCTTTTAAAACAGTATCAATGAACAAAACAGGTTTTCCAATACCAAATGCAAATTCAAAAGCGATGCCCGAACGGTCGGTGATCAATATATCCGCCTGCGGCAAACTTTTAATTACATCCGGTTCATTATCTATTCTTATCGAAGGATATTGCCCGACCATTTTTTTTATTTGCTGAAAACTTCTTTTCTTTCTTTTCTCATACTCAGGATGAGACCGCAATACAATATTGTAAGGAAGTTTTGACAGTTGACCCAGCAACTCTTCAATGCAGGTATCAAATATGCAGCCTTCAAACCACGACGGGGCAATAAGAATAGTTGGTGCATCCTTTTTATTGCTGATCGTTACTTTTTTTAATTCATCCAATAAAGGATAGCCATACCGGATAAGTTCCTTTTGCCTTACAGGGTTTTGTTCTTCTGTTCTTCTTATCTCATTGACCTGGTATTCGCCGGTACAAAAGATAGCATCATAATTAAAAAATGCTTCTTTGCGGTATTGCTGGTGCGTACTGACTGCCGCATGGAACATATATATATAGGTTCCCACACCGGCCGATCGCTTGAATAAATAATTATCCAGGTCGGGCATGGTCATGACCATTACATCGGCCGAAATTTTTTTGAAAAAAAATGCCAGCATCCATTTTACATGAAACACGTTCATATTTGCAGGAGCAGCAACGAGCAGTGGATCTTTTTTATCGGATGTGATATAGCAGATCTTTATACCATTCGCCAAAAGGTCTTTTACCAGCCTTTCAAAATACGGGTAGTAATGGCGGCTCTCCGAATAAAAAACAACCTGCTGTTCTTCTTTCAGCAGCCGGTTCACTTGCTTATATTCTGAAAAAAAACTCATAAGGAGAAGTTGACCAAAGATGAACACCGGTTAACACAGATATAAGCGATAAGGAAAAAATACCTGTGCCCATTAGTGTTCATCTGTCGCAAAAATATTTTTAAAGATATTCTAATATAAGTTGCTTTAATTTTTCCCTGTCAAATGCGACCGGGTTATTCGCAAACCTTTCTTCGTTCACTTCATCCAGTAATTTATCAATGATATTTTCTTTGCTGATCCCCAGTCCTGCGAGATCGATCGCCAGTCCTGCTTCCTTCATAGTTTCCCGGATCATTTGCATTGCGCTGTATCCATCATTTACATTTAACAAAGCACAAAGTTCAACAACCGGTTGATTATACAAAAAGAACACCGGCAAAAACAAAGCTACTGCCTGCCCGTGCGGGATATGATGATGAATAGTTAAATAATAAGATAAGGCATGCGGTCCCGTTGTTCTTGTAGTATTGATCGCTTTGCCCGCAAGATGAGAAGCCTGCAACATTTTTTCTCTTCCTTCCGGTGTTGCTTGGTCAACCGTTTTCAAAAAAAATTCTTTCCATAATAAAATACTATCCGTTGCAAACTGTTTTGATGCAACAGTTGCATTTATATTCCAAAAAGATTCAACCGCCTGCGAAAAAGCATCCATGCCTGTTACGGCAGTTTGATAGTTCGATAAAGAATAAGTAAGCGATGGATCAAGAATGACAAGCTGTGGTAAAAGCGCCTGGTTTACCAGCGAATATTTTTTTTTATCCTTATAAATAACTGCGAAATAAGTGGCTTCACTTCCTGAACCGGCTGTTGTTGGAACAGCAGCGAAGAAGGGAATACTCATCGACAGATCGATGCTTCGATGAATGACGGCTTTGGCAAGATCCATCACACTGCCGCCGCCAATAGCAACAATGGCTCTTCCTTTTTCAGCAGAAAAATCGGCAAATACATCCTGCACTTCTCCTACTTCAACATTCGGCCCGGATTTAATAAAATGTGTAACAGTGATTCCATTGAATAAACCGGGATGATCGTTTAGCCGGAAATGTTTTCCTGTGATAAGAAAGATAGCGTTATAACCTGCACCGGTCAATTCCTTGCTGAGCTGTTGTATCGAGTTATCACCCTGTATGATCTTTTGCTCTTCACTCACCTTCTTTGCTTTTATTGAATGCATTCATAAGATCTTTTTTCCATTCGGCTGGCATACCGGGTGGACGACCAAGATCGTTGCGGCTTTGATTGTTTGTTCGTATCTCTACAAATTGCAATGCCGAAAAAGTTGGTCCGTTTTCCAGCCAATCGTTCAATTCTTTTTCATTACTGATGGATTTTACATCCGGATAGCCACTGGCTTTTGCAATGCCGCAACAGTCGGCAAAAAAACCTTCCGTGGGTTGTCCGCCTACTGATTCATGACTGCCATTATTAATAACAATATGAATAAAATTATTTTTTACATGATGCGCAATAGTTGGCAACGAACCCATTTGCATTAATAAAGCGCCATCACCATCCAATACAACGATCTTTTCTTTTGACTGCATGTGTAAACCCAGTGCAATATGGTTTGCATGTCCCATTGCTCCAACGCTTAGTAAATATTTTTTTATTTTTCCACCCGCCGCTTCATTTTGTTCAAAGAATTCTCTTCCGGTCTTTCCTGTAGTACAGACAACCAATTCATCACCGCTTAATTTGCCGATCAGTGCTTTTATTACTTCTTCTCTTACCAGTGAATAGTTGTTTTGTTCTTTTTTTCCCTCATACACTTCGAAAATATTTTCCGGAACGATCAATGCCACCGGCTTTTGTTCTTTGCCTGCCACGTGTATTGCTTCATTTATTTTTTTAAATGAAGTTGTTTCGCCTGCATCCAGGATATAATAAGGCAGTTCCAATACATCTAATAATTGAATTGTGATGCGCCCCATTTTTGAATGCTGCGGTTCATCTTTTGTACCGGGTTTTCCTCTCCAGCCGATCATCAGCAGCATCGGCACTCCATACATTTCTTTATCGGCCAGTGATGTAAGCGGGTTGATGATATTTCCAAAGCCGGAATTTTGCAAATACACCACCGGGATCTTCCCTGAACGAAAATGATAGCCTGATGCTAATCCTATTGCAAGACCTTCATTGGCGGTAATAATATGTTCGTCAGCAGGCGAATGATCCTGCACATATTTCAAAAAATATTTCAGTAGTGAATCAGGAACACCGGTATAGAAATCAATTCCCTGCTCTTTGAAAAATTGATATAACCTTTCAGGAAGGATCATAATTTTTAGGAATTAATTTGAGCAGTTCATTTACAGGTATCAATTTTTCTTCTGCCTCTTTACTGCGGTCATGCTGAAGAATTGATTGCGCCGTTGCCAGCATGGAAGGATAAGCGCTTCGCAAAAGATGATTGGCATATACAACAATATTGAAACCCGCCTCCTGCAATTGCTGCCAGCTAAGATGATTATACGTTGTAGGAACAGCCACCAACGGAACTTTATTTTCAATTAGCTTATACTGCTTCGCAAAGTCCAGTATCTCTGCCCCATCATTTGATTTGCTGTGGATCATGATACCATCCACTCCCGCTTTTATATACGCATTGGCTCTTGTGATCGCATCATCAACTGTTTTTCCCAATATCAAACTTTCGATCCGGGCAATGATCATAAGATCTTTGGTGACCAAACTTTTCTTTCCCGCTTTTATCTTTTCACAAAAAGCTTCGATGCTTTCCTGTTCCTGCGACGACTGATCGTCGAGTAATGAATTTCGTTTCAACCCGATCTTATCTTCAATAACGATCGCTGAAATACCCAAGCGCTCCAATGAACGAACGGTAAAAACAAAATGTTCTGTTTTGCCGCCTGTGTCTCCATCGAATATCACCGGCTTGGTCGTTACTTCGAGAATATCATGCAGGGTCTGCAATCTTGAAGTGATATCGACTGCTTCAATATCGGGTTTACCCTTGGTCATCGAATCAGTAAGGCTGCTGATCCATATCGCATCAAATTCATTGACCGAACCTTTATCATTGGTAAAAGAAATATTCTCAACGATCAGCCCGCTTAAACCATTATGTGCTTCCAACACTCTCATACATGGCTTGACGGCTAATATTCTTTTCAATCTTTTCAAACGTATTTCGGAAGTGGTTCCTGTTTCCTTCAATGCTTTTTGAATAGCTGTAGAACTGATGCCGCCGGTATAAGGCACTTCCACCAATTCTCCGCCCCATTCTTTCAATGTATCAATAACTTTTTGTCGGGTCGATTGCTGTACGCCGGTCTTCCAGTCATCACCATGCACGACATAAGCCGGTTTTATTTTTTTCAGATTGGTTGTATAATCCAATGTTTCCTGCGCCACCACTTCACTCACCCCGTTAATATTTTCTATAATGATCTTACGTTGTTCAAATGAGAGATACGGAACTCTTTTATAACCGGCGATCGCTTCATCGGTAAGCAACCCAATAATAACACGGCCCAGCTTTTTTCCTGTATTGATCACATTCAAATGACCGGGATGTACCAGGTCGGCGCTCATTCCTATATAAACTGTCTTTTCCATATTATTCAGTGCCGAAAATAAACTATTCCTGCCGCCAAAGGAAGAGTATCTTTAAATTTACGCATCAAAAACTTTTGGCGAACATTGAAGCAGACCATCAATAAACCGCTTTATCCATTCCTGCTTGTTATTTTCTTTTTCCTGCATGCGCTGCTGGAGAATTATAACCCCGTACTGATAAAAACTGCCGGTTGGCTGATAATTATCTACAGTGTAGTGGCAATTGTATTGATCGTACTATTCAAATTCCTGCTTAAAGACTGGCGAAAAGCCGCCCTGCCGGCATTTTCCATCCTGGCTTTTAATTTCTTTTTCGGCATCGCTTCCGATCTTTTAAAAAGAAATTTCCATGATGCCTTTATTACAAGACTCAGTTTTATATTATCCATTACACTTATTCTTCTTATTGTTTTATTCATTTACCTGAAAAGAACAAAACGAAAACTATTTCGGACGACACAATACCTTAACCTGCTGTTCATCCTGTTGATCTTATTCGACACTGCTTCGATCCTGCTTATAAAAAAGAAAGAGCATGTTGCCGATCTTTCAAAAACACTTACAAATTGTGATACCTGCTCCCGTCCCGATATATATCTTCTTATAGTTGATGAATATGCCGGTAATACAGAATTAAAGGACCTGTTCTCTTTTGACAACTCTTCTTTCGAAAACAAACTAAAAGAAAGAGGATTTCATATCATCAATAATTCCACTTCCAATTACAATGCGACCGTTTACTCCATGGCTTCGATGCTGAATATGAATTATATCAGCAACCTTGATAAGCCTTCTATAGTAAACCATAAGGATATGCTGCAATGCAGGGGACTTATCAACAATAATAATTTTGTGAATTTTCTTAAGAAGAATGGCTATACGATCTATAACCATTCTTTTTTTGACATGGCCGGCAATAAAAAAATGGTGGGCAACTATTTTTTTCCTTCTTACCGGGTACTGCTGACGGGGCAAACATTTATCCGCCGCTTTATCCGCAATGCCGGTGCAAGGTTTGTATCACAAAAGGAGATCACCGGCATCAGGATGCGCAGTATGTATAACGATGATCGTATTTATAAAAGCACATCGCATATTGCAATGCTGCCGGTATCAGAGCCAAAATTTGTTTACACACATCTCAATATGCCCCACCATCCTTATTATTACGACAGCACCGGCAGAGAGATACCTGTTGAAAAACTTACCAATGCCTTCTCCATGGACAAAGACGCTTATATCAGCTACTTGAAATACACCAACAGGTTGATACTTGATCTTGTTGACCGTTGCCAAAAGGATAAAAAAAAACAACCGGTTATCATTATAATGGGAGATCATGGGTTTCGTCAGTTGACCAATGATGCAGACAGGAAATATCATTTTATGAACCTGGATGCCGTGTATTTTCCCAATGGAAATCATAATAATTTTTATGATGGCATGTCCGCTGTGAACCAGTTCAGGGTTACACTAAACACTTTATTCCAGCAAAAACTTCCCCTGCTGAAAGACTCAACTCATTTCTTAACGGAATAATTATTATCTTTTTCATCATGTCTTCATTTATCAGTAATCTCAAAATCATTTTATCGGAAAAAAAGCTAAGTATTGCCATAATTGCGCTGGCAATTGTTGCAAGGATCGTACAACTCATGTTCTTCTACAATATCCGTGTGGATGGGATGTACCAGGTAATGGCGATGGAAAATTTTGTTGACGGGCACGGCATCACTACTTCTAAAGTTCTGCCGGCCGGTCTTTCTACTATTATTTATGAACCATTGATCAACTGGCCGCCGGGATATTCTTTGTTATTATCGCCATTCTATATTTTATCCGGGCATAATTATATCGCGGCCGGTATCACGTTGGATATACTAGCTGCCATTGTGCTGATCTTTACCTGCCGTAGAATTTTAAAAAATTTAGAAACGCCTGTTTACCTGGTCAACATCTTTACTTTATTAACAGGCTTCTTTATCTATTATTTTTATTTCATCAATTCTTCTGATGCGGTTGCTATCACATTCTTTATACTGGCCATTCATTTTACGCTGCGTGTACTGAAGAAAAATAATTTTTCAGGTAAACTCGTTCTCTTATCTTCTCTATGTCTTTTTGTAACGGGGCTTTTAAAATATCTTTTCATCCCCGTTGTATTTATTATACCTGTTTTTCTTTTACTAAAAGGAGTTTCGGATAAAAACAAAGAGATAAAAAGATCGGGAGTATTATCTTTCATTCTTTTACTTATTTCGCTTGGCGGAATATTGGCCTGGCAAAAGATCAGCAGCGGCTCTGCTACCTATATCAGCGAAACGACCCGTGGATTTTTTCCGGAAAATTTATCAGGGATTCACCCGGCTATACCTGCTTCATTTATTAGTCCCGAAACGGCTGACTTAGTTCTTCCTGCCAGTACGCATATAATTTTTTTCCGCATACTGCAAGGCCTGCATATCTTATTATTCCTTGCCGCTTTTATTTATATACTGAAAAGAATAATAAAGAATGGTTTTAAAAAACTGGACATTACCGGCAGCTTTTTCTATCTCGCATTCTTTCTATCTGCAGGAATAAGTTTAGTACTTCTTATATTATCATTATATGTTGGCAAAGAAGAAAATATTCCCGGGCATTTATGGACCTACGTAGAGGAAGCCCGCTACTATGGCCTTATCAATGTATTGATCCATCTCGGTGTTTTTGTTTTGTATCAATACTACCGGTCAGGAAAGACAAGATCGTTGAAATATGTTTTCATTGTTTTGTTGCTGTTATCGCTTCCTGAAATATTCCGAGGAGTTTTATTTACTGCCAAAAGAGTGATCAATGTAAAACAGGAAGAATACAGCTGGCAGCATGAGCATGAGATACAGGAATATGCAGCAATGGTGATCCGCAACGAAAAATTACCGGGCGAGAATGTTGTCGTTACCGGGTCGTCTTATTATATCAATTACAGGGTGGCTTTATATAGTCATATACCAATCTTATTGGATGCCGCCAGTGTGAATGACCCGAAGAAATTAAATACCAAAAAACAAACCTTATTACTCGTGATATTACCGGAAGATGCTATTGAAAATGATGCATTAGAAGTGCAACGTGAAAATGAACTTGCTGGATACGTCCGGGGATTCTACTTTTATACCCTGCATGTCAAACCTCATTGATCCAAAAAAGGTTTTTGTTATCGTTCCTTCTTTTAATGAAACTACGATCATTAAAGAAGTCGTCAATGATCTGCACAGATCTCAATATAGAATTGTTGTGGTGGATGATGGATCGGAAACACCTGTTGCCGGTCAATTGAAAGATATGCCTGTCGATATCCTGCGGCATGAAGTGAACCTTGGGCAAGGCGCCGCATTGCAAACAGGTATTGAATATGCATTATCAAAACAAGCAGCTTATATTGTCACTTTTGATAGCGACGGCCAGCACCAGGCAAGCGATATTGCTGCATTGCTGCAGCCGGTCATCAATAATGAAGCTGATATAACGATCGGTTCCCGATTTCTCAATGGTTCAAAGAATACAATGCCCGCCGGAAGAAAATTATTGCTGAAGACGGGACGCTGGGTAAATTATTTATTGACCGGCTTATTACTGACCGATGCACACAATGGCCTTAGAGCAATGAATAATAAAGCAGGATCATTGATACGTATCAGCGAGAACCGGATGGCGCATGCCACCGAATTGCTGACAGAGGTCAAAAAGAATAAATTGCGGTATAAAGAAATTCCGGTTACGATACATTATACCGACTATTCGAAAAAGAAAGGACAAACTGCCTGGAGCAGCTTCCGTATTTTTTTTGATCTACTTTTAAATAAAATTTTCAAATGAATGGCATCAACGGGATACAGATCATATTGATCGGCGGCGTGCTGGCGATCTTTTTGTATTATATCTTTCGTTTCCGCAGCGCTTTTATCGACCTGCTGATATTGCTGGTCTTTTCCGGGCTGGCTATTTTTTTTATACTGTTCCCGGAAAAGACAAATCTCCTTGCCCAAAAAGTTGGCGTAGGCCGTGGCGCCGATCTTTTATTCTATTGCTGCATACTTTTCTTTTTATTTATTCTTATCAAATTGTTTGCAAGGATCAGGAGGCTGGAAAAAACATTGACAGAACTAGTTCGTAAGCAGGCAAAGGATGAAGTAAAGACGGGTAATGATAAATAATGAAACGATCGCTCCATATCGGGAAGAACTGGCCATTGCATTTATTACTGCTTCCCTTATTTTTTATTTTTCACCAATGGATACGTTTTGCAGGCCTGCTTGACGCCGGCGCATCCTTTCTTGCATTTGTAAAAATATTTGCGGCGATACTGCTTTTTTTCTTTTGCTGTAAATTATTGTGGAAAAATACAGGCAAAGCCGCCGTACTTACAGCTATGCTGGGGATCGTGTATCTTTTTTTCGGTGATATAAAATATACACTCGGCCGGCTTCCGGTTCTTCATTATATCTCTCATTACAAAATATTTATTCCGGTATTGCTGCTGGTACTGGCATTCATTTTTTATAAGATATACCGGAGCAAACAACTCACTAACACGACACTTTTCCTTAATTGTCTTTTGATGATCTATATCATTATTGATATAATTAAATGGACAAGCCCACCAGGTATAAATACCGGTATGGTCAAAACGGATATCCGGTCTGTACCAAAAGGAAGCAAACTTCCGAATATCTATTACCTGTTGCTTGATTGTTATCCCTCTCCTTCTTACCAGCGGGAAATGCTGGGCATGATGAGCAGCGACTACCTGGACAGCAGTTTAACCAATAAAGGATTTCATATAATAAAAGAGTCAAGAAGTAATTACAGCAACACTGCTTTTTCGATGGCTTCAACATTTGGTCTTAATTACCTGGCCAATCTTGATACCATCAACAGGATGGCGGCGCATCATTATAACAGGGCGGTGTCGATCGTCGAACATTCGCCGTTCTTTGAACTGCTCGATGAGCAGGGTTATGCCATTCATAACTTTTCCATTTTCGATATCGGGGATCAGCCCGCATTGAAAAAAGATATTTTCTTAAGCGCCACTACTTCTCAAATGCTTTTTTATAATACGGCGCTTAATTGTTTGAAGAGAGATCTTTTATGGCAATTACAACCTAATAAGAAAAACGTAGCCGAAGAAGAAAGGATCAAAGAGCTAAAAAAGTTCTTTGATCCGCAAAAAGAATATAATCTCCGGTTGCTGGATACGCTTTCTGCTTTTCAATCTTCAACCAATGCTGCTCCTTTCTTTTTATATGCTCATTTAGAAATGCCTCATTTTCCTTATTTCTTCGATTCAACAGGTAAAGAGAATCCTGATGAAGCTATTTATACCGATTCGATGATCACCGATAAAAAGAAATTTGCCGGTTATATCAGTTATGCCAATAAGAAAGCAGAGCAGTTGATCATGCATTTCCTGCAGCAATCAGGAGGAGATGCTGTCATCATCGTTCAAAGCGATCATTGCATTGCCGATATGGACTGGAACAGGAAGAATGATGCTTTCAGGAATTATGCGGCTTATTATTTTCCCGATAAGGATTATGCGCCACTTTACAGCGGCATGAGCAATGTCAATACATTCCGGGTGATTTTGAATAAATATTTCGGCCAGCAGTTACCTTTGCTTCCTGACAAAAGTTTTTATACCCGATAATATATGTTTGATCCTAAAAAAATATTGATACTGGCTCCTCATACCGATGATGGTGAATTAGGATGCGGCGCAAGCATTGCTAAGTTCTGCGCTGCAGGAACGGAAGTGTATTATGCTGCATTTTCAACCTGCCGCCAATCCCTTCCCCGCGGCCTCCCTTCTGATACATTAAAACAGGAATGCCTTAAAGCAACGGCTGTTCTTGGAATAAAAGCCGGCAATATTATTTTCTTCGATCTTGATGTAAGAAAATTCCCTGAACGCAGGCAGGATATACTGGAAGAAATGGTAATGCTGAATAAAAAGATCCAACCCGATCTTGTCTTTACTCCCTGCGGTAACGATATTCACCAGGACCATTCCACTATTAATGCCGAATCGCTGAGAGCATTTAAAAATTGTTCGCTGCTGGGCTATGAGCTGCCCTGGAACAATAAGAATTTCCGCACCGATCTTTTTATCCGCCTTTCTGAAAAAGAAATAGATAAGAAGATAACTGCATTAAAAGAATACAGGTCGCAAACACACCGCAACTACATGCAGGAAAATTTTATTCGTTCCCTGGCAAAAGTCAGGGGCGTGCAATGCAACAGCGATCATGCAGAAGCTTTTGAGATATATAAAATGATCTTCTGAAATTTTATTTCTTCTCTTCCAGTGTTTTTATTCTTTTCTCCAGTTGAATGATATAAAGCGTCAGTTCTTCCACTTTTTCCAATAAGGCTGAGGTCATCGGTCCCAGGTTGATCCCGTTCTTTTCAATTTCAGCTGCGGAAGGTACATTAGGAAGATGTTTATTTTTCCTGATCGCTTTTTCAAGATCATTGAGAGGCAGCAGGGGATAATTATCTTCAAATACATAATCCGGCCAACTGGTGCTGTTCTGGGTAACAAAACTTTCAGCTATTACATCTCCATCCACACTTAATTCATAACCGACAGCAATACGGGCAGAGTTGCTGCCAATAAGTTGGGCGCCATTAACATGAAATTTTGCATTGGGTGTATATGTACCAATACCTGTATTACCCCATGAAGGCTGGATCACAACATAATTGTTGGCATTACTATTTGACCACAGTACAATAGAAGTATCTGTTGGGAAAAGTGCGCCGCCAAATGCAGCTTCATTAGCAGTATAAAAATTGATACCGGTTCCGCCAATATTAACCTGGCGTCCATAAGTGGTTCCATTATAACCAAAGCCCATGCGGCCATCATCACGAACCCGCATGATAGTGTCTAATGAGCTGTTGCGTAAAATAAAAGTATTGGTAGAGGATGTAGTGCCTGCACCCACAACATCCAACCTCGCCAGCGGCACAGGTATCCCGGTGTTGATGCCTACATTACCATTTTGATGAAAATAATGTTTTGGTGTTTCTGTAGTGCCATTATATGTGTACCAACGGAGATCTGCACCGGCACCGGTAGTTCCAAGACGCCACTGGCTTCCTCCCGTTTCATATCCAAAGATTATTTTACCTACGCTTGATTCTACAAAAAAATCGCCATTGGCAACATGTAAAATATGATTAGGATTGGTAAGTCCTATTCCTACCTGGCCGGCAGCGTTAATGGTCATTTTCGGAACGGCTTGTATAGTAAGATGCAATTTGCCTAATGTATTACCGGCGCCGGTACCAAAATCAACATCTTCTGCTGAGCCTGAATAAGAACCCCAGTAACCACGATAAACATCGGCCTCGTATATACTCATATACATTGGGGAAGTACCATTGAACTGGCCGACATAATTGGTAGTTGACTTTACATCCAGTTTTGCAGCGGGTATGGTTGTACCGATACCTACATTTTGAGAAAACAGGTTTACCACAGTAAAAATGCTTACTAATAAAATCAGAATCCTTCTCATAAACGAAAGTTTATTGATTAATAAAAAAGATAAGGGATTTCGAAAGGTGCGGAAAGAGGGTGTTATTACTGGTGAAGCTAGTCAATTCAAAAGTAAGTGAATTATTGATCCCGATCTATACCACAAATGGGTAGTTTTTATTACCAACGGCAGGGCTTAGCCTGTTTTAAGCATAACCTTATACTAAAAGGCAAGTGTCGCTGTTTTCTTTTATTAGTCCGGCTTTTTTTCCATTTTCATCCTCCAGCTTTTCATCTCGTCATTCTCCTTTTTTAGCTGGATGATGTAAAGAGTAAGCTCTTCGACTTTTTCCAATAAAGCTTTTGTCATTTCACTCATACTGATCCCGTTCTTTTCAATGTCGGCAGCCGAAGGCACATTGGGAAGGTGTTTATTTTGCCGGATACTTTTTTCAAGATCTTCGATAGGCATCAACCGGTAATCGTCTTCAAATACATAATCGGGCCATAAAGTACTGTTCTGCATTACAAGATTCTCACACATTATTTCACCATCCACGCTTAGCTCATACCCGGCAGCTACCCTTGCACTGTTATTACCAATAAGCATGACACCCTGGCTCGTGTTCAAATGTAGTTTAGCATTGGGTGTATAGGTCCCGATCCCTGTATTACCCCAGGAAGGTTGTAATACAAGATAATTTAACGGCTCGTCGTTGGCCCATATTACAAGGGAAGTATCTGTTGGAAATATAGCGCCGCCAAATGCATGTTCATTGGAAGTATAAAAATTGATCCCTGTTCCTCCCAGGTTAATCGTGCGTCCATAGGTTTCACCATTATACCCGATACCCATTCTGCCATCGTTCTTCACTCTTAATAGTGTATCGCCGTCGTTATTACGAATTATGAACGTACTGGAAAAAGACGAAAATCCGGTACCCCTCACTTCGAGTTTTGCAACGGGAGCAGACAGACCTGTACCAATACCCACATTTCCGTTCTGGTGAAAATAATGCATCGGTGTTTCTGTAACGCCATTGTAGGTATACAAGTGCATATCGGCCCCGGCTGCTGTGGTGCCAAACCGCCATTGATTCCCTGTCTCATATCCTAAAACGATCTTGCCGCTGCCTGATTCAACAAAAAGATCGCCGCCATTTATATGTAAAAGATGAGCAGGACTGGTAGTTCCAATTCCTACCATACCTGAACTATTAATTGTCAATTTCGGACTGGCTTGTATGGCCAGGTGTATTTTACCGGATAAATTACCAGATGCTGTACCAAAATCCACGTCTTCTGCCGCACCGGAAAAAGATCCCCAATAACCCCGCTGAATATCGTTTTCTGTGATACCCACAAACATAGACGATGCACCATTGAACTGGGCTACATACTGGCTGCCCGATCTTATATCCAGCTTAGCAACGGGTGTATTGGTGCCAATACCCACATTTTGTGAATAGGAGAACAATACGGTAACAATTCCGGTCAATGACATGGCTAACTTCTTCATACACGGGGATTTTATGATTTTTATTATTACTTAAGCGGAATAAAAATAGACGGATCATTATTACGAAAGCTGCGGACAGAGTAGCAGGTATAACCTATTGAGTAAATGGTCAGGATCAAAATAGAATAATTCCAAAACAGGGTCTATTACTCTTTCAACAATGTAAATGCAGAGGAGTGTGCCACCCGATAGCTATGGCATTGCGGGAATTTTTAAAAAAACGGTACGCTATTCAAAAAAATAGATCTACCGATTTTTTTACCAGCCGATCCGTTCACCAAATTTACCTAAGCCGAAATATTGGTTTAGTTTCAAGTTCAAACCTAACTGGTTATAGGCAGAATTATTCTGGTAATAAGCCCTTGCATAACGTATTTGCATCTTCCCCAATAATACGCCGGCTCCAAGAGAAAAGCCATTGAGGCCATTGCCGGCATTACCGGTATTGAGTTCTTTACGGCGAAGAAAATTATAACCTGCAATAACCTCTACCCTGTCACCCAAATAAATAGTAGAAGCTATTACAAAATGGCTAAGCAGTTTATCAAAGGAGAATTTTTTTGCGCTGCCATTTTCAAAACCATTCTCATTATTAAAAAGGGTATCGTTATACCGGGTATCAAATTGATGGACCCGCTGGGCCGTCAGTGAAAAGCTGAAGGGAGACTCCCTTCAAACGTTTTGTAAAACCGATCTGCAGGTCGAAGGGAAGATCATCGGCACTGCTGCCATTGTATTTTTTTAACTGGAACCCCATGTTCTTTGCAACAACAGAGGCAGAAAACAATTTTGCCGTATCCGAAAATAAAAGACCAATATCCATAGCAAGACCATTGGATCGATACTGGCCGTAATTGGAACTGATGAATTTGATAGTGGCCCCGTAATTCCATTTTTCCAAATAGCTTCTTGATGCCGATACCTGCATGACCCAATCGGTGGCCCTGAATTTTCCCAATATATTTCCCGACGCATCGGTTTCGGAAGTATTGCCGTAATCAAAATAATTTATACCCCATGAAAAATTAGTATTGAGTTTCGGTTGATGATATCCCACTGATAAATGATAAACTTTTATACTGCTGTAAAAACTATTGAACACGGCATTCATTTGCGAATGCATCGAAGGTTTGAGCAATGAAGGATTATTGAATACCAATCCTACATCATCCGATGACTGGGAAACATTGACGCCGCCTAATGCTGTTAGTTGTGCTGTGTTGGATAGTTTAAGAAAATTGAATACGGAATTGCCGCCCAGTGTTTGAGCAGATACGATCTTGCCGGTCAGCAGTATAAATATGAAAATTAATTTTGACAAGAGAGTACGAAGATAACTTTTGGAGGGTTTGTAACCTTCCAAAAGTTATTTATATCAATGCCAACCCCGGCGCCTGGTTCATCGTTTTTACAAAGTGAAATTGATGCCCGTGAGTCTTATTCCTGTTTCAAGTAGTTTACCGGTACATTTACTTTTTAGCCTGCTTTATTTGTCCCCATAGGGGTTATTCCTGCCTATACTTATAAAGTATTTCATAAATTGATAGTACCCTGTTTCGGTTATTACGCATTCATTAAGGAAAAATACGTTGCATCATACTATGAGAATGATTTTATTTGTAATTTTAAAGGACAAAGATCCTCCATCGCAATTCCTGTGTTAATTCGATCGACCAGAAATGAAATTATTTAAACCTTAAACCGATCAGCGATGAGAACCATTAAACTACTAACAGCAACTTCGTTGCTGCTTATCTTTAGCATCATAGCTTTTTACAGTTGTAAAAAAACAGCAACCAATGAATCCAGGATCGAAACAGATCTGAAGGAGTTTTACAAACAGAAATTAAAGGATCAGCCTACCAGCAACACACAGATAGTCAATCTTCCCGGCAAAGGTTATTATGGGGATATCAATGGCAACAGAATAACTCTACTTCCGGGTAAAGGAAATAGTACTGATGCCACTTCTTGTCCTGGCCCGGGAGATTCAGAATTCGTTAACGACCTGCTTTCCATCAGTACTGAATATACCTGCAATGTGGGGTATCGTTTCGTTGTAACCTACAGGATAACGTCTGAGTTCTATCCTCAAATGACGAATGGCGGCAGTTTGCCAAGTAAGGGGCGTATAAAGTTACTAAATGGCGCCACCCAGGTCTATATTACTCCTACCAGTACGGTAAATCCTGTTTTGACCATTCAAAATAATGGTGTGGTCTACCTGAACTCGAATGGGGACGATATGAATGAATTCATTGTAACTTATCGTTCGGAGATAATAAGCATATCAACCTTCAACTCGGCGACAGCAATTCAATGTAATCTCACTTGTTACACTGATTGTACAAATTACGCCACATTGAACATTGCATTTTCATCCAACCAATCGATTCCCACATCAACATATGCTACGTTACCGTGCTCAAGAGTCGACAAAGTATTCTGGAACCCACGCAACGGTGCTACTCCGCCCAGCTTAGCAGGTTGTGACCCTATCGGTTCGGGATGTTTCCCTTTTGGTTACGTCTTCCCGGAAAAACAGGAAGTAGAGTATCTTAACGGAAGTGGCGTCTGGAAGAAATTTTGGTTGTACACGGCGGGTCTTCCATGGCCTAGTACACAACCAGCCTACATCACACGATTGGATGTATTCTATATCGATGTCACAAAGAGCGCAAGTGTGGATGGACTTGTACCCGGCAACATACAGGTACGATACCGGAACGTACAGGTAACAAGCGGCTTGAATGGAGGGCCTTGTGTAACGCAACCAACCGGAACATACGTACAGGAAACATGGTATATTAATTAAATCATCATGAATAACAGGATACCCGGTATCCTGTTATTCCTTTAAATAAATGATACGTTCGCTCATAATAGTATTGATCCTTGCTTGCTCATATAGTACATATGGACAGAATTTCTGTACCGACTCATCAACTCACGAAAGATATTCTACCGTATTTCCTTTTTCTGATTCGGTCATGCTTCATAAACAAATCAAGACCATTGACGAAGGAACACTGACCATAGGGCACATAAAAACAACAACAGTCTACGGATATGGAATTGTAATACGAACAAATAAGGATGGAACTATAAGATGGGTCAAAAGAATTGCCAGCAATCCTTTTTCCGGTTATATCGGACTTGAAACAGTTGATGAAGCTAATAATGGGAACATTCACATTCTTGCCCGGTTTAATAACGGAATTTATGATGGAAGGCCGCCGTTTCATTTACTGGTTTTGTCCCCCGATGGCGATGTGATCAATCAAAAAAGATTTGGATTTACGAATAGCCCTGCACTTAATAATAAAGTGATCAGGACCTCTCTCATTTTAAAACATGGAGCTGATAGTTTATTGTATGTTTTATCAGGACAAATCAATGCGTTCACCGAAAATCAACTTTTCCTTGTAACTGCTGATAATGCTGGTATTGTTGGCTCATCGACCATTATTAATATGCAACCAAGCGGCGGGTGGGATTTTCCGGTATTCCGGATCGGCAGATTGAATGGAGGCCAGCTTTCACTTTATGGTAGCTCGAGGTTTATCGGGCAATGCGTTAATGGATCCTCTAATGGCCTTGCATTCTTCAACATTAAGATAGATATGTTAAGTAAATCTGTTTTACTTAATAAAGCATATTGCGCCCCGGAGAATTCAACTTTGAGCAGCACATACCGGACCCCAAGAGATTTTTTTAGTACCGAAGCTTATGACAACGCTTTCTTCCTGTCTAATGGAAATATTGCAATGACAAAGGCTTACAATGGAACAGACTCCGACCTGTCAGGTATTACAAACCGTTTATTCAGTATTTCGATATTCGACCCATCTTTTAATCATTTGCATAGCGAATATGTCGTTACCGGGAATATGATGATGGATGAAACCATACAAGAGCTATTCATCGATAGCAATGGTATAAGGCATTTCAGCTTCCATGATTATGAAAACAAGAAAATTTATTATGCCCTTGCAGATTCAAACAATAACTTATTCTTGCAAAAAAAAATCCCCTTTCCTTCTTCAAAGCAGTACACCGATTTTACCAGGATCAATACAATCGAGAGCAGGCATATTGTCAATTTTGCAACCCTTTCTTATGATAACAATTCGACTCATATTGACAGATTCAAAATCCTGATCGCTGATACATCTCAAATTTGTTTTGGCGAGGATACAGCCTTTTTAAGATTTATACCTGCCCAGGTATCCCCTATAAACTGGCAAGGCCAATTTATTAACCAGGATGGAATGCTTGAGGAACAAACAATTAATTTTTTCTCTGCAAATTATCCTATGCAAAGAACTGTGATATGCAATATTGTTCGCAGGTGCGATACGATCAAAATATCGGCGCCAAATACAGTTTGCAATATATCACAGCCGGTAGTCATCACTGCTCATAAAAACCCTCTTTGCGATGGCAAAGTGAACTTTATATTCGATACGGCACAGGTTAGCAGTTTCCAGCAGATCAACGATACCACCATCCATCTTTTCTTTACTAAAAGCTGGAGCGGTAAGATATATGCCCGTCCATCTGCCTGTGATAAATTAATTGATTCGGTCACTTTGAATGTATCTGCACCGGATAATTTTCTGAACTTAGGAAAGGACACTCTTTTCTGCAAAGACAAATCCTATTTGCTGAATGCAGGAAATACATTCGCCAATTATACCTGGCAAAACGGAAGCACAGACAGTTTCTTTATTGCGAACAGCCCAGGCTCTTATTATGTTACCGTAAAAGATCATTGCAACAGGCAATTCTCAGATACCATTAAGATCATTGATAAACCTTTTGGTCCCTGGTTCCTTAAAGACATGACCATTTGTAAAGATGAAGATCTTTTACTGAGCCTGCCCGGCAACTATTTGAATTATAACTGGGAACCGGAATATAATATCAAATATATTACTCCTTTCAGGGTCCTTTTAAGTCCGGAAATAAATACTTCTTACCATGTGGAGACGGAAGTTTTCGCCGGTTGCAAGATCAGCGATACAATTAATATCAACGTTAAGAACTGTCCGCAATACATTTATTTCCCCAGCGCTTTCTCTCCTAATAATGATGGGCTGAATGATATGCTGCGACCAACCATCAGCGGCAAACTGCTTTTCTATGATCTGAAGATCTATGAAAGGAATGGACAGATCATTTTCAGTAGTAATGATCCTGCTACGGGATGGAATGGATCATTCAGAGGCGCCCATCAAAACAGCGGTATATATGTTTACGTATGCCGCTATCGCTTCATCAATATGCCGGATACAATAGCAAAAGGAACTATCATGCTGATACGATAAAGACATTATCCTATCAGGGCTAACTCCAGCACCTGGTTCATCGTTTTTACAAAATGAAATTTAATGCCCCTGATAAATTCAGATTCTATCTCTTCCACATCTTTCTCATTTTGTGCAGCAAACAATGATCTCTTTTAAGCCGGCTCTTTTTGCAGCCAGCACTTTTTCTTTGATCCCGCCAACCGGCAATACCTGTCCTCTTAATGTTATTTCACCGGTCATGGCAAGAAATGGTTTTACTCTTTTCCCTGTTATGGCAGATGCAATAGATGTCATCATCGTGATACCCGCACTGGGACCATCTTTGGGAACAGCGCCTTCCGGTACATGCACATGAATATTTTTCTTTTCGAATACAATGGAATCAATACCATATTTTTTTGCATTGGATTGCAAATAGGTCAATGCCGTGCTTGCACTTTCTTTCATCACATTACCCAAATTACCGGTCAGTTTCAATTCGCCTTTGCCATCACTGAGACTTGTTTCGATAAAAAGAATATCACCGCCAACATATGTCCATGCAAGACCAACCGCTACTCCGGCCATATTCGCCGTCTTATAAATATCATTGCTGTATTTGGGCTTGCCGATCACCTTCTCGATATCCTGTGCTGTCAGGATCGCTTTTAATTTTCCTTTAAAGGCCAATTGTTTGGCCTGGTAACGCATCATAGAAGCCAGTTGCCGGTCCAGTTCCCTTACACCACTTTCTCTTGTATAGTCCTGGATCAGTTTTTCCATCACCTTATCGCTTATTTTAAAATTACTGCTCTTCAAACCATGCAGTTCTTTTTGTTTGGGGAACAGGTGACGTTTCGCTATTTCAATTTTTTCTTCCACTGCATAGCCGCTCAGGTCGATGATCTCCAACCGGTCTCTCAATGCAGGCTGAATGTTCTGAATATTATTCGCCGTTGCAATGAACAATACTTTGCTCAGGTCATATTCCAGTTCCAAATAATTATCATAGAAAGTATGATTCTGTTCGGGATCCAATACTTCCAGTAATGCCGAAGAAGGATCGCCACGAAAATCATTGCCTACTTTATCAATCTCATCCAGTATCATCACCGGGTTCGATGACTTTACTTTGCGGATCGATTGCAATATCCTTCCGGGCATGGCACCGATATATGTTTTACGATGACCTCTTATCTCGCTTTCATCATGTAAACCACCCAAACTCAAACGAACATATTTTCTGCCGATCGCATTGGCAATACTTCTGCCCAATGATGTTTTTCCAATTCCCGGGGGGCCGACAAAACAAAGTATCGGGCTCTTCATATCTCCTTTCAATTTCAATACGGCGAGATATTCAATGATCCTTTCTTTTATCTTATGCATTCCATAATGATCGGCATCCAGTGTCTTCATTGCCTTCTTCAGACTCATAATGATCTTCTGTATAAGTTTCCCAGGGAAGTTCCAGCATCAGGTCGAGATGATTGTAAGCCACGGAATAATCCGGTGTGCTTGGATGCATCCTTTCAAGCTTCTCAATTCCTTTCTTGAATAATTCTTTCGCAGCAGCCGGCCATTTTTTTGCCTCTGCTTTTTTCTGCATTTCTTTTAACTCCTGCACATTACTATCGCCACCCAATTCTTCTTTGATACTTTTCATCTGCTGTTGCAGAAAATATTCCCGTTGCTGCTTATCGATCTCGGTTCTTGTCTTGGTCGTTACTTTATTCTTCAATTCAGCAAACTGTAATTCTTTCTGCAATAATTGCATGAGCAGGTCGGCCCGTTGACGGATCTGGTTCAATTCAAGCAAACGCTGTTTGTCTTTGATATCTGTATTCAGGTTACTCGAAACAAAATGTATCAGGAAAGAAGGATTCTCAATATTGCGAAGGATGATCGATGCTTCAGCCGGTATATTGGGTGAAAGCTGAACGATATCTGCCGCCAGGTCTTTGATATTGGCGACATAGGCATTAAAATCCTCGTCTTTTGGATTTTCCTGCTCTTCCAGTTTTTTGATCTTTGCTTTGAAATAAGGATCCTCGGTAAAAATCGATTCAACCAAAAAACGGTTCTTGCCCTGTATAATAATAGTAGTTCCGCCATCGGGCATTTTGATCAGCTTTACGATACGGGCCACTGTGCCGACCTGTTCCAGGTCCGTTATAGCAGGATCTTCGATATTGCTGTCCTTCTGGGCTATTACACCGATAAGCTTATCTCCTTTATAAGCATCATTTACAGCTTTGATACTTTTATCCCTTCCAACCGTTATCGGCAATACGACACCGGGAAAAAGAACTGTATTTCTTAAAGGCAATAAAGCTATTTCGGCAGGAACTTCGATACTATTCAGATCTTCCTGTTCGCTCTCATTCAGTGGAATAATGGGAAGAAAATCCATTTCGTCTTCGGACCTCAGTAAAAACTTTTCAATATTCATAACTTGTTTTAGACAATCTGACACCTCTTTTTTGTAAAAGGGAAAGGCGGTAAAAATATGACCGGAATTTAGTATTGTCAAGTTTCATGCCTCAGGAAAAATACCTGACAAAATAGGCCAGTAGTAATGGGAAGTGGCGAGTAGGGGGTTTCTCCTATTCTAAGTTTCCCGCTGCTTGCCCGCCACTTCCCACCAGCCAAAAAAAACCTCCCGCATCAGCAGGAGGCTTTTTATTCATCAGGTATTCGAATTTATAAAGCTAATCCAGCAGATAACTGGAAGCCCTGGCTTTTCCACTTATCCTGGTTATCGATATCATTGATATTATTAAGACCTATCACATAACGGCCATTCACACGGATGGGGCCCAGTTTCACCTGTGCGCCGCCGATCATTGCAAATTCTCCTTTTTTAAAGGCTTCGCCGCCATTTTGCAACAGGGTTTTGTCTTGTTTCATCAATATGCTGAACTGTGGTCCCGCCTGTAATGAAAGAAAATTACCGATCAACTTGTAATTAAGTAATAAAGGAATGGATAAATAATTCAGTTTAACGTTGCTTTGGTGAGAAGAATTAAAAGCATTTTGATAAATGTGATTGAAATTGCTGTCAACCGTTGTTGAATACTGGTTGAACAGTACCTCAGGCTGCAGCTGGAATTTTTTGCCTAATGGAATTTCTGCAAAACCACCAATATGGTAGCCGTACCTGAATTCATCTTTAAAAGATTTGCCATCTACTTTAGTGATATTAGCGCCGGCTTTCGCACCGATATGGAACTGGGCCATTGAAAGCTGGGTAATAAATAAAGCTGCCAAAAGCGGAAGAAGTTTTGTTTTCATTTGTTTTTTTTTAATAGACCTGTAATTTTTTTAGGGACCAGAAATATTTTCAAGTATAATGCCAGTCACCCCGAACGCCTGTTAAAAATTCCTTTAACTATAACTGGGTCAACGCTATAACACGAAGTGTAACTTTTTATTGTAATAAAAATGTGAAAGAAATTCCAATGAAGGCACAAGGAACAAGGTACAAGGCACAAGACAGTCCTATAGCAGAGAAAGACATTCACAGCTAGCACGACTCTGTACCTTGTACCTTGTACCTTGTGCCTTATTAAAACATGAAACCAGCCGTTACTGAAAACAACGAAGTAAAGTTCTTGCTCGTTGCCGGAAAATAATAATCAAGTGTTAATTGCGGCTGCACAAAGAATTTCCCGATCGAATATTCAGAACGCAGATACAGGGTAAGGGATTGCGGCTGAAAATTGATCTGGTCATCCAGGTAAATATCTTCGGTACTGTACAGCACATTGGAACCCGTTCTTATTACCGTAGCATAGGTGCTGGCCGATTGGTTGAAACCAAATTTCTGTGTACCGCTTGTCAGTGCCAGTTGAGGAGTAATCCGAATATGATCGTTGAAAGTAAATACATCGAGCCAGTAAAAATCGTGACGAATAGATGCGGTGATCGAAAAATCACTGATAGATTCCTGTGTATTGATAAAAGTAAATCCTCTCCGGCGCAGGCGAAGATCCTGGATCACGGACTCTCTTTTATCATAATCTGTACGGCTTCCCCAACCATAACTGGCAGCGATCGTTGGTTTGATCCACCATTTACGGTAAGTGAAATAAGCGTACAGTTCATTTTGCAATGGTGTAGTGTAAAAGGGTAATGAATCTTTTGTAAAGAATTTGGTGAACGAGATACCGGCTGCAATGTCCTTATTCTTCAAATAATCAAAAGAAGGCGATAAGGAGAATTGATAAAAATTCATATTCTCTTTATCATTTACAATATATCCCATCATCGTTAACCCGAAACCGCTTTTATTATAATAACCCAGCGAAGGAGTATAAGTAAGCCGTTTAGAACTTTCGATCAACGAATTGCTTTTATTCTCAAAATTATAATAACCCTTTCCCATCGAAAGGCTCATCAAAAAATAACTGTTAGGTGTCAGGATAGAATCCATGAAAGCATCAAAATCCTGGAAAAGCAGGTCGTAATCGATCGTATCGGTAACAGCAACTTCTTTGGCGGGGACAAAAACAGAATCTGCCGGGCTATGCTGCGAGTATGCGGCACAACCCAGTGCTAAAAAGGCCGGCAGTATAGCCCATTTTTTTAACATCAGGCAGTTGTCCCGCATAAAAGCGGGATTGGCGGTTTAAATGTTGATTTTTAGGACTTAAAGGTGAAAAAAAAGTTTAACTAAACTGCCAATACATTCCAAAAACGAATCGAAGTCAAGAAATATTGGGGGAATTACAGTAGAAAATAGCAGCTCATCTCAGTTTGAAAAGCGCCGGTAAAACGGAAAATCGGAAAAAAATGGATTTATAAATTGCTTTTCTTATCGTCTTCCCGGCTTTCCGGTTAATGATGCATTACCCGGAAAATCAATCAAATAAACTCAAAAACCGTGATCTCGGGCAGGATGCCGACACGGCCCGGGTAACCGATAAAACCGTAACCCCGGTTGACATATAATTTTTGCAAGTCCTTTTCATACAAACCGGCCCACTCTTTATAAAAATATTGAACCGGGCTCCATTTCAATCCCGGAATTTCAACGCCGAACTGCATTCCATGGGTATGACCAGCCAGCACAAGGTCAATATCTTTATACTCTTTAATTATTTCTGCTTTCCAGTGTGAGGGATCGTGGCTCATCAAAATCTTAAAAGGATATGCTTCCGAACCGGCATAGGTTTTTTTCATATCGCCGTATTTTTTAAACCGCCCTTTTGCACTCCAGTTCCCGATACCCAGCAATGCGATCTTATCGGCGCCTCTTTCCAATGCTACATTTTCATTGATCAGCAAGCGCCATCCAAGATCGGCATGCACCTTTTTCAATCTTTCCAAATTGGCTTTTTTCTCTTCGATACTATCCCAGCGTACATAATCCCCATAATCATGATTACCCAAAACGGAATAAACACCCATCGGCGCTTTTAGTTTATCAAACACATCCATGTAATCATCCATTTCATCCGATACATTATTGACAAGATCGCCGGTAAACAAAATAAGATCCGGTTTCTCATTGAGGATCTTCTGCACTCCTTTCATCACCGCTTTTTTATTATTGAAACTGCCGGAATGTATATCGGATAACTGCACCACTTTCATTCCGCGGAATGCTGCCGGCAGGTTGGCATATGAAAGTTTTATTCTTTTTACCTGGTAACGGTATTTATTGCCGAATCCATAGATGAGTGTACCAAATAAGCCGGTGCCGGCGATCATTCCTGCCCAGCTTAAAAAAGCGGAACGGGAAATTCTTTTGGCAGTTTCCAGCTCTTCTCCTGTTTTTTTAGGTGAAGAGAATTTTCCGATCAGCCATTGTATCCCGCGGCGTATATCATCGATCAAAAAGAAAAAAGCAGCAATGATCTTGGCAAAGAAAAGGCCGGCAATGATGGCAAAAATGGTTGTCCTGATAAACTTCGCCTGGTTTTCAAAATGAAGGTAAGGAAGCAGCAAAAGAACAATGATCGCAGCAGCAGACAATGTCCAATAAGCCGCATAAATGATCGTGCGGGTACGGCCGGAAGCCGAATGAGAAACTGTTTTGAGTGCCTGGAAAAAATAGATATCAAGCAATAACATGAAGCTGATCAATATCCACCAGAACGGAGAGTTGCGCATAATCTATGGTTCGAAAATACAAATAAAAGCTAGTAAGGAGTGGGGGCTGGCTAGTGGGGAGTGGCTAGTGGGAAGGAAATATTAATTATGGGAAACTTCCTACTAGCCACTAGCTAGTCCCCATTCCCCACTAGCCACTCACTATCTTTGGTAAAATGGGCAAAACTTAATTTTGTTTTCCTCGTTTCAGGCGGCAATTTTACCATTATAGACGTTTACAATTTTAAATAAAAACAATCCCCATTAGGGGATACAGGGCATGGCAAGAATAATCGGTGTAGCAAATCAAAAAGGAGGCGTGGGAAAGACAACTACTGCCATTAACCTGGCGGCCAGTTTTGCCGTGCTGGAATTTAAAACTTTGTTGGTCGATGGCGACCCGCAGGCCAATAGTACGACCGGTGTTGGTTTCGATCTGCATAATGTTACCCAAAGCCTCTACGATTGCATGGTGAATGAGGCAAGGCCCAAAGATGTAATACTCAAAACAGAGATCCCCAATCTTGATCTTATTCCTTCTCATATCGATCTTGTTGGCGCCGAAATTGAAATGATCAATTATCCCAACCGGGAAATGGTATTGAAGAGCCTGCTGGAAAGTATAAGAGATGAGTATGATTTTATCATCATCGATTGTTCGCCTTCATTAGGCCTAATAACTGTTAATGCATTAACCGCATCCGATGCGGTAGTAGTACCGGTTCAATGTGAATTCTTTGCATTGGAAGGATTGGGAAAACTACTAAACACTATCAAGATCGTTCAGAGCCGTTTGAATACTGCATTGGTCATCGAAGGAATATTAATGACCATGTATGATGGCCGTCTGCGCCTTTGTAACCAGGTGGTAAGCGAAGTACGCCGCCATTTTGAAGATATGGTCTTCAGCACCATCATTCACCGTAATGCCCGCCTTGCCGAAGCTCCCAGCGCCGGTAAACCTGTTATTTTATACGACGCTAACAGTAAAGGTTCGATGAATTATCTTAATCTTGCAAAAGAAATCCTCCAGAAGAATGACATGACGAAGATGAAGAACGAGGAGAAGATACTTGGAATTGTAGATTTGGTTTCAAGTCTCGAAGTTTCTGAATGATTAAGGTTATTGCGTGCTAGGTTAATTTTAGACTTGAAAACTTAGACTTTTAAATCTCAACCGATGACCAATCCTAAACAAAATAAAGAGCTATTAGGAAAAGGTATCCGTTCTTTATTACAAAGTATCGATGCCGATCTGAAGACCAGCAGTGGCACGCTCAAACAAAATGTGGTAGAAAATGCTACCGGCATCAATCGTATCCCGGTTGATGATATTGAACCCAATCCCAAACAACCCCGTCGTGATTTTGATGAACAATCATTGAATGATCTTGCCAGATTCTATCAAACTGCATGATATCATTCAACCTGTTACCGTTTCAAAATTACCCAGTGGAAAATACCGGTTGGTTTCCGGCGAACGCAGGCTAAGGGCCGCAAAGATCGCCGGTATAAAAGATATACCGGCTTATGTACGACAAACCAATGATGCGCAATTACTGGAACTGGCTTTATTGGAAAACCTGCAGCGGGAAGATCTGAATGCCATGGAAGTTTCGCTGAGCTATAAAAGAATGATGGAAGAATTGGAATATACACAGGAACAAGTGGCAGAAAGAATGGGAAAGGACCGCAGTACGGTTGCCAATTTTATCCGTTTATTAAAACTACCGCCCGATATTCAATTAGCGGTTCGTAATGGCGACCTGAGCATGGGACATGCAAGGGCACTGATCAATGTAGATACCATCGACAAACAACTTTATATTTTTAAAGAGATCAAGGAAAAAGGGTTGTCTGTACGACAAACAGAAGCCCTGGTACGCAACCTTTACAGACAGGGTGCTGTTAAAAAAACTTCAAAAAATACTTTGCCGCCGTCATTTCAACGGATAGAAGATAAATTAGCATCGCATTTCAGTACCCGGGTAAAACTCAGGCATAGCCGCAACGGAAGCGGCCAGATCATTATCGAGTATTATTCGCAGGAAGAGTTGAACAAAGTGCTCGGGCAAATGAATGCATCGCTTGATTAAACCCCCATCCCCTAAAGGGGAGTAAGAAGATGTTTCAAATTTTAGAAAAACATTCGGGAAAGAATTTTCAGTTTTTACTACTATTCCTTCTATCCGGTATTGTTTGTACAGCGCAGAAGATCGTTCCCGAACCTGCTGTAAAAGATTCCACTCCTGTTGTTGTAAAAAAAGCACCGCTCAATAAATATGATTCGGCGATGAAGGCGCATAGTCCTAAACAAGCGGCATTGCGTTCGGCATTGTTGCCGGGCCTTGGGCAGATCTACAATAAAAAATACTGGAAGCTGCCGATCGTGTATGGCGGATTGGGAACCTGTGCCGGTATATTTTTTTATAATCTTTCCAATTACAAGAATACCAAATTTGCACACAAGGTAAAATACAATATGCGGGTCTTTCATAGTGACTCTGCTTTGTTCACCAGTATAAAACCCAACCTGCAACCTATCGATGAAGGTGCATTGCTCTTTTACCGGAATCAATTTCGCCGTGATATAGATTATTCCGTTCTTGTATTCATGATCCTCTGGGGATTAAATGTGGTGGATGCCGCGGTGGATGCACATTTAAAACCATTTGATGTAAGTCCCGATCTTACGCTGCAACTCAAACCCGGCCGTAGCGAACTGGCAGGAACGAATGGGATCAGTTTGATATTGAGTATCAAATGATTTGTTGCTGGTTTCTGGTTTCTCGTTTCTGGTTTCACGTTGTCGTGCTGTTGCAAGATGTCTTGTGAATATTAGAAGATCTCCTATCATGGATCTACCTGTTTGTTTACCTTTGAAAAAGTGAAGAAAGTTTGTGATTAGAACAACCAGAAACTTGAAACTTTAAACGCTGCTATGAAACTTGCATTAGTTGGTTATGGCAAAATGGGTAAAGCCATTGAAGAAATAGCTTTACAACGTGGACACGAAGTGATCATTACGATCGATCAGCCCAACCTGCATGAGTTTACAAAAGAGAATTTATCCAAAGCCGATGTTGCTATTGAATTTACCGGCCCGCACAGTGCATTGGAAAATGTAAAAAAATGTCTCGACTTTGGCGTAGCGGTGGTAAGTGGTTCTACCGGCTGGACGGAACGCCTGGATGAAATGAAAAAATTATGCGAAGAAAGATCCGGCGCTTTTATTTATTCCAGCAATTATAGTGTAGGCGTTAATATTTTCTTTGAAGTGAATAAACGTTTAGCGGCATTGATGGCGGCGCATAAAGAATATGAAGTGATACTGGAAGAAACGCATCATACACAAAAAAAAGATGCACCGAGCGGAACGGCTATTACACTGGCCGAACAAATACTGGAACAGGTAAAAAGAAAAAAACAATGGGTGAATGAATTGAGCGATCATCCCGAAGACCTCGAGATCATCAGCCAGCGTATCGATCCTGCACCCGGAACACACAGCATAAAATATTCTTCTGCTATCGATACGATCGAGATCATTCATACGGCTCATAACCGAAAAGGTTTTGCCGGCGGCGCTGTATTGGCGGCTGAGTTTTTAAAAGATAAGAAAGGTTTTTTTGGAATGAAGGAGGTTTTAGGTTTATGAACAACTTCCTCTTAACTCTTTGCCTGCAGGAATTTTCATGCAGCAACCGCAAAGAATAAAGTACGCAGCGTTGCGCCGCTGCTCCGTTGCGCTGTTGCGTGAAAGAAAAATTATAGTTCCGTAAAGAATATATTATTGCTTCTGCCACGTGTCTCACGCACCACCACTAAAACACTTTATCCAGATTATTTAAAAAAATTAGCAGCATGAGTTGCGTTCTTTCAAAGATGGTGCGTGAGACACGCACAAAGGCAATGACCGCTGCGTCGCTGCTCCGTTGCGCTCGTTGCGTGAAAGAAAAATTTATAGTTCTCATCTGCCATGGTGCGTGTCTCACGCACCACCACTAAAACACTTTATACAGATTATTTAAAAAAATTAGCAGCATGAGTTGCGTTCTTTCAAAGATGGTGCGTGAGACACGCACCAAGGCAATGACCGCTGCGTCGCTGCTCCGTTGCGCTCGTTGCGTGAAAGAAAAATTATAGTTCCGTAAAGAATATATTATTGCTTCTGCCACGTGTCTCACGCAGCACCACTAAAACACTTTATCGGGGTTATTTTAAAAAAAATTAGCAGCATGGGTTACGTTCTTTCAAAGATGGTGCGTGAGACACGCACCATGGCAATAAGATTTGTTACGCCGCCTATATAGAAAATCACATTCATCCGGATAGTATCTTTGAGGTCCAACAATGCATAATGAAATTCGACAACTACCTGCTCCGGCCCATTGAAAAAAAAGATGCCGATGCTTTTTTTGAACTGATCGATAACAACCGTCAGCGTCTCGAAGATTTTTTTGCAGGCACCGTTGCAAAAAATAGAACGTTGGGGGAAACACATTCATTCATCCCTGATGTAATAGACAGGACCAGTAAAAGAATGTATTTCGCTTTTGTAATTGTTGACCTGGCAACCGATACTATTATTGGGTTTGCCGATATAAAAACTATCGACTGGAATATCCCCAAAGCAGAGTTGGGTTATTTTATCGATAAGGAATACGAAGGAAAAGGTATCATATCGAAAGCCATAGCAAGGATCATTGCGCATTGTTTTAATGATCTTGAATTAAAAAAAATATCATTGCGGGTGCATGAATCGAATATGGCCAGCCGGAAGATCGCCGAAAAGCACGGCTTTGAAGTGGAAGGCATCATCCGCAGCGATTATAAAATGACCAATGGTGTTATTATTGATGTGATGTATTATGGGTTGTTGAAAAAAGCCCTGAGTTGATAAAATAAGATAGTTTGCCGTAATTGCAACTAAGATAGTGAATAGCAAAAGTTGGTTTTCAATTTTCAAAAATCTGGAAGAGTCTTATTGCGTGTTGTATATTTATGTGTAACCTCTAAGTTATGATACCATTCACTGAAATAGAAACAGCTAATAACAATTTCTTCGGAAACTTTGTTGGTATTGATATGCAGTTGGAAGAACTTAGAGTATATCTTACTGGCTGAACAATTGCTATCAGCTTTTTGCATAACTTCAACTTCTGTTTTTTAAATCGCCTTCTGTTTCTGGCTGAAAGAATATCAGTACATCAAAAAGCCCTGATGTTCCAGGCAATATTAATTAGAGTCTTAGAAAATGGATATTGTATTTATCAGTTACGCCCGAGAAGATAAATCCTTAGCAGAAAGGCTTTATATGGATTTACGAAAGAATGAAATTAGCGCATGGATTGACACAAAATGTCTTCTACCCGGTGAGAACTGGCACAACACGATACGGAAAACCATTAAAGCGTCTAGATTTTTTTTATTGCTAATATCGAAATACTCTGTCAATAAAAGAGGATATGTACAGAGAGAAATAAAAGAGGCTTTAAAAATTAAGGAGGAGTTTCCTACAGATGAAATTTTCCTAATCCCTATAAGGTTAGACGAAACAATACCTATAGATGAAGATTTGCAGAATTTAAATTGGGTAGATTTAAATAAGTCATATAATAATGGATTGCGAAGGATATTGACGGTTTTTACGCAACTTGAAAAAGAACCGATAAAGGACGTAAGTGATTTTAAAACTGCAGAAAGGAGAGCCCCGATTGCTTATAAGCCTTTTGATAGTTTTGAAGATTTTATTAGGCAGTTTATAGACAGACTTCCAACTTCTACACTCTACACAGATACAGAAATTTCATATTACATAACATTTAAAACAACCGATCTTGGTAATACAGCTATGCCAGAATATCTACGGCAAAAATATCCTCAGATTATAACTATCGTTTTGCAGAATATATATAGTAATCTTAAACTATTAAAGACAGAAGGTTTTTCAGTAGACTTACAGTTTAATGGGAAAAAAGAATTCATTGCGGTCGCCTTTAAAGAAATTCTTAAAATAGAATCTCCTGAACTCAATTTAAGAATTGAGAGATTATAGTAAGATTCAAACATCGCCGAACATTCACGTCATTGTTAGTATTTTTTTCATCACCACATGATTGAACCTAAAAGGATCGTTTGCAAATGCTCAGCAAACAAACTCTTTCATTTGATAATCTCGAAGCTGTTTATAGATACAATAAGAATATAGATCACGATCTCTTAAAAAAATTTATAACCAGATTATTGGCAGTGGTAAATGATACAGCCAAAATACCGGGCATACTGGAAATGTAGATCTGCAAAATGCCCAGTAGCGAACAGAACCCTGAAGAGTGCGACGCAAGGGACGATGATAATAGTACTGTCGCTGGTAACATAAAAAACTCTAAATTGTTTTTTCAACTAAGAAATCTTAGTTCACCCAAACTTCCAACCTCGAACATCCAACATCTACACTACTCTCCCACTATCACAAACCCACCCCAGTAATAAGGACTCTTATATTTCTCTTTTAATTTCAATTGCGCAGCCCGCAAAGCTTTATGTTTATTTTCCGGCGTTGGATCATTCATCCATTCCCGGTAGAAGTTGGTCATCAGTTCCTGCGTGGCAAGATCATCTACCACCCATAAACTCATAATGACCGAGCGGGCGCCGGCCACCAAAAAGGCACGTTGCAAACCATACACGCCTTGACTGTTCAGCATTTCTCCCAAACCGGTTTCGCAGGCAGACAAGACAACAAGATCGGTGTTCGTTAAGTTGAGTCCGGCCGCTTCGTATGCAGTTAAAATTCCATCCTCGTTCGTATTGGACGCAAGTGTATCTCTTGCAATAGCAGCGGCGCCGGCCATTATCACACCCGAACGTAATAAAGGATTTTGTTTGGCGATCTGCGATTGCATGCCCATCACATTTTCTGCACTGTCATTTATGTTCTTCAAAAAGAAACCATGCGTTGCAATATGCAATACCCTCGGGTTGTCTATTTTTTTTATCGCATCCTCCGTCGCTTCTTTTTGTAAATATTCATTCACTTTCCAGTTTTGCGTGAAGAGAATTCTTTTGATCGAATCGGATTCTATTTTAGTACCGGGCAATTCTTTCAGGTCGGGAAAACCAAGTACTCTTTCCGAAGTATTGGGAGCTGTTGTTTTGACACCATAATCCGGGTAGGAAAAAAGACTGGCTGTTTTGGAAACAATTTGTACCGGCTTTCGCAAAATATCTTTTGTATTTGCTACCAGCCGGATATCGGCTTCCTCTATCAAATAGTCGTTGGTAGCGGGGTTATTCAATGTATTCAAATTGATCTGCTGGTAAACTCCCTCGGCAGAAAAATAAATTTTAGCAGCGTTGACGAGATGTTCATTCAATGGTTTCCAAAATTCATTATAAGAAAATTCGTCTGTCAATTTTGACCGGATGGACCTCCGGTATCTTGCAATGGCTTTGTCTTCTAAATTTTTTCCATTGCTCAGCCATACAAATTTTGGCACCGCAGAATTTTTATCAATGATCAATGCCGTATAATAAACCGTATCCGTCCATCCTGACTTTGTATAAAAATCGGTTCGGATGATCTCTACTGCATATTCGCCGGGCTTTAATGCTTTTTGAATATCCGTCCAGGGTATATTTTGATCGTTCTCTTTTTTAATACCCGTCTTTAAAGCGATCGCCAGCCGCTGTTCCATTTCGTTAGCCTGCAATTCCAATGCAGCAATGTTGATCCCTTGTGTTTCCACTTCTTCGGAACTGAGACGATATTGCTGCACGATCGTTTCCCGCATCGTTATCCATTGCTTGTACTCTTTCTTTATGGCTTCGTTATTACTGGCCGCCACCAATGCTCTTATATTCTCCGATTCATGGAGCAGCAGCGATTTCATGGCCACCTGGTTATTGTACATTCTTGTTACCAATGAATCATGGTTCTTTGCGGGGAAGTCCAGTTTCATTTGAATAACAAAGGAATTGAATGTTTCAAATGCAGCGGCAACGGCAAAATAAAAAGCCGTTTTGTCATTCTCGCTCAGGTAAGGAAAATAGTTGCGGATCAGCAGCAAATAACCTTTCATAGCATCCTGGTAATGCTTTTCCGCTTCGATATAATTACCCGCTTCGCGGTATGTTTCTGCTAAATGATATTCTGTTTCGATATAGTCGTAATGATTCTTACCCAGCTTATTTTTTATGATCTCGAGGGACTGCAGGGTCAGTGCGATCGCATCATCATACTTTTTCATCAGGCGATAGGTAGCAGCCAAGCCGCCGAGATAGATCCCGTATTTATCGCTTGTCTCGTTATAATTCTCTTTATAGATCCGCAAACATTCTTTATAGGTTTGTTCTGCCAATGGAAGTTTCAATTGCATGTTGTATAAAGAAGCCAGGTTATTCAGGCAGTTCAAATAAAACCTGTCTTTCTCCCCTAATATCTTTTTATAGATCTCTTTACATTCCAGTAAATGTTTTTCTGCCTGCGGGTACAGGCCGGCATAGGATTCAACCAGGGAAAGATTGCTAAGGGCATTGGCATAATTAGGATGATCGGTTCCCAATAATTTTTTTCTCAGGTCGATCACTTCTTCAAAAGCATATACCGCTTCCTGGTATCGTCCCATCGTTCTGTATAATTCACCGATATTATTGATGGGATTAGTATAATCAGGATGATTTGTTTTGCCCTTCTTTATATAAATACCGATCGCTTTTTTATAAGATTGTTCTGCACCGCCGTAATTCCCTATTGCTTTTTGTACGAGGCCGAGATTATTCAATGAACTCGCTGCTTCTTCCGTAGTATCACCCGCCATTAGGATAGCATTGATAAGAAAAAGTTCGGCTTTTTCATATTCAGCCTGGTGACGATATAATTCACCCAAATTATTCTCAAGTACCTGCAGTGTTTGCCGGGAAGGTTTTTCCAATGAAGAATGATATTTTTTCAAGGCAAGAAAAATTTCTTCCGCTTCGCTGTATTTTGATAATCCCTGGTAGATGACGGCCATCGAACCTAATGCGCCGAGATAATCTGCGCTGGTTTCTCCCAATATTACTTTGTAAAAATTAACGGCGGCTGCACACATTCCTTCCGCTTCTTTGTATTTACCCATCTCAATATACAGCGAAGCGAGGGTATAAAAACAACGGGTGTATTCCACACTGCTTTGCCCGAAAGCCGTTGCCAGTACCGGTAATGATTGCAGGTATAATGGCTCGGCTTCTGCATACCGGCCCTGTTCTTTATAAGCGGCCGCCAGATTAAAAAGCGCCAATGAATAATGATATTCCTTATCGCCAAATATTTGTAATGCTTTTACTGAAGCCTGTTTGAAAAATTCTTCTGCTTTACTATACTTACCTGTACGATAATACACAGAACCGGCGGTGCCGAGAAATTCTACATACAGCGTATCATTCTTAATAAGAGAAAGGGAAGGATATATCTTATCGATCAGTTTTTCTGCTAACGGATAATCGCTATGCGCATAGGCAGTATCAAATTCCTCAATTTGTTTTTCTATACTCTGCGATGAAGCGGCAAGAGAAAAGAAAATAAATAAAAGGAGGGCAAAGGATCTTTTCATTCCTCTAAAAGTAAAACAAATAATTTTCTTGCAGATATGGAATTACATTGTAAGGCTTGTCCTGAAATGCAAAAATTCTGCAACAAAAAATTTCCTACCTTTATTACCTGTCTAACAATATGTCAAAAGAAGAAATTAAATACGAGATCAACAAAGTGCTTGATAATTTTTCTGATAAATCATTGGAAGAATTGCTTTCTTTTTTAAAAGGCATTGAAGCAAGATCTTCGTCACTCATTAACCAGGATACGCTGTTAAAGATCCTTTCCGAAGACAAAGAATTATTACAGAAACTCGCTCAATGATCTCTAAAGAAGAAGTAGAAAAGCTCCATAAAATTTTAATCGGGAACTTCGGTGGTGCGCAGGGCATCCGGGATGTTCAGGGTCTTGAATCAGCGCTTGCAAGACCCTATCAAACATTCGATAAAGCTGAATTATATCCTTCGGTTCTTGAAAAAGCCGCTTCCTTAATAGAGAGTATCCTCAACAATCATCCATTTGTCGATGGAAACAAAAGAACAGGATATACATTATTAAGACTTTTCCTGATCAACAATGGGCTTGATATCACAGCTACTCCCGAAGAAAAATATGAATTCGTAATAGCTATTGCATCGGGTCAAAAAAGATTTGATGAAATTTTATCCTGGCTTGAACGCTATACCAAATAAATAAAATTAAACCGCAAAGGTTTTAGGGGTTGGAAAAAGTATTTATAAACTATGAAGCACTTTTATCTGTTAGCTTTTAGTTATTATCCAGCTTCAGCATTCCGGTAAACTCAACGGCACATTCACTGCCAATCCTCCGTCGGCCGTTTCTTTGTATTTATGACTCATGTCTACCGCCGTATCCCACATTGTTTTGATAACAGCATCGAGAGATACTTTTGCAAAATCGGGTGTGCTTTGTAATGCTAATTGCGATGCAGTGATAGCTTTGATAGCTCCCATTGTATTTCTTTCGATACAGGGCACCTGTACCAATCCTGCTATCGGGTCGCAGGTCAATCCCAAATGATGTTCCATCGCTATTTCGGCCGCCATCATTACTTGTTTTTGAGTGCCGCCCATACATTCTGTTAATCCAGCTGCTGCCATCGCCGACGATACACCGATCTCTGCCTGGCAACCACCCATCGCTGCAGATAAAGTAGCGCCTTTTTTAAAAATACTTCCGATCTCTGCAGCCGTTAATAAAAATTGAATGATCTTATCGGGATGATCGCCATCTGCGAATGCAATATAATATTGTAATACGGCCGGTATCACTCCTGCTGCTCCGTTGGTTGGCGCGGTTACCACTCTTCCGAAAGAAGCATTCTCTTCATTCACGGCTAAGGCAAAGCAACTGACCCAATCGAGTATATATTTGAAATTATTGCCGCCCGACTGAATAGCCGCCAGCCATTCACCGTAATTATCATAGGATTTACTGCCCAATAATTTTTTATTCAATTCTGCGGCACGGCGTTTTACATTCAATCCTCCCGGTAATGTTCCGGAGGTATTGCATCCGCGAAAGATGCAATCCTTCATCACTTTCCAGATGTTCACCAATTCCATCTTCGTTTCTTTTTCACTACGCCAGGCAGTTTCATTTTCCATAACTACTTCATGAATATGCAAACCTGTTTTTATACACCAGTGTAAAAGATCATCGGCTGTATTTACAGGAAAAGGAAGTTGCTTTACATCTTTCGCCGATCTTTCTTCTCCTTCTTTTATTACAAAACCGCCGCCGATGGAATAAAAAGTTTCGGCAATAGTATCCCCGTTCTTCATGTCTGCTAAAAAGGTCAATGCATTGGGATGATGCGGCAGTGTTTCGGTAATTAAGAATTCAATATCCTCCACAGGATCGAATACCACTTCATGCAAACCAGCCAGCACGATCCTTTTCATCGAAGCAATATCATTGATCTTTGACTGGATCTGGTCGACAGCAAATGTTACCGGGTCATCGCCGCATAATCCTAATTGCACGGCTATATCGGTACCATGCCCTCTTCCTGTTTTTGCCAGCGAGCCATATAATAATACTCTTACGGATACAACATCGTTGAATATATTTTTTTGCTGTAACGTTTGTACGAACCGTTGAGCGGCCCGCCATGGTCCCAATGTATGTGAACTGGATGGTCCTACTCCTATTTTAAAGATATCAAATACGGATATGGCTTCGTAGATCAAAATGAATGCTTTAAGAACAAAAATACAATTAATGAGCGAGTGGGAAGTAGCGAGTGGCAACCAGGGTTGGCGTGTATTGTAAATTTTCCTACTTGCTACTTCCTACTCGCCACCACCTGTCCGCTCAATAAAAAACCCCGACGCTAAGCCGGGGTCAGGTAAAAAGCAGATAGTTTCAGCTTATTGAACATCGGTTAATTCGATCTCGAAAAAAAGTATAGAGTTGCCGGGCACCAGGCCATAGCCCCTGCAGCCATAAGCCAGTGCAGAAGGCACGATGATCTTGATAATTCCGCCTTTTTGTATCAGCGGAAGACCGATCTGGAATCCCAATATCATTCCTCCCAAACCATAAGATACCGGCGCAGTTTGCTGATCAAAGATGGTTCCGTTGAGCAGTTTGCCGGTATATTTTACAAACACTCTTGAAGTAAGCGTTGGCGTTGGTCCGCTACCCGGATTGATGATCTGGTAATACAGTCCCGTACTGTGGGCCGTAGGCGTAATACCCTGTGCAGCGGCATAACTAAGAATAGCAGCCTGCTCGCTTTCGACTGTTTTATCTGCACAGGCAGATTCTTTTACACTGCAGGCATTAAAACCAATGATAATAAGAAGCGGTAATAGAGCGGAAAATTTATTTGTTCTCATATGATTAAGATATTATAAGACCACGTAAAAAACTTATTTGCTGCAAGAATAGTATAAAATATTCCGTAAAGCCGCAAGGATGCAAAGTTTCTTCGTAGCGCCTTTGCGGGAAAACTACAAATTTATTGCCTGTCCCTGCGGGCAAGCAATTCTTTATAATGCTGCTCATTCATATCCCAGCGGTGGCGGGCCGAAAAAACAACGACAAATACAACGATCAGCAGCGCCGCAATAAGCAGGACAAGGATCAGCGTTGGGCTTTCCTTGCTTCTTTCCATATCGGCTCTTTGATACCAGCCGGCGAAAAAATTAGCGAAGATGGCAATAACCAGCACAACAGCCAATGGAAGGCCGACTGCCAGTTGTTTAATGACCTTTTTTTTGCGGAGGCGGTTATCCTCCCAGTATTTTAAAAAATTTTGATCATTGTCTGTTAGCATAATTCATGCAAAGTTAAACTACAAAGGGTTGTTCCGCTTGCATCGCCCAATCAAAATATATATCTTACGGGTCTAAACCCGGTTAGGCTTTTGAAACTAGCTCCCCTTCTTGCCCAATTTCTCTATTCCCATAAACGGCTCGACCTGCCGGGTATCGGTACTTTTTTGCTTACCGGCCCCGTAATTGAAGAACCCGATAACAAACAGGGAAAATCTTTGCGGCCACCTGATATATCTTTTGAAAGCAATCATTATTTAAAAGATGCACCGGACCTTATTCAATATATCTGTTCGCAAACCGGTAAAATAAGAGCATTGGCTGCCGCCGATCTTGATTCACATTTAAGTAATGTGCAGCAATTTTTGAATATCGGCAAACCCTTTTTGCTGGAAGGTATCGGCAGTCTTGTCAAGATCCAATCCGGCGAATATGCTTTTTCTTCGGGGGATATCTTATCGGAAAAATTTAAAGATTATACGGCAAAAGAAATATCGGCCACTTCCTCTATTGAAGAATCTTTTTCTGATTACAAAAAACCGATCAACCGCAGCAGTGATAAGAACTGGAGACGACCGGCTGTTATATTATTGATCATTGCAGGAATTGGATTGGCCGTTTGGGGAGGTTATACAGTTTATAAAATAACCACTTCAAAAAACAAGGCCGGCAATGCTTCTGTTTCGCTCAGCCCTCCCGCTAAAAATGAAACTGTATTGGTAAAAGATACAGCGATTCATCCAAAAGACAATGTTACCGGGAATACCACAACAATCCCTCCGGGCAATTTTCGTTTTGTATTGGAAGTAGCCAATGCCAAAAGAGCTTTTGAACGCTTTGGAAGATTAAAGGAATACCAATGGGCTGTACAAATGGAAACAAAAGATTCGCTTAACTATAAACTTTTTATGGTTTTGCCGGTAGCAATAGCCGATACCAGCCGCATCATCGATTCCCTCAGCATCGTCAATGGAAAGAAAGTTTACATTGAATAAATCAGTACTCTTACTTTATCCGCTTATTTATAACTTCTTTATACTGAAATAATTTTCCTCTGGCCGGGTTTTTGTCCTTTCACATAAGTTTAAGAGGTTCTAAATGTTTAACAGGTTCAAAAGGTTTGGTCTCACACTAACCTTTGAAACTTCTTAAACCTCTTGAACCTGTTAAAACTGATTTTAAATAATTTATAAATGAATTGGGTAGATATTGTGCTGATCCTTGTATTCCTGCTTGCTACATGGAGCGGACTTGTAAAAGGCTTTATACTCGCTTCGCTTTATCTTATTACCTGGACAGGCAGTCTTATATTGGCGTATATATTTTTTCCATACACCGGCGATGGACTGGGCAAAATATTCAACATGGGCGCCTGGCTCTTACCGGTCTCATTTATCGTCACGGCTATTATTGCAAGAATATTACTCGGGCTGGCCGCCAATCTTATCATACGCCGTGTGCCGCAAAATACGAATCATCATCCTGTCAATAAATTTTTAGGCATAATACCCGGCGCTATCAATGGCTGGATCTATGCGATCATTGTTTCTGCATTATTGCTGTCGCTTCCTTTGCGGGATGAAATAAATGCAACGGCCCGCAGCAGCCAGTTAGGAAGCCGGCTGGCTATGCAATCCGAATGGGTGAACCGCAAACTGGCTCCCGTCTTTGACAATGCGATACAACAAACGCTGAATAATTTAAGTGTCAAACCCGGAACAGATGAAACTGTTACACTCAATTTCAAATATGAGAAAGCAAAACCAAGACCCGATCTGGAAGCGCAAATGCTGGTATTGATAAATAATGAAAGAGCCAAACAGGGATTAAGCCCGTTGAAAGCCGATCCGGAAATGACACAGGTTGCAAGGGCACATTCCAATGATATGTTTGTAAAAGGATATTTTGCACATAATAATTTGGAAGGAAAAACTCCATTCGACAGGATGCGGGAAGCGAAAGTAACTTTTCTTACTGCCGGTGAAAATTTAGCGCTGGCGCAAACACTCGAGATAGCACATATGGGATTGATGAATTCACCGGGACACAAGGCCAATATCCTCAATACCACTTTCGGCCGTGTCGGTATCGGAATACTCGATGGTGGATTTTATGGGTTGATGATCTCGCAGGAGTTCAGGAATTGATTGGCGTCAGTCGTGAATCGTCAATCGTCAATGGTTTCCGCTATTCAAAGGATCTCTTACTCTTTTAGAGTCTCAGTATTCACGATTGACGATTCACAATTCACGATTCACGATTGACGATTCACGGGCCTACTGAGTGGCAGTTTTAAAAGCATTAATTACATACGCAGCATCTTTATATAATATAGTTTCATTCACCGTCAATCTTGTTTTGTTTTCCCGCAGACCGGGAATGCGGATATTAAAATCTTTATTCAATTTCTCCTGCATGTTTTTTCCATTGATCTCATTGCCTAATTCCATTTCATAAATATTAGTTCCACCATCCAATGCGGTCACTTTTACTCCCGTTAATTGGTTGAGTGCTGCAAATATTTCCGCTGAACGCTGTCTCGCTGCTTTAAGAATTGCTTCTATTCCATCCAGTTTTGACATAGCCATCGCCGCATTCGGCCAAAAGTTGAATTGCGTACCTCCATGGATCTTTATAAGATGCGGCATTTTAGCAATAACTGTTTTATCCCCGCTTAATACAGCTCCGCCCGCAGCGCCAAGATATTTATACAGGGATATATAGACGGTATCGAAATAAGAAGCATATTCTTTTATACTAACACCGCCCCATGCAGAAGCCATATGAATTCTTGCTCCATCCAAATGCAATTTGATATTATTACTGCGGCAATATTCGCTGATCTTTTTTATTTCTTCCAACGGTACCATCCGGCCCTGCGTACGACGTACGGGGTTCTCGATACTGACCGCACCAATTCCACTGGGAAAAACTTCCTGGCTACGTAATGAATCGATCGCTTCTTTTAATTGCGCAGCGGTAAAATAAGTTTCTCCTTTTGCCAATGGCATCAATCTTTTTTCAAATACGGATTGTGCTGCATCGGCTTCATCACGGTACACATGGCTGGTATCCTGCACATACACTTTTGTGTTCTCGCCGCTTAATACGGCGATCGCCAGTTGATTTGCCAGCGTACCGGTCGGCATATAAATAGCTTTCTCTTTCCCGGTGATCTCTTCGAATTTTTTTTCCAACGCTTCTACAACTCCACCGCTTCCATAAGAATCGGCTTTGATCGCCCCGCTGTTGTTTATTTTCTGCAATGCATTAATATACATGCCCGGTGTGTACTCTTCACCATCAAAATAAAATTTTATAACGGGTTCATCCGTTGGGGATCTATCGGCAAATGTTTCTGCAGCTATAACGGGTGTTACAGGCAGTAAGGCCGGTAAGACTGCAATGCCTGAAGCTTTGAGAAAATTTCTCCGGTTAACGGTTGACATATTTGTAGTTTGAGGAAACTCAAATTACAAATAAATACGGGGATCGCCATTTTGACCGGTACGTAATTTTTGCAGCGAACTGTTTTTTTTCACTTACCAGGAAGGATACTAATTTTGGCATATATGTAGCCAGAACATAAGTTTCACGCAAAGGAGCGGCGGCGCTACGTTGCGTTCGCTTATCGTTGCGTTCGCTGCGTGAAATGATTTATGATTTATGTTTAGCCTACATAATTGCCCTAATTTTTATGAAACGGGAACAGGTCTAATGTTTTTCAGGGAAATATTTCTTTAAGACCTCTTTCACTTTTTCTTCATTCAATGGTTTATTCTCAAAACCCGAAACATAGAGAGTGTTCTCAGATCTCAGCCTGTCATCAGGATTAAGAGAAGTGGTCAGCATTATTATTACAATATTGCCTTTGTGATGATCTTCCAGCGTGCCGTATCTCTCAAGGAATTCCCAGCCATTCATTGCCGGCATATTGATATCGAGAAATATAAGATCAGGACATGGAAAATTTTCTTTACCATCCGATTCGCCATCACTTTTAGTAAGGTATTCCAACGCTTTTTGTGCACTATTGATCACCTGGATATTATCGGTACAACCCGTACTTTCTATGATGATCTGGCTGTGAAAATTGGTGGGCTCATCATCATCGATAAGCAACACACAGTTTAATTTGTCTTTCATTAATTATGGATTTCAGGAATATTAAAATTAAAAGTGGTTCCTTCTCCCGGTGCAGAGTCGACCCAGATCTTTCCTCCGTGCAACCCTACAATTTTTTTACAATGCGCCAGCCCGATACCCGATCCCTCGTATTCTGTTCGTGTATGCAGTCGCTGGAAAATGATGAATATCCTTTCACGATGCTCTTCGGGTATGCCAATACCATTGTCGCTTATAGCAAAACTCCATTGACTATATTGGTGGTTGGCCGTAATATTTATCTCGGGAATGGTATCTTTTCTTTTGAACTTGATAGCATTCACAATAAGGTTTTGAAAAAGCTGTTTCATTTCGGTACGATAACCTTTGATGACAGGAAGTTTTTCTACAGTAATAACGGCCTGTTCATCATTTATTTTTTTGTCAAGATCGGCCAGCACCTCATGGATAAGATTGTTGCAGTCTATTTCCTGGAGTTCTTTTTTATTACCGAGCCTGGAATACTCAAGCAGGTCATTGATCAATATCTTCATTCGCTCGGAAGACTGCGTGATATACGTTATATATCTATCGGCATGTCCTTCCAGTTTTCCATAATATTGATCCTTCAGCAGGTTCACAAAACTGGAAATGGTACGCAAAGGTTCCTGCAGGTCGTGTGATGCTACATAAGCGAATTGTTCAAGCTCTTTATTCTTTCTTTCCAGTTCTTTATTCTTTTTAGAAATATTTTCTTCATTGATCTTCAGGTTGTCCCTCATAGCGATCAGTGCTTTGCCCAGGGTATCTTCATTACTCAGCGGTTCATAAGAGAAATCAAAATTCCTGTTACCGATCTCGCTGGCAAAAGCAGCGGTATGAGAAAGTTTGGAAGAAAGATTATTGACCGACCAGATCATCTCTCCTACTTCATCACCTTTGGCAGCGATATTGATCGGCCGGATGATACCTTTACCAAGATCATTGAGGATAGTATATATCTGGCGAATAGGAACGATGATCCTTTTTGCCATATAGATCGAAAAGAAAATACCCAGGCAAACGGTACTGATCGCTAAAATGAAGATCAGTGTTCGCAGGAATACGGAAGCCGCTGCCAGTTTTTTTTCTTCTTTGAACTTCAGGTTTCTTCCCGACTGCATGATATCATTAAGCGTTTTGGAAAGGAGATTGATCTTGGGTATCACCACGCTTTCGAGTATATCTTCAGCGGAGAATTTTTTTATAGGATCGTTGTAGTCCTCAAACTGTTGCAGAAGGCCCATGATCGATTGCTCATCTTTTATGAGGTCTTCAAAATCATGGAAGATATTCTTCAGGCTGTCGGCCGTTGCTGTTTCGTACCATTTTGCAGAAAGAGCGGTCAATTTTATTTTAAGTGCCGGGTAATCGACCTCCTGCAATTCCTTCAATCCTTTTTTATCTTCGCCCGCAGAACGGATGAAGATCCAGTTGGTCGTGAACATCATTGATTCACGCATTATTTTTCTCAGGTCATGAAGAGCTTCGATAGAAGGATCGGTCACATTGGAGATATGTTTATGTTCCTTTTTGTTCTTGTTCAATACTACAACCGTAATGACCGCATTGATCACAAATAATGTTGACAGCAACGCAAAGCTTATGTAGATCCTTTTCCGCAGGCTTATCCCCGATCCTTTTTGCATAAATAGTTATTAGTTTTTTCAGAAATTTAAACGGAATCCTCCCATGATCCTGATTGGATCCTGTGGCTGACCATGATATAATTCTGTTTCATTTTTTGTCAGGTCCATATTGAACCCGACAACACGGTAATGCTGGTTCAATGCATTGCTCACATTTGCAAAGGCTGCAATTTGCTTATTGATAGTATAAGCCATCGAAACATTCAATAAAGCATAACCGGGGATCGCCTGGCGCTTTATACGAAAACCGCTTGTATCACCGATGCCTGCGATGTTCTGTCTTCCCATCAGCAGCAATCTCGGAGAACAAGTGAATTTTGCGATCTTCATATCCGTGCCAAGCCGGATCATGAAGGGCGATATGAATTCAAGCTCGACATCTTTTTCGTTCTCCTGGCTTTCTTTCAATCCGGATTCTTTTACACCGGTGATATAGCTCAGCGAAGCAAATGAATTCAATTGTACTTTCCCGAGCGTTTTCTTCCAGTTAATCTTAATGCTTCCGCCATAATTTTTTTGCCTGTCGCTATTGGTAAAAACCTCGATGTAATCAACAGCTGTACCATTGAACAGGTTATTATATAAATGAGTCGTTTCGTTATCATCTGAAAAAGAATATAACCCGTGCAGTGCTGTAAAATATCCATCGATCGTAAGAATAAGATTACCCGAAAAACGCTGCTGGATACTTAATTCAGTATTGTAAGACCTGATCGGTTTTAACCTGGGATTCGGCAAATGCAGGAAATAGGAATGATAAGTTCTCCCGGAATCCGGCGTATCAAATGAGCCATACTGCGTGTACAATTCAGAAGGTGCCGGCGCCCTGAATGCACTTCCGTAAAGTAATTTAATAACGGTTTTAGCCGAAGGCTGGTAAACGATACCCATGCGGGGATTGAAAGTGCCGCCATACTGCGAATTCAGATCATACCTTGCTCCTAAAGTGAAATTTATTTTATTGACTGAATATTGCGCCTGGAAATAAGTACCGAGATTATTATATTGAATGAAATAAAAAGGAGCCGCTAAACCTTCCGGTTTATAATAAGAAGCGGTACCCAGGAAATTTCCGCGGATATATTCATTTTTATTGACCGGCTGTGCCAGGTCGGCGCTTTGCGGAATAGCATTATAATTCTCATAACCGGCGCCTGCTGTCATGCTGAGTTTATCGCTGACCTTATAGTCGACCTGCTGTTCGGCTTTGATCATCGTACACATGGAATATTTATACGCAGGTTCCATCGCCGTGTACAGGTTGCGGTAGTTCGATGATGGATCTATATCATATTTACTTACAGTAAGTGCCGTAGTGCTTGTTATCTTATCCGATATTTTTTTAAAAGAAGCATTCGCTACAGTAATATTTTGTCCCATGCTTACTTCCTTATTAAAAATAGAATTAAGCGTATTGTTGCCCAGTGCAGTAGGTATAGTGGTATGATTTCTGAAAAAACTAAAAGTAAAGTTGCCTGTATGAAGAGCTGCATACAAGTTATAGGCTTTCATGGGCGCTTCATATCTTGCTACTACCGGCCCAGAAGGAGTAAAAGGACCGAAGATCGTATTCAACGTTCCTGTTGCATAAGAAGCTATACTGGTTAAACTATCATCCTTATATAATTTACTGTAATCAGGATTCTGATCATAAGCATATTGTGCGGAAACAATAAGATTAGTATGCTGTCCCAGTTTTTTTGTAAGGAATATGGTAGTGTTGGTGTAACCATAATTCCCCGTTACACTTGAAATATCCACCGAAATTTTTTTCCCGCGGGCTTTCCGGGTAATGATATTAATGATCCCCGATACAGCATTCGCACCATACAGGGCAGAAGCCGGTCCGTATAATACTTCCACCTGCTCGGCAAGATTCACCGGGTAATTTTCCATAACAGGCATCGCTTCGCCGGAAGAAGAAGAGATATTGATGCCATCCAGTAAGATCATGAATTTTTCAGAGCCTTGTGTACCACGCATAGTAATACTGTTCCTCATTCCTGAATACATCTTGTCATCGATCTTTATATCCGGCAGGTCATACACCAGGTCAAGCAATGATTGATAACCTCTCATCCTGATCTGTTCTTTTGTAATAACCAGTACCGTAGCAGAAGCCAGTTCAAGCGCCTGCGAAGTTTTACTGGCCGTAGTGATCCTGACGTTAAGAAGATCTTTTAGTTCCAGCGTATCCAGCCGGCCCGTAGTCGTTTTTTGTCCATGAACGCCGGTAAAAGCGAGTTGGAAAAGAACGATACAGAAAATGATTTTGGTAAAGATTAATTTCATGAATGCGTTGATTACAGGTTTTTTTATTTTACTATTTTTCCCAGCTGTAAAAGCTCCGATGCTATGCCCAGGCTTCTTTGCTCAATATTGGTTTTATTTATTTCCAGTTTTAAATGATCGGCTACAATACTCAGGTTGATGCAACTGCCGGTCTGTGCAAGCCCTTCCGATTCCGATACGATCAGCAGTGGCGCCCACGCCGTTCGTGATGCGATCTTTTTTATGGCACCGCTCGCCTCTTCGCTTACAAACAAAATGCTGCAACCGGTAAAAGCTGATGACGAAGAAAATTTTTTGATCACTATTTTCTGGTCCCCTACCATTTTACCTTCAATACTATTCTTCATTTCTTCAAACAGCGGTGTATCGCCTGCTACGCCGATGATAAAATCTCCTTTCTTCTTATCCTGCGGCCAGTCAATGTATTTGGTGAACCGGTAAATGATATTGGCATGCACTGCATAATCCTGCGATGACTGGCTATTGGCCTGTGCCGATAAAAAAAAGAAGACCATTAACAGCAGTGAGAACTTTTGGAATCTGCCAATTAAAGACGATCTCTTTTTTCCACGGGGTGTGCAAGCAGTATAATAATATTGTAGGATGGAATTCATTGGATATGGATCGATAATTATCAGGCGGCTTGCTCGGCCTGATCTCTTTTATTTTCTAATGAAACATGTAATGTGCATCCGTGCCCTGGCGAAGATTCGATCTCAACATGGCCATTGAACAAAGCGGCCCGGTTATTCATATTGACGAGCCCGATCCCTTCTCTCATCTTTTTCGTATCAAATCCATTCCCATTATCGGAAACACAAAGACGAAGTGTATCTTCCGAGATACTTACCTGTATTTTAACAGCCGATGCATTGGCATGTTTCAGGATATTATTCAATTGTTCCTGCACGATACGATAAATGGTAAGTTTAAGGCCTTCGGTTAAGATGACATCATCCAGTGGTTCCAGTTCTGCAGTAATTTCAACTTCCCTGACCAATTCGATCGAATGCACCAGCTCAACAATAGACATCTTAAGATCCGTAAGAATGAAATTGGGGGATATCAGGGCTTTGGAAAGTGTGCGTATCTCTTCCATCGCTGTAGTGATATATTCCTGGCTCTTTTCTACAAGGCAAATATCTTTCCTGTCCCGCAACCATGATCCCAAATAAAGTTTGGATGTCGCCAGTATCTGGTTAATATTATCGTGCAACTCTTCGCCTATTCCTCTTCGTTCTTCTTCCTGCGCTTTTAAAACGGCTTCGGTGATCTCTCTTTGTTTGATAGCTCTTTGTTCTGCCAGTTGTTCTTCCAGTTTCACTTTTTCCGTAACATCATTCATCTGTGCCTGTATAGCACTTCTTCCCGAATAGTTCATTTGGTAAAAAGCAACTTCCATCAGCATCATTTCACCGTTACTCTTCCTGTGCAGGTAAAGTTTCTGTGATAATTTCTGGTGTTCCCTGTTTTTATTTTTTATTCCCCGGCCACTGAATAGTTGTTCTTCCTGGCTAACCTTATCAACGGAAAGTTCCATAAACTCTTTACGGCTATAGCCGTATTTTTCAATAGCTGCATCATTTACTTCCAGTATCTTCAGGTTGGCCCGGTCATATATCCAGGAAGGAAAGGGATTTTTATAAAACAATTGCTTATAGTTCCGTTCGGAAATAATAAGTTTTTCTTCTGCTTTTTTTCTTTCAATACTATACTCTGCAGACTTTACCAGTAATTGCATACTGAATTCTCCCTTTACCAGGTAATCCTGTGCGCCATGCTGCAGGGTTTTCATTGTTACTTCAGACTCCGAAAGCCCGGTTAGTATGACAACGGGTATATGCTGAACAAGTGGTTTTATTCCGAGAAATGAATCGATGCCGAAACTATCGGGCAACGACAGGTCAAGAAATACAAGATCAATGCGATGTGATTTCAGCAACGTAACTGCCTGGGCTATCCGGTCTGCCGAATAGATGTTCTGTGCGTTCAATGAGGATGAAAGCAGCATTTTTTCAATGATGAATACATCGGCCGGGTTATCCTCAACGATCAAAATATTCAACGGGGTCTTCCTGGTAGGCATGTAAATGATATTGGATAAAAAACAATTAACCTGTTCCTCAATAGGTATCTGAACACAGGTAAAGAGCAAAAATTGTCTTAATAAAATTGAATTACAACCGCTTATTTATAAACTAAGAGTAAAGACTCATTGAAACTTATACCCTACATACTACGGAAATTTGCTATAGTAAGTTTTATTGATTTTTGTCAACGTTTCCATAACAACTCTATTAATGATATTAGGGAAAACTGTTATTCAACAACATGTAAAGACAATAAAAAAACGCCATCATTACTGATGACGTTTTTATATCCCGGGCGAAGTCGAAGGAACCTCTATCCTTTAATAAATTTCACCGGCTTACGGTCGCCGACCTTCAGGAAATAAATACCTTTTGTAAGATGCGAAGGCAGGATAATACCGTTTGCATTCTTGCCTGGTTTACTGTTGATCGTATTGATGAAAACCTTTCTTCCGCTAATATCGGTGATGATCACTTCTTCCATACTACTTTCTGTTGACGAATAACTAATAGTAAGTTTCGATTCTACAGGATTCGGAGAGATCGTTATAATATTCATATCATCTTTGATCCCCGTTGTTCGTACGAATGCCGCTTTAGGCGTACCGCTGATCTCGGCTCTTAAACGATAACATACACTTGTACTGAAAACCCCGTTATAACCAATGACACGTATATAATAGGTACCTACAAGAGCTGTATTATAAATAATACTTTCATTGGTCGTACCGCCGGCAGCAGATGATCCGATCTGTGTACCCGCTGAATTATATAAATAAAGATCATAATCGAAAGGCAGGTTCTGAAGTGTTACATAAATATTTGGCGCAGCAGCCGTATTGGTAAACCTGTACCAATCCACATCCGAAGAAGTGGCGATCTGGGAATTGACATCTGTATTGACAGAGATAGTTGATGCAGCAGCCATCGTTTCATTCGGTTCAGGTGTATTGCTGCATGCAATCGCTGTAGTTACCAGTAAAGTATAGCACGACGTTGCAGAGAAAGCGCCGTTATATCCATACACTCTTACAGTATAGGTACCAGCTGCCGCACCATTATAGATGATCGTTTCGTTAGTTGTACCGCCTGCGGCTGAACTGCCCACTACTGTTCCTGCTGAATTCAACAATTGCAGATCATAATCAAAAGGCAGCGTGGTAAGTGACACGGTAATATTAGTACCGGCAGCGACAGTGAATTTGTAATAGTCCTGGTCGGTATTGGTTGCGATCAATGCTTTATAATTTACACCGGTTGAAATAGTACCGGCAGTGGCCTGCGTATTATTGGGTTCCTGTATATCAGGACAGGTTGCAGCGCAAGGAGCTCTTCCGCCAACAAAAGTGCTATTTGTATTTCCCGGATCAAGCCAGGGTTTTAGTTGTTGGGATGCAGTAGCGCCGTTTGATATCCAGTCATAAGATAATTTTCCGTAATAATCATTTTTATCAGCAGCAGCAGCACCACAGCTCGAAGGTCCGCCGGACAACTTACCCATGATACGGCCATTGCTGTGAAAAAGCGGTGACCCTGAAGAACCACCTTCTGTAACACCCTGGTTAGTGACAGTAGTCGCCCAATTAGCCTGCCAGTGGGAATTATCGGGTAATTGCGAATAATACCTGCGTGATGTGGTCGTCGTAGTATAGGTAGATATTTTTTTGATATCTGCCGCAGGATGATGAATACCTACACCGCTGTTGCTGGCTATATTGGTAGCATCGAAGCCTGCATAATAAACATTGTAGGCCGCAGGTATAGCGCTGTTGAATTCAACCAGTAAAAAATCAGAACCAAATACATTGGAGTTAGCGCCATTGGAAGAACTGGAACGCATGGTACAACCCGTAATGGTATTGGAGCCGGGCTCTGATCCGGGATTAGCGCAGCCCGCACTTTGATAATTGAAATAAAATACCCATTGATTCTTATCGGCCACCGCAGCAGAAGCGCCGCAATGATTGGCAGTAAGAAAATAATTTTTGCAATCCTGTGCTGCATTATTGATCAGCGAACCGCTGCACCATCCCTGGCTGGCACCGTTCTTTACCAATATACGGGCCACGGCATTACGTTGATTGGTCCATGCAGCGCCTTCGGGGCAATTCACATTCACTTCGCAGGCACCCGAAGTTCCAAAGCCGCAGCATTTTGGATTTTGCAAACGTATCCAGGATGGTGGTGCCGGTGCATTGTAAACATTGGCGATACCGGTAATGGTAAAACTGCCGGGGCGTTTTACATTGGCTTTCTCATAATATTCTATCACGCAATCGCCGGTATATACGATCTCTGTAGCAAATTCTTTCGATGCATTATTATTATGTGCGCCGAATGAACCAATGACATGTGTCTTCTCTCCATTGTAAACGTATAGTACCGCACCTTCAGGAATATAAAAATCATCGAAGTATAAGGAGGTTGCGGGTGCGCCGGGTACCTCAATGGATAAACGCCATACACGATCGCCGTTTGGCAATGTGCTCCAGGCGCCGCTGTTTGCTGTTGTTAATGAAACAGGAAATATTTGCCCTGCGGGAAGCATTTGTCCTTTCGCATAAATTTCTCTTGCCTGTCGTTGCATCGCCGGTACATCGATCGATGGCATCACAACTTTCGCCGTTCGGAAATTGTCGGACAAATTATTGGTGAAACTAAAAGGTTGACCGCCGCCGCTAACCTGGGCAAAAGCGGTGAAGGCGAGCAGCAGTAAGCCGCCGGCCAGTAAGGTTAATTTTCTCATTATTGTTGGTTTAATGTTTTACTAAGATAACATTATTGAAGAAAGCGGGAATACTACAAATGGGGTAATCTTAAGAGCGCTAAGCATCGCAATTTTACTCGCATTAATATATGGGAACTAAACTAATGAAGACCAATCGGGAAAGAAAAGTTTACTAAATAGGACTGCAAATTTGAAATAAAGTGGAAAGAAAGATCAAAACTGGAAGGAAATGGGATCCAGGTGAAAAACTGAACTCAATTATAATAATGGAATCCCTTCTTGGTTATCTTCATCGACAATAGGGGTCCATTCGTGGTAAGTAGATGTATTTTTAATTCGCTCAACTAATTGTGAGATATTCATTCCTTTCGAAATACCATTAACTAGACAGAGAAATTAACTGTTGTAGTCATGACTTGTGTTAATAAGCCATATTCAGCCCGCAGTTGTTGATATTCGACAATTTTCTCCTGACTAAGCATATTATTGGAAATTTACAAGCCAGGATAGCATAGAATCAAATCGAAAAGCCTGGAAATGAAAAAATGCTAGTTGGTAACCGAGCCTATACTTCCTATAGAAATCAATATAACACAATACTTTTTTTGCTTTAGAATAAAGAAAGTTAATTGACAATAAGATGAAGGGACTTACCCATCAGAGATTGGAGGTGAAGACTAGTAGGAGTTTCGGAAATTATTTTATATTCCCGGTGATTACCATCTATATTCATAACGAGTAGTTTCTGATTCGGATCATACTCCCAGCTTCCCGTTTTTTCGAGATCATTCGCCACTTTTATCAGTTTTTTAAAATCTTCGGCTTGTATAAAACGATACTCAACATTGCCGGCAGCATGCTGATCTTTCCATGTTTTATTTTCAAAGCTAAGCTGGTTGACTGGTTCTTTGATAATACCGTTTACCGGTGTCGCAGCACTCGCAGTTGATTCTTCCGGTTTTTTTTGAGTTTCCTTTTCAGGTATTACCGGATCAACCGGCTTTTTATTTTTATCAGGTACAGGTTCTTCGCTGGCAGGTTTTTTTTCTTCAGACTTGACCGATGGTTTTGGCTCTGCAGGTTTTATAGTGAAAGAAGTCTTATCGATTGATTGCATTTCCGCTGCGATCCTGTGTCGGTCACGTGTTAAACGTAATTCACTTTCGAGCCCGTTTACCTCATCGATCTCTTTTATTGCATAGTCTTTTTTGCTTATTTTATCGGCCTTTACTACATCTTCTTTCAATCTTATTTCCATTTCATTTCTCTCCAATATCTCATCATACACACCTCTTTTCGACATTAGCTTTATAATTACAGGCATTGTTTCCAATAAGATAAATAATATCGTTACAAACCAATGCACACCCGGTAATTGGTAGAGTGCCACGATTTGTTCTGCAGGGCCGTTCACATCGTTCACTATTTTTTCATCATTTGCATCCGTTGCACCAATTCTTGAAACAATTGAGTCGCGGCGTGACATTGCCTCCTTGTAAATCCCATACTGTGTCTTATACTGTGATTCGGCTAAATCATACTCAGCTTTTTTTTGCTTGAATACCGGTCCTGCGCCACGTCTACCCGTACCACTTGTTCCTTCTGCTTCTCCAATAAAGGATTCGTAAAGGTCATTTCTTCTTTTTTCTTTTTGCCTTAATATCCTCTCCTGTTCTGTTGCAAACAAATCAGCTTTCGTCAATGCTGCATCATGGGTTTGTAAGTTCGCTCTTTTCATTTGACCGATATCATCTTTGAGATTTTTTTCCATTTGCACTTTTATTTCGTCAGCAAAGATCTTAAGCTCCAATGGTGTGGAAATAACGATCCCAATGAACACAGCAATTAAAATACGTGGAAGCGCCTGCATGAATTGCTGATTCCTCGTGCCGGTTTTCCGTATGGAAATAATGATGCTGCGATCCAAATTAAAGATCAGCAAACCCCAGATAGCGCAAATTGTCAGCAAGTAGTACCAGTCAATTTCTAGTCGTCCCGTTTCTTTATCGGTAAAAGCAAAAGAAATAAAAAAACCTACTGAAACTGAAGAAAGTATTGCAATCAGTACATTGGTAAGACCGATACCGATATACTTTATCTTTTCAAAAGAGCATTCCTTCAGTATTTGCTTATTTGCTCCGCTACATGATATAAGAAAGTCAGTTAACATTTAATGAATGTTCGTTACTTTTTTTTAATTTTCATCATTGATCAACAAAAGGATCTTCCAGCTGTAAGGGACCTTCATCCGGCTTCAGGCTTTTCTCGATCGCTTCGATTTCTTCATTGATCATCTTTAATTCCGGTGCATTGGCGAATGACGAATCGATATTTTCTCTTTGCTCAAACAGTTTCTGTAAACGGTTCATCTTCTCTTTTAAAGTAAGGTCATACATTTTTTTCCGGGCTTCCATTTCATTCACCGTTTCATATATCTGGTATTCGAGTCGTGTTTTATTCGGGCTGCCTGTAGGATCCAGTTTAAGCGGTGTATAGATTCTGATAGTAAGACCGAACATATCACGGATCTCATTTGTCACCTCATCCAGTAATTGCCTGATCGTTGCAACATACTCTTCATGTGTTATAGATCCTTTTTTTAACCTGTAAGACAAAACATTATTGAGACCATCCTCAACAAACTCGCTGATATAATCCCCGATATCATTTCTTTCAGTATCATCTGGATCTTCATTTCTCGGCTTATATCCTTTCGAATTAAAAATGCTCCATTTTTCAGGATCAACATTCAATACATCGATTCGTGCTTTGTATTTAAAATATCCCGTCTTATCCTGGAAGAAGCATTCAAAGATCCCTTCCCGCAATTGTTTAAAACGATTGATAAGCGGCGTATCCAGTCGTTTTACCGCCACACTCCTCACTTCAGCATCATATTCCTCCATCAACGCTTTTGTCACCAAGTCCCTGATCTCATTTTCCAATGTGTCCTTGTCTCCTATTTGTGTATCTACGCTGTTGAAACGTAAATAAAAACGGTCGGGGTCTATTGTATTGAAGAATTGGCTGATCTTATCGCCAATATACTTTTCCATACTAAGCTCGATGCTTTCTTTTGGCTCCAGTAAGTTCATAACTTTTTTAAAGCTGTTAATACGTCCTTCTGCATTTACCGATACGGCAAGTGGAATACCATCGATCTTTGATTTAAGATTCAGGTTACTGATTTCGATGCCGAAACGTTCGTTTCTTTTTGATGCATCAAATTGCGGAAGAATGATCAGGTGATCCACGAGGTACCCGATCTTGGCTGCTTCCAACCTGAATTCTTCTTTCAATTTGAAATCCTGGAAATCATACAGCAGTTGATTATATGTTTGGTTGATGATATGACTTTTGGTAATGCGTTCCAGTTCAACTTTGGCCCAGCCTGTAAAGTCCGATACCTGGTAAGCCTCAAAAACTTTATTAACTGAAAAATCACGCTGCAACATGAGTGTATTATTGACAATAACATCATGACCATCCTGGCTTTTACAGTTTACACTGTGATTCACTTCAAGAAAACGTGGAGGTGTTCTGGCGGGATCCAGTTCAAGTTGGAGGTAATTAACTGTGCGTCCCCAATGAATGATCATTTTATCAATAGCATCGGCAAGATCACTGGCAACTTCGGTGTTTAGCTTATCAAGAAAAGCGGTCGTTCCTACCGATTGTGCAAGTTTTTTCTTAAGTTGATTTTCTACAGCTTTGTGAAGGGTAGGTGCTGATACAGGGTTTAAATAAAGATTTGCCTGGTGTTCTGTGCTAACAAGCAATTCACATTTATACTTAACACGGAAGATCTGCCTGGAATCAAACAAGCGTACATCTATATAATCCGGAGATTCAAGTTTGATCGCTTCAACCGAGGAATTATCCGAAAAAGAAAGGGTGAAATCCTCTATTTCCCGTCCGATAGTATCGAGATAATTATCGATTTCTCTTTCGATAGTATTTGAAACTGTGCTGCCGAACTCATCAGTTTCTTTTTTATTGGCAACATCTTTACCAAAAAAATCAGTAATGATCTCGAAAACCTTTGTTTCAGTAGCATCGTTTGTACTGTTGCTGGCAAGAAATTTTGTTTCCTTTCCCTTCTGTGTTCTTACTTTCAGTTTGACACCAAGCGTGAGCTTCGATTGATTTCCCGGCAGGTTCACCCGGAACGAATCGTTATTGATCTCTTGTGGCTGTAACCGTTCTATAATGCCATCGATCTGGATCTCGAAAGAACGTGCTGTAAGTCCATAATTTTTCAATGCCTGTACAACAGCGTGCTCAGCTGCTTTCTTTGACCGGTAAAAATCATCCGCTAATCCATTGTTGGTTGCCATCTTTTCGAGTTCCGCACGTATAATATTATTAGGCAGCATTGCTGGTTGCAATTCGGCGGAAATATTCAACACCAGTGTTTCTATATCGGTATGTTCACATGCAAGTGTATAGGCAGCTATGATACGGAGCGGTCCATGCTTACCCGTGATCGTACATAAATAACCTTCGAATTCTATGCTCTTACCTGTGTTAGGAACGAAATAGCGGTAACTTTTAAAGATCGAAAGGGTTTTGGGCTTACCTCTCGATATGTTTTTGGCTGAGTCGACTACCAGCAATTCTTCCTTTGATGGATCCTTTACAACATAGTTTTTTTCTACTTCTTTAACCAGTTGTCCCAATACCGAGCTTGTTAATTTTGTACTCATTTGTAAAAGTTTGAGTTAATGTATTTGTTGATTTCGTCGAAGAAAGGGATCAGGTGTTGCCTTTTTTCCTGTAGGGTCTTTGCAAATCCTGTCAATGCCTGCTTATCGTTTTCGGTAAGTAACTTATTTTTCAGAAAAGATTTCAGCCGTTCTGCTTCCCGTAAATAATATGCGGCTTTTTGTTGCCAATAGGCGATTAGTTTAGATAAGGTCGTATGTTCGGTTTGTTTAAAAAGTGATTCGAAGAGATTGTTTACAAGTGATTCTTTCGTTGTTGTTGCAAGGTCTTTCTGAACTACGATAATATAATGCCAGCATTCAATGATATCGGCAATAAGGATCTCATAAGCCACTTCGTTTTTTTTATTGGTAGATTCATTTGCTTCGCTTTCTTCAATACCTATGAATTTTCGGACAGGTTCATTTTGGACCCATGGAAAGCAAAGCAGTTCGTTTCTTAGAATGGAAATCAATTCTGAGTTAACACCGGCAAACTGGTATCTTGTACCTGCGGTAAAAAATTGTTTTAAAACAAAGGCCATCAACGACCGGCAGTTTTCGATATCCGGTTCGCAATTCCTGAGAATAACAGTTTTATTTTTACATTCATTTAATTCCTCCGGTTTAATGCTTGTGAGGTCTGTCACAAAAAAATGTACAAAAAAATAGCAGGAATAATGATTAGATGGTGAATACTTCTGAGTGCTCCTGTCTTGGGGCAACCATGTCTTCATCTTTTCGATAGTTTCAAGTGGTGAACGGAGCCCAATCTCTGTTACCATCCATGAATATGTTTCATTCTTGATCTCTGACGAAGCCCTTTCGATCAATTGCTTTATCCAGAGAAATTTATCGAATGATTCATTTGATGCAATGCCTTTTACCAGTATCAGCAATTGCCTGTGCAATCCATACCCGATCAAACAATTCAACAATTCGTTTACATGATCTTTACAGTTCCTGTTGACAAGTTGACTAAGCAGGTAAATAAGCTGCCAATAAAAGAACCTGGTAAATTCTCCCCTTTCGTTCAGATCGGAAAAAAAGTTAATCAATTGATCCTTTTGTGTTGCACCCCGGATAACATAATCCTCACCATTGTGCAGCTGGATAGCAAACATTAATTCGAGAAACCATGAATCACTGTAATAGTAAGGTTCATCGGCTAAAACATCAGCGACCAGGTCAATTACACCCCTTGATATCTTAGGACTTATATTCTGATTAAAGATGAGCTTTTGTTCTTCTAAAAAACTGCATTGCTTCTGCCAGAAAAAATGCTGACTCTCCTTTAAATAACCCGTGATCTCTTCTGTAAGTTCCGGATATTTTAAGTTCACCTTGTATACACCATGTTCAACCTTACCAACCAGCCAGCAATTATCAACAAACCGATCCCTGTATTTTTCCCAAATATCATGATAGTCATCGGTGAAAACCTGCTTTACGTTCTTTGCACCTTCGGGATAATCTTTATATACATCCATCACAATATGCGTACTCTCACTGATATTATTAAGCAGTAATGATACTACATAGTTAAAATCCCGGAAAGAGAGTTTTTCAAATGAGATGCCGGCAAATAGAACTGTTTGCTCAATAGGATTCAATTCTTTAAAAAAATGGGGAATATTTTTCTGAACTATCTCCTCCTTTTTAGTGTCAAAAACCTCCCAGATATTGACGCACCTTTTCATCCCGATATTGCTACGCTTAATATCATCCGCAACATTTTTTGGTATTAGGATCAGTATGTGGATCCTGTTTTTTTCCAGTATCTCTATACTATTATTGTGAATTTGCTTTGCAACCGATGAAAGAAAAGCACCTTGGGCCCGGTTGTCGATATGGTCATTAATATTGGCCACAATGAAGAGGTCCTGTTGATCCTCCAGGTGAAGAACAAGGTCAACCAGTTCGAAATATTTGTCTGTTTGAGCATAACTGAAGTATATACTCTTTTTAGTCTTCTTAGAAAAAGCCGGCTGCTTCAATATATGGTATACAAGTGCTAAACTGTTATCAGGGTCTTCCGAGGTAACAAAACATACATATTCGCTAAGAAATGTGTGAAGGTTATCATTGAATGCATCCCGGTCCCTTTGGCTACTTGTTGTAAGCCATTTTTTGTTTGGTGTAAACTGTGTTACAAAATTATCAACTGCATTGTCCGGTACTTTCTTTCCATCTCCGCCATTATAAGTAGCAAAGTGCTGCGATTGATTCAGGGTGTTAACTGTTTTAATATAGTTTACATTACCCGGGTCATCATTTTTTCCGTTTTCCTGTGGCCTTTGTTTAACATTCTCGTGAGCTGGCTCGCTTGTGCCAGACTGTGCATTCGTATATGATGCATCTTGCTCAACATTTGATTCACAAGGATTATTTTCCTTTTCTTCTTCGTTATGATTTATTTTCTCCTCCATCGGAATGTTGATTTAATTTTTCCACATTAGTAATAATATTCAGAATCCCTGCTTTATTATAAGTATTCCCTGGTTCATTAGTTTTTTGTTTACCGTCTTGTTCTTTTACCTTTTCCATCAGTTTCTGTCTTATAAGCTCAGCTATCGTACCGGGGTTATCTTTCCATTTTCTATACGCCACATTTTCATTTAATCCATCTACCTTAGGCAGGTTTTCACCCAAATGAAGCGGTAGAATATATGCTTTCCCGACCCTGGAAACAGTTTGCATAATTTGCCTTTCCATATCCGCCCAATGTTTCTTTACATAAGTTTTGCTTATGAGCATGAGGACATATCTTGATTCTGCGCCGTATTTATCCAATGATATTTTAAAAATATTTTCACCCCAGTGCTCTGCCACATGTTCTGTGTATAAATAATAGCTAATTCCTTTTTCTTTTAAACTTGCTGCGATTTTTTTTGCAACCGGCAGATCTTCCTCTGCACAGGAAAATGCGACATCGTAGGTATACTCCGTTTTCATAGTTTCAATTTTGATTTATTCAATATTCTCCAGTAATGCTGGCCGAGAGGAGTAAGCCTACAGGATTTTTTGTTCATGGCAGCAAAATACATATGCTCCTCCCCTACCGGCACTACTAAACCCGCCTTTACCATCTTCTGCAGGTTTTGCATTATCACTACATTTTTTTTATTCGCTAATGGTTCTGCCAGCTTTGAAAGTTTATCGGGATAATTCGTGAATTCATATGAAGGATCGAGGATATATCTGGCATCGGGCTCGGTAAAATAATCAATGAGTTTAGCTAAACATCTATGGGACAAGCGTGGTATTACATCTCTCACCGAAATAAAACTGCTTACATTAGTTTTGAACATGGGCCTCTGTTCGTGCAAACTAAGCGACTGGTCGATATACGAATAAATGCTACCCGGTGTGATATGGCCCGCCGGATCGAGCTGCACCGCCATTCAAAGCATCAAGCAAAAGACTTGTAAAAATGCCATTGTTTCCGTCTTCCACAGCCTGTTCAGCCTTCCGGCAAGCAGTAATGATAGTAACACCTTCACCGATAATGCAGGCACGTCCTCCAAATAATTTAGGAGCACCGATAGCACCACTATGACAACAATCGAGAATAATAATTTTGTGACGGATCGGTGATTCATTGGCAATAGCCATTAATTCATCCATCGGGATGCCTTCATCATACATATCAAAGTCCCGCGTTACAATGTAACCGCCTCTTTCATTAAGATAACCATGGCCGGCAAAATAAAATACCCCCAAGGCCGCATCGCTGCTAAAAAAACGAATGATCATCGCCCGAAGCTCAGCCCTGCGGGCAACATCTTTCCTTAATTTAATATCAGAAAAATTAGCTCTGCCATTGCCATGGGTTGCTAACATTCGTGAAAGCCGTATAGCATCATTGATACAGCCTTTCAACTTCAGCTTGCCGGGATAACTGTTAATTCCCACTATCAAAGCGATTCGTTCGTTCATAACTGGTGATTTAATCGAATAAGCGTTGACCAAAGATTATTCAATCAACAAGCAGAAAAAACCTCAAAATAGAAACTGAGTAACAGGAAAAAACCTGTTTTTAGCCGGACGACTGCAACAGAATCAGGTTTTTTCCGTGCCGCTGCGGGAATATTTTTGATTTCACTGATTCAAATCTCATTTATTAATTTTTAAACCTTTAGTTATGCCCAACCCAATCCCTCTTCACAGCTGCTTCGTAGGAAAAGAAAAAGTAAATGATCGTGTAAAGCGTTACCAGCTCGGCGATCAAGGTTCGTATGCAGGTAAATATCAAATGCTCTCAGATGCCATGGAGCAACGGAACCAATTCCAAGGTGAAACAAAATATGTATGGTATACGAAGGAATATATTGAAGATCTCCTCGCTGAAATAAACTTTTATAACGGCGATGGACTTAGGGTTTATTTCGGCGAATATGAAAATGAAACAGGAGTACCCGCCGGCCAGCTTTGTTTACTGATGGTCGTGACCAAAGTCGACTCCAGTGATGCAGGCATTCACCACGATGTGATAATTGAAGAGGAGCCCGGATTCGATGCACGGGCTGCCCTATCGGCCAAAAGAGAGATCAACATCGGTGCACCCTGTCCTCCTATTTGCTTTACAGAAGGTGTCGCTTTTCCTCAATAATCGTACTTTCAATATATGATCAAAGTGGCGCAACATTTTTTTATGGCTCCATTGTTCATAGCTGCCATTCTCAGCCTGCGTATGTCTCGTAGGTCTGCGCATGGTGCGTACAGGATACTATCGGCTTTTTTATGGTTTATTCTCATAGTCGAAGTACTGGCAATCCTTTGGAAATATTATCTATATAATGCCGGTCCGAAAGTTCATTCGAATAACAATATCTGGATATACAACCTTTCGTTGCCATTGCAGTATTTATTGCTAAGCATTTTCTATTATAAGGTGTTCACAAACCCTGCACATAGAAAATTACTGCTATTCTCAGCAGGTTCGTTATTACTATTCAGTTTGGTAAACATCTTATTCATACAACAGTTATTTAAACTGAATTACTATACAGCTATTGCAGCCAATATACTTTTAGTAATATGGACCACCCAATTTTTCTCTGAGTTGCGCCATAAAAAATCATTAGAACGCCTTGACAGAAACCCGCTTGTATGGATATCAATCGGGAATTTTATTTTTCGCTCAGGCTCTTTGCCATATCTAATAGCACTCGGGTTTCCCCAACTCTATACTTCTACTCATTTTCTTGCTTTCTTTTTTGTGTATGTCGCCCTTCACAGTTTTATGTACATAACCTTTATAATAGCTTTCCTATGCAATCCTCAGCCGAATTGATCTTCCTCATCATTGCAATCACCACTTTGCTTATCCTACTGTTTGGAGGTATCATTGTCCGGTATGTTTTTCTTTATCAAAGGAAGCGATACCGACATGAACAAGAAAAACTAGCGATGCAAAAAGAATTTCATGATATTCTCATTCAATCCAAACTTGAGATACAGGAACAAACTCTCGATCATATATCCAAAGAAATTCACGATCATTTTGGACCCATGCTCTGGAGTATAAAAAATAAATTGAAACATGTCTTACCTGCCAAACCTTCCCTTATCTTAAATGGGTTGGAAGAAACCGCTGCCGAGGCCCAGGAATTGTATGATTGTATGCGGGCCTTGAGTCTCAGCCTGAATACCGACCAGGTAATGAGATTAGGCTTTAAACAATCGCTGCAAAATGAGCTCAACCGCTTATCTAAAAACGGCAACTATGCGACGAACCTTAGTATAAAAGGAAGCGAATCTTATATCGAACCTGAAAAAGCCATTATTCTTTTCCGCATATGTCAGGAAGCTTTGAATAACATCGAAAAACATGCAAGTGCCTCACGCATCGATATTACTATTGATTATACATCTACACCTGCTTTACTTACTATTGCAGACAACGGAACGGGGTTCGATACCGATGCAACAATGAACGATCCGCACAAACAAGACAGTACCGGGTTGCGTAATATGCTTAATAGGGCAAAACTGATCCATGCTGAAGCTAAGATCATAAGCGGATCCGGCCAAGGCACCCAGGTCATCATTCAATTTCCAAAATTAAATGAAACAGAAAATGCCTCACTCCCAGCCTAAAATCAGACTTGCCATCGTCGATGATCATAAACTTTTCCGGAAGGGCATCATCAGCCTTATAGAATTGTATAATGATGATCGTTACATGGTGTTACTCGAAGCAGAAAATGGAGATGATCTTATTGGGCAGCTCAGCAAAACTGAAATACCAGATATTGTAATAATGGATATTGAAATGCCGCAGCGTGACGGTTATCAAACTGTTGAATGCCTTGAGAAACAATACCCGGATATTAAGATACTCGTAGTATCACAGGTTGATCGTGAGGAAGCGATCATACGTATGCTGAGATTAGGTGTAAAAGGTTATCTCAGTAAAAATATAGAACCGGAAGAGCTTCGATCTGCACTTCAGGCAATATATGACAAAGGTTATTATTACACTGATTTTATTACTGGCAAATTAATCCATAGCCTGCAACAAGAATCCAAGCAAAAAGAAAAGCAAGAAAAGAAACAGGAACTTAACCAAAGTACCTGGAAGCAATTAAATGAAAGAGAAAAAGAATTCCTTCAACTTTGCTGCCAAGAACAAACCTACGAACAGATAGCAAAAAAAATGTTCCTAAGTCCCAAAACCATAGACGGTTACCGGAATAGTTTATTTGAAAAATTTGGGGTTGGGAGTCGGGTAGGCCTTGTTCTATTCGCAATAAAAAACGAACTTGTAAAAATATAATTCCCGTTTGGATAAATACAAGTATGGGCTTTTAATTTTAATCAAGGTTTTTTTAACAACGCAATTCCCTTTTATGATTTTTTGTAATGCCCATAATATTCAATAAATTAACTGAAACTATACCCTAAAAATTTTCTTATTGATAGTTTTGAATCTCTCAGAAGCAAACTTAAATCTCTGGTTGTCTCTGACCATATGTGAACTATTTTACTAGCACTACTTCTCAGCATAGAATGTAATCTTAGTCTCTCGTAGATCAAAGAATACTCATAAAAAAATTAGTAGCAGAAATTCCAATATCATCAAGTCCTTACGACAATACTTGTATTTTCTTGCCTCTTGCCCTAAGTTCCTACACTACAGCAGTTCGAATCCTGGTCGACACTGAACTAATAAAAAAACGTGACCTATCACATTCCCTTCGAGTTCTAGCAGGTGAACGGGGTTAACGTTATTAAATATCGCTCAAATCCCCCCTTGCACTGCCCATTTTTGCATCTATTTGCAGACATTTAAAAAATAAAATCCTGCTATTCATCGCTTAGCAGGATTTTGCATTGAATTGCATTGTACGTCAGAGGTCCCGAGCGGATTCGAACCGCTGTAGCAGCTTTTGCAGAGCTGAGCCTAGCCACTCGGCCACAGGACCATTCTTATTTCCGATTTCAGAATTAAGATTTTAGATTTGAAACCGAAACAGCGGCAAATATAAAACCTTTTGCCAAATTGTTTCAATTAAACCTACACAAATGAGCCGTATTGCCGAATCAGAATTGATCATTAATCCCCGCGGAGCTGTTTATCACCTGGATCTTCGACCGGAAGAAATTGCCGGCACCGTTATTACGGTCGGCGATCCTGACCGGGTAACAGAAGTAAGCAAGCATTTTGATTCGATCGAAGTAAAAAGACAGCACCGTGAATTCATCACGCATACCGGTTTGGTCGGTAAAAAAAGACTGACCGTATTATCGTCCGGCATCGGTCCCGATAATATTGATATCGTAATGAATGAACTGGATGCATTGGTGAATATCGATTTTGAAACAAGGGAAATAAAAAAACAACTGGGATCGATCAATATTGTCCGTATCGGTACGTCGGGTTCATTGCAGGGCGATATACCGGTTGATAATTTTGTTGCGTCCACCCATGGATTGGGCGTTGACAATCTATTGAATTTTTATCGTCACGAACATAATGATGAGGAGAAACAGTTGCTTCATTCTTTTGTTACGCATACGCAGATCCATGGCCAGATCGGCGATCCATACATCAGCAGCGGCGCCGCTTCACTGATCAAACATTTTGTAAAAGATTTTCACCAGGGTATCACTGTTACTTGTCCCGGCTTCTATGGACCGCAGGGAAGGATTTTAAGACTCGGCATCCGTAACCCGGCATTTGTGAATCGTCTTACCGATTTTCGTTTCGGCCAGCATCGCATTACCAACTTTGAAATGGAAACATCGGCTATCTATGGTTTGGGAAAATTGTTAGGGCACCATTGCCTGGCAATTAATGCTATTGTCGCCAACCGAGTGAAGCAGGAATTTTCCAAAGACGCAAAGGCAACAGTTGAAAAATTGATTCTTAAATTCATTGAAATATTTTCGGAGAACATTTAAAAAACAGCTGTCAGCTTATAGCTGTTAGCTAATAGCTACGAGATGAAACTAAATTTTTTTAAATACCAGGGAACCGGGAATGATTTTATCATTGCCGATAACAGGAAGAACGAATATTCTTCTATTACAATTGGACAGGTAACCCGCTTATGCGATCGCCGCTTTGGTATTGGTGCCGATGGCCTGATGTTATTGCAGGAAAGAACCGGCTATGATTTTGAAATGCGGTATTACAATGCCGATGGTAGAGAAGCAAGCATGTGCGGTAATGGCGCCCGCTGCATGGTAAAATTCGTTTATCATCTAGGTATACACCGTGAATTGTATAAATTCCTTGCCGTGGATGGCGCACATGAAGCCGAAATTGATCCCGACGGCATTGTATCACTTAAGATCAAAGATGTAAGAAGTGTAAAAAAATTTCACAACGACTATGTGCTGGATACCGGTTCCCCGCATTATATAAAAATAGTCAACCATGTGATGGAAATGGATGTATATAAAAAAGGATACGAGATACGTCACAGCAAAGAATTCGAAGATGAAGGCATCAATGTGAATTTTGTAGAACAAACCGACGAACCCGATAGGATCATCGTCAGGACATTTGAACGGGGCGTGGAAGATGAAACACTTTCCTGCGGGACAGGTGTAACGGCCGCGGCGCTTGTATGTTATCACAACGACAATGGTTTTAATGAAGTGGCCGTAAAAACATTGGGCGGAGAATTATCCATCGAGTATGACAGGATCGATGAGAACCGTTATGAGAATATCTGGTTATGCGGGCCGGCTGAAAAAGTTTTTGAAGGAACATTCGAACTATAATTATGAAAAGCAATATGACCATTGCAGAAATTGAAGAACAACTTTCTGTTGCTGCCAGAGCATTTCATACTTATTGCACTTCACTAAGCGATGAACAATTCTTTTTGCAGGTGGGAGAAAAATGGTCGCCGGCACAACAGGCCATGCATCTTATAATTTCTGCGGATAAAACAAAACTTGCATTTACTCTTCCTAAATTTCTTATTCGCTGGTATGCGGGTAAACCCAATCGTCCTTCCCGCAATTACGATGAACTGGTAGCTAAATACAAATTGAAATTAGAACAGGGTGGCAAAGCAAGTAAAACATTTGTTCCAAAACCAATACCTGCCAATTACGGTAAAGAAAAAATGCTTGATCAGTTCAATGCATCGATGGATAAACTATCGGATGCGATCCATAAAAAATGGGAAGACGCCCAATTGGACCGATACCTTGCGCCTCACCCGTTATTAGGTAAAATAACTTCCCGGGAACTTGGCTATTTCACTATTCATCATACATATCATCATTTGAATTCTATTCAGGAACTAGTAGGGAATAGCAAGTAAGAGGAAACTCTATATAGCACGCAACCTACTAGCTACCCGCCATTCCCTACTAGCTTTTTGTTGCTGGCTCCCGACTAAAGACTAAGCACTACCTTTGCCGCCGTGATCCAGTACTTTAAAAATATCAACCAGCGAACTGTTGAGATTGACAAACCGGAATCGGGAAGTTGGGTCAATGTATCGCCCCCGTTAAAACAGGAAGAGTTCTCCGAATTATCCAGCGGCCTTGAAATACCTATCGACTTTCTCACCGATTCATTGGATATAGATGAAAGGAGCCGTTTTGAAGAAGATGATAATGTAAAACTCATCGTCATCAAAACACCGACGGAAAATAATTCATTCAATGAAAGCGATGCGTATTATATCACGATCCCGATCTGTATCATCCTTACGCATAACCAGATCGTAACGGTAAATTCTTTTGATAATCCCGCTATCAAAAAATTTCTTGATACTTTTCAAAACCGTCATCCCGACAAAAGGAATATGATGGTGCTGAAGATATTTGAAAAGATCACCCAGGCGTATATGCAATACCTGAAGGAGATCAACCAGCGCCGCAATTTGATGGAACAAAAATTATATGCCAGCAGCCGCAATGAAGAATTGGTGGAACTGATGAAGATCCAGAAAAGCCTGGTGTATTTTGTCACGGCGCTGAAATCGAATGAGATGTTGCTGATGAAAATTATCCGTACCAATTTTCTCATATTGAATGAAGAAGAAAAAGAATTTTTGGAAGATATGATCGTAGATATTTCCCAGGCCCTTGAGATGGCGAATATCTATACTAATATCCTCAGCAGTACACTCGATGCTTTTGCGAGTATCATTGCCAATAACCAGAACCAGGTTTTGAAAAGATTGGCTGTTATTACGATCGTTCTTACTTTTCCTGTCCTTATCGCCAGTTTATTTGGAATGAATGTGAAAAGTGGTTTTGAAGAATCCAAGTATGCTTTTTATATCGTTGCCTTTTTAGCACTCGGCATAGCATTGATCATTGGCTGGTATTTTTTCCGCAAAAAGATATTTTAAGCCTTGTTTCCTGGAGGGGAACTTCGATCGATGATCCTTTACTTATTCATTATTTTCTAAAGTGTATTTTTACAAGCTATGAACAAGTTTAATGTAAGAGTATATGGGATTCTTATAAACGAACGAAAACAAGTACTGGTCAGCGATGAATACATACGGGGGAATTATTATACTAAATTTCCCGGCGGTGGTTTGGAATTCGGGGAAGGAACAAGAGATTGTTTGAAAAGAGAATTCAAAGAAGAAATGGACCTCGACGTGGAAGCAGGCGAACATATTTACACGACCGACTATTTTCAGATCTCTGCATTCAACCCGGGGCACCAGATCATTTCTATTTACTATTTCGCAAAAGCACTGGAACCCATCAAAGCTCCGCTCAGGGAAAAAGCATTTGATTTTGACGAAGCACAGCTAAAAGTGTACGAAGAAAAAAATGAAACGGAAACTTTTCGTTTTATCGGGTGGAATGATTTTTCCGAAGAAACTGTAACACTACCGATCGATAAGATCGTTGCGGGAATGATAAAGAATAACAAAGCGATCAGCTCATTATGAGAAAAATTATATTTTTCCTCGCATGCTTATTATTATTTAATACCAGCTATTCGCAAAAAACGAAGGTCCGTTTTCCCGTTGGGCTGTTTAATAAAGATAGCACTATTGTTATTGGGATCAACACAGGCTTTGCTTCATTTGGATATGTAAAGAATAAAACGATCGGTTTACACCTCGAATTATTTGGCCTTGGCGAAATGGTAGTAAATGGATTGGATGAAGGAGGAATTATCGACAGCGCTTACTATATAGATCTCAGGAATTCTATTTCACCCAAAGAGATCTATGGTATCAATATTTCCGGTATGGGATTGTTTTGCAGAAGCTGCGATGTACATGGCCTTAGCATCAATGGACTTTTCTCAATGAATACAAAGATGGATGGGATCCTTATAGCAGGAATGGGAAGCAATGTAGAGATGATGAGCGGGATCCAGTTATCTGTCTTGTTAAATTCAGCCGCTGTGATGAAAGGTTTGCAGATCAGTCCGGGGATCAATGACGTTTCATTCAATTCAAAAGGTATCCAGGCCGGGATCTGGAACAGGTCAAAAAATCATACAGGTATTCAAATTGGGATAATAAATAGATCGGAAAAACTAAAAGGACTTCAATTCGGCATTTGGAATATTTCCGGTAAAAGAAAACTTCCCTTTATAAACTGGTAACTCACTTCCTTGTTCTTATTACTTATTACTTATTTCCTTCTCTCCCATCGCCGCTTTCTTCATAGCTGTAGCCTGTTCATGTCCCAAATATTTTTCGATCCGGTTATGAACAAGATAAATAACAGGCGTCAATACGATCGCTACGATCAGTTTATAAATATAGTTAACGATACCCACCGCAATGAAGAGACCAAAAGGCCACACAAAATCATCCTTGGCAGCATTCACTCTCGTTCCCACATAAAATGCGATGAACAACACAACAAAACTATCGATGAACTGAGAGATCAGTGTTGAACCTGTTGCTCTCAGCCATATTCGTTTTTCACCAGTCACTTTTTTGATCTTATGAAAAACAAAAACATCGATCAATTGACCCAGAAGAAAAGCCGTCAATGAGCCAATGATGATAAAACCTCCTTGTCCCAATACACTGTTATACGCTTTTTCCATATCCGGCACTCCGCTGCCTATTTTACTGGTAATAAAAAAATCGGCCGGCGTCAGTTTCATCGCCCCATAAAAAATAATAAAAGCAAAAGCTATCAAAGCCGCTGCCAGGTAAGATAAGAACCGTACACCTTTCACCCCATAATATTCATTGATGATATCGGTCATGATGAATACGACAGGCCATAACAAAACGCCGGCAGTAAGATTTACAGAAAGATCATTACCCAATAACCGGATATGCATCGGTTCGATACCCAATGTTTTTTCCAGCGAAAATATTTTTACACCGATGATCTCGGCGATCAATGCATTGGCAATGAAGATGCCGGCCAGTATAATGAATAAACGGGTCGGTTTATTTTTGATGATAGTATGGATCATTCAGGTAAAAGATAAAGTAGATCAAAAATAGAAAGAAAAAAACGTTGGCGATAACAAGCCATAATGGTACATATTCCCTCAATTTCCTTTTTACTGCCAGCACAACAAGATAACAAATACAAGTGACGCGGGAAGATGATCAGCCCCATCGTGTACCCAATGGTAATGATGGTTGATTCAAGCGTCGGATCATTGACCCAATTTTTTATCAGCAGTGTAACAGCGATGATAAAAAATACGCCGCAGATAAAAGCCAATCTTGACAAAAATAAAAGCCAGCGCATCGGGATTTTAGTCTAAAATAGCATTATTTTGTTAGCCTGATATTGAATTTGTATGAAATGGGTCCATAAACTTTTCGGGCTATTTCCGGAAGAAAAGCAATGAAGATCTTATGACGAATTCCACCTGGCCTAATAAAAATTAAAAGATAAACAGATGAACAGTCCCCTGCTGAAAAAATTACTCCCGCATATCATCGCCATTGTTGTATTTATTATTGTTGCAGCGTTGTTCTGCAAACCGGCTTTGGAAGGGAATGTGTTGAACCAGGATGATGTTACCAAATGGAAGGGGATCGCACAAAATTCTTTTGATTACAAAGAAAAGAACGGCCACTTCCCTTTATGGAATCCCAATCTTTTCAGCGGCATGCCCAATTACCAGATCGCCATGCAGGGTAAAAGTGTATTGCCGGACATGATGAAAATATTGTCGCTGGGTTTACCCAAACCTCTTAATTTCTTTTTTCTTGCCTGTGTTGCTTTTTATATTCTTTGTCTCGCTTTGCGGGTACGACCAATCATTGCCATGTTGGGAGGATTGGCTTATGCCTTCTCTACTTACAATGCAGTTGTAATCAGTGCCGGTCATGATACACAAATGTTCGCTACCGCATTTATGCCTTTATTATTAGCAGGTCTTATACTCACATTCGAAAAAAAATACTGGCTCGGGCTTGCTGTTACTACGCTCGCAGCTTATTTGCAGGTAGGATCGAGTCACTTACAGATCACTTATTATTTCTTCCTGGTAGCAGCAGCGGTAACGATCTGTTACCTCATCATATGGATCCGTAAAAAAGAATGGAAACATATTATCGTTGCCGGTAGTATTACTGCTATTGCGGGTTTGATCGGGCTCGCAGGCAGCGCTATGACATTGATGACAACGGCAGAGTATACAAAGTATACGATGCGTGGCGGTAAAAGTATAGACCTGGGAAAGAACCGGGGAGACACCGTTAAAATAGCAAAAACCTCAGGACTTGATACGGGCTATGCTTTTGAATATAGTCTTGGAAAAGCAGAATCATTCACACTGCTTATGCCAAATGCATTTGGCGGTGACAGCTACAAACATTTATCCGGGAAATCAAAAGTGATAAGCAAACTCGTTAAAGCAGGAGTAGATGAAGGCACTGCGCAACAACTCGCTACCGAGCAACTTCCACGTTATTGGGGTGAATTACCTTTTACTGCAGGTCCTGCTTATTTGGGAGTGTTCATTTGTCTGTTAGGGCTGATTGGATTTGTTGTTGTAAAAAACCCATTACGATGGGGATTGCTGGCTATCACTTTACTGGGCATCATTCTTTCATGGGGTAAAAATTTTGCGGGCTTTAATACTTTTCTTTTCGAACGCCTTCCATTATATAACAAATTCAGGGCGCCTTCCATGGCACAGGTGATCCCGCAATTGACCATTACGATCGTGGCCATACTTGCATTGCAATATTTATTGTACAATGAAAAAAGTAAGGAATTACTCCAGGCGAATTTTAAAAAAATATTGTATGCTACCGGCGGCTTGTTTGTCTTACTCGGATTGATGTACGTGATGATGGATTATTCAGCCGGTTATGATAACGAGATGTTACAAGGTTTTGCGCAACAGGATAAGAGCGGCACTGTTGGCCGGGCTGTCGTGCAGGGATTGAAAGCTGACCGGCAAGCTATGTTCGGCGGACAATTATTAAGAGCTTTGTTGTTTGCGCTCATTTTGGTCGGTCTTCTTTATTTCTATATGAAAGGTAAGATCAAGGCGATCGTCGTTGCTGTTAGTATATTAGTGATCGGCAGTGCAGAATTATTGCTGACCAGCAAACCGTATCTCCCCGATGAAAAATATGTAAGCGCCGACGAACTGAGATCAGAACATTTTGTTCCTACACAATCGGAGCAAATAATACAGAAGGACACCGACCCGAATTTCAGGGTATTCAACAGTGGCGTAAATCCTGTGTTTGATGCACGAACATCTTCTTTCTTTAAAAGTATCAGTGGTTATCATCCTGCCCGTTTAAGACTTTACCAGGATGTGCTGGACAGGTATTTATCACGGGAGAATGTAAATCCCGCCGTATTGAATATGCTGAATGCAAAATATTTTATTATTTACAATCAACAGAGTCGTTCAGAATCGGTGATACCAAATCCTGAAGCGTACGGCAATTGCTGGCTGGCCAAATCGATCAAAGTAGTGAATGGACCAGTTGAAGAATTCAATGCACTCCAAAACAACAATCTCAGGGACACGGTAGTTGTCGATTCAAGTTGCAGGGCGAATGCAATAACTCCCGATTCTGCGGCGACGATCAAAATGACAAAATTCGACAATGATGCGATAGAATATGAGTCGAATGCCAATAGCCCGCAGTTTGCCGTATTCAGCGAGATATATTACCCAAAAGGATGGAACGCATATATCGATGGTAAACTCACCGAATATTGCAAAGTGAATTATTTGTTGCGGGGACTTTCGCTTCCTGCAGGAAAACACAATGTGAAATTTGTTTTTGAACCAGCTTCGGTGACAAAAGGCAGATCGATCATGTTCATTGCATCTATACTTATTATCATTCTATTCATTGGTGGTATATATATGCATTTCAGGGAAATGCAAAGCCGCCGGAAGCAACCGAAACCTACTCCTCCTTATGGAGAAGATGTAGCATGAAGAAAGTTCTTGCAATAGCTCCTTACTCCTATTTGCCTTATTTCTCCGGGGGACAGAAATTCATTGCAAAATTTTTTGAATACCTCGGCCGGGAAGTTGACCTTACTGTTGTTTCTGTTGCAAAGAATGATACAGCACTTGCAGCGTATAAGATCATTCCATTGCTCAAAGCATCTTTTTCCCGGTATCATGACCGCAGCCTTGTTGGCAAACTCACCGAGCTTATACAAAAAGAAAAATACGATGCGATCATCTGGGAACATCCTTATTATGGGTGGCTTGCCAAAAAAATAAAGAAGAGAACAGGGATAAGAACGATCATTCATACGCATAATATCGAGTACCAGCGTTTCCGCAGTGTAGGTAAATGGTGGTGGCCCATCTTAAGAACTTATGAAAGAAAATGTTTGCGCAGCGCCGATGCGGTTCTTTTCATTACTCCCGAAGACCGCGATTTTGCCGTTTCAAAATGGAAATTGAAAAAAGAAAAATCACTGATCGTTCCATTTGGGGTTGATATAAATACCGATCCTACCGATAAAGCTGATCATAAAAAATTAGTTTCTAATAAACATGGAATTGCAACCGGAGAAAAGATCCTTCTGTTCAATGGCTTGCTTAATTACAAACCAAACCTCGATGCGCTGGATATTATCCTGGAAGAAATAAATCCACGTTTATCAGAACAGGACCTGCAATACAAGATCATTATTTGCGGCAAAGGCTTACCCGAAGAACGGAATGGGTTGAAAGAATTTGCCAATAAGAATATCATTTATGCCGGTTTTGTAAATGATATTGAAACATATTTCAAAGCGGCTGATATATTTTTGAACCCGGTTCAAAGCGGTGGTGGCATCAAAACAAAAATGGTTGAAGCGATCGCTTTTGGCGCAACAGTAGTTTCATCACAGAGCGGCGCTGCCGGGATGGACAGGAATATAAGCGGTCCAAAACTGGTAGTAGTAAATGATAATGATTGGTCGGCTTTCGCTGCGGAAATAATTAAGATCGCTAAAGAACCATTGCAACCTACGCCTGCAGCTTATTATAAAGAATATGGCTGGAAGAATATTATTGAAAAGGTGACACCTATACTTTGATCGTAAGTTGTCTGAATTTGTTTTGCGTAATCTTCACCACATAGGAGCAGTAGGATCATAGCGGACACATAGTTAACCCTATGAGCGGCTATGATCCTACTGCTTCTATGTGGTAAAATTAAATTCTCACCTTATAAGCTTCCCGGTGAGTTTATAATAGATCTTCTTTATCAAATTCTTCGAACCTTCTTTAAAACCATAGATCATTTTGAAAGCATAATAATAAAAGCCTTTGCCCTGCCTCAGCTTCATTATTTCCAGTTCATGCTTCATCATTGTTTTGCGCAGCGATAATTGTTTTGACAGGCCGGTGCTTCCGCTGTTTATATGAATGATCGTTGTATCAGCATAAAAAAATATCTTATAGCCCGCATTGCTGGCCTGTTCACACCATAACTGGTCCTCTCCATACATAAAGAAACGGCCATCGAGTTTTTTAACCGGGAATATTTCAAGTATCTTTTTAGGAAAAAGAAAAAAAGCGCCATTCACCCAATCACATTCCATATTCTCGTCATGCCGGAAATATTTACCCAACATGCGCTTTGCTCTTTTTTTGTAAGGCATCAGTAATGGAATAAAACGAAACAGATCGAGCAATTCCCAGCTAATCGATCTGAAACGGCGGGCCGTGTATTGAATATTTCCATTAGGATAGGTCATCCGGCAACCCAAAATACCCAAACCGGGATGTTGTTGCATATACAATGCAGCCGGGCTGATACTATCTTCTTTTAATTCAGTATCGCTGTTCAATAAAAGGATATAGTCGCCCGTAGCCTGTTCGATCCCCAGGTTATTGCCGTACGCAAAACCACCATTGGCCTTGCTCTTCACCAGTTTGATACCCGGGAAATCTTTTAAAAATTCATCCGCATCACATTCGGTGGATGCATTATCCACTAAAACGATCTCGTACTCCACCCCGATCGTAAACCAAATAACAGAGCGGATACAATTACTGGTTAAAGTAAAAGTGTTATAGTTAATGATGATGACCGATACCTTCATTCAGTTGGCGTAAAATGGCTTAATATTGCAGCTTTAAATCCGGTAAAATTAATGTATCAGGAAATTACCCGTTGCAGGATCAGCGGCAGCAGCAATTTAGTAAATGTATTATCATTAGGCGAACAATACCTGACGGGTGTTTTCCCCACTTCCAAAGACCAACTGGTAACCAAAGGCCCTGTGGATATGGTCTGGTGCCCCGACAGCGGTTTGGTTCAAATGAAACAATCCTACAGTTTGGATGAAATGTATGGCGATAATTATGGTTATCGTTCCGGTTTGAATCAAAGCATGGTCATTCATTTGCAGAATAAAGTGAACATGCTGTTGAGAAAAGTACAACCAAAGGCCGGCGATATCATTTTAGATATCGGCAGCAATGATGCTACTTCGCTGAAATGCTATCCACCGGATTTGCGCCGCATCGGTATCGATCCTACCGGAAAAAAATTCAAGGAGTATTATACCGGTGATATTTCACTGGTCCCCGATTTTTTTACGGCTGATAATTTCCGGAAAATATTTCCGCAGGAAAAAGCAACGATCGTTACTTCCATTGCTATGTTCTACGATTTGGAAGACCCGGTAAAATTTGCATCCGATATCGAATCGGTATTGGCAGATAATGGCATCTGGCATTTCGAACAAAGTTATTTACCTGCCATGCTGCGCACCAATTCATTCGATACGATCTGCCAGGAACACCTGGAATATTATTCTCTTATTGCTGTAAAATATATTTTGGATAAATGCAACATGAAGATCATCGATATCGAACAGAACGATATCAATGGAGGAAGTTTTGCCATTACAGCAGCAAAGAAAAATTCTCCGCTTAAAAGCAACGATGCAGTTATTAACTGGATGCTGGAAGAAGAAATAAAAATGGGATTGAATACAGAGAAACCTTACCGTGAATTTGCAGAAAGAGTAGTTGAACACCGCAATAGTTTGATCAGTTTGCTCGATAAACTAAAGAATGACGGCAAGAAGATCATCGGTTATGGGGCTTCTACAAAAGGAAATGTATTACTGCAATATTGTAATATCGGTACCCAATACCTCGATTGCATTGCAGAAGTGAATGAACAAAAATTCGGTTCATATACTCCGGGCACATTGATACCGATCGTTTCTGAAGCGGAAGCAAAAGCAATGAAGCCCGATTATTTATTTGTATTACCCTGGCATTTCAGGAATGATATTTTAGGAAGAGAGAAGGAATACCGTGCTGCCGGCGGTAAATTTATTTTTCCATTACCATTTATTGAAATCGTTTAAATTTTTATACTATGGTATTTTTGAAAATCGCAATGATCCCCCTTGCTACATTGCTGGCCACGGTAAGTACTTGTAATAAAGACCGGGCGGCCCGGTCAAAAGAACAAATGCTGACTGCTAATGAATGGAAACTGGATGAAGTAGCCAGGAACTCTGAAGGCAGGAATTCACATTACAAAAGAAACGGCGAGAATACTACTAAAACAAATTATGACGTTATCCGGATAAAATTCAAAGAAAATGGCAGCGGCACTTATACAGCCGACAATGGAGAGACTTACTCAATGATATGGCGGTTCTCTTCGGCTGATAAACATGAAATGCAGATCACTGTTGATTATGGAAATTCCGCAACCTATAACTGGAAACTGGTTGAAATAACACCGGGCGCACTGTATAACACTACTGCTTTTAATGACCGGGGCAACCAATTGCTGCTCACAGCCAGGTTTGTACCGGCATTACAATAACTCAATCATTCTACTTTGATAAAAGGCCTTTTTATAAATACAGAAAAAGCGATCTGCAGTATTCATGAATCCGGGCTGATGGTCTTTCATTGTATCAAAGGGTCTTCGAACTATACGCTTGATTATTTTGAATTGAAACAAGCGGACCTTACCATACCCGGCGGTTATGACTTTTATTTATTCAATTATCATTTCAGTACTACCGGCTGGCTGGATACCCGCAGTATAAAAGAATTGCCGGGATTAAAAGGAACGATCGTTTTAGAGATATTACCCAATGATCCTTTTGTGTATTGTTCGCCTTTCGATTTTGATTTTTATTGCGTACTCGATCCTTCGATGACATTCAAACACAAAAAAGTTTTTGTATTTCCAAGGCCGCTGGATGAATATCATGGAGAATTGTCAACTCAAAAAAATGATATACCGGTGATCGGGAGTTTTGGTTTTGCCACAAAAGGCAAAGGCTTCGAACATGTGGTGGAAGCAGTGAACAAAGAATTTGATAAAGCGATCGTCCGTATCAATATCCCGCATGGCACTTATACCGATCCGAGTCATAGATATGCACAGGAACTGGCTGCACAATGCCAATCATTGGCCAAAGAAGGTGTTGAAGTACGGGTGACACATGATTTTATGAGTAAGGAAAAACTCATTTACTGGTGCAGTGAAAATACATTGAACTGTTTTTTATATGATCGCAATATGCCGGGCCTGGCTGCCACCACCGACCAGGCTATTACCAGTGAAAGGCCGTTGGCTGTTTCTGATAATTCTACTTTCCGTCATGTCGCAACCTATTTGAAGCCTTACCCGAAGTTGTCGTTAGCGCAATCTATTCAGCAGTCGCCGCCGGTCGTAAAAAAAATGAAAGAGGATTGGTCGGCTGCGAGTTTCAAATTATTGTTTGAAAAAATGCTGGATAAACTGGCTGTGGGAAAAAAAGATCCGCCCGGGGAACCAGTACAATTATCAATTCTTAATAAAAGATCGCTTCGGTATAAATTTGATAAATATTTCCGGAGACTGACACGGCTTTATTATAAATCCTTTTTGTATGCGGCTTTTCATTGAAAAAGTTTTACGGAAGATCTATTCCGGTTATTTGTTTCCGCATTCACGGATCAGCTACTCGCAAAACGGGGAAGACATCATCATTAAAGATCTTTTTGCAAGGCTCGGTATAAAAAAACCTTCTTATCTCGATATCGGCGCCAATGAGCCTTTCATGATAAGCAATACTTACTTATTGTATTCAAAAGGAAGTACCGGTGTTTGCATAGAACCGAATCCTTATTTGTATAAAAAATTTAACCGTAAAAGAAAAAAAGATACCTGTATCAATGCTGGCATTGCTTTTAATGAACAAACGGAAGCCGATTTTTATTTGTTTCCCGAAGAAGCGAACGGGCTTGGGACTTTTTCAAAAGAAGAAGCTATGTTTTGGGAAACGACAGGTAATGCAACAGTTGGTAAATATAAGATCGAAGCTGTTATTAAAACTCCGCTTATCCGGATCAATGATGTGATGGCAAAACATTTTTCTCCTCATCCTGATCTTATTTCATTGGATGTGGAAGGACTTGATCTTGCTATTCTGCAGACGATCGATTTCAATACGTTCAAACCGGAAGTAATTTGTGTAGAAACACTGGGTTATGCCGCCAACGATAAGGAAACAAAAAACACAGAGCTGATCAATTATCTTCTTTCAAAAGGATATTTTGTGTATGCGGATACTTATATCAACAGTATCTTTTGCAGAAAGGACGCTTATAAAGCATTGCTATAATTAAACAGGCCTTTCTTTTCTTATATAATTTCTCCGGATAAAATTCCTGGCGATTGTAACCGATCTGCCGAACTTACCCCGGCGGAAGAACATAAAACTATACTTAAGCAAGGATCTGAATTTTGGTCTCAATCGCTGATGAAATGTTGGCTTGCATTCCGGAATACCATATTTTATCACATCCCCGATCAAATTTATTGCATTGTCAATACTATCATTAGTTGTTTCAATGATCTGCGAATCGTCAAGCCCCCAGTATTTATGATCATAAACAACCGAAGCGAATGTGAAACCAATTCCTCTTCTCAGGAATTGTATCATCGGCAATCGCTTTGCCCAATCGGTGGTTGCCATCCAGGTAATGCCGCTTGAACAACCTACCAGTAAACTGCAGTATTTTGTAAGTTCTGCATTTCCTCTCAATGAAATATTGTTGGCGATGATCACTCTTGCATTCGGACTTTCTATTGTAAGATGCGTAGAAATTATTATAGCAAGCCCTTCGAATTGTTCAACCAATTTTTTTGAAACTTCTATTGCCCAACCCGGTGTTACAAAAGATTGCCCGCTGAATGCAGAACATTCAAATAGAATTACATTCTTATAGTTCTGTAAATTATTTTCATTTGCAAATTTTTTGACCGCCGCTGTTTCTTCGTCTTGCAAACGTAGTACAGGTCTTGCATCGACAGTTACTGTATGAGGATATGCATTATAAATAGTACCTCTTGTCGTACCATCATAATTATGAACATTGGAAGGATATATCTGTGTCAAAAAGATCTCATCAAACTCCCCTCTCTCCTTTCTTTGTTCAGCTTCTTCAGCAAAAGAGAACCAGGCTTGCTTTTCGCCGGATTTTTTATCAGCCAATTTTACTTCCCATATCGCATCAACATCCGGGTTATTTTCGATCACCTGCCGGCAAAGATCACTGATGGCCCATGTAAGATGACAACCGGGAAAATCTTTTTTTATTTGTTTAGCCAAAACAGTGGCTAACAAACAATCGCCGTTAGCGACCAGCATGCCCAATAATATTTTTGCAGGAGCTTGCTTCATTTTTGAGAGAGAGAATTGATCATCATAGCAGCTAATTCTTCAATGGATGTTCCGGCTTTCCATCCTGTTGCTTCGATAGCAGAAGGATCGCTGACCAGTCTTTTGAAACCGGGAACATAATTTTTATTTTGCCCGACAAAATCTTTCCAGTTCTTACCTGCTGTATCAAAACAAAGTTCCAGCCATTTTTGAACAGGATAAGCTTTGCCCGTACCAATGCATGCTTCGTATATTTCATCCTGCTGCACAAGATGAAATATGCCTTTCACAATATCGCCGGCAAACCCAAATTCTTTTTCTACCGAAATATCTCCAATGCTGAGCGGATGATCGATGCCTTTTGCAGCAGCATGGGCAGCTTCGGCAATTTTTTTATTCAGGTGTGCACTTGAACGTAATGGACTATCATGATGAAATAAATAACCAACAAAGGTTTTTATTCCTTTGCTGCGGTAATAACGGGCCGCATACACCGATTGAATACGGGCCAATGAATATGCATCGCTTGCAATAAATGATGACCGCTCATTGATCGGTTCTCCGGTATTATCAAACTGGAGTCCGCTGCCGGCAATAAAAATTTTTGAAGAAGGCGAATGCGAGTGTACCGATTCCAATATATTCAACGTACCATTGACAATAGTAGCCTGGTGTTCGAAAAGCAATGCATGATCAACTTTTGAATTAGCGGCAAGATGAAAAATATACTGAGGTTTCTTTTCTTTTACCAATGATTCAACCAATTTACGGTCGGCAACATCGCCCTGCGTCCACTCTCCCGGCGTACGGGAAACACCGGTAACTTCAATACCATTTTGAGTAAGTAATTGATCTAAATAGAAACCGTCCTGGCCATGTACACCAAAAATGAGGGCTTTCGGCATAATTAATTCTTTCCGTTGATCATTGACTGAAATTGCCTGTCAATAGCATCGATACATTTATTACGTTCGAGGTTCAATACTGCGAGCTTTTTTATCACCGAATCTTTTTGATCGGCTGAAACTTTATCGAACTCGTACACTTTTTCCTGTTCATGCCAGAGGTCGCAATTGACTTTGGCCAGTTCTGCAAAAACTTCACCGATCTCCCCGGCAATATCGCGGGTCTCGTTCCCTTCTTTTTTAAAAACCTTATTGGCAGAGAAAGTGAGTTTGTCCGGTGGAATATTGCCGGCAACAGCTTCTTCAATAAACTCATTGATCTCGGCCTGCAGTTGCCGTTCCTGCTTCTCCAGGCTCTGCAAACGGGCTTCATCTTCCGAATGATATTGTTTCAGTTTTACGATCGTGAGTTTATCACATAAAGAACCTAATGTTTCTGCCATATATTACGAATTGACAGCTGCAAACTTAGCGTCAAATACAGTATGGTGCAAAATTGTATTTTTGCCGGCGTCACAGCTAAAATCAATAAATGAAAAAAAGGGCATTAATCACGGGCATTACCGGGCAGGATGGAGCTTACCTGGCAGAATTACTGATCAATAAAGGTTATGAAGTGCATGGTATCCGGCGAAGATCTTCGCTGATCAATACCGACAGGATCGACCATTTATACAGGGATATCCATGAAGACAATGTCAACCTTTTTCTTCATTATGGCGACCTGACCGATTCGGCCGGCATCCTTCATATCATTCAAAAAGTACAGCCGGATGAGATCTATAATCTCGGCGCTATGAGCCATGTGCACATCAGTTTCCAGACACCCGAGTACACCGGCAATGTGGATGGTATGGGTGCTCTCCGGATATTGGAAGCGGTTCGCATTCTTGGTTTGGAAAAGAAAACAAAGATCTACCAGGCTTCTACTTCTGAATTATATGGTTTGGTGCAGGCAATGCCGCAGAATGAGACAACGCCTTTCTATCCCCGTTCTCCTTATGCCGTTGCTAAATTATATGCTTACTGGACCACTGTTAACTACCGGGAAGCTTATGGCATGTTTGCCTGTAATGGTATTTTATTCAATCATGAAAGCCCGGTAAGAGGCGAGACATTTGTTACAAGAAAAATAACAAGAGGTGTATCGGAGATCGTGTTGAAGAAAAAACAAACCCTTTATTTAGGAAACCTGGATGCAAAAAGAGATTGGGGGCATGCAAGGGATTATGTGGATGCAATGTGGCGCATTCTTCAACTGGAGAAACCGGAAGATTTTGTAATTGCAACAGGCATTACCAATACGGTGAGGGATTTTGTGATAAAATCATTTGCACATTGCGGCATTGAACTTCGTTTTGAAGGGAAGGATGAAAATGAAAAAGCCTTTGTTGTAAAATGCAGCAACCCGCTTTATCAATTACCTGCGGGGCAAAATGTGGTCACTGTAGATAAAAGATATTATCGTCCAACCGAAGTTGATATTTTACTCGGCGATGCTTCCAAAGCAAAAGAAAAACTGAACTGGACACCCACCTGTACATTGGATGACCTTATCACTGAAATGATGGAAGCAGACCTGGTAAGAATGAAAAAGACCTTATCGTAATACTTATTCAGGTATTCCAAGTCTTCTCAGCACTTCGTGGTAGTTTGAAAAATCGATCGTATTCTTTCCACCCAATACACCGCCGGGAACAAGGATATACCTGTACCGGTTTGTAATTCCCATTGTAAGATTACTGGTTTCCACTCTTATATTTCCTACCGAGTATTTGGGATTATGAAAATAAACAGTGCCTGCGATACTTTCAGCGAATGGCAATTGTCTTACATTATTTACCGTATCTCCTAGTACCGCCCAGTAAACATGAATATCTCCGCCACTTAATATGCCTTGTGTAAGCGGTGCAACGACCATATTATAATAAGCTAAACCAGTAGCGCCATCCAATGTCCACGTTGAACCCGTTGTCCATCTTGAATAAATAACATTGGCCGTACCGATCGGGCCTTGCGGACCTGTTGGTCCCTGTGGACCCAGTGGACCTTGTGGCCCTGTTGGTCCTGTTGTGCCGGTTGGGCCGGTTGGTCCTGCGGGACCTGTTGCACCAGTAGAACCAGTAGCGCCTGCTGGTCCGGCGGGACCTGTTTTTTTACAAGCAATAAATACAATAACTAATAATGAAAAAATAAATACAGTTATTAAGCGGGTCTTATTCATAAACTGGTGATTTAAATTATCTGAATACAAAAACTTTGGCAGCGGTAGTATAATCTTTAAACTGGATCTCGATTATATAGTTTGAATAATTACGAAGCGACATCGGGAAATCTATCTTCAAAAGGTTTTGTCCTTTTGAAATATCTTTTGTTCCTACAGAATAACGTACGGTACCATTGATATCGACTATATTGATCGTTGCCTTATCATTATACAAAGCATTTATCTGCAATGTAACAGTGCCATTGAAAACAGGATTCGGGTACATCCTTATTTCATGCCCGCCTGACATCCGCCCGGTAAGAGGCCATTCCGTACCTGTTGGTTTAGGCACACAATAGAAACAAAGAACATTAGTAGAAGGCACAAAATTCGCTATAGCCGGATTCATCACCGGGTTATTGATAGTAACATTACTCACTGTTCCGGAGGTTATAACTGAAGACGTGAAAGCGGGTGTTTGTACCGATGCATCATTCGTACTGGCAGCCGAACAAGGCCCCTGGTTACCCAAACTATCAAAGCGAAGAAAATATACATCGCTGCTGTCTGCTGATATTCCGGGGTTATTGTTTATGCCTGCGGCAGCAAAACCGCCATCCGGGGATCCGATCAATACTCTTATCGCTTGTTTTCCTGCTCTTGCATATTTTTTCGACCAAACAATATTTCCGGCTGCATTTACTTTCGTCATTATTACATCAGCCGCATTATTACTTTCGCCGTTAGCAACTACAAAGCTGCCATCAGGTAATGGAACCCATCCGTAGCTACTGGTCTGGATGCCGGGTACTATTAACTTCCGAACACTTTGTACCGTTCCGTCTGTAGCCAGGTTCCAAACACAATGTTGCTGATTAGTGCCGTTAAAATCATCCATTACAAGAGCAAATACCTGGTAGCCCGAACTTGTCGTTCTTATTTTCGCCATCATTGTATGACGGTTGATATCTATATCATAAGTTCTTTTCCATTGAACAGCTCCGGTTGCTTTATCCAGCTTCATTAAATATCCATCATAGAAATTCGGCGCCCGGTAAAATCCAACTACCATCAACGAGTTGCCATCTTCCATCAATCCCCATGCTTCGTCTGAACCGCTTTCATCAAAGACCTTACTCCATACTACATTGCCCTGGTTATCGGTTCTCACAACAAAACTTTGCGAGACTCCACCGGCATACAAATGGGCGCCGCAAAAAGCATAACCGCCATCTGAAGTTTGAACCACTTCATATGCATTATCACCTACCGCATTACCATCTCCATATTTTTTGGTCCATTGAACGGTACCTGCCGCATCTGTTTTTACCAGCCATGCTTCGCCGGCAGCATTACCAAATGATTTTGTCTGACCGATAGCTATAAAACCATTATCACTTGTTTTCTTTATTCCGAATAAAATATCATTATTACTTCCTCCAATAGCTTTACTCCATTGCACGCTACCATTCTTTTTGATCTTTATCAGCATACCATCAATGCCCCCGGCGCCAAAACTGTTTGTCTGGCCGGCTATCACATAGCCACTATCAGCCGCTACCGCCATCCATTCTGCCAGGTCATCTTTTGATCCGCTGTATATTTTCTGGTAAAGAGAAAGAGTATTTGAGCATACTGTATCCGGCGGAAGAACAGGAATGGTGATGGCACAACTATAACATACGGTAGAAGTAACCGGGAGATAATTTACTACCGTCGTTGTAATAACAGGATTATTAAGCGCTACATCTGCTATACCTGGCGTACTAATAGAAGATGTCGTAAAAACAGGAAGCGTAATTGTTACATCAGTTGTATTTATGGTAGGACAAAAACCCTGGCTACCCAAGCTATCCACCTTTAAGATAAAAACATCGTTGAGATCGCCTGTTTGTTTATCCGTTCCAATAGCTGTGAATCCTGTGCCTTCTGCAGAACCTATCATGGCCCTGATCGATTGAAAACCTGGTTTTATATATTTCTTTGACCAGGTAATATTTCCACCGGCATCAACTTTAGTTATGAAAACATCTGCCTGGGTATTATTCTCGCCGTTGACAGTTACAAATCCACCATTTGCCAGAGGGGTCCAGCCATAACCGGTCGTGTGGGTTCCCGGTATCACGATCTTCCGTACGCCCTGTACAGTACCGTCTGTAGCAAGATTCCAGATACAATGTTGCTGGTTGGTACCGTTAAAATCATCCATCACAAGCGAAAACACCTGGTACCCCGAGCTTGTTAATTTTAATTTTGCCATTAACGTATGGCGATTATTATCTGCATCGTATGTTTTTTTCCATTGAACAGCGCCTGTTGCTTTATCTAATTTCATTACATAACCGTCATAAAGATCCGGCGCCCTGTAAAAACCTACTACCATCAATGAATTGCCGTCCTCGGTAATTCCCCATGCTTCATCCGAACCACCGTGACCATATTGTTTACTCCAGGTAATATTACCCTGGTTATCCGTTCTTACTATAAAACTTTCTGTAACTCCGGCCGCATATTGGTGGGCGCCGCAAAAAGCATAACCGCCATCAGATAATTGCACCACTTCAAAAGCGATCTCTCCATTTACATTTCCATTTCCATATTTTTTTGACCACTGAACAGTACCGGATGCATCGAGTTTTACCAACCATGCATCACCGGCCGTATTTCCATACGATCTTGTAACACCAACTGCAATAAAACCATTATCACTTGTCCGGGTTACTCCATACAACCTGTCGTCGCCACTTCCACCGACGGCTTTGCTCCATACCGTAGCTCCTCTCCTGTCCACTTTGGTCACCATGCCATCATAACTACCACTGCCCAAACTATTGGTCTCGCCGCAGAATACATAGCCGCTATCGGCTGTGGTGGTCAACCATTCCGACAGGTCTTCATTGGCAGCTTTATATAGTTTTTGAAATACTGATAATCCATTTTGACAGGCAGTATCTGTACCTGTAGGCACATTACCAGTTTGAGCATTAGTAGTTGATTGCAGTAAATAGAATGCGATTGCAAGCAGCAGGTGGCGGGTCTTAACCATTGGTTGTAGTTGTAAATATTAAAGTTATCTATTTCTCCCGGTAAGGCCAACTCGCTAATCAAAAACTTAACTCAGGTCATTTTCAGGGCAAAAGCTCTAAAAAATGGGCCATACCTTTTCGTTTTGGTTCATCAAGATGATAGTTCAGATGCAAAGTGTAGTACTTTTTCATATCATAAAGATCAAATGGGTTCATCGCAACGATCTCATCGATCTTTTGAAGACCAAGAGCATTGGCTTCATCAAACAGCCTGATAAAATTATCCGGCAAAGGTTTTTTGCTGATCCAGGCTGCAAATACAAATGGCAATCCCGTTATTTTTTTCCATTCTGATCCCAGGTCGTAAATAAAAGTGGAGATCTTTCGCTGTTCAAAAGCCCGGTCGCCGATCACCAAACCTGCTGTCGTTCCTTTGATCTCTTTGCGGTAATCTTCGTTAACAGCCTGTACAAATTCCGGATCGATGCCCCAATAATCTTTTGCCAGGTATTTCAATAAGGCAACAGAGGTACGGCTTTGATAATCGAGGTAGATCGTTTTGATCTCTTCCATCGGCACTTCGCTGAATAAAGCCACGGAAGCGATCTCTCCTTCTGTACCTATACAATGATCGCCGATGATATGATAAGAAGGTAATTGCGGAATAACCGCAACAGGTATAAGTCCCACATCGATCTCGTCGCTCAGCAACATCTCGGCGAGCCTGGCGGGATAATCGCCTTTCAATTCGATCATATCTGAAATGGGAGCCCTCTCCAATCCGTATATCAGCGGTCTTGTGTTGAAGTAATTAACAATGCCAACCCGAATCTTGCTCAATTGATTTATTTTTGCGGTGCAAAGGTAAAGGAACAGCTTTATTAAAAACCGCTCATGGAACTAACAGCACTCACTTCTATTTCACCCGTCGACGGTCGTTACCGGAAACATGTACAGCATCTTGACGAATATTTTTCTGAATATGGCCTGATGAAATACAGGATCAATATCGAGATCGAATATTTGCTGTTCCTTGAAAATAAAAAATTCTTTAAACTGCCGGGCAAAGCGGTCAAACATTTACAAAAGCTGGCTGAAGATTTCGGACCGGAAGATGCACAGGAGATCAAACAGATCGAATTTACCACCAACCATGATGTAAAAGCCGTTGAATATTTTTTAAAGAATGAATTGGAAAAATGCGGTGGCAAAGAAGCCAAAGAATGGATACATTTCGGGCTTACTTCACAGGATATCAATAACACGGCCGTTCCTTTACTCTGGAAACATTCCATCGAATATGAATACCTGCCCGCTTTATTGAATTTGAATACAGAATTAAAATTGCTGGCGCAAAAATGGAAAGACATTCCGATGCTGGCGCATACGCATGGACAACCCGCAAGTCCTACCCGCCTGGGAAAGGAGATCATGGTCTTTGCTGAAAGGATCGAGAACCAGGTTGAACAATTCATCAATATTCCTTTTTCCGGAAAATTTGGCGGCGCTACCGGCAATTTCAATGCGCATCATGTTGCATTTCCAAAAGTGGATTGGGTAAAAATGGGAAATGAATTCATGGAGCAACTGGGTTTGCATCGCCAGCAGTTCACCACGCAGATCGAACATTACGATGGTCTCGCTGCTCATTTCGATTGTATCAAACGCATCAATAATATCCTTATTGATCTTTGCCGCGATATATGGACCTATGTATCGATGGAATATTTTACACAAAAAACAAAAAAAGGCGAAGTAGGTTCTTCCGCTATGCCGCATAAAGTGAACCCGATCGATTTTGAAAATGCAGAAGGGAATTTAGGAATGGCCAATGCCATATTCGAACATCTTTCTTCCAAATTGCCGGTATCAAGATTACAAAGAGATCTTACCGATTCAACCGTGTTGCGTAATATCGGCGTGCCGGTGGCACATACGATGATCGCATTGCGTTCCATTGAAAAAGGCCTTGACAAATTAATTGTCAATGATGAAAAATTATATGAGGACCTTGATAATAACTGGGCCGTGGTGGCTGAAGCCATTCAAACAATTTTGAGAAGAGAGAATTTTCCCAATCCTTACGAAGCGTTGAAAGACCTTACCAGAGGAAATAAAAAGATCGATAAGAGATCAATGCATGATTTTATCGATGGATTGAAGATCGGCAACGATGTAAAGAAGGAATTGAAAAAGATAACGCCGCATAATTATACGGGAGTTACAAAACTTTAGTAGTCCTTTCTCTTAACAACAAATACCAGCAGTTCTTTTTCTCCTTCTATAAAAGAACCGGCGGGTTGAAATCCTGCTTTCAGCAAAACTTTTTGCGAAGCCACATTGGGAGTTTCTGTTACGCCGAATATTTCGGGTAACGAATAATTATTCATGAAATAAGCAAGACCGGCTTTTGTAAGTTCTGTAGCATATCCTTTTCCCCAATTCTCAATACGTAAAGAATAACCCAATTGAATTTTATCCGGTTCATTTGGTAATGGAATGATCGCAAAGGAACCAACAAATGATCCGTCTTCTTTACCCGTAACCGCCCAACGGCCTTTATGAGGATTGGTTTGATAGCCTGTAATATTTTCCAGTAAGAATTTATCGCTTTCTTCCCGGGTACTTACATTCCTGATGTATTGCATCACATCGGGATTACCACTTAATAAAAAGAAATTGTCTTTATCATTCTCATTGAATTGCCGAACGATCAGTCTCTCAGTTTCGAATATTACCATGTTACAGATTCATACACTTAATGAATTTATTACTCCCATTCCTACTCGCTACTCGCTACTCCCCACTAGCCTCAAATAGTTTCCTTATGAATTTCCGAAGTAAAATGAAAAACGATCTCCGGGTTATTTGTTCTTTCGGTATTTAAAAACCATTCGCTTTGCGCCAGGTAAACAGGATGGCCATCTTTATCTTCAGCAGAATTGGCTTGTTTGAAACGTAAAAAGTCCTGCAGCTTTGCCGGGTCATTGCTTGTCAGCCAGCATGCTTTATAAAAAGGAAGATTATTGAACACAACAGAAGCGCCGTATTCATGCAGCAACCGATATTGGATAACTTCAAACTGTAATTCACCCACACAGCCAATGATCTTTTTATTACCGCCAAACTGTGTGAACAATTGTGCGACGCCTTCATCGGTCAGTTGCGACAATCCTTTTTCCAGTTGTTTTGTTTTCATCGGGTCTTTATTGACCACTTCTTTGAATATCTCCGGTGAAAAAGAAGGAATGCCGGTGAAGTAAAAATCTTCTCCTTCCGTCAATGTATCGCCGATCTTGAAATTACCGGTATCGAATAATCCCACTACATCGCCGGCATACGCATCTTCGATAATACTTTTATCTCTCGCCATAAAAGAATAAGGATTGCTGAAACGAACATCCTTATCAAGGCGTACATGATGGAAATATTTATTCCGCTCAAATCTTCCCGAACAAACCCTGAAAAAAGCGATACGGTCACGATGCTTGGGATCGAGGTTAGCATGTATCTTAAAAACAAAACCACTCAGTTTATCTTCTTCAACATCCACCATTCTTGCAGTTGTTTCCCTGCTTCTCGGTGTGGGCGCTATTTCGAATGAATGTATCCAGCATTTCTTTTACACCAAAATTGTTGATAGCGCTTCCAAAAAAAACCGGCGCTACTTTACCCGCTAAATAATCTTCCACTTTCAATTTGCCATGTACGCCATCCACCAGCTCAACATCTTCCCGCAATTGCGCCGCATCTTTTTCTCCGAGTTTATCATCCAGTATCGAATCTTTTAAATTGGAAATAGAGATCGCATCTTCATCCGCGGCTTTGGTATTTGCTGTAAAGAGCAATAAATTCTTATCATGCAAATTATAAACGCCTTTGAATTCCTTGCCGCTGTTGATCGGCCATGTCATCGGGTGAAGGGCAATGTTTAATTCTTTTTCAATTTCTTCCAGCAGGTCGAAACGGTTCTTACCATCACGGTCCATCTTATTGACAAAAACAATTACGGGAGTATCTCGCATGCGGCAGACTTCCATCAGCCTTCTTGTTTGTTCCTCTACCCCATTCACACTATCGACAACAAGAATAACGCTGTCAACCGCTGTCAATGTCCGGTACGTATCTTCTGCAAAATCCTTGTGACCCGGTGTATCGAGCAGGTTGATGAGAATGGTATTGTATTCAAAACTCATCACCGATGTTGCGACCGATATACCTCTTTGTCTTTCGATCTCCATAAAATCGCTGGTCGCAAATTTTTTGATCTTGTTACTTTTCACTGCACCGGCCACTTGTATAGCGCCGCCGAACAACAGGAATTTTTCAGTAAGTGTTGTCTTTCCCGCATCCGGGTGAGAAATGATAGCGAAAGTTTTGCGTCGTTGTATTTCGTTGTGATATTTCATGCCCTGCGCCCTAAAGGGGAATTAAAATGTTTAAAGTTCGCAAAGGTAAGGATTGTTGCCCTGAGCGAAGTCGGAGGGTTGCAAGATCCTGAGCGCAGTCGAAGGGTTGTGAGTTTATCGTGAGCGTAGTCGAAGATAATTGACCCGACTTCATTACTACTATCGTCGCCTGTTGCGATCTCTGATCTATTATTCTTTTTTCTTTCGGTGAAAGACAAAAGAATAATCACTCTTCAGCGTTCGGTAATTCTATTGGGCATTATGGAATTTTCACACGCTAATGGGCGCCGCATAGGGCGAAGTATTATTTTTACTACCTTTTAATAAATAAATCATCAATGAAGATCTGGACTAGTAATGAAAAAAAGGATGACAAGATCATTGCTTTGTCTGATGAATATATTTACAAGGGAAATCCTCCATCGAATGAGATCGGGTCTTCCGTATTTGACCTGGAAATGAAAACAGTTCCGCTAAAACATTTTTTTGCCATACCTCTTTCCTATATTTCTGCAATTAATTTGCAAGAAGGTAAAAAATACATCGAGGTTCTTTTTCGGGGAGATTACGAACATTTAAAGATCATGGATGACAAAACCAGGGTTGAAGTATTCGAATTTTTTAAACACAACATTCCCGGTGCATCTTTTCAGGTCATCAAAGAACCAAAGTTTAAATCAATAAGGAAGCCTTTGATAGCAATGACAGTAATTGCCGTTATTTTTTGCTGGTCCTTATTCATTGCCATCGGGATGGAATCAGGCAATAAATATGATGTTACCGGCCAACACTATCACTCAATAGCCGGTATTATTTTATTGATTGCAAGCCTTGGAGTAATTAAAATAATTCTCATTTTCGGTTCCCTGTTTTTTATAGTAGGAATTTCATTAATCAGGAAATATAAAAACCCGGTTGTAAAAAATACAATAATAATAAAAAGGTAAATTGCATTTAATAACTAATTTCAAACAAAAACAACATGTCAAAAACAAAGATCACAGTTAACAATAACGGCTCCTTAAAAGTAGAAGGCGATTTTGAAGTGGTTGACAGGAACGGTGGCGTTTATAATTTACAGGGAAGAGAAATTGTTTCTTTTTGCCGTTGCGGGCTTTCAAAAAATAAACCTTTTTGCGATGGCTCGCATAACGGGCATTTTGAACATGAAGCCATTGCATTTGATCTGCCGCCGAAGAAAACTGTTTGATTTCAATTAATGCAGTTAACTATAATCAACTGACATGACAAAACTCGCAGAGTCGTCAGGTATCGTTATCCATGAAGCCGGCAAAAAATTATATATCAGCAAAAGACCGGCGACCTGGACCAGCACTTTTCTTTTTGTAACCGGTTTGCTTGCCTTTATTTTATTGGCCAACGGCATTTTGCAATTCATACTCTTTAAAGATCAAACCGGATCAACAAAAATTGGAATTATCCTTATTGGTATCGCTGTATTTGTCGCCATCATATTTTGGAGAGTATGGCTTTATCAAAAAAAAATCCGGGCCATGCCTCCGCATAAATTAAAAACGATAGCCATCTTCGATCTTGAAAACAATAACCTCCTGGACGACCAGGAAAATATGCTGACTCCTCTTGCCCAGGTATACCTTATGCGTAAAATGCAATTCGGTTCCAGCTCGCCGGAACTGCTGCTACACTGGGGTAATGATTCTCTTAGTATCGTCAGGGGAAATCCTTTTTCCGGTGGAATAGCAGGGATCGAAAAAGTGTTGCTGTCAAAAGGTATTAGAAAGAAATAGTTGATACAAAAAGGCAGTCACTAACATCCAACCCCTAACATCTGACTGCCAGCGTCCTTTCATATCAACTCAATAATATTATCCTTCACTGCATATATAACCCGTCCGGTTGCATTCTTTGTGTATGTGCATCACGAGCCCTTTTCCTATAATGTCTCTGCGATCAAATGATTCCACTCACTTCTCCCCATTTCCCTTTCCACCCATTACCGCTCTGAAATAGTTGATCCTCTTTTCTCCATTAAATTTTATCTCGATCCTTTCATATTGGGAACTTGTTCCATCAAGATATTCTTTACCACTGATGGTGACGATAGTAATGCCGCCGACATCTTTAATTTGCAGGGGGGCTATTATTTTAAATTTGTTTTTTGGATGAGCTTTCCAGAAAGCCTTATCGCTTTGCGTGATCGTTTTGCGGGGAATGTTTCTTAAATATTTCATATACACGAGTACGGTATCGGCATAATATTGTTCTGCCGAATCGGCCTTGTGTTCATTTCTTAACCGGAATAATTCCTGTACAATTTTTATTTCTTCTCTTTCCTGTCCAGGCTGAAGTGTAACGGCAGTAACAAATGCCAACAATACATACAGGATGAATGCCATAAAATGTTTTGCTTGAATGCAAGACAAATCTAAACATTCTTTGGACCATTACCATAGGCCGGTACTTCGGCAAAGCTGAATAGCGAACAGAACGTACAAGAGTGCGACGCAACAGGCGATGATAGTAGTCCCGGACGTCGGGGACAGCCGGATCAAAAGAATAATGAATACAGAACAAGGAATAACGAATGATGAAGTTGGTGGTCTTCCCACTCGTTATTCACTATTTTCTATCTCTTATCAGTTTGCAAAAAACATCAACCGAGAAAAGCAGACCTGCATGCTTACCATTTTTTACCTGCGCATACCACTCCCCTGCAACAGCAAAACGGTATTGCTTTCCATTATATCCCAGCGAAAGAAATTTTACACCCCAGATATCTCTTGTACCGAGACCTTTCCAATAGAATAATTCTGCCCCGACAGAAAGTGCCGACATATTGTACATGCCAACATATACAGGCAGGTAAGCGGGATTGTAAGAATGATCGTGAATAAAAACATTTGTATTCGGATCGGTGAAAGAAGTATCGAACACATTTGCTTTGCAAAACAGGAAGCCGGCCTGCGTTGAAAGATCAATGTAATGATCAGTGGATATTTTTAAAGGTATATCATAACGGATGCCCGGTTGTAATCCAATCGAACCGGGATCGGTTTTATAAAGATCGTTCTTATCATATAATATTTTCCTGGTAACAACTTTTAAACCCAATGTAAGTTCCGGTTGCGGCTCTTTTTGATAATGCTGCGCATGTACTGCAGAGATCTGTAAGCCGGTAAAGAAAATGAAAGCCAGTTGAAATTTTCGTTGTAAGGAGTGCATGAAAGTTGGTTGTTTATAAGTCCGGTTGAAGACTTAACGAACAGCCATTTTTAAAATTGCACCGATCGATCAAATGTTTGCATCCCCACACTCTCTACTCGCTACTCCCTACTCGCTACTCCCTATTCCCTTTTCTCAAATTCAAAATCCCTTGCACCCTTCAACTTTTCATTCAATTCAACCCTGCTATGTTTATAACCCAAATAACCGGCTGAAGCAAAACCAAACAGCGAAAGAAAATACCAGATAGTAAAATGCACCCTGATGACGCCGGACAGGGCCATATCTACCTCATCAATGCCGCCAATATTGGATGAACGCATCAGTATCTTTATTTGTATCATCAATGCGATAAGCATGATGGCTCCTAATATCCCCGCACACATGGATGTGATAGAACGCCATTCACTTCTTAGCAATGAAAAAGCGATACCAAGGGCCCCGATAACCAATGCAGCGACTGCAAAAATATTAGGCCTTGTCCGCAATAAACTTTCATCTCTTTTTACAGAGTCACGCATTTTTTCTGAGATAGCATTATTACCCCAGTACATGGATATCTTCCATGGTGCACCGGTAGCGATACCGATACCGGTATTCTCAGCAACCTTTACAGAAGCGCATTTGAATTGTACAAAAGGAAGCAGGAATAAAAGAAGGGCTACAGCAAAAATGCCGGTGATCGAGTAAGGTTTCCTGAAAAAGTCATTGCTGCGTTCGCTGAATGTTGAAGTATTCTCCACTGTATCTTTTTAACTGGGCGGCAAGATAAAACAAATACATTTGGCGGTAAGCCGGGAAGACGATAAGAAAAACAATCTGTAAGTCAATTTCTTCCCGTCTTCCCGGCTTTTTTCAAACCGATAGCTATCGGGTGATACATTACAGAACTTAAAATCTTTGCACCTTTGGTTTAAATCAAAGTAATTTTGCTTTATGATTCGACGCAGTTTAGAGATCATTGGCAGCAGTTTTAAAATGGCGCTGCAGGAATTATGGAAAAACAAACTCCGTACATTCCTTTCGCTTTTCGGCGTTACGATCGGTATCTTCTGCATCATCGGTGTTCTAACCGTTGTCAATAGCCTTGAACGGAATATCCAGAATGAAATAAAAGCGCTTGGCACCAATACTATTTATATGGATAAATGGGATTATACCGCAGGCGGCGGTCCCGATTATCCTTACTGGAGATATGTGAACCGGCCGGTACCAAAGTATGGCGAAATGAAAGAGATACTTGCAAGAACTCCTTCCGCCAAATACGCCGCTTTTAAGATCGATGTACAGGATAATGTTGAATTTGAAGACAACCGTTTATCCAATGTACAATTGTATGGCATCACCGAACAATTCAATATCATTCAGCCGATCGATATAACTATAGGCCGTTATATTTCAGAAGCAGAATTCAACCAGGGAAGTAATGTAATGGTGATCGGGATAACCGTTGCGGAAAAATTATTCGGTATTCCCGAAAGAGCGGTCGGCAAAATGCTTATCACGAGAGGAAAAAAATTACAGGTGATCGGTGTAATAAAAAAACAGGGCAAGCAAATGATCGGCGGCTGGAACTTCGATGAGAATGTGATATTGCCTTACAAATTTGCCCGCACTGTAATGGATGAAAGAAGATCCGACCCTTTGATAATGGTGCAGGGGCAAGATGATCTTTCAAGCAAAGCATTAAAAGAAGAACTGACAGGATCGGTAAGAGCCATTCATAAACTCAGCCCTAAAAAACTGGATGATTTTTCATTGAATGATGTCAACGATTTCAGCGCTGCGATCAGCCAGGCATTTGTAAGTCTTAATGTGGGCGGCTGGGCCATTGCAGCATTATCATTGATAGTGGGAATGTTTGGCGTTGCCAATATCATGTTCGTTTCGGTAAGAGAACGTACCAGCCAGATCGGTTTGAAAAAAGCAGTCGGCGCCAAACGAAGAGTGATACTGGCGGAATTTTTATTAGAGTCGGCTTTTCTTTGTATCATCGGCGGATTGATCGGGCTTACACTGGTCTTTTTGCTTTCGCAATTATTATCCTCCGTATTAGACTTCCCCGTTTTTATTTCAACTAATAATATGATACTCGCTATCATCATTTGTATCATTGTAGGTGTGCTGGCGGGTTTTATCCCGGCAAGACAAGCAGCGAGGATGGACCCGGTAGAGGCAATACGTGCCAGGTAATTTTTAATTTTAAATGCTAAATGTTAAATTAAATTTGCCTGGTATAGCATTTAAAATTTAGCACTTAACATTGATAACGATCCTTGCCATAGAGTCTTCCTGCGACGAAACATCGGCAGCCATTTGCCGTGACGGAAAGATCCTTTCCAATATTATTGCCGGGCAAAAAGTACATGAACAATATGGAGGCGTGGTGCCGGAACTTGCATCGAGGGCACATATGCAAAACATAGTGCCTGTTGTAAATTCGGCTTTGCAAATTGCAAATTGCCCGTTGCCTGGTGTAGATGCCATTGCTTTCACACGATCCCCGGGATTGATCGGCTCATTGCTCGTAGGTTCACAATTTGCGAAATCACTGGCGCAGTCGCTCAACAAACCGCTGATCGCTGTTCATCATATGCAGGCACATGTGCTGGCCAATTTGATCGGTGATCCTAAACCGTCTTTTCCTTTTTTATGCCTGACGGTCAGCGGTGGTCATACACAAATTGTTTTGTGTGAATCACCCACCAAAATGAAAGTGATCGGTGAAACGATTGACGATGCAGCCGGCGAAGCATTTGATAAATCGGCAAAATTGTTAGGACTTCCCTATCCCGGCGGTCCATTGATCGATAAATATGCAAAAGACGGCGATCCTGGTCGTTTTAAATTTCCGGAGCCACAGTTAGCGGGATTGAATTTTAGTTTCAGCGGGTTAAAAACATCGATCCTTTATTTTTTGCAAAATGCAGGCAAAAGCAATTTGTATAAAGAAGAATTCAAAGCGACCGAAGAAGAAAAAAAGACATTCATTCAAAACAATCTTCCTGATATCTGCGCTTCCATTCAACAGCGCATCGTTACTATCTTACTGAATAAATTAAAAAAGGCAGCGACAGAAACAGGTATAAAAGATATTTGCCTGGCCGGCGGTGTTTCTGCTAACAGCGGGCTGCGAAAAGCATTTGAAGAGGAAGGAAATAAATATCATTGGAAAACTTTCATCCCGGCTTTTGAATATTGTACCGATAATGCCGGCATGATCGCTATCACCGGTTATTATAAATATCTCGCCGGCCAATTTGCTGATCTTTCTGTTACTGCTTCGGCGAGGGCGGAGTGGTAAAACGCAAATGACGCTAATTAATACTAATAGATTTCATTCGTGTAAATTTGAGCCAATTAGCGTTCATTAGTTTCAATTAGCGTAGTGTGTCTAACTCTTATTTCCAGTTCAAACAATTCATCATTCACCAGGATCGCTGTGCGATGAAAGTGACGACGGATGCATGTTTATTCGGAGCCTGGGCCGCTGAAGAAATCAAAAGTAAAAATTCAAAAGTTAAAACTCTTCTTGATATAGGAACGGGCACTGGCTTATTACCGTTAATGATAGCGCAGATCATTCCCGGAGCAAAGATCGATTCTATTGAAATAGATAAAGATTCATTTGAACAGGCTGCAGAAAATATCGCCGCTTCACCCTGGCCCGGAAGAATAAATATTATTCATGCCGATGCAAGAAATTTTTCTTGCGAATACAAATACGATATCATCATCAGCAATCCTCCTTTTTACGAGAAAGAATTAAAAAGTGAGGATAAAAAGAAAAATATAGCTCATCACGGCAATGACCTCTCCCTCCGGGAATTATTATTGATCATACAAAAATATCTCGCGGCTGACGGAACTTTTTATTTATTGCTGCCTTATAAAAGAAATGAAGAAATAAAAAAGCTGATCATGAAAAACGATCTTTTCATTCAGCAAATTGTTTTTGTAAAACAATCTGCCCGGCATGATAATTTTCGTATTATGATTTCCGGTAAACTAAATACAACCAAATCATCCGAAACGCTGATCGATGAAATAGTTATCAAAGATGGATCCGATAATTATACTCAGCAGTTTATTACACTACTAAAGGGATATTATTCCTCACTTTGATCTTTTTCTATTATTCAGATCAACTGGCATGGCATTTGAAAAATATAAACTATCAGTATTGAAAATGATCATTATCTCTACCGATTTTAAAACCGATTCTCTAATTTTAAAAACGGTACATTATGAAAAAGAATTTTGTAACCCACCTTATAGCTTTATCAATAGCCACTGCCATTTTTGTTGGTTGTTCAAAAGACGAGTCGATCGTCAACAACCGTGAAGCAAATGCTTCAATGAATTCCAACGCCGGTAAAATGGCGCCCGATCCCAATGGTGGAACTATAACAGGAACTTTCAATACCACTCCTGTAACAGTAGATGTTTCCGTCGTCAAGGGTGAATTGCTGGTGGTTGGAGAAGCTACGGTGAGCAACCAGGGTTTTACGGTTAATTATATACCTCCGGGTATGTATGATGTAAGGATACTTTATACAAATGCAGCTAATAGTCAACCACAATTAAAGATCATAGAGAATATAACGATCCGGGCAAAAGAAATTATTGACCTCGGAACAATAAATCTTGAATAAATAGTGAGTAATTAATTATACAAATAAAAGTACACAGGCAATATAAGATCTGTGTACTTTTTATGCGCTATAAGCATAATCGCTGAGGTAAGTATAAGGTGCTGTTAGTTTTCCGCCTGTTGTCATAGTAGCCCGCCGGATAATATCTGAACCATTTCCCAACAGGTCTTCCAGCACATGTTTTATCAATTGCTCTCCAAAATATCTTGAAGCATCTCTCGGCAATTCATTAGGAAGATTGCCTACGGCCATTATATCGATCGAATTTTTTAAATAAGGCGCCGTTTTCTCCAGCGTATCCCTGTCAATACCATATACAGGATCTTCAATCGTTTGATCGCCGGTATTGATCGGTACAGAACCATCGGCGTCATCTGTTATATCTGCGATTGACTGGATGATGAATTTTTCTTCCTTCACATTTTCTTTTTCAAATAAACGGGGAATACTTTTTTCCCAATAAACTCCGTTCATTAAAATATCTGTTTGCTCCGCATAGGGTAAAAATTTGCAACGGTATAGTTCCGGGTGTGTATGAAATTCTTCGCGGCTGTATTTACCCGTTACGGCATGTTCATACAGTTCAAACCCTTTCAACTGTGTATAAACAGGATAAGAAAATCTTCTTTTCAAATAATCGTCCGGCTCCACTTCATGGATGCCTACCAGGTTCATTACTTCGAGTATCCCATGCGCTACCCTGCCGGAACCGGTCACAGCGATCTTAACATTGGGAAGCCGCAATCCAAAATAAGTATGGATCAGTTCGCGGAAACTTCTTTGTTTATATACTCTCTCCAATGCAAACAAACCTGTCCGGTTTCCGTAAGCCATCATTCCATTATGAGCGCCTACTACGCCGGCAAAAAAACCAAAACCGATGATGCGTTGTCCATCTTCATGTTCCAGGCATTCATAATCGATCAGGGTGATCTTTTTATCAAGAATGGCTTTTAATAATGGTTGATTTTGCGCTTGTTTCTTTTTTGTATGAGAAAAGAACAAATAGGTCTTCCCGGCGATCAGTTCTTCTTTGGGTACTTCTTTTATTCCCAATAAAATATCGCAACCACTTATATCATCCGTTACTTCAACACCCGCCAACTGGTATTCTTTATCTGAAAAGCAGCGTCCCTGCGATGCCTGGGCCATAATAGAAATGCCCGGTACGTTTTTCTGGATCCATTTACACTGGGCAGGCGTTAGCGCCACCCGGTTATCGGCTGGTATTTTTCCTTCTTTGACAAGTCCTATCCTTGGCATAACCTTATTTTTGCGTTGATCCTTGCAAATGTAATTGCTCCGAAGGTACAACCTACTTCTTCGGAGAGTTCTTTCGGAATAAAATTTTCAGTTATCGATGAACTATTTTGAATTATTTGAGATACCTGTGCAGCTAAAAGTGGATAAAGCCGGTTTGTCTCAAAAATATTTTGAACTGAGCCGGAAATATCATCCTGATTTTTTTGTGAACAGTGCTGAGAACGAAAAGGCCGATATGCTGGACAAATCAGCCTTATTGAACAAAGCTTTGAAAACATTTCAAAACCCGGATGAGACGATCAAATATGTGCTGCAGTCAAAAGAACTTTTGCAGGAAGAAGAAAAATATGAATTGCCACCGGCCTTTTTGATGGAAATGCTGGAAATAAATGAACAGCTGATGGATGCAGGAGACGATCCGGAAGTAAAAACAAAATTACGCTCATCGATCAATGAACTTCAATCCGGAATATATGAACCTGTTAAAGAAATTGTGGAAAGCTACCAGGATGGCATTACTTCGGAAAAAGAATTGTTGCAGGTAAAAGAATATTATTACAAGAAAAAATATTTGGACCGGCTTCGCAAACAGCTACCGGGATAAAAGAAAGTATTGAATAGTCCTAAAATAGGTTGACAGATTTAAAATAAGTCCCGGGTGCCTTAGGTAGCCGGGATTTTTGTTTGATAGACTTGTTCGGGTGTTTTCATTTTTAAGGCCAGATGGGGTCTTTTTTGGTTGTATAAAAATATGCTTTCCCGAACTAATTGCTTTGCCTGCTGTTTTGTTTTCAGGACCCTGTCCATTCCAAATTCTTCTTTAATGGTTCGGTTCATCCGTTCAGCCAGGGCATTTTCATAAGGATCTCCATTTTCAGTCATGCTCAGAGTAATATTGTTTTGCCGGGTCAATATTTCATATTCTTTACTGCAATACTGCAGTCCCCGGTCTGAATGATGGATAGTCTCACTACAGGCATTCTTTTTTTGTGTGATGGCCATTTTCAATGCACCGATCATGCTTTCGGTCTCCATGTTATCAGCAACAGCATAGCCTACAATCTTTCTGCTACAGGCATCTGTTATCATATTAAGATAGCAATTACCTTGCTCGGTTTTTAAATAGGTAATGTCACTCACCCAAACTTCATCAGAATACCGAACGGTTTTTTGTTTTATGATATTTGGCCATTTACGCAGCCAGTGTTTACTCATAGTGGTCTGCACATAGCGGCGCCTGGGTTTGACTTGCAGTCCATACAATCGCATTAGATCAAAGAGTCCATCCCGGCCAAGCTTTAAACCTCTTTGCTGCAAATCGTTTTTTATAAGAAAATAAATCTTTCGTGTGCCCAGCCGCGGTAATTGCTTGCGTTCTCTGTCTACCAATTGCTTTACAGCTTGCTGTCGTATTAATTTTTCAGCAGCATTTTTAGACTGTTTATAAACACATTGACGGCTATAACCTAATGCGGCTGCTATTTGTCCGACTGAATGTTGTCTTCCCCCTGCTGCTTTTCGGAAGCTTGCTGCGACAGGGGTAAGTACTTTTTTCTGATATCTGTACTAAACATCTCGTCGGCAATATCAATAGCCCGGTTCAAAATTTCTTTTTCGGCTTCCAGTCTCTTGATCTTTGCTTCTAATTCAGTGATGTAAGTTTTGGGTGGAGCTTTCTTTTTCATCGGTTTTTTACTTGACCAATCTAAAGTTCCGTGTTTTCTTAACCACACCAAAACTGTACTTCGCCCCTGAATACCATATTTCTTTTGGCTTTGCTTCCAGGTCAAATAGCCTTTTTCCACCTCATTAATCACCTGTAACTTGAAAGCTAAACTGTAGTCCCGCTGGGTGCGTTTGGAATAGTCCTTCCTTTCATTGATAATATCCATAATAAGTCAACTTTTGTGTCAACTTATTTCAGGACGAGGCATATTTTACAAACAAAAAGCTTCGCAAATGCGAAGCTTTTTCTGTTTTGATCAAGTCCCCCGTTTTATAAAAAATTATCCTGAATACTTTTTAAGGCCGGCGATAATCGAAACCGGCATACATAACAGGCATTGCTGTTTTTTTTGCTTTTACTACATATCCCCCGCTTTTAACGGCAACGGATCTTGTATTTATTGCTTTATTTTTTGTTTTCTCCTGTCTTTCTGCTACCCATGCGATCAATAAGTGAATCGATGCAAACAGTAAAACTGTTTTCTTAAAATCTATCTTCATCCTTCCCATATTTTAAAAAGAAAAGCCCTTCCATACCGGACATATTAAGCATGTCAGGGCTTTCTTTGCGTAATGGAAAAACCTATACCGTTACTGATAAAATGGTAAATTTCTTTGCAAGGCTTATCCGGTTGTTTACAGAACTGTATTAATTTCAGCAGATATTATGCCATTGATTTCTAAGGCTATTACTAACATTTTCCTGGCAGGATGTAGAATTTTTTCCGCAGGATTCTACACGGGTATGGGGCGAGTGTCGATTTTTATTTACCCGGGGCGGGCATGTATCTTTCGATGGTAGAGAGTATTTCCTGCATATCGAAAGGCTTTGCAATAAAATCATCCGCCCCTGCTTCTATACAGGTATTTCTTGCATTTGGATGTGCGGATATCATTACAATTGGTATATGGGAAAGGGCACTGTTTTGTTTTATACTGGCGCAAATATCAACACCATTCATTCCTGATAATAACATGTCCATGATGACAAGACCAAACTTCCCGGTCATCAGCATTTCTTCCGAAGCTTCTCCTCTTTCGAGTGCCTCAACAGCATAGCCTTTGAATTCAAGCATGATCTTGATCATGATCCTGATATCAGGGTCATCATCAACAACGAGGATCCGTTTAGGATCGTCTTTCATGACCGTATCCCGGCTCTTTTGTTCAGTAATTGTTTTCTCCGTCATTATTCTACTTATATGCCCACTGGTAATTCAACTATAAATTCAGCGCCTTTTCCTTTTTCACTTCGTACAAATATAATTCCATTATGCCGTTGTATGATCTCAGCGGCAAAAAATAGCCCGATACCAAAACCGGGATAGGTCTGCTCGCTTCTCCCTTCTACACGAAAAAACCGGTGAAATATTTTTTCATGATCTTTTTTATCGATACCGATACCGTAATCTTTTACTTTTAAAATGGCTTTATTGCCTTTCTTCTCCGCATATATTTCTACACAATCTGTATCCGGCGAATATTTAATGGCATTGGTCAGCAAATTCATTATTACCTGCGATATACGATCTTTATCGCCATGAACATTTCCTTCAAATTCATTATGAACAATGACCGCATGGCGGGTAGTGGTCAACCGCACATCCTGCACCGTTTCTTCTATAAGATCTGCCAGGTTGAAAGTGGTCTTGTTCAATTCGAGTCTGCCCGATTCGATCCTTGTCAGGTCCAGCAATTCTGAAACAAGTCGTGTAAGTTTATTGACCTGTTTTGAAATGGTTTGCAAAGAAGATTTAACGGTACCTTTTGATGCCTGGAATTTTTCTTCGCTCAGGTCATCGTAGATACTCAATAGTAACTGAACATATCCTTTAATTGAAGTGATCGGTGTTTTCAGTTCATGGCTCGCCATTTTAATGAAATCATCCTTTCGTTCTTCCATTCGCTTCATATCTGTAATATCCTTTGCGATCTTTGAGGCCCCGATCACATTCCCCGAAGAATCTTTTACCGGCGATATCGTCAACAAAAGATCCAGTATCCGCTTGTCTTTCCTGATACGTTTGGTTTCGAAGTGTTCTACCTTTTCTCCTTTTTTCAATCTTTCTAGAATGGTAGACTCTTCCTTCAGCCTGTCGGCAGGAATTAACCGGAGGATCGGCTGGCCTATCATTTCTTTAGCTGTATATCCGAATAATCTTTCAGCGGCTTCATTCCAGCTTGTCACAATGCCATTCAATGTTTTACTGATAATTGCATCGTAAGAAGAATGAACAATAGCAGCAAGCTGTGCAGATTCTTTTTCGGCTGTTTTACGGTCACTGATATCCAGTAACATATTTACAGCTCCGGAAATTTTTCCATTTGTATCAAACAAAGGGGTCGGATGCGGCTGAACATGACGACGGCTTCCGTCCGGACGTTCTACAATTATTTCTTTACCGTACACAGAGCGGCCTTCTTTTACAGCTACCGCCATCGGGCAGGTATCGAGAGGAAGCGGCGTGATGCCATCCGGTTGAAATATTTTAAAAGACCCGCACCATTTGTCTTTATTCAATTCGGGTTGACGCCCCCACAGGTCATCGGCCGCTTTATTCGATAATGTTATATAACCTTCCGTGTCGCAGGTGTACAAAGCAACCGGAAGACTATCGACAACTTCTTTGTATTTTTTTTCAGTTTCCTTTAATGCCTTTGCTGCCGCACTCTCACTACTGATATCATTAATGACCAAAATATAACCGATAACATTCCCCTGGTTATCCTTGTCCGGAGTAAATGTCGCATCGATATAACGGTTCTCATCACGGAAAGGAATTTCCATTTCAAAATGCGCCGTTTGTCCGGCAAGTACCTGTTCACGGTATTTTTTTACTACCTGGTTAGCTTCTTCTCCAAGAAATTCGGCAACCAGCTTACCATGCAGATCTTCGGCTTTTACATGGAATATTTTTTCAAATGCTTTATTGGCATAGCGCAATTTCTGTTCTTTGTCGACATATACAATGGCAGAGGAAACACTGTTGAGTAATAAAGAAAATTTATCGAAGAAGATCGTATTACCATTTATAGAATGACCATTGCTGCCATTTTTATTTGCATCAATGACAGTATTGCCACCCGCCGGAGTTTCAGACCTGTTAAAAAATTCCATTGGTGGATTCCTTTATCATCGCATAAAAAATTAACGTCATCATACCTAATTATCCCGCATTTTAAGAAGAATATTTTTTTTGAAAAATAGTGTTTTAACTCAACTTAATAAGGCAAGAATTCGTGAACGGCACTGGAATACTCAGGGTCAACAGTTGGTGTGTGAAAGCTTTTAATGTAAGCCAATAATCAGTTCAGTCTTTTTGCCATTACTATGCTGAAAACTTTATGCCAGAATGAGTTAAGTTAGATTCGACTGATCCGGATCAATCCTGGGGAATTAATTCTACATATTTTGTTCCTTTTCCTCAATCTCGATCTTTTCTTTTTTTATATCGATGCGGATGCGGTAGAACAAACTCATGTAAATATTGGCTACCCAAACCAATGAGAAACCTGCGATGATATATCCTTTCCAGTCGTTGAATAATAAATGAAAATCTGTAAGAAATAAGATCCCGATCGTAATGTAATGACTGAAACAATACTCGCAGGTAAAAAGATAAAAAAGCTTTCTTACAAAAAGAGAACGGCCCTGCTTGCTCCACTTTACACAAAACTCCCTCGGTTCCCTGAATACTTCTTCATGTGTGACCGTCCATGCGATACAGGCAATAGGAATTGCCAAAACAAAAAGAAAAATTATCTGTGTGCCATAGGGCATGCTGTATATTTTAACGGCTTAAAGCTTTTAATGCTTTTTGCAATGAGACGGATCCATTCAATACGGAATAGAAAAGATCTCCTTTCTTCTTTGCTCTTTGCAAACTATTTTCTATTGTGAATTGGGATGGATGTAATTTATGATCAACCTCTTTCCAATCTAAAGGTGTTGATACCGATGCTCCGGGCACAGGTCGCAGGCTATAAGCAGATGCCAGTGTTTGGGCGCTGCGGTTTTGGAGGTAGTCGATATAAATTCTCGGCCCCCGTTTGCTTAGTGATCTTTCCAGTGTCGTACTCTTCGGTAATTGCTCCTGCACCAGGGAAGCAACGATATGTGCAAAATTCTTTACTGTTTCGTAATCGTATTTATTTTTCATCGGCACATATACATGCAGGCCCGAAGCGCCGGATGTTTTACAATAACAGGGAACGCCGGCTTTATCCAAAATTTCTTTTGTAGCATTTGCAGTATCCACTACTTCGGTAAATTTATTTTTAGGTGAAGGATCGATATCGATCACCATCCAGGTTGGATGACCCGGTTTTTTTGTCGTGCTGTTCCAGGGATTAATTTCTATACATCCCAGATTGGCAAGGTAAAGTAAAGTGGCCCTGTTATTACAAACTATATAATCAATGATCTTATTACTGCTTTCACTTTCCACTTTAAAAACGTCGACATAATCCGGCGCATGCTCGCCGGCATCCTTATGAAAAAAACCGCCGTCGCGGATGCCATTGGGATTTCTTTTCAATGAAAGCGGCCTTCCTTTTAAATGCGGAAGAATGAAGTCAGCCATTTTATTATAATAACTGATCACATCGCCCTTGGTATAACCTTCCTGGGGCCAGAATATTTTTTGCTGGTTACTTAACGCAACGGTAAATTTCCCAACTTTTATCTCATCCTTCTTTTTTATTTCAGCTGCAACTGCCATTATTTATGATGCTTTCTTTTTGGAAAGACTGGCTTTTAATTGTTCCATCAGGTCTTTCGTAGTTGAATGAACCACTTTCATTGGCTTGAACGGCACTGTTTTTCCTTTTGATTTTGCTTTAATGATCTTCAGCAGTTTCTCTGTATAATCGTCTTTATATTTTTTGATATCGAATTTTTCGGTAAGCTGGTCGATAAGGCTCACCGCCATCTTCAGTTCATTGGGTTTACTTTTCGAAGAAGGCAGGTTCAGTTCTTTTGGCGAACGGATCTCTTCTGCAAAACGGATACGGTTCAGCATCAGCACAGGTCCTGCTGCCTTGATGATACCAACATGTTCCCGGTTATGCATTACAAAAAGTCCGATCCCTACTTTTTTTGTTTTCGCCAATGCTTCCCGTAATAAACTATAGGCTCTTGTTCCTGTTTTTTCAGGTTCCAAAAAATAAGGCGCTTCGAAATAAGCGCTGTCGATCTCATCTTCATCGGCAAACTGCGTGATCTCGATATGTTTTGTTTTTTCAGGAGCCGCACTTTCAAAATCTTTTTTATCGAGCACCACATATTTATCATCCATAAGATATCCTCTTACGATGCTGGCCCAGGGCACTTCTTTTCCAGTGTTCTCATTCACCCGTTTGAACCGGATATTGGAATGATCTTTTTTATCCAGCATATCAAGATCGAGTGTGCTGTCCTGCACGGCGCTGAACATTTTAACGGGAATGTTCACCAAACCAAAACCGACGGAACCTGTCCAAATTGCTCTCATGATATTTTTTTTAATTATGATCGGAAAAACATGCCAGAGTCTGGAGAAATAGGAATTAGTAATTGGGAATTAGTGTTGAAAGCAAAAATTTCCTACCCGATGCAGAACCAAATTCCTAATCCCTAATTCCTAATTCCAAATCCTTAAGCCAATTCCTCTTCATCTCACCCATTCACGATCTCCCCGCCATTGGGATGAATAAATTGCCCGCTGATATAACTCGCATCATCGCTGGCTAAAAAAAGATAAGCGGGCGCAATCTCAACCGGCTGCCCGGCTCTTCCCAACGGTACATCTGTTCCAAACTCCGAAACTTTTTTTGGTGAAAAACTCGAAGCGATCAATGGCGTCCATACCGGGCCCGGCGCTACCCCGTTCACCCGGATCCCTTTTTTGGCAAGATTAGCAGAGAGGCTTCTTGTAAAAGAAACAATGGCTCCTTTTGTTGCCGCATAATCGATCAATCCCCCGCTGCCGCGATAAGCAGTAACAGAAGCAGTATTGATAATGGACGAACCTCTTTTCATAAATGAAAGCGCTTCTCTTGTTATCCAGAAAAAAGGAAAAATATTCGTACTGAAAGTTTTGAACAATTCACGGGTAGTAAGATCTTTTAATTCTTTATTCTCATAATGGATCGCAGCATTGTTAACAAGGATATCTATCGTCCCGAATTCTTTGATCGCTTTTTTTATCACTGCTTTGCAATGTCTTTCATTGGAAAGATCGCCGGGCAGCAACAAGCATTTTTTATGATAGGTCTTTTCAATGATACGGGCCGTATCCTTTGCATCTTTATGTTCATTCAAATAAGCGATCGCTATATCCGCTCCTTCTTTTGCAAACAATACCGCAACTGCTTTTCCGATGCCGCTGTCTGCACCGGTGATCAATGCGATCTTGCCGTCCAGTTTACCGGAACCTTTTTTTCCAGGATGATCAAATACAGGCTGCGGACGTAATTGTTTTTCCCGGCCGGGTCGTGACTGGTGCTGGGCTTTCCTCACTTTTTTTGTTGCGCTTCCTTTTTGCATTATTATTTCTCTGAAAAATCTATACCAATGTTTTTGATTTTTCCACCACATACTCACCGTTATTTGGTGAAAATATTCCCCATCGCATTGGCTATTCGTATATTCTTTGTTTAGTATCTAATGATATGATCCTGCCTGCACTGGCTGTATATACAAGAGTGTTTTAAAGCACGACCATGCTTAATGCTGTAGTTGACCAGGCCGGCTTCCCGCAAACAACCGGTTTTTTAGTTGGTATGTGATTTGATTTTATTACTATCAAACCTCCATGTTATGACGACAGATAATAATCGGGAATTCATACAAACCAAATTAGGCCAGATAGAAAATGCGGTAATGTACAGCATGAACGACACCCCCGGAAAACTTCCCAATGATGTGATCCATTTTTTAAGAATAGATGATGCCGGCCAGATCTGGTTCACCGGGCATAAACCCCGCGGATGGGTACGTACTTATGATCAGCAATTTCCGGTGCGTCTTCTTTTTTACCGGAAAGGAATTGGTTTTTATATCGAAACAAGCGGTACGGCTACCATTGCCAATGCAGAAGAGATCTTACAGAACCGTAATGTTATGGATCAGTCTTGTGTGTTATTCAAAATGACACCGTCGATGCTGGAATATACAGAAACAGGCAAGCAACATTCAATCCAGGGATTCAGTAAAATAACTTTTGGTATCTATAATTGGTTCATGCGGTTGTTAGCGATCAACAATCTTCATCAATACAAACTGATCGAACCTAAAAAAACCAAAAACTAATATATGGATAAGACCTGGGATTTTATCGCCGGCAAAATGACAAATATCCAGACGGCCCTTTTACGCTTCAGGGATAAGCAGGGTAAAAGTTCTTTTGAAATTAAAAACCTGAAACCTTTTTATCCTTATTCCGTTTATTTTGTTTTGCCCGAATACAGTACTTCAAAAAAAATGATCAACCATTCGGCAAGTCTTACCCAAAAAACCGATACCGGTTATCTTTATGTAACAGGATTGATCAGCAAAACAAAAGAAGAAGATACTTTTTCAATGAATGTGCAAAAAGCTTTTTGGTTCACCCGTAAAGGAAAAGGAAAAGATTGCTGGCTCGAAGAGATCTGCGTTTACGATCAAACGCATTAATATTATCGTTGCCGCAATAATTCATGCGAGACATTCACAAGATCCTGACGAGACCTTCCTCAGTTCCTTGTTATACTGCTCCTCTGTTCTTTGTTCCCTTGTTCCCTGTTCTTCTGTTCGTCTTGCCTTTCTTCCTTGTACCTTGTGCTCGTAACCAGAAACTATGTTATTCTCTTCCGCTAAAAAGATCCGGCTGGGATATGTGATGGCATTTCTCCTGCTGATCTTTTCTTATTTCCTGATCTTCTATTCAACTTCCCGGTTGAGAAAGTCGACCCAATGGGTAAGTCATACCTATATTGTTATTGCAAAACTTGAATCTGTTAAAACTTCTATCGCAGAAGCAGAATCCAGCCTGAGAGGATATGTCATTACCCAAGATGAAAGGTTTCTTACTCCTTATATGAAAAGCATCGAAACATTCCCTTCCTATTATAAAGAGATACGGAAACTTATTTCAGATAATCAAACACAGCAATTGCGGTTGGATACACTGGACAGGCTTTTTAAAAAAAGGCTAGGCCTTTTTGCTTTTGGTTTGAAAAATTTCCGTGATTCCGGGTATATCACCCGCAATATGATAGAAAAGTGGCAGGATAGCCGGCTCACCACGGATAGTATCCGTTTGTACGTAAGCTTAATGAAGGAGAAAGAAGAAGAATTACTGGAAAAAAGGCGATCAAGTCTTTCCGGGCTTTCGGACAGGATACAGGAACTAACGATCCTTTCACTTATTGCTGCAGTGCTGGCTGTTGGTTATTCGTTACTTCTTTACAGGCATGAACGGCGTGCAAAAAATGAGTTTGATAAAAAGGCCAGTCAATACCGCAATGAGCTTGAAGAAAGTATCCGGAAATTAAAGAACATCAATGAAGAACTGAAAGAATTAAAGAGTATTGAAAAATTTGCCGCCACGGGCCGGGTGGCAAGAACAATAGCCCATGAAGTAAGGAACCCGCTTACAAATATCACGCTGGCCAGCGAACAATTACAGGAATTGAATACGGAAAATAATAATGAGTCTTCCACCCTGCTGGATATGATCAACAGGAATGCTGTTCGTATCAATCAACTGGTATCCGAACTGCTGAATGCTACCAGGTCGGTTCAACTCGATATACAGAAAGTAAATATCATACAACTGCTTGATGAGACATTGGCCATGGCCAGGGACCGCATCGAACTCAACCACATCAAAGTAGAAAAAAATTATACGGATGATTGCCTGATCGGGGTAGATACGGAAAAGATCAAATTTGCTTTTTTGAATATCATCGTCAATGCTATTGAAGCCATGGAAAAGAACAATGGCGTATTACAGGTGTCGGTAAAAAAAGAAGGTCAAAAATGCGTAGTGGAAATAAGCGATAACGGGAAAGGTATGGATGAAGAAACATTGCAAAGGATATTCGAAGCTTATTTTACCGATAAGCAAAAAGGCAATGGATTAGGATTGACGAATACACAGAATATCATTCTTAGTCATGAGGGAAGTATCAAAGTAAAAAGCCAGGCGGGTAAAGGATCTGTCTTTACTATAATACTTGATCTAGCCTCCCCAATTTGAGGAGTTTTTTCCCCACATCAATCTCTTGGTGCCTGGAATTTTTCAATTGTTTTTAAAATAATTTCCCGGGAGAAGGGCTTTCCTATAAAAAGATCTGCACCGTTATCCACAGCTTTTTTCTTATCGGTCTTTGTATCATGAGCGGAGATCATTACCAGTTGTGCGCCAGGGTTTTTATGTTTGAATTCCTTTATCTGCGAAACTCCGTAGCCATCGGGAAGATGATTATCAAGAAAAATAAGAGAAAAATCAGGTGAGCTTTCGAGCAATTTTCCGGCTTCAGCAAGACTTCCGGCAAATACCGTGTGGATATTACGTTGCTTCAGGATATTGCCGAGCAGGTAACAGATATCTGTTTCATCATCAACAATCAGCGCCTTGTATTTTGATCGTACTGTATAATTCATATTTCATAGGAAAGGATTTTCACTATCATTCGTCACTATTCCTGATAATCAGATGACAATTTTTTTGCCAAAGCATTTAATCAGGTTACCTTTTATGTATAATTTTATTCAAAATTTCGGCATGATTTGAGTAGTAAGGTGAAAGACGAAAACCTGGAATGTTCTTTTTAAAAACCCTCTGTATATGTCAAAAAAGGTCCTCATAATAGATGACGATACCGATCTATGCCTGCTTTTAAGTCGCTTCCTGATCAAGAATGGATATGAAACCGCGGTCGCCCCTTCAGGTGCAAAAGGTATCACTTTGTATAGCAGCCAGCCCTTTGATGCAGTGATCTGCGATTATCGCCTCGGCGATATGGACGGCATACAGGTCATCAGCGCTTTGAAAAAAGTAGATCCGCATGCTGCGATACTTATCATTACAGGATACTCCGATATTAAAACGGCCGTTGAAGTTATTAAGCTGGGTGCTTTTGATTATATCACCAAGCCCCTGATACCCGACGAAGTGCTGAATATCTTAAACAAGATCACCAACAGCGATAAATCTGCTGCCGATGCCGGCAATAAAACAGAAAAAACAGGACAAAAGAATCTTATCAATCCCGATGTATATACAGGTCAGTCGGCCGCTGCCGTTTTCCTGTACCAGCAAGCTAATATAGTAGCCGGTACTAATTACAGTGTTGTATTATATGGTGAAAGCGGAACTGGTAAAGAAGTAATAGCAAGAGCTATTCATGATCTTAGTCCAAGATCTAATAAACCTTTTGTGGCGCTTGATTGCGGAACACTTTCCAGGGAATTGGCAGGAAGCGAATTATTCGGCCATATGAAAGGCGCTTTTACCGGCGCCCTGCAGGATAAGGAAGGACATTTTGAATTAGCAGAAGGCGGCACTTTGTTTTTGGATGAAGTTGGAAACTTAGGTGTCGAAGTGCAGGCAACATTGCTGCGGGTGATACAGGAACGCAAGTTCAAAAGAGTAGGCGGCAATAAAGAGATCCCGACGGATGTACGTATCATCGTTGCATCCAATGAAAATCTTACAGAAGCTTATCGCAAAGGAAAATTCCGGGAAGATCTTTATCACCGTTTCAATGAATTCTCTATTTATTTACCGCCTTTAAGAGAACGGGCTGATGATATTGTTCCGCTTGCTGAATTCTTCCTTAACCAATCATCCAAAGAAACAAACAAAACGATACCGGGCTTTGAACAGGATGTATTGGATATTTTTCTTGAATATCCCTGGCCGGGAAATTTGAGAGAATTCAGGAATGTGGTTCGCCGTGCTGTATTGCTGACGAATAATAATTCAAAGATCACGACAAAGACATTACCACAGGAAATAGTGGATTATCATTCCACACATACGGGACGTACAGCTTCACCCGAACATGTATCTGCCTTTCATCATGATATATTAGATAAAGATCCGCTGAAAGGTGCAGCCAGCCGTGCAGAATACGATACGATCATGACCGTATTGCAGCAGGTGAATTTCAATAAGAAAAAAGCGGCTGAATTATTAAAGATCGACAGGAAAACGCTTTATAATAAATTAAAAAATTTCCAGGCCCTTAACCAGTCCTGATCTTTTGCTCTTTCTTATTATAGAGGAAAAAAAATACACAAGAACGACAGCATTTGTAGAATAAATCTTACCAGTGCCTGTCGTTTTTTTTATGTTCTCCCCTGAAAACTCTCAGGGCACAGTATTTGTAAAATTCCAGTGTACTCTTTTTTTTAATCCCAAAATTTTTACACTATGCCTACTAGAAGAAATTCAGGAACAAGATCCCGTTCTGCGGATCCTGATGATCGCCGGCAAAATACAGGCCGGGGTGGTCGTAACTCCAATGACCGTTTACAGGATGATTATGAATCAGACTTTGAACAAACAAGAAGTTCTTACCGGGATGATGACGACGATGACAGGTATGAAAATACCGGCCGTGGCCGTAATGACAGGAATGATCGTGAAGAAGATGACCGTGACTATGAAAGCCGGAGATATACCAATTCAGGTCGTGGTTACCAGGATGAATTTGAAGGAGAATTTGATGATGCGGACAATGATCATGAAGAAAGAAATGACAGGAGAGGTAGCCGCAGCAATGAAGATGATGATTACGAAGAAAGCAGTGACAGGAGAAGCCGTCGCAGCAATGATGATGAAGATGTAGATGATGGTCGTAGTTCCCGCAGCAGAAGAGACTATGATAATTCTTCAAACAGGGAATCTTCAAACAGGGAATATTCAAGAAGAGGATTTGGCAGCATGAGTAATCAGGGACGTGATAATAATTCTGGTTATGGCCGCAATGACGACTGGCAAAGAAGTTCGGGAAACGATCGCAGTAGCAATAGCAATAACAGGAGTAACAACGACAGGAATAACGGCAACAGGAATGGCAGTGACAGGGATCGTGGATCTTCTTCTGATAATTATTCAGGCCGCAGCCGCCGCTCATCAGGAGAGAACAATAACCGCAATGATGATCGTCGTGTGAACCGTGGCTATGATGAAGATCAATATTCCGGAAGATCAGGAAGAAGTTCGCGGAATGATTCATCGGAAAATGAAAACTCACGCAGTGAACGCAGCAATGGTAATGGCCGCCGTAATCCCGGCTCTGCAAGTTCGGCAAAAAGCAGGTCCGGCTCTTCTTCTTCAAAAAGCGGCAGCGCTAAAAAAACATCCACAACAAAAAGTACGAGAACGAAAAAAAGATAATTGATCCACGGAACCGGTGGTGATGAAAAAACATTATCGCCACCGGTTATTTTCAAACCTGTTAAATCAAAAAGCTCATGAAAAATTCAAAGAATAAAGCTGCCGGCAACGGGACCGAGGAAAGTCAAGACACCTGTATGCTTGAAAAGTTTTTTTATGATCAGCTCAAAGATATTTACTATGCCGAGCAGCAATTATTAAAAGCTATTCCTGAAATGCAGCAAGCTGCTACAACAGAAGAACTGGAAGATGCATTTAAAGAGCATCTTGGTCAAACAGAAAGACATGTAAAAAGATTAGAAAAAATATTTCAGCTTGCCGGCCAGAAAGCTGAAGGAAAGAAATGTGAGGCGATTGAAGGTCTTATAAAAGAAGCAAAAGGGATCATTGAAGAAACAAAAGAAGGCACTATGACCCGGGATGCCGCTTTGATCATCGCAGCACAAAAGATAGAACATTACGAGATCGCAACATATGGCGGCCTGGTACAATTAGCTATTACGATGGGTTTTCATCGTGCCGCTGAATTACTCGACAAAACATTGAATGAAGAAGCGTTGACCGATAAAGGACTTACCCGTATTGCAGAAAGATCCATCAATATGCAGGCAGAACATGAGGGTGTGTCGTGGTCATGGAAACAGCAAAAAGAAAAAGTAACTGAAGAAGTATAAACTCTTTCATAAACAGGTGGATTTGGTTTTCGGTATAAGAACCCGGTTTTTCAACCGGGTTCTTTCTTTGTGGAAGGAGATAAAGATTGGTAGAGGATATTAATTTTTGGCGTATATGTAGTCAAAGCATAAGTTGGATTCAAATGCCCCGGAGGGGCTTTATGTCGGTAGTAGCAATAATCTGAAAGCTCATTGCTCCTTAGGAGCAAAACATCAAGAACCCACCGTTCCGTACCTACGGCACGGTGGGTTCTTTCCTATTTGCACGCTACCGACGTTTTGCTCCTACGGAGCGATGAAAAAATATAGTATTGGAAAAATTGTAGACGGCTTTGTTTTGACTACATATACACCTTAATTTTTTCCAGGTATTATTTGGGTGATGGCAGGAGGTAAATTTAGTCATCAAAGGAAACTTTGCCGACGTTTTTAAAGTACTTAAAAGAAAAAGGATTAAGAAAAGATCGTAACTTTCGTTAAGTGAATTTTCTTCAGCAAATATTACTCGGTCTCTCTATCAACTTAATATCCTTTATGAGTTATCTGGCTTTTTGCTTTTTAAAAAAAAACTTGTTAAAGCGTAATTTCCCTCTTGTCTTGTATTAACTCTAAATTTAATTTACGGAGGGATAATATCTGCTATTTTATCCCAGTTATCTTACAAGTATATAGTCTTTCCTATAAGCACAAAAAAAACTCCGGTCTTATTGAAACCGGAGTTATTAACTATTAGTTATTAGTTCTAAGATCCTTCTGCTTCTTTAAAAATACTCCTGACACTGCTTTCAACATCGATATCCCTTATCCCGTTCCCGCCGGAAAGACGTTCGGTTGTCCATCCCTGCCAAACTTTTTTATCGGTTTGTGCATCCATGATGGATACGCTGATCGTTGCATTTCTTACCGGTGTTTCGTATGTCTGGTATCCTACGAACTGTGACGGATAATAAATGGTCGACCATCTCCGCCTGTAGGTATTATAATAAGACCGGGTATAAGGTTGCGAATACACAGATTGCTGATTTGTTTCTGTACCTCTTTCAACCATTACATCATAACTTATATATACATCCGGATCACCGGTAGTTATCTCTCTCCAGCCCCAACGGCTTAGTTGTGCATTCACTGCATTATGCATAGCAATATCGGCATAAGCCGTTGCTCTTTTCGATTCATCATTTTCACTGGCCCTTGTTTCTACCCAGGTGTACGTTTTATAATTAGATAAATTAACCGAATTATCTTTTTCAACATAGGCCGGTGTTGAACAATTAAATGAAAGCAGAACCAGCGCTGAAAGAACGCTTATTATTATTATCTTTTTCATATGCCTGAATTTTTAAAATGAAAAAACCAAGGTTCATGGCGTTACATTATCGTCTACGGGTTCCTGCTCGCCGCGATCGGCCCTGCCGGGATTAGCCGTTTCGTTGTTATTCGTACTTATATATTCGTTGCCTTTTTCCGTCCGGCCTTTTTTCAACAGGTCGGCATCTTCCCGGCAGATATCAGGAACCTGCATTTTGCCCGGCACTGTTTCTTCGGGCCTGTTCTTGTTTGGTTTATTATCTGTTGCCATAAGAAATATTTAATGATTAAGAATTTTGATCATGATAAAACATATAAAAAAATGATGCCGGACCATGATTTTTTGTGAGAATAGTTTCACACTTTTTGTGTAAAATTTTCCCCGGAACATTATTATGGGAAATGCTTTTTCTGCAAGGCAACTGCCATATTAAGATGCTCTTTCAGCTTCGGCAATGTTTGCGCTGCGAAATTCTTTACATCCGCATCCGATTCCTCATTCGCTGTTTTCTCAAACGACTCGATACTTGATTCATGCGCTTTGACCATTGCTGAGAGAAATTCTTTGTCGAAATCATTCCCGCTCTTTTGTTCCAAACCGCTGATCATATCTTTTTTATCTGCGGTCATGCTATCGGGCAATGCAATATTCTTTTGTGATGCAAGACCTTTTACCACATCATTCAGTGCAGCATGATCATGATTGAGCATAGCAGCAAGGTCCTTTACGTCCTGGTTCTGTGCTTTTTGCTGCGCTATTGAAGTAACCTGTACTTCCGCCATACCTGAATTGGCAACTCTTACAAGGAACTCGGCGCTGCTGCTGCTTGTTGCAATGGGATTCTCTTTATTGGCCGAATCCGCTTTTTCCACGCTGTCTTTGCCGCTATTATTACAGGCGGTTATCAATACAAATAATAACACTACCGGGATGATCTTTTTCATGCGTTGATTTTTTTAATTAAAAATAGTTTGCCTGCATGAGTTGAAATATTCATGCCACTCACTGAAAAAGAAAAAATGATTTTCAGATGATAAAACCTCCCTGGATTTTTTTGCACATTTATCCCGGCTGGCATAGTTTTTTCAATAATGTAAGTGTAAGTTTCTTCCGGGGTGTTAGATTTAAGAACGAATAAAGAAGGAAACGACTTTATTCAATTGACTGAGATGATACCCGACAACCTGATCCGGGTAATGCCGGCGAAGGGAGTAAGAAACGTTTAGGAGTTCCGGTCTTGCCGGAACTCTTTTTACCTGATCAACTTGATAACCTTTTGTTTTATACTATGCTTCGCCTCACTATACCAGGTAAGACCTCAGATATCGGCGATCCGCAGCGATGCAATTTTTTTATCGACATGCTGCGCAGTTCCTTACAGGGAGAAAAAGAATTGGTGACGCTATTGCCGGTTGCGCAGCAGGAAGCAAATAACGCAGCATTAAAAAAAATATTGGCCGGTTATTTAATGAAGGTGCATAAGCAGGCTATCCGGGCAGAAGAGATCCTGGGTATCCTGCTTATGCAGCCTGGCGGCGTATCGGAAAGCCTTGTAAAAAGTTTATTGAAAGAGATCAAAACTCTTCAGCATGCAATAACGGTCAACATTGTGAACGATGCGATCCTGGAACAATGCATCCATAAAATAATAAGACGCAAGATCGACCTGTACAGTAACCTGCGGCAACTTGCCTTTTCATTAGGAATGGATGATGCTATTTGTTTATTATACGAGTCGCTGCAGGACGAGAAAGAGACCCGGGATATGATAACAGCAATGGCGAAAAATAAAACGGAGCGATTATTGGAAGCATAAAATAAAACTTTTATGAACAGCGAGGCAAGAAGAAAAGAAATAGTGCATGACCTGATGCATATCCAGCAAAAAAGAATGGTGGCTTATGAAAAAGCGATCAAATATTGTTCGCCCGGGGATTCATCTGTTTGCGATCTGTTGAGAGGAATGGTTGCACAGAGCCGGCAATGCATCACTGAATTACGCAGCCAGTCCGCTGCCGAACATGGGGAGCCGGCTGATCGTGCCGAATTAAAAGGTGATATCTACCGTGAATGGCCCGAGATCAATTATTTTTCTCCGGGTGATACCAGCTCCGAGATCGTGCATTGCTGCAGTTATATTGAAAAAACAACTACGCAGGCTTATAAGCGGGCCCTCGAAAGAGAAGAATTATTCGATAATGAATTACGTCAGCTTATTTATCAGCAACTAACGATAACGCAAGAATCTTTTGATTCAATATATGCCCAGATGGGCAGACCTTCTGCTCCGGGAATAACAGGTGAGGAAAGAATGCCCTGCGGTTTTTTGAGGGAAGGAGTTTTTTCAGTAGCATGACCAGTTTGAAAATTCAAAAAGAAAAGCTTTGTGATCAACACAAAGCTTTTTTTGTGCTGTGATGGTATGTTTCAGGGCTTCCGGTCTTCTTTGCGTTTTTTTGCACTGTTTAAGTTTATACTTTTTTTTAATGGCATATGCTTTGTCAAATATGATTGCATTTATACTAGTGCCAGGGACCCCGGTTTATTTTATATACCATTAATGAGTGTTTATGAAATATGATGTTATCATTATAGGCGCAGGAGCTTCGGGCCTGATGGCGATGAAAGAACTGGTGGCCGCCGGATATACAGTTTGCCTGCTGGAAGCGACCGCCACCACAGGCGGGAGATGTCATACACTTTCTAAAGATGGTTTTCCTTTTCCTGCAGAAGCAGGAGCCGAATTCATTCATGGAAACGCTGAACTTACATTTGAAATAATAAAACAAGCAGGTATTCCCTATGAAAAAATTGAAGGGAAAATGCAACAGGTTCAAAACACCGTTTGGTTTCATGAAGAAACCCGTTCGGAGCAGTTTGATAAAGTAACGGAGAAACTGGCGGCCATAGAAACCGACAGTACGATCATCGATTTTCTCGACGATCATTTTCCGCCGGGAGAATACGATAGTATAAGAAAAGCCGTGCAGCGTTATGCAGAGGGATTCGGCCTGGCTGATATTAAAAAAGCATCGGCCTTTGCATTAAGAGAAGAATGGGAACACCAGAATGACGATCAATATCGCATCACGGGAGGATATGTTCAATTGATCGATCATCTTTTTGGCCAGTGTAACACTCATAAGAATCCTGTACATTTTTTTTCACCGGCATATAAGATCGAATACAATAAAGGCAATGTGCAGGTTTTTATTTCTCATGGCCGGGTACTCAGTGGTTCAAGGATAATAATCACCGTTTCTGCCGGAGTATTGCAATCAGGTAATATACAAATTACGAACCTGCCGCCGGCCTATGAAAATGCCATCCAGGGATTGGGCTTTGGTTCTGTCATCAAAGTACTCTTCTATTTTAAAAATGCTTTCTGGCAGGAAAGAGAAAAAGACCTTTCTTTTTTATTGACAGATGAAAAGTTTCCGACCTGGTGGACCCAGTTCCCTTCCGAAAATTCCCTGCTTACCGGTTGGATCGGCGGCCCTGAAGCAGTGGAAATGAGCAGGTCGTTTGGATCAGACCTCTATGAAATAGCATTGAGTTCCGTATCCAATATATTTAAATGCGATAAAGCCGTGCTAAGTAAACAACTTATCCATCATAAGATCAGTTGCTGGGATACGCTTAATTATATAAAAGGAGGTTACTCTTATTCCACCATGAAAAGTAAAGCAGCTATCGAAACATTATCAGCGCCGGTGGATGACTGTATATATTTTGCCGGCGAAGCTATTTATACGGGCAATTCTACCGGCACCGTGGAAGCAGCATTGCAAAGCGGTAAAAAAGCGGCTGAAAAAATTATTGCAGAAAAAAGATCATGATCGTCCGGTCAACGTAATAATTCGCCCCAAACTTTTATTATCGGATCGTTCACGCCATACAATGGACCTGTTCCCGGAATTGAAAGCGACCGGATGTTTTTATCTGTGCGGGGCCGTTCGGCAGGATCACCGTAATTCATATCGGGATCTTTTCCTCCCGGATAACCTCCAACACAAATAATATCTTTTTCATTTCCCAGGTTCTTATGCGCCACGCCGGCAGGAATAATAACAATATCGCCTTTGCACAGCGTTATATGCCATCCTTTTTCCCCGCCAAACATTATAACAGTTCTTCCTTTGATTGCAGCAATGGCTTCATGCGTTGTGCTGTGATAATGATCATAAGTACAGATACCCTGCCGCCGTGTATTCGTCCAGTTATGCTGCCTGAATAAATGTTCTACTTTTTCAGCAGCAAAAAACAGCGGTATAGGGATCGCTTTTTTATAATGCAGAACGGGTAGCCTGTTACCCGGGAAAACCCCATCATCTTTTATGAATAATAACTCAGGCTGGATCATTGCTTTAAAAATGTGTAAACAATTCTGTTAATCTGCCCAGGGATCGAGCACCACTTTTACACAATTATCTTCCTTCTTTTTAAACATTGAATATCCATCGGCGATCTTTGAAAGTGGTAACCGGTGAGTAATGATATCATCCAGCCGCACTTTTCCTTCCTTTACAAATTGCAAAAGCTTGTCGATATGTTTATGGGCAGGTGCCTGTCCCCCTTTCAATGTAATTCCTTTATCGAAAAATTGTCCTACCGGGAAATTGTCATACGTTGTCGGGTAAACGCCGAGAACAGATACGATGCCGCTTCTTCTTACTGCACTCATGCAGGCTTCAAGTACTTTGGGCGATCCTTTTTCCATATTGATAACTGCTTTTGCCCGGTCAAGAAAACTGCGATCGGGTTCAAACCCTACAGCTTCCACGCAAAGATCTGCACCCCTGTTTTCGGTGGCGGCACGAATGGCTTCGATAACATTTTTTCCATCGCCTTCCCACAACAGCGGTTCGCAATCGGCAGCCTTAACAGCCATGTCGAGCCGGTATTGCAGTGTATCGATAATAAATACTTTTCCTGCATTGCGGAGGCGTGCACTTTTTGCAGCCATGATACCTACCGGGCCGGAGCCAAAAATAGCAACCGTTTCGCCGCCTTTTAATTCTCCCCAGTCAATGCCGGTATAACCCGTGGGAAAAATATCTGTGAGAAATAATACCTGTTCATCGCTTAAATCATCCGGAACTTTTCGCGGACCATGATCTCCATAGGGTACTCTTACATATTGCGCCTGTCCCCCATCATAACCACCATAGAGATCGGTATACCCGAATAATGCACCACCTTTTTGTGTAAGCAACCCACCTTCCGGCCCATAATGTTTTGGATTTGAATTTTCGCAATTGCCCGGAACATCATGGGTGCAAAAAAAACAGTGGCCGCATGCAATGGGAAAAGGAACCACAACACGATCGCCTTTTTTTAAATTTTTTACCGCCTTTCCTGTTTCTTCCACAATACCCATGAATTCGTGGCCCAATACCATCGGCCTCGGTTGCGGTATGCCACCAGAATAAATATGAAGATCGGAACCGCAGATCGCAGTAGCCGTCACTTTTAATATTATATCCCTGTCTTCTTTGATAGCCGGATCATCTACAGTATCGCAGGTCACTTTTCCGGGACCATGTATCACTGCTGCTTTCATATTTATTTTTTTTCTTCGTTTACAGGCGCCTGCTGTTTGTACATCTTTTTCGCTAATTTTTCGTCGGGTGTAATAGCGCCCATAGCCACCGACATTTTATTTTTAAAACCGGAGACCACCATATCTTCTCCTTTCATCAACGCTTCATAGCCGTCTTTAGCTACATCGGCAGGATCTGCCAGTTTACCTTCGGCAACGATCTTCGAATCATTCATATCGGCTTTATTGAAAAAGCCGGTATCGGTAGCGCCCGGTAAAAGCGTTGTTACCACAATACCTTTATCTTTTACTTCAGCACGCACAGCCTCGGTAAAAGATTGAACAAATGCTTTGGTAGCATGATACACCGACTGCCACGGTCCCGGCATTTTGCTGGCAATGGAAGATGTATTTAGTATTTTTCCTTCACCACGTTCAAGCATTTCCTGGAGAAAATATTTGGTCAATACGACCAGCGACGATATATTCAATTGAATGATGGCCAGTTCCCGGTTAATATCCGTTTCTGCAAATTCTCCGTATTGTCCCTGCCCCGCATTATTGACAAGTATATCGACGACCAGGTTCTGTTTCTTTGTTTCTTCATATAATTCAAAAGCCGATTCGGGTTTGAAAAGGTCTTTTGCAATTGTTATTACATCTACTCCCGACCCTTCGATCATTTTTTTTGTATCGGCTAACTCTTTTGTATCTCTTGCAACGATTACCAGGTGATGACCGTTCTCGGCAAATATTTTTGCAAGTTCGAGTCCGATACCCATTGTGCCGCCGGTGATCAGCGTAAACGTTTTATTCGTTTTCATTATCTATCATTTTAAAAAAGATAGCCGGCTTGACCGGCTATCAGTATCCGGGAAAAATTATTTTTCACTTTCTTCTTCAACCGGCTCTTGTTCCGCTTCCCAGTTGATACCGCCTTCAGCGATCTCGGTAAGTCCCTGGTCGGTTTGTTTTTCTTCATCGAGTGTTGTTTGCAGGATACCTGCCGCTTCGTCATTACCCATTGTTTTTGCGAGTTGAACCAGGCCGCCGTAAGTTGCGATCTCGTAATGTTCTACTTTCTGCGCTGCCATGATGATACCTGCGTCGCGGGTCATACTGCCTCTTCAGTTTCTTCCACTACGGAATTACCTTCTTCAATAAGACCTTCCATCGCATCGCATTTTTTTGCCTGTGCTTTCCAGCCGAAAATCTCAAAGACTTCTTCAAGCCGGGTCACATGCTCCTGTGTTTGTGTAAGATGTTCCCCGATCGCATTTTTTAATTCCTCAGTGGTCGCAGCTTTTTGCATTTTAGGCAATGCTTTCGTAAGATGTTTTTCAGCCCAATAAATATCTTTCAATGATTCATGAAAGAATTTTTCAAGCTGAGAATTTCCTTTAGCTGCGCCTTGCGTGTCTGTTGCCTTTTTCTTTCCGTTTGTTTTAGTATTTGCCATAAAATTGATTTTAGTAAAAAACTAAATTCAAAGTATATGCCATTTTGATTGGCAATTTTTTTGCATAGAAATGAATACCGGTAAGAAAAATATTTTATTATGAGATTGCTGCAGTATTTTTTAAAAGATGACGGAAAGTTTCCTAACAGTCAACTCCCGGTATTGATATATAAGAAAGCGATCATGCTTCCCTGGTTTTTCAGGGGAAGAAAAGTAAAAAAATTATTCCGGGCCCATCACTGGACCAATAACTGGAGAAACGGTATCTACACCTATCAACATTACCATAGCAATACACATGAAGTAATGGCAGTGATCCGCGGTGCTACAGTATTAAGGTTAGGCGGAGAACAGGGCATCACGGTGAAGATCGAAAAAGGAGATGTCATTCTTATACCGGCAGGCGTGGCACACCGGAATATGCAGAAAGAAAAAGATGTGATCTGCATCGGCGGTTATCCGCGGGGAAGAAATTTCGATATGATGTATGGGAAAAAAGATGAGCGGCCTGCAGCAGATGAGCGTATCGCAAAAGTAAAAGTGCCGGGCTTTGACCCTGTTACGGGAAAGAAAGATCCAATGAATACAATCTGGAAAAAACATGCTGAAAAAATTCTGGCGAAATAATAGTTTGTCAATTGTTTTTATTCTTTTATTCCTGGTGTCGCTTACCGGCCAGTTCTTCTCCGGCCTGGAAGAATACAATAAGAAAAGAAAGGAAGACGGCTACGGACCTGTAGCTGTGTCAGGATATTTTGTCAGTGGCCATTTTATACAAGCCACTTTTGAAAATTGGGAAAGTGAATTTTTACAAATGGCTTTATTCGTTGTGCTGACGATCTCGCTCAGGCAAAAAGGATCTTCTGAATCTAAAAAATGTGAAGGCAGGGAAGAAGTGGACCGTGAACCCGATCGGCGAAGAAAAAATGCACCCTGGCCTGTACGTAAAGGTGGACTGGTATTGAAAATTTATAAGCATTCACTGACCCTTGCTTTATTTTTTTTATTTCTCATTTCATTTCTTCTTCATTTTTATGGAAGCTTCAAAGATGAAAATGATCAGCTCCTGCTAAAAGGTTTGCCTTCTGAAGGCTGGGGCCATTATCTTACCGATAGCCGTTTTTGGTTTGAGTCGTTTCAAAACTGGCAAAGCGAATTCTTATCGGTATTTGCCATTGTTATTTTATCGGTATTCCTCCGGCAGAAAGGATCGCCGCAATCAAAACCTGTCGATGCGCCGTATGCCGAGACCGGTGAATGACACCGGGAGTTTAAGGTTTCTCGTTTTTGGTTTAAAGTTATCGTGCTATTGTATAGGTTCTTTATAATTGCGTAAACCCAACCAGAAACCAGAAACCAGAAACTTGAAACAAGGAGCTACCTGGCTTTTAGTAGTTATTAATAAGTAATAGCGCAAACTAAACTCTATGTTTTTATCATAATATGTTAACGGTCGCTTAAGTTTTATTTATTGGCTGTCAGGTTTTTCTTATTGGCATTGTTTTCGGGCATACATCCCGCTATTTAATTTCATATAATCAAACAAAGAGGAGTTTAATCATGAAAAAAATTTTTTCATCAGCCCGGTTGTTCGTGTTGGCGGGTATCGGGATATTAGCATCAGGAATATTATTGACATCTTGTCTGAAAGACAATGACTATACCGACAATAATAACACTGATATCTCAGCAGGTTTAATGGCATTCAACCTGGCACCCGGTCAATCAGCAGCCGGCTTCAGGATCGGCGGAAATACACTTACGCAGTTCCCGCTTGGATACAATAATTATACAGCGGTCTATCTTCCCATTTACCCGGGAGCGAGAACGGTAGATGCGTTCAGTTATAATTCAGGTAATACGGTGGCTACTGCAGCAGGTAATTTTCAAACAGGTAAATTCTATTCGGTATTTCTTGTTGGTACGGATTCTACGCTTGAGAATGTTATTGTTCGGGATAACTTCGATAGCCTTGCATCATCCGGTAAAGCATATATCAGGTATATCAATGCTATTGCCGATGCGTCAAGTCCGTCAGTAACTATTGCATCAGGCGGAACAAATGTTGTGAATGTAAATGCGCCCTTCAAATCTGTTTCAGATTTTGTAGCGATCGATGCAGGTGCTGCCGGCATCACTGTCAATAATGGCGGAACGATCAATGCCAATCGTACCATTACAATTGAAGCCGGTAAAGTTTACACTGTGTTGCTGATCGGGAAAGCAGGCGGCACCGGTGACAGTGCGGTACAGGTAAAATTTATTGCCAACGGCCAGGTAGAAGAGAATGCAGGAAGAATGAGTAATAATGCATCGGGTCGTACAACAAATTAATTGAGCATATCCAATATTCATAAACCGGCCCCGGGGCCGGTTTTTTTATAAGCTTATTAATTTTAAAGGATCCAATGTATATGCGATGATAAAAAGATGCTATAGATATTCCGGAGACAGGAACACAGACCCGGCATTAAAAGGAAAACTTTGTTATGCAGTGTTACGACCCGGTGGAAAATGCATTCGTGGAAAAAATGGGAATATGCTGGTCTCCTTTTCCGGGATCAAAGTGGTCGTTCTTGCCCGGCAACTTCGAAAAGTTGTTGAATGATGAAAGTATTTTATTTATAATAATAATAGCTGTCGGCATCCATGATCATAGAATTGATCTTACTTAGCTGTAAGATCGTGTAAGGTTTTCTACACTTCACAAATTTCATCCTGCCAACTTATTATTTTTCATCCCCCCGTTACGCTGTAAACAACTATGGCATATTATTTAATATTAATTAAGTATTCGATAACCTTAAATTAAATTTTATGGCAGACAACAATCGTGATCGTAACCAGCAATCTGGTGAACGTTCAAACCAACAGGATGAAAATCGCTCTAACCAGGGCAAGCAGTCCGGTCAACAATCAAATACTTCCGGACAAAGAGAAAACACTGGTACACGCCAGGATCAAAATTCCGGTCAGCAACCCGGCAGGAACCAGGACCTGGATAATCAAACAAAAAGAAACACTACTTCCAATGATGAAGACATGGACGATAATGGTAGTGGAAGAGAAAGTGATCTGAACAGTGGTGGCATATAAACCACCGCTTTTAATAAATAAGCCTTCGCGAAAGCGGAGGCTTATTTATTTCTAATTGTAACTTCAAAGTAAATAAAGCATTCCATCGGGGTTATCCACTCTCCTTCCTTATAAAAAAAAGAACTTCAGTATTCCCGAAGTTCTTTTTTAAAGGTTTCCCGTATTTAAATGATCCGCCAGGCCTTTGAAACAAAGTTCACCGGCCTTTTGAAATTACACGGGAAACATTAGGATGCTAATTGAAAATATTGTGCCAATAAATTGGTATGGAATTTACAGATAGTTCATCATGACTTTTTCGCAATTCAAATACCTCAGTGAATATGACCAGGCTTATATTCTTTGTAAGAAAAAGATCGAAGTAGCAAGACGCAGCGATAAAACCTATCATTATATCTTATACCAGGTCGATGGTTTCTATATGGAAGTAATGTTCCCGCCAAAACAGGAATCGGCTGCCAGCATTGTATGTTTCGAGGATGTGGACCTTATCATTCCTTATTTGCAAAATATAAATATCAATTCATTATTCAGGGCTTAATAATCCTTCTTAACGGATTCCAGTTCTTTTTTCATCGCTTTGACCTGTGCTTTCAGTGAAAGATTTTGTTCCTGGAGTTCGTTGATCAAATTAACCTTATCATTTTCTATTCTTTTCAGATCGGATATATCTCTCGTAAAACAACGGGTATGTAAGAACTTATCGCCATCCCAGCGAACATTAGAATTGATCAGGACAGGGATATTGATCTTGCTCTTTGTAACCAGCATGGCCGGGTAATTATATAAAGTTTCTTTTTTAATAAGACGATCCAGTATATTCTCGCATACTTTTTTATCCGCATGGAAATTACTGATGTGTTTACCGATATATTCTTCTTTTGTATAGCCCAGCAGATCGAGCTCTACCTGGTTGGCCCAGATAATGATACCGCTTCCATTGACCCAATGAAGGGGAATAGAAGCGTTCTCGATAAAATCACTCAGATCATCAATTCGAAATTGCAGGTCCTGTTCCCTGCGTTTACTTTCCACAAGCTGATCTTCAAGGCTGGCATTTTTTTCCATCGCAAATATTTTATTGATACCCGGGGACGATCCTTCAGCGAACAAATTTACTAACTGGCAGGTATAAGGTCGCCGGTTGGATCAATTTGTTTTCTTCCTATTTTTTACCGATCCTCCTTTCCATGCGGCAGCAATTCCCCATTTGATATTATCGATCTCTTTAATACTATAGCGCCGGGGATCAACCGGGAGCATTACTGGCATCATTTTTTAAAGAGGGATAGAATGGAAGATAATATTTTTGATATCAGTTTTGACTCCAATGGAAAAAAGTATGCAGGATGGGTAAACCCTTCCGATAAATTAAGCGAAGATGGAAAGCCAATATCTTTTCATGTCGTTTTGAATGAAACATCTTTCGGCTAACTGTCATATACTAATTGTAAATGGGTGGTCAATGATGAAAGACCCGGGGAACTGGTAAATAAAATTGGCGGGGAAATTGAAAAGCATTACAGCTATAATAATTGAATTGTTATATCAAACACTTTCTATTCCGCCTAGTGCATTTAAAAGTATAACCTGTATTGTTCAATGAAGCAGATCATACCTGGAAATAAAAAAGGAAAGGCAGTCGACCTGGAGCACAGCGAAGTGATGTCAGATGCAGAAGAGGCGACCGCTTTATTTCAACTCGCCTGCCGCCGGCTTCAACAGCCCGCAACCTGGCATGAGCTGGGTGGTAAATTAACGGCTAGCTTTTCCCTGGTCGATGACAAGCAGCATACACTTGACCGGCCGGCCGCATTAAATGATCATATACAAATAAAAATTCCGGCACCGGGTCATGACTGGGTGCAGGTTAAAAAGATCGGTAAGGAAAAGATAGATGGTGCCGATGAAAGTTTTGTCCTGACATTAAAAGTATCGCCGGAGCCGGGGAAAGATACAGCCGGGGTAGATCATTTTTTCAGTGAAGGAGCAAGCTCTACATTTATAATTAAAAGAGAAGGAAACAAAGTGACAGCCTCCTATCACGGCCGTAATGAAATACCCAATACGGATAGCTTGCGGAATACAATTGTGGCGATAGGCGCTATGGCCGGCTTATCGGAATTACAGTGGACTGTTTTGCTGAAAGGTTTGCTGGAGCATTAATTTAGTTTGCAGGTACCTTGCATTCTCAAAAGCATTGCCGGCAGTATTATTAAAATAAGCATATACGTCTTTTCCTTCCTTTAAATATTCCCTGGCCTGTTCAGCTTTCTCATCCAATGCATGATCGCTATACGAATCGCGGTAATTACCGGTTGGCCCATGGAAGCGCATATAAACAAAGTTCGTGTTGACCGCTGCTCTTGAGATCTTTGCTTTGGAAAAATCATGCAGTACCATGGCAGCGTTATATTCATTGAGCAGTTCTGCCGTTTCAGCAATATACCAGCTTTCATTGCGGAACTCGACCGCAATTCGCCATTCATGTAAAGGATCATGCACTTGTAACTGTTCGAGTACCTGTTCTGCCTGGTTAAAATGTTCTATTGAAATTTTTCCCGGGAACTGGATCAGCAGGCATCCTTTTTTATTCCCGGTACCGGTTGCAGATCGCAGGAATGTTTCCATACAGGAAAGATCATAGCGTAAGTCTTTAGCGTGTGTGATATCCCTGCTTAGTTTTAAAGTGAATTCAAAATCTCCCGGTACATCCAGTACCCATTTTTCATAAGTGGAACGCTGCGGTGTTTTATAAAAACAACTGTTCACTTCGATAGTATTAAAAATGCTGCTGTAATAATGAAGCCGGCTTCTTAACCGGTATTCGGGCGGGAAGCTTGATTTATTGCCCGGCATATGACCGTTGCTTGTTCCGATCCTCGCTGTACCTGTTGAATTTCTCATAAATTTTAAACTCTTCGATTCGATCTGTGTAATCTATTCCACAAATATTTTTTGTTTAGCCTATTAAGGATACGCCCTACGGTTCAAACGCTATGCCCGAAGTTTTGGGATGTTCAGCCTAAAGCTGGTACAGTATTTATATTATGTATGGCGATCGCCGACCAAATAAACAGGACAACAAAGAATTATGGCTACAAAACTCCCGGGACGCAAAGCTGCCTTTCCAAAAACTTTCAAACCAATGCTTGCCACATTGGTGGATAAGCCATTTGATGAAGAAGGCTGGATCTATGAAATAAAATGGGATGGATACAGGGCGGTAGCAATGCTCGATAAAGGAAAAGTCAATTTGATCTCCCGGAACAATAAATCATTCAACGAAAAATTTTACCCGGTAACCGCAGCTTTGAAAAAATGGAAGATCAATGCCATTATTGATGGCGAAGTTGCCGTGCTGAATGAAAGCGGTGTGGCCCATTTCGGTTCCTTACAAAACTGGCGCAGCGAAGCCGACGGCGAACTTATTTATTATGTTTTTGATATACTCTATTTGAACGGCTATGATTTGAAGGGACTGCCGCTTATTGAAAGAAGAGCGATATTAAAAAAGAATTTACCGGCAGCAACTAACATCCGGCTGAGTGAAAATTTTGAAACAACTGCCTCGAAATTTTTAGCCGGCGCTTCAAAGATGGGAATGGAAGGCATCATGGCAAAAAAAGCGGGCAGTCTTTATGAAGAAGGCGAACGTTCTAAAGAATGGCTGAAGATCAAAGCAAATAAAAGACATGAAGTAGTGATCGGTGGTTTTACACAGAACGAAGGATCATCCAAAACATTCAGTTCATTGCTTGTTGGTGTTTACGATAATGGAAGGCTGGATTATATGGGAAAGATCGGGACAGGCTTTGACGATAAAACACAGAAAGAGATCTTATCGAAGATGATGAAATTGAGAACGGAAAAAGTTCCCTTCACAGAAACACCGGATGTAAATAAACCATCCCGCTTCCAGCATAACCCTCCCAAAGCAAGAGTGACCTGGTTGAAACCCCAACTTGTTTGCGAAGTAAGCTATACGGAAATAACCGACGATGGTGTAATGCGGCACCCGTCGTTTGAAGGTATGCGTACAGATAAAAAAGCCAGAGATGTTATGAAAGAAAAAGCGGTCAGCAGTAAAAAGATAGTACGCAGCAAGTACACGAAACCGGTAACCGATAAAAGCCGGAAAACATTTTTGAACCCGGCGGATGAAACACAGGTAAGAAAGATCAACGGGCATGAATTGAAATTCACCAACCTCAGTAAGATATACTGGCCCAAAGAAAAATATACCAAGCGGGATATGCTGAATTATTATTACCAGGCGGCGCCGTATATACTTCCTTATTTAAAGGACCGGCCGCAATCATTGAATCGGTTTCCCAATGGTATAAACGGTGAAAGTTTTTATCATAAGAATGTTACAGCCCATTCGCCCGACTGGATAAAAATGGAACCTTATACAACGGCTGAAGGTGAAAAGAAGAATTTTTTAGTGCCCGAAGATGAAGCCGCTATTTTATATATGGCGAATCTGGGTGCTATAGAAATGAATCCATGGAACAGTACCATACACAAAGAAGATTTTCCTGACTGGTGCCTGATCGATCTCGATCCTTCTGAAAAAAATACATTCGACCAGGTGATCGAAACAGCACAGGTGACCAAAGAAGTGCTGGACAATATGGGTGTGAAAGGTTATGTAAAAACATCCGGCTCTACCGGCATTCATATTTATATTCCACTGGGCGCAAAATACGATTATGATCAATGCCAGTTATTGGGAAAGGTAATCGCTACACAGGTGCATCATATACTCCCGGATATAACGAGTATTGAACGGCTTATTAAAAACCGGAAAGGCAAACTATATATCGATTATTTGCAGAACCGCCCGAAAGCAACATTAGCGGCTCCCTATTCTCTTCGTCCCAAACCCGGCGCAACGGTTTCAATGCCCCTTCACTGGGAAGAAGTAAAAAAAGGATTAAAGATGAAAGACTTTACGATTGCCAATGCAATGGAAAGGATAAAAAGCGAAGGTGATATTTTTAAACCGGTATTGGGTAAAGGGATCAATTTAGAAAAAGTGCTAAAAAATATATGAAGATGAGAATTGGTTTGTTTACACGTAATAAAGATGCAGCCGCAAAAAAGAGAATGCGATGCAGGCGCAAATTCCTTTATTATTTTCCCGGCGGGTTTACGGGACAAAAATATTTCGACTGGGAACGTGGATATAAATGGAATGCACATCTTGCCTGGAAAGAAAAATTAAATGAGCAGGAATTTAAAAGATTGCTGAAGCAAAAAGATTTTTCGGAAATAGTTAAACGTGCTGTTGCACTTGAATCAAAAACCAACCTGCTTTTTTCTTTTGAAAAAATGGCGCTCCGCGATGCGGTGAAAACAACAGCATCCGCTAAATTATTTTCAGAAGGCCTGTATGATCATATCTATGGTAAAAAAAATAAGAAAGAACGCTTTGAGAATTTCCGGGATATGCTCGGCACTCTGCCGGTAAAGCAGACAAGGGTATTGACATGGCCCCTTATTAACTGTTTTTGGTTTTATAGCCGATCCTTCAGAACATATATTTTTAAAACCGGTTGTTACCCGGACCGCTGCATTAAAATACGGGTTTGAATTTAATTATTCATCTAAACCAAATTGGGAAACCTATCAAAGCTTATTAGCATTTGCTGCACTGATCAATACCGATACAAAAGGTCTGCATCCGGAAGATATGATCGATATACAATCCTTTATCTGGGTAATGGGTTCGGAGGAATACCCCGACTAAATTTATTTTAATGTAATGATAATGGTAACGATATAAACAATTCAACTATGGAAAAGAAGAAAGACAGCACTAAAAATACCGGCCAGGCCGGCGGTATTACCGATAAAAAAGATATCAATGCCGGCAGCGGTGCATTTAACCAGGGCACCGAGCAGGACCCCAACTATAATGATGGTACTAAAGTTTCCGATGAAGAAAAAGAGACCGGGCAACCGCCATTTCCCATTAAGAAAAAAGAGGATCCTAAGGATGGGAATATTGGTAAAAATAATGCAGGGGGCTCTGAATGAAAATTGCAACCTATAATGTGAATGGTGTTAATGGCCGCCTGCCGGTTCTTTTGCGCTGGCTGAAAGAATCATCGCCTGATATAGTATGCCTGCAGGAATTAAAAGCGCCGGAAGAAAGATTTCCGCTCGGTGCGATCAGGGACGCCGGTTATAATGCGATCTGGCACGGGCAAAAAAGCTGGAACGGTGTTGCTATTCTTTCAAAATATCCTATCAAAGAAAACCGCCGCGGCTTACCCGGCGATCCCGGTGATCTGCACAGCCGCTATATTGAAGCAACGATCAATAAAATAGTGATAGGTTGTTTGTACCTGCCGAATGGTAATCCATATCCCGGTCCAAAGTTCGATTATAAATTAAAATGGTTCAAACGATTTTCGGTACATGCAAAAAAATTATTGAAACAGGATATCCCCGTCATACTTACCGGCGATTATAATGTAATGCCTACGGAACAGGATGTGTATAAACCGGAACGCTGGGTGAACGATGCTTTATTCAGGAAAGAAGTAAGAGCAGCGTTTAAGAAACTGGTCGCACAGGGATGGACAGATGCACTGCGCAAATTGCATCCCGGTGAAACGATCTATACATTCTGGGATTATTTCCGTAATGCTTATGCAAGGAATGCCGGTTTGCGTATCGATCATTTCTTACTCAGTCCTCATCTTGTCAAAGGTTTGAAAAAAGTGGAGGTCGATAAACATGTACGTGGATGGGAGAAGACAAGCGATCATGCACCTGTGTGGATCGAAATAAAAGGAAAATGAAATGCGGGATCGCTTCGCGATGTCCTGGTGCGTGTCTCGCAACAGTTCTAAAAACCCTCACGCAAATATTTCGGTGCCATGGTGCGTGTCTCACGCACCAGTTCTGACCCCCGGTGCCTTGGTGCGTGTCTCACGCACCACTCCCGTTGCCTTGGTGCGTGTCTCACGCACCGCTCCTAAAATTCCGTTGCCTTGGTGCGTGTCTCACGCACCGCTCCTAAAATTCCTCACGCAAATATTTTATAAAAGATAATCTTGAATAACATCGCCCATCGCTTTTTATCATAGATGGTGCGTGTGACACGCACCATGGCGTAAAATATTTTTTAAAGAAAATCAATGACATGACGAGTGTCGTTGCCTTGGTGCAGTTAATAACTATCAACGGTGCCCTGGTGCGTGTCTCACGCACCACTCCTAAAATTCCTCACGCAAATATTTTATAAAAGATAATCTTGATAACATCGCCCATCGCTTTTTATCATAGATGGTGCGTGAGACACGCACCATGGCGTAAAATATTTTTTAAAGAAAATCAATGACATGGCGAGTGTCGTTGCCTTGGTGCGTGTCTCGGGTGCCCTGGTGCGTGTTTCACGCACCACTCCTAAAATTCGCTCACGCAAAAACTTTATAAAAGATAATCTTCAATAACGTCACCCATCGCTTTTTATCATAGATGGTGCGTGAGACACGCACCATGGCGTAAAATATTTTTTAAAGAAAATCAATGACATGACGAGTGTCGTTGCCTTGGTGCGTGTCTCACGCACCACTCCCGTTGCCTTGGTGCGTGTCTCACGCACCACTCCCGTTGCCCTGGTGCGTGTCTCACGCACCACTCCTAAAATCCCTCACGCAAAAACTTTATAAAAGATAATCTTCAATAACGTCGCCCATCGCCTTTTATCATAGATGGTGCGTGAGACACGGACCATGGCGTAAAATATTTTTTAAAGAAAATCAATGACATGGCGAGTGTCGTTGCCTTGGTGCGTCGTCTCACGCACCATTCCTAAAATTCCTCACGCAAAAACTTTATAAAAGATAATCTTCAATAACGTCACCCATCGCTTTTTATCATAGATGGTGCGTGAGACACGCACCATGGCGTAAATTTTTAAGGAAATCAATGACATGACGAGTGTCGCTGCCTTGGTGCGTGTCTTCGGGTGCCCTGGTGCGTGTCTCACGCACCACTCCTAAAATTTCTCACGCAAATATTTTATAAAAGATAATCTTCTATAACGTCGGCCATCGCCTTTTCATAGATGGTGCGTGAGACACGCACCATGGCGTAGATGCCATGGTGCAGTTAATAACTATCAACGGGTTGATTGATTGCCCATACTATTTTTCCTACTGTCAATAATGGATTGAATGATCTCGATCTCCTGGCCTTTATTCCTTATTACAATTGGTTCTTTCTTTTCTTCTACCAGTTTTAACAGCTCCAGGCTTTTCCCGGAAAGTAATACATGCAGTTCATCCAGGCTTAGCTTTTGTATGGATTCCTTTTCCATAAAAAATGGTGGTTTATGTACTTACATTTTCTAACTATCAAAGAGAAAACAAAATTAATTTCCGGTCTGAAAAAACCAAATTTTTTTTTATTTGCCTGTTGGCTAATACGCCAACTAATTATTAAAAACCGGTGCCCTGCTGCATGTCTCACGCACCACTCCTGGAACTCAGTTGCTTTGAAATTATGAATTACGGTTTAACCGGTTTGCATATTGGCAGTAATTTATCCGAACGCCGGCATCTTATTATTACATCCCTTCCTCTATCAATAGTATATTGAATTTATGCCCGTCAGGATCGGCAAAGGCAAAACCGTAGTGATTGGTTTGGTCGCTGCCCATTTCGTGAATGATGTTGCCTCCGGCCTCTTTAACTTTATCTCTCCATTCTTTTACTTCCGCCTTTGTTTCTGCGGAAAGTGTGAACATGATCTCACCGGTTTTTGACCCGGGTGTTACATACTCATCGATTTGTGAACCCTCTTCAAAAAAGTGAATTACAAAATCATCATCACCAAAAAGAAAACTGGTAAGCTTAGGATAATCATTTCGCTTATTGGGAGTAAAACCCAGTTGTGTATAGAATTGCCCGGTACGCTTTACATCTTTCACACTAAAATTTGCCCATATTTTTTTCGCTTTCATTGTGCTGAAATTTGAAAGCAAAATTAGCCAAAAACTTGTATGTAGTGCTGATGTCTTAGCAGTTTCGCTCTGCGAAAACTTTAAAATAAAAACTTCCCTCGCCGTGGTGCGTGAGATACGCACCACGGCGCAAATTTCTTATAATACCGTCTGCTTTTTTTTCTCAAAGATGGTGCGTGAGACACGCACCAGGGCGCAGGGACATCCGGCCAGGAAGAAATGATCATACCTATTCATCAATTTTTCCTGCAATTATTTATCACCCCCATTTTCAACTCTTTCATTACCAGCATTGCTCTTTCTAAGAACTACAATTTTTCGTACACAGCCGACCCTCATAAAAATTTCATCTCCAGCAAATTGAAAAAAGAAAACTGCAATAAAGTGTAATAAAGTGCAGAAAAGTGTAACAAGCTGCACAAATGATCAATTATGTGCAATAATGTTTAATAAAGTGCAACAAGTGTCAATAACAGGAAACCACGCCTGGCGGCCGCTATATGTTTGTTCTATGAAACAAATGATAAATAAAAAAGCGAAAAAAGAAGATCGGGGAGCAATGACAAACAATAAAGCTGTGATCAAAATGAAAGTAAGATATCAAACGATCACATAAATGTGATTTTTTTTCAAAACGAATTCTAACCGATCACATAAATGTGATCAACACAAATAAATAAAAAAAATGATCACAAAGTATTATTCATAAAAACAAATCTTATGAAATTTAAATTCATAACATTTGAACCTCATATTAAATCTATAAGAAAGAAAACCACCCGTTATTACACAATCAAGCAGGTTACAATAATCTTTCAAAAGCTGGGAGAGCCGTAAGTCGAATAAAATAGTAATGACGCTTTTCACTGCCTATTCAGACCCGGTCTTTAGAAAAACCCTGAAAAATTCAAATACTCTCTGTAACTTTTAACTACAAAACCTTATTGTATGGCAACAAAAAGAACTACTCATCGTACCAGTACAGGCAAAAAAGTATATGCTGTAAGAGACAGTAAAGGCCGCTTTACCGATATTCAAACCTACAAAAAAGCGCATAGTGCAGATCTGCGGAAGCAGCATACGAAGAGTGATAAGAAGAAGTAAGGTGTAATTAATTTTCGCTCTGTGAACTTACAGTTTCGCAGTTTTATTATATAGCCTTTGGCTAACGAATTCCTCAATGCCCCATGCGTGTCCCCACGCACCAGAATTACTATAATTGTTGTGTGAAGACATATACCAGGGCAAAAAAAATTTTCTTATAATACCGTCTGCCTTTTTTTCTCAAAGATGGTGCGTGAGACACGCACCAAGGCGCAAGTTTCATATATTTCGCTGACGAATATTCATAATGGGATGAATCTATGCCGTGGTGCGTGTCTCACGCACCACTTCTAAAACTCTTCACGCAGATCTTTTAAAAACGAAAAACTCCTGTCACCCGTTTCATAATATTTCGCTGATGAATATTCATAATGGGATGGATCTGTTACTATGCCGTGGTGCGTGTCTCACGCACCACTTCTAAAACTCTTCACGCAGATCTTTTAAAAACGAAAAACTCCTGTCACCCGTTTCATAATATTTCGCTGATGAATATTCATAATGGGATGGATCTGTTACAAGCTTCCAATGTTCGGCCAAAGGGTTATAATGTATATAATCAAGTTTTTGATACGCTACTTTTCCTGTGCACAGGAGAATCGCTAAAGGGTCTCTTTGCCAAAATTCATACTTCTTATTTTCTGCCTCTACCTTGTAGGATACTAATTTAGATCTGTCTTTCCTGTATAGCATTGTCCGAAATTCATGCGCTGTGTATTTCAGAAATGATGCCTGCGCTGTTTCCTTTCCGTTAAAATCCAGCATCCTCCATATAAAATGTACATGGTTAGGCATGATGACGAATCCAAAGACTTCGATCTTTGCTTTGCCTGTTAAATAGTAAAGAGAATTTATGATAATATCTTTATACTCATCTTCCCATAATAATCTTTGCCATTGATTAATTGTGGCTGTCCAAAAATAAATTTCAGTCAGCCTCATATGGGATTTTCTTTCCTGCTTTTCAATAAGTTTCATGCTTGAAAACTACGGTACGTTCTGCTTCTTAACAAAGGGAAACTAACAGCATCTGAAGTTTTTTTCTCAGAGATTGGTGCGTGAGACACGCACCAGGGCGCAAGTTTCATATATTTCGCTGATGAATATTCATAAAGGGATGGATCTATGCCATGGTGCGTGTCTCACGCACCACCTCTAAAATTCTTCACGCAGATCTTTTAAAAAAAATTTCTTATAATACCGTTTGCCTTTTTTTTCTCAAAGATGGTGCGTGAGACACGCACCAGGGCGCAGCTTTTGGCTATTACTTTGCAGGTCTTTATTCAATTACAATTGATTTAATTGTTAAGGCACCTCTGCCTAATAAATAGGTGCCTACACTAAGAGCCCCTCCGGCCAATATTACATCAGTAGGTTGCGCCCAATCCATCGTGTTAAGCCAGGAGCCTGGTTCTTCCCATTGATCCATCGTTAGTGATTCAACAAGAAAACCGATATAAACAAAAAAAGAAGCCATAAGTTCTTTAGCGGCTTTTTCCATTTTATTTACTGCCTCAATATCCTTTGGACTTGGCGTCCCACCCTGGAGTAGAATATTCTTAATTCTATCTCTTGTCGAAAGTGTAAATGCTATCAAAAAAGTTGCGGCTGCTATTGCCAAACCCGCCAATGTAGCTGCTAAGGAAGGGTCCAAAGAATTATCTAACCGGCTTATCCAATTTTCCTTTTGGGAAAGGTCCTGGTATCTTTTGGCTACTTGATCTAAGTCATTCTCGTTGAGCTTTGTTTCTTGTAGTTTTTTATTAAGAAGATCGCTCATGAACGATATCTTCATAGAATCAACTATGTGCAGCAAAGAATCTCTTTCATGCCTTATTTTGGAATGATCTTTTATTTGGGCTACCGCATTTCCAATATTTACTATTAGTAAGGTAGCTATGAAAATTGTTTTTCTCATAAAATGCGTTTTTAAATTGTTAAGTAGCGCTACCTTTTTAAGCCTTCCTGCAAACGCAAAGTGTTTCAAAATTTAGTTTTTCTACAAGGGTGTTTTCACTGTATTTCTAAAGCTTTATACCAGGGTGCGTGTCTCACGCACCACTTCTAAAATTCTTCACGCAGATCTTTTAAAAGAAAATTTCCTATAATACCCCCTGCCTTCAATGATGGTGCGTGAGACACGCACCAGGACGCAGGGACATCCGGCCAGGAAGAAATGATCATACCTATTCATCAATTTTCCCTGCAATTATTCATCACCCCGATTTTCAACTCTTTCATTACCAGCATTGCTCTTTCTAAGAACTACAATTTTTCGTACATAGCCGACCCTCATAAAAATTTCATCTCCAGCAAATTGAAAAAAGAAAACTGCAATAAAGTGTAATAAAGTGCAGAAAAGTGTAACAAGCTGCACAAATGATCAATTATGTGCAATAATGTTTAATAAAGTGCAACAAGTGTCAATAACAGGAAACCATGCCTGGCGGCCGCTATATGTTTGTTCTATGAAACAAATGATAAATAAAAAAGCGAAAAAAGAAGATCGGGGAGCAATGACAAACAATAAAGCTGTGATCAAAATGAAAGTAAGATCTCAAACGATCACATAAATGTGATTTTTTTTCAAAACGAATTCTAACCGATCACATAAATGTGATCAACACAAATAAATAAAAAAAATGATCACAAAATATTATTCATAAAAACAAATCTTATGAAATTTAAATTCATAACATTTGAACCTCATATTAAATCTATAAGAAAGAAAACCACCCGTTATTACACAATCAAGCAGGTTACAATAATCTTTCAAAAGCTGGGAGAGCCGTAAGTCGAATAAAATAGTAATGACGCTTTTCACTGCCTATTCAGACCCGGTCTTTAGAAAAACCCTGAAAAATTCAAATACTCTCTGTAACTTTTAACTACAAAACCTTATTGTATGGCAACAAAAAGAACTACTCATCGTACCAGTACAGGCAAAAAAGTATATGCTGTAAGAGACAGTAAAGGCCGCTTTACCGATATTCAAACCTACAAAAAAGCGCATAGTGCAGATCTGCGGAAGCAGCATACGAAGAGTGATAAGAAGAAGTAAGGTGTAATTAATTTTCGCTCTGTGAACTTACAGTTTCGCAGTTTTATTATATAGCCTTTTGCTAACGAATTCCTCAATGCCCGATGCGTGTCCCCACGCATCTGAATTACTATAATGTTGTGTGAAGACACATACCAAGGTAAAAAATTTTTTCTCAAAGATGGTGCGTGAGACACGCACCAGGGCATAGTTTCGCAGTTATATTATATAGCCTTTGGCTAACGAATTCCTCAATGCCCGATGCGTGTCCCCACGCACCAGAATTACTATAATTGTTGTGTGAAGACATATACCAGGGCAAAAAAATTTTTCTCTTATGCCTTGGTGCGTGTCTCACGCACCACTTCTAAAATTCTTCACACAGATTTTTTAAAAAAAAATTTCTTATAATACCGTCTGCCTTTTTTTCTCAAAGATGGTGCGTGAGACACGCACCAGGGCATAGTTTCGCAGTTTTATTATATAGCCTTTGGCTAACGAATTCCTCAATGCCCGATGCGTGTCCCCACGCACCAGAATTACTATAATTGTTGTGTGAAGACACATACCAGGGCAAAAAAATTTTTTCTCTTATGCCTTGGTGCGTGTCTCACGCACCACTTCTAAAATTCTTCACGCAGATCTTTAAAAGAAAATTTCCTATAATACCACCTGCCTTTTCAAAGCTGGTGCGTGAGACACGCACCAGGGCATAGCTTTAGCCAAAATGATCAGGCTAAAGCCAGAATTCAACAATTGCAATCCCCGCTCTAAAGATGCGGGCAATTTCAAACTTAGACAATACTTACCGCTATAAATCTCGTTTCCATATCAAAACTCCCTAACTTTAGTGGGAACCTAAACCTGAAAATTCATGTCTTATCTCCACTCGCCCCGGCTGGTATTTACCGGCGATTTCCGCTCCGATGTATCTACTATTAATAACGATGAGCAACATTATAATAATGAAACCTTCAAGCCGGCTTTCCGGGAATTTGGCCTGAACGGAACCAACGGATGGTGGAATCCCGAAGGAGGCGCCACTTTCAGCTTTCTTAATTGCACAGTGAAACAGGCCACAGATCGTAACGGCAACGTACAACCGGATATGATGATCGGAATGATCGTAACCGGGCCTGCAGGAAGGAATGCAGGTAAAATGGTTGACCTTGATCCGCAGGAACAGGGAAGCTCGGAACTCTGGGCCATAAAATTGCGTTTGATCACCGCCGCTAATGAATTGCTTTTTGAAGGAGACCTGAGACCTACTGCATTCAGGGACCTGCAAAGAAGACAGCAAGGCGGTATCAGTATCAACGGGCAGCCATTGGGCGGCACATGGACCTCAGTGCTGGAAAATATCACCTGGGGTGAAAAAGCAGGCAGCTCACCCTGCCTGGTGGAATTGAAAGCAACTACCCAACAGGATAAACTTCATATTAACCTTAACGGATTCGGCTATTATTATAATCATGCAACCGATGGCCGCTTCGCAATGGGAAAGATCATCGGGGCGATCGGCCCCTGGTTTGAAAATGAGCCTGCAACTTTTACAGCCTGCAGAAGATTATACGGAGTATTAAATAAAGGAACTGCCGAACGGCCCGCAATATTTTTCGGCAATACCAATTTCCTGTTCGATAAAGAAAAAGCAAAACTCACGATCGATCTTGGAAGTTCATTCCCGGTCGCAGATGCAATGGGAAATGTTTCTCTTACCCAAAAATTAGTAGTGGCAGTAAGTAAAAAAGCGCTTATCAATCCTCCCGATATGGCTTCCGTAACGGTAGCAGCCAGCGACCTGTTACTGATCGGGGAAGTTATTTACCAGGGAAATCCAAATTGGCTGAATGATACCGGCGGCATTATTGGATTTGACGATCTTTCAGCGGATATTATTACCCTGCTGGAAGATCACCAGCTATTGCTGCTTATACCATCTGCAAACGGGCAATATATAATGATGGCAAGAGAAGCTATTGATGGTGTACTGGTAAGGCCCGATAATTTTGTTAACCGCCTCGATCCCGGTCAAACCAATGATGTTAAATTCTATGCTTATCAATGGGGACTTCCGCTGTCAAACAAAGCTATCAGCATCGTATTGGAGCCAGCCACTGCCGATCAACCCGGCCCTATCTGTACGATACCGGGCAATAACTTTCCGGAAGATGGTATCAGTTTTCCTGCTTCCATCACCACTGATAAAAATGGAGCCGCTACGCTTCCGCTCACGGGAAATAATATAAACAGCCCGAGAGTGTATATCGATGGCCAGATATATACACTGGATTACCAGTTGACCGCTTTCGATCCCGATGCCGCTATCGGCCCTTATACCAATGACAATATTTTCATTCACCTGCGGGATCAATTTGATATTCCTGCAGATCCTGTATGGTCGGACATTAAACCCACGATGACGCAATTCAGCAACTTATATCCTATAATGAGCAAGTATCTTGTTGACCTGGCTGATCCCATCGCCCTCAAGGAGAAAAAAGAAATTCTCTTATTCGCATTTACAAAAGATATCAACGACCCGGCCTATATGCCCGCGACCAGGGATCTTTCGGAAAATAAAAAACAAACCATTTTAAAATGGCTGCGCACTCCCGGGCAAACAGAAACAAAAGATACTACGATCGTCACAGCAAAAAAAGCCGCTGCAAAACATGATATAAATACAGCCGACAGCAGCAAGCCGCTTACCGATAATCAGCAACGGCTTAAAAAAGCTGTGCAGGCAAAGAACGGCTCGGGCATTTCCTTCGATGAAATAGAGAATATATTTCCTGGCTAACCTAAATCAACCACCATGTTAAAAATAGATCCTTCCTTTATCAGCAAAGTAAACAATGCTTCCACGCTGGACGATCTTTTTGAAATGTTACAGAAAGCAATTGAACTGGAACATGCAACCATACCTCCTTACCTGACGGCGCTGTTCTCTTTTAAACCCGGTACGGGTGGTTATACCGGCAGCATCATTCATTCTATCGTCATTGAAGAAATGCTGCACATGACCATTGCCGCCAATATATTAAATGCATTGGGCGGATCGCCTGTTATCGATCAAAGATATTTTGTACCTGCTTATCCAACTCCGTTGCCAATGGGTATTGGTCATGGTTTGATAGTAGGCCTGGAAAAATATTCTCTTGCACTGGTGAAGGATATTTTTATGGAGATCGAAGAACCGGAAAATCCGCTGGTATTGAAAAAAGTTGCGGCAAGCTTGCCGGACTTCAATACCATCGGTCAATTTTATATAGCGCTGCAACAAAAAATTGATGAGCTGGCGCCTGATGTGTTACCAGGTGATGCATCAAAACAAGTAACATCGGATTTTTTCTCCACAAAAGATCTTTTCCCGATCATCAGGAAAGAAGATGCTATCAATGCCATTAATATTATTATAGAACAGGGCGAAGGAACATCCGTATCGCCTGTCGATCCTGAAAATGAGATCGCACACTATTATAAATTTGAAGAACTTTCCAGGGGACGTAAACTAAAAAAAGACAGTACTGCCCCCTATGGCTATTCATTTACCGGTGATGCTATTTCTTTTGATCCCGCCAATGTGTACCCGATCTTTCCAAATACAAAAGCGGCTATGCTGACGCCGGGCTCCGAAGCAAGAAGAATTGCAGATGAATTCAATGCCAGTTACTCTTCCTTATTGAACGGGCTGCACCGGACCTTTAATGGTGAGCCTGCTTACTTATCCAATACGATCGGGGTTATGTATGACCTGAAACTCTGTGCTGCTAAATTATGTGCAATGCCTTTTCCCGGTAAATCAGGATTTACGGTCGGCCCCGGATTTGAATGGGTACAACAATCATAATATTTTTTGTACCGGTCAATTATTCAATATCAATAAAAGAAGGCAATTATTAGTTTAACAATCATAAATAATTTCATGCAGCAACGCAACGATAAAGAACATAACGTTGCGCCGCCGCTCCTTTGCGTTCGCTGCGTGAAATGTATGTTCCGGCTATTTATGCTAAAGGAATTATAAGTTTGAACAGAGATCATAAATAATTTCATGCAGCAAACGCAACGATAAAAGAACATAACGTTGCGCCGCCGCTCCTTTGCATTCGCTGCGTGAAATTCATGTTCCGGCTACATATGCTAAAGGAATTATTAGTTTGAACATAGATCATAAATAATTTCATGCAGCAAACGCAACGATAAAAGAACATAACGTTGCGCCGCCGCTCCTTTGCGTTCGCTGCGTGAAATTCATGTTCCGGCTACATATGCTAAAGGAATTATTAGTTTGAACATAGATCATAAATAATTTCATGCAGCAAACGCAACGATAAAAGAACATAACGTTGCGCCGCCGCTCCTTTGCGTTCGCTGCGTGAAATTCATGTTCCGGCTACATATGCTAAATGAATTATTAGTTTGAACAGAGATCATAAATAATTTCATGCAGCAAACGCAACGATAAAAGAACGTAACGTTGCGCTGCCGCTCCTTTGCGTTCGCTGCGTGAAATGTATATTCCGGGCTACCTATATGTCAAAAAAAAATAGTTGCCAAAAATCCGAAATAGTTGTACTCTTGGTTAGGATTAAAAAGATGTGTACCGTTTTATTTATCTGCCTCTGAATTTTTCATACTAAGATCGCAAACGTCTATTCTTAATAGCCCTCTCACCAGCCCCAAATGAAAGCCTCGTAATTGAATGATGTCCGAAGGTTAATTTCTCTCTTTATGTAGCATTCCAATAGTGCATTCAATGCCTGTTGGCTGACAGTTATTGTATATCTGCCCTCGTTAAGATATACGGTCATATTTAAATGCTATCACAACATTGAAAACATATTGGATAAATAGTGGCTCCGTACTAACAGCCTTCATCGTGGCCGTAAAGGCACCGGAAACAACTGTTATTGACGGACCTTTCCATAATGAACAGAAAAATAATTGATAAGATCTCAATAAAAGTTCGAATATGAAAAAACTCGTATCGGTTCCGGCAACACTGTTAAAGAAGATATCTCTTATTTACAGAGTTATTATCAGTATTGGCGTTCTGCTGGTAGCCTATATAGTACTTGCCAGCCCGCCTCCGCCGGTTACATTAAAAGTAATGACCACGGGACTTGGTACAGGAACGGTCACGGCATCAGGAATTAATTGCGGAGGAGATTGTGATGAAGTTTTAACCGGGCCTCTTTTAGTAACATTTACAGCAACGGATGGCCCCAATTCTCATTTTGTTCGCTGGGAAGGAGATGTTACCGGCATCATCAACCCGGTAACAGTAACATTAAGTGCTGATGCTTCCGTAAGGGCTGTTTTCGATCTTACCACTGCGATCCCCGAGATAGCTGATTTTACTCCCGAAGGGATTCAGTTATATTTGAATACTAATCCTGTTGTAAATAATGCCGCCAGGTTCCTGAAAGCATTGCCGGCCGATTTTAAACAGAACTGGATCGTCATGACCCGGTCGGAAAGTCTTCAAACGGGTACGGCCGAATCGCCCCGTTTGCTTCTTCCAAACAGCAATGCCCGGTATGTATTCTCCATTGGAATGTCAGAGAGTAGTTCCTATCCTGGTTCTCATCCGAATGCTATCGAGTATATGCAATGGGATGATACTGAAAAAAATTTCCGGTTCCATGAGATCGTGCTGAACACTATCCCGGCATTGCCAGTAGCGGCGCCTGTCTTCCCGCTAAGGACAAGAGGGGTTTCTATAAATGATCCCAAATGTTCAAAATGCCATTCAACCAATAATGTCGTTAATACAAGTATCCACCCCGGTACTACGGGCATCACACCCGGAACCGTTAAGTACAAGAATAAACCGAACTGGGATGCAAATGATAGTTGGGGTGGAATGATGCCTTTTAACCGCGACCGTATTTACAATGGTTCGGTAGAAGCGGCTGCATTTCGAAATATTTTCAATCTCTGGACATGGCGTACGAATGTTGAGGTGCGGTCGATGATCGAACAATTGGAACTGCAACCTTCGGGTGTACCGGCAGAAGATGCGATCACCCGTGTAGAGGGCGGAGCCAATGACGGTCATATCGATTTTGCATTCGATGTTTCTCCTCCTGTTATGTCAGAACCTCCGATAATAGGTTCCGGGCCTTCCGCCTCCACAAATTATAATTTCAACAATACCGCCAGTGGCGCTTTGACTGCCGTTACCAGGGCGGGGCCATTCATTACACTCCGTCATTCGTCTGATGTTGCAACAACAGGAATAAATGTAGAAGGACGTGGAGTAAAGTTCTTTAAATTTCTTGGTGGCGCCGACGGAACTTTCAACCAGCAACGGATAGCTGATGAAATGATCAGCCATCGTTTTGCCACCGGGGGTGTTCCCATTGATATCCGTCCCATTGCATTGGCGATCACCAAGGGATTCATAACATTGAACGCAACACAGACTGCCATCGTAAGCACAACACCTCTTACGATCGATCTCGGTTTTTTTAATTCCCGGAATGGCGGCATCAGCATTAATGACCTGTATAACGATACAAGGGCCCGGCAACAAAGTCTTACACGAAGAAGAGCAGATATAGAAAAAATAAATTTGAACCGTGTAAGTGATCACTTATCTCGATATGGGTGAGGCCACTCCAACAAAGGGACTTATCCAGCAATATGGCGTAGCTACATCGGCTGGAACGTCTATCCTGTTGGACAGGATCCGCCAGGAAGTATTTCGAAGACCTGTTGATCTTGGAAATGCTGATATAACAACAATGGGCGGTATTTATCCTGACCGGGAAATTTATCCTTCCAACACCGATAAAATAACGCTGTTTCGCTATTTTTTAGAGCCGCTGGGCATATCTGTAGATAAATGGTCGATGGGTGTCAGGGGACGTTCACGTACCTATACTTTCGCAGAAGACTTTAGCACTTATATAAGCATTTTTGATCCGGAATTAGGATCAAGTATGGTTAACGCCGGCCGATCCAAGGTACCTTCCCGTAACAGGATTGACGAATGCAAACAACGAACCTCAATTGATCGCCGCTGTTAATACGACGCTCTCTGCATTACCTTTGGCAACTGCAACTCCAACCTTTACCGATGTACAAAGGATCTTTAACAGGAGTTGCATAGAGTGTCACGGAGGTTTGCACTATCCACCTTATAATAATCATGGCACCGCCCTTGATTTTTCAGAAGATGAAGCTCCATAATGGGCGTAGGTACTCCCATGGCGAGCCCCCGCTTCGCCCGCTCGCATTTTAAAACCTCTTCAAGGGCCGCCGATATCTTCGATAAAATTACAAGAACAAGCGAGGCTTGCCCGGGCGGACTTATGCCTTGTGGAGGACCCTCGCTCTCTCAAACCGATATTGAAACAATTAGCCGGTGGATAACAGGCGGTAATCCTTATGCCAACGGGGATCCCCATATCAGGACCATTGAAGGTGTAAAATATGATTTCCAGGCTGCAGGTGAATTTGTGTTGTTGCGTGACGAAGGCATGGAGATACAGGCAAGGCATACACCGGTAGCAACCGATAACCCGCTTGGTCCGAATGATTATACAAAAATAACTTCCTGCGTTAGTTTGAATACCGCATTTGCTATGCGGGTGGGATCGCACCGCATCACTTATCAACCTAATACAAATGGCAGGCCCGATCCTTCCGGACTTCAACTGCGGGTGGATGGGAAACTTGTACAATTGGGTGCGCAGGGAATTTCACTGGCAAGAGACGGGCGCATCATACAAACAAGTGCGCCGGGTGGTGTACAGATCGATGCAACGGGTGGAACGGCGATCATCATTACTCCCGGCTGGTGGGAACGCTACCAGGTATGGTATCTTAATATAGATACGAGAAAGGCAAGAGCCACAATGGGATTGATGGGTGCGATCGCTCCGAATAACTGGTTGCCTGCACTTCCGGATGGAACCCTGATGGGACCCATGCCCGCAAATTTGACACAGCGTTATAAAGATCTCTATGATGTTTTTGGAAATGCATGGCGGGTGACCGACTCCATAAGTCTTTTCGATTATGCAACCGGTGTCACTACACAGACATTCAACGTACCCAGCTGGCCGGGTGATTCAACCGGGAACTGTGTGCCTCCCGGAATAAATGAGATCAAACCTCTTAAGCCGATGGCGAGGGAGCAGGCAGTGCAACTGGCCGCTGTTGTTGTTGATGTTGACCGCAGGGAAAATCTTATTGAAGACCTGGTGGTGACAGGCGATTCAACTTTTGTCAAGACCTATCTCTGGGCAGACAGGATCAATCGTAATAAATTACCCGATCGCCCTGTACTTGTTTATCCAAACGATTTTGATAGTGTAAGTACAACATCCGTTGATTTTAAATGGAAGAAAACAACTGATCCCGATGGCGACAAGCTTACCTATAAACTTTATGTATGGCCGGTAAATGACGATCCCGATATTAATAATGCAGTGCCGGCATCTTCCAGGAGCAGTTTGTGGAGCAGCGGTCTTACTTACTGGATCGTAGGCATGATAGGTTTACTGGTCTTCATCATACTTTACTTTATCGGTTTGAGGAAATGGCCATGGCTTTTGTTCTTACTGATATTGATCATACTGGCTGCAGCGGTTGTCGCTTACTACTCGGGTGGTAAACGCAATCTTTCTAAAAAGATGAGCGACATGCAGCATGGTAAAGCCTATTTCTGGAAGGTAATTGCAGAAGATGGGAACGGAGGCAGTACGGAAAGTGAGACATGGCGTGTTTATATACGCTAAAGATCGCTCATAGCTATTAACAAAAACAATTTTATATAAAATAATTTTCTATAACCATTAAACCACTCTTTTATGGCAGTACTAATAAGTCTTAATGATAATTCGGCAGGCGATGGCTTTCTTCTTGCACCGCTGGATGGAAATTATGATGGCACAGTTCAAACTGAGAACCGATCCCGCAACTCCGTCTGCAACGGTTACGATCCAGGCAGGTTCAACGGACATTAATCTGAGCCCCTCCAGGTCCGATCTCGCAGGCCTGGTGTTCTCAACATCGGACCGATCATCATAACTCCTGCTGAAACGATCATCAATGTTCATGCAACTACGCAAAGCGTCACACGCGGAGATACAACGATCCAGGTACTTGATCAGCTAGGGATAGTGGTTGCAAGTTTTACAATTACCTGTATAATGCATCCTGTAATGAATTTCAATGGCCGGTTCGAGTCACGCTTTGGCACGGACGCAGGCGATTACAATGCAAACCCGCAATACACTTCGAATATTGCAGTCATACCCTGCTCCTCTGAACTAGACGAAAGGCTGGACATGGGCGCTTGAAGGAGAGCCACTTTTTTACCCCTGGCCGGCATATTGTACCTACGAATCTTGAAATGACGGGTGTGGGCCGGGCCATACGACTTAACGGTGCGGCAGTTCTGCGAAGTCACCGCTCAGCCGGTGTTCAGCTACGGTCTAGTCCATTACCGGCGAAGTATCACTGAGTAATACTGTTGAGAAATTTACGACCGGTGATGCAATAATCGGGCAGCCGGTCAATTTTGGAGAGCACACTTATTTTGCGAGTAATAATAATAGCCAGGACGTGGCGAATGTTCCCGCAACGGAAGAATTCTTTATTGGCGGGCAGGAGCCATTGGCCTTATTCAAGATCAACCTCGGAAATACTCCATCCCTTTATTTTAGAGGTACTTCGAAAGTGGGCCCTCCTGGTTCGGGTCAAAATACCAGCGGGCTAAACAGGAAAAGGCGTTCACCGGATTCGCGGCCATATTCCCAACCTCCATATATTGATCAGGCCACTGCCGCTGAAATGAATGAGTTAGGCCTGCCCGATCTGAAAACATTCACTAATGACCGGATCGATGCGTTCGTCGCTGCCTACCAGGCCCTGCCAGCCGGGCCATCACAGGACCGGCGGAGTTTGATGCGCCGGATCGGGCATTTAATAGGATATCTTCATATCCTGGATCCTATAATCCCAAGATGTGACAAAGCAGGGTTATGCGGTCGCCCCGGATATCTTTACATAGGCTGGTATCTTTAACGCTTACTTCCTACCATTCGGTCCTCCACCAGTACAGGATTGGGATTTCCAAGAAATTTATATAGGAAAAGTAGACGACTGATCTTCATGCTTTGCCCGGTGGATCCTGCATGATCGATTTCCTCAGGCAATTTTTTAAATTTCAATATTGTTTGGAGTGCCGTTTGCATTTCATTCCGACGAACTTTGCGGCCATCATATAGGAACAATTTAGCGGCGATCGTATACCGACCGGGGCAATCATATCGGGGATCCGCATGTGCAAACGGTGGATGGAACGAACTATGATTTCCAATCGGTGGGTGAGTTTACATTGTTGAAGGATGGCGATCATATGGAAGTGCAGGTTCGTCAAACACCTGTAGGAACAGCCAACCCGATCACTGATTCTTATAGCGGCCTTACGGCCTGTGTGAGCCTGAATACTGCAGTGGCAGTGAAAGTTGGATATCACCGCATCTCTTATCAACCTACTGCGATAAAGAAAGAGCAAGACTTCAATTCTACCTAAATGGAAAGCCGGCAAAATTGACAACGCAAGGTATCGATCTGATGGAAATACAGTATCAACCTTTGATGCCGATGGCCAGGTCGCATTACGCATTGATTATAAAAATGATACCGTAATAACAATAACTCCCCGTTTCTGGGACAATCACAATGTGTGGTATATGGATGTGAGTCGTGTCAAATACAATAGCACAACTGGGTGTCATGGGTCATATTCCTAAAAAAAGCTGGCTGCCAAGATTGCGGAATGGCCTGGATGTTGGTGCACGAAACCAGTAAGCCTGATCGACCGGTTAACATACTTTACAAAACCTTTGCTGATTCATGGCGTGTTACTGATGCAACAAGTTTGTTTGTTTATTCAGCCGACACCTCTACCAAAACATTCACCGACACCGATTGGCCCGCACAACAGGCGCCATGCAATGTAAAACCACATCTCCAGATCCAGGGAGCTACCTTACTACCCGGTATGCCGATTGAGAAAGCGGAGATCGCCTGTAAGCTGGTAACGATGGCTGACCTGAATAAAAATTGCGTATTTGATGTAGCAACAACAGGTGATGAAACATTTGTCAAGGGTTATCTTTTTGAACAGGAAATCAGGCTCGCTGGCACATCGGTAAACCTTATTCATACTAATGATCCCAAGTAATCCTACCCGGTCGCCGGAAAAACGCTGGTGAACTCCCCAGCACACGGCGCCCACGGAGGAATGCTTGTTATAGCAACGGTCGTACCGATAACTGCGGACAGGCCGACACCAAAAGGAACTGTTGTTTTCTATGCTGATAACAATGCTGTTAGTGGACCGCTGCCGGTAGATCTTTGAGAAAGGAGATGCAAGATGGAAAGTATCCGGGCTTGGTAAAGGTAACCACAATATCAAAGCCATATTTACTCCTGAAGATAAAAAGGTCAACCATGGCAGCACCAGTGCTGGTTTAATCGATCACGCTAACAACAGATGACCTCGTCGGCAATGGCGGAGGAAATAACGGAGTCAGCGTAGGTGGTGTTCGTGGCCTCTTTAGCCGCTGGTGTTTCTGGATCCTGCTGCTGCTGGTATTGTTGATAATTGTTTGGTTAGTGATAAACAGGTAATGTTTTTAAATAAAAAAGAATAACCACAGGGGCGCAGGGCAGATCAAAGTTCTGCGTCTCGGTGGTTTAAAATATTTATCGGGTAGCGGGATATAAGATTGATGAGATGCGGAAAAAAATAATCATACCATTTGTAATAATCGTATCGGTCATCCTGATCTCTTTCTTTGTATTTGATGACCTTGAATCATATTTCATACGCCTTCTTGAACAAGCCAGGTCCGATCATGCAGCCTATGCATCGTTCAGTTTTTTGGTTTTAGCATCCGATATATTCCTGCCCGTTCCTTCAAGTATCGTCATGTTCACAAATGGATATGTATTGGGTACCGGCTACGGAACAATCATTTCCCTGCTCGCCCTGTCTGCCGGCGCCTGCGTTGGTTACTATCTTGGAAAGTTCACTTCATTGGGATTAAAATCAAGCACCAATGAAAAGGCCAATGATATCATCGCTGCTTACGGTCCTTTATCAATACTGGTAACAAGAGGCATTCCCATTCTTTCAGAGACCATTTGCATTATCTGCGGCTTCAACAAAATGCCTTTTAAAAAATATCTTCTTTATAATATCATCGGGTACCTGCCGCTATGCCTGCTGTATGCTATTTGCGGAAGTATAGGATATGATAAGAATATTTTTCTTATCTCATTCGGCTGTTCGGTTTTCATAGCGGCGATATTCTGGTTTTTTGGAAGGAAGTTGCTTGTCTTAAAAAAACAGCGTTCAAATAACATCATAAAAAATTAGCATTGAAAGTCATTACCTTTTTCAAAAGCTGTGCAGCAACAGTGTTATTGTGTATCATTTCTGCAAACGCAGGGGGACAGGGCAATGAAGGATTATCAGGAACGGTAAGAGATCACCGGGTGCTTCCTGTTCGCGGCGCCTCTTTATATTTATTGAATACAGACCGGGCAACTATTTCCGACAGCCTGGGACATTATAATTTTACTGGCATCGCACCGGGTTATTATTTTCTCCAGGTCTCGGCAATAGGTTATACTACACTGATCAGGGAAGTAACTATTGGAAAAACGGCCATTACTACTTTTGACTTATCACTACCCGCTAAAGAAATAGAATTAGACGGCATATTTGTAACAGCGCAGAAAAAAGAAGAGTATCTGCAAAAGGTTCCTGTCTCTGTCAGTGCATTTTCTGCAAGCGAAATAAAAGATCATCGTTTATGGAACAGTAAAGACCTTTCGCTTATTGTTCCTAACCTGTTTTCATCCAGCCCGGGTGATAACCGGAATGTAACTTCCATAAGAGGGATCACCACTACTTCTTATGATCCTGCTGTTACAACTTATATCGATGGGGTGAATCAATTCACGCTGGATACCTATATCGCTACATTATGGGATGTTGAACGGATCGAAGTACTCCGCGGACCGCAGGGAACTCTGTATGGCAGAAATGCGATGGGTGGTGTTATCAATATCATCACCAAACAACCCGGCAACGAACGAAAAGGTTTTATTGAAACAAGTATCGGGAACTACGGAATGTTACGGGCCAGTTCCGGTATCCGCCAACCCATAATCAAGAACAAATTATTTTTCGGCGCTTCCCTGCTTTATGAAAAGCGGAACGGTTACTACCGGAATGATTTTAATAATACCTCTTTTGATAAACAGCATGGAGTAACAGGTAATTATTTTTTAAAGTGGCAGGCAGCGGGCAGGCTTGCATTTACTATCAATGTAAAACATCATAATACCCGTAACAACGGAGCTTTTACTTTGGTAAACGGAACTGATGAAGCATTAAAGGATCCTTTTCATCTCAACCAGGATGCCGTAGCAAAAATGATCGACAAAACACATAACATTTCGCTATCCGCTACTTACCGCGGAAAAAAGATCGAGTTAAGTTCGCAAACTGCCTGGCAGCAAAATTACCGGTACTATGATAAGCCGCTGGACGCAGATTTTTCTCCTATCGACGGTATCACTATTATAAATAACTATGGCGATCAATGGAACCGGTCGTCTGTATGGACGCAGGAATTCAAGATCAATTCTCCATCGGCAAGCGGCAAAAAAATAAACTGGACGGCAGGTGCTTATCTTTTTTTACAGGATAATCCAACCAAACAAGCTGTTCACTTTGGTAACGATGCTGCCTTTGTGGGTGCGCCGGATATAAATTTTTCTTTGATCAATACTACAAGATCAAAAAGCAGCGGACAAGCTTTGTTCGGGCAGGTAACTTATGCGGTCACTAATAAAATAAAGATCATTACCGGTCTCCGTTATGATCATGAAAAGAAAACATGCGGGGTACAGGGCGAATACCAAAAAGATCCCAACCCGGTACCGCTATTTGATACAAGACCTGATACTTCCACTTCAATTGATTTTAGCGCCATTTCTCCCCGGCTTGGTATCACTTACAGTTTAAGATCGAATGCCGATATTTTTATAATGTATAGCCGCGGGTTCAGGACCGGTGGATTAACGCCTCTTTCCTCCGATCCATCACAGCCGCCTTTGTATCCTTTCGAACCGGAGTATAATAATTCCATTGAAGCAGGTGCAAAAATGAATATGCTGAATAATAAACTACAGGTGAATTGTACCCTCTTCCAGAATTTTATAAACAATGTACAAATACCAACACTGCTTCTTCCGGATGCTGTTACCATTACTAAAAATGCAGGCAGGTTTACCAGTAAAGGAATAGAGCTGGAAGCTTCGGCAACAATTTTTAAAGGATTAAAAGCTACCTGTAATTTTGGCTATACCGATAGCAAGTATAAAAGTCTTAAGATATCGCAAAATGGTTCGGTCACGGAGCTTCATGACATCAAACAGATCTTTACTCCTGCCACCACTTCCCTGTTCATGCTTCAATACAGCCATGCTTTGGGAAATAAAAAATTGTTCGGGTTTGTTAGCCGTATCGAAGTAATTGGATCAGGAAAGCAATATTTCGATCTTGCCAATACGATCAAACAGGAAAGCTATGGTTTACTAAATGCAAGTATTGGTTTTAATTTCAAGAATAGTTCGCTTATGTTTTGGGGCAGGAACCTTACCAATAAAAAATATATTTCCTACGCATATGATTTTGGCGCTGTTCATTTAGGCGATCCGGGAACGATCGGGGTGAGCTTATCGGCCGCTTTGTAGTTACTGCAAAAAATTAATTTTTAATATCTATACTACCGGGTTTGAGTAAATTTTGCAGGATATAATTTACTTCTTCCTGGTTCTTCACTACCACATCGGGCTTGATCCCTTTTTTATCGATCCTGTATCCCGCATACGAGATATAATCATTGAGTGGAATGAAAATGTCCAGGTCTTTCGATATGATAAATCTTTTTGCACTTAGGGCTGCACCCGAACTGTTTTGTCCCACGATAGTTGCCAGTTTATTTTCTTTTAAAGCAAGTGCAACTATTTCGGCTGTGCTGCCTGTATTATTATTAATAATAACAAAAACCTTTCCGGGGAAATGGCGTTTCCCCGGAATACATTTTAGAATTGTTCCATAACCATTCGCTGCTTTTTTATAGAACTGCTCCAGTGTGCCAGAGTTAAACTCATTAAATAATTTATATTCTTCAATTGCCGGCGCTTTGTTTTTTTCAGCATACCATTTTTTATTGGGAAACACGCCGATGATCGTTTCTGCAGGAAATATGAATTCCAATAAGGGTGCAGCCGTTTCATTATCTCCACCGGGATTATCCCGCAGGTCGATGATAAGGTTCTCATATTTTTTCGCATCGATGGCTTGTATAAAACTATCCATTACGTTCCGCTTACCGGAGAAAGCATTTATATCCAATACACAAGTGGAAGTATTTATTTCTTTTAAAATAAAATTATTACCTGTTTGACCGGCCTCGTTATGCTTTAGAAGATTAAGATGTGTAAAAGGAAAATCACGGGCAATGGCCAGGAAGCCCACCTGTAACTCTAAGTGGTCACTCATTGCCCTGCTGTTAGCAAGCATTGTTTCTTTGAACTCCGACCACTTTTTTGATTGTATGAATTCAACTGCATATATCTTTTCCTCGGTGATCTTAATTATTTTTTCGATCATCGAAAGATAATTGGGTCTTTTGTTTTGCCCGCTATTCTTAAAGCCTATCAATATTTTCTCCTGGCCGTTCCCCGGTGGAAACAGGTGAATAAAAATTGTATCCGCTGAGATACGTCCCTGCATTTTTAATTCCGAAAAAAGATGATTGAAACTGCCTTTAAATTCCAGGTGAGAATCATTATTGAAAACTCCGCTGAAATGAACTATTTCAGGGAATTTTATCGTGCTCATTGACCTGATAAGATTGAATTTAGGATCACCAATATAATCTATCAGTGCATTATCCCTGCTCTGCCCTACTATTGTATCACCCTTAATTTCTGTGGTAATAAAGTAATTGAAGTTTTTGCTATCGCGGATCATCCATTCAGTCTGCGACCTTGCGTTGAAATTGAAGGAGAAAAGAATAAAAAGCAGGAAGTAAAGTTTATTCATAGAGTTTGATCAGAACCTGATCGGGCGTTACGGGATAAATGGAACAGTCTGTAGTTAAACGGCTGAACAGGGTAAATGTTACAGCTGGTCTAAGGATCTTTCATATTCCTTTTCCTTTCTTCAAATAATACTTCAATGAGATTTAAACTCCATAAAAAAAGAAAAACCTCCGAAATTCGAAGGTTTTGGTGCCCAAGACCGGAATCGAACCAGCACATCCTTGCGGACGGCAGATTTTGAGTCTGCTGCGTCTACCAATTTCGCCACTTGGGCAGTTCTTTCGGGAGGTTGCAAATGTAAACCGGAAGGGCTAAACAATAAAATTTATATCGGACTTCCACTTTCCTCATGGTATTTTATTCACAGTAATTCTACCGTTCAAAAATGAGTAGTTCTTGGATTGTCTCACAACCAAAAATTATTTTTTTTTGCAGTACTAATAAACCTCCCATGAAATTGATGATGTATATCGGCAATGACCTGATCGAATCTATCCAGCTCGAACCGAGGATGATCCAAAAACCAGGTTATCTCGGCCAGTTCAAACGCAATTTGAAACAGAAATACCGGCAACAGATATTGCAGGACCCAAAAAATCTGCCCGAGTTCTTAGTCATCAACCCCGTTACTCAACTCGCAAACAGCCAGGGAAGATAATATTTTGTTACCCCTGGCGGCTTCTTCGTTTCTTAAAGCATTTCGTGCTTTTAACAATTGTTTTTCTGCTATTAGTAACCCGCTTCCGCACATATTGAAAAAATTACCGTTGTTAATTTTTGCCAATTGCTTTTTTGAAACAAACTGTATCATTGACCAATGAACAAAACCATCCTGCTGTCTGCCATTTGCAGCTTTCTTTTTATTAGCGCCTGGTCAAACCCCGGCGACTCACTTATCGAAAGAAAAAAATATGTTACACAAAAACTGAATGGCACGATCACACTCGATGGTATACCGGATGAGGATGCCTGGAACAAAGTAGAATGGGCCGGTGATTTTATCCAATACCAGCCCGCAGAAGGCAAGGCTCCCTCCTTTCCCAGCACTTTTAAAATATTATACGACGATCGTTTTTTATATATCGCTTATCAATGCTATGATAGTGCTCCCGATTCCATCGTAAAAAGATTGAGCCGTCGCGACCAATTCCCCGGCGACTGGATCGAAATAAATATCGACAGCTATCATGATAAACGAACTGCATTCTCTTTTACACTTTCCGTATCCGGTGTTCGGGGTGATGAATTCGTTTCCAACGATGGCAACAATTGGGATGTAAGCTGGAACCCGATCTGGTATTCCAAAACACATATCCATGATAAAGGATGGAGTGCAGAAGTAAAAATTCCTTTCAGCCAGTTACGTTATGGTAATGAAAAAGAAAAAGTATGGGGCATACAGGTACACCGCAGGTTGTTCCGCAAAGAAGAACGAAGTACCTGGCAACTGATCCCTCAAAGTTCCGGCGTATGGGTAAGCCGTTTTGGTGAATTGCATGGCTTGAATGATATACCTGTTCACAAACAGATCGAGATCGCTCCTTATATCACCACGCAGGTTGATAAATACAAAAAAGAACCCGGCAATCCGTTTGCAAAAGGTTTTGACGGAAAAATTACTGGTGGTGTTGATGGTAAATTGGCCATCACCAATGATCTTATTCTTGATTTTACTGTCAACCCGGATTTCGGGCAGGTAGAAGCGGATCCTTCGCAGGTTCGTATCGATGGATTTCAGAATTTCTTTCCCGAACAAAGACCCTTTTTTGTAGAAAGCCGCAACATCTTTGATTACCGGCTTACCGGTTCACAACTCGGCGGCGATTATGATGGCGATCTTTTATTTTATTCGCGGCGCATCGGCGGATCACCGCATGGCTATCCGAATACAAGTCCCGGCGAATATGTAAAATTTCCGCAGAACACTTCTATTTTGGGCGCTGCTAAATTCAGCGGTAAAACAAAAAAAGGATTCAGCATCGGTATCCTTGAAAGTATTACCGAAAGAGAAATGGCCACGATCGATAACAATGGACAGAAAAGAAAAGAAATGGTAGAGCCTCTTACTAATTTCTTTGTAACACGATTGCAGCAGGATTATAACGGTGGCAATACTTTTATTGGCGGCATCTTTACCGGTGTGAACCGCGAAAAAGGCCTCAGTGATATTTTGCACCGCAGCGCTTATTCGGCCGGACTTGATTTTCAGCATATGTGGAAGAACCGTACCTATTATCTCCGCGGCAATTTTATTTTTAGTAATGTGAATGGAACGAAGGAAGCTATCTATCGTACACAAACTGCATTCGAACATCTTTTTCAACGACCCGATGCAAAAGAAGTGGATCTCGATCCCGAACGTACTTCATTGAGCGGAACAGGAGGCACTATAAAATTTGGCAAGCAGGCAGGTAAACCCGGAAAACTCGGTCAGGTATTCCGATTTGAAACAGGTATCACTTACCGCTCGCCTTCTCTTGAAATAAATGATATCGGATTTTTACAAACAGCGAATGAGATCAATCAATTCACATGGGCCGGGTTATCATTCCAGAAAGCTTTTTCTGTTTTTCGTAATGCAAGATTGAATATTAACCATTGGGCCAAATGGGATGGAAGCGGAAAATTCATTTTTGATTTTATAAATTTCAATGGCGGCGCTACTTTTAAAAATAACTGGCAAACCAGTTTCGGTATCTCTTATAACCCTTTTGAAATTTCCAACAATGCATTAAGAGGTGCATCTGCCATGCGCCGGCCGATCGGTTTTGGCCCCAATTTTAATGTCAACAGCGATTTCCGAAAAAAAATATATGCGGCTGTTAACCTGAATGGTTTTGTTGGTTTTGAAAATACAGTGAAAAGCCGGAATGCAGGTATCACCCTTATCTTCCAGCCACTGGATGCACTTAATATAAATATCAGCGCCAGCTATTCTTATTATTGGAGAAGACAGGACCAGTTCGTCCGCAATCTTACTTATAATAACACGACCCGTTCCATTGTAAGTTCGGTGGAACAAAAAACGCTGCGCTTCACTGCAAGGATCAATTATAATATTACACCCGACCTGACGCTGCAATATTACGGGCAGCCATTCATCACCCGCCCTTTGTACAGCAATTTTGCGTATGTGTCCGACCCGATGGCAAAAGAATTCAATGATCGTTTTCATGTTTTCACCCCGAATGAGATCAGCTATAGCAATGGTTCTTATTTAGTGGACGAGAACAATGATGCCGTAACGGACTATAGTTTTGGTAAACCCGATTTCAATTTTGTACAATTCCGTTCCAACCTTGTTGTTCGCTGGGAATATAAGCGGGGATCGGAACTTTATTTAGTTTGGTCGCAGGGAAATTCGCCGGATGCTTTGGAAGATCTTTCAACACCGATATTCAGCAGTTTATTTGATAATGCATTTGCCGGTGATGCGGGACGGAACATCTTTCTAATTAAATGGACCTATAGGTTTCTAAAGTAATTATTGTTCTTTACTTTCTGGTTTAACGTTTCTGGTTTATAGTTTAACGTTAGCGTGGTATTGCAAAAGACTTTACGATTGGAGGAAACCCAACGAGAAACCATAAACGAGAAACGTTAAACCTGCTTTTCCTTCGAGTTTCATTAATTTGCTGCAAATTCATCCCATGCATATAGAGTCCGACATCAAACTGGGTTTTAAAGATGTAATGATTCGCCCAAAACGTTCTACTCTCAGTTCAAGATCAGAAGTTTCATTGATAAGAAAATTCAAATTCCGGCACGGCGGCCAGGCATGGGAAGGTATTCCGGTAATGGCTGCCAATATGGATACGGTCGGCACTATGGAAATGGCAAAGGCGCTTGCAGGGTTCCAGCTTTTCACTGCTATTCATAAACATTATTCAACGGCACAGTGGAAAGATTTTATGAAGGCCGACGGAAATAATATTACAGAATACATTGCTGTCAGTACCGGCACCAGTGATACCGATGCTGAAAAATTAGATACGATATTACAGGAAAATGCAGCGCTTCGTTTTATTTGTATCGATGTGGCCAATGGTTATGCACAAAAGTTCATCGACTTTGTAAGATCGACAAGAGATAAATATCCCGGCAAAGTGATCATAGCAGGTAATGTTGTTACCGGTGAAATGGTAGAAGAATTATTATTGGCCGGCGCAGATATCATTAAAGTTGGGATCGGTCCGGGTTCTGTTTGCACTACAAGAGTAAAAACAGGAGTTGGTTATCCTCAATTGTCGGCGATCATCGAATGCGCCGATGCAGCGCATGGCCTCGGCGGACAAATTATTTCTGATGGTGGTTGTAAAGTTCCGGGTGATGTAGTAAAAGCATTCGGTGGCGGCGCAGATTATGTCATGTTAGGTGGTATGCTTGCAGGACATGAAGAAAGCGGCGGCGAATTGGTAGAGAAAGATGGGAAAAAATATAAACTCTTCTACGGAATGAGTTCTGAAACTGCAATGAATAAATATGCAGGCGGTGTAGCGGATTACCGTGCATCGGAAGGAAAAACAACACAGATACCTTATCGCGGAAATGTTGCAGATACTATCCAGGATATTCTCGGCGGGCTTCGTTCTGCGTGTACGTATGTAGGGGCAAAAGCTTTAAAAGAATTAAGTAAACGTACCACCTTCATTCGGGTGGAAGAACAACATAATGAATGGTTCCCGGAATAGGATACCGGAACTCTGTTATTACATCGATCAATCGAATTGACTGAAGTTGAATTTCTGTCCACCGACAGAAGCCTCATACATCAATCCGCCTTTTTGCTGGGTGAATATCATTACTCCATCCCTGTACTTTACATTGGCCGAAGCGCCGGCTGTAGCGGCAACTGCAGAAGCCTGTGCAGAGAATTCAATTTTATTTTCTTTGAAACGATCAAGATCTGCTTTTGATTCAAAAAAGATCACTTCCCTGTATGCTTGTCCGCCAAATTGAAAACCAATACTTACTTGTGTAAGCTGTGCCTTACCCACAATGGAACCCTGCTCGTATACTACACCTTTACCGGCTGCCCCGCCAATACCGATCCCGCCTTTTCCTACATTCGGAAATATAACATAGCCATACGAATTGCTGAAAATACTACTCATCAATCCATCGGTACTAATAAAATCTGTTTTAGCATCGGCTGCATCTTCTACCAGCCGCCGGTCTTTTCTTGTTGACTGTGCTGATAAAGAAATGCCGGCGAATAACATCATTACAACAGAGAGTGAAAATATTTTTTTCATAAAATTTTATTTTGATCGGATACAAATGTAGACTGTTCCAAAACAGCATACTTATTTCATCTGTTAATAGTAAACAAACAGTTTGCCAGAAAAGAGATCTATTGTTTCATGTTTCAAGTTTCAGGTTTCTGGTTTAAGGTTAGCGTGATATTGTAAAGACTTTACAGATAGAGGAAACCCAACATGAAACCAGAAACCAGAAACTTGAAACTTTTTATAAGTACGTACTCAATAAAAGAGTTGTTTCTTCTCTTGCCAGTATATTATGATTGATGAAAGGATGCAAGTGCAACATATTCCCGGGCGTCAGGATAACGGGGCAATCCTGTGTTTCTATTTCAGCCCGGCCTTTCAAAACATGTAATATCAGGAACCCATCGACTGAATTTCTCATGATCGCTGCACCGGCTTTCATGATCATTGCCACCAATGTAAAACGATCCGTTTTAAAGATCGTAATAGCATTGCGGTCATTTTTATCCCATGCCGGTTCCGATCGTAATTGTTCCAATATGGTTTCGATATCGGCATACACCCAGGGCGCATCGAGAAGCCGGCTGCCATCGGGCCGGTTGGGAGTAGCAATATTATATTTTATATCCATGGTATAGGTTTTAAAAGAATGATCATGCATGTGCTTTTACCTGCATTTCCAGTAATTTTTTCAATCCATCCAATACTTTTTTCCAATTCTCTTCCGAATGGGCTTTCGTCTTTTCATCCGGAATATTTTCCTGGGTGATCGTTAAGGTGACATCATTATCTTTTCCTTCTACTTCATAAGTAATAGTTACATAGTTCTCCGGTTTGTCTTCGATACCCGACATCGAACTCCAGTAATTATAACGGATCAGCTTATCTTTTTCCACATCGATCACCGTTCCTTTATCCTCGTAATGCTTACCCTGCCATTCTCCTTTGAAAATAATTGGATGACCCGGTTGCCAGTCTGTATAAGTATTCGTATCAAAAAAATATTGCTTGATGATCTCGGGCTTTGTCAATGCTTCCCAAACTTTAGAAACCGGTGCATGTATAGATGCGCTTACTTCAAGACAGATATTATTTTTCATATCGCATATATTTATAGGTATATGCTAAAAAATAGTGCCAAAGATCTTTTATGCACATATTACCCTGATTAGAAACAGATCACGCAGCGATGGGTACAGGATTTTATCTCCTCTAAGATCAACCGTAAAAACGTAATTTTATTTTAAACAGGTTGTTTATGAATAAAAGAGCAGATTATATTTCATGGGATGAATATTTTATGGGAGTAGCATTACTGTCGGCAAGACGAAGCAAAGACCCCAGTACCCAGGTGGGAGCCTGTATTGTGAATGATAAGAATAAGATCGTTGGCGCAGGTTATAATGGTTTACCCATCGGTTGTGATGACAATGATTTCCCATGGGAACAACAGGGCGAATTTTTGGATACAAAATATCCTTATATCTGTCATGCCGAATTAAATGCTATTTTAAATAATATCGGGATGGATCTCAGCGGTTGTAAAATTTATACAGCCCTTTTTCCCTGTAATGAATGTGCAAAAGCTATCATTCAATCAGGTATAACCGAAGTGATCTATTTATCAGATAAACATGGAGCAAAAGATATTTTCAAAGCTTCCAAATTCATGCTGGATAAAGCCGGAGTAAAATGCCGGAAAGTGGAACCAAAAGTGACGGGTATCACCCTTTCTTTTAAGGAGGAAGATGTATAGTTAGTAGCCAAAAGATGTATTAACTTTAGTCGCCATTCATTCTCGCTGGCCGGCCTTGTTACAACCTCATTACATGAAGCGTTCTGTTCTTTTATTTTCTTTCATCCTGCTTTGTCTTTTTGGGCAAACGCAAAACCTTACATTAAAATGGGCCAACCGGATTGGCAGTGATGGCAAGGATTACAGTATGGATCATGCAATAGATGCAGACGGTAATATCTATTCAACCGGTTGATAGCTGGGATTTCGATCCGGGGCCCGGTACTTTCACAATGTCCTGCCTTAGTAATTACCTGGATATTTTATAACAAAGCTTGACAACAACGGAAATTTTGCATGGGCCAAACAATTTGCCGGAACAAGTTATAAATTATGCAATTCCATTATTACAGATGCGCAGGAAATGTATACGCAGCGGGCAATTAAATTTTCATGTGATTGATCCTGGTTCCATGCAACCTGCTATTACGGTACAAAGTCCGGGTCTGTATTGGCTGCAGGTAAAAAACAGTGTAGGATGTGTTGGAAAAGATTCGATCATTATTTTCTCCAAACAATGTCTTTCCGGCGTGTACATCCCGACTGCATTCACCCCCAATAATGATGGCAAAAATGATATTCTCAAAGTCATTGTACATGGCAATGCCCTTACATTTAGTTTGAAAGTTTACGATCGTGCCGGCCAGTTGATCTTTCAAACCAGCGATCCGGAAAAAGGATGGGATGGAAAATATAAAGGCCTGCCTGTTCCGGTAGCCATTTATGTATGGCAGTGTTCCTATCAGCTGGAAGGAAGCAAACCTATGCTGCAAAAAGGAACGCTGGGAGTTATCAGGTGAGAACTTTTTTATTTTTCGTGGAAACTTTTCCTCAAACTGTCCCGGAAATATCATTTTTAAATTAAGTTCCCCATTTTTTATTCTTGTTTTAGAATGGCATAATATATGCCTTCTGTTATAGGTACTCTAAGAAAACAAAACTCAATTATAAAAATATCAGGGGAGGTTAGTCCATCTAACCGCAGTGGCAGTTTTAAGAGCTGCCACTTTCTTTTTTTACATGCTTTCTTATTCGTGATTTTTATTCTTATTTGATGGCATGAGGTTTGGCTTTGTATAAATAAACTATATGAAAATATCTCTCAGCCTTTTTCTTTTGATCTTACTTTCTGCACTGTCCGGTTGCGAAGTAATAGGTGGAATTTTTAAAGCCGGTGTATGGATTGGCGTGGCAGCCGTTGTGATTGTTGTTGGAGTTATTCTATGGCTCGTATCCCGGACAAAAAAATGATCATTCTTTTTTCATCCTGCTGAAAGGATAACCTCCGCAGCCTTTTTTGGGATTACTGCGATCGGCTGCTGCAGTAGCAATTGCTTCTTCGGGAGTTTTTGCTTTGTAAGCCGTCAAACAAAATCCCCATCCGTATGGTTCCATGTTTTGAAATTCCATCATGTCGATCCGGCTGTACAATCCCGCTTCACTGGGATTCTTATCATCATTCCTAACAATAAAATAGTTACCGCTGCTATTATAACTTATCAAATGATAAACAACACCGGGATGCTGTATCCATTCACGGTTGCTTATAGTATAAGCGATACCATAATCATCTTTAAAATTTCCAATAAAATGGGAAGGTATAGAAGAAAGACTTTGTTTATTCTTTGCAGCCGGCCCGCATTGGGTAAATACGATCAGCAGCCCGATAAAAAATAATTTTCTCATGGCTGCAAAGATAGAACAGTGATTACGTTAAGTGCCGAGTAGGTCCCAGGGAGTTATTTTTTTATTTTCCGCGTCTTTATTAGTAGACTTTTTTTCCTCCTCAGGCCTGTCATCTTCTGAAGGAAGAATTGTTTCCGGAGGCGGAGGTACTGTTTCAGGATGCCCCAAATTCAGGTCAAGGTTCTCGATATCCTCAGCCGATATAGTGTGGTTCTTATCGTGCATATGCATATCCATGAGCTGTTTTGTTGTCTTTCCGTTTTTCTTTTTTGGAGGCGTTTTTTTCTCAACGGGCTCGCTCTTAACTGGTTTGCTCATAACTTGTTTTAAACTATATAGAAGAAATCCGTGCCAGACAGGCAATTCGAATATTATATTATTGAAAAGAATGGGTGTACATAACCCGGAGTAAAGGTATGGCTAATAAGGGAAGGCCTCCCGATTCATTTTGTTACTGTAAATACCATAGTAAAAGCCCTTTATAAAGACAAAACAGAAAAGTTTATTTTCGCATATTATCAGATCATATGAATTGCCGCCGGGGGAAAATTTATATCCCATTTCTTCTTCTAATTTTTTTTTCTGCCAATTACCTGTTGGCACAGGATGATCCATATTATCATGGCCTTCCCAAAAAAAATTCCGTGCCTCTTACAGAAACCGGTCCCGTTACTGAAAGTACAGGTACCAGCGGAACAGGTGCTAATATTGATGTTATTTATCACCGGATCTACTGGCGTATCAATCCCGATTCAACGAAGTATATAAAAGGATCAGTACAAACTAATTTCAAAACCATACAGCCCAATGTTTCAAGCATCAGTTTTGACCTGCGAAGTATATTGATAATTGATTCGGTTGTTTTTCGCGGCGCACAAATCCCGGGTGGAAATATTGTTCGTGCGGGACATATCGTAACTCTTACACTTGGAGTTACTCTTGCCAATGACTTCATTGATTCTTTTATTGTTTATTACCAGGGAGTGCCGCCTGCTGCATCCGGTTCATCGCAGGGTTATCAAAAAGCAACAAGCGGCACAGCCGGAACTTATATTACCAGTTTATCGGAATCATATGAAGACAGGGATTGGTGGCCCTGCAAAGCAGATATGCAGGATAAGATCGATTCGATGGACATTATTGTAAATGTTCCGTGGGGAACACCGACTGCTAATGATACTTTTTGGGTAGCTTCCAATGGCAGGATGATCGATTCAACCATCAATGGTAATAACCGGACATTTATTTTTAAAAGCCGCTACCCTATTGCCTCTTATCTTGTTTTTGTATCTGTAGCAAGATACAATCGCTACTATCGTTCGGTAAATGTCAGCGGAACGGAAATACCGGTTGCCTATAATCTTTTAAGGGGTAAAACAGCAACGATCCTATACTAATATTCTAACGGCGATGGATAAAATGAATCCGCTTGTTACAGGATTCAGTAATAAATTCAGCGACTATCCATTCAAAAATGAAAAGCATGGTTTCTATGATGGATTGTTAGGCGCCGGCGGAATGGAACATCAAACCATGTCGGGCATTGCAACCGGTTCTTTGCTGAGTACAAGAACACTGGCGCATGAACTGATGCATCAATGGTTTGGTGATAATGTAACTTTCGCTACATGGAATGATCTTTGGCTCGCCGAAGGTTTTGCACGTTACAGCGAACCCTTATCAGGCGAATTGGATCCAACACTCGGGCATAATCCTTTTACAATAAGGAACAGTATCAAATCTTCTGCACTCGGACTTTCAACAGTAAGTGCATGGATACCCAATGCCAATGCCGGCACTTCCGCTTTGATATGGAGCACCAGCTATGGCAGCGCTATTTATGAAAGAGGCGCTATGATCGTTTCTATGCTTAGAGCTATATGCGGCGATCAAAAATTCTTCCAGGCTTTGTCCAATTATCAAACAACATTGGCCGGCAAAACTGCAACAACCGATTCGCTCAAAAATTTTTTTAATGCTGTTCTCGGAAAAGATATTTCTTCTTTCTTCAATGATTATGTAGGTGGCTCGGGCAATAGTTCCATTTTAGTGGGCGGAGTTGGGAACCCAATCAATACAGTGAATTGGAATAGCCCTTCTGCTAACAAACTTGTAGTACAAATGGCTTCGCAAAGTAAAAGTTCCGGTTCCAATGTCACTTATTTCAGAGGGCCTGTAGTATTACATATAAAAGGAGCCCTTGCAACAGAAGATACTACCATCACTTTTTTTGATTGGGGCGGCGGCGATCTTTCTTATGCTGGAAATGGATTAAGCATTCCTGTCCGGGGAAACAGGTTGAGTTATTATTTATCATTTACACCAACCACTGTGATATATGATGACAGTGCAAGAACATTATCAACGGGCAATACTTTAAATGCACCGGGACTTGACAGTTATACATGGCTCGGCAGCATCAATACCGATTGGAATACGGCCGGCAACTGGGTTGCTTCAACGGTACCGCCCGACGGAGCGGATATAACTATTGCTACGATCGCTTCCAATCAACCAGTACTGGCGAATGATGTTACTACCGGCCCGCTTGCTATCAATGGAAGTAACACGATCGTTATAGGAAACCATACGCTTACTTTAAATAATGTGTTACGAAATACGGGAACGTTGACCGGTTCTCCTTCATCTGATCTTGTTATTGCTGATGCAGCCGGTGTTATTAATTTCAACCAGTCATCACCTTCAACCCGTTCTCTTAATTTATTAACGCTGAATCCCGGTTGCAGCGCTACTTTAGGTACAGGTCTGCTTGAACTTTTTGGCGGTTTGAATCTGCCACGATCATCGTTGCTTACAGTAAACTCTTCCAATCTTATTATTCATTAAGAATTAAGCAGGGAATAAATTTGAATTTTTTCCCGCAGATCTTCGCTGATCAGAATACAGGTCCCGCAGAAACTATTAGCTTTTATCTGCAAATATATTTGCGCAATCTGCAGGAACAGATCAGCGTGACATAGCGGATTTAATTTTTCTTTCTTTGATATGAAAGCAATAAATTAGTTCTTACATCGATCCTCCCCCTGTATAATTCTTTAAAGGTTCAGGAATTTTCAGAGATCGGATAGTGTACCAGTATAAGTTTCATTTTCTCGCTTCTTTACCGGGAAACAATGATCGGTTGTGCCATCTTATCCTCGTGCGTCATTAATGACACATAGTAAGTACCTGCAGGAAGATCTGCAGTATTTATATTGAATTTGTAAGAGCCTTTTACCCTGTCGGTATTATCGATCACTTTTACTCTCCGGCCAGAAGCATCCAGTAATAAAAGAGAGACATGTGTAGAGACAGTGATAGCGATATCAATTTTAAGAATATCCTTAACGGGATTAGGATGACATTTGAGTGAAACAAAACGGGTAGCGGGCATAGGAAGAGCAGGTACCGATGTAATAAGCCCCGGTCGGGTGTATTTCCATATCTGTGTTCCCGTTGCAAACATAGTAGAATCATTCAATCGCTGCACCCTGTTCATTAATGGGCATATTGAAGTGGATTGCCATGTCAGGCCGCCATTGAATGTTTCAAATGAGTTATTGAGAGCGCCTCCTGTCCATCCGTGCAAGGGATCAATAAAACCTATCCCTTCGATATTATAAGTATTGAGAGCAACTTGTCGCTGTACCCATGTCATGCCGCCATCGTTCGACCGCAATATTTTGGGTGATACCGAAGTGAGGTTGTCCTGTATTGAAGCAAAATAAATTTCTGAAGTGAGCCGCTGTATCTTCCAGCAATATTCACTGGCTGTATTGCCGGAATATTTATAGGTCCAGTTTTGTCCTCCATCAGTTGTATATAAAATGATACCTGTAGCAAGAGGTAACTTACCCTTACCTGTAGCAAACCCTGTGTCTTTGTTGATAAAATGAAGATCGATGATCGATGTGGAAAAAGCTCCCATATCGATAAGATCCCAGGTAGCGCCGCCGTCAATTGATTTAATGATATAACCACTATCCTGGTACCAGTTACCGCATCCATAGATCGTATTGGCATCGGCAATGGCCAACCCGCATATACCCGGTTTAGCTTTTTCAGGAAGCTGTGGTGTAAGATCGATCCAACTGGCTCCGCCGTCAATTGTTTTACGTAAAATACTAATGCTACTACTCTGCGGCGAAGGAAAAGCACCGATAAAACCTATTTGTTCGTTGAGAAATTCAACAGAACGAAAGTAGGTATTGCTTTCTTGTTTTATCAATGACCAGTTGTTGCCTCCATCCATTGTCTTTACGATCATTCCATCGCCACTAGCCGCATACCCAACCTGTGTATTGACCATAAAAATATCATCAACACGCCTGGTAAATGCCGGAGCATTGCAAACAGACCATCCATTTTGAGAAAAAGAAGTAAGCCCCGGGATAAGAAAAACCAATAAAAATAATTGTCTCATAAACCCAGGTTTAGCGGTTCTATCATTTTCCAACGATGATCTTTTGTGTTTCCTTATCCTCATGTGTTTTTAATGATACATAATACATTCCCTGCGGAAGATCATCTGTGGTAAGATAAAAATGGTAAGAACCTTTTACCCGGTCGGAGTTGTCGATCATTTTTATTGTTCGACCCGATCCATCAAGCAACAAAAGAGAAACATGCGTAGGAACAGAAATAGCAATATCAATGGTCAGCATTCCCTTTACAGGATTGGGATGACAATTAAGCGAAACAAAACGTGTATCCGGCAACGCAGGATAAAGTGATCTGCCATTGTATTTCCATATCTGGTTGCCGCTTGCGAACATCGTAGTATCATTTAGCCGGAAGACCCTGTTCATACGCGGACATACGGGAATAGAATCCCATGTTACCCCTCCGTCTTTTGTTTCAAAAGATTTATTAACATCGCCACCTGTCCACCCATGAAGCGGGTCGATAAAACCCACTCCTTCTATATTATATTTTATTGTGGAAACAAATAAAATTTTCCATGTCATACCCCCATCTAATGAACGTAATATTTTCGGCGGGGTATTAAGAAGATCTTCTACCGCTACATAATAAATAAGCGGGGTAAGCTTTTGTATCTTCCAGCAATACTGGCTGCCATAGTCGCCGGAATATTTATAGGTCCAGGTAACACCACCATCGGTTGTATATAATATGATACCTGTGGCAAAAGGGAATTTGCTTTTGCCGGTAGCAAAACCGGTGTCTTTATTTATAAAATGAAGATCGATGATGGAGCTTGAAAAAGCCGACATATCGATAAGGCTCCAGGTGGCCCCACCATTGGTTGATTTAATGATATAACCTTCATTCTCGTACCAGTTGCCACAACCATAGATCGTATTAGCATCCACGATATCTAATCCGCAGATCCCGGCTTTTGCTTTTGCAGGAAGCTGGGGTGTAAGGTCGGTCCAATTGGCTCCGCCATCAACTGTTTTACGTAAAATAATGATATTACTGGCGTTTGTTGGTGAAGGGAAAGCGCCGGCAAAACCTACTTGTTCATTGAGAAATTCAACAGAACGGAAATAAGTGTTGCTTTCTTGTTTTATCAACGACCAGTTGTTACCTCCATCGGTAGTCTTTACGATCATACCATCACCACCGGCGGCATAGCCAACCTGTGTATTCACCATATAGATATCATCAACACGTCTTTGAAATGCCGGGGCATTACAAACCGACCATCCGTTTTGGGAAAAAGAAGGAAGATTAATGATCAGCGTAAAGAAGAGGAGGATATTTCTCATACAATACAGTTTTAGATCGCCGCCTTACTAAGTTACAAAAACATCAATGCTTCAATGGTCTTTTTTTGATCATTCCTCCCTTAGTGTCTTTTACACTGCTCATTACTACAAATGCAGTGGGTTCTATCTTTTCGATCTCTGTATTTAATTTATTTACTTCCAGTCTTGTAATAACAGTATAAATAATTTCCACATCACGGGCCTCTCCTCTTTTACCATGACCCAGTTTGCCCATATACACCGTAACACCTCTTCCTATTTTGTGAATGATCATTTCTCTTATCTCTTCACTGTGTGTTGAGACGATAGTAACACCGATATACTCTTCAATACCTTCGATAACGAAATCAAGTGTCTTTGATGCAGCGAGATAAGTGATCATAGAATACAATGCAATTTCTATTGAAAGAAAATAAGCTGCCGCTGAAAAGATCACTGCATTGATAGCAATAATGATATCGCCGATAGTAGCTCCCAATTTTTTACTCAGGTAAATAGCCAGTACTTCCGTTCCATCGATCACGGCTCCGCCTCTTATGGTGAAACCTATTCCGGCGCCGAGAAAGAAACCTCCAAAGACAGCTACCAGCAGGTTGTCATCGGTTACATTTGGAAAATCGATATTGGCAACCACCAATGCAAGACCCGTGATGGCCAGTAAAGTTCTGACGGCAAATTGTCTTCCCAGCGTTTTATAGGCCATGATCACAAAGGGAATATTGATGCAAATGATCAGCAGGTAAAGTGGCACTACAGTTAATGCCGATACCAGCAATGATACGCCTGTCACTCCGCCGTCAATGAATTCATTGGTCAATAAAAAACCTTTTAATCCAAATGAAGCGGAGAAAATGCCCATCGTAATTAAAATAAAGGACCTGATATGTCCTTTAGCGGACACCCTCAATTCCCGGTAATGTTTGGCCCGCCTGTAAGGGGTGCTTATGTCTTTTACCGGTGCAGTATTAGTTTCAGTCATGATTATCGGTTATTGTTATTACAATAGATGTCTTATATATTTTCTTCCAATCGCTTCTTCGCTTTCCTGTCAGCCAGGGATACCAGCAGCCAGATAATAACAAAAATGGAAGCCAGCAAAACAAGAACTATTATTAATTCCTTATCCATATTCATTGTTTAAAAAATGAAAGATCAGCTGTCAGATAAACCTACAGCCATTACTAAACCATGAAATGGAAGATCATTACCAAAAATGATGGAACGGATAATTGAAAAGCAGGTGGCTTTTGATCAGCAGCAAAGAATTCTTAATGAACAGGCTTTCAACAGCATCATGATCACTTGCTTCGATCTGTATTGCTGCCAGTATAAATAACTTTTTATGGATCGTATTGTGACAAGCAGATGTTACCTCCTGCTTGACCAACTCCATTTCTGTATGTGGTGACTGTTGTGAAGCCTGGTTCCGGGTGATCTTTGCCGACGCAGAGATGATCGTTTCAGCCTGCGCCCGGGGGCTGCTGAAAAGCGCAATGCTTATAAAGGAAAAGAGCAGAATAATATGATCGATCTTTCTTATTCTCATTCGCCTGAAGATACGAAAATTAGAGGGGATTAAAGGAGATAAAAGATAAAAACTAAAAGATAATAGTTAAGAAACATTGCGTTGAAAACTCCTAATCTTTTATCTATCATCTATTAGTTTTTAGTTATTTGTTCTTATCCCTGAAATAATCATGTGTTACCATGCTGCCATTATTTAGATCGATGATATGCAACACATTTATTTCGCCGCTGCTGAGTTCTCTATTATCTGTGCCGAACAGGTAAAGTCTTTGCCCCGAGATCGTCCAGTAAGAAAATTCTTTTAACCCGGTATTCAGCCACCAGTTTTGATCACCATCAATACTAACACGGCTCAGCAGGATCTTGGCTTCATTTCCCAATTGTTCTTTATAAACAATAAGAAAACCATCGGACCTGGAAAGATGTATCGGTTTGCCTGTATTGATATCTAATAAAAATCCTCCCTGCAAGAATATAGCGTCGGAGATTTTTTCCCTGTCATCACCAATGGTCCATTTGCTGTATCTTTTTAATGGATCTTTTACCGTAAGCGATGCAGTATATAATTTATTCCGGTCTGCTTCACCGTAAATTTTGCGGTAATCAAACTGGTTCCATAATTTTTCCAACTCTTCATTCGTCAAAAGCCCGTACCATTTACTATGAAAACTGTCGCTGTTCACTTTTGTTTGCGAGAAAGATGTACTGCTATGCAGCGAATTCCTAAGTTGTTCCAGGTCTCGTAGTGCATCCATTTCTTCATTTACATTTTCCACCAGTTTGCGGAGACTGTCTTCCAGTTTTTCAATAGCCCTTCTCCCTTTCATAAAAATATCCGAACTGTCCTGGTAAGCAGCCCCGGATATTTTTCTTTCATTGTATAATTTACCCGCATGATGGAAATACGCATAATTGGAATCACTCATCTTACGTATCGACTCCTTCTGTTTTTCCAGTTCCTTTTTCCGGGCTTTACCGGGATCTTTTTCTTCTTCTTCGGAAACAGCAGCGATCAATGTGGAAGTGTTCAGCAAATAAGGAATTCCATCGGTAGCCATTAGTTTAATACCATACTGTTGATCATATTCATAATGCCGCCGCTCGATTGAAAGTTTTCCTTTGAGTGATGGATTCTTTGCTTCGATCGCAGCGGCATCCGCAACTTTTTCCAATGTAAAAGGATCGATAGCTATCAATTCGCCGGCAAATAGCCAGGCTTTATTATTGGAAACACCGAGCATTTCGACCGGGAACGATTTGATCTGCGAATGTCTTTTTATTTTTTTCGATTGCAATTTGGCGCCGGTCATACCATCATTGCTTTGCACATAATAAGAAGTAGAAACTGATTTGCGGGTAAAACCGCCGCTACGGCTATAGCTGGTTGCTTTCTCAAATTTTACCAATGAGAAAACAACCGTCTTACCATCTTTCTCCACTACCAGCGGAGTAGAAATAGCGCCCCGTTCATCATACTTTGCCAAACAGGAACGGAATAACATGACAAAACCAAAAATGAGAAGGCCGATCGTGAAGATGCCGCCGATGACTGCTTTTCGCATCATAGAACAGATTTAAGAGTTGGTAATTTGAAGCTTAAAGATATTCTATCGGCGTGTTACTTTGATCGTCATCCCTTTCTATTCCGAAACAAAATGCACCGCCACTATCTTATCGCCGGCAATAGTATAAATAGCCGCCGCATGAGCAGCCGGTTTATTCTTATCAAAGATGACGGATTCTTCATCGATCACTTTATTACCCAATACCATCCTGCTTTTTAATGTACAATAAAGGTCAACAGCTTTTTTGAACATATCTGCATACTGTTTACGCATCTGTTCTTTGCCCTGGTAAGCAAACTGGTTGGGAAAATAATAAACCTTTACAGTGTCGGAATAAGGTTTCAGGAAAGCTTCGATATCTCTTTTGTTGTAGGCGTCTAATTGTTCCTGCACTAATTTTTCTGCTGTAGATATAATTTGTGATTGCGCAGCAAATGCAAAAAAGAAAAACAGGATGGGGCAAAGGATCTTCTTCATGATGAGTGTTTAGTATCTAAGATAAGAATATAATGCACTCACTACTCCTAACTCCTAACTCCTAATTCCCAACTCCCCTACTCTCTCCTTCCCACTCCAAACTTCGTGTACACCAATTTCACTTTCTTATCGCTGTCCGCTCTTTTCATGATCTCCATCGTTTGTTCTTTGAAAGTAGCCGATTCATTATCGGGATTGATGACCTGCAGCCCGCCTCTTGAAGCAATGGACATCCTTTCTTTAGTAGCGGCAGGTATGATAGCATAAAATTCTGTACCCGCTTCGTTGGAATAAGTCTCTTCAAATTTCATTCCGCCCGCCATCAACACTGGGTTCTTATCGGTAAATACAAAACCGCTTCCTGTAAATGTCAGCAACAGGTCGCCGGGTTTGCCGATCTGCGTGCCGGTATCTAATACCTGCGCCTGCATTTGCTGTAAGGCAAGTCTTGCTTTGACAGGTACCGTATCGGTTCTTCTTTCATCCGTTTTTCTATCCGATACATTCGGCGCCATACCGGTTGGCGAAACAGGGATACTGTCATTGGGCAATTCGTTGCTTACCGTCGCCGTCTTTTTTTGCTGGCAGGCAAAACTTATACTTATCATTACAACAAACAGTAAAGATAAAAATGATCTTATTTTCATACAATTTGTATTAATTGTTATTCGTGATTTCGTGTCTGGGCCCGTCAAAGTATCGGGTCAACTATTTCAAAAATTATTTAGTGAATTCAAGATCATCAAATGTGATAGCGCCTGTACTATTTACAAAATTCGGTGAATTAGGCACATCGAAAAGAATGGTCACCTTTACAATGTTGTTAAGGTTCACTCCCACAAAACCACTCAGCTTCAGCCGGAACGTGGATGGTATATTCTTATAACCCGATGCACCCGCAGGATATACTTCCTGGTCGGGATAAGGCATTCCTTTATACACTGCATTATTAATAGGCAGTGTAAAAGAATTATTGGCCGCATCCGTCAGTTTCACCCTGATACTTTTTAATTTATCAAGAGGATTACCCGTTACAGCATGCCGCTGCGATGCCCGGAAACTAATAAAGTCAAATGCAGATGCATTGGTAGCAGGCATATTGAATTCCACTTTATCCGCTGCCGCATCCCATGACATTCGCAGGCCGATGGTTTGCCCGAACTGGTCCGTTCCAAGGGCCAGGTCGCTGTCATCAAACAAAGGCATTGAAGTAGCTGTATTGGTTCCGCCTAAATTATTGGTAGCAACTGTTCCCAATGTGCCGCCATCATCAATGGTCAGTTTATTATTGTGCATATACTGCACATAATATTCAACCGTATCCACTTTCCTGTCGTAGGTAAGATATTCCGGCCAGGAGTATCGTTCTAATCCTCTCACTTCTTTATCAAAGAATGCATTGATGAATCCCTTGGCTATATTCTGGTGATTCTCCCGGAGTATGCCCTGTGTTTCGCTGGCATAGACCAGGTCATCCGAAAAGAAAAAATGATTGGCGCCATACACTTCCACATATATTTTTCTTTTATCTCTCGGCGCTGCATCAAACAATTTATAACCCGGCGCATCCCTGAGATCGCCATCCCATGTACCGTAGATCATCAACTGCGGCATATTACCACTCACCGGGCTGGTGATAACAGAAGTAGGTGAAATAGTAGCCAACGCTTTTATATTTCTTGGCGAACCCTGTGCCTGGTTGCGGTTAACAGCCGATGTTGCTCCGCCACCGCCTCTTGAATGGCCGATGATACCGATCTGCGATAAATTGATCTTATTATGAAATTTGGAAGATGCATTGCCATTTTCTGCCGTCATAAAATCGATCGCCTTCAGGAAAAGTTCTCCCCGCTGGCTGAGCCCGCTGCTCAAACTATGCACCACATCAAAATTCACCGACACACATATATAACCCCATGATGAAAGTTGTTTCATCAAATAAGAAGCATGCAGATAATTACTGGGATAACCACTACCGGCTGTTGGACCATAACGTCCGTGGCCGAAAATGATCAGCGGATGATTGTCGCCCGCTACTTCATCGCCCGATGAATCCGTTGCCGGGTAAAATACCCTTGCAATAAAATCAACACTGTTCAATCCCTGTGTTGGTTCCTGGAAAGAATATGTTTGACCTGCCGGAACATCCCATGTCATTATAATAGCAAGGCTGCCGACTTTTGGATTACATGTATTACAACCGGTAAGAATGGTAAGTAATAAAAAGCTAAGAAGTGAAATTCTGGTGCTGATGGATCTCATAGCAAAAAGGTTTATAATATGAAGTTAGGCAGACTATCAATAAACAACAATACTACTTTAAGGGTAGTGTAACAACCAAACCTATCGGACGATACACTGACATTTGCCTGACCCTTACCTGACCTTTACGAGACCTTTGCCCGACCTTCACGAGACCCTGACTCCTATTTAAGGCATACTTAACGTATGATCAAAGAATGCTAAAAGCATATCCCGGGCATAGTTAAAGCCATCTCTATACAAACAGGTCACCCTTGTACCTTGTGCCTTGCACCTTGTACCTTTTTCCCTTACTGCGGCTTTGCCTCATTAAAACTTACCATCCAGCTGATGCCGAATTTATCGGTGAACATTCCGAAATAATCGCCCCAGAAAGTTTTATTCATCGGCATCGTCACATTACCGCCGTCGGAAAGTCCATTGAATAATTTGTCGGCTTCCTCTTTACTTCCGGCAGTAATAGAAATAGAAAAATTAGTGCCTTGTATAAATCCCGAAGACCATTCACCGCCTGTATCGCTTCCCATCAGCATAGTTTCTTTGCTTACAGGCAATGATACATGCATGATCCTGTTGAGCTGGTCATCCGGCATCTTCATACTTTCATCACCGGCGGGCATATCTTTAAAACGTCCTATGTAAGGAAATTCGCCGCCCAATACTGACTTATAAAAAGTAAATGCTTCTTCGCAATTACCATTGAAGGTGAGATATACATTAACCGTTGCCATGATATTTTTTTTAGGTTGAAAAATTAATTGGATCATTAAGTTAAGGGAATTCTGCCAATCGGTTGAGTACCGGCACCAGTGGGGTTTTTTATTTAAGGTCAGAATCCCTTCTGAGCCTTTATCTGCTTCAGCATATTTCTTGCATTATCACCGGTAACTCCATTCGGATCGAGCTCAATAGCTTTATTATAATATTCGATCGCTTTATCCGTCTTTCCTGCTTTCCAGTTCGCTTCGGCATAACTATCCCATGCATTGGCCGATCCCGGGAACAACTTTGTATTCAATTCGAAAACCAGGATGGCAGCATCGGTTTGCTTTCCATTCAGCATTGTATATCCTGCATCATTGATCTTTGTTTCGAAATTCAAATAACGGTACTTCGGATCTGCGACCATTTTTTTTGCTTCTGCTTCTACCTGGTCGAGTTTGCCGGCCAGGAACATTTCCCGTAAACGAGTCATTGGATCGAGCACATAATCCTTATCATTAAAATTCAAACAGGTCTCCAGTACAGGATCTTTATTTGTTTTATAATCTGTAAAACTCATTTCCGTTGATAAATGCGGCGCCAGCCAATCTGCATTTTCCCATTGTGGTTTATCCTGCCACCAGGCAAAAGAAAGAAAAACAGGAATGCCTGTCTTTGGTAAGTCAACCCGGCGTGTATCGCCATAAAAATTGATATTCTCTGCCGTCGGCTCTCCCACAAATACTGCATTGGTATAATTGCTGAATTCATTTACCAAATTCTGGCAGGCAGAAAAGGTACGCCGGCCCGTTATCACAAATAATTTTCCTGTTTGATTGATCTTTTTATTTCCAACGATACCGGTAACAACAGGTTTGTTCTTATAATTATTGCCGCCGCCATTCAGCCGCACATCGATGACCAGTTTATCCACTTCATTCTTATCAATGAATTCAAAAACCTTTTTATAAAAAGCGGTGATCGGTTCCTGCGCATCATCCAGCACCTGGCTCTGCCGTACGTACACCGTTTTAGTTTGGGGAATGTATTCGTAATAATAATTCTTATCGATATTCTTTAAATAGTATGGCGTGGCATCCTGGTCTCTTGCACTCACCCAATCAGCGCCCGGTTTTGAAAAACCATAGTTCCTTGGTAAATGAAATCCTTCGATAGCAGTGATGGCCTGGTCAAATGTTTTTCCATCTTTTTCAAATGTATACGTGATAGCCGATCTCAATTCTTTGGTAATGCCCTGTGCATGCAATGCTTCCGGTATCGCTATAAAATCCAAACCATATGCTTTAAAATATTGATCGTTCTCGGCAGGCACCAGCGGTTTGATCGCTTCGAGTACATCTTTAAGAGGCATGCCTTCTACTTTTATCAATTTGGCGCCAACGATATTTGCATATTCTTTACCAGCACCTTCTGCATACATACCATCGCTGAACCAATAAAAATTCACCGGTGCAACATGATACTTGAACGGCATTTGTCGCCAGCCCATATTAGTATGACCATATTTGAATAATGAAATAATGCGTGCAAAACCTGCAATACGCTGGTTCTCGGTCATAGCAGGCATAGCCTTGTATAATTTTTCCACTTCCTTATTAAAATCTTCAACCGTTACTTTTTTAAATAAGAAAGAATAATCCTTGTGAATGGTCTGTTGTAAAAACCGAAGATCTGATTGCCAGTCGGCAGTAGTAAGTTTATCGGCGGACTTTGTACTGGCCGGTAAAACAGGATGATCCTGCGACCAGGCCGTTGCAACGATGATGCTGCAAAGCAGTGAAAGAAATAATTTTCTCATGGCTGATGTTTTAAGGAAGTTATAAAAATACACAGGTTACCGTTCCGTCTATTTGACAAACGGTTAAATACCATTTTGGTAATACCCGACGCCTGCTCAGGGGGAAAGGTTACAGGATTGGCAATTTTTTTTAGTAGTGTTTCAATTTCCCGCAGCGGTCGCAGTGATAAACGAACGCAACGTTGCGTCCCGCTCCATTGCGTTCGTTGCGTGAAATAATTTAAGATCTTACACTATATTTTTTATAGAGAACTTCTTCCAACAGACTTAGTAAATTTAATTTTAAACCACAGCTATGCTTATCGTTGCCACCGAATTACATGTCCGCAACTTCTGGCGTTTTTTTGAATTTGTATCACTGTCTGTCCGCTCCACAAAGCAGGCAAAAAAAACGGCCGGGAATATTCATACATATGTTGGTAATAAAGGATGGAAGATCGGTTATACACTGACCGTATGGGAAAATAAAGAAGCTATGCATGAATTCAGGAATTCCGGTGCGCATAAAAAAGCCATGACAAAGATCCGGAAGCTTTCCACCCAATACAAAACACTGGTTTGGGAAGCCGGTGCAGTTCCTTCCTGGAAAGAAGCAAAAGCCCGTCTCGATGAAATGGAATATAAAGTTTTGAAATAAGAACGTACGGCTCTTACTGTATCACTGTATCGGCGAGGTACATCACACCATTTGATATTTTTGCTTCACGGTGTTGCATACTAATATTGCCGATCGTAACAGCGCCGTTCTTTGCCTGCACGGCAAGTTCTTTACCATTTAAAGTAGTGAGTGTATCACCGTCCTTTAATTCTTTAATGGAGATCTTTCCGTTTACGATATGATTGTTGAGCAGGTCGGCTAACCGTGCCCTGTTTTGTGGTTCCAATAATTTTTCTACCATTCCTTTTTCCAGTTTTTCAAAAGCAAGATCACTGGGTGCAAAAAAAGTAAAAGGACCGGTACTGCTGAGCAATTGATCCATATCGGATGCATGCACGGTTCTTTTTAATGTTTTGAGTGTTTTATCTACGTTAACTACTTGTGTAAGATTTGACATTTGATTGTTTTACCACTTGCAAAATTGCGAGAGGATAAACGGGAAGGTAGTCTTTAACGACCAGCATTGCTGTTAATGTTTTCATTGTCATTAAGTGTTAACGAATGAAATCAGCCAATGCAGTAAATAAAGGTTACATTACATCTCCTGCAGATCATTCTGTCTGTAAAAATCCCCCAATAAGATGGCAAACGTTTTAGAAATTGCGATGGCAGACAAGAATCTTACTGCTATGATGAAAGGATTAAAAGCTGCAAAGATGGAAGAGTCATTAAGCGGCATCGGTCCTTTTACTATCCTTGCTCCGGTTAATCTCGCTTTCGGAAACCTTGTGGCACCCAATACTTTTGATAATATGGTTAAACAGGTTGATACTAACAGTAAACTTTCCGACCTGCTCAGCTTTCATGTTATTGCCGGAAGAAAATTATTAAAGGATTTCCGTGACGGTCAAAAACTACCCACCATTAATGGAAAAGAATTAACGGTGACGATCGCCGATGGAGAAGTTCGTATCAATGGCGCCAAAATACTGGCCAAAGACAGGCAGGGTTTCAATGGAGTTGTCCATACTATCAATATGGTCAACCTGCCGGCAGAATAAGATCACTAAAAAATAATCATGATAAAAGATACCATAATCCAGTTTGTTTGCTTCACAACTAATCTCAGTACCGATAAGTTTATAGCTGAATGGGAACCGTATGCCAAAAAATTACAACCCAAAAAACAAGAAGCGAATTTGCTGGAACTGGTAAACGAGGTAAAAAATAAATACAGGTATATATCCCAACATGAATGGCCCGGCGCTGATTTTAATTTTTCTTTTATGACCAAAACCAGGGGAGAAAATTTTCCTGATTATCATGTAAGGGTCGTACAGATCGGTGGATATAAATTACAGCCGTCCAAAAGGAAATATTCTGAAGAAGATACCGATGTAAAACTCATGGCCTTTCTCAGCCATAACGAAAATGATATTGATTTTTATCGTCAGCTGCCTCTTTTTCATTACCTGGATATTTACCAGGCTTATTATGAAAGCTGCACTTATGGAAATATCCTCGAATTCTATATTTCCGAAACCAATGCGGATGAACTGCTTTTGCAATTACAGCAACGACACGGTGTGGAAGCAGCTATTTACAAAGGATGCGCCGTAACAGCCTGACCGGATCTCCAACTGCGCTATGGATAATCAATTTGAATTACTGATCGATAGTTATCTCGATAAAAAAGTAGGTATCGATAGCAGTTTCCTGACCAAAAGGTTATCGGATGGATTGCAGCAAAATATATTGCAGTTGCAAAAAGATGATCTTCTTACTGCTGCCCGCATCGGTAATGAAGAAGAAAAAGATCCTGCACAAAAGATAAGAAGCGATAAGATCTACTGGATGGATAGATCGCATGATAATATATTCGAACAGGAATTTCTACACCTGGCAGAAGGATTTATCACGCATCTTAACAGCACCTGCTATACCGGTATCAACAGCTATGAATTTCATTATGCCGTTTATGAAGAAGGAAGTTTTTACAGCCGTCATCGGGACCAGTTTAAAAATAATAGTAACCGGAAATATTCTCTCATCAGTTATTTAAATGATAACTGGCTGGAAGAAGATGGCGGGCAATTGCTGGTCTACCAGGATGATGGCATTCAAAAGATATCGCCCCACTCGCAAACCGCAGTATTCTTTAAAAGCGATGAGATGGAACATGAAGTAACAAAAGCTACCCGCCCACGAATGAGTATCAGCGGCTGGTTGAAGGTTATTTGAATACTATCTTTATTTTTTTTACCACATAACAGACAGTAGAAACATAGAGCCACATAGTTAACCCTATGTGGTGAAAAAAATCTGAACACTAATGGATCTCCGGGGTTCAACAAGATAAAAAAACCGCCTCCATTACTGGAAGCGGTTGGAAAAAATAAAATCACTTTTATTGCTTCACAAATTTTATACTACTCACCCTATTATCATAATTCACCTGTATCATATAAATACCATTCGGTATTTTACTGATATCTAATCCTGTATTTGCCGTGCTTGTTATTTTTAGCATGACCTCTTTTCCGGCAGCATCATACATTCTTATATCAGCCCTTCCCTGCAAACCATCGATGAATACATTCAGGCGATCATTAGCCGGGTTAGGATAAAGCACCAGGTTCTTATCATTACTCACAACAACATCGTCTCCTTCCATTCTTGTTGCTGTACCTGTTTGTACTCTTAATGTATAACAGCTGGAAGCATTCCAGTTGGAACTACCCGATGGATATACTCTTGCATAATAAGTACCCGCCGTCACAGTTCTGTTGATCGTTTCATTACCGGTGCCACTATTGGTTGATGACTGTAATACGGACCCGCTGCTGTTTTGTAATGCAAGTTGATAATTAGTAGGCAGCGTTGTAAGCGTCATTGTAATTGTTCCTCCTGTTGTAATAACAAATTTGTAATAGTCATTATCATTGGAAGGATTGATCAATCCTTTTATATCAGTATTCAGCGGGATAGTAGCCGCCCCACTCCTGCTGCCATTTGTACTTATATCATAGGGGCCGGGACAAACAACTACAGCCGTAGTGGTAAATTGTGCTGTTTTATAATTACTGCTTCCGCCGCTGCAATTCGACTGAACTCTCCAGTCATATAAAGTAGTTGGGGTCAACCCGGCCAGGTTAACTGAAAGCGATGTCGTTCCCATTGCTGCATTGATCCAGGTTGATGATGAAGCCGCTTTATAATCTACATTATAACTTGTCGCTGTAGCAGCAGCACTCCAGTTCAATGTTGCAGTCGCAGAACCAACAGGGGTTGCACTTAACCCTCCAGGGTCGGGACAATTATTATTACATGAAGCTGCCGACACAGTACGATTGATCGCAACGGCTCTTTCACTAACAGCGCCTGTTGTGCTGTTCTTTGATCTTATGGTAAACCACATACTTGCACCGGGCGTTAATCCCGATACAACACAGGAAGTACCGGTAACATCAGCCGCTGCCAATACATATTGTCCGGTACCTGCATCAAGCCGGTAAATATCATATTGCGTAGCAGTTGCAACAGCCGTCCAGTTAAGATTTACCTGGCCCGAACAAACACCGGTGCTGCCATTTAATCCTGTTACCGTACCCAGTATCTGAAAATTCGCATCACTGATATCAGTCAATGCACCGCCTGATACACGGATCAATGCAGCAGATGTATTCACTCCTGCCGGAATTGTCCATGCAAGTCTTGTTGTTGCAGCCGCTACTGTAGAAGAAATGAGGGTCCATGAAGTGCCGTTATTCAAAGAGTATTCAACTGTTTGATTACCGGTAACGCCTGCATTATCCCATGTAATAGTTTCACTGCTGCCGGGATTTAAATTTTCCGGGCCGTTAGGATAGATCACTTCTATATTGGGCATTTCAACAAACCAGGTAAGATAATATTGCTGGTTGGCGCCGGTTGTAATAGCAATGCCTTCTGTTCTTAATGTATAATCCCCCGCCGGAGGATTATCGATCGTCACCTGTTCAATATTGCTGATATTATCCACTCCCTTTGTTGCATTGCTGGCAGGATTATTCTTATCCAGTTTCCACGGCAATGTAGTAGTAGAACCATTGATGACCGATAGATTAAGATTATTAACAAGTGCAATAGCAGAGTTGGCCGCTGCAGCCGGATCATTCCATGTCAGCATTACTCTCAACCGTGCCGCACCTGCAGGTACAGCAATGACACGATCATTAACCGCAGCGGTTGTAATCGTATTTATTTCATAGCGGTTTTCTTCCAATATTCTTACAGCAGCCAATGCATTGATACGGCCGAAACCGAATTTATAATCCGGCCCCGGATTACCGAGATCACGGGCTGTATTGCAAATAGTATTTTTTATCAATGAAGAAGCCGGCAATGTATCGCCATGTAATTGTTTATAACGCTGAGCCAGTAAAGCCACTGAACCGGTGATGCCCGGTGTTGCCATCGATGTACCCGATATGGTTCCGTATGCATTCAGCGGAGTGTACGTAGAAAAAACATTTGTACCCATCGAACTTATTTCAGGTTTCACTCTTCCGTCATGCATGGGACCAAAACTGCTGGAAGAAGAAATAACTTCATCGGTAGTTATATTAGCCACGACAATAATATTTTTCGCCGCCTTACCTGTTCCGGTAATAGTTGTCCATCCGTTCGTACATGCAGTTTGCTGATTACCTGCCGAATGACAATGTACATGATAAGGAAAATTATTGACGTTGATATCTGTATTTCTTGCCCGTAAAGAATAAGCCGAATTCGTACCGGTGACACCGCACTGAATAGCTTGCCCGTCATAATAGGAGTGATTACTTGAAATAAGTGTATACGTTGGTATAGCGGTTGACATTTTTACCTGTACATCGCCGTTATAACTATAAGAATAGATAGTTGCATTCGGTGCCATTCCTCTTGCCAAAGGATTGATCAAACCTCTTCCGCCCATCGTTCCCGATACGTGTGTACCATGACTGCCCGCTGTTCCTGTTTCAATATTTATTAAACGACCCGGAGAAAAATCAAGGTGCTGGCTCGCTATTTCATCCCATATACTGATATTGATACCATCGCCTTTCAGGTTTCTTATACCATCATTTAAAATATTTGTCCTGTGCAATGTTCTTCCGGGCAAATTCTCCGGTTGATTAGGCGGATCGATGAATTCTACCCATTGTACAAATGGCAGCGCCACTACCTGAACAAGATTTTCCTGCGGAACTCTTATCGTAAATGTTCTGAATACAGGTGTTGAAGAAAGTATGACAGCGCCCAATTGATCAAAGGAAGCCCTGACCTTATCGGCAGTCATCTTTTCATAGGTTAAAACCGATATTTCTGCATAACCCATGATCTTCATTGCATGCAACGGAACGCTTTTGGTTAGTACAGCCGTTATTGTTTTTTGCGATTCATTGAACCGGAATATGCTGCGCAACATCGGATATTTTAACAAGGAAAGATCAACATCGCTTTTTACCGAAGCTGTATAAGCAAGATTGGGAATATAATCCAATAGTTCAATGCCTGCGCTTTTCAAACGTGTCTTCATCGCTTCATCCGGCAATGAAAAAAACTGGATGACAACATAATATTTATCCTGGTACAAACTTTTGCTGAACGTTTCGGCATTACTGCGGGAAGTGTCTTCTTCAGGAATAAATTTTCCTGCATTAAGAGAGATGGTAAAATCTTTTTGCTCCTGGGCCTGCAACCATGCAGGAAATAATAATAAGAGCAATAACCGGGCAATACGGGTAAATAATTGTTTCATGGGTATGGATTTAGTTTCGTAAAGTAAAATACAGTGTGAGATCAGCAAAGAAGAAGCCGCTCTCCTTTTTCCTGCCGTGATCTGTAAATTTTCAGAGGACAGTTATCGTATTCTATCTATTGATAACTGTTATTGCTACCGTGGGAAAACGGAATGTTCCCGGATTTTTACAAAAGGATTGCGCAGCGACCGTCAGTTTGATGAATCCTGTTGATTTTCTTTTTTCAGCCGTTCGATCTCTTCTTTTAGTTTTTGGTTCTCTTCTTCAAGTTCCTTTATAGCGGGCTTTGTTTTCATATCATGTACGATGATCTTATCGTCGGTAGTATATACACCGCTGAACATACTTGTTTTGCAATAAGCTTCATGTATATTTCCATCCTTGTCTTTATAGGTAACCTTATAGATACGGTCGCTTTTGTCGCCAAACCATCCTTTACCAAGAGGCGTCCATTCTTTGCTGATGAATTCTTTTCCTTCTTCGCTGAAATGAGATTCGATCCTGCCGCCATCCAATGATCCGGCGATAAGCCTGATAATAATAGCTACCACGATGAATATAATAATTATTGCTGCCGGGTTAACATCCAGGGAAAGAAAGTGAACCAGTTTTAATAATGACATAGCCATAAATTTAAATAAAAAAAATGATCGGGACTTATTTGCATCTCTTCGTTCGTTCCCGCTAACGGCTAATAGCTATTAGCCGTCACTTAAATATTATTGATTAATTCTCTTTGCATCTTTGCGTAAGACTTAGCGCCTTTGGGGTTAAACTATTCACGATTGACGATTCCCGATTCACGCTATCTTTACAACAATGAAACTATACTCCTTTCTCCTCGCCGCCCTGCTGCCTGTTCTTACAAGCAGCAATTCCGATTCCTGTAATAAAAATGCCGTTGTAAAAGATCCGTTACGGACCGGTGCAGAACAAACAGAAAAATATTTGCCCTTGCTCAAAGGAAAAAGAGTGGCTATGCTTGCCAATCAAACTTCCATGATCGGCAATACACATTTGGTAGACAGTTTGAAAAATCTCGGTGTTAATATCGTAAAAGTATTTGGGCCCGAGCATGGCTTTCGTGGCAATGCCAGCGCCGGCGCAGAAGTGGCCGATGAAAAAGATGCTGCCACGGGTATACCGATCATCTCTTTGTACGGACCCAAAAATAAACCCAGCAAAGCAGACCTTGCCGATGTTGATATAATGGTATATGACCTGCAGGATGTAGGCTGCCGTTTTTATACCAATATCAATGCACTCGTTCGCCTGATGGAAGTATGTTATGAAAACGGAAAAGAAATATTGATACTCGACAGGCCCAATCCAAATGGTTATTTGATCGATGGCCCGATACTCGATATGAAATACCAATCCGGCATCGGTATGTTCCCATTGCCTATGTCGCATGGATTAACAGTGGGGGAATTTGCACAAATGGCCAATGGCGAAGGATGGTTAAAGGACAAAGCGAAGTGTAAGATCAGCATTGTACCGGTCGCTAATTATAACCACGACATGCCTTATACACTTCCGGTAAAACCATCACCGAATTTGAATACGCAGCAATCGATCATGCTGTATCCATCCACCTGTATGTTTGAAGGAGTATATCTCAATCATGGCCGCGGTACTTATTTTCCTTTTACTGTTTTTGGCAGTCCGCATTTAAAAGGCAAATATGATTTCTCATTTACTCCCACCGGCATCAAAGGCATGGCTGAAACACCTTTGTTCATGAACCAGGTTTGTTATGGCCTTGACCTCCGCAATTATGATGTTGAACTATTGCGCAAAAGTAAAAAGATAAATCTTCAATGGATCATGGAACTTTATAAAGCATCACCCAATAAAGAACAATTCTTCGATTCCAAACTAAGTAATCAAATGGGAGCTATCGAATTGCGTGTCGGCGACGGTCTTTTCCGCCAGCAGATCATCGATGGCAAATCCGAAGAAGAAATAAGAGCGAGTTGGGAACCGGGTTTGAGTGAGTATAAAGAGATGCGGAAGAAGTATTTGCTTTATAACTAAAAGATAATAACTAATAGATAAAAGTTGGGGCCGTTGGTGATGACAGAGAATGGCGGATAGATGATAACTGATAGATGATAGTTCTGCCTTCACAGAACTTTTTTATTCCTCTTGGGAAGTCTTGCAAGTTTTGATTCCGGCAGTGCAGATGTCAATTCCGGTGCTGTAAGCTTCTTAAAAGGGCTTTGCCCGATATAGCAGTCTTTGCCAATGATGACATTGCCTGTGATCGCCGAGATTTTATTGACCCGTTGTCGGGTAAGTTTTCTATAAACATTAGTGTGTTGTCATGCCGAAAGGAGATATTTCATGATGCTTGGACTTGCTACTTACTTCCTTTATTGTGCAAGAAGTATCAGCATTATCGTAAACGCTTTATTATCCCGTGATCCAACGTACCTAAGACACAAGCTTTAGGAACATGCATAGCATGATGAATTAAAAAGCATTTACGTTCCAGTGAAACGTTTTGTTCAATCACAAAGAAATAAAAATGCTAATAAAAAATTTAAAGATCAGTTGCTTGGTTTGGGAGATATGGTTTTTTTGAAGAGGTGTAGCTTATATCATAAATTTATATGTTATCGACAACTCTTGATCCCGATAAAGAACATTCGTAACTTAACCCCTATCAAAAAACATTTCATTTATGTCATTAAAAATAGCCTTAGCCAGGATACGTAAAGCACAAAATCAAAAGTCTTCTGAACTTGATTTATCCGGCTTGAAATTAACAAAAACCCCTTCGGAACTCTCCAAACTCACAGAACTTACTCATCTTAACTTGAGTGATAATCAACTCACAGATATAAAAGCTTTAGAAAAACTCACTCACCTAACGGAACTAGATTTGAGAAAAAACCTACTCACAGAAATAAAAACCTTAGAAAAACTCACTCTGCTAACTACTCTTGATTTGGGTGATAACCAATTAACAGATATAAAAGCCTTAGAAAAACTTACTCAACTAAGTATGCTTTATGTGGATGATAACCAACTTACCAATGCCCAAGGTTTGGAACAACTTACCCAATTAAAATTTCTTTGGTTGCAATACAACCAATTTACTGAGTTTCCAGAATTTTTATTGGGATTTAATCTACCAATAGTTTGGGAATTAATAGCGGGTGAATATTGCATTGTCGGGTACAATCCTTTTACAAACCCGCCTCCTGAAATCATCAAACAAGGCAATAAAGCAATACAGGAATATTTTGATCAGCGTAAAAAAACTGGTGAAGAATTATTAAATGAAGCCAAATTGATCCTACTTGGCGATGGCCGTTCAGGAAAAACATCTTTAGCTAATCGTCTCTTGGGCAAAGAGCTGCCCAAAGAAGCTGACCGCACGCAAGGAGTTGATATAGTAATTGGAGAGTATAGTTTCAAATTGTCTAATGGCAAAGATTTCAAAATAAATATCTGGGATTTTGCGGGCGAAGATAAATACAAAACACTCCATCACTGTTTTATACCGAAAGCAGCCTGTACGAATGGTAGCGGAAAGCGGGAATATGACCATTGATTATGATGATTGGTTTCAAACCGCAGCACTTTTTGGAGAAGGCAGTCCGCTGTTATTGGTACTGAATGAATTCAAAGCAGGCATTGGCATGGGCAGCTTTGATAGTAATTATTGGAAAAAACAATTCCCGGAATTATTAAAAGAAGTATTCACTGTTAATTTGGGAACAAAGCAAAATTTTGTCGCTGTTGAAGAATACATTCGATTACTTGCTCAAACTCTTCCCCATACTAAATATTCCTTTCCTTCCAATTGGGCTGCCATCCGGAGAGTTTTAAATGAAAGAAGAAATGAACAGTATATAACGCTTCAGGAATATTTTAAAATATGTAAAGACAATGATCTCCCGGGAAGAGAAAGTGCGCTGATCCTTAGTTCTGTCCTGCATAAGGTCGGAGACTGCCTGCATTACCAAAAAAGCGAATTATTAAAACAGCTTATTATCCTGAAAAATGAATGGGCGACAGAAGCAATGTATAAGATATTAGACGACAAAGTAGTAGCAGAGGAGAAATGTGGTTTTTTTGACTTGTCGGATCTGGAACGAATATGGGATAACGCTGAATATGAAGATATGCGTCCCCAGCTATTAGAATTGATGAAACAGTTTAAGCTGGCTTACCAATTAGCCGGTAAGGAAGAATTTGTAACCCCGCCTCTTTTACCACCTGCAAGTCCGGCGGGTTTCTCATGGCCAGACTTTGATTCATTGGAATTATATATTGAGTATGAATTTTTACCCAAAGCATTATTAACTCAATTCATCGTTACACGCCATGCAGATATTGCAGAAGGCAGAACGCTGGTTTGGCGGCACGGTGTTATTCTTAAATGGGAAGACGAAGCGCTGGCCGAAGTTTCTAAAACCAAACTACAGGGCCGCGATGCTTTTCATATCCGCACACAGGGAAATAACCGTAAGGAAATGATGACGGTAATATTGAAAACCTTCAGAGAGTTACATGCGGATTATAAGGGAATCAAATACAAAGAAAAAGTACCCTGTACATGTGACGGTTGCAGAAGCGGGAAAAACAAGCAGCATTATTTCGACTTTCTTAATCTTAAATTCCGCTTGGAAAAAGGGCGACATGAAGTAGAATGTGATAATTCGTTAGAAACATTGAATGTGATGGAACTGCTTGAAAATACTTTTGTGTTTGAGAAATTTAAAGAAGGACATTCTCTTCAGCTGAAAGAAAATGTGTTAGGAGAAAGGCATCCGGAAATTCGTATACTTAATTTGTTCCTGGCTTCTTCCAATGAGCTTAAAGATGAACGGGAAAAAATAGAGCAGGCACTCGGGAGAAAAAATAAATTATTAAGGAAACAGGGCTTTTTAATTGAGCTGTTGATATGGGAAGATGGTAAACATATCGGCAGGTCAGTTCGCTCGCAGGACGATTATAATCTCGAAATCGAACAGTGCGACTTATTTGCGATGCTATTTTATTCCAAAGTAGGTATATACTCTTTGGAAGAATTCAATTTGCCAATTCCTTATTTAAGAAAAAAGGAATGCCAAGAATACGCATCTTCCAAAAAGATAAAGATTTACCTAAAAATCTCGCTAAAGAGGATGCAGACAGCCGCTACGAATTTTTGGAACGCTTAAAAAAATTAGAACACTTCCCAATTCTATTTGAGAACACAGATAAGCTTATCAATGAACTGGAATCTGCCATTGATAAACTGTTGCAGGATGAAATTTTTACAAAGGGGTTAAAAGCTGAATGACAATGGTACAATTGCACGAAACGTTCCGCTGGAACGTAAATACATTTATTCCTAATCATGCACGCCGTGGTTGGTGTTTTCTTCCACCAACCACAGATCTTTTCCGCTCTTGCAGGTGTTCCGCAAAAAGTAGCACGCCGTGGTTGGTGTTTTCTTCCACCAACCACAGATCTTTTCAACTCTTTCTCATCAAAATACATTTGCACGAAACGTTCCGCCAGAACGTAAATGCATTTGCACGCCGTGGTTGGTGTTTTCTTCCACCAACCACAGATCTTTTCAACTCTTTCTCATCAAAATACATTTGCACGAAACGTTCCGCCAGAACGTAAATGCATTTTCATTAATCATTCCGCTCTTGCAGGTGTTCCGCAAAAAATAACACGCCGTGGTTGGTGTTTTCTTCCACCAACCACAGATCTTTTCAACTCTTTCTCATCAAAATACATTTGCACGAAACGTTCCGCCAGAACGTAAATGCATTTTCATTAATCATTCTACCTATAAATCTCCCTACGGGACATAGAAATACCTTCATGAATTAAAAGAATTTCCCAGCGCCTTGTTCCGCCGTAGTTTAAACCGCTATTGAATGGAAGAAAATGCAAGGCGGAACACCAGCGCTTCAGGGTTGGCGAATAACAGGCAGCAGGGTCTGGCTCTTCCACTGCAAACCAGTAAGAACATTTTAAAGCTACAGAGTCTTCGTGTGCGTGGGCAAGGCAAAACGGCGGAGCCATCGTGTTTGCCTTGAATTTTCTTTTGTTTCTTTTCTTTTTTTCAAGAAAAAGAAAAGAAACACAGGTAGTACGCTGTAACAAGCACATTTTCCGCCCTTGCAGGTGTTCCGCAAAAAATAACACGCCGTGGTTGGTGTTTTCTTCCACCAACCACAGATCTTTTCAACTCTTTCTCATCAAAATACATTTGCACGAAACGTTCCGCCAGAACGTAAATGCATTTTCATTAATCATTCCGCTCTTGCAGGTGTTCCGCAAAAAGTAGCACGCCGTGGTTGGTGTTTTCTTCCACCAACCACAGATCTTTTCAACTCTTTCTCATCAAAATACAAGTGCACGAAACGTTCCGTCAGAACGTAAATGCATTTTCATTAATCATTCTACCTATAAAATCTTCCTACGGGACATAGAAATACCTTCATGAATTAAAAGAATTTCCCAGCGCCTTGTTCCGCCGTAGTTTAAACCGCTATTGAATGGAAGAAAATGCAAGGCGGAACACCAGCGTTTCAGGGTTGGCGAATACAGGCAGCAGGGTCTGGCTCTTCCACTGCAAACCAGTAAGAACATTTTAAAGCTACAGAGTCTTCGTGTGCGTGGGCAAGACAAAACGGGCGGAGCCATCGTGTTTGCCTTGAATTTTCTTTTGTTTCTTTTCTTTTTTTCAAGAAAAAGAAAAGAAAAACAGGTAGTACGCTGTAACAAGCACATTTTCACTCAGATCAAAGACTTCTGTCATCCTATCAATCGCAACTGGCGGTCAATCAATGAATGCTGTCACTGCCTCAATGACAACTGTCGGCTCATCAATGAATGCTGTCATCCTATCAATGGCAACTGTCGGCTCATCAAAAGATGCCGGTTGCGCATCAGGATGACTGATTAGTTTATCTATAAATGTGGTTGTTGCTTCAACGACTTAAAAAACGTTCTAAGCATCCTACCGCCTGCCGGTAAGCAGGTTTTCCGTCATGCAGGTGTTAGGTAAGAATAACGAACACAGAACAAGGAATAACGAATGATGAAGTTGGGAATCCCCCACTCGCTACTCACCACTCCCCACTCACCATTCACTCCTCACCACTCCTCACATTACAAATACCCCGCAACTGTGAATAATGCAACTCCTTTCACTAATAGTGTAATGATCGCCCGGGTGAGCCGGTGTATATTTCACTCCATGCAAAACACAGAAGTAAAAGTAAAAAAGATCAGGACAAGTCACAGGGGACGTATTATTGCTTTCAGTATTTTCTTTTTCCTGGTTGCCGCCGTATTATCGGCTATCTGGTATTGGAACACACATAAAAAAGCGATCATAAAAAATAAACTGGAAACGGCGATCCGGGAAAAAAGCGGCGGTCTTTATAAAATAAAATATGACAGCCTCAGCATTGATGAGATAGACGGCTATTTATCTATTTCCAACATGAACCTGTCTTATGACAGTATCCGCTACAGCGAATTGATAAAACAGGGAAATGAACCCGCTGTATTGCTGAACATTTTTATCCCGGAGATCAGTGTATCGGGAGTAAAAACGCCGAGGGCATTGATCGATGACGAGATCGTGGGCCGCAAACTGGAAATAAAGAACCCGGTGATCAATATCATGTACACTCATTCCGCTACCGATTCATCCAGGGCCATACCAACAAAAGCACTATACGAACAGATATTAGGTAATCTTGATCTTATAAAAGCCGATACCGTTTTGATAAGCGGCGCACAGATCGTTACCAGCAATTTCAAAACAAAAAAAACCGGTATGGAAGTGCAGGATATAGAAATCATGCTGGTGGATGTAAAAATTGACAGCAGCAGCGGTGCCGATAGCAGCCGTTTGCTTTTTTCTAAAGAAGTGAATATTACCTGCGGAAAACTGGCCTGGGCATCTCCCGATAAATTATATACGTACAGCGCTGCCGTTATTTCAATGAATTCTTTATCGCGGGATCTTACTATCAAAAGCTTCAGGATGCTTCCCGCATTGAATGAAGAAGCTTTTGTAAAAGCACTTCCTGCACAAGGCGATCGTTTTGATCTTTCAGTCAGCAATATTGAAATGAAGAATATTGACCTGCAACAATTGTTTGAAGAAAATATTGTGGCAGATAATATCCTGCTTCCTTTACCGAATTTAAAAATATACCGCGACCTGGCGATACCAAGGGATAATAAAAACCGGGTTGGCGCTTACCCTCACCAGTTGATGCAAACCATCCCGATCCGCTTCAGGGTGGAAAAAATAGTTGTGGCGAACGGGTTTCTTGAATATAAAGAAAGACATAATAAAAGCCGGCAGGCCGGCAGGATCCAGTATCATAATATGAATGCCACGATCAGCAATTTTACCAACGATAAAAAAGCGATCGCTGCAAATAATGTAATGACAGTAAATATGAGCACACAATTCCTTAATAAAGCCCCGCTAAAAGTTACCGCTCATTTTTTTTTACTGGATCCGAATGGTCGTTTCGACCTTACAGGAACCTTTGGTGCAATGGATGCTACCTTCCTGAACCCCGTCATAGAACGCACCGGGCTTACGCATGTAAAATCCGGAAAGATCAGGAGTGCTGAATTCAGTGTACAGGGATCTGATCATGCAGCGGATGGCAAAATCACTTTACTGTACGACGATCTTAAAGTTAATGCTCTTGAAAAAGATAAGGGATCGGCACAACTCGATAAAAAAATATTTGCAAGTTTTATGGCCAATATGATGATCAAAAATTCCAATCCTAATAAGAACGACGTGGTACGGGTAGCACAGGTACATCTCGACCGCAATACAAATGCATCCTTTTTTAATTTTGCATGGAAAACATTATTCAAAGGGATCATGGAAACGATCGGGCTCTAGAATAAGGGACAAGAAGAACCCACAATTGTAAAGGATAGTTGCAACGCTATAAAACTGATAGTAGTCCGGGACGCCGGAACAACAGGCTAAAAAATTACGAATGCAGAACAAGGAATGAAGAATGATGAAGTGGACGTCTCCCCTACTCGCTACTTCCTACTCACCATTCACCATTCACCACTCACCTGCTAACAACTCCTCCCTTCTTACTATCCACCGTCACCGTGTACTTTCCGCTTCCCTGTACGATCCATCTTACTGTTACAGTACCCAGCCCTGGAATATTTCGGACAGCGATCGTTGCAGGATCTGTTCTTTGTTCCGTAGTGATATTAAGGTCGGGATTGTCAACAATCATCCCTGCTATCACATTAGCGCCACTTAGCGTTATATAATCAGGACGTTCAATTTTATATTTCAGGTCCTGGCTGCTATGCGTTGGCATTACACGGTCGTTGGAAATAACGGCAGTAATTTCTTTTAACCCATCACCAAGATCTTTTTCTTTGATCGTATCTACAGACAACTTTGGCGTCTGGTAACAATGATAAATAGTGAAAGCCATATTGCGGTGTGCATCGCTTTGCATTAAAAACCCGGGATGCGCCCTGCCAAAATTCTTTTTAAAACCGCCGATCTCTATCTTACCATATTGCGGATGATCATATTCATGCCAGGGAACAAATGCATCCTGGAACAATAAATAACGATCGAATTCATAATTGGCATTGTCTGCCGGGTTGCGGGTAGCATCGCTGTTGAAAAAAAGATAGGGCGTCCACAATTCATTGGAATAAGTATAAATGCCGCGGCTGCCATAGAACCAATCCAGTTCGCCGCCATACACAGTATAAAGATCTTTGTACACTACGAGGTATTTATAACCGGGTAGCAGTTGTTCGCCTTTCTTGCCGATCACATCATATATCTGAATGTCGGCGGCATTATAAGTGCTTGCATCACTTTCAGCACCGGGACCCCGCAATATCTGCCCGCCTGCATTATGAAAACTTTGCGCTGCTGCAATATTGGGATGCTTCATTACAAATTCCAGTATCACCCTGTTCTCCGGTAAAGAGAAAGGATATTTATAAGCGCCGCCCTGGATATAATTCGGTTGCCAGTTCCAGCCCCAGTCGCGGTTAGGATCATATTCAAATGTGTAGCCATCTTCATTCACTTGTCCATCGCCATCATTATCTTTTCCTTCGAGACCTAAATATTCATAATCGCCTTTTTCATCGGGACCCACCTGTATCATCCTTCTTGGATCGGCAGGGTCAAGACGAAAACGGCCATTGGGATTTTTGCGACGCATAACGAGGATCTCATTATCATTATCAAGATCATCATAACCATCTTCATCTATCAAACCATCACGGTCGTTGTCGATCGGGATAACCCCGGAACGGGGACTGCTGCCGGTATTGGGTTTATGAAAATAACTGTCGCGGCCATCTGGATTGATAGTTGGAATGATATAAAATACTTTATCGGCTAATAATTCCTGTACGAATTTGCTGTCTTTAAACGATTCGGTAAGATACCATGCGGTGTACATGGAAAATTCACTGCCCTGCACTTCGTTGGAGTGAATGTTGCCATCGATATACATTCCCGGCTTTTTATTCGGATCACCTTTTTTAAGATCGGTTATAGTGATGCACCAGATATCACGGCCTTCATACGATTTACCCAATGATTCCAGTTTAGCAAGATCCGGATAAGCAGCCGCTATCTTTTTTAATATAGCTGTGATGCCCGCATGATCGTTATACTGTGCCCAGTTGATCGCCACTTTCGGATTAGCGGGAGAGCCGGCGGCTTTGAATATTTGGTCGGCATTTTGACTTTTTGCAGGAAGAGCAAAAAGAATTAATAATGAAAAATTAATAATTAATAATTTTTTATAGCACATCATGACTTTACGTTTTTGTGTTTGCATTAGAGAGTAATATCAATGGTTTTACTTCCTGTCGTCGGGCTGCCTGCATCAATAGTGATCTTGCCGGTTCCTTTTATCAGCCATGTCAGTTGTTGCGTACCATATCCATCCAATGAATTAAGCGTTTGGTATTTTCTTCCGCTGATGACGGATTGATTGCCGGAAGTATTCACCCTGACATTGATGCGTTTTACCCAATACGATCTTTCGCCCAGTTTGGAAGGCGATGCCAGTGCACCTCTATTGATAATATCAACGGTTATCCTTGTCAGCCCCGTTCCTTTTTTTTCTGTTTTTATATTGATGACATCCAACTCAGGTTGATAAGAAGCCAGCTTTACTAAAAACTGCGAATGCTTTTTTACCAGGTCAGCAATCAATTTAGGAGGAGGATTGATCAATACAAAAGGATCAACACCGCCCACTTCCACTTTTTGACCGGGAAAATCAGGATGCTGAATAGTTTTCCATTCATTGAATGTATTGCTATTGCCCTGTTGATTGGCCCATCGTAAATAATTGGCAGTTACATCATCTATAATAAATGCTTTTTCTCCTTTCGTAGTATCAGGTTTTGTTTTCGGCACCCACCAGCCCGGCGTACTAAAACTGTAACGGCCATAATGATAATAAGCCCAGGAAAGAAAATCACCACCGGCGGGAGTTGCCTTAGGCGCATCTTTCATTCCCACTACTTTATTATAGAGATCAGCAACCATGCTGTCTGCTTTTACATCGGGTTGCAGCCAGCTGCCGATCAATGTTTGCGTAGCCGTTGCTGCATTATATGTATAAGGAGTAGAAAGATTGTTATTGCTCCCAAAACTTACAACAGCATATACATTGAACCGTTCAAACAATGTATCGAGCAATACCCTTGATTCATTTTCAGAAACGGCAAACTCACCGGAACCCTGTGTGAAGGAAGGAACTTTATACGTAAAATTCTTATTGAACCAGATACCGCCTTCGCCGTCTTCATTAAAATTATTGTCCTTATCATTATCACTGCCTTCTGTATAGAGAAGGTATTTTCCTTTTTCGCCTTTGGCCGGATCGGCTTTTATCAGTGAACGGGGATCTTCGGGGTTGATCCTGTATTCACCAACAGGCGACTCTACCCGCATCGATGTTATTTTACCATCGCCATCAAGATCTTCAAAGCCGTCTTCATTTGTTTTCCCGTCTCGGTCATCATCGGTAGCAGTGGCGTTGCCCTGTCTTTCATATCGCAACGGCGCAAAATATTGTTCCATTGCATCGGGGCTCATATTGGGAAAAACATAGAAAGTAGTTTTATTCAGCAACGCTTTGATGCTGTCGGTACTGCTGCCCTGCAATAAATTTTCGGCAAAACCGATGGCCAGTTCCATTCCCAGCAAATGATTTCCTTCCACGCCGCCGGCAACAACAATGGCCGGTTTGCTTTCTGTATTACCGGTACCGATCGTTATTTGCCAGATGTCTTTGCCTCCAATTGTTTTGGTAAGAGATTTTACTTTGACGAATTGAGGATAGAATTTTACCAGTTCATTGATACGGAGGGATTGCTGTTCGAAATTGCTGTAGCCTCTTTGTGCTTTTGAAATATTGAGCAGGAGGGCACAAACAATGCAGGCAATTATTGGTTTGATCATGCTACAAAAATTTTGGTTGGCTAATATAATGAATTGTGCAACGTCAATCGTGAATCGTCAATCGTGAATGGTACCTGCCATTGGCTTTTGTCTCTGATCTTCCTTATACTTTGTGCCTATTTCATAAAAGCAATTTAAGATCCCCACTCACTACTCACCACTCACCCTGCCTACCCTATCTTTGCAACACAACGATTTGCAATGAACCTTGAATTCAATAAGAACGAAGACATGATGAAACAATCGCTGGGTGAAATGCGCCGGCTATTGGATAAGATCGCTGAAGGCGGTGGCAAAAAAGCGATGGAAAAACAGAAAGAAAAAAATAAACTCACGCCAAGGCAACGGATCGATTATTTGATCGACAAAGACCAACCCTTTATCGAGATCGGCGCTTTTGCCGGTTATGAAATGTATGAAGAACAAGGTGGTTGCCCCGCCGGCGGTACCGTTGCCGGTGTTGGTTATGTAAGCGGCAAGCAATGTGTGATACTGGCCAATGATCAAACAGTAAAAGCGGGCGCCTGGTTTCCTATCACCGGTAAAAAGAATTTGCGCTTACAGGAAATAGCAATGGAAAATCATTTGCCGGTCATTTATCTTGTTGACAGCGCCGGTGTTTTTCTTCCTATGCAGGATGAGATCTTTCCCGACAAAGAACATTTCGGCCGCATCTTCCGTAACAATGCAAGAATGAGTGGCATGGGCATTACCCAGATCGCTGCAGTGATGGGACCTTGTGTTGCGGGTGGCGCTTATTTACCGATCATGAGTGATGAAACACTGATGGTGGAAGGCAATGGTTCTATTTACCTGGCTGGTCCTTATTTGGTAAAAGCTGCTATTGGCGAAGATGTCGATAATGAAACACTGGGCGGAGCGGTAACGCATACAGAGATCAGCGGTATCGCCGATTATAAATTCAAGACCGAGCAGGAATGCATGGATCATATAAAAAAGATGATGGGCATGCTGGGCGAAAAACCTAAAGCTGGTTTTGACAGGATAAAAACAAAAGCCCCGAAGAAGAAAGCAGAAGATGTCTATGGTTTGTTTTCAACTGATAAGCCCTACGATGTAGTGAATATTATTGAATCCATTGTAGATAAGGCACAAGACGAAGAATCTTCATCATTTGAACAATTTAAGCCAGATTATGGTAAAACGATCGTCTGCGGTTATGGAAGAATTGATGGCTGGGCCGTGGGTATTGTTGCCAACCAGCGGCTGATCGTTAAAACAAAAAAAGGCGAGATGCAATTGGGCGGTGTTATTTATAATGACAGCGCTGATAAAGCAGCAAGGTTCATCCTTAATTGTAACCAGAAAAAAATCCCATTGGTATTCTTACAGGATGTAACGGGTTTTATGGTAGGCAGCCGCAGCGAACATTCCGGCATTATTAAAGACGGTGCAAAGATGGTGAATGCAGTAGCAAATTCTGTGGTGCCGAAGATCACTATCATTACCGGCAATAGTTATGGCGCCGGCAATTATGCCATGTGTGGTAAAGCGTACGATCCCCGATTCATTTATGCATGGCCATCGGCAAAGATCGCTGTGATGAGTGGCGATTCAGCGGCTAAAACTTTATTGCAAATAGAAGTGGCTTCGCAAAAGGCCAGGGGAAAAGTATTGAGCAAAGAAGAAGAAGACAACCTGCTGAACAAGATCAAGAGCCGTTATGAAAAACAAACTTCTCCTTATTATGCAGCAGCAAGATTATGGGTGGATGCGATCATCGACCCGGCGGATACAAGAAAAGTAATTTCAGAAGGCATTAGAGCGGCGAATAATAACCCGGAGATAAATTCTCTAAAGACAGGAGTTTTTCAAGTATGATAATGTTAAGTTTTAAATGCTAAATGTTGAATGAACAGATTCCTATTTAGCATTTAACATTTAAAATCTAACATTTGTTTCCATGAGTAAAGAAGTTATAATATACACCGATGGTTCGTCAAGAGGCAATCCCGGTCCCGGTGGTTATGGCACTGTATTACTGAGTGGCAATCATCGCAAAGAATTATCACAGGGTTATAAACTTACTACCAACAACCGTATGGAATTGATGGCTGTCATTGCGGGACTGGAAGCCCTGAAGAAACAGGGATTGCATATCAAAGTATTTTCAGATAGTCAATATGTAGTGAATGCGGTGGAGAAAGGCTGGCTGAATACATGGATCGCTACTAATTTCAAAGGCGGAAAAAAGAATAAAGATCTCTGGCTTCGTTATTATCATTTAGCCAAAACACAATTCATTCGTTTTACCTGGGTAAAAGGACATGCGGACAATCCTCTCAATAACCGTTGCGATGAATTGGCTACAGAAGCGGCAGACGGTTCTCATCATATGTTACTGAACGATGAAGGTTATGAAGGGATCGCGGGGTAAAAGGTTAGGCTACCCACAAATGGCAAAGATTAACACAGATGATCAATACGCAATCTTTAGTTAGATTAAAATGCGCACTAATAACACGAAATAATCTGTGGCCCACTAAAAAACCCATCATTCAGATGGGTTTCAAAAATATTGTAAGGCATTACTTACGCCAGCTTAAGTGTGGCTTTACCCCTGACGATATAATTATAAACGAAAATTATTGCCGGTACAAACAATACAGTAGCGATCAAAGAATTCCGGTAGAAAGGTAATGCTGCTTCATAGCAGGTCATTAACCCTGGAAAACTTCTTGCATACACAGCCTCATCAACTGCATACCATACCATAAAGTTAGAAGCAAGGAAATAGAAGGTAGGAGCAGCCAAAGCGCCGATAAAGATGGTAGTATAACTTCTGCCTTTCAATCCCCAGCCGATCAAAGTAGTTACCAGTAATAACAGGTAGTTCTTCCACATGCCAGGGTAAAAACCGGCAAAGTCGAATTGCTTATTGAGATACAATACATGAATGATCGCATCACTTGCCAGCAAAGCCAGTAAAGGCAAAAGGAAAGACATGTTTTTTTCTTTCACCATAAAACCGGAGAATAAGGCAATAGCTATAAAAGGTGAAAAGCCTGACCATTCAAACCGCGGAGCAAATAATAATTTACAAATGGTTTGCAAAGCAATCAACACCAGCATAAAAAGGATAAAACGTCCGTTGATCTTCATATAAGAATTAATTGAGCGACAAAAATAAATTAATTGAAGCAAATGGAAGGATGAATTATCAACCTAAGTTTACGCCCCCGGACGCTATAGCGGCCCGATACCAGGCACTGAAGCCCTGAAAACAGCCGCACCGGTAAGGCCACTGAGTTTTATTTGCTTTCCGGGGAAAACAATAGCCGATGGGTGACCCGGTTCCAGTTTCAATGAACCATTTTCATTACTTAATTCAGCATGACCTTGTGTTAACAAAATTATTTCGGCCGTATGCGGAGAAAAAGAAATGCTGTCACCTGCTTCCAGTTCAAACAGGCTTAATTGAAAATCCGGCGCAGTGGTAGTATAGATCCTTTCTTTATTTATTTGTTCCCCGGAAATGATCCGGACATAGGTTGGTTCGCATTTTACATGTTTCAATAATTCTTTTACATCAATATGTTTATTGGTCAACCCGCCTCTTAATACATTATCGGAACTGGCCATGATCTCCACATTCTGTCCTTCCAGATATGCATGCGGCACACCGGCATCCTGGAAAATGCCTTCTCCTTTTTTCAAATGAACAAGATTGAAAAGATAAATGGAAAAAATACCCCGGTCTATTTTTCCATTATGCGAAAACCCGGCAGCGGCTTTGGCCGCCCAATGATCTTCATCATATTTATCAGGCTCTTCATTCTTATATATTGCAGAAAGACCATCGACGAGCGGTTGTAAGATACGGTTCACTTCTTCCTGCGGCATTTCCATTACATGTTTATACAAACCTTCATAACCCGACTGGTTGAATACGGGAAGCAATTCCCTCAACTCAACAACATTTAATAATGTATGAACAAGTTCTTCGGGTGGTTTGAAACCATGCAATAACCAGAAATCGCCCAATGCAACTAACATCTCGGGCTTATGATTATCATCTTTATAATTTCGGTGGGGAGAATCGACCGGGATACCTTCCGCATTTTCTCTTGCGAATTCTTTTTCGGCGGCGGCTTTCGAAGGATGCACCTGTATCGATAACATTTTATGAACATCCAGTATTTTAAATAAATACGGCAGGTGGCCAAAGCGCTGCATTACATCGTTGCCTAAATAAGAAGGATGCTCCCGGAGAAATTCTTTTAATGATACACGGCGGTGATCTGCTAATTCGATCGCACAATTATCCTGCGCATGTACACCCATCCAGTATTCGGCAAAAGGAAGCTTATCATCATTGGAGATCTGTAATAAGGAAGGGATAAAAGATATCCCGCCCCAATCATAATGTTTTATAGTTCCTTTCAGGCGAAAAATACCCGGCATAATGTTTTTATTCTTGATGGCAGCACCAAACAACCTGTTAACTTGGAGTAAAGATACTACATGGCTCTCCATAATGAATTGGGAAAAGAAGGCGAGCAAATGGCCATTCAATGGCTGAAGGAAAGAGGTTATGAAATATTACATCTTAACTGGCGTCACTCTTATTATGAATTGGATATTATCGCCAGGAAAGGAGAACGATTACATATCGTGGAAGTAAAAGCAAGAAAAAGTAATCGCTTTGGCAACCCGGAAGACAGCGTAACCAAAAGAAAATTCAAAAGGATCCAAAAGGCCGCTGATGAATTTATTTTTCTTAATCCCGGTTACAAATGGCTGCAATATGATGTGCTTGCGATCACTCTGCATGCGGGTAAAGAGACGGAGTATTTTTTGCTGGAAGATATTTTTTTGTGAGTTTCTCGTTTCTGGTTTCTCGTTTCAAGTTGGTCTCCGCTCATGCAAAGATTCTTTGAAATAGCACGACAACCTGAAACGAGAAACCAGAAACTTTAAACATTTCTTATACTCATCATCATCTTCTCCACCATCCTGTGCGTGGCGGGACAAAGCTCAACATTTTGCTTATGAATATGTATGAAATCCCAAATGTCTTTTTTCAAATGAGGGAAGCCGGCGCAATCTGCGGGACGTACTGCATAAATGCTGCACATATTATTCTTAAGATCCAGGAACTGGCAGGGCTCTACTTTGTTCACCCAATCACGATCACCGCCTCTTTCTCTTTTTAGCCATTTTGTTTTAAACTCTTGTTCCGTTTGACCCAAATGCGACGAGATCCTTTTAATATCTTTTGCCGTGAAGGTTGGTGTCATCGTTTTGCAGCAATTGGCACAGGTAAGACAGTCGATCTCTTTCCATACTTCCGTCTCTGCTGCCGCGATCAATTTCTGAAACCCTTTCGGTTTTTGCTTTTCCAGTTTGCTTAGAAAACGGCGAAAGGGGCTCTTGGTAATACGGGCTTTTTGTTTGAACGAACGGAGATTAACGGGCTGTGACAACTGCATGCCGCGAAGATAATAATTCTATTGGCGTAAATACTCACTACAGCATCATAAGCACATAGATATAGATGAACTTAACTATTTGGCCCTATGATCCTATATAGTAAAACCTGCTTAAAAGAATTTTCCAATGCTATGCCGCAATGGTTATTTTTGTTCACAAATCAATTCTATGCGATCATTGTTCATTACTGCGCTGTTCATTGGTATAATAGCTTTTACGATGGGTTGTAAATCCGGCGATCCGGGACCCGCAACATTTTGCGATACTACCTGTCTTGGGGATTCAGTAAAATTTACCGGCGATCATAAACTGGCGCCCTATGTATATATCACTGCCAGCGCTTGTAATGCCGATACGATCACCTGGAGCTATAGAGGAATGGGCGTAAACAGGAAAATGGATATTGCAGATATCCTCAAGAATGACGGGATCCGTATCGATAAAGATTTTGTCAAATGTTTTTTCAGGGATACAGCGTATGCCTGGCTATTATTCAATGATTGTGCTACCGGCAGAGGTTACCAGTTGAAACTTCCATTTAATAAAACCGCTAACATCGGAAGAAAAGGCGGCGGCATCAATAATACGGATCCAAAATTTGCGGTAGCAGATAACCTCGTTGCTTATACCGACCGCGGAAATATTTTTGTAGAAGAAATATCTACGGGAAAAACAGCGCAAATGACATTTGGAGAAGACCTCGGTATTGAATTCGATATCATTCATGAATATATCGATTCGGTCAATATCACCCCGGCACGCATATGGGCAAAAGTGAAGGTGGGTAAAGAATGGAAAGAGATGGAAAAGGAAATTACTTTGCAATGATGTAATGAATAATTAGGAATTGGTAATTAGGAATTAGATATTAGGCCTGCAGTAGCGAAATTTCCCACCGAATTCCGAATTCCTAATTTCTAATTACCAATCCCCAATCAACCAACATGTGGGAACCATATAAAAAAGGTTTCAAAGCCTACCTGCAATTAGAAAAATCGCTTTCAGAAAATACCGTACAGGCTTACCTGCGGGATATGGAATTACTCACGCAATTCCTGCAGGAAAACAGATCACGCCAATCGCCCGCTGATATAAGATTAAAGGACCTGCAGCAATTTGTAAAGAATATTGCAGAACTCGGGATGACAGCTTCTTCGCAGGCAAGGATCATTTCAGGTATCAAATCTTTTTATAAATATTGTTTGCTGGAAAATATTTCCAAAACAGATCCAACCACTTTACTTGAAGCGCCAAAACTGAAAAGAACTTTACCCGATGTTCTCAGCTTTGATGAAATAGAAAATATCATTGCACAAATCGACCTGAGCAAACCGGAAGGCGGGCGCAATAAAGCCATCCTCGAAACCATGTATAGTTGCGGATTGCGGGTAAGTGAAGTAGTGAACCTGAAGATATCGCAGCTTTATCTCGATGTAGGTTTTATCCGTGTATTGGGCAAAGGCGATAAAGAAAGATTAGTTCCTATTGGCAGCAGCGCTGTAAAATATATTGGCATTTACAGGAATGATATCCGTGTACATATCCCCGTAACAACCGGCAATGAAGATATTTTATTCCTCAACAGGCGGGGAAGTAAATTATCAAGAGTGATGATATTTTATATCATCAAAGAACTTTCTGCAAAAGCCGGTATTAAAAAAACGGTTTCGCCACACACATTCCGTCATTCATTTGCCACTCACCTGGTAGAAGGTGGTGCAGACCTGCGGGCCGTGCAGGAAATGCTGGGACATGAAAGCATTACCACTACCGAGATCTATACGCATCTTGACCGGGAATTTTTAAGAAAGACATTAGAGAAACATCATCCTGCCTTTCAATAAAAAAACCCTTCCCGTTACGGGGAAGAGTTCTAAAATTTTTCAGTTATAAGATTTACGGTACAAAAATAAATGCCCTGTCAAGCTTTGCAGTTGCACCTACATTTCCATAGCTGTCAATATTGATATCAGCCTGCATTGAAATCACTTTGCCGGCAACACTTGCCAGGTCGCCGAGTTTGATCTTAACAAACAAATACGTTTGATTGCTTAGTTCATCGGGAACATTTATTGATTGCTGGCTGGCTTCCTCATAAGAAAGAAGTTCCAATGCCATTAAAAATTGATTTGTCTTTGCATCTGTAAAGGTCATTTTATTACTGTTAGAAGGATCCGGCATTTGCCCGCCAGAAATGTTCACATAAAAAACCACGTATTCATCCTGCGGGCCTTCTATAACAGATCTTTTCGAATCACCCAATCTCAGTTCATGAGGCTGGTTGATCACCGGGTAGATGGATACTTGTTCTTCAGGGATAATAACAGCCATAGCAGCAGAATTTGCCGGGCCGTTTGTTTTTTCTTTTTCATTAGGCTGCAGGTCGTTTGTTGATTTAGAACATGAGGCCACAGAAAATGCAGTAAAGGCAATAAGAGCGAAGTGGAAGAGTTTTTTCATAAGGGTACTGTTTTATTAAATTAAAAATTGATACGGTGCAAAGATGTTCTCAGCATGCTGCAGGTACAATAGGAAATAGCGCTGTGATAACTACGTTAATACAGCAAAGCGAATAGGCAACGATAAGAGCTAACTCTTAAAATAATTTTTTTGTTAAAGATGATCTTGCGGGAAGCGGTGATGCTTAGTCGTTATAAGGGTCCATTAATCCGCCGGAATGATAAATTCTTTTATTCCAGAACTGGCCGGGGTTGATATAACCGTCTATTTCGTTACTGTAAACGATACTGCTTTCTTTTTGATCTTTATCTTTTTTATAAAGTAAGCGGGCCCTGATCATTACTGGATTACTATCTTCTCCGTAAAGGTCTTTCTTGTTTTCTTGTTTGTCAAAACGACAAAATAATTTCCTGCCGTCACTTCCGGCACATTAATACTCAGCAGTCTTGCTTCCGCATCGATCCATATTTCCTGCTGGTAAACAGATTGACCGGATTCACTCAATACCTGCAATGTGTAATAGCCTTCTTCTTTTTGCAGCCATTCAATATTAAGATTGGTTCCTGCATCAACCGGGTTGGGAAAAACCTTGAAGGATGTTGCAGTTTTGTCGTTGGAGTTCGCCTTCATCAAAGGAATATTTTTTAATTCTTTTTTTGTTGGTTTTGTGATCACCAGTTCCCCGACCATCATTGATCTTTCCATTCCAAGCATGATGATAGCTGTATCATTAAATGATCTTTTATCGATCATTACTTCAGCCGGCTTGAAAGCGATACAGGAAGCTACAAGAGTAATGGCTTCTGAATTAAGAGCCGGTTTGATCTTAAACAAACCTTTATCATCAGCGGCCACTCCATTTCCTGTTCCTTTTATTTGAATCGTTGCAAAAGGCACCGGGTTATTATTTTCATCGACTACTTTTCCTTTTATTTCCTGAGCATTCAGAACTTCTCCCCGGATGAATGTTACTCCGCCTGTTAAAAATTTTCCCTTCATTACGCTGTATCCTGTTACCACCACTTCATTCAACAAGTTTTTGTTTTGCAATACCACCTGGAATTCACCGGTACGGTTGGCAAATGTTTTCACCCCGACAGCTTTTCTTTCATAACCGCCTGCGGAAACAAATATTTTTCCGTTTATATCCAATATGCTTTTATCCAAATTGAAAAGACCATTTTTATCAGCAGCGCCGCCTTTACCTATCACACCCGTTTCAATACTTGCATAAGAAATAGGATCGCCTGTATTGGTCACCACTCTTAATTGGATGCTTCCTTTCAATCTTATCACATCGCCTTTGATAGTTTCTACCGGCGGTTTCACACAAATGCCCGGTACCACCATGCCCAGCCTGGGAGTTATTATAGAAGGCTTTGTGGTATCGGCCTTTTCAGTGCGGATATTCACTTTACCCTTTGTTTGCTGCGCAGATGCTTTAATAGAAATTAAAAATGCAGGCAATGCGAATTGGAAAAAATATTTGAACCAGGGAATTCTTTTCTTTGGGATCTCAATTTCTCTTTCCAACTGGTCTGTCATGAATCTTCCGCATACGGAACCCGTGGATGGCTTCTTAAAGAATTCTGCTACCTGCCTATCGCTCATACTACTAAAGTCAACGACTTGTTTCTGGCAGGAGCCACAAAACTTTCCCTGTTCAACCGGTGTCATTGCGTCCCAATTTTCATGGCAGGGTTTGGGAATGCTCAACTGGAATTTTTTACTCATACAAAATGTTTGATCACTGAATGATTATTTTTTCTGTCAGCTTCTTTCCTGTTTGCTTGTTCGTCAGCACAATAAAATAATTTCCCGCAGTTGTTTCGGGAATGGTAATGCTCAGTTGTTTTGCATCAGCATTGATCCATACTTCCTGCTGATGAACAGGCTGGCCTGATTGATTGAGCAATTCGATCGTATGATATCCTTCTTCGGTCTTTTTTAATTCAATGTTAAGATCGCTGCCTGCTTCCACCGGGTTGGGGAATATTTTGAATGCTGGTACTTCCCTGTTTTTAATTTCCTGTATCAGTGGGAGATTGTTCAGTTCTTTTTTCTTTTTGGTTGTCAGAAGGTCGCAATGAAATATGATCGGTACCAGGCGTACGTTGATATTTTTTTTGTCTTCAATAATAATTTCTTTCATTTCAAAGCCGGCGGAATAAAACTGTAATACATCATTCTTTTTGGCCCTGGTACTGAATTCTCCTTTGACATTTGATACAACAGCTGTTTTGGTTCCTTTAATAATTACAGTCACGCCTGGCACAGGGCCGCCTTTTTTGATCGTTATTTTCCCTGTTATTACTTCTTCAACAATTTCTTTTTTTGGTTTTATTTTTTTAGGCGGATCATATAGAACTGAAATGCCGCCTGCCATAACAACTACTTCAGTTCCGCTTATGATTAATGAACGCATGCTTATTGAAACCGCTTTGCTGGCTCCGACTGTTATTTCCGTTGCTTGATGACTGGAAGATGTTGCAACTAAAATATCGCCGGTCTTTGCGAGAATCCGAAAGTTCCCATTGTTATCAGCCGATACCCCGGTTCTTGTCCCTTTTATAACAATAGTTGGACCCGGCACAGGGTCTCCTTTTTCATCTGTTACAACTCCGAAGATGGTTCTGTTAACATTTGAAAAAACAATGGTGTCACCAATTACCGGTTTAGTACAAATGGGTTTTGCTACCATACCCATTCTTATTGGTATAGGTTTCTTTGTTGTATCGGTCGCTGTTGTCCTTACTCTTATTTCTCCCTGTGCTTTTACAGAAGATGCTTTAATGGAAACTAAGAATGCAGGCAAAGCGAATTGAAAAAAATATTTGAACCAGGGAATTCTTTTCCTGGGAATTTCAATATCCCTTTCCAGTTGATCGGTCATGAAGCGGCCGCAAACAGAACCCGTGGATGGCTTTTTAAAAAATTCGGCCACCTGCCGGTCACTCATCGTACTGAAATCAACTACTTGCTTTTGGCAGGAACCGCAAAATTTTCCTTTCTCTACCGGTGTCATTGCGTCCCAATTCTCATGACAGGGTTCAGGAATACTTAACTGAAATTTTTTAGCCATAAAACCAGGTTTACCGGATGATCATCTTCTCAGATGCGAGTACCCTTCCATTTTCATACAGGAGCTGGACCAAATATGTTCCTGCAGGCCAGCGGGCTTCGGTTGGAAGACGAAAAATATTCTTTCCCTGGCTGGCTGAATAGACTTGTTGTAATAAAACTTTTCCATCAAAAGTTAAAACCCGGACGATCTTCTCTTTTTCGCCTGTATTGTCAAATTGTAAATTCAGTGATGCGCCGCTTTGTACCGGGTTGGGATAAAGTGCAAGACGGAGGGAACCCTGAACTACCGGCTTTTTTTCATCTGTTCCGGCTGTAACATACATCCCACTTAGTTTGCAATAAAGTGTCTCTGGTTTTCTGCCCTTACAAATAAGGCTAACTATTACTTCCGTGCAATTCTTTATATCCCTGTTCAAAAAGATCTCTTTTTCATTACCGCTATTAGTTTCAATAACCTGTTGGGTTGTTATATGTCCAATAGCAGAAACAGTTATTTCATACCGGCCGGATCTGTTCATTTTTTTTGTTGTAACAATTCCGCTATCATCGGCAATTAATTGAAATTTTTCATTTCTATCTTTCAATGAAGTAAATAAAATAGTAGCGCCCGGAACAGGATCGCCATCAGTAAAATCTTTAATAATGAATTTGTTTGCTTTTTTAATTGTGAGAAGTAACGCCCCATTAACACCATCAGGCCCGTATAGGGCTGTAGCAGGAGCAGATCTGAGAACTTCGACAGATTGGATATCGTTCGGATCTATTTTGGAAAGGGACCCAAGCGGTGTTGGAATACCGTTAATAGCAAGCATTGGTTGAGAATTACCGGTAAGGCTCCGGTACCCGTTACATCCCATCCTTTTTGAAGCGAATACTCCGCTATCTTTCTTTTGTACATTTACTTCACCTACTTTACAAGCGATCCCGATCTTCACCGTATCCTTCTTCTCTGCAATACTTAAGCCGTTCACTTTTCCTGTCAGGTCGCCTTTGGCAAAATAATGACATTTGCAAATAATTGCTTTCGGCACCGTATCAACTATTTTCTGTTTGCTCCAGCAATTAATCACAACCACTTTATCCGCATTTGCAGACTGCGCCGTAACTGAAACAGCAATAAATAAAAATAAAAGAGTAGAGATAAGTCTCATAAGCCTGGGTTTAAATCCTAAAATCCTTCATTATGTGATCCGGGATAAAAAGAAGGGCTGGTAGAAACCAGCCCCGTTATCACTAACCGGCTGTTAAATGATTAGTTTATGTTGATATTTAAGAACTCCTGGGGTTAAACTCCTGGAGAGTTTAAAGCAAAACCACTAGTTATTCTTCTTCTGATGCTGCTGCATCGAAAATTGCATATCGTTATGGATAGAAAGTATCAAAAGGCAGGTAGCCGTGCAGAAAACCGGGCTGGTAATGCAGTGGTGGCCGTTCCAACTGCCGTCCGTATTCTGGATATTGACCAGTTTGCCTGACATCATGTTATACCATTTCTCCCATTCATTACCGCCCTGCATGAGGATGCTCTCGCCTGTCATCAGGAAGCTCATGAACTCTTCGCCGCCATTATTACCAAAACCCTGCATCACATCATCCCTGACGGCCTGTTTACGGGAAGCTTCATTGATAGAATAAGCGGTCACCATTTCTTTGGCGTCGGTAGCACTGGCCCCGGCTGCTTTTAAATTCTCTTCGGTGATATTACTGTCCTTGATCTTTCCTTCTTTCTTAGCTTTTTCCAGCATGTCTTTCGCTCTTTTTGATTCCTTGGCGCTGGCTCTTGTTGTACTGGATAAACCATAAAGCATTACACCGGCCGCTTCGCTTGTTACGGGTGCATTTGTTTTGGTATCAAAATTCCCATTCTGGTATTTGCGGCTGCGATCCATCACATTTTTGTCTACGCTCCGGCCCACATCTTCTGCACTTTCCAATGCATTATTGGCCAAAGCTGATTGCAATACCGGCGCCCAGCCACCATCTTTCCAGGATCCATCATTGCTTTGTCCTTTTTGGATCCTTGTCACACATTTATCCAATGCTTTCTCAATTCTTTTTTTCATTTGCGCATCGCTGATATCATAGCGTAATATGTTCGTGAAGAATTGTGCGGTGAGTATCACATCAATATTCCTTCCGAGTTTGATCTGTGGCTGTGTGTTCTCGAGTTTGGTGAGGTAAGGTTGTGAATCGGGACAATCTTCAACTTGTTTCAATAAAAATTCAGTTGCCTTTTTAAGGTTCTTTGAATATTCTCCTTTTTGTAATGTGTTATCCGTTCTCAGCAGCGACATTGCTACCAATGATGTGGATGCAGGATCGCTGGATACTGCATGCGGGTCCATTACTTGCTGGCTGCTATGCGTACCGGCTCCCCAGCCTCCGTCATTTCCCTGTGCTTTGTTGGTCCATTCCAATCCTTTTTTAATAGCGGCATCAACTTTTTCCGGTGTTTTAAAAAAACTGATCTGTTTTCCTTCCTGGCTCGTATCGAGACCAAAAATTGTTTTCATGATACAGACGTGACTCAGCTCGTGATTGTTACAGGAGTGTACCAATTTTTTCCCGTCATTGTTGTTTTGATCATTGATAGCAAGAAATCCTGCAACGGCTAATACCGAGGCTGACAGCAGTATGCTTTTTTTTGTGCGAATGGATCCCTTTGGGGCAAATAAAATTTTCATGGCTTTTACTTTTAAAGATTAAAAAAGAAATTGCCAGCCGGGTTAGGAGTTTAAGAGGTTTAAAAAGTTCAAGAGGTTCAAGAGGTTCAAGAGGTTTAGGAACGTCTTAAACATTTTGAACTTTTAAACCTCTTAAACCTTTCTGAGTAAGGAAGCAGGGAATTAAAACGGATGACTAAATGCATCTCGTTTACGGTACTCCCTGCACCTTGCTCAATTATTTTTTATTGGAACCAGTTTCTTCATCGTCTTCTGTATCCACATTTTTCTTTGGGAGAGGTTCGGTTTTAGCCAACAGTTTTGCGCTTTCTACCAGCCTGATGAATTCTGAACGATAACCTTCATCATCATTGCCTTTTGCTTTGCGGGCCAGCGTCAATACATCCGCATAATTTGCACCCGATTTGAATTCTGAATTGCGGAGCAACATTCCAAACTGTGCAACAGAAGCAGCAAAGCGGAAATTATCAGATGTTTTTGCCATATTTATTTGTTTATCCATTACAGGATGTTCGATCAGTTTACTTACATCCCCATCGGGAGCTTTGTAACGAAATTTCACTGTCATCATTTCATTATTATGTGATGATTTGCTAAACGGTGTAATGTTCGACTGGTATTTTAATGAATCCACTTTTTTCAGAAAATCGCTTTCAACGCCTGCTGGGATTATTTCATACAAAGCCGTAACGGTATGGCCACTGCCGAGTTCGCCGGCATCTTTTTTATCATCATTAAAATCTTCTTTGGCCAGCATCCTGTTCTCATAACCGATCAGGCGGTAGCCCTGTACTTTAGCAGGATTGAATTCGATCTGCAACTTTACATCTTTGGCAATGGTAAAAAGTGTTCCGCCAAATTCGTTCACCAATACTTTTTTCGCTTCGTTATTCCATCGATGTAAGCATGGTTACCATTTCCTTTATCGGCCAGCTTCTGCATTTTGCATCCTGGTAATTACCCATTCCATAACCCAGCACTGTTAAGAACACACCGCTCTTTCTTTCATTCTCAATTAATCTTTCCATTGCATCATCACTGCTTTCACCCACATTGAAATCGCCATCGGTGCAAAGAATAACACGGTTATTACCGCCTTTTGCAAAATTTTCTTTGGCAGTTTTATAGGCTAATTTTATATCCTGCACCACCGGCAGTTGAACCGCCTGCTTCCAATTTATCGATCGCATCTTTGATCTTCATTTTTTCATAACCGCTTGTAGGCGCTAACACTAAACCAGCGGCACCGGCATATACCACTATCGATACTTTATCCTGTTCCCTTAATTGGTCAACCAGCATTTTCATTGATGATTTTACCAAGGCCAATTCTTTCAGGCCCCTGCATAGAACCGGATACATCGATCAGGAAAATAAGATTGGAAGCGGGAAGATTTTGGTTGGTATTTTTTTGCCCTGCAGGCCGATCAAAACCAGTTTATTGTTTTTATTCCAGGGGCAATCGGATATTTCTGTATTGATAGAGAACGGATCGTTATTGATTGGCTGCGGATATTCGTAATGAAAATAATTCACCATTTCTTCTATTCGTACTGCACCGGCAGGCGGTAATTGTCCCTGGTTTAAAAAACGACGTATATTACTATAAGATGCCGCATCCACATCGATAGAAAAAGTAGAAAGAGGATTATCATCCGTTTTTAAGAATTGGTTCTCGATGATATGATCGTAACCTTCCCTGTCATAAGCATAATGATCATCAACCCCATCGCCATCTTTATCTACATTTAAACCAGCGACCCTGCCTGTAAGACCATTCTGAAGATTTACAGGCGATGCTTTTGTAAGCTCTGCTGCTTTTACTTTAGCAGTACTGTATGATAATTCTTTTGCCTGCCGTTTTTGTCCCAGAGCAGTAACAATGACTTCTGTATTTGATACTACTATTGTTTTAAGAGATACATTGATAATGGTTCTTCCATTTACTTTCTCTTCTTTTGTTTCAAAACCAACACCGGAAAAGACCAACACACTGTTGGCGCCCGGAACGACAATACTATAAGATCCTTTATTATCAGTAGTGACGCCTGTACGGGTACCCTTTATCAATATCGTTATTCCCGGAACCACTGAACCTTTCTCATCTGTAATAGTTCCTGCTACTGTCAATGACCTTACAGGACGGAATGCCAGCATGACCAAAAGAATTGGTACCAGCATTAAAAAAATTTTCTTCATAAAATGTGTTTTGCCTTTGATGCTTCCATTTTTGTAATTGCATAATAGCCCTTACCATATAATTTGCTAATTTTAGCGCTGTGTCTTTTATCAGGAACATATCTCACACATCACTAGCCGATAAAGAACTGGTCATCTTGTATAAGCAATCGGGTGACATGGCCGTACTGGGAGAACTCTACCAGCGGTACATGGATCTCGTCTATGGTGTATGCCTTAAATATTATAAAGAACCGGAAACAGCCAAGGACAGCGTGATGCAGATATTCGAAGAATTGGTATCAAAATTGAAAAAGCATGATGTGGATAATTTTAAGGGATGGCTGCACCAGCTAGCTAAGAACCACTGCCTGATGCAACTACGAACGCCCAAAAACCTTAAAACGGTGGAATTCAAAACAGAACTTGTGCAATCGGAGGAAAATGTGCATCTGAATGGCGTGCTGGAGAAAGAGGAGAATTTCAAGAAGCTGGAACACTGTCTCGGCACACTGACCAGCGAGCAACGGGAGGCGATAAAGCTCTTTTATCTTGACGGGAAATGCTACAACGAAATAGCTGAAATGACCGGGCAGGATTGGAACCAGGTAAGAAGTTTTATCCAGAATGGACGAAGGAATTTGAAGATTTGCATGGAAAAGGCTGAGTCGGGAGTCGGGAGCCGGGAGTTGTGACCCCACAGTTAGGAATTGGTGGTTGGGATTTAGGAATTTGGAGGCAAGAGTTTTATAATTTTGTAAATGGATAATGGCAACAGGTAATAACATAAAAAATTTTTCAGCTGCTGATATCGAAAGATATCACAAGGGTCTGCTTTCTGCCCGGGAAAGACATGACCTGGAAAAAGCTGCGCTGGATGATCCCTTCCTGGCTGATGCACTGGAAGGATATACCGTTGCCGGCCAGGATGCACAATCTCATCTTAGTGACCTGAGAACAAGGCTGGCTGAAAAGATCGAAGGCGCCAAAGTGATTCCTGTTTACGAAGAAAAAAAGAAAAGAGCTCTTCCCTGGTTAAGGATTGCTGCTCTTGTTATCATATTGGCTGGCGCCGCACTTCTTGCCAATCAATTTGTTTTTAATAGTAAGAAGAAAGGAGATATCGCAAAAGTTGAAGACAAAAAAACAGGAGAGGTCAAATCAACCGATACGTCGGCCAATTTTAATGCTGTTACTACCACTACAGCAACAAAAGATGCACCTGTTACAACGACCAAAGAAGGGCCATCAAAAGCAACAATACCTGAAGCGAATACAACAGCAGGACAAGTTTCCAGGCGAACTATCAAAAACAAATAACCCAATAGATAGAATACCACCTGTTGTTACTACTAATAACCCGGCAATATCGCCAGCCGGTACAGATACCAAGCTAAAAGCAAATGATGCTGTAAAGGAAAAGTCAAGAGATAAAGATATTGCTGCAGCAGAGAAAAAGGCAGACACAGACAAGAAGGAGTTTACCGATAGATATTATGAAGATGCTGCAACGCAAAAAAGAAATGAAACGGTAAGTACCAGCCGCCGGGCAGATGATGGAAGAGGCTATACACAACAACTCAATACAAATACTTTCCGCGGCCGTGTTACCGATGCAAATAATATCGGTGTGCCTTTTGCCAATGTAACCAATGCACAGGATAATAATGCCGGTACTTATACAGATGCAAAAGGAAATTTCACCCTTACTTATCCTGATTCCGTATTGAGTGTACAAGTAAGGTCGATCGGTTTTGAAAATACCAATGTACAATTGAGAAATGCCGCTCCAAGCAACCAGGTGGTATTGCAGGATGACAGGAAGAGTTTATCCGAAGTAGTTATCAGCAATCAAAAACCCAATGCAGAACTCAGGTACCGCAACCAGGCCATGAATGTAAAACTGGAAGAACCCGAGCCTGCCGATGGCTGGGAAAATTATGATACTTATCTCGCCAATAACCTGAATGCCCCCGAAGAAGTAAAGACCAAACAAGGCGGCGGCACCGCCGGGCAAGTACAGGTTTCCTTTGAAGTGAATAAAGAAGGCGAGCCTGTCAATATCAAAATAGTAAAATCCCTCTGCAACAAATGCGATAAAGAAGCGATCCGCCTCATCAAAGAAGGTCCCAAATGGAAACGCAATGCCAATAAAAAGGGTACGACAACTGTCACTATTAATTTTTGATTTTTGCTTTTAGATTTTTGATCCCGGCTCCTGTTTTTCCATTAGCATTTGTCAATTCATAATTCCCCCACTAGCGATCACTGACTCACGACTATTGGCTATCGACTCCTGACTGTTTTCCCTACCTTTGTTCTCCAAAAAAAAATCATTATGAGAAAATTATTGCTTGCGGCTATTGCGGTATCCGGCTTCTTTTTAGCGGATGCTCAAACCCTGACAACACCACAACCGAGTCCCACACAAACCATCAAACAGAATTTTGGATTATCCAATATTGAATTATCCTATTCCCGCCCCGGTATGAAAGGAAGAAAGATATTCGGCGACCTGGTTCCTTATGGAAAAGTATGGCGCACCGGCGCTAACAATGCTACTACCCTCACTTTTGCCGATGATGTAACGATCGGAAATACTACGGTGAAAGCCGGCAAATATGGTTTGGTCACTATTCCTGAAAAGAAAAACTGGACGATCATTATCACCAAACAACTCGATGTAACAAGTCCTGCCGCTTACAAACAAGACCAGGATGTAGTAAGAGTGGAAGCCAGTACGATGAACATGGGTGAAAGCATGGAATCATTTACTATGCAATTTGCCAATGTAAAACCAAATACCTGCGAACTGCATATGATGTGGGATAAAACAGCGGTATCGCTTCCTATCACTACAGAAGTAGAAAAGAAAGTGGTGGCGCAGATCGATCAGCTGATGAATAAAGACAACCGTCCTTATTTTACAGCAGCGATGTATTATATGGAAACCGGTAAAGATCTTAACCAGGCGCTTGCATGGTTTGATAAAGGCGTGGAATTACAGCCGAATGCATTCTGGATCCATCACCAGAGAGCTAATTGTCTTGCCAAACTCGGTAAAAAAGACGAAGCAAAAGTTGCTGCCGAAAAATCAAAGGCACTGGCTACAGAACAAAAGAATGATGATTACGTGAAGCTGAATGAAAAATTATTGGCAGAATTAGATAAATAATTTTCGGCCGGTACGCTGCAAAGCGATCTGGACGATCTAAAAGCTCCTGTTATACCGGGAGCTTTTTCTTTTTCCATACCTGGTCGAGGAAAATCGTAATAAATATCACTCCAAAAACACCGATAGGATTCAGCCAGAGAAAGCCCATACTAAATACACCGGCCTTGGTAAGAATATAAACTGTCAATACGATCAGCTCCGCTATCACCGCTGCCCAGAATACCGCATTTCCATTGGTTATTCTTTTCATGAAAAGCGCTACCATAAATACACCGAGGATAACTCCGTAAAATAAAGAGCCCAGTATATTCACCGCTTCGATAAGGCTGTTCCCGATATTATAGGTGAACATGGCAACGATGATACAGAATATACCCCAGGCCAGGGTGTACCTTTTCGATAATTTATATTCCTTCTCTGCCGTATCCTTGTTTTTGGTAAAGCGCCGGTGAAAATCAACCATCGTGCAGGAAGCCAGGGAATTGATCGCCGCCGCAATACTTCCCCACGATGCAAGAAAAATAATGGCAATAAGCAGGCCTACAAGACCTACGGGAAGATAATCGACCACGAACCGTAAAAAAATATAATCGGTGTCTTTACTGTCGCCATTTATTTCTTTTGATTTGACCCAACTCTTCACTTTAGTTCTCATACTGTCGGCCTTCGACTGCAATTGTTTCAGTTCATTTGTTTTTGTATTAATGCCTGTTTCATCTTTGGCATCCATCGCTGTGATCAGTTCAGGGATCACTGTTTGTTTTTGTGTCGTAACTGCATCATAATTTTTTTGCAATGCATAAAAAGAATCTTTTTTCGAAGAGTTCTCTATTCTATGCACGAGTTTGGCATTGAAAAAGACCGGCGCTTTATTGAACTGGTAAAAAGTAAATACCAGTATCCCGATCAATAATATCAAGAACTGCATGGGGATCTTCACAAATCCATTCATGATAAGACCCATGCGGCTTTGTTTCAGCGAACGGGCTGTAAGATAACGGCCGACCTGGCTCTGATCCGTTCCGAAATAAGACAGGGATAAAAAGAAACCACCGATGATCCCCGTTAGTAAATTGTATTTACCGCTCCAGTCAACTCCTTGTTTGGTGATACCGGTAGAGATCACATTCAGTCTGCCCAGTTTACCACTCACTTTTAATGCATCTATAAAACTTATACCTTCCGGCAGCATTTGCACCACCATATAAGCAGCGAGGAACATGCCTGTAAAAATGATGATGAGTTGTAACTGCTGTGTATAAGCAACTGCTTTTGCACCGCCGGCTATCGTATAAATGATGAGGAGGCCACCCATAAAAAGATTGGTCCAATAAATATTCCAGCCAAGTAAAGAAGAAAGTATGATCGATGGAGCCAATACACTCAGCCCGGTAGATAAACCACGCTGTAATAAAAATAAAAATGAAGTAAGTGTCCTTGTTTTATTATCGAATCTTTTTTCAAGGAATTCATAAGCGGTATAAACCTTTAAGCGGTTATATACCGGCACGAAAAAAATACAAATAACCACCATGGCCAGCGGCAGCCCAAAATAATATTGTACAAATCCCATTCCCTCTGTGTACGCCTGCCCGGGCGCCGACAAAAAAGTAATAGCGCTGGCTTGTGTTCCCATGATGCTTAATAATACAAGTCCCCATGGCAAACTGCGATTGCTCAGAAAGTATCCATCCAGGTTGTGAGAAGTACGGCTCTTATAAATGCCATAGGTAATAATGCCTGACAGGGTAACAATAAGTACTATCCAATCAAGCTGGTTCATGCAAATTTTTTGGTGAAAAGACTAAAGAGGATGATCAGTAAAATAAGGAAGGCAATGACCAGTATATACCAGCAACTCCATTTTTTGAACAGCGGGGCATTATCGTTATTATGATCCTCCATATATTATTTTCTTTTGGTGCGCAGCCATCCTGTTAATACAATGACAATACCGAGTACCAATCCTATTAATATCCCGATCCTTACTTTTTTGATCAGGATACCCACCGCTAATCCTATGAGGATCGCAAAAATAAAAGACATCTCCCCTCTTCTTACATCTGGTTTTCGTTCATCGCTCATATATGAACCTGATTTGAAGATTTGAAGATTTGAAGATGCGGTATCCGATCATCTTCAAATCTTCAAATCGACATATTTTCAAATCGTTTTCCTAAAATCCTTTCTTCTTATTCAATGCAATAATATTAGCCAGTAACCGGTACGCTCCGGGCACACCGGCCGGTAATTCCCTAAAGAATACAATACCTGTATAAGTGAACCAGCCTTTACCATATTTAGCAACCAGCAAACTTCCGTCATCCGATCTTTCGCCGGGATCGTTCATGCCGATCAGTTTCTCATATTTACCGGATGTATCGCTGCCATGATAGATACTTCTTTCCTGTATCCATCCTTTAAAATCTTCGTCCGTTATTTTATTGGGAAAATTAAATACAGGATGCCCGGGTTTTAATATAGTGACTTTTGCATTCTCGTCTGTAACCCTTGTACGGGTAATGGTAAGATTATAGGGATCGATCCTGGCTCTTACCGGGCCGATATTATTACTGGTATTGTATTGAACGATCAGGTTGCCGCCATCATTTACATACTTCATTAGTTTATCATAATACTTGTTGATCCATTCATTCGTATTATAAGCTCTTACACCCGTAATGATCGCATCGAATTTATCAAGATTATTCCGCGACAATTCTTTTTCGGTAAGGATGTTCACTTCATAACCCATTTGCTCCAATGCTTCCGGTACTTTATCACCGGCGCCGACGATGTAGCCGATCTTTTTGTTATAAATTTCGAGATCGACTTTTTTATTGATCACAGTAGCATCAGTAAAATAATTGATATACGGGATATGATCGTATTTTACCTCCTTCATACCCTGGCTATACAATTCTTTTTTATTATTATCCCTGTCCACTGAAAAATTATACCCATTATCCGAATCAGCTTTTACCGTATAAGGAACAGTAATGGTCTTGTTTTTATTTTCGAATATATAGGGACCTGATGAAATGTCTATTTTCCTTTCTCCCGTTCCTGTTGTACCCGTTGCGCCAAAAATGGTCTTGAATCCTTTTTTCTTCCCGGCCAGGTTGATGCTGCCTTCGAAATTATTACTGTTCTTAGAAATTTTTATTTTCTCATCCGGTGATACAAGCACAGGAGGTATTACCACCAATGGTTCATATAACTCACCCCGGACCGGGTCAGTGAATTTATATTTTACCGGTATCCGGAAATTATGATACTCGCCAAATACTTTGATCTGTATAGCAGCCTGTATCGAAGGCTCTACATCCGGCCTGCCGATCTTTTGCTGATCCTTCACAGTAAAATATCCTTCTTCCATTTTATTCTCCAGCCAATAAGGTTGGGTAACAGGCAGATCAGGATTTACATACAATGTCTTTGAAAAAACAAGGTTCTTATTCTTTGTTAGCGGTTTTGCCAAAATGGTATCAAACCCGTTAACGATCACTTTTTCCAATGAGATATCAGCGCCGAGGCGATTATTAAAAGAAAAATTGAATCGCAAAGAATCTGTTTGCACCGCAAATTGTTCTGCGGCTGTTACATCCATGAATAAACCGCTGCACTGCACGATCAGTTGTTGCGTCTCCCATAATTTTACATCCCTCCAATAACCCTGGCGCATATTCATCAGTGCTTTGTATAATTCATTCAAACCCTTTACTGATCTTTCAGGATGTAAAAAATCAAAAGAGGCTGAAAGATCATTCACCATTTTTTCGATCGGGGCGCCATCCGCTACTCTTCCCCACGTCATGCCTACTCCATCCATCAGGTCTTCCGTTGGCGTAGTGCCGCCGGTTGCTTTAAAATATTCTATCGCTTCTCCTCTCGATGCGGGCACACCAAAGCCCTGGCTCTTGTGCTGGCTGCGACTGGCCGCCGATATCTCGCCATAACTTTTTCCCAGCAATGGATTATAACCACCCACATCAATTTTGAACTGGTCATTACTTTGTGTATTCGTGTTGCCGAAATTGAAAGTGTTCCATAAAATTCTTTTGGCCTGCCATACCGATACATATAGTAGTTGTTCCGGAAAACGATTCGGATCGGCTGCAGCGGTAAATGCTTCATTGGCTAAAATAGCAGAAGCCGTATGATGACCATGGCCGCCTTCTCCTGTTGTCGGAAATCTTGTAATGATAACATCCGGTTGAAATTTTCTTATCACCCATACCACATCACTCAATATTTTTTCTTTATCCCATTTGGTAAATGTTTCTTCGGGGTTTTTGGAAAAACCAAAATCATATGCTCTTGAAAAGAATTGTTCGCCCCCATCGATCCTCCTTGCAGATAATAATTCCTGTGTTCTTATCAATCCCAATTCAATTCCCTGTTCATCACCAATAAGATTTTGACCACCGTCACCTCTTGTCAATGACAAATAACCGGTACGGTATAATTTGTCTTTCGATAAATAAGCGATCAGTCTTGTATTTTCATCATCGGGGTGTGCCGCCACATACAAAACAGAGCCGAGTACATTCAGTTTACGCAGGGCCTGGTACATTTCAGCGGAGGTCCAGCTTGCAGGAGCCTGGGAGAAGGTACAGGGCACAAGGTACAAGGCACAAACGACGAGTAAAAGTGATCTTCGCATTTCCTATAATTATTCAGCGAATATAACTGCTATTTGTCAAGCCCTTAAACCACAGATATAAAAAGGTTCCGCCATTGGCAGAACCTTAGCGGAAAGGATTATTGCTTCTGGTTTCTGGTTTCTGGTTATCGTGCTATTGCAGGAGGCTTTATATATAGACGACCCAACGTGAAACCAGAAACCAGAAACTTTAAACTTTAAAAAAAAATCCCGCCAATGGCGGGACCTTAACTATTAGTTTTTTTCTGATCAATTCTTCTTTGCCGGCTTATCATCACCGCCTACTTTCTTTCCCAACTGTTCCAGCAATTGCAATCCCAACAAACCGCTGATACCGCCATTTGCACTGTCGCCGTTCCCACTGATCAAAACATCCGGCATGATCTTCACTTTCTCCGCAGCAATAGATTCCATCACTTTTAATTGCGTGAAATTATCACCGCCCATCGCTTCAACTGATAATTTATACGACTCCGCATTTGATTTACCGATGGCCAATATCTTTCCGGCTTCGGCACTACCTGTCAGCGTAATTTGTTCTGCATTTGCCCTGGCCAGCAATTCAATTTTTTCCGATTCAGCTTTTGCAAGCAACCTTACCTTTTCTGCTTCACCGGTAGCCATTAAACGCATCCGGTCGCCTTCCGCATTCGCCTGCAGGCGCACACTGTTGGCATCACCGGTTGCTTTTTTTACCGAAGCATCGGCAATACGTTCAGCGATCAATACACCCTGGTCGGCTTTTACAATTTCCTTTTGCATATCGGCAATAGCCGTTTCTTTTTCCAGTGTTTGTCTTGTTTCCTGCGCTTTCTTTTCCGTATCGTAAGTGATCTTTTGTTCTTCGGCCAGTTTACGGTCGGTCAATGTTTTCATCAAACTTTCCGGTGGAACGATATCACCGATCAACGTATCGACACCGTACACATTGTATTGCTCCAATACTCTACCGATATGATCTTTTGCAGATTGCTGTCTTTCTTTTCTTGTACCTAAGAATGCGATCACATCGCTGTCCTGCGCACTATTACGGAAATAGTTTCCGATCGTTGGTTCCAGTACCTGGCTTACAAGATTATTCATGTTACCGAAACGGGCAATTACTTTTGGCGCTTCGGTAGTGGGAATGTGAATGATCTGCGATACGTCGAGATTGAAAGGGAAACCGTCTTTACTCCTGACGGTGATCGTTGAAAGATTTTTATCCAGTTGATGCGATTCACTTCTTGCACTCGCCCAGTTCAATACAAGGTTGGTTGTCGGCACTAATTCAACTTTCATGATATAAGGGTTCACCGGGTATTTACCAGGACCTAACGGTTCTGCCCAAACGCCTTTATTTCCTTTGGCTACGATATTACCATGTTTGAATTCAACACCACTCAGGTCTTTGCCTTCTGTACCTACATAACTTATCACAACGCCCACATGACCGATCGGTATCTCCAGCATTTTTACCATTTCCAGTTTGGCGAACCAGGGATTTAAAAAATAAGAACCGGCTAATATCACCTGTTCCTGTAAACCTTTAAGACCTTCGCTGTGTAAAAACATATCAACGTCCTGGAATTTATTATGCCCCTCAATGATCTTACCGGCGATCTGTCCTTCGTCCAGCGGTCTTCCTTCCAATGTTGTAACAACTCCAACCGCATTGTCCGGTATATACACCATGTCTGTCAACTCCAATTCAAATAATAAAGTATTGATACGATAAGAACCCGGCGCAATGATCGCTGTTTGACGACCCTTGCGCCCGCCATTCGCAAGGAATGCTGCTGCATCCTGGAATGAATCGCAATCTACTTTTCGTCCGAGTATGCGGCCTACTTCCAATTCGGCACCGTCTTTTGCCAATATCAAACCGATCTTTCCTGTCGGTATAACAATAAAGGGCTGGAAGGTGATAGAATATTGCCAGATCCATTTCCAGAAATAAACACCGGGAGGTAATGTCTGTGCCTGGAAACCGGCTTCACCTTTGGTTGCAATGATGCGGCCTTCCGGCAATTCCTGCTGACCAAAGAGTACAAACTTTTTTGTGACCAAACCGATCTTGTCTTCCGGGACGATGATCAATCCAAAGAAGACACGCAAAATGAATTTATAAAACAATAAAAGAAAAAGCGGGATGCCTATGATAAGGCTCCACTTGATGATTTCCTGAGATTCCATGGTGGTATATAATTATTGGTGATTGAAATTATTTTTTTTGACAGACAAGGGCTGTCTCCTGCGGAGTATTCTCCACACAAGTTTTCAACACGCTAATGATCAGCGCTGATACCTGGTTAGCGTTTGGGAGGAGAAGTATTGTAAATAGTGAACCTGATCAATGAGGGAAGACTCATACTATAACTGTCGTAACTATCACATTCGTCTGATTCCATGCCGGAATAAATTGAGAACATAAAATTATATAAAAATAAAGTCAGCCCCGTGAAAGAGGCTGACTTTATTTATTTATCCACTTTGCAAATAAGCAAGTGGTTCAGCAGCAATTGTTCTTATGTGTTAAAAAGCAAGCGAAAGAAATAACAATTAATTCTCGATCTTGAAGCCGTTATCTTCCGCATATTTCTTTTGCGCTTTCTGCATGTCGGTGATCACTTCATTTTTACCATCTACCAGCTTCTGGATATCTTCCAGTTCAGCCGAACGGACCTCGTCAGTAGAAGCGCTTCCCCAGTCTTTATAAGCGGTGTACATACTTTTGATATAAGCAAAGTAACGCATCACTGCTGCTTTAAAATCGGATGCACCTTTAGCACCTGGCAACGGCATCTTATTGATCTCATCTATTTTTTTCTGTACAACTTCTTCCATATGAGCGCCGGCTGCGGCAATGCTATCGTACTGGCCGCTCATTGCAAATTTCTCCACTTTTGTTTCGGTAGCGTTGATATCCGGTTGCAGGCTTCTTTCCTTCGCTACAATATCCTGGCTGTATTTAAATCCCGATTTAGATTTACCACAGGAAGCCAGGCCAGCAAACAAAATTGCTGCAATGATTATTTTTTTAAACATACGATTGGTTTGGAATTAATTATTTAATAGGATGCAAGTTAGAGAATTTTAGGTTTAACGTTTCTGGTTTATCGTTTCACGTTGGGTCGTCTATCTCCGTAAAATCCCTTGCAATAGCACGATACTTTAAACCAGAAACCAGAAACGTTAAACGCATCTATTGTCCCACCAGGAATACAGCATTACACAGCATTAATTTTCCATTCTCCCAAAAACTGCGGAAGATCACATTATCGGCGAGATAAGTAACGCTGCCATTGCCCATACTTTGTACGGCAAACAATAAACCATCTTTCAATTTTGCCTGCAAACCCGATCCCACGAATCCGGCTACCTGGTTCTCTTTTTTTATCACTCCCACATTCCATCCATTGCTCATGAATTCATAAATATTATCATCCTGTTTCAATGTAAAATAATGATCGGGATATCCAAAAGCAAGCGGGTGTGTATTGTCCAATGTTACTTTCCAGATAGAACCCGGTGTACCGCCGGAAACAGCTTCTCTTTCTCTCTCTTTATATGTTTTTAATGAACTGTAGGCACCGGTATCTTTTGTTTCTTCTGCTTTTTTAGGTTTGATGCCCCAATCAGCTTTTGCCAATTGTGCCACTGCATTTTCCATAGCGATCACTCTTCCGCCCCTGTTCACCCATGCTTTGAATGCTTCCATATCTTCTTTATCACTCAGGAAACGATAATTGCCATCGGGCATGATGAGTACATCCACATTATTCCAGTTAAGACGATCGATATCCGTTACGAGTACCTGGCTGATCGGGTAATCTAATTCCTGTTCGAAGAAATGCCAGATACTACCGGAAGCAGTAGCGCTGACAGCATCGCCTGTTGCCAGTACAACCCTCGGTGCTTTTAACGGATGTACTTTGTCGCTTCCAAAATCAAACCCTTTGTCTACCATTCCGCCGGTGACAGCAAACAACTGAACATTGCCGGCATTGGCAACTTCTCTTACCGTTGCAAATAAAGTAGCACCCCATTTTTTATTGGCTGTTTTTAAAATGATAACAGCGCCGCGGTCGAATTTATTCCCGTTTATTTCAAATGGTTCTTCTGCATAGCGAAGTAATATTCCTTTTTGTAATAGTTGACCAACAGCTTTTACACTCCTCACTCCTGCCCATGGCAATACATATCCGTATTCTGTTTCTTTATTAATGACTTTTGTTCTTGTTACAGCTACCGATCCGGCCCCGGACATTTTATCTTTCGATGCATAGGCCGTCAATCCATATACATAAGGAAGCGACCATGCCGTGATATCATATGTAACCGAATCAGATAACCTCGATCTTGGTTCAAACAAAACATTTACCAGGGCAGACTTCGGCTGGTACGCACTGACAACAATATCGCCGCCGGCAACGGTGAATGTTTCTTCTTTCCCGCTAACATAGTTATATCCTTTACTGCTTCCCGTACCGCCGCTGTACTGGATCCCGTTCTTATCCAGCAAGTCAAGCAACTGGTCGATGCGCTGCGCATCCTGCGGCTGATTTTTTATTACATAACTTTTATATTCACCAAAACCTGTATTGACGGCTGTATTGAAATATTTTCTGAATTCTTTGATCAATTTATTTGCATTCAATGATGATGCCTCTATTGTACTCATCGATGTAGTAAAATGATGCATCGCCCTGTCGGATAATGTCAGTGTATCTCCTTCATCATTCACTGCACCTAAACCTCCGGCAGGACCACCACCCTGTTCATAGGTCATGCCAATGGCCCCGTTATATATCGGGTAGGTATCGCCATACGACGGGTAAAAAAGATCGAACACTTCACGGGTAAAATAAAGCCAGTTGTTCTGGTCGAAATATTTTGCATTGTTCTTTCCAATGGTTGTTTGAAATTCTCTTTGGAACGGAGTGATCACTTCATGAAATGGCTCTGCAGCCGGCGCAAAATAATAAGGCTCATTTACGCCCTGCTCATGATAATCCACATGCACCTGCGGCAGCCATTGTGAATATACTTTCATGCGCTGCTGGCTTTCCACCTGTGTTTGCCAGGCCCAGTCGCGGTTAAGATCGAATGTATAGTGATTGGTCCTTCCCTGCGGCCAGGGTTCACGGTGTTCTCTCGTCATCAGTTGCGGGTTCATTTTTTTTCCAACAGCAGTAGTGAACCAATTCACATAACGGTCCCTTCCATCGGGATTGATGCAGGGATCGATAACAACTACTGTATTCTTTAACCACTCTTTTGTTTTGGTATTGGAAGGATCGGCAAGTGCAAACAATGTCAGCATAGCTGCTTCGGAAGAAGAGGGTTCATTGCCATGCACATTATAACTTAGCCATACGATGGCCGGTGCATTTTCCTCCTCCAGCGCAGCACGGCCTATTGCAAGATTGGCCAGGCGAAGATTATTCAACCGGATCTCATCCAGGTGATTGATATTATTTGCTGAAGTGATAAAAGCAAGCAGCAAAGGTCTTCCTTCATTCGTTTCACCGTATTGCTGCAATTTCATTACCGATGATGCATTGGCGGCAACATGATTGAAATAATTGACGATCTTATGATGCGGTGTATAGCGGCTGCCGATCTTGTATCCCAAAAATTCTTCGGGTGATTTGAGTTGAGCATTGGCTGTAATAACAAAAAGCAATAGTAATAAAAGGGCTTGCGTCTTCTTCAGCATTGTAAAAAAATTTAAGGAGCCAAATTACACTATTTGTCTGACCGTCCCGGTCTGACAATGACCCTATCACTTTATCCATATTTTTTTTTGGATTAACCCAATTCTTCCTCCTAATTCTTGCTTGACAATCCTTCGACGGCTTACCTGCATATTGCCTGCATTTCTTCGCAGTTTCCCTGCATATGCCTGCTATTTCCCTGCTATTCGCCTGCTTTTCCCCTTATAACACCGGCAAATTTGCAGGCGTTACACAGGTGAAACACGGGTGAAATACGGTTTAAATAGGGGGGAAAGCGGCCGGCAGCGATGTAGTAACTCAGGTCTTTAGACCGGAGAACCGTGCACCTGAGTGAGTTTAGCCGTGATACAAATTCTTTCTTTACTTTTTTTCTTAAGTAAAATCGTGAAGACACACACCAGGACGGCGTACATTAGAAACGGCGTACTTAATTCAAATGGTCGGTGGAAACACCGACCACGGCGTGCTACTGTTTGCACAACACATGCCAGGGTGAGAAATTTCTTTTTAATGTATATATCGTCTTAAGTAAAATGTTCGTGAAGACACGCACCAGGGCGGCGTACATTAGAGACGGGGTACTTAATTGAAGTGGTCGGTGGAAGAAAACACCGACCACGGCGTGTTATTCTTTGCACAACACATGCCAGGTGGAATTATGATGCTATAATCGGCAACACCGTAAATACCTTGTAGTATCTGCGCAAAAATTTTAATTACCTTTCCCAAAAACTTTATTTACATGAAAAGATCCTTTCTTTTCTTATTCCTGCTGGTCACTGTATTCTCCTGCGGACATAGCCAACAGAATAAAACTTCCGGCGCCCCTATCGATCCTTATCAATACAGCAGCCAGAAAAAAGTGATGGTACGGAATGGCGCTGTGGTATCTGCACATCCGCTGGCAAGTAAAGTTGGTATTGAAATATTAAAGATGGGTGGCAATGCTGTCGATGCAGCTATTGCAACACAACTGGCATTGGCTGTTGTTTATCCCAATGCAGGCAACCTTGGCGGTGGCGGTTTTACAGTAGCAAGATTTGCCGACGGAAAAGAAATTTCGATCGACTACAGGGAAATGGCGCCGGGCAAAGCACATCGGGATATGTATATCGATAAAGACGGAACAGCAAGGACCGATAAAAGCCAGGATGGCCATTTGGCAAGCGGTGTACCCGGAACAGTAGCCGGTTTATTTGCAGAACATCAATATGCAAAACTTTCTTTTGATAAATTAATACAACCGGCGATCGATCTTGCGGAGAAAGGATTTGTGATCACCGAAAGAGAAGCGAGATCATATAATAGCCTGCAGAAAGATCTTAAGCAATTCAATACGGTGATGCCGGTATTTGTAAAAGATCAGTGGAAGGCCGGCGATACATTGGTACAAAAAGATCTTGCCGGTACATTAAAAAGGATAAAAGCGAATGGCGCTGCCGGTTTTTATGAAGGAGAAACTGCAAGATTAATTGTTGAAGAAATGAAAAGAGGCAGCGGTATTGTATCATACGACGATCTTAAAAATTATAAAGCCAAAGCAAGAGAGCCGCATGTATTCAATTATAAAGGATATAAGATCATCGGTATGCCGATGCCCAGCAGCGGCGGTTTATTATTGCACCAGATGATGAAGATGATCGAGGACAGGGATATTGCTACAATGGGTTTTCAATCTGTACAGGCTGTACAATTGATGACGGAAGTGGAACGCCGTGCTTTTGCCGACCGCGGTGAGTACATGGGCGATGCTGATTTTTATAAAGTGCCGGTAAAGATGCTGACCAACGATGTGTACCTGCAGGAAAGAATGAAAAATTATGACCCGTCGAAAGCAACGGCAAGTGCTGATGTAAGACCCGGCGTATTATTAAGGGCAGAAAGCGAAGAGACCACTCATTTAAGCGTGATCGATAAAGACGGGAATGCAGTAGCAGTGACAACGACACTCAATAATTCTTATGGTAGCCGCACAGTAGTCGGCGGCGCCGGTTTTTTTCTGAATGATGAAATGGATGATTTCAGTATCAAACCGGGTGTGCCGAATATGTATGGCGCTATCGGTGGTGAGGCCAATTCGATCAAAGCAGGAAAAAGAATGCTGAGTTCGATGACGCCGACGATCGTATTGAAAGATGGCAATGTATTTTTAGTGGTAGGCACTCCCGGCGGTACAACTATTCCAACTTCTGTTTTTCAAACGCTGGTCAACATCCTTGAATTCAACATGAGTACGGAAGATGCCGTATGGAAACCAAAATTCCATCATCAATGGTTGCCGGACTCACTCAATATTGAAAAAGGATTTTCTGTTGAAACAAAAAATGTACTGGCAAAAATGGGATACACTATTCATGAACGAAGCGGCATTGGCAGAACGGAAGTGATAAAAGTCATTTATAAAAACAAGGAGAGATGGTTTGAAGGCGTAGCGGATAAACGGGGTGATGATGCGGCGGAAGGATATTGAGAAAAGTTTCGGGTTTCTGGTTTCTGGTTTAAGGCTGGGTCGTTCAAAGAAATAAATCTCTCTGCCCTTTCACGAAACGTTAAACGATAAACCATAAACGTTAAACTGTAAACTATGTCTATTGGAAAAGAATATCTGTCAAACTGTCATCCGCGCGATTAAAATACTATAAAGACCTTGCGGAAAAAACATTTGAACAACTGGATGATAAAGAAATTCATTATCGTCCCAATGAAGCATCGAACAGCGCTGCGATCATTGTTCAGCATATGGCGGGTAATATGCTGAGCCGCTTCACCAATTTCTTAACCGAAGACGGCGAGAAAGAATGGCGGCAGCGGGATGATGAATTTGAAATTCATAATTATTCAAAGCAACAGGTGATTGAACTTTGGAATAAAGGATGGCAATGCGTATTCGATGCATTGGGATCATTGAATGAAGACGACCTGCTGAAAACAATTTATATCCGCAAAGAAGCATTGACTGTTATCGATGCTATCAATCGCCAACTGGCACATTATCCTCATCATATCGGGCAAATACTTTTTATCGGCAAAATGATCAAAGGCGGTCAATGGAAAAATCTTTCCATTCCCAAAGGACGATCGAACGCATATAATCAAAGCAGCGATGTGAAAGACCCGGCGAAAAAACATTAAGAATTGTTTCTGGTTTCAGGTTTCTGGTTTCAGGTTTATCGTGCTACTGTCAGGGGCTTTAAATTTTGAACGACCTAACTTGAAACGAGAAACCTGAAACCAGAAACCTGAAACCAGAAACGATCTAATCTTGCATCCTCCAACATTAAAGATTACTTTTATCGCTTATACCATTTAATGAAAACTTTTTTAGTTATTCCCGTTCTTTTTTTATCATTCATTGCAAACAGCCAGGTGGAAGTAGGCGTTTTTGCCGGCCCGCAGGCGACCTCTACCAACTATACGATCGCCGGTAAAAAACAAAAAAGCAGTTATAAATATAGTGGCATGGCAGGCGTTAATTTAAAAGTGCCATTTGATAAAAACCTTTTTTTCGCACCGGCTGTTTTTTACAGCATGAAAGGATACAAAGTTGTTTTTAGCAATTTTGTTTACCCGCCCGATACATTGGCAAAAAATAATAATACCACGATACATACGGTCGAACTCGCTGCCTTGCTGCAATACGATCTTGGAAAAGATCCCGGTCATGCTTTTATCAAGCTCGGCCCATCGCTCGACTTTCATTTATCCGGTAAAGAAAAATTTACGCTGGCGAACGGAACTTCCGTCAACCGTAAAATGATATACAGTTTTGACGGCGACTACGGGCATTTTTCTGCCAATCTTTTATTGCAGTTGGGTTATGAGACCGCCAACGGTCTTTTCTTTTTTGGCCAGTACACACATGGCCTTGCCAGTACAAATAATGAAGATGGCGGCCCAAACATTCGTCACCGTGCGGTTGGTATCTCCTTCGGCAAATACCTGAACAGGAAAAAGATCGTTATCGATACGAGGAACAGGGAGTAAATCATGGACTATGAGCGACTCATTAAAAACTTTTAATGACCTGGTTGTCTTATTTGGTTCTTTATTAAAAATTGATATCGCCAGGATCCAACCGGCCATTTTGATCCGTCAATTCCTTTTTGTCTAAGGCAGCTTTATGCCATAAGAGAAGAAATATAAAAAAAGCAATCCGCAAATGAATTATTTGATAAGCAGGATCATTTGATCCTTTATCACGACCTGGAATTCGACGGGGCCTTTTTTACTATGATAACTGAGAATTCGGGCAACTGGGAAATTCAAACAGAAAGAAATAATGAATCGCCTAAAGTTTACCTGGACATGTAAACATCGATCCCCGGTTCGCTGGAAGATGTGCTGATCACTTATTCGCTGATGGAACTTACATTCAATCTTCCCTTTGAAGGATCAAACCAGCCATTGGAAAAGATCAGTCTTGCATTTTCTTCCGTTACACCGTTATGGACAAATAAAAACCATTATGCCTGGGCAGACTCGTACAGTTATTATCTTTTAGATGACGATACACTGTTCATGGAAGCCGACGGCATGTGTTTTTCAGGAACGAATAATGAAGACAAGTTGGATAAATTGTGGCCGGAGTAACAAATATTTTTATATTATAGGTTCTTCAACCCGAAGACCTGTACTCTAATTCCTTCCGGATCATTTTTCACCTTTTATAGCTAACAAATATTCTGAAGGCAACAAACAACCCGTTTTAAGAAGCGTAGTCTCTCCATTCTTACTGACCCCTATCACAGAACCATATCCCGGATTTATAGCAGATGAATACCCGGTAATGTTCAACAATTCCTGGAACTCAGACCACTTACATTCATCATCTTTAAAAAAAAATGAAAATATTTTTTCCAAGAGAAAATTTGAATAACGGTCAAAGATATTTCTCACTTTTGGCTTAGTAAGAAAATAGAGTTTATGCATAAGGCCCAGTGACCTGATGTGCTCCAACTCAAACTTTATCCCGTCCGAAACTCCCGGCAGCATAATTATAAACCGGCAAGCATGTAATAATTGAGTTAATTTCTCCCGCCAGTCATCCGCTGTATATATCATTTTCGCCGACTCGTGAGCATTTGACTCGGTTGGATCTCCCAACCCGGTTAGTTCTCCAAAATGAATCTTTGTCTGTTCTGAAATAAAAGTCTCCAGGTTCACAGTTGGATCATCTTCAAATTGTTCCATTCTGTCTCCAAACTCTGCTAAATATTTGCCTTCATAAAATTTTGTGTTCTCTTTTTTAAATTCCCGCAGGTACAATACAAAAGGCTTCCCCTCCAGGTCTTTGATTTCGTTTATCTGATTCTTATAAATTACCGGGGCTCTTTTACAAAAATGTGAATAGTAATAAAACGCATATCCTAAAAAAATAAAACATATAGATAATATATGATCATCCCGATTTGGATATTTAATAATCTCTATTAAAAAGCATATCACTGCCAGGCAGTAAAATATTTTTGATATGATACTAAAAATAACTGCCCGCCGGGCATAATTAGGTTTGCTATTCAGTTGCCGGGGACCTATTTTTAGCTTCGCTGGTTTTTTATGCTGCTGGCCTGCTTTTTTATCAGGCGTTACTACCGATATGATAAAACAAACGATCCCGGCTGGTACCAGTGAAATAAAGACGCCACCTGATATATCCCGGTAAAATGGCCTGATATAAAAATAATATATCGCATAACAGCAGACCCCCAATAACAAGCATACCGATACAGCATATTTAACCTTCCATCCTTTTGAAATAAGCCTGAGGATCGATTTGATTGCTAAGAATAACGGCAACAATAAAATCAAGAATAGAAAAATGTACAAAACTGTAAGGAAGGCCAGGCACAGGCCTATTAAAATGTATTTTCCGATCAAGAATATTTTTGGAAGCCCGGTCATATCGTAATTTCATTAAATTAAACTACGGCTTATAATAATAATATCCTGAAGTGCTCAAATTTTCTCCAACAAAAAGTGAAAACTCTTCATTTCCTGCTCCCCCGCACAATCTTTGCAGCCCATCCCCGTCCACACCATCTATACTTTAATTGGTATTGAATTTGCCCATAGGCAGCGATTAAACTACTTTTACACTACAAACCACTGAGCCTGAAGAGATTTAAAAAGATACTGCTCTGGTTCTTCCTTAGCTTACTATTCCTTATAGTAGCGGCTTATATATTTATACAAACCCCCTTCGGTCAAAACTGGATAGCCCGGCAGGTAACAAAACGATTGAGCCATGACCTGCAGACAAAGGTCACTATCAAACATGTCGACTTTTCCCTTTTCAACCGGATGCACCTGCAAGGCGTACTGGTAGAAGATCAGAAAGGCGATACGCTGCTATTTGCCGGCGATGTAAAAGTCCGGATCACCGATTGGTTCATCTTTAAAAAGAATGCCGACCTGAAATATATCGGGCTTGAAAATGCTATCATCAAATTCCAGCGCACCGATTCGGTATGGCGGCAACAATTCTTCCTGGATTATTTTGCTTCCGGCCCGGCAGATACAAGCAAAAAGAAAAACGCCGGCATACAGTTCAGCCTGAAAAAGGTGGACATGAAAAATGTGACCTTCCTGAAAAAGGACGGATGGCTCGGGCAGGATATGATAGCGCAAATCGGTGAAATGAATTTGGATGCCGATCAATTGAGTTTATCCGGAAGTACTTACGAGATCAATTCATTGTTATTAAAAGATCCTGTCGTTACATTAAATCATTATACCCGGTCAAAACCGGTTGACACATTACAGGATATCAGCAAAGAGATCATCAAAGCATTATCATGGAATAATAAAACGACGGTGAAGATCGGCGACCTTACCATCATCAACGGTACATTCAAAGACGATAAACAAACCGACCGTCCTGCTTTCAGTTATTTTGATGGCAAACATGTGTTGTTCACCGAAATAAACGGCAAGCTCAGCAATGCTGTTTTTTCCGGTGATACTGTTTTTTCCAAACTGCAGCTAACAGCCAAAGAAAGAAGTGGCGTAGAAATAAAGAAACTGGCGGCCGATCTAAAAATGACGCCGCAGGAAATGGCTTTTAACAATTTGGAATTACAAACCAACCGGAGTGTCCTTCGCAATTATTTTTCTATGTCGTATGATGATATTAGCGACATGGGCGATTTTATTCATAAAGTAAAAATGGCCGCTGTTCTCGATGATTCTTATGTTGACAGCGACGATATCGCCTTCTTTGCCCCTTCGCTTCAAACATGGAAAAAGAAAATTACTATCAAAGGAAAAATAAGAGGCACCGTAGATGTATTGAACGGAAAAGATATGCTGGTACAGGCCGGCAACAGTACTGTATTAAATGGCGATATCAGTTTAACAGGTTTGCCGGATATCAACCGGACCTTCATTGATTTTAAAGCGAATGATTTCCGGACAACATATAGTGATGCCGTAACGATCATCCCGGCCATGAGAAAAGTAACGGTTCCCGATCTGAAAAAGATCCAGTACGTTAAGTTCCGCGGCAACTTTACCGGCTTCATCCGCGACTTTGTAACCTTTGGTACCATTCAAACCAATCTCGGTACCGTTACTACAGATATCAATATGAAATTACCGGCGGGACATGAACCGGTTTATTCCGGCAATATTGCTACCGATAATTTCAGGCTGGGCGAATTCTTAGGCGATAAAAGTATCGGCGCTATTTCTTTAAAAGCAAAAGTGCAGGGAACGGGTTTCAATGACAAGACCCGCAATACGATGATCGATGGGACCATTGGTTTTGTCGATTACCAGGATTACCGTTACCAGAATATCGGTATAAAAGGAAGGCTTGATAAAAAATTATTCGAAGGCGTTGCTTCTATCCGTGATGATAATGTTGATATGGACCTGAACGGTAAAATAGATTTTAATAATAATACGCCGGTATTCAAACTGGTGGCGAATGTATCCCGCAGCAACATGCAAAACCTGAAGATCACAAAAGATAATATTGTATTCCGCGGAAATCTCGATCTTGATTTCAGCAGTATTTCCCCTGATAATTTTTTAGGCACGGCCCGGATCACCGAAGCAGAGATAAGCAAGGATGGAAATGTATTGCCTTTTGATTCGCTGATCGTTTCTTCTACTTATGTTGATAATGAAAAAGTATTGAAAGCCGAATCGAATGAATTTTCCGCAACGGTAAGCGGCGACTTCAGTATCAAAGACCTGCCCGGCGCTTTTGAACTTATACTCAATAAATATTACCCGGCATATGTAAAAGCGCCGTTGCGGCAGCTTCGTAACCAGGATATAAAATTCGATATCCGTACTTATTATGTGGATCAGTATATACAACTGATCGATTCAAGTATATCCGGTTTTAATAACAGTCATTTTGTTGGTAATCTTAATTTGGCCCGCAATGAATTGAATCTTACGGCCGATGTTCCTCAATTCAAATACAAGCAATACAATTTTGACGATGTAAAACTGAAAGCCAACGGCGATATTGATAAACTGGTATTATCGGGCCAGGCGAAAAACATTTTTATCAATGACAGTTTGAATATCCCGCAGGTGCTCTTTACGGTCAATGCAAGAAAAGATTCATCTGTTGTTTCGATAAAGACAGGCGCCAGTAAAACATTGGAAAAGGCCGACATGAATGCATTGGTAAGAACTTTCAGTGATGGTGTTGAAATAGATTTTGATCCTTCCAATATCACTATCAATGGAAAAACATGGGCCATCGATGCGAACGGTGTATTGAAATTCCGGAAGAACAGTGCAACAAGCGCCGATCTTGTATTGAGTGAAGGCGATCAAAAGATACATTTGAAGACGCAGCCTTCTACCGTAAGAAATAATTCGAGTGATCTCGTTGTTGAATTAACAAAAGTGAACCTCGGTGATATTTCTCCATATTTCCTTCCCAAGAACAGGCTGGAAGGATTAATATCGGGGAATATTTTTGTAGAAGATCCGACCGGTAAATTAAAAGCAACTTCCACTGATCTTCGCACCCAATACCTGCGGATGGATAATGACTCATTGGGTGAAGTAAAAGCTTCGCTTGTTTATGATAACACCTTAAAAAAATTAAATTTTGAAGGCGCTACGCTGAACAATGAGAATTACCTCGGCTTCAATGGAACCATTTTTATCGGCGATCCTAAGAATGCAGCCAATAACAATATTGTTTTAAAAGCAAAGAATTTCCAGATCAATGTACTCGAACGTTTTTTGGGAAATCTTTTTTCCGATATGCAGGGGTATCTTACCGGCGATGTTGAACTCGACGGAGATTTCAGGAACCTGGCCATTACCGGGAAAGGGCGGTTAAAAGATGCCGGCCTGAAGATCAATTTTACACAATGTTTTTACTGGATACAGGATACAGAAATAGAACTTACTCCGCAGGAGATCGATCTTGACGGCTTTGTATTGACCGATTCGATCACTAAGAATCCTATTTATATTTCCGGGGGTATCGAACACAAGTCGTTCAAGGATATGTTCTATGATCTTTATATCAGTACAAGAAAACCCGGAACAAAAGGCGAAGAAAATAACAGGCCCGTTCAATTGCTTAATACAGCTTACAAACACAACAAACAGTTCTTTGGGAATGTAAAAGGAACCGGCTCTCTTTCATTGGCAGGTCCGCAATCGGATATGTATATGACCATCGATGCCTTTGCTTCATCAAAGGACAGCAGCTATATCACTATACCGGCAAGCGGCAGCCGGGAAACAGGCATTGCCGATTTTTTAGTGGAAAGAAAATTTGGCCGTGAGATGAATGACAGTGGTGTCAACCGCAACCTTACGAATATCATATATGATGTGGATGTAACGGCCAACCCCATGGTAAATGTGAAAGTGATACTGGATGAGCTGACCGGCGATATAATAAAAGGAAAAGGAAGAGGCACACTTAAGATCAGGTCGGGCAGTGCAGAGCCCTTATCTCTCCGCGGCCGTTTCGATATTGAGGAAGGAGATTATCTTTTTACGTTCCAGTCATTTTTCAAGAAGCCATTCGTATTGAAAAAGAATGCGAACAATTATATAGAATGGAGCGGCGATCCCAATGATGCAAAGTTCAATATCTCGGCTACCTATACTGCTACGAATGTAAGTTTTGCTCCATTGGCGAAAGCATGGACAAACCTCAACGAAGGTTTATCAAAAGCAAGAGGCGATGTGTCGGTGGTGGCGAATCTTTCGGACAGGCTTTTTCAGCCAAAGATCGATTTCAGTCTTGAATTTCCTGAAAGAAGCGTAGCGAATAATGATCCGGGTCTTGCATTCAGTCTTCAGCAATTGCAGAAGAACACCAATGAAATGAACAAGCAGGCTACTTACCTGGTGGTGTTCGGTACTTTTGGGCCATTGGAAAATACGGGAGGATTGGGCGGCGATTATTTCCAGGAAATCGTGAGCAGCAGTATCTCGAGTATTTTCTTCAACGAGATCAATAAACAGGTCAGGAAGATCGTTTCGGGCATTTTTAATACACAGAATGTAAGTTTCAATTTCAACAGTTCTGTTTATAACAGGAATGCGCTGGAAGAAGGCGCCCAGTACAACCTGGGCAGTAATATCAATGCTTCGGTGGGTTTTCTTATTAAAAATAAAGTGATCATTTCTGTGGGTGGAAGTGTAGAAGGCCTTTTCCAGACAGGGACCATCCAGCAGGATGTGCAATGGCTGCCCAATGTTACGGTCGAATTATTATTGAATCCTTCCGGCTCATTCCGGGCCAATCTTTTTTATAAAGGGAATATTGATTACCTGACGACCAATACAGGTGCCGGCCGCAGCAACAGGAAAGGTATCGGTCTTTCTTATCGCAAAGAAGCCGAGCGGTTCTGGGATCTTTTCAAGGGAAATAAAAAGAAGAAAGCCGAAAAAGCAGAGGCTAAGAAAGAAGAAGAATAGAGTTTCAGGTTTCTAGTTTCTGGTTTAAAGTTATCGTGCTATGGGGAGAACTCCTTGGGAATACGGAAACCCAACGTGAAACCAGAAACCAGAAACCAGAAACGCCCTGGTTATCCCCCATTAATCCCCCATTTGCGAGGCAGCAAAATGATTTGAAATTTTGTCATTATAAAGCCTTATTTTTCAGGCTCGATTTCTGGATATTTGCCTATATTTAATTTGGAAATATTCCCTTTCTTTGCAACCGAAAACCAATCTTTATGCTTAAGAGAATACTCTTTTTATTTGCTATGGTCTTTATGGCCAGTCCGTTCTTATTTGCACAGATCACTACGTCAGCTATTAATGGTACTGTAAAAGGTGGAACCGATGAGCCCCTGGTTGGGGCTACAGTGGTGGCCACTCACGTACCATCCGGTACGAAATATGCGACCACCAGCCGTGGCGGTGGCGCCTTTAGTATCCAGAATATGAGGTCCGGCGGGCCTTACCTCATCGAGATCACTTTCGTTGGATATGATGGTGATAAAATTGAAAATATCTACCTCCAGCTGGCTGAGTCATTCGTTCTGAACAGCGTAATGAAAAAAACCAATTCTACACTGGGAGAAGTGGTAGTAACTACTACCGGCCGCAGGAATGTTTTCAATCCTAACAGGACAGGCGCGGTTACCAATATCGGTATTCGCCAGATCAGCCAACTGCCTACTATCTCAAGAAGCATAAATGATTTTACCCGTGCCACACCACAAGCCAATGGTTCTTCTATCGGTGGTGGTAATTTCCGTCAGAATAATTTCACTATAGATGGCTCCGATTTCAATAACAGTTTTGGTATCGGTCAAAACCTGCCGGCCAACGGATCACCGATCTCTATTGATGCGATCGATGAGATCTCTATCAGCGTTAATCCTTACGATGTCCGCCAGTCCGGTTTCATCGGAAGTTCTATCAATGCAGTGACCCGTTCCGGAACAAATACTTTCTCCGGTTCAGTCTACAGGTATTGGAGAACAGAAAGACAACGTGGACGCAGGGTTGAAAAAACATATTTCACAAGACCTCCCGAAGAATTCGAACAGTATGGTGTACGTATCGGCGGGCCGATCATCAAGAATAAATTATTCTTCTTCCTGAACTGGGAATCGGAAACACAACCTAAATCTATCCAGACAAGATTTGCGGCTACGCCAGGCGCTCCTTATGGCAGCAATAATACCATCGTGAGACCAACAGCCGATTCATTGAATTATATCAGCCAGTACCTGCTTAGTAATTATGGATATGTTACCGGCCCTTATGATAATTATACACCGGATATTACCCGTAAAAAAGTAATGGCCCGTATCGACTGGAATATCAGCCGCAATCATCGTTTCAATATGCGTTATAGCCAGGTAGAAGGCGGCGAACCATTTACACCGAGTACATCTGTTGGCGGTGCAGGTACAGTAGCAGGTGCAGCAGGAACAAGAACTGACGCTACCGCTCTTTGGTTCAAAAATTCAAATTATTTCCAAGGCGCTAATTTCTATTCATTCGCTGCCGAGCTTAACTCTAAATTCAAAGGATTCGATAATACATTACGTGGTACCTATACATTCCAGAATGATTCACGTACTACCGAAAGCACTACATTCCCATTTGTTGATATCATGAGTTCAGGTGGTGGTGTTTCAACTCAACCAGGTTCTGGTGTAGGTGTTCCTTATACATCATTCGGATACGAACCATTCAGCTTTGGCAACCTGCGTAAAGTGAAAATGTATTCTTTCACCGATATCATCACATTTACTAAAAACAAACATCACTGGACCTTAGGTGGCCAGGTTGATTTCAATAATACGATCAACGGTTTCCAGCGTTTTGCAACAAGTTATTATCGTTTCGCAACATGGGCCGATTTCGCCAGTGCATTGAATCCAAATCCTGCATTGCGCAAACTGCCTACTGACTTTGCACTGACCTATTCATTATCCAAGAATTTTGCACCGGCTTTCTCTGCTTTCAAGTTCGCCCAGTACTCTGTATTCGCACAGGATGAGATCGCTGTCAATAAGAATTTCCGTCTTACCATTGGTTTGCGTTTAGACCTGGCTTCATATCCCGGTGTTCCGCAGATCGTTACTCACCCGCTGGTATTAGCGCAGAACTTTGCTTTGGGTGAAAAAGTAAATACAGGAAACCTTCCCAAGAAAACCATCATGTTCTCTCCAAGGGTTGGATTTAACTGGGATGTATATGGAGACCGTTCACTGCAGGTTCGTGGTGGTACAGGACTCTTTACCGGAAAAATTCCTTTTGTATGGATCGTGAGCCAGTCAGGTGATAATGGTATGATCCAGATCACACAGGCATGGAACCAGTACACTTCAACGGGCGCCCTTTCTGGTGTACCGCCTCCGGGTCCTTTCGATCCGAATCCATTTGCTTATCGCCCGACTTCAGTACCTCCTGCGGGAACAATTGTTCCGGGTTCTGTTACAGCTATGGCTGATGATTTCAAAAATCCTCAATCATGGAAATCAAGCCTGGCCGTGGATACTAAATTACCATGGGGCGTTATCGCTTCGGTGGAAGGTATCTTTACAAGAGATATCCGTACAGCTTTCTTCAGAAGCCCGAACTATATAAACCCTACAAACCTGGCCGCTCCGGGTTATGCTGATAACCGCCCTATTTATGGCGGAACTGTTCCAACAAGATTCATTAATACACTGAATGCTGCGAACGTATTTGGTCCGGGTGGGCCAACCGCTTTCATTCCAGTAATAATTGATAACGGAACAAGAGGTTATTATGCATCACTTACTGTAAAATTTGATAAGCCATTCAGTAAAGGATTCTTTGCATCGATTGCATATACCAAATCAGCTGCAACAAATCTTCATGATGGAAGCGGCGATCAGCCTTTAGGAACTTACCAGGGCACACAGCAGGTAAAAGGTTTGAATACCCCTACCCTTGCAACGGCCAGCTATGTAATACCTGACCGTGTAGTAGCTATGTTCTCTTATCGTCGTGAATACCTGAAACACCTGGCTACAACACTTACCTTGTTCTACCAGGGTGGTGCCGATTACAGGTTCTCTTATACTTATTCCGGTGACTTTAACAGGGATGGTGTAAGTGGTAACGATCTTATCTATATCCCAACATCTGCTGAAGTACAGCAAATGACATTCACTAATCAAACTGTGAATGGTATCGTATATGATCAAACTGCTCAGCGTAATTTGTTTGAATCATATGTTGGCCAGGACAAATACCTGAGAACACATCGCGGACAATATGCAGAACGTAATGGCGCTTTGGCTCCATGGCGTAACCAGGTTGACTTCAAATTCATGCAGGATATCTTTGTAAAATCAGGCAACAACCGTAATACGTTACAGTTCACAGTTGATATATTCAACTTTGGTAACCTGTTGAATCCAAGCTGGGGTAAAGTAAAAAATACCAATGCTACTGCCATCCTGATCCCGGCTTTTACCAGTCTTACTACTGCTCCTACGTTCAGACTTGCTACCAGCCAGAACCAGGTTGTTACAAGAACATTCAGGGATAACGTAAGTACTGCTTCTACGTATTCAGTTCAGTTTGGTCTTCGTTACTTGTTCAATTAAACCCTTCGGCTTCGCCCAGGGTTCTATATAATTCAATAAAAAAACCTTCCGTAAATGCGGAAGGTTTTTTGTTTTTATAAGATGACCAGGAGGAATTCTTTGCCAATTGCTTATTGCATTTTGCCCATTGGATACGCCCATTTCAAAAACACCGGCATTGCCCTGCCCCAGGTAAATACATCATGATGGCCGTCTGCCAGTTCGAGATATTGAATATCATTTTCTTTTTGATATCCTTTTGCTTCCAGTTCTTTAATAATATCAAGGGTATCGTCGATCGAATCAATGATACCGTTTTTGTTGCGGTCTCTTGTTTCATCCATATTACCGCATTGAAAAAAGAATTTCAATGAAGGCTGATAATGGCCACGGCGAATTTGCTGGTGCATGATGCGGTGTTTGTCATCATCGTAAGCAGGATCGAGCTGATCCATGCTTCTCCACCAGAATGAAGAGGAAAAACATCCCAGTTTACTGAATTCACCCGGGTGGTTCCAAACAATATCCATTGCACTGAGGGCGCCCAGTGAAAATCCGGCGAATGCTTTTTCCCGGAAAGAATACCCTTTATATAATGTATAAATGAATGGCAGCAGTTCCTGCATGACAAAGGCTGTATAAATGCCAGCCTTATCGCCCCGGTCTTTATAATCGGCTTCGGCGGCGGTGCCGTATTCTCTCTTTCTTTCGGCGCTGCAATGAATACCTACCGCCAGGAAAGGACGGATCTCTTTATTGTCATATAAAGTGTCGAGGATCGAAACAAAGCTCATTTTTTCCATGTCCTGGCCGTCATTGATCAGTAAAAGGGAAAGATCAGAAAGAGAAGTAAGTTCTTTCGGCTGGTAGATGTCTATTTTGACGATTCGCTGAAGAAAACCGGATTGGATAGAAATAGTTTCAACCTGGATGCCGGATTCATTTACCATTTGCATGCCGCCAAAGGTAAGGGATATTGATCTGACGGTCTGCTGTCGCAGATGAATTAACTTATGGTCAGACGGAGACCGTCCAGCCCATGAGTTAATTTGTTTATTTGCCGCCGAAAAAATACATTTGATAAAGGTGACTATTAACTAATCAAAAACATGTTTATGAAGAAAATCGGAGTTCTCCACGGTAAGGAACGTTCATTTCCGGAAGCGTTCGTAGCAAGGGTCAACAGTAAAAATATACCCGGTATCATGGCGGAGCCGGTTCGTATCGATAAAGCCATGCAGGGAGTGGACAGTGGCTATGCAGTGATCTTTGACCGTATCTCGCAGGATGTTCCTTTCTATCGCACCTGGCTGAAGAATGCGGCCGTAACGGGCTGTGCTGTTATCAACAATCCTTTTTGGTGGAGCGCCGATGATAAATATTTCAATAATTGCCTGATGACAAAATTGGATGTGCCTGTTCCGAAGACTGCGATCATTCCCTCAAGAGATCTGCCGGATGATACCTCTGATGATTCCTTCTATAATCTTGCTTTCCCGCTTGACTGGGAGTCCATATTTAAATATGTTGGTTTCCCGGCTTATATGAAACCTTTTGCCGGCGGTGGATGGAAACATGTTTACAAATTGACAAGTTCCGAAGATTTTTTTGAGAAACACAGTGAAACCGGTCAACTGGTAATGATGTTGCAGGAGGAGATCGTATTCACCGAATATTATCGTTGCTATTGCCTCGGTGGTAAATATGTTCGCATCATGTCTTACGAACCACGCAACCCGCATCACCTTCGTTATGTGGCCGATTTCAAACCATCTGCTGAAAGACTTAAACAGATGACCGATATCGTTCTTCGTATCAATAAATATTTAGGATATGATTTCAATACCGTTGAATTAGCGGTAAGAGATGGAGTTCCTTATGCTATCGATTTCTGTAATCCTGCGCCTGATGCAGAAAAAACAAGTGTAGGCGAAGAAAATTTTGAATGGGTAGTAGAAACTGCCGCTAATTATGCGATTGAAAAAGCAATGGCGCATCAACCGGGGCAGGACAATCTTACATGGGGTGAGTATGTGAAAAGAAGCAGTAATAAAAGTCCACTAGTATGATCAGTTTAAGGTTTAAAGTTTATTGTTTAAAGTTGGGTCTTCTCAATCCGGAGAATCCCCAATGCAACACGAACGTTAAACCATAAACTTTAAACCTTAAACCACTACCAGCTTATGAATTTAAACTATAAAACTTTCACGCTTGGCGTTGAGGAAGAGTACATGGTGCTTGATCCAAAGACCTTTGAATTGAAAAGTCATGAACAAAAGATCGTACAGGAAGGACAAAAAGCGATCAAGGATAAAGTAAAAGCGGAAATGCACCAAGCTGTGGTGGAAGTAGGCACCGATATCTGCGCCGATATCGATGAAGCGTATACCGATGTATCCAATCTTCGTAAAACGATATCGGATATTGCAGGTAGTTTGGGTTTTGCAATGGGCGCTTCGGGTACGCATCCTTTCAGTCATTGGGAAAGCCAACTGATCACCGATCATATCCGTTACAGTGAAATTGTAAATGAGTTACAGGAAGCGGCAAGAAGTAATCTCATCTTCGGTTTACATGTGCATGTGGGAATGGATAACCGGGAAATGGCGAATCATATTGCCAACAGTACCCGTTATTTCCTGCCGCATATTTTTGCGCTGAGTACCAATTCCCCGTTCTGGGAAGGAAGGATGACAGGTTATAAATCTTTCCGCACAAAAGTATTCGATAAGTTTCCCCGTACCGGTATACCCGATGCATTTGAAAGTATCGAAGCATATGATAACTATGTGAAGCTGCTGATCAAAACAAATTGTATCGACAATGCGAAGAAGATATGGTGGGACCTTCGTGTGCATCCATTCTTTAATACGGTTGAGTTTCGTATCTGCGATATACCGATGACGGTGGATGAAACAACTACCATTGCTGCATTGTTCCAGGCTATTTGTGCAAGGATATATATGCTGCGTTCAAAGAATTTGAATTTCATTCAATACTCAAGGGCCTTGCTGAATGAAAATAAATGGAGAGCCAGCCGCTATGGAGTAGATGGCTTTTTAATTGACTTTGGAAAAGAGGAAGAAGTAAAAACAAAATCGCTTATTCTCGAATTGCTTGATTTTTTAGATCCTGTACTGGATCATTTAGGCAGCCGTCATCGTATAGCATATGTACATAAAATGCTGGAGAATGGAACCGGCGCCGACAGGCAATTAGCTGTATTTGAAAAAACGAAGAGCCTTGCAGAGGTTGCGAAATTTATCAGTAGTCAATACCTGCACGGGGTATGAACTTCACAAGTTTGAAAAGAAATATTAAGAAATGGATGCTCAGGTTGACTGCAACGTTCCTGCTTATCGCAGGATTATTGCTAGTGATCGTATTAAATCCCATCCTGACCTACGCCAACAAGACCTTACACAATAACTATAAGATCTTTCATAACAAACCACTTGATCCATCGTTGCTCACCAGACTTGATGAAGTAACCGGGCTTTTAAAAAAGAGCGAGATCTACAACCCTTCTCTCAAACTTGATATTTGTTTGAACGATGGGTCGGTCTATCCTTCTTTGATCAAAAAATTACGTGGACAGGCGTTTGCATGGGGCTTTTACAATAAAGTTGTTTTGCAGGGAAAAGCTGATTACAAAAATGGTTATGCAGAGCTCAATGGCTATAAATGGAATTTGATACAACTGCTTACCCATGAAGCCATGCATTGCCTGCAATATGATAAACTGGGTTTTTGGAGATCAAATCCCATCGGGAAAAATGCAACCTGGAAATGGGAAGGCTACCCGGAATATATTGCAAGGCAAAATAGTGACCAGGAAGATCTTTTTCAAAATATCAGCCATCTTATTGAAGTTGAAAAAAAAGATATGAATGGCTGGGGTATTTATTTTTCAGATAGCACGGTCGCTCCCCGGGAATATTATAACTATTGGCTGCTGGTTCAATATTCCATTGACATAAAGAAAATGACTTACCTACAGGTTCTTAAAGATAGAACCCCGGAAAAGATCGTAAAAGAACAAATGATGAATTGGTATAATGAGCAAAAATTAAAGCGATCATTCTAAAAGATATTATCACAGGTTTAATTGTTTGTTTGAACCTCCGCAGGTTAGAATTTTACCAGACCTTTAGCTATCATATTCCGAAAGTTTCAGATAAATTAGCATTATAATCACCACCGTTATGCGAAACGCCAGCCTGCTCATCATTTTTGCTTTTTGTTGTAAAGCATCTTTTTCCCAGCCATTAAAATTGAAGGAAGCGCTTCCAGTTTATACGATCAATAACATGACCCTGCCTGCCGAAATGAATAAACAGGTCTGTATCTCCGGTATGAAATACCTTGATGGTAAACTCTATTTTGCTTCGGAACGCTGCCCGCTGATCATTGTAATGGACCCGGCCACCAGTACGATCATCAAAACCATTTCATTACAAGTACCGCAGGAATTTGAGATGGAAGGCATGACATCATATAAGAACAAACTCTATCTTATTTCAGAAAATATCGCTGCTATTTATGAAGTAGAGTCTTCCACGGGCGCATTAAAAACAATTGAAACATCCATTCCGCTTCCGCCCAAATCCAAAAGTGGTGATGGTATGGAAGGCATTGCAGGCAATAGCAACGATAATAAATTCTATGTGCTGCGTGAAAGGAATGAGAATATGACAAAGTCGCAGATCTATACATTCAGTGTTGAACCCGGCAGTGAAGACAATGGTTTTTCCCTGAAATATGAATCGATGATCGAATTGCCGCTGCAAACAGCACAATGGCGCTATTCCGATATTTGTTATGATAAGGAGAATGACCGTTTGCTTTGCCTCAAATCTTTTTCCAAGGGAAAATTGAGAGAGCAATACATTGAAGCTGTTGATATTGATAAAAAAGGAAACCTGTTAATTGAAACGCTGAAGAATGTGCCGGTAGAAAATTTCTCCGGGATATCTAACCAGTATAAAGATCAATCTTACAGTATGAATCTTGAAGGTGTAACAATTGATAAGGACGGAAATATCTATGTTGTCAGCGATAATACATCCGGCAAAGCTCAATGCGACCAGGCCGCTAAGGAAAAAACGATACTGTTGCGTCTCACAAAAAACTAGTCCTTTATTTTTTTGCAAATTGATATGCCCACCAAACCAGCAATGGCTGCAATGGCAATCGTACTATAGCTATCCACAGATCAGGATCATGTTCCCGTTTATAGTTAAGCATCATTTGTATATTGGCCGGGAAAACCGCTATCAATAAAAGAATGATGCCCCCTGCTGCCGGCCTGCGGGTTGCTTTGGGCAATAACAGTAACCCAAGAATTATTTCACAAATACCGCTGATGTATATAAGAGTGTAATGCCAGGGCAACCAGGGAGGCATTATCTTTTTATAAAAACCAGGATCGATAAAATGGTATAAGCCGGCCAGGATATATAAACCGGCCATGATATATAATGATATTTGCTCCCGTTTATTCAACAGTAAAGGAATATTTTTACAATTTACAGCAACATTTACGGTAAATCAGGAATAGAGTTCCGCTATGGTACCTTGTATCCATCCCCATGAAAAGTAAAGTAGAAGTTAAAAGAAGCAAAAGATCTTTTTCAAACAACTATTTGGCCCGGATTTTCGACTTTTGTAGTGCACATGAAAAAATATTTACTTTTTGTTCTTGTTCTTGCTTCAGTCTCTTCGCTTTCTGCCCAGAAAGTAGACAGTATCTATTTTCATTTATATACCGACAGCCTGAAAAAAGGGCAGCATAATTATATCAATGTGGACGGCAAGCTTTCAAATGGCCGCTGGATGCCCCTTACATCGAAAGACATTATTTTCTCCTGCGCAGAAGCCGCATTTGAAGGCAATGAACTCATCATCCCTTTCGATTTCAAACAAGAAAAAGTAACAGTAAAAGCTGTGTTAAGATCCAACGCCCAGGTAGTAATTGAAAGAACGATCTGGATCAAAAAGAAACCGGACGATGAACGGTTACCCACGAATGATGAAGTGCTGAAAGGGAAACAACCTAAGAGAAATAAGAATAGATGATAGTGTATAGATGATAACTGATAACTGTGAACTAATCTATCATCTGCCAGTTATCATCTTTTATCTACATCGTTTTCTTAGCGTCCTCTAAAAATTTCGCCAGCCCGATATCGGTTAACGGGTGTTTCAACAAACCAAGAATTGAATCCAGCGGGCAGGTACAAACATCGGCGCCCACTTCTGCGCAACGGATAATATGATTAGGATTGCGGATCGATGCTGCGAGCACCTGTGTTTTGAATCCCTGTATAGAATAAATATGTTTGATCTGTTCTACCAATTGTACACCATCCCAGCCGCCGTCATCGATACGGCCGATAAAAGGTGATACATAAGCAGCACCTGCTTTGGCGCAAAGGATAGCTTGTCCTGCAGAGAAGACCAGTGTGCAATTCGTCCTGATGCCATTATCGGTAAACCATTTGATCGCTTTTATACCGTCTTTGATCATCGGTACTTTTACAACAATGTTTGGATGAATGGCTGCTAATATCTTTCCCTTCTTCAACAATACCATCAAAATCCGTACTGATCACTTCGGCGCTGATATCGCCGTCTACCATTTCACAAATGGTTTTATAATGATTCATGATGGCATCATTCCCTTTGATACCTTCTTTAGCCATTAATGAAGGGTTGGTAGTAACTCCATCGAGTATACCTAATTCATTAGCTTCTTTGATCTGCGCAAGATTAGCTGTATCAATAAAAAATTTCATGTTGGGAACATTTGATTTCCCCCTTTAGGGGGTTAGGGGTAAAAAATGGCAGGCTGATTACATCGCACCGCTCAACCACCTACTCTTGCTGCCTTCCGGCCCTGGGAGGGTTCAGCAGGAGCTGGTCGTGTAAGACCTGCCGCCGCAAATATAAGCAGGAATAGTTAATTGAAGAGGGCTTGTTTAGTTTAACGTTTATGGTTTATCGTTTAACGTATCGTGCTATTTCAAGCTTCATTAAATGATTAAGAATTTCACGATATAGTGAGCCCCCGTTAAACGATAAACCATAAACGTTAAACGCCCCGCTATCTCTGAAATGCAGAATTCGTCCTTGTAAACCCGATCAATTCATCGGCACGGGCGCCAAAGGGGCGATAATAGATCAGCACCATGTAATTATTTTCGGTTCCCCAATAATTGCCTTCGGTGTTCTCGAGTGATACACCGGGGAATGGTACATTCTTTTTATCGGTCATCGTAACATAAGAATAATTATAATAGCCCTGTTTAAGGTAAAGCTCTCTTTCATAAATACCTTTCTCTTCATTGAATATCATCTTTGATGATTCATCGGGGTAATAACTTGTCAATTCACCAAAGAGGTACACACTTTTTCCTTCATAGGCCCTGTTGCCCGGTGGTATATAGGTAAAATGCACCCATGCATAATCACTTTGCCAGTATGGATTGACACCATCTGTATTTTCAACTGTGTAGATGCCATTAAAATCGCGGTAATAAACATATAACTGGTCCCTTCTTTCTCCATCTGCTTTTACATATATATCCGTTCTTCGTTTGCTGGTATCAATAATGCGTTGCATCCTGTCGCTTAACAAACGAAAACTGCGCAGATCGATCCAGCGCCATTCTTTTCCTGATTGAAATGTGGTATTCTCTTCATCGCTGTATTCATAATAATTGCCACGAAAGATAGTAGGACGATCGATCACCGATGACGATGACCATACATTGTTTTGTACTACCGTTACTTTTATATCCTGCGGAGAAAAAGCATTGATCTGTGCATTGGCCGTATTCACCGTTACCTGCACCCGTTGGTGTGTTTTAAAAAAATTCGCATTAAAGGGTTGGGTCACTATGGCTGTAACGGCTGCCCTGTTATTCACCACCAAAAATCTTTTTGTAAATACCAGTTTGGAAGTATCATCATTCAAAAAAACTTTTAGCAGGTAATTACCGGAACGTGTCGGCGCTGAATTCCGTTCGGGAAAGGTGACCTGGTAATGCGTGTATCTTGTAGCAACGATGGACGAGTTGCGATACGTGGTGATACGATTGGTTTGAAAGCCGCGGATATAATCGTATGACTGCAGATTGGCAGGCTGCCAGTCTGCATTACAAAGCTGGAAGGTGTAATAATAATATTTCATATCGCCATCCATATCATCAAAATGAAGTTCGAGTTGATCGTTACCGTTCAGCATCAATACCGGGTAGCTGTATATATCGCCCGATTTATACAGTTTTACGGTACGAATATTTGATCCGTAAATATGATCAGGTAATTGTGCCGCAGCCCCGGTTCCCGCTAAAAGAAGTATGAATAAAAGAGTTTTTTTCATTGCTGACTTAACTCGTAAATGGCTCACAATATTGTGAAATTCCGGTAAAAAAACAGGGAAATCTTTTTAACCGGCTTATTTTTGATTTATGACGAGGTCATCCCATTTGGGACAAATTTTCTCACTAAAGACAAATCCTATCATTTGAAGGTTGCAGGCTTTATAGCAAACCGCATCGCATTTAATAGATCTGCCGGAACCGGTCCGAAAGGACCCCGTGGAAGTGGTCAAAAACCATTCTCCCGTTTCATTATCCGGCTTTCTATCGTGGCCACCGTGATCAGCGTGGCCGTGATGATCATCACTTTGTCCTTTGCCAATGGATTCCAGGCAACGGTAAGTCAGAAAGTATTCAGTTTTTTAGGGCATATCCGCATCCAGGAAAAACAGCCGGAAAGATCTATTATCTCCGAAGAGTTCCCCATTATCAGGAATGATGAACTGGCCCGTGAGATCAGGGCCAATCCGAAGGTTGCCAGCATTCATCCTTATTCCACCAAATATGCGATGGTGAAAACAAAGGACGAGATCGAAGGCGTATTGTTCAAAGGAGTTGATGACACCTATGATTTCGACCGCATGCGTCCTTTTATCAAACAAGGTGAAAAGATCAATTTTAAAAATAATACGTATAGCCGGGAGATCATGTTATCTGCCAATACAGCTTCTGCATTGAAGTTGCAGGCCAATGACAGTATGTTCATCTATTTTATAAGGCCCAACGGAAAGATCCGTCCTGATAAATTGAGAGTGGCCGGCATTTATAAAACAGGTATCGAGGATTATGATAAAACATTTGCTATCGGTGATATCAAATTATTACAACAATTGAACCGTGACAGTACCGGCGATGAATCATACAAAGATCAAATCGGCGGTTACGAGATCTTTTTGAAAGATTATCATCTTATCAACGAAGTATCCGATGAGATACATGATATGGATGATTTTCCCGTTACCTGGGATCCTGTCAGCGTAAAAAGAATATCGCCGAATATTTTTGACTGGCTGAATATGCAGGATAATACAAGAAATGTATTGATCGGCATCATGGTGATCGTTGCTGTTATCAACCTGATCACCTGTCTTATCGTATTGGTGCTGGAAAGAATAAGAATGGTAGGTATCTTAAAAGCATTGGGTGCAACCGACTGGACGGTACAAAAAATATTTCTCCGCCATTCCGCTTTTATTACCATCATGGGTATCGTGATCGGAACAATTGTTGCGCTGGGTTTACTCTGGCTACAACAGGCCACCGGTTTTATTAAATTAAAAGAAGAAGCTTATTATATGACAGAGGCTGCTGTAAAGATCGTGTGGTGGCAGGTTGCGGCTATTGCAGCGGGTACATTAGTAGTTTGTTTTTTGGTGCTGATGATCCCTTCGCTGTTTGTTAAGAAGATACAACCAGTAAAGGCCATTCAATTCAGGTAAGACAATTTTCATTTTTATTCAATAATTTTATTGTATGAAAAAAATAAATATAACCCGCCCGGTCGTTGCAGCATTGGTTGTTTGTTTGGTGATGGTTTTTAATTCATGCAAAAAATCAAGCGACGACGATACTACAACCACGCCGCCGCCTGCTTCAAGTTTTGCCTGGAGTTATAATGGCAATAATTATGTGGCGAGCCTGGATACGGCTTACCAGGTCAGTGTTCCTTTTACACCCAACGCTATTATCGCCATCAATGGTACCAATTTCAATACATCGTATACAAGGAAGATGGTATTCAAATTAAGTTCATTTAGTGTAGGATCGTACACGATCGCTTCCGGTGGCAATACCCTCGCTTATATTGATGATTCCGGCTTTGACCTGATCGGTACGGGAGGTGTATTGACTATCACAGCGAATGCTAATAGCCGTTTATCAGGTAATTTTTCATTCACCATGACAGGCGGACCGGGAACCTTTACTGTTACGGGCCAGTTTGCCAATGTCTCGATCAGGCCTTGAGTTGTTCCGGTAATTTATCTGACTCATGAAATTCATTTTTATTTTAACGATTGGTTTTCTCCCTTTATACTCTTGTGTTTCAAACCAGTCGCCTGCAAAAATGGAGGTTATCGAGGCTACCGTTCAACTATTTGAAAATTCTATAAATGAGTTTGCTGTCCCAATAATGAATCACAAACAAAAAGTTTGGTACAAAGACTCCATGGCGATTGAAGAAGTAAGTATGGTCTTTACTAATACAGATACAGCCAACATCACAACTCATGAAATAGTTATTCTAAATTTTAAAAGTATTTGACGCCTGGTCAAACTATGCAAAAAAAAACCCGGTAAAAAGAAAGTATTAAACTATATGTGAAAGTATCATCCCGGTCGCCACCGCTGCATTCAACGATTCAGCTTTGCCTTTTTTCGGAGCAGTAATGCTTACATTGGCCCGTTTCATTATCCCTGCACTGATACCTTTTGATTCATTCCCGATCATAATGATCCCCTCACTTATTTTTTTCATTTTCGTTATATCCTGTCCGTCCAGTACAGCAGCATAAATACAGACATCTTTTTGCTGCGCTAACCAGCTATCAAGATCGGTATAAAAAACTTTTACCCGGGCTATACTTCCCATCGTGGCCTGCACCACTTTTGAATTATAGATATCCGCCGAATCATTACTGCAAACGACCTGGTCAACAGCAAACCAATCGGCAATGCGGACAATAGTGCCCAGGTTACCGGGATCCCGGACGCCATCCAATACCAATGTTATCTTTCCTTTTGTAACAATGTTTTCTTTTTCAAACTGGCTCACAATCGCCAATACTTTATTGGGCGTGCTGAGCTGTGATATCCTTTCTAATTCTGCGTCCGTAACTTCCGTTACTCCCGTTTTCTCCAATGATATTTTATTGCTTTCGATCCAATCTTTAACAGCATATATCTCTTTAACAGCCGCGGGGCATTCTTCCAGCAGTTCTTTTACCAGTTTCGGGCCTTCGGCAATAAAGACTCCTTCCTGCTCCCTGAATTTTTTCTGGCCTAAAGTTTGGATATATTTGACCTTCTGTTTAACAAGCATACCCCTTATTATTTATTTATGCAGCCTTGCCGGCCTTATTTCTACACCACCATCCGCAATCTTATCATTGCCGCTGTATTGGTGATCACCGGCGCTTCCTGCAACAGAGTTTTTGTAAAAAATTATCCTGAAAAAAAATCTTTTGTTTACCAAACAAATATCAACTTAACCGGCAACTTTTCAAAAGACAGTATCGAAATACTACAGTTGAGACTAAAGAACCAGCTTGACGACAGCCTGAAGGTAAGAACAGTAAGAAAACTATTTGCCAATGGTTTGTTCAACCGCCCGGTGCTGGATAACCCGCCGGTATATGATTCTTCCAGTGCCGATCGTTCCATTATTTACATGAATGCATTACTTGTTTCATTGGGTTATTTTAAAGATACCATCACTTATACTACAAAGATCGATACAGCAAAAGCCGATCAATACCGCACCACTGTCAGTTTCGATGTACGACCCGGCAAAGCTGTTCCACTTGATTCTATCTCTTTTAATATAAAACATCCCGAGTTGCAGGGCTTGACATTGGCTGCCCGCAACAATTCATTGTTAAAAAAAGGAAGCCCGTTTGCCAAAGGAATTATTTCGCTTGAACTTGACCGTCTTACCAATTTATACAGGAATAATGGTTACTTACGATTTGGCCGTGATATGCTGCAGGGATTATGGGACACTATTGATATTGAATTACTGAGGCCTACATTGGATCCGATCGAACAAATAGCCATCCTGCAGAAATTGCAGGAGCAACGGGATAATCCGAAGGCCGATCTTGAGATACGGTTAAAACCCGGTATCGATAGTACCCGTCTTATAAAATATTATATCGGCGATATTACGGTACGTCCCGATTTTAATTACAGCGCTGATCCCAATGCAGCCCCCGATACCACCAATCGTGTAGCAGATTCGGTTGTAGTGAACAGGATCAGGATCAAACAGTATGATTATCTTTTCAAACCAAAATTATTTCCTCCGAATATTTACCTGTTTCATGATAGCTTATACAGGCAGCAGAATTATTTTAAGACCATTGATCGTTTGAATTCATTGGGAGCATGGGGACTGGTAAGTGTTGAACCTGTTCCGAGAAAAGGACAGGATACGGCAGATTTTACAATTCGTCTTACGCCGGCAAGAAAATATTCTTTCACCACCACTCTCGAAGCAAGTTTGAATAACAGCGCTATTTCCGGCAACCTGGTTGGTTTCAATATCAATTCAACACTACAGATAAGGAATGTTTTTAAAATGGCTAACCTGTCAAGTACCAGTATCCGCTTTGGTGTTGAAACAGGTAAGAATGAAGTGACCGATGTAAAATTCATACAGACAAGACAGGTAAGTTTCAGCCAGTCTTTTTATTTTCCAAGACCGCTTCTTATCAACAAACTGCTTTCAAAGCAACAAAGGGAAAATGCCAGTACATTGTTTTCCATTAATGCTGCCAATACGGAACGGCGTGAATTATTCAATCTCGTTACGGTTAACAGTTCCTGGGGATATGATCTCCGGTGGATCGATAACACTCATTCCAGTTCGCTTTCTTTACGTATCCCGAACTTCGAATACTCTTCTTTAAAAAGAAAACCTTTACTCGATACTCTTTTTAAGAAAAATCCATCCTTACAATATGTATTTACCGATGGATTCATTTCTTCCGTTATCGCGGGTTACACAAGATCGGGCAGTAAGCACAAAGGCGGTACGATCTTTCACAGCAATTTTGAAACTTCAGGATTACTGGCGGGGCTGATAGGCGACAGTAAATTCCTCGATAATAATTTATACCGCTTTGTCAAACTCGATGTCGAGTTTATCAGGAAACTCATTTATTTCAAAAAAGATATTGTATTTAGATTTTTTGCCGGAGCCGGCTATGAGTTCAATTCAACAGCCAGCCCGAACAAAAGAAATAATCTTCCTTTTTTCAAACAATATTTTGCCGGTGGCCCGAACAGTATGCGGGCATGGGCATTACGTAAACTGGGCCCGGGTTCTTCGGTTAAAGATTTTAAAATTAACCCGGAACGTTACGGCGATATACAACTCGAAGGAAATATCGAATACCGTTTTCCATTGGGGAAACCATTTGGCGTAAAAATAAATGGGGCATTGTTCACCGATGTCGGCAATGTATGGTTCATGAAAAAAGCTGTTGGCCGCCCGGATGAAGAAGTTTTTAATTTTAGCCGTTTGGGAAAAGATATTGCTATCGGGGCCGGTTTTGGTATGCGTGTCGACTTTAATTTCTTTGTGATCCGTTTCGATTATTCTTACAAAGTAAAAGATCCGAGTCCTGCCGATGCAAGCCGGCAAAATAAATGGTTCAATAACTGGGAATTCTTTAATGGTCAATTCCAGTTGGGCATCAGTTATCCTTTTATACTATGATCGTGAATCGTGAATCGTCAATCGTCAATGGGGTCGTTGATTGTCGGAAATTCATTCACGATTGACGATTCACCATTCACCATTCACGATTGACGATTCACGATTTACGATTGCCTATCGCTTATTGATTTTTCAAATTCCTGGATACTCATAGCATCTTTCAAAATAAATTCTCCGATCCTTGTCCGGCAAAGACTGCTTAAATAGGCGCCGCATCCTAAAACGGCTCCCATATCATTGGCAAGGCTGCGGATATAAGTTCCGGTCGAACAAACAACTTTGAAATGAACAACCGGCCTTTCTCCGTGAGGAGTTCCTGTTACGATCCCTGTTATTTCAAATGCATGGATCGTAACAGGTCTTGGTTCCAGTTTTACTTCTTTTCCCTGTCTTGCGAGTTCATATACACGTTTACCATCGATCTTGATCGCTGAATGTGCCGGCGGGATCTGCATGATCGGTCCAATAAAATTTTTTGTTGCTGCATTGATCATTTCGGGAGTAATAGCATCAAACGGTTTAAAATCGATGGGTTCGCTTTCCAAATCATAAGTGGGAGTAACGGCGCCCAGCGTAAAACTTCCCGTATATTCTTTTTCCTGCGCCATGTATTCATTTATTCTTTTGGTGAATTTACCGGTGCAGATAATGAGCAGGCCGGTGGCCAATGGATCGAGCGTACCGGCATGACCAACTTTTTTTATACGGATAAGATTCCTGATCTTATTTACGGCATCAAAGGATGTCCATCGCAAAGGCTTATTGATGAGTAAGACCCGGCCTTCTTCGAAAGTATTCATGCTGCAAAGTAAGACGGAAAGTCCGGAAGTCGGAAAGTCCGCAAAGTTTGATAGTTCTAAAGATCCTTCCGGACTTGCCGTCTTTCCGACTTCCGGTCTCCTGGTCTTTCTGTCTTCCAGTCTTCCGGTCTTTAAATAGACATTCTCGTTTTTAATTCGAGGTATTTATTGATGGTATTTACCGTCAGGTTCTCAGGAGTGGTGAGGATGGATGGTATCCCGTTCTTATGCAGCTCTTTTACCATTAATCTTTTTTCATGCATTAATTTCTCTGCGATCGTTTTGATATAGATCTCTTCTATCGATGCTGCTCTTTTCTCGATCACCGATCGTAGCTCCGTGTTTTCAAAAAAGACAACCAGCAGCAAATGATAATGAGCGATCTTTTTTAAAGCGGCCATTTCCCGTTGCATACTTTCTACCGATTCAAAATTGGTGAACAATACCAGCAGGCTCCGGTTGGTGACCCTGTTGCGGATAACAGAGAACAATTTTTCAAAATCTGGTTCAAGAAAATCTGTTTTTTGCCGATACAGTGTTTCCAGTACCAAATTCATTTGTGTTGATTTTTTATCGGCCTGCACAAATGAATCGATATTTTTTTCGAACGTGATGATACCCGCTTTATCCTGCCTGACCAATGCTACATTGGCAAGCACCAGCGATGCATTGATCGCATAATCGAGCAATGTCATCCCATTAAAAGGCATTTTCATCACCCTGCCTTTATTGATCAGGCAATAGATCTGCTGGCTTCGTTCATCGGTATAATTATTTACCATCAGGTTATCCTTCCGGGCAGTTGCTTTCCAGTTGATGATACGATAATCATCGCCGCGGACATATTCTTTGATATGCTCGAATTCCAAACTATGACCGATCCTTCTTATTTGCTTTACACCGGCTTCCTGTAATTTATTGCTGACGGCGAGCAACTGGTAGCGGCGCATCTGTATATAGGAAGGATAAACTTTTACTACTTGTCTTGCCGGGAAAGTATAACGTCTTTTTACAAGTTGCAGCGGCGCATGTACATATACATTGATATCATCAAAAACATATTCGCCGCGGGTAGCAGGTTGTAAAAAATATTCAAGCTGGTAATTTGCATCCCGTTCCAGTTTCGCTTTTCTCATCCATTTCCTGTCCTGGAATTGCATCGGCAGTTCATCGATGATACTGATGCGAACGGGAAATGCATAACGATTCTCAAAACTAAGCAACACTTTGTTCGGGTCTCCGATACTGAACCTTTCGCTCACCATCCGTTCTGCACTGACACCTTTTTTTCTACTGTAAACAAGTATGGTATCGATGATAACGGCTATCAGCAGCAAAAGAAGTATGGCTCCCCCGATACGAAACCATGCCGGGAAAAAATAACTCATCACAAATACTACAGCCGCCGAACCGGCGATGTAGTAAACGATGCTGTTCAGGTAAAAAGATTTACTCAAGGGTCTATTGTTAATGGTTAATGGATCATAGTTCATTGCTCATGGATATGAACGATGATCCATGATCCTCTCTCCCTACCTCGGCACATCCATTCCCTGGATGATCTGTTTGATCACATCATCTTCGGTAATGCCTTCCATTTCTTTATCGGGTGAAAGAATGATACGATGACGAAGAACCGATGGCACTACATCCAAAATATCTTCCGGGGTGACAAAATCCCTTCCATTCATTGCAGCAAGGGCTTTTGATGCATTCATTATCGCCAGCGATGCTCTTGGCGATGCCCCGAGATAAATGGATTTATGGTTTCTTGTCTGGTGAATGAGTTTGGCAATAAAATGCAATAATTTTTCTTCGATGATCTGTGTTTTGATCTGTTGCCGCAATGCAATGATCTGCTGTCCCTGCAACGCAGGTTTTATCATATCCAGCGGCGCTATGTTTCCCATACTATGGAACTGGCTGAGAATGGTTGCTTCTTCGATCTCGCTTGGATAAGGAACAACTATCTTAAAAAGAAAACGATCCAGCTGAGCTTCGGGCAAACGGTAAGTTCCTTCCTGTTCTACCGGGTTTTGAGTAGCCAATACCATAAAAGGTGCAGACATCGGGTATGTTTTTCCATCCACTGTTGCTTGTCTTTCTTCCATTACTTCCAGCAAAGCAGATTGTGTTTTTGCCGGGGCCCTGTTGATCTCATCTACCAATACAATATTGCTGAATACGGGACCTTTCTTAAATTCAAACTGAACTTCTTTTGGATTGAACACCGGTGTACCTAATACATCCGAAGGCATCAGGTCGGGAGTAAATTGAATACGGGAAAAACCGGCATTCACACTTTTGGCTACCAGTTTTGCTGTCATTGTTTTTGCAACACCCGGTACACCTTCGATCAGCACATGCCCGTCTGCCAGCAAAGCAGTAATGATAAGTTTTACCATTTCGTCCTGTCCAACGATGATCTTTTTGATCTCGTTCCTGATCGACATGACGGCTTCATTTAAAGCGGTAAGGTCGGTACGTTGCTGAAAAATTTGTTCTTCCATTTTTTTCTATTTATGCTTTTTTATAAAAAGATTCCAGTTGCCTGTGAAAATCCGTTAATGAAGCGCTGCTGATGACCGGTTCATTATCCAGGAATTTGATAAATGTAACGATACGCCTGATCTCTGTTTCATCCACACCTGTTTTGAATTGAAGTTGTTTGATGAATTTATCATCCAGGGTACCCGTTGCCAGTTTATATTTATTCCTTACATATTCCAGGAAATAAGAAGCCATCTTACGGCAAAGATTCTTATGATCGCCTCTTTCATAATATAAACGCCCGATCGTTTTTACAAAATCGAGTGAATCATTTTTCGGTTTGTTCACTACCGGGATATGTTTTTGCCTGCGGCGCATTCCCAGCAATACATATAAAAACAATAGACCCATCAACAGCCAGAAGGCAGGGCGAAAAGACCGCTGATCGTTACTGTTCTTTAAATTCATCAGCGTATTGAACCATCCTTTCTTCTTTGCCCGCGGCCTGCTGAATTGCTCCCTTTTATTCAGAAAATATTCATCCCATACAACTTTAGTTACATCCGGGTCAATGACCGACAATGCTTTTTCGTAATAGCTTTTATTCTCTTTGTGTAAAATAAAATAATTACTGAAGGCCAGTGGTTCTGTATGTACATAGAGGTTTCCCTGGCCTGCCCGCAGGTGAATGAAATTGACTTTTCCATTCTCATCGTATCCCAGTACATCGGTCGTATTCTCATCGATATCGGTAAAATAGGATCTGAATGTTTTTCCGGGATATGAATACACGACAGGCTCTGCAAATGGCGGGTTGACCAGTTTGATCTTCATGGAATCTTCCAGCAGTTCTGCCGTAACATTATCAACGTCATACGAGCTGCTGTTGCATTGGAGTATTTTGTCCACCGCTGCAGAAATATAATGTGTGCTGATAAAAACATCATTCCCGCCTTCAACAAAATCGATCAGTCGTTCCATCTCATATTTATCGGCCCTGAAACTTGTACACATAATGATCAGCGCCTGTTGTGAATCCTGGTTGGACAATGGATCCCAATAACCGGGTTCCTGTTTATTGATAGAGATCGTTGCTTTGGGAAAGATATATTTAAGATCCTGGTAAGCTACATAAGTACCATAAGGGATCTTATCCTGCGGCTTCAATGTTATCCTCTCATCCAGGCGACGGCGTTTCTTCCTGTTCTCACCGGTAAAAAAAAGAGCTACCAGCGCAGCTGCCAGTAAAAAACCAATAATGTATAGTAGGTATCTTTTCAAGACTTATTGTAGTTGGCGGTCAAACTGGTTAAAATCACTCCTGATGATCTTATAAGCATCTTCGCTCACCGGGAATTTTCCATACCAACTATATTCGTAATTGCGGGTAATGCGGAAAAAATTATTGTAATAACCGGTGGATCGTAACTGCACCAGGTAATCAAAATTGGTCCGGTCGTGTTTATATTGGATGATATTCTTTTCTGCCAGTTGTTTTAACATGCGAAGGAACATTAACCGGATCGCCAGCCTGTAATTCCCATTGGCAGCGGCTTTATCGATCTCTTTTTGATAATTGATCGCAAAGATATCTTCGGGTATTTCTTCTGATCCGTCGTCCTTTTTCAACGGAACACTCTTCTTCTGGAACAATCCTACATTACTTCCCGCAAGGTACATAGCAAGAATAGCAGCAAAGCTGCCAATGATCACCAGCCATAGCAATACCTGGAACCATTTTCGTTTACCGAGCGGAACATACTCTTCTTTTGCTTTTATATTTTCTTTCGGCTCATCGATCTTGATATCAGTGTTAGCATACCAGAAAGCATCATCCTCCTGCATTTTCTTTAAATGATCATCCGGTACTTTGCGTTGAAGCACTTTAAGACTGTCTGTTTCCCATGTGTACTTGAAATCCTGGTTCTCGTTTTCATTTTCGTTTTCCTTTTCCTGGTAAGTGACGGTCCCTTCCTCAATAACTTCAGGCGGGGGCGGCGCTTCTTCAACAAACGTTTCCAGTGTATCGGAGAAGATAGTTGAATCGCTTTGTGCCAGCCCGGTCAGCGGGATGAAAAATAAAAGAAGTAATAAATTCTTTTTGCCCGGCAAAAACCAAAACATATTTTTTTTATATTTTTTCAAGTCTATACTTCCTCCTCATTTAACTGTGCTTTGAATTTTCTGCCCAACCGGATCGGGTAAATAATAAAATACCAGACAACGAATATCACCGACAATCCAAAAATAAGTGTTGTAAATCCAGAGATGTCGTTATAAAGCCGGGTAACAAATCCTTCGAAAAAAGCGGCCAGAATAAATACCGGTACCAACCCGATCATGATCTTAACGCCATCCTTTGCTCCCTGTTTTAATGAATCGAGCCGGCGGATCGTTCCGGGAAATAAATAACTTTTTCCCAATATCATACCGGCTGCACCCACCAGGATGAAACCTGTTATTTCCAATGTGCCGTGTACAAATACCACCATCCAAAAATCAACACCGAGGCCATGGCCTGCAAAAAGTTCATCAAAGGCGCCAACCATCACACCTGTTTCGGCCAGGTCATACAAACAGGGAATGCAAAAAATAATTCCCGATGCAAAGACCCTGAAAGCAACAGCAAGATTATTGATCATGATCCCCAGCCAGGTCAGCAGCGAATTGCCATGCTCGTACACGCCAAAAGGATTTTTTTTGGCAATATTTTCCCGGGTCATATCCACGTAATCGCCGCCAAGGATATCACGTATCACTGCTTCATCCTTCATCGAAGTAAAAAAACCGATAGTAAAAAAAAGCATGAAGAAGATAAAAGAGAAGATCACCACTTTATAATGCTTGCGGATCGTCATCGGCAGATCATACTTCCAGAAAGTAACAAGACGGTTCGATTCTTCTTTACGGCGTTTGTAGATATCCAGGAATATCCTGGAAGCCTGTGAATTGATGAACGACGTTACTTTCCCGGAGGGATAAAATGTTTTAGCATAGGCAAGATCATCCACCAACTGTGTAAAGTCGGCAGCCATCTCATCAGGATCTGCAGAAGGTTGATGCTGGATCCTGAGCCAGCGGTCCTTGTTCTTCTTGATAAAAAGCGCTTCTCTCATGCCAAATTGTTCAGGTTGTAAAGTAATGCTTTTTTAAAAAGATATTAACCGGCAGCGAAACTTTGTTCGTCAAAAAAACATTAATTTGTTTCTCAAACCGGAATGAATGTCCGCAATAAAAGTACCTACCAATTTTAATATTGACCTTGAATTCGAGATCCCCGAGTTTTACAGGAGACTGATCGCTTTACTGATCGATATTCTTGTACTTTTTTTCTATGTGAAGATCGGCACCGAGATATTAAAGTCGATCGTAAGTAATATGGATCGCTGGAACGATGATAGTTTCTATAATATCCATTGGCTGGGCCTCATCATACTCTACATGCCTATTCTTTTGTATCATGTAGTACTTGAAATTACCATGAACGGCCAAAGCATTGGTAAAAAGATACTCGGCATCCGGGTAGTGGATGAGAACGGAGGAAAAGCAAGTATCAGCCAGTTCCTGATCAGGTGGCTGGTAAGGGATATTTGGTTCCTGATGATGCTTTCCGTCGGTCTATACCGTGAATATGAAGGCAAAAAAGTGGAAGCTACTTTCCTGATAATTTTTGTGCTGGCTTATTTCATCACGGATATCGTACTGGTTGTTGCTTCTAAAAAAGGGCAACGGATCGGCGATATCCTGGCTAAAACGATATTGATCCGCACCAATCCCAAAGGGAATATTGAAGAAACGGTATTCAGGGAAGTGGCGGATAATTATATTCCTTCTTTCCCGCAGATCATGCAACTGAGCGATAAAGATATCAATGCCATTAAAAGTATTTTGGAAACGGCCCGCAAAAAAGGCGATTACTATATGGCTGAAGCAGCCAGTGCAAAGATCAAAGCGCATCTTCGCATTGAATCAACTTTGGATCCTTTCGATTTCCTGGATGTATTGCTGAAAGATTATAATTTCCTTTCTATCCGCTAAAAAAAATGCCCCCGGTTCCACCGGGAGCGTTCAAGATATCGTTTCACTTCTATAGTTATATATTATTTGCCAGGCCGAAAACAAAGAACAGCAATACGATGATAATGGTGATCGCTCTTAATGCGAAATAATTCCGGAGAGCGGCAAACCCGGCGTTCAGCCCGTCCTGGTCATTTGACTTTAATGCCTGGCCAATTTTATTTCCAAAATTGAAAGAGAAAATTCCACCAACGATAAAAATTATACCGGAAATGATAAACAGCCATATTCCTGTTTTCGTAGCAAACATGGTGTCAAATCCTCCGCGGCGGCGGTATCCATAACTATTTTCTATCTGGCCCAGCGCAATAGCCATCAGTACTATAAGGATGATCCCGAAAATAATGCCTACCACTCCTAATACTTTGGCCCATGATGAGCTGCTGCGTAGATTATAACTGTTTTGTGCATCCAGGTTCATCTGGAATAAGGATGTAGGTGGATGGGGGTCTGTACTCTGAAATTGATCCATGGTGTAGTTGGTTTTATTGATATAAATATAATTGTCTTTATTTATTCGCCCAATTTTTCAAGGCTTAATAAGCCCTGGCAAATAATACCCGCCGGGCGGATGGATTACCGGTCAATATACATTTTCCATTTTCAGGTGTAGTATCAAGCGGTATGCAACGAATGGTGGCTTTGGTTTTGTCTTTAATGGCTTCTTCGGTTTCCGGGCTACCATCCCAATGTGCCGCAATGAAACCGCCTTTTTCATCCAGTAATTTTTCAAATTCATCCCAACTATCGGCATTTGTTATATGATCATCCATATAGCTTTTTGCTTTGTTGAACATATAAGTTTGTATCTCGGTCAATAACCCGTTAATGTATTGTGCAATACCATTCAGATCGATCGATCTTTTTTCTTTTGTATCGCGGCGGGCCACTTCCACTACGTTCTTTTCAAGATCCCTTGCGCCGATCGCCAGTCTTACCGGTACACCTTTCATTTCATATTCCGCAAATTTCCATCCCGGTCTTGCATTGTCATTATCATCATATTTTACTCTTATACCTAACTCTTTTAATTGTGCCGTTATCTCTTTCACTTTCGCATCGATCTGCGCTTTTTGTTCATCGCCTTTATAGATCGGAACAATAACAACCTGCACCGGGGCGATTCGCGGAGGTAATATCAATCCCTGGTCATCGCTATGCGCCATTACCAATGCACCCACTAATCTTGTACTTACACCCCAGCTCGTGGCCCATACATATTCGAGTTGATTTTCTTTACTTAAGAATTTTACATCAAATGCTTTGGCAAAATTTTGCCCGAGAAAATGCGAAGTACCAGCCTGTAATGCTTTTCCATCCTGCATCAATGCTTCGATACAATAAGTATCTTCTGCGCCGGCAAATCTTTCATTGGGAGATTTCACTCCTTTTATCACCGGTACGGCCATCCAGTTCTCGACAAAATCAGCATAGACATGCAACATCTTTTCTGCTTCTGTAATGGCTTCTTCTTTTGTAGCATGAGCGGTATGACCTTCCTGCCACAAAAATTCTGCAGTACGCAGGAATAATCTTGTCCGCATTTCCCATCTTACTACATTGGCCCATTGATTGATCAGGAGTGGAAGATCCCTGTAAGATTGTATCCATCCTTTATAAGTATTCCAGATAATGGCTTCGCTGGTCGGGCGGATGATCAATTCCTCTTCGAGCTTTGCATCGGGGTCAACCATTAATTTTCCCCTGGCCGAAGGATCGGATTTGAGACGATAATGAGTTACGATAGCACATTCTTTTGCGAAGCCTTCCGCATTTTTTTCTTCTGCTTCAAATAAACTTTTAGGAACAAAGAGTGGAAAATAGGCATTCACATGCCCGGTATCCTTGAACATTTTGTCAAGCGCAGCCTGCATATTTTCCCATAATGCATAGCCATAAGGCTTGATAACCATACAGCCCCGCACAGCCGAATAGTCAGCCAACTCCCCTTTTATAACGAGGTCATTATACCATTGTGAATAATCCTGCGCCCTTGAAGTGATCTCTTTACTCATGCTTTTAAGTTTAATCCCGGTGCGAGCTTTAAATTTATATTAACACAGCAGTTTACAATAATTCAAATAAATGGGTAAATATTTGTGTCATGTACGCAAACGATTGTGTAACTTTACTCCCGACAAATTCAGGAGGCACAAAAGTAAGTAAACTCATTTTTAACACGTCAAACCATTTGCCATGAAACAAACAATTTTACTCCTGGCAGTTTTTGCAGCCATTTTTACAAGTTGCACTACTTCTTACAAAACCGGTCAAACACCTGATGATGTTTATTATTCTCCTTCCCGTCCGCAGGAAGAAGAATATGTGCAATCTGAAAAGCAGGAAGACAAGTACAACAACGATGAAGCCTACAACGATCGTTACCTCCGTATGAAAGTGAGGAACCGTAACCGCTGGTCTGATCTCGACGACTGGTATTACAACGACAGGTATAGTCTTTACTACAACTATTCCTACGGTTCTTATCATAATCCATACAATTCATGGAATTATTATTACAACCCTTATTGCTGCTGCCACACCAATAATACATATGGCAATCCCAAAACGAGCGGCTATGTATATACAAGACCGAGAATGTTCAACCTGAATACTTATAACAGCAACAATGCATCCACCCGGCCGTATACAGGAACTAAATACAATGGTTATACAACCGGATCGAACAATAATACTTATACGGCACCGAGGACCAGCAATAACAGCTCCAGTAATAATAACAATAGCAATTCCGGGAATGTGCTGAGGAATATTTTTAATAATACTAATTCAAGTTCCACCAATAACTCAAATAGCTCTTCCGGTAACAACAATAGCAGCAGTTCAAGTTCAAGCTCATCATCAGGCAGCAGCAGCAGTAGCGCTCCTGTAAGAAAATTTTAATGAAAGAGATCCCGTCAAATGCGGGATCCCTTTTATCCTGTTCTGCAAAATTGTTGGACAAATATTTAATTACATCTAACTCTTTATATCATGAAAAAGATATTGATGATACTTATTAGTATCACAACCTTCTCCTGCCTGTCAGCGCAGGAACCAGCCGATGCTCTTCGTTATTCCTGGTACGCCCCGGGCGGTACGGCAAGAAACCAGGCTGTGGGTGGAGCAATGACATCACTCGGCGGCGATCTTACTGCTGCTTTTGTCAACCCTGCGGGTCTTGGATTTTATAAAACAGGTGATATTGTTATTTCTCCCGGTTTTAATTTTTTAAATAATAAGTCCACTTATCTCGGTCGCACGGAAATGGATAAAAAGAATGCGGGCTCATTTGGCGCCAGTGGTGTTGTATTGGGTACCGAAACAGGAAAGAACAGGAGCGGCGTGGCCATCGCATTCGGTATAAACCGGACGGCCAGTTTTGGAACTAATCTTTTGTACAGGGGTCTTAATACGCAAAGCTCCTATTCGCAAAAGTTTTTAGAAGAGATACAAAACAATAATGATAAGGATGCCAATAATGTTGCCTCCAATTATCCATTTGGAACCAGTCTTGCTTTCAATACTTACTGGATCGATACTGTTGCCGGCGGAACAGCCAACAACTACCAGTTCCAGACAAGGGCTCCCATTGCTACCGGTCTTCTACAGGAAAATGCAATAACCAATAAAGGCGGCATCACCGAATTAGCATTGGCTTTTGCCGCCAATAGCAAAGACAAGTATTTTTTTGGATTGACATTGGGCGTACCGCTTTTGCATTATGTAAGAGAATCTACTTTTACTGAAGCAGATGCCACTACCAATGCGAACAATAAATTTGATTTTGCTTCCTACACGGAGAATCTTACTACCGATGGTGCAGGAGTGAATTTAAAACTGGGTTTTATTTATAAACCCAAAGAGTATATCCGTCTTGGCATTGCCGTGCATACTCCAACCTTATACCAGTTAATGGATAAATACAGCTCTTCAATAACTACCAACACCGAAGCTTATAAAGGACAATTGGTACAAAATTCCGGCACACTGACAAATGGTGCGGATGCGCAGTTCAAATACTGGATGATCTCCCCGTACAAAGTGATGGTCAGCGCTTCTTATGTTTTAAGAGAGATACAGGATGTAAGAAAACAAAAAGGTTTTCTTACGGCTGATATAGAGTTTGTAAATTATAAAGCATCCTCTTTCTCTACCGATCCTGAAGGAGACAATAGCCAGGAAACAAAGAACTATCTTAAATCACTCAACAAAACGATCGATAATACTTATAAAGGCGCTTTTAATTTTAAAGTAGGAGGAGAATTAAAATTCACCACCATCATGGCCAGGCTCGGTGCTGCTTACTATGGCAATCCTTATAAGAATTTAGGTCATGGAGAAAAAGGAAATCGTTTTCAATTAAGCGGCGGATTAGGTTATCGCAATAAAGGTGTTTTTGTTGATCTTACGTATGTTCACACCATGACGAAAGATGTTCATTTTGCTTATCGTTTACAAAACAATCCTTATTCCGCAGCCAGTATCAAGTCTACCGGCGGCAATGTGCTTCTCACTGTAGGTTTCAAAATATAGTCACAACTGAACTACTGTTTATGTTAGGGTCCTGCTTTTTGGCAGGACTTTTTTTTGTTTCAGGTTTCGTTTCAGTTTCTGGTTTCAGGTTGGGTCGTTTAATGTCGTAGTGTCTTTCCTGGTAACACGAAACCTGAAACGAGAAACCAGAAACCTGAAACAACTCTATTCCTACCCCCTATACCTCACTAAGCCCTCCGTACAGTGGTAAACCAACGAGAAACCAGAAACAAGAAACGAGAAACTCATTAAAGCTTAATCCCTTATTTTTGCAACGTTTAACCAGTACAGTTGCAGCGTTTCGAATTGATTTTCAATTCCTTCCGGCAATCTATAAAACCAGAAATAAACCACTATGGCAGATATTTTTGAACGTTTATTACAGAACTACGGCCCTATCGGCCAGCATCGTGAAAGAGCACATGGTTATTTCGCTTTTCCAAAACTGGAAGGTGAAATAAGCAGCCGCATGCAATTCCGCGGAAAAGATGTGATCGTTTGGAGCCTGAATAATTACCTGGGCCTCGCCAATCATCCTGAAGTAAGAAAAGCAGATGCCGATGGCGCCAAAGAATATGGTCTTGCTTTACCCATGGGCGCAAGGATGATGAGCGGCAACAGCAATTTGCATGAACAACTGGAAGCTGAACTCGCAGCATTCGTACATAAAGAAGATTCTATTTTGTTGAATTATGGTTACCAGGGAATGGTAAGTTTGATCGATTCTCTTTGCAGCCGTCACGATGTAATTGTTTACGATGCAGAAAGTCATGCCTGCATCATTGATGGATTACGTTTACATCCCGGTCATCGTTATGTTTTCAAACATAATGATGTGGAAGATTGCGAAAAGCAATTGCAAAGAGCTTCCGCTTTAGTAGAAAAACAAAAAGCGGGTGGCATACTGATCATTACAGAAGGAGTATTTGGAATGGCGGGCGACCAGGGAAGATTAAAAGAGATCGCAGCGCTGAAAGAAAAATATGAATTCAGGTTATTGGTGGATGATGCACATGGTTTCGGCACATTGGGAAAAACGGGCGCCGGCGCCGGTGAAGAACAGGATTGCCAGGGTGCTATCGATCTTTATTTTTCTACGTTTGCCAAATCAATGGCATCCATCGGGGCTTTTGTCGCCGGCGATTTCAAGATCATCGATTATATCCGTTACAATATCCGCAGCCAGATCTTTGCAAAAAGTTTACCGATGCCATTGGTAGTTGGTAATCTTAAACGTCTTGAATTGCTCCGCAATAATCCTTCGTTAAAGGAAACATTATGGAACAATGCACAAAAACTACAAAAAGGTTTAAAAGAAAGAGGTTTTGATATTGGTAAAACAGATTCGGTTGTTACACCTGTTTATATGAAAGGCGATGTGCCGGAAGCTACGGCCATGGTAATGGACCTCCGTGAGAATTATCATGTATTTGCTTCGATCGTTGTGTATCCTGTTATTCCAAAAGGACATATCATTTATCGCCTGATCCCTTCAGCGATACATACCGATGAGGATATTGAAACAACATTGAACGCTTTTTCCGAGACCAAGAAAAAACTGGATGCCGGTCAGTACAGGGTAGAAAATATACCCGACATGGCGGAAGTCAGCGGCAAACGCTTCGACTACATGAGAGATAAGCCAAAGAATAAATAATAAAAAGAAATATTGAATAGTGCGTCCCGTTATTACGGGACTTTTTTATTGGACATAGAAGCAAAAAAGCCGTTGGTCGGTCCGTGGTATTGAAAAACCGCTTTCAATGTTTTGATATTTGCAGGAAAGATCGCCTGTTATTCCCGCTTCAGTTATCACTTCCGGGTTTCTTGAAGAAACATTCCATTGCCTGGTCAATGCGATCTCATACCTTTCGTTACAGGGAACAGTGTTTTGATCCTGGCTATACATATTGCCAACCAAACCTGCGATCACAAAACGGCCGGCTTGTCCTGGAATAAATTTGATCTCGAAAATGAAACTTTTGGTTATAGCAGAGTCGCTTTCAAAACTGCAATTAAATGATTGGGAAGAATAACCGGGGCCTGCAAAGAAAAGCGTTCCATGGGTCGTAATAGCTTCAAACTTTTCGCCGCCAAACTTACAGTTATAGGGTGCACCACCTGTCAATTCATATATCTCGTAACTCACCGATCCTTTGTACCTGCGAATAGGATATGCAGAAGTATCCAGGTCGTTCAATTGCGTATAAGGAATGACCAAATTAAGAGTAATGGTATCCCCGGCCTGGTAATATTTATGCGGGGTTGGGAGTATGGTTGTGCCGGCTGTTTTGGTAACCCTCCTGGGATTACAATCTATTTTATCCGCACACTGGAAATTGCAAAAAATTAACAGGATGAAAATGGCCGTTATAGCCGGGTAGAACCTCTTTAGCATACCTGTTGCATTGATATACGAATTTACAGAATTTATGTATGCGGTATGCTCTTTTCCCTGTATTCAGGTACTTTTACAAGGTCTAAAAAATATACTATGCGCAAATTGTTTTTGTTATTCTTTTTGCTGCCTGTTTTGGCAGTAGCTCAAAAGAAACAGATAACCTTAGAAGATATTTATAAGAAAGGAACTTTTCGTGGTGAAAATGTAAGAGCCGATTTCGGGCAGATCAATAAAGACCCGGAAATAAAATTCGATGAACTGAAAGACGAGACCGGTAAATCTTTCGGCACGGCCGATGATATCATTTACAGCTCCTCTTATCCCAATACAGTATTATTGAAAAAAGGAGTTGAACAGGTCTATCGTCGTTCTTACAGATCTTTTGTTTACCTGTATGATGCTGTTTCCAAAAAGCTTACAAAACTTTCTGATGAAAAAGTATTGCATCCTTCCCTTTCACCAGATGGTACAAAGATCGCTTTTGTAAAGAACAATAACCTGGTGCTGTATGATATTGCTACCAAAAGCACAAGGGCCATTACTACCGATGGTAAATGGAATCATATCATCAATGGTAACTGCGATTGGGTATATGAAGAAGAATTTGAATTTACACAGGCTTATGACTGGAGCCCCAAAGGGAATTATATTGCTTATTACCGTTTCGATGAAACCAATGTGAAAGAATACCAGTTCACAAAATTTGATGATACATATAATAAGCAATACAGTTATAAATATCCAAAAGCCGGTGAAGAGAATTCAAAAGTGGAGATACATATCTATGACCTCGCTACTAATCAGGATGTAAAAGCACAATATGAGCAGGGCGATATCTATATCCCCCGCATCAAATGGACACAGGATGATAATTCATTGGTAGTTTATTGGATGAACCGTCACCAGGATGACCTGAAACTGCTGATGACAAATGCAAAGACCGGCGCCAGCAATGTACTTTACCAGGAAAAGAATAAATATTTTGTTGAGATCAATGACGACTGGTGGTTCCTGAAAGATGGTAAGAATTTTATGTTCACCAGCGAAATGAATGGTTTCCGTCATTTATATATGTATGGCCTGGATGGAAAAACAAAAACGCAGGTAACAAAAGGCAATTTCGAGATCACCGATGTAACTGCTGTGGATGAAACGAATAAACTCATTTACTATATGGTGGCTTATCCCCGCCCGATGGACAGGAATTTATTCGTTACCGATTTTGCCGGTAAAAAAGCAACGCAGTTGACACAGGGAGAAGGCTGGCATCGTATCGTATTCAACGATAGTTTTACCCGCTTCTATGATTACAGATCTGACCTGAATACTCCGCAGGTTGTAACATTGAATAAGATCACCAACGATAAAAAAACAGGTATCGGTGTTGCATTGGAAAAAACAGTGAATGAGAACAGCAAGCTGAAAACAAAGCTGGATGAGTATGTTACCGGCAAAGCCGAATTCATCAGGGTTCCTAATAGTAAAGGCGATACATTGAATGGCTGGATGCTAAAGCCGGCTGATTTTGACCCGGCCAAAAAATATCCTGTTCTCTTCTGTAATTATGGAGGGCCCGGTTCACAGCAGGTGGCCAATCGTTTTGGTGCAGTAAGTATGTGGCACCAGATGCTGGCAGAAAGAGGTTTTATTATTGTAAGTGTTGATAATACCGGCACGGGTTATCGTGGAGAAGAATTTAAAAAGAAAACGTATTTGCAGTTGGGTAAATTGGAAATAGAAGACCAGATCGATGCGGCGAAATTCATCGGCACTATGTCTTTTGTCGATAAAAATAATATCGGTCATTGGGGATGGAGCTATGGTGGTTTTATGAGTTCGCTGGCTGTTACAAAAGGCAGTGATGTATTTACGGCGGGAGTAGCAGTAGCCCCTGTTACCAACTGGAGATACTACGACAATATTTATACGGAAAGATATATGCGTACGCCGCAGGAAAATGCAAAAGGCTATGATGATAATTCACCGGTGAATTTTACCGATAAGATAAAAGGCAAATACCTGCTTATTCATGGCACGGCCGATGATAATGTACATTTTCAAAACAGCGTGCAAATGATAAAGGCCCTTGTAAAAAGCAATATTGATTTTGAAAGCGCTTATTATCCCGATAAGAATCATGGTATCAATGGCCAGGTGGATAATACAAGTTTCCATCTCTGGAGCAAGATGACGAAGTGGATACAGGAAAATTTGGGTAATGAGAATACGCAGCAGCCTGCGCCGCCGGCAAAACAGCCGAAAGGATTTTGATAGAGATAAAAACTAATAGATAATAACTAAAAATGTTCCGTCAACAGAGGGACATTTTTATTATAAAGCGATTTTTTATTCTTTGAATATTGAAAGTTGAACATTCTTTAATAATTATCAATGCACAATTTTCAATATCCATTAAGAACAAGCATCTAAAGAAAACCCCCGGTGAGAATTGGCCGCCTGGTGTCAAACTAATCACAGAAAGCAGCGTTCCATTTTTCCTCAAACTGATCTTTCCGGATAAACTCAGTCGTAAAAGCTTTCTGAAATCAGGAAGTGTCAAATTATTATCGGTCCAATAGCCATAATTTTTTTTATATGGCATCTTTAAAATAACATCCCCTGATCTGTTCAATCCAATTTCTCTTTCCGGGATATCATTTTCATTTACAAACTCGAGCAGCCAAAAAGCAACAAGATCAATTTTATTTTCAAAATCGGGATTGGCTTTCGGTATGAATAAACCTAACAGGAAACGTATCGCTTTATAAAACCACTTTCCCTTTGCCCAGTGTATTTGGGTCTCTGTAATTCTCAGATATATCATAAAAAAAGAACCCCCGATGAGAATCGGGGGGCCCTAATCAAAAACCATTAACCATTAAACCTTATCCTATGAAAATTCATTGCTAATATCGTCAATAATAATTTAATAGCAAGTTTTGCCGGCCCTTTTTTATGTCAATAATCAAAATATGTATGAAAAACACGAATTATTGACTGAACTCAACCGCTCCGCTAGATGGTTATACTTATTCAATAAGACCGGAAACGTTTGCGCTAATTCATTTACTTTGCTTCAGGTTTGCCAGCAAAATCCTGCAAAAAAATTATAATGAGAAGAACAGTCATAGCAATAACAGGAGCCAGCGGTTCTATGTATGCTGCTAATTGCATCACTAAATTATTAGCGATAAAAGATCAGTGGGATGAATTATCCGTAGTGATGACAACAAATGCAAAAGAAGTTTGGAAGACCGAATTGAATAATGAATCATGGAAAGATATTGCAGTAAAATTCTATACGACAACAGATTTTTCAGCACCCTTTGCTTCCGGCTCGGGTCGTTATGATACGATGATCATCATTCCCTGCTCGATGGGAACATTGGGAAGAATTGCTTCCGGTATTTCCAACGATCTTATTACAAGAGCCGCCGATGTGGTATTAAAAGAAAGAAGGAAACTTATTTGTGTAGTAAGAGAAACACCTTACAGTCTTATTCATATCCGCAATATGGAAACGATCACGCTGGCCGGTGGTATCATTTGCCCGGCTACTCCTTCTTTTTACAGTCAACCCAAAACGATCGATGAAGTAGTGAATACTGTTGTTGACAGGGTACTTGATCTTGCAGGTTTTGATATCAGATCTTTTCGTTGGGGGAAATGATCTGGGATTGGTAATTGGGAATTAGTAATTAGGTTTTTTAGCAACAGGCCGATCAAATTTTTATAGCTCATAGCGTTTGAAAATATAAGATCTTTTAGAACAAAAGACCTAATTCCAAATCCCCAATTCCTGGTTTACAAAAATCCTTAATTAGAATATCTCCCACCTGCATTCATCCAATCAATGATCTTTTGTCTTTCTGCTGCAGGTAATAAACCAGTTGGCGGCATCGGTGTAGGATTAGCGTCAACGGCACGGGCTTTTATTCTCAATTTTCCTGTTACGATATTGCAATCATCAGAATAACTCACGCCGCCGCTGGCAACTGTTGTACCATGACAATACAAACAATTATTTTGGATCAGTGTTTTAACCTGGCTGAATAAAGGTCCCGCAACTGCATTATTAATAGTAATAGAAGCGCTGCCTGTACAATCATGGGCGTCTTTTACCAAAACAGTATGACTGCCTGCCGGCATACCGGCGATCATATTAAAAGGCACAAAGGGGCCGCCATCAAAAGCATATAAATAAGGAGCAACGCCGCCGGTAGCAGTTGCAGCTATAGTTCCATTGAAAGGCTCGCAGGGAACATTATCTGTTGTGACAAGAAAGACCACAATATTTACCCCGATGCAGGTGACGACCGGGTCGGTCAGCCGAAGGCTGATCGAGTTCATACACCCGGTTGAATTTTTTACAAGAACTGTATAGTCGCCTGATCTCAGGTGATCGAATTTATTAGCTGACTGGGATGAACCTCCATTCATGCTGAATGTAAAACCGGCCCCGCCTGTTGCTGCAATTGTAATACTGCCATCCGACGCACCCGGCGTTGAAGGATTAACTACTGTGCCGTTAAGTGTGATCGTGAGTAGTGAACATGGATCAGGAGGAGGCGGTGACGGTAATGTACTTCCCATTTTATCACATGCAACCGGGAAGAGCATAATAATGATCAGTAAATAAAAAAGTGCAGCCAGTTTTTTTTCTCTCATAAGGGGAAATTATAAAAAACGACAGACCAATAGCAATTAAAATGCCTTCACGCCAATTGTAAATAACACACCGCCGCTATTGAGTTTAACTTTTCCATAGCCGACACCTCCGAATGGTACTTTTATATAAGGCTCAGCCATTACCGTTATCTTCTTTCCAATATTGTGTTTATACCCTGCCGATAATGTACCTATGGAAAAATAATGTGAGTTCTCATTCTTTATCGTCCAGTTATTAGTATAAGTATTGCCTGTTGGCGTGTATTTATAGATATAATCATAGGATTCTTCTTTCATAAGAAAGGAAGAAACCCCCGCCGACACAAACCAGTTGTTTTTCTTTCCAAAATTGTAAGAAAGAGAAACAGGGATCTCATACACTTTACAATTCGCATCTACTTTTTCGAGGTAGGGATAAAAAGTGTAAAATGCGGGCGGCGCTTTATAATCCGAAGGCCTGGCCGAATAGACCTTCCGTCCGGAATAAAAACCTGTGCGCAGTGTGATCTTATCTTTAAAAGTAAATCCAATGCCGGCGCCGGCCACTAATTTTGTTTTACTCGAATTACCCGATCCTACAAAACTCAGATCCGGTCCTGCACTCAGGCTAAAGAAAAGAGAATTCTTCTTTTTGTTCTTATCGTTTTTCTTTTTTGTAGTTGTGCCCTGGGTTTGCCGAAGGGTCTCGGGAACCTCTGCTTTAGCCATTACAGGATCTTCCTTTTGAGCAGGCTTTTCAGTTGCTGTTGCCGGTGATGAAGAGGCAACCGGTTTGCTTGTATTTGTTACAGGTTTCTTTTTTTCAGAAGGCGTTGCAGGAATAAGACTTCCATCATTTTGTATTGATGGGTTGGCATTTGTTACCGGCTGATCATTAACTTCTTTGTTGTTGATCTCTTTACTGTCTTTATTTCTTTTAGATGCTTTAGTACCGTTTGATATCGCAAAAGAAGTTTGATCGTTTTTATTGGTTAGGAGTTTGCTGCCGGGTACAACATTCTTTCGTGTAACATTATTCTTTGCGGATACATTATTATTAACTGGCTGACCGGTCATATTTAATTGATCCTTTTGAGCAACTGGTTCGCCATTGCTGTTCTCATTATTTGATGCAATATTATTTTCCGGTGAAACAGCCGGGGTATTTTTACCTGTTGTATCATCTTTTACAGAACTTTCCGCAGATGAACTTTTCTCTACAGGATTTCCTGCAGCGATCTTTTTATCACCCTGCCATGGTTTACTTAATAATAACCATGTGCCGCCTCCCGCTAAAAGAAGTAATAACAGGAAGAAAATAAATCTTTTCTTGCCCTCTTCTTTTTGCGGAAGATGTTTATCAAGCAGTTTCTCCATCCGGTTCCAGGCCTGCTCATCGTAGGCGGGATGGTGGTGGTCGGCTGCTTCCTTAGTTTTTTTATCGAACTGTTCAGACTGCATTCCTGGCAACTTTTATATCGTTTTGTTTAAATAAGATTTTCTGTAATTGCCTTCTTGCTTTGGAAAGATTTGATTTGGATGTGCCGGTAGAGATACCCAATTGGTTGGCGATCTCTTCGTGGCTTAATCCTTCAATCACAAAAAGGTTAAAAACAGTTCTGTAACCCGGTGATAACTCCTGTATGGCCCTGATGATCTCATCATATGATAATTTGTCGATAGCATCTTCGCCCATATTCGGTACATGGTAAACCACATTATCCAATTGGGTTACCATCTGGTGTTTTTGATTCTTTCTAAAATGATCGATGGCCGTATATACCATGATCTTCCGCAACCAGCCTTTAAAAGAACTGACCACATCTGCATAAGCGGGCTGGTAATGATGTATCTCTCTAAAAACTTTGAGGAACCCGTCATTCAGGATCTCTACAGCATCTTCCTGCTTACTGGTATAACGGTCACAAATGGCCATAGCATAGCCGTAGAAGGAGCTGTATAAAACTTTTTGGCTCTCCCTTTTGTTTCGGGAACATCCCTCAACGTGATAGGTCAATTCTTCTGCAGAAAGCAAATCTGTGTAGTGTTTCACTAACATATCGAAATACTGTCACAAAGGGTTGCCCCTTTCTCCATTTTAGGACTTCCAAGTTACAGCATTATTTTGGCTGATTTTGAAGGGGCTTGACAGGAAATTTACTACTGGTTGTCCAGCCAGTTCTTCGCTTGTAGTTCTGCGAAAAGCTTTGCCCTGATCTCCTTTATAGGCCTGGGAATATTGCACAACAACACATAAAAGATATTTTTTTCCGGCAGCCAGCAATAATCACTTATAAACCCGCCTTGCGACCCGGTATGCCCGATCATTGGCCGGCCTGCTTCTTCGGTAATGAACCAGGATAACCCAAGCCGGGATGGAATGGCGTCTTTCCAACCTGTAAAAGGATATACCGATCTTGATCTTTTTATAGAATTACTGTCTAAAAAAACAGATCGCCGGATCGCCTGCTCATATTTCCATAATTCTTCAACACTGCTCCATACTCCTCCATTACCCGCTGCTGCAAAAGTGGGTTCTTCGCCATAATCCATTTCTTTAAACCCGGTAGCTACCGGGTGTTTTTCATCATTCAAAACATAAGCATGAGCAACTCCTTTTGACGGATGCGGGCCATCGGTGATCGTTGAAGTTCTCATTCCCGCCGGTTTGAAAATAGTTTCAACAATATGATCCTGCCATTTTTTGCCGGTAACTTTTTCAATGATCAATGCAAGGCCATTGAAAGCAGGATTGGAATAACGATATCGTGTACCGGGTTCGAACTGGAGCGTATCTGTTTGTTTTAATGGCGCAAAATTCTCTTCATCTTTAGCGGTCAAATAAAAATCATGCTCGGCTTTTACCGGCCGGCTGTCGGGTATGCCGGATGTATGGGTCAATAAATGATACAGTTTTACCTTTTTTGCTATTTCAGTATTTTTAAAATCAGGGAAGTATTTGTAAAGATCATCATCAAGAGAAAGCTTTCCTTGTTCTTGAAGTTCCTGTATGCCGTAGGCTACAAATGTCTTACTGATGGAACCGATATTAAAAAGTGTTTTTGTTGTTATCGGTTCCCGGGTATTGATGTCGGCAATACCAAATGCATTTTGATAGATTATTTTTCCATCTTTTACCAGCAGCACTGCCCCGCCGGGTTCATCCTGTTTGAAATAAGATCGAAATAAACTATCAAGCTGCATGGAAAAATTTTTACCCGTTTGGGCTGTTGCAAAAAAAGGTAATAGTAGAATAGTAAGAATAAAATATTTCATATTCTTATTTTTTTGGCCGCATGGTCATAGAAACACAGGCTCACTCATAGAGTTTCCTATAGGTGTATTTTTTGTTGTGTCCTATGTGTCTATAGGTTTCCATTCTATTCAGCTTATCAACCTGAACACTTTCCATTTCTGTGTGGCGGGAACAATGAACGGGGCAATGGCATCCGAATATTTTTTGAATTGCGGCTGTCCCATTTCCGTAAGCGCTACTGTAAAATCCCCGATATTCTCAAATTCGTATTCATCGATGATCAATGAAGGCGATTCGCCGATATGGCCAACATATATCCTGTTCTTTGACTTTGCAAAACGGGATGACCTGAATTTTTCAGCGCCCCATTCTTTCATGATATCAAGCGCTTGTTTTTGTTTTCCAAAAACTATTTCCAATGACCATTGACATATATACATAGTTTGAACACTTTTATTTAAGCAACTTACTGAACTTTTCCAGTTCTGCTATTTCTGCTACCGCCAGTATTTCATTATTATCATATTTTGACTGCAGGAATATCACTCTTTTATGATTCGGATATTTAGCCAGTATATCGGTTATCATTTTACCGGCTTTTTCATCCTTCTTATATAAAGGAGTGGTTGCCGGTAATACCGATCTTTCTTTTGTATGCTTCCGCAAAATGATCGCTTCGAGTGTCGCCAGCTTATTGACAGGTATCGTGGTTATTTTCTGTGCTTTGGCATAAAGTCCCTGCAACTGTTTTTTACTCAATCCTCCTCTTTCTTTGTATTGATGCAGGATGCTTTGAGCAAATGTATTCTCCGGCTGGGCGGTTACTACAACCTGTAAAATATCCAGGACAATATCAACTTCGGGTTTCAGTCTTTGCATGGTAAAATGATAGAGTGAAAATAGGTAATCCGCGGGATTAGTGTTTGGGGAATTAGTTATTAGGAATTGGGGCTTCAAATCGAAAAGTCTTCTAAGTTGGGATAATCCGATCATTTATCGAACAGGCAAACGACCCGGGTGTTGCAAAACCTAATTCCCGATTCCTAACTCCCAATTCCTAATATCTGCAACTTATCAAGCCTCCCCTGCTTTTCATCAAAGGAATTTTTATTGACTTTCCTGCTGATGTTCCTTTACACTGTAATTATTTATTTCTAAATCTTAAAACATATAGTATGAAAAAGATCTTTGGTAAAATGCTTGCGCTTGCAGCCATTTGCACAGCGCTTTTCTCCTTTGCTCCAAAACCCGGCGGCGAAGGATTCGAGATATTTCTCAACAACAAATTACTGGTCCAGCGTTTTGGCAGCGAGATCAACAATGCAAATACGCTGCAACTCAGTTCAACGGCCGCCACTGACCAGCTCGTCATTAAATATTACCATTGCGGAAAAACGGGAAAGAACAGAATCGTAACGATCAAAGATGACCAAAACCGGGTCCTGAAAGAATTTAAGTTTACCGATGCAGGTACATCTTCTGTATCTGTTCCTGTAAAAGATATCGCCAATCTTAAAAAAGGAAATACAGTTTTGAAACTGTATTATTCTTCCAGCGAATTACCTAATGGAAGGATGCTGGCTTCGATCAATACAGGCAGGCAGGCAGTATAGCCATTAAAAACAACAGAGTCCCGGAATATCGGGACTCTGTTCCAAACCTCACATGATCACCGGCTGTTTAATTAATGTAAACATTGCTGTTCACATAATTCTTCAATGCATCTTTTGATGACTGTGAAGAAAATATATCATAGATATTCCCGAAATTTTCCGTGTCGACGATATTGTTATAAGATGATTTAGCCAATGTAAGGCGATTGTCTTCATCGCTTACCAGTCTTATTAATTGTTTGGCCTGCTCAACCGTAAAATAATTCGTTTCCGTATTGAATATCTCTGCGAGCACACTCATTTTTGCCCCAAAACCAAATGTCATCTGAACACTACGGTACAAACTGTTATACTCTGATTCTGTCATTGCTACATGTGTTACTCCCACAGCACCTGTGCCACCGTTACCGGCAACAAAATTCGCCAGGTCATTCCGGTAAGATGCATACGTAAAGAGATCATACAAGCGGCTGAAATTAGGCTGGTCAACAACATTATCATATGCATTCTTTGCTTGTGCAAGCCTATCACTCTCGGAACTTACAAGTAATAATAACTGGCGTACCTGGTCAACAGTAAAATAATTTGAATACCTGAATGCATCTGTGATAAGACTTACTCTTGATGACTGACTCCATGAATTAGCGACATTCTGATAAAGGCTGTTGAATTCGGTGGCACTCATTCCACTATTACCCACCTGTGAATTATTATTAAAGTTGAGTACATAATTATACAGATCGCTTTCACTGGAAGAATAAGAAAGGAATTCATTGAATTGCGCATAGTTCGAACGGTCAACTAAACCGCTATAAGCTGTTTTAGCCAATGTCAACCTGTTACTTTCACCCGTTACCAGCGGAATCAATTTTTTTGCCTGGGCCACTGTAAAATAATTACCGGAAGTTGTAAAAGCCGTATTGATCGTCGCATATCTTGCAGAACTGCTTTGATAATATACAGCCTGGTACAACCTGTCAAAATCTGCAGTACTCATTGCCGTACGCACATTAATGTTAGGATTAGTATTATTATATGAATTGATATAGGCCGTTAATGCCGACCTGTTACCCGTATTGTACAGCAACTGGGACACTACTGCATAATTCGCTTTGTCAGATGTTCCTTTGTAAGCTGCTTTGGCGAGATTAAACCTTTCTTCTTCTCCCGGAACAAGCCTGATCAATTGCGAAGCTTGCGTAGAAGTATAAAAATTATAATCCTTGCTGAAAAAATTACGCAGGTAATAATCTCTCTCTCCTGAATTTGTTTCAGCATAAACTTCATTATAGATCGTACTGAATTTTTCGGCGGTCATCGGCGCTCCCATATCACTGGCTGCATAATCATCGTCCTCAAGATCAAGCGAAGCAACATAGTTATTCAATTCTGTGCGGTTGGCGCTGCTGTTAAGTAAATTGGAAACCACGTTAAAATTCTGCCTGTCTGTTATTACCGGGTAAGTTTGTTTTGCCAATTTCAAACGCAGGCTTTCAGAGTTAACCAATTGAATTAATTGACTTGCCTGGCTGGCAGTGAATTTTCTATTCGTTTTGGCAAATTCAGTTCCTAAAAAAGTTGCACGGGCAGAGGAAGATGTTTTTGCTTTTGTTTGGGTATATAACTTATTGAATGCAGCCGTTGTAATGGGTTTGCCCGCATTTGCCCTGGTGATACGGGTTTCCGAGGTACTTACGGCTCCATTGGAATTGATCGTGATGGTCAGGTCATAACCTTCTCTTACCGTAAAATATGTTTTGGTAGAGACCCTGCTGTTATATTGATTCGTTCTGATAACATCAAGCGAATGCTGACCGGCAGTAATATCTGAAATAATAATAGCCTGTTCTTCGGTAGCATTTGTATTGGTGATCGTATAAGATCTGTTGTCCACTAATAATTGTTTATTACGATTACCCGTTGTATTGATCGTTACAGTGGATTGGGTTTGAGAAAAAACAATACCGGCAATAAAGAATGAGGCCAGTACAAAAAATAGCTTTTTCATATTTGTTGTTTTATGATTTAGAAATATCGCCAACTATGAAATACCAACTACTGTACCAAGCATTTAATAAGATAGATCACAGGCTTTTACAGCACATTAAAGCAATAACAGATAAAGAAGGAAGAAGGCTGAGGAAAAAATGCCCCGTTAATAAAAGAAAAAGGCTTTGCAAATGCAAAACCTTTATAATTACATTAAATAATATTTCTATTTAGCAAATTCGGAGCGTATCACATTCAAAGCGCCGCCGGCTTTGAACCATTCGATCTGTTGTTGATTATAGGTATGATTCACCGGAATATTATCCACCGATCCGTCTTTATGATTAAGTACAACAGTTAATGATCCGCCCGGTACAAATGAGGTAAGGCCGGTTATATCGATGCTGTCATCTTCCTGCACTTTATCATAATCTTCTTTATTGGCAAAAGTAAGCGCCAGCATTCCTTGTTTTTTCAGGTTCGTCTCGTGTATGCGGGCAAAACTTCTTACGAGAATAGCTCTTACACCCAAATGCCTTGGTTCCATCGCTGCATGTTCTCTTGAAGAACCTTCACCATAATTCTCATCACCAACAACTATACTTCCAACAGCGGCAGCTTTGTAGGTTCTTGCAGTAGCAGGTACCGGTCCATATTCACCAGTCAGTTGATTTTTTACCGAATCGGTTTTATCATTATAAAAATTGACAGCGCCAATCAGCATGTTGTTGGAAATATTATCAAGATGCCCGCGGAATTTCAACCATGGACCAGCCATGCTGATATGATCCGTTGTACATTTTCCTTTTGCTTTGATGAGTAGCTTCAATCCGTTAAGGTCAGTTCCTTCCCATGCGGAAAAAGGTTCCAGTAATTGCAAACGTTTTGAATCGAGCGCAACTTTTACCTGGATACCGCTTCCATCAGCAGCGGGAGCCTGGTAGCCGGGATCATCCACAGCAAATCCATTAGGAGGTAATTCAAATCCTACCGGTTCTTTCAACATCACTTCTTCGCCTTTATCATTGATCAGTTTATCTGTTAATGGATTAAAGGCGATCGTGCCGGCCATTGCCATTGCCGTTACAATTTCAGGAGAAGCAACAAATGCATGGGTTGAAGCCAATCCATCATTCCTTTTTGCAAAATTCCTGTTGAATGAAGTAATGATCGTATTCTTCCTGTTGGGATCATCGATATGCCTTGCCCACTGACCGATACAAGGACCACAGGCATTTGCTAAAACTATACCGCCTGCGTCTTCAAATTGTTTTATAAAACCATCTCTCTCGATAGTGAAACGAACCTGTTCGCTTCCGGGAGTGATCGTAAATTCTGATTTGGTTTTTACTCCTTTGGTCACTGCATCTCTTACAATGGAAGCGCTGCGGCTGATATCTTCATAAGAAGAATTGGTACAGGAACCGATCAGTGCAACTTCGAGTTTTGCAGGCCAGCCATTTTTTTCTACCGCTTCTTTCATTTGCGAAATAGGCGTGGCGAGATCCGGCGTAAAAGGACCATTGACATAAGGTTCCAGTTTGCTAAGATCCAATTCCAATAACTGATCATAATATTTTGCAGGATCGGCATATACTTCTTCATCGGGACGTAAATGTTCTTTGATACCATCTGCAAGTTTCGCTACTTCTGCCCTGGCTGTCGCTTTCAGGTAAGCGCTCATTTTTTCATCATAAGCAAACAGGGAACAAGTAGCGCCGATCTCAGCGCCCATATTACAAACCGTTCCTTTACCTGTTGCACTCATGCTATCTGCGCCATCACCAAAATATTCAACGATCGCCCCGGTTCCGCCTTTTACTGTTAATTGACCGGCCACCCAAAGAATAACATCTTTGGCAGATGTCCATCCGCTCATTTTACCGGTAAGTTTTACACCGATCACTTTCGGCATTTTTAATTCCCATGGCAATCCCGCCATTACATCCACAGCATCTGCACCACCGACACCGATCGCAACCATTCCAAGACCACCGGCATTCGGGGTATGTGAATCGGTTCCGATCATCATACCGCCCGGGAAAGCATAATTTTCCAATACTACCTGGTGAATGATACCTGCGCCGGCTTTCCAAAAACCGATACCGTATTTATTGGAAATAGAACCGAGGAAATCATAAACTTCTCTATTGGTTTCCAATGCCAGCTTAAGATCGCTTTTTGCACCCACTTTGGCCTGTATCAAATGATCGCAATGAACAGTAGATGGAACAGCCACGGTAGATCGGCCGCAGGTCATGAACTGCAATAAAGCCATTTGAGCAGTAGCATCCTGCATCGCAACACGATCCGGGGCAAAATCGACATAGTTCTGTCCCCTTTCATACGCTGATGCGGGCAATGAACCATGAAGATGTGAATACAATATTTTTTCAGTCAGGGTAAGAGGTTTACCTATTAATTTTCTTGCAGCAGTGATCTTACCGGGTAATTCACTGTAAATTTTTTTAATGAGGTCGAGATCGAATACCATGAAGAATAGTTAATAATTAAGAATTAATAATTAAGAATTCCTGGTGGCAAAGGACAGTCCGGGGGTTTGTAAAAAGTTGTCGACTATGGACTGTCGACCATGGACTTCTTAAAAGTGCTGCGAAATTACGGTAAATGGCCCTTTTTGTGGGTATAAAGTTAGGGCGATTTTGCAGCAATTTTCTAAATTAGCAATATGAACCGCCTGAAGAGCTTTATGGAATGGAATGCTTACGGAGTTTGCTCGGCTATCGGCCAGCGTTTTGGCATTGCCGCCAGCAAGATCAGGCAGTATTTTATCTATACTTCCCTGCTTACGGTAGGTTCGCCGATCATTATTTACATGGTACTCGCTTTTTGGAGAAATATGAAAAGGTATATCCGGGCATCGAAGAGAAATCCGTGGTATTATCTCTGACCGATGTTACAGTCACAACTACTTTCAGGGTTTCGTGGAATATTCCCCAATATAAAATCGGTTGGATAAATAAGAAAGGCGCCAGCCGGGATCGAGTTTATCAAGCAAAAGGCCTTCTGCAAAACCGATCCCATAAAAACAAACTCTTTTATCTTTATTTAATTGCAAGTTCTTTAGCTCTTCTTGTTGAGCCCTGAAAAATTTCTCTTTGTACTCCCTGAATGAAATAAAATCTTCCAGGCGCATCACTTCATCCGATGGATCATACGCTACAAGTAATTCAAGAAATTTATACTCAGTGTAACGGGCGATGCCTTCCTGCCAGAGTTGGAAGGATAAATATTTATGATCAGCCCGCGATAAAGCCTGCATCCATTTTTGCCGGCACTCTTTTAGCTTTTTAGCATTTTTCTTTATCTCCTTTGACGGAATGCCAGTCAATGCTTTTATTAGTTCCGAAACATATTCTTTATACAGGCCGACAATTTTTTCCTGTTCATATGGAAATGGATAATTAAGCATCCACATACCTGTTTGATCGCCACCGGATAATCCCAATTTTTCTACAGCAGTATAATAACCCGGCTGTGAATATTGGTATTGATGAAAATGTTCATGAAGAAGAGTAATGATCCAAGCAGTGGAACTTAATCCTGTATTCTCAGGCGTACCTGCTACAATACAATTGATACCATTGACAGGAAAGGTGGCCAGCCAGCCGGCAGGGTATTGCCTTTTACGATAATAAATAGCTGTTGCAAGATCTGTGTCATTATTCAAAAAAATGAAATCGGAAGGCGGGTTTGTATGATTGATAAGAAATTCTATGCTGTCGGTAACTAGTACCATCGCAAATGGAACAGCATTGATGCCTGGCCAGATATTGTCCCCGAATTTTTTGGAAATAGTAATGGCCTCTTTAATTCTTATTTTATCCGCAGTTCTTATTTGATAACCGGGACCGGCCATACAAGTAGTACAGAGTAAGAGGCAAAAAAGCGGGATAAGACTATTTTTCATATGCATATCGGATGTTGAATGTTGAGTGTTAAATGTTAGATATGGAAACCGTATTTAGCATTTAACACTCAACATTTAAAATTGTCCTTAAATCACTTCTTTTGCGTTTACACTCACTTTAAAATAAACCTGGTCGCCTTTTTTGATCATGGCTAAAACGAGTTTACCAAAATCATTATTAGCAATAAAATTGCTGTGACTGCCACCGGATCTCATATTACCGGAAATGGCCGCCAATTTTCCTTTCTCGTTGTATTCGATCTCATCAAAATCAAGCTCCACGCCTTTTGCTTTCATATCGGTAATGAATTTATCCAGTTCCTGGCGGGTAGTATTCCTTGTGATCGTAATAACGATATCTTCTTTACCGGTAATAAGATGACTGTAAAAATCTGTCCCGTTGATACCTATGCCATGGGGAGCGGGTGTAGTCGAAGAAACCGCTATTACTCCATCCTCTGATATTGCTGCCGGAGCCACCGCTGTATAAAGATCGCTGCCCGCTACCGTTGTAATGAGATTACTGCCTACTGCAGCTTTGGGCGACGGGATCGAGATCACTGTATTAACGTTAGTGTTAAGATTGCTGTTAACTGATGTTGCTACAGTTGTTTTCAAATTAGTATTCACGTTGGTCTTCAAATTAGTATTTACATTGGGGGCAACGGTGGTAGTGACATTCGTATTAAGATGAATGATCCTTCCATATTTTTTTTCAAAAGCTTCTTTTTGGTTTTTATTGGTCAGGTCATACTCTTCAATTGTTCCGTCCAGTAATTTCAACCACGCTTTCTTATTAGTGATCTCATATTCACGGCTGATACCGTTCAAATTAATGCCGCTGGCTGTTACCGCATCTGCAGGTGGCGCTATATCATTAACCGGACATCCCAGAGGAAATACAGGTTGAAGAGGTTCTAACGGTTTAAGAGGATCCAAAGGTGCAAGCGCATCCAAAGGACGCAGAGCAACTAAAGCATCTGCCGGTGGCGGAGGTAATATCTCACCATATTGCTGTTCATATTTTTTTTCTTCTTTCCACTTGTTCAGGGTTAGTCTTTCCAGCTCTTTTCCTTTTTTGTCCTTGATCACGACGGTACATTCGCCATTCACACCAATGACATCGATGAGATAACCTTTGCTGTTGGGAGTAACGACAAATGGGATAGTATCGATCAATGCGGCCTGCATTCCACCGGCTTTTGCAAAAGATCTTTCCGAAGGGTTTTGTTGCTGTTTATCCTGGCGATCCTTCCGGAAAGCCACCAGCAATACTGCGATCAATGGCAGTATAAAAAGGAATTTTACAATGTGCACTCCTGCACTTTTCATTTTGTTCATCATGGCTATACGTTTTTTAAGTGAAGAAAAATTGAACTTGGAAGCTATACTAAAATGATTATTACCTATTACTTTTAACAGCAGGTATTGATACTGTTTACGGTCAACACCATGACTGATCACTTTATGATCTGCAATGAATTCAAGGTTTTGCCGGATGGAATGACATAAAAGCCAGGCAAAAGGATTATACCAATTGATGATACAAAGCAATTCACCCCATAAAATATCGATGCTGTGTCTTTGCTTGACATGTACGAATTCATGACGGATGATCTCCTGGAGTTCTTCTTCGGTATGCAGTTGCTGGTTAATGAATATCGAATTGCCAAATGAAAAAGGGATGATATTGCCATCAACCTGGTAAATGCGCATACCATTATCAGAAAGTAATCGTGCTTTCGAACGGATACGTAAAAAAGAAATATATTGAATGAGTAGCCGTAACAATAGAATGACCGTTCCCGCTAGTAGAATAAAAAATGTCCAGTCCCATGCGCTCCAGTCACCGGATGTTTTATGGACGGTATTACCGATCGCTGCATTTTGTCCATCAAGATCCAGCGCAGGCACCCATTGGATCGTTTTATTATCCACTAATTTATTTTGCTGCAGCAAGGGAGTGATATTGATCGCCGCAATAAAAAAAGACAGCAATGTATAGCCCAGCAGGTACCAGCGGTTCCAATTATAAAAAGTAAGACGCCGAAGCACAAAGCGGTAAAATAAATAGACAGCCGCCAGGCTGATGGAAAATTTGATGAGGTAGGCAAAAAAGAAAGACATATAATTAGTTTTTATGTTAGTTCTTTATTGTGTCTGACGTTTCGCGGAGCGTCTCACACATTAACTATTTCCTTTTTCGATCATCGTAATGATCTCTTTCAATTCTTTAGCAGATAATTTCTTTTGTTCTACAAAAAAATTCACCAGCTCTTTATATGAATTGTCGAAATATTCTTTCACGACACTTCCCATGAATTTCTTCTTATACTCTTCTTCGCTGATAGCAGGCTTATATAAATAAGCATTCCCAACCAGGCGGCTGCTGAGATACCCTTTCTTTTCAAGATTCTTGATGGTAGAGGCTACTGTAGTGTAAGGAACTTCTTCATCAAGATGTTCCATAAATGATTTTACATTGCCTTCACCGCTGCGCCAAACGGCCTGCATGGTTTCTTCTTCAACATGTGTGAGTTTTTCCATAACTACGAAATTTTCGTAAATCTACGGAAATTCGTAATGTTCCAAATTTTATTTATGAAAGGTTGAATAGACGGAAAGACGGGAAGTCCGGAAGTCCGGAAGAAAGAACTCTTTCATGGGAAAAGAACTTTTAATTGTTTTAATTCTCAACACCTTTTGATAAAAGTCAGTTAGTTTTCATTTTATGGCTTTTAAGTTTGAAAAATTATTGATATGGCAAAAGGCTGTGGAACTTTCAGAGCTGTGCATGTTGTTTCAAAAACATTTCCAAAAGATGAGCTTTTCATCCTAACCTCCCAAATTAAAAGAGCGGCCGATTCGGTTTCCTTAAATATTGCTGAAGGATCAACCGGACAATCTGATGCTGAATTCAGGAGGTTTCTTGGTATTGCATTGCGATCCGATATTGAAGTAGTCGCATGTATCCATCTTGCCAGGAAGCGAGGCTTTATTAAAAATGAAGATTTCGAAAGGATATATTCTCTTTGCGAAGAAATATTAGTGATGATAAACTCACTAAGGAATAAATTGAAGCCAGTTTAAATTTTTATCTATGCTTCCCCTCTTCCCGTCTTTCGGACTTCCCGACTAAATAAGTTCCTTCACCTTACCAACCACCGCATCCACTTCTTCCTTCGTATTGTGTTTACTGAAAGAAAAACGAACGGTGACAAGATTAGGATTGTTATTGATGGCCCGTATCACATGCGAGCCGATATCCGCCCCGCTGCTGCAGGCGCTGCCGCCGGAAACACAGATATTATTTATATCGAGATTAAAAAGTATCATTTCCGACTTTTCCGTTTTAGGAAAAGCTGCACTCAAAACGGTGTACAAACATTTTCCTTCCTGGTCTCCATTGAACTGTACTCCTTTGATATGTTCACGAAGCTGGGCGATCATATAAGTCTTTAACGATTGAATATATGCGCTGTCTTTTTCCTGGTTGGCCATTGCCAGTTCCAATGCTTTGGCAAAACCAACAATGCCATACAAATTTTCTGTACCGGCTCTCATATTTCTTTCCTGTCCGCCGCCAAATATGAAAGGTTTGATCCTGACATTATCATTGACATAAAGAATACCGATACCTTTTGGTCCATGGAATTTATGTCCCGCAGCCGAGATAAAATGAATAGGCGTTTTTCTCAGGTCGAGAGGATAATGCCCGACTGTTTGCACACAATCGGAATGAAAGATCGCATTGTATTTTTTGCAAAGATTACCGACAGCATCGATATCCAATAAATTTCCAATTTCATTATTGGCATGCATCAATGAAACAATACAGCGTTCAGTTTGCGCTGAAAGTTGTTCATCCAGATCTGTAAGATCAACATGGCCGTTGGGCAACAGTTTTACATAACTATAGGTAACACCTTCGCCGCAACCATAATGTTCGACAGTATGTAATACCGCATGATGTTCTACCGGTGAAGAGATGATATGCTTGCAACCAAGATCTCTTATCGAAGATAAAATTGCGGTGTTATTACTTTCAGTACCGCCGCTGGTAAAGAAAATTTCTCCCGGGTGTGCATTCAGTAATTTAGCCACCGTTTTTCTTGCATTCTCAATAGCCAACCTGCTTTCTCTTCCGTAAGAATAAATAGAAGATGGATTACCAAATTGTTCCGTCATATACGGCAACATTGCATCCAGCACTTCTTTGTCGAGTGCAGTAGTGGCGGCGTTATCGAAGTAGATTCTTTTCATACTCCCTGTCCCCTGAAGGGGAACTTAGATTTTTAATGTCCGCAAAGATAAGTAAGAGAATTGTGATGTGATTATTTGAACCACTAAGACACGAAGACACGGAGAAACACAAAGTTAACTTCGTAAAGCCTTAATTTATAGAAGAAATCTAAGAGCATCTCAGCCGATACTTACCCAAACTCCTTAATATCCCGCATCACCTGCTGCGCAATATTATTAGCTTTTGTCTCGAGATCGCTTTCTGCATAAATACGAATGATCGGTTCTGTATTGGAAGTGCGGAGATGCACCCAATCATTATCAAATTCAATTTTTAACCCGTCCTCATCATTGATGGGATTGTTTTTATATTTCTTTTTGATCTTTTCAAAGATCGGTTTTACATCAACGCCTTTCTCCAATTCAATTTTATTCTTTGAAATAAAATAGTCGGGATATTGTTTGCGCAATGCACTGATACTTTTTCCCGACTCCGCCAAATGGGTCAGGAATAAGCCGATACCGATCAGTGCATCGCGGCCATAATGAAAATCCGGAACGATGATACCGCCATTGCCTTCTCCACCGATGACAGCCCTGGCTTCTTTCATCTTCTTCACTACATTCACCTCTCCTACTGCCGATGGAAAATATTTGCCTTTATGTTTCAGCGTAACTTCTTTCAGCGATTTGGTACTGCTCATATTGCTGACCGTATTACCTTTTCTTTTACTCAATACATAATCGGCAATGGCTACGAGAGTATATTCTTCACCAAACATTTTTCCATCTTCACAAACAAAACACAAACGATCCACATCGGGATCGACCGCAATACCCAAATGAGCTTTTTGTTTCACTACTTCATTGCTCAATTGCGTAAGATGTTCGGGTAATGGCTCGGGATTGTGCGCAAACTTCCCGGTTACTTCTCCATTCAATACGATCACATCATTTACTCCCAATGCTTTTAATAAAGCCGGAACAAAAATGGCGCCGGTAGAATTCACCGCATCAACAACAATTTTATATTCCTGCTTTGCAATGGCTTTGGCATCGACCAATGGATATTTTAAAATTGCATCGATATGTTTTTGCAGATAACTATCGTCATTGATGATCGTTCCCGCTTTCCGGGCCTGCTTCACCCCAAAATCTTCTTTCTCTGCAATAGCCAGCACTTTGGCGCCTCTTTTTGCAGAAATGAATTCGCCTCTTTTATTCAATAGTTTCAATGCATTCCATTCTTCGGGATTATGACTGGCCGTAATGATAATGCCGCCCATTGCTTTCTCCTTTTTCACCGCTATCTCTACAGTTGGTGTAGTTGATAAGCCAAGGTCGATGACATCGATCCCCATCGTTGTGAGTGTGCTGGCAACAATACCCCGGACCATAGCGCCACTGGTTCTTCCATCACGGCCAATGACCATCTTATGCTTCCTGTTCTTACTTTTTTCCATCAATAAAGTGGCAAAAGCCGCAGTGAATTTTTCAATATCAGCCGGTGTAAGGTTTTCGCCAGGTTTATCACCGATCGTTCCTCTTATTCCCGATATGCTTTTGATTAACGGCACTATGAAAGTTTTAGGTTTTAGGTTTTAAGTTTAGGGTTGCGAAAATACAGAATCAAAGTCAGTAAGTCGTAAAGTCCGGAAGTTGGAAAGTCGGAAAGTCGGAAAGACCGAAAGACTTTTACAATAAAAGCAATTTTCTTCCGGACTTCCGGACTTCCGGACTTCCGGTCTTTCGGTCTTTCCCATCCTCTTCGTTTATATTTGTATATGGCCGACAAAGCATGGTATAAAGACTGGTTCAATTCTCCTTTCTATCACAAACTATATTTTGAAAGGGATGAAAAGGAAGCCGGGGTATTTATCAAAAAGCTGATCGGTCATCTTCAACCAAAACCTGCCAGCCGCATGCTGGATGTAGCCTGCGGAAAAGGAAGGCACAGCAAGATACTTGCTTCGATGGGTTTTGAAGTGACGGGTATCGATCTTTCGTATGACAGCATCCGGATCGCCAAGCAATATGAAAAAGATAATCTCAGTTTTTTTGTGCATGATATGCGCCTGCCTTTTTGGGTGAATTATTATGATCATGCTTTCAACTTCTTTACCAGTTTCGGTTATTTCAAAACAAGAAGAGAACATGACGATGCGATCCGCACGATCACCAAAAGCCTGAAACCAACAGGTAAACTGGTGATCGATTACCTGAATGTTCATTACGCGGAAGAACATTTAGTGCATAATGAAATGAAAAAAGTTGGCGATACCGTTTATGATATTCACCGATGGGATGATGAAACACATTTTCATAAAAAGATCACCGTTACCGATCCATCATTACCCGAACCGATGAGTTGCACAGAAAAAGTTGCTAAATTCTCATTGGGAGATTTTACCGATATGATGAGTTTCCAGGGATTGCAGGTAAAAGAAGTGTTTGGCGATTATGATTTCGGCCATTATGATGTGAGGAAGACGCCGCGGCTGATCGTGATTGCAGGAAAATCTCAATGATAAAGATTGGGAAAAGTGGAATTGGGAAATTGGAAAATTTTTTCAAATTCGGTGCGACTTTACCAAACCAGAGATATTGAATATCTAAAGTTTATTACACACTCCTGAAATTTCAAAATTTCCCAATCCCGAAATTTCAAGATTCTCTTTACTTCTGCTTATTATTCATGATCATCCATTTCGCCGTTTCGAAGAATGCCGTAGTAAAATCAGACAATTTTTTCTTAATGGCTTCCGTTTGTTCTTTGCTGATACTGATACCCGGTTTCATTGGTAATAATTGTTCACCGGGAAAATTTATTCTTCTTGTAAAATAAAAACTATCCGTCACCATCCCGATCGAACCGGTTGTGCTGGTGATAAAAGCATAACTATTTTTCTTGGCAGAATCAAGCAGGTCTCTTCCCAATGTTGTATTGACATAAGATCGTTGCAAAATACCTGCAATGGTCGGCAAAATATCTATTTGTGATGCCGTCTCTCCTCTCTTTTGCGGTTGTAATAACTGCGGCGCATAAAAAAGCAACGGCACATGTTCATTCGTCAATCGTTGTTCCGTCCACACAGAAGGATAAAGTGCTTCTGCATTACCGGCCACCCCATGATCACCGAAAAAGATAAAAATGGTATTCTGAAAATAATTTTCCTTACTGGCGGCTTCCATGAATTTCTGAAAACAATAATCAGAATAACGGAATGCATTGAATTCTCCCGCCGAACTAAACCCATATTTCTTTAGTTCTTTCTTGTCGATCTCTATTTTATGAAAGTCGGTATCCTTCGGCGAAATGGAACGGTCGTACGGGTGATGATTACCGGCTGTTTGTATATAAGCAAAAAAAGGTTTGTCTTTCTTTTTAAAAACCTTATTGGCTTCCAAAAAAAGATCTTTATCGCTGATGCCCCAAACATTTATGTCGGGCGATGTGAACGAACCCCTGGTATGCATTTGCAAACCTTTTACATTCTTCAGTAATCCTTCAAAATTGTTGAACTCAGGATCGCCACCTAAAAAATAATGCTTGTCATAACCCTCCAGGTCATTGACGATCGTATGCTGATCCATCGCTTCGGGGATGCGGGTGGAAAATTTAAAAAGTTGTGCATCCGGTATACCTGTCAGCGTAGCGAATAAAGCCCTTGCAGTTGAAAAATGCGGGGAGAAACAACGTTCAAAGAATATCCCATTTTGGCAAAGCGAATTAAAATAGGGTGTCGGATTCAATGGATTTCCGCTCATACTGCTTTTATACATGCTGAATGATTCGCATTGTACCAAAATGATATTGGGACGGTTCTGCACCGAATCATAAAAAGGATAATTGACTTCCCTGCGGTAAGAAAAACTATCATTTTTCAATTGCATCCATTGTTTCATCAACGGAAAAACTTCTCTTGCTGTTTGTTCGCTGAATTCAGGTTTTCTTTGTTTTAACGTAGTGAAAAAATTCTGGATTGGATTGATAGCTATATACGATCTGAATTCATTATTGAACCGGAAACTATCATTGCGGCTGAGCGGCGGCCATGACAGGTTGCCCCAGGCAAATATTCCCAGTACTAAAGCGGCGATGATAAAATGTTTGCGGCGATAAAGAATTCCTTTTCCATCTGTTTTGCTGGTCACCTGCCAATGACTGCGGTGATACATCCAGCGAACCACTAATACAGCCGCCACCAGTCCCGATATCATTAAGAGCATCGGGTATGTTTGCCACATCATTTTCCAGGAAATGCTGAAATCTTCGGCAAAATTCATAGCGCCAGCATCGAGTGGTTCGAGGTTATAAGAAAGGTTCACAAACCCTGCTGCAAAAAAGAAGAAAAGAATAAAAGTGACAAAAGCTAAATACCAGGTCCATATTTTTTTATTGCGGGCAGAATAAAAAGGAGACAATCCCGGCCGCAGGCTGACAATGATAATGGGCAATAATATAAAAGCGATCCAGCGAAGATCATAACGCATTCCCAACAGGAAAGAAGGGATCATTTCATCCAACCCAATACCTTTTGGATAGAACTTATGCCTGAATACAAAAAAAGTGGCCAGCCTGTAAATAGTGAATATTGCCAGGAACAGCAACAGCAGGTTGATCACCCACAAAATGGTCTTCGGTATTTTATATTTTACAAACAAGGTGAAGGTCGGTGCGAACCAACTGCAAATAAAATTATTTTAAATGGCATCAGCAACTGTTTTAGATAATAACTAAGAGTGAACAGATAATAGTTCTTTTAATTCGAAAAGTTTTTAAGGTTTTGGGCAGTAATTTAAATTGGCCGGAAACAGATAACATCTTTGAGACGCCAACTATTACCTGTTAGTTATTATCTATTATCTATTCCCTTACATTTGTTGCAATGTTTCTATTAGATCTCGGACAAACATTACAGAAATGGGACCAGGCATTGTTCAATCTTATCAACAATGATCTGAACAACCCTTTCTTCGATATACTCATGCCCTTTCTCCGTATCTCTTATGTTTGGGCGCCGGTCTATCTTTTTATCATCGTTTTTGTAAGTATCAATTATAAAATAAAAGGGGTTTGGTGGATCATTTTTTTCCTGCTGGTGGTAGCTTGTGCAGATATGGTAGGAACGAATGTGTTCAAACATAACCTGCATCGTGTCAGGCCCTGTAATACTCCTAATTTATTCCCTCATTTACGGTTACTGGTAGTTTGCCCTTCGGGATATGGATTTACTTCCAATCATGCGGCCAATCATTTCGGCATGGCCACATTTATTTTTATAACCTTCCGCCATATTTTTAAAAAATGGGTATGGCTCGCCGTTCTATGGGCTGCTGCTATATGTTATGCGCAGGTATATGTTGGTGTTCATTACCCGGGAGATATTCTTGGCGGAGCAACGCTGGGCATCAGCTTTGCAGTTCTGTACAGTTATTTATTCAATAAATTTTTCGGACCGTTGCCGGGATAGCGGTTGAATTGTTTGATTGTTAAATGGCTGAATGGCTTTTGATAACAATTCAACGATCAAACCATCCAACCATCATCACTACCGTTTCTTTTTATTATTAAATAACAGGTAACGTGAAGTTTCATAATAACCCAATGTAAGATTGCGCATTCGGGTAAGCAGGCTGTCGCCCGGCTCTCCGGGTTTTACCGGATCATTATTCAACAACGAATAAACTCCTTCTTTTTTTGTTTCCCGGTTGTATTCATAATAATATTTCCCGGTCAGCAGTCCAATAAGGCTTCTGTCAGGATCAAGAATAAAAGCATGATTGTGTAAACTATTTGTATCGGCCTGCAGTGTATCTGCAAAAATATTTCTTCCCAATGTAGTATTGGTTGCGGGCAAACCTGCGAGGTAAGCAATGCCCGGCATGATATCGATCTGCGATACTTTGGTTTCAACGACCGATGGTTTCAACAGGGAAGGCGCATAAAATAAGAGCGGCACATGTTGCAATGTCAAACTTTGTTCACTCCATACTTTGGGAAACATATCACCGGCGCTTCCGCGGATACCATGATCACCGACAAAAACAAAAATGGTATTATTGAAATATTTTTCTTTCTGTACGGCTTCGATAAATGTTTTATATGTATAATCCATATACGTATAAGCATTCAGTTCTTCATTATCCCAAAAACCATATTTCAATAAAGTATCTCTTGGAAAATTTTTCAGTTTAATATTTGGTTTGTCTTCCGAAGGAATTGTATAGGGACGATGATTATCGGCCGTTTGAATAATGGCAAAGAATGGTTGCTCCTGTTTTTTTATAACATCATTTGCTTCCAGGAAAAGATCCTTATCACTGATGCCCCACACATCCACAGCCGGCGATCTGTAATCCTGCTGCTCGTATAGATGAAGATCCTTTATATTATCCATCAGCACTCCTCTTATATTGGCCCAACTGGCGCTGCCACCAATAAAATAAAATTTCTCATAGCCTTGTATATCGTTCAGTATCGTATGCTGATCGACAAGGTTCGGGTTCCTGCTGGCGGTTTTTAATACCATTTCGGTTACATCTGGCACACCGGTAATAAGGGCCCAAATGCCGCGGGCCGTTCCATACGCCGGTGAAAAACAATTCTTAAAAAAGATACCTTGTTTACAAAGTTCATTAAAGTAGGGAGTTGTATTCAAAGGATTGCCCCACATAGAACTTTTATACGCAGAAAAACTTTCGCAAACAACCAATACAATATTGGGTTTGCTGTTACGCATTGAATCATTTGTTTGGCCCTGGCGGGAAAAATTCAATATCGTTTCATTGGGATCGGTCACTCCCATTTCAGCAGCCATTACACTGTAATACTGTTTTGTTTTTTGCAGGTCAAAACTTGCTTTGCGGAATTTTAAACTGCTGAAAAAACTTTGAATGGGATTTAATGCAAGACTGGCTTTATAATCGCTGTTAAGACGATACGCATCGCTCCAGCGCAATGGATACTGGCCGATCCTTCCGAATATGGCCAATCCCAAAACAAAAAAACAAACGATATAGCTGATAATAATATTCCGTTTGGCAGTTTTGACAGGCTCTTTTTTGCAAAGGCGGTAAATGAAGCGTGTAACAAAAAATATTGCTGCAAAAAGAACGAGCCAAATGATCAGTATTTTGACAACAGGATAAGTTTGCCAGATCATGTTCTTGGATATCGCGGCGTCACCGGCAAAACTCAATACACTTGCATTAAGACGCTGCTGGCGATAATCAAAGTAATAAAAATCAAATGTGCAAAAAAGAACGAGCAGTACAGCGAAAAGCCCGGTTAATGTAAACAGCACGATCCTTGCTGCACGGTTATTAAACGGTCTGAAGATCCACGATATGCCTGCCAGCATAATGATGAATAAAAAAACACAAACGATCCTTGCATCATAACGAAATCCCATCCAGAAAGCAGCGCCAAAACCTTTTTCACCGGCAGGCGCATAAACAAGATGGAAAACCACCCGGAATAAAGTAAGCAGAAGCAAAAAGAAACAACCGGTCAGCAGCATCCAGCGCAGCAGTCTTGAATGAATAAAGCGGGATATGTTTTGTTTCATCATGCGTCGCAAAAATATTGAATATAAGTTTCAGAAGTTAAAGAGGTTTAAAAGGTTCAAGAGGTTTAAGAAGTTCAAAAGGTTTGTAGCTCCCGGCAATTTGTAAGATAACCACGGGCTTTAAACCTTTTGAACTTCTTAAACCTCTTGAACCTTTTGAACAAGTACTCCGAAACCCAATAGCGCCAGATTCAGTATCTTCGGCAAACCAACTTGTACGACTAAATGGAGATATTCATATTGCTGGCGTTGATCTTTATTAATGGCCTTTTTGTAATGTCCGAGATCGCTCTTGTTTCTGCCCGTAAATCAAGACTTGAACACCTTGCTGAAAAAGGAGATCTGAAAGCCAAAAGAGCGCTGGACCTGGCCAATACACCCGAAAAATTTTTATCGGCTGCGCAGATCGGCATCACACTGATCGCAATCCTTACCGGGGTATATTCCGGTGAAAGATTTTCCCGTTACCTGCAGCCTTCCATTGAGAAAATCGATTTCCTTCGACCTTATGCCGATACAGTTTCCACTACGATCATTGTTATCATTGTAACTTTTTTGTCGATCATTTTCGGTGAATTGATACCCAAACAAATTGGATTGTTAAGGGCAGAGCGGATCGCAAAGCTTGTAGCGGGTCCAATGAATGTTTTTGCCGGCTTCACACATCCTATTGTATGGCTGCTGAACAAGATCAGTGTTTTATTCTTCCGCATTTTTAATATCAAACGATCAAAAGATGATGCAGTGACGGAAGAAGAGATCAAAACATTGATCACCGAAGGAACCGAGGCAGGCACGATCGATGAAGCCGAGCAGGATATCATTAACAGGGTATTCCATTTGGGTGATCGGAATATCACATCGCTGATGACACACCGCAGCGATATCATCTGGTTCAATCTCGACGATAACGAAGACAAGATCAAAGAAAAAATATTCAAGGAGCCGCATTCAAATTACCCGATCTGCGATGGCGATATCGATAATATGAAAGGCATCGTTTCCATCAAAGACCTATATATAAGTCCCGACAGTACCTTGTTCAAAGACATCATGAAACCGGCTTTATTTATTCCTGAAAATAATTCCGCTTACCAGGTATTGGAAAAATTCAAACAGACCAAACAGCATTCCTGTTTTATTGTGGATGAATACGGGAGCATTTTAGGCCTTATCACTTTAAATGATATCCTCCAGGCTATCGTTGGAGAAATGCCACAACCCGACTTTGCCAATTATGGGATCCAAAAAAGAGACGATGGCTCATTTTTAGTTGATGGACAAATCCCTTTCTATGATTTTCTTACTTATTTCGAAAAAGCGGACTGGTTGAATGAAGGCGAACATGATTTCGATACACTTGCCGGTTTTGTTTTGCATGAACTGGAACATATTCCCAAAACAGGTGAAAAGCTTGCCTGGAAAGGTTTTAAAATAGAGATCGTCGATATGGATGGCCATCGTATCGATAAAGTGCTGGTGAAGATCAGCCAGGAGATCAAAGAAGAAATGGAAGAATAGGTAAAAGATAATAACCAATAGATAAAAGTTAGAGTCTGTTGATCATGATACTCCCAACTATTATCTATTATCTTTTAGTTTTTATCTGGTAGTTTTTATCTAGAAATTAAAAGAAGTTTCTTTATCGGGATAATTCAGCTTTGTACTCTTCCTGTCGCCATTCACTTTTACATGCATGATGTTGACCTGGTCGTCAAACTTATCAAAGAGGACAGTATTGGTAATATCTAATTTGCTTACAGCCGTAACATTCGCCACTTCGATATAACCATAAGCCGCTTCTTTCTCCACTTCATAACCGATATAATTAAAAGCAGCCGGTTTGCCACCCAGTTTCAGCGACAAATGGCTATAGATATATTTTTTTACCAGGCTATCCATAGCTGCATGGTTATTAGCCGGAGGATTGGTCAGATCGACCTTTGCATTATAATTCCTGGCCAGGATCGTTTCAAAATCATCGGTAAATATCTTACAACTGATCTCAAGCGTTTTGTCGTTAGCATTATGTTCGATCTCTACCACACTTACATGAAAAGGATGAGGCGCTTCCGGCACGGGGAATTCAACCTTTTGTAACCCTTTTTCTCCTCCAATCATTAAAAGCAGGGGAAAGGTTGAAAAAAAGAACCACTTATTGAAAGATGACACCATTGACACAATAATTTGTTTGATTTGCAAAAGTCTGGATTATTTTGGCATTCGTCGCCAAACCGTCTGACCGCTTATAAAGTTTTTCTTTACTCGTCTGACCGCTTATAATACCCTATAAGTTGAAAGTCGTTTACAAGCGGTCTGACGATCAGACGCAAACTACTATTGATAAGATGCAGGATTTCGGATTTTATTTTAGATTAGGCTGGGAGCATATCATCAGCAAAGATGCGCTGGATCACCAGTTGTTCATCATTGCTCTGGGCGCTATTTATTTATTAAAAGACTGGAAACAGGTATTGATCCTTGTTACTGCATTTACGATCGGTCATTCCCTCACTCTTGCATTAAGTGTTTTTGACATAATAAGGTTCAATACCCGCTGGGTGGAGTTCCTGATACCCCTGACGATCGTCATTACTGCTGCTTCCAACCTGTTTCAAAAAGAGTTCACTAAAAAATCGATCCGCATCAATTATATACTGGCGTTGCTTTTTGGGTTGATACACGGAATGGGCTTTGCCAATTCCATCCGCTTTATGATGGCCGATGACCAGGGCATTGGCTGGAGCTTATTCGGTTTTAATGTGGGATTGGAAGCAGGACAAATAGCAGTAGTGCTTGTCAATCTTTTGCTGGCTTATCTTATTGTAACTATCTGCAAGGTCAATCGTCGTGTTTGGGTAATTCTCTTATCCGTCGTTGTTCTTGCTTTTGCTCTTAAAATGGTATTCGATCGTTTTCCAACATAAAATAAAAGTCATGAAAAAAAACCTGTTACTGTTTTGCCTCTTGCTGATATTAAGTTCAAGCATGCAGGCTCAAATTCAAAACAATGAAAAATCAAACCATGCTAATAAGTTTGAGCAGTTAGGCACCATATTGCCTACGCCCAACGAACAGCGTACGGCCAGCGGTGCACCGGGCACCAGGTATTGGCAGCAAAGAGTGGATTATGATATTAAATGCGAACTGGATGAGGCCAATAATAAACTGACCGGCAGCGAAACCATTACGTATTTCAATAATTCACCGGATATACTTAACTATCTCTGGCTTCAATTGGATGAGAACCAGCACAGCACTACAAATAATGCGAATTACCAAAACCAGAATACACTCGGTACACAATACACCGACAAAGTGTTAGATCGTTTTGAAGAAAGAAAATCAGATAATGGGTTTGGTTTTAATATAACGAAGCTTACTGATGTAGCAGGAAAATCGCTCAAATACACCCTGAACAAAACAATGATGAAAGTGGACCTGCCGGTTCCCTTGAAACCCGGTCAGAAATTTTCTTTCAAAGTGGATTGGAACTATAAACTCGCCAACCGCGGCGACTTTTTACGCTTTGGTGGTGCAAGAGGTGGCTATGAAAATTTTCCTGAGGATAATAACAATAACTATACAATGACGCAATGGTATCCCCGTCTTTGCCGCTACAGCGATGACCAGGGATGGCAGAATCATCAATTCACCGGAACAGGAGAATTCACTTTGTCTTTTGGAAATTTCAATGTACAGATGACCGTTCCGGCCGATCATATGGTAGGTGGCACGGGTCAATGCCAGAACTATACACAAACATTATCGCCAACACAAATGGCCCGCTGGCAGAAAGCACAAACAGCTAAAGAGCCTGTACAAATAATCACATTGGATGAAGCATTGACTGCTTCGAAGAAAAAAAGCTCGGCGAAAAAAACATGGATCTTCAAAGCAGAGAATGTCCGGGATTTTGCGTGGACATCTTCCCGCCGTTTTGTTTGGGATGCAATGCCTGCCATGATAGAAGGAAAGAAAGCAATGGCGATGAGTTATTATGCCAAAGAAGCTTATCCTATTTACAGCAAGTATTCAACAAAAGCAGTTGCGCATACATTAAAAACATATTCCAGCTTCTCCATTCCATATCCTTATCCTGTTGCTATCAGCGTAGAAGGCAACCAGGGAATGGAATACCCGATGATCTCTTTCAATCCCGGAAGAGCGTTACCGGATGGTTCTTATTCAGAAGGCAATAAGAATGCTGCGATCTTTGTGATCATTCACGAAGTGGGCCATACTTTTTTCCCAATGATCGTTAACAGCGATGAAAGACAGTGGACATGGATGGATGAAGGTTTGAATTCTTACCTGCAATACCTCACACAGGAATTATGGGATAATAAATTCCCTTCTAATGGTGGCCCGGCCTGGACGATCACCAATTATATGAAATTGCCGAAGGACCAGTTGGAGCCGATCATGACGAATTCAGAGAACATCAACAATTTTGGTGCAAATGCTTATTCAAAAGTGGCGACCGGTTTAAATATTTTAAGAGAAACAATTGTAGGCCGTGAAGCATTTGATGAAGCCTTCAGGGAATATTCAAGACGCTGGGCTTTCAAATCTCCAACGCCTGCCGATCTTTTCAGAACACTGGAAGATGCAACCGGCGAAGACCTTGACTGGTTCTGGAGAGGGTGGTTCTATGGCACGGATGCATGCGATATTTCTATTGATACCATCAAACATGCGGTAGCTGATGTGAATGCCGTACCGGCCCAGGTTAATGATACAACGATCATGCTTGCATTGGCAAAGCCACAGGTAAATCCTATGGAAGAAAAGGATATCTCAAAAGTTCGCAACAAACAAGACAAGAATATCGCCTTCGAAACGGACAAAGATACCGCATTGCGTGATTTTTACTGGAGATACGACAGGGAAATGGAAAAATGGGATTCAACCAAATATCCTGTTTTACAAAGAGCGCAAACCGAAGCACTGGATGCAGAAGGAAAAGAAAAATACGGTAATAAGAATATGTATGAAATAACCTTTAGCAATAAAGGCGGGCTTGTAATGCCGATCATTATCGAATGGACCTATAAAGATGGAACTAAAGAAATAGAAAGGATCCCTGCACAAGTATGGAGAAAGAACGAACAGAAAGTGATCAAGACCTTTATGAAAGACAAAGAGGTTGCTTCTGTAAAACTGGATCCCTACAGGGAAACAGCTGATGTGGATGAAAGCAATAATACCTATGGCGATATCAAACCGCCGAGTAAGTTCAAAGTATTCAAGCAAAAACAGAATGTACCGCCCGGTGGTGGCCTGAACCCAATGCAAAAAGCACAGGAAAAGAAAGCATTCTAACTGAAAAACTAATAGTTAAAAGATAAAAGTTGAGTCCCTCCACATCGGAAACTTAACTTTTATCTTTTAGTTTTTATCTGGTTACGCCGTTCGTGTAAGGGCGGCTTTTTTTTACTGGTTTTAGCTTAGATTTGACAGCCTTCGGAATTTGGTCAAACACTAAAACAAGTACAATGAAAAGATCCGTTTTCTTATTCGTTACAGTGTTTTCTTCTGTAATGATCTTCGCACAGAACACAACGAATAATCCCGGCAGTAACCATGGTAATAAATTCGAACAGATGGGAGGCATCTTCCCTACCCCGAATGAATACCGTACTGCCAGCGGCGCTCCCGGTCCTAAATACTGGCAGCAGCGTTGTGATTATGATATCAAATGTGAATTGGATGAAAAGAACCTGAAGCTGAATGGCAGCGAAACGGTTACTTATTTCAACAATTCTCCTGATGTGCTTGATTATTTATGGTTACAGTTAGACGAGAACCAGCACAGCAGCGTGAACAATGCAAATTACCAGACCAACAATCCAATGAACAGGCAGCAAAGCCCGCAGCAGTTGGACAGGATCGATGAAAATAAAACCGATAACGGGTATGGTCACCAGATCACCAAACTCACCGATGCTACCGGGAAAGCATTGAAGTACACGGTCAACAAAACCATGATGCGGATAGAATTGCCTGTGCCATTAAAACCCGGTCAGCGTTTTGTTTTCAAGCTCGATTGGAATTATAAGATCGCCGACCGCCAGAATCGTGGTGGCCGCGGTGGCTATGAATTCTTCCCCGAAGACGGCAATCATCTTTTTACAATGACACAATGGTTTCCCCGTCTTTGTGTGTACAGCGATTTCCAGGGATGGCAGAATCACCAATTTACAGGCCGCGGAGAATTTGCATTGACCTTTGGGAATTACAAAGTAGCAATGACTGTTCCGGCTGATCACACAATAATGTCAACCGGCGAATGCCAGAACTATGCTGCTGTTCTTACACCTGCACAAATGGCCCGCTGGAATAAAGCACAGTCTTCATCCGAGCCTGTTGAGATCGTTACACTTGATGAAGCAAAAGCTGCTGAAAAACAAAAAAGCACTGCAAAGAAAACATGGATATTCAAAGCGGATAATGTTCGTGACTTTGCCTGGGGCTCATCCAGAAAATTCATCTGGGATGCTTTGGCAACAAAGATCGAAGGAAGAAAAGTGATGTGTATGAGTGGTTATGCCAAAGAAGCGTATGGATTGTACCGCAAATTTTCCAGCAAAGCCGTAGAACATACTATTAAAACATATTCCAATTTCACTATTCCTTATCCTTACCCGGTTGCACAAAGTATCGAAGCATCGAATGGTATGGAATACCCGATGATCTGTTTCAACTTTGGCAGAACAGAAAAAGACGGAACCTATAGCGAAGGAACGAAGAATGGAATGTTAGGTGTTATCATTCATGAAGTAGGTCATAATTTCTTCCCGATGATCATCAACAGTGATGAACGCCAGTGGAGCTGGATGGATGAAGGATTGAACACTTTTGTAGAATATCTCGCTGAAGAATTATGGGATAATAAATTCCCCAGCCGTCGTGGCCCTGCAGGCTCAATAACTGATTATATGAAATTGCCAAAGGACCAATTGGAACCGATCATGACAAACAGCGAGAACATTATCCAGTTTGGCCCGAATGCTTATTCAAAACCGGCTACCGGTTTGAATATCCTCCGCGAAACTATTATGGGAAGAGAACTGTTCGATTATGCATTCAAACAATATGCAAAAAGATGGGCCTTTAAGCATCCGGAGCCGGCTGATCTTTTCCGTACACTGGAAGATGCAAGCGGTGAAGATCTTGATTGGTTCTGGAGAGGATGGTTCTATAGTACCGAAGCATGTGATATCTCTTTGGATTCTGTGAAATATGCAAAGCCCGACCTGGATGCTATGTCACCGGAAACAAAAGAACAGGTTGTAAAAAGAGATGCGGACAAACCATTGGTCCCAACATTTGATGATATCTCCAAGATCCGGAACAGGACAGATCCGAAAATTACTTTCCAGACAGACAAGGATACTTCTATGCGTGATTTTTACTGGAGATATGCAAGAAATATAGAACCTTATGATACTTCTAAATTATCAATAACGGTTCCGGCAAGAGCCGCTGAAGGTCTCAGCCCAGAAGAAAAAGCGAAGTATGGTAATAAGAATATGTATGAACTTACTTTCAGCAATAAAGGCGGGCTGGTAATGCCGATCATTATCGAATGGACCTATAAAGATGGAACTACAGAAGTGGAAAGGATACCTGCACAGGTTTGGAGACAGAATGAGAACAAGGTGATCAAAACATTTATCAAAGACAAAGAAGTAGCTTCTGTCAAATTGGATCCGTTGAAAGAAACAGCAGATATCAATACGGCTAATAATAGCTGGAATACGATACCGGAACCTTCCAAGTTCTCGATCTTCAAAGCAAGACAGGGCGGCGGACCAAGAGGCGGTGGCGGACAAACCGGCAACCCGATGCAAAGAGCGCAGGAGAAGAAAGCGTTTTAAAACTATTTTACTCGTTTAAAAAACCGTTTCTATCGAAACGGTTTTTTTTATTTTTATTTCTCACCGCATAGGATCATAGGGTCATAGGGGCACATAGGATGAGGATAACTCAAAAATATTTGGATGAACTTACTTATGCAACGATTGGCTGCGCCATTGAAGTGCATAAACAATTGGGGCCAGGGTTGTTGGAAAGCGTTTATGAAAAATGCTTTATAAGAGAACTATCAATAAAAGGATTACACTACCAGGCACAACAAAGTGTACCGATATACTATAAAGGGATCCAACTTGATGCAGAGCTTAGATTTGACGTCCTAATTGAAGATCTGATAATCGCAGAGCTCAAATCGATTGACCGGCTATTACCCATACATGAAGCTATTTTATTGACCTATATGAAACTCATTGAAAAACCAAAAGGCATTTTGATTAACTTTAATTGTATCAATATATTCAAAGAAGGCCAAAAGACATTGATAAATGGTTATTATGCAGCACTTCCAAAAACGTAAACCTATGTGTCCCTATGACCCTATGATCCTATGTGTTAAAAAAAATATCACGAAGAGCTTGCTCTTAGTTTTCTTTTTTGCTTTATACACTTTAAATATAAACGCCGCTACAGTTGACACTGTCAACATCTACAGCAAGGCAATGAATAAAGAATTTAAATGTGTTGTTATAAGACCAGTAATGGCGCAGGATGAGAATATACCCTTGCCGGTTGTTTATCTTTTGCATGGCTATGGCGGATGGTACAGCAACTGGATCACCCGTGTGCCTGATCTTACAAAATATGCGGATGAGTATAAACTGATGATCGTTTGCCCCGAAGGATTGAATAGCTGGTATTTCGACAGCCCCGTAGATCCCTCAATGAAATTTGAAACCTATATCGCCAAAGAAGTGCCGGAATATATTGATGCGCATTATTCCACTATCCGCGACCGGAAAGGAAGAGCCATTACAGGATTAAGTATGGGTGGACATGGCGGTTTATTCCTTGGATTCCGTCATGCCGAAACATTTGGCGCCTGTGGAAGTATGAGTGGTGGTGTTGATCTGAATAGTTCCCGCAACCGGTTCGAGATCATGAAGCGTATCGGCGATACGATCAGTTATGCTAATAACTGGAAAGATTATTCTTTCATCAATGCCATTGAACAGTATCCAAAAGATTCTATTGCTATTACTATCGATTGCGGTTTATCCGATATTTTTTATAAAGACAATCACTCTTTACATGATAAGATGGTTCAATTAAAGATCCCGCATGATTATACCGAGCGACCCGGCAAACATGACTGGGCCTATTGGAGAAATTCCATTCCTTATCATCTTCTGTTTTTCAGGAATTATTTTAATAAGAATAAATAGCCTGCTTCACCGTTCCTGCCCAGGTTCGTTGAATACAATCGTCGCCAAAGAATGCGATCAATAACTCTCAAAAAAAATGAGAAAGCATCATACTTTCTCACTAATTATTAATTCTTATTTATTAATTCTTCCCTCCTAATTCCCGCCCGTTTGCCCATCCCTCACTTTTATCTTTTTCTTACCTGAATTCTTCTTTTCATAATCCAGCACAGCCTGTGGCTTGGTTTTCTTACTGGCCGTATCGGATTTTGCTTTATTATTAGCAATAGAAAGAGGCTTTATATCCTCGTCGCCGATCATTTCATCATCATCGGTACGGATCTTTCCCAGCCAATATCTTTCTGATCCTGTTTCCACACCTTCCACCGGATCATAATAGACCCACACACCATGCTTAACTGAATAGCCATCATTTTTTACCACCGCATAATCTTTTATTTTGGTAGGATCTTTCAGGTCATAGACAGCCACCGTATCAAACTTAATGGCAGGATCCATGGCTCTCCAGCTTTCTTCCCGCATCAATCCCCCATTGTATGTAAAATATTGTTGCTTGCCATGCAGTTTCCCCCAATGGTAATTCTCCTCAGCGATCTTTATTCCTTCGAGTGAAAATTTTTTCCAGGTGCCTTCTTTATTATCATCTGTAAAATAACCTTCTTCTTCATAACCTCTTTCGCCACGAAGGCCGGGCATTTGGATCACCCATGGTCCCTGTTTAAGACCTTTCATATCCACCCGGTTCAGCGTATCGCCTTTGATACCGATCTTATAGCTTTTCCATTGGCTATAACCGCTAATGGAAATCAAAAGAAAAAAAACAATAATGAACCGCATAGTTTAGTAAGTTTATACTTCTCAATAACGCTAAAACTGCTTGTTTATGGCTCTAAAATTAAAGCTTTTTATTGGCCTTACACTGGCCGTGATCATTACTTTAACAACCCGGGCGCAAGTGAACCCTACACCGGGCGGTGAGCGGATGCAGGGACTTGATCAACGGAGAAAATTGCAGGCTCTTTCTATTGTCAATGATGTGAAATTCCGCAATATAGGCCCGGCTATCATGAGCGGCCGTGTGGTGGATCTTGATGTAAATCCTGGTGACCCAACAGAATTCTATGTAGCTTATGCTACCGGCGGACTATGGCATACAACTAATAATGGCCAGTCCTTTACTCCCATTATGGATAGTTTGGATATGTTATTCATCGGTGATATTGCCGTTGATTGGGAACCAAAACCGGAAAAGGGCATATTAGGAACACCCAGGACCATTTGGGTAGGAACCGGCGAAGTGAACAGCAGCCGTTCTTCTTATTCGGGTATCGGCATTTATAAAACAGAAGACAACGGTAAAAACTGGACATACTTAGGTTTACCCGAATCACACCATATTGGAAAGATACAATTGCATCCGACCGATCATAAGACGGCATGGGTAGCCGTACTCGGGCATTTGTATTCTGCTAATAAAGAAAGAGGAGTTTATAAAACCAGCGATGGCGGTAAAACATGGAGGCAAACTCTTTTTATAGATGAAACTACCGGTTGCGTTGATATCGATATAAATCCTTCCAACCCCAATGAATTATATGCGGCGGCCTGGCATCGTACAAGGAGTGCCTGGAAATTTGAAGAAAGCGGTAAGACAAGTGGCATTTATAAAAGTAATAACGGTGGAGAAACATGGACGCATATTTCCGGTGAAGGTTCCGGTTTTATGGGCGAAGCAATATCAAAAGGCGGGTTAGCCGGGGCTGATGGATCCAAAATGATCCCGGAGAAGATCGGCCGCATCGGGATCGTTGTATATCCGAAAGATCCAAATATCGTTTATGCAGTAGTAGATAATTATTATACAAGACCCGATACAACAAAGAAGGTCGATACGCTTTACAAGAAAGATGATTTTAAAAACCTGGACAAAGAACAATTTGCCCAGCTTGATAATAAAAAACTCGATACATTTTTACGTAAGAATTTTTTCCCGAGAAAACATACAGCCGCTTCTGTAAAAGATATGGTGGCCAATGATAAAGTAAAACCCACTGCCATCTGGGATTATTTGGACACCGGCGATGACGGGTTCCAGGGAAGTATCATCGGTTGTGAAGTGTACCGCAGTGATGATGGTGGCAAGACCTGGAAAAAAACGAATACAAAACCCATCAGTATCTACAGTACGTTCGGTTATTATTTCGGAAAGATATATGTATCGCCAACAGATGAGAACAAAGTGATCATCACAGGTATACAATTACAAATGTCGACTGACGGAGGAAAAACATTTAAGAACATCAATAAGCAAAATGTGCATGCCGACCATCATGCTATATGGATCAATCCCAAAAAAGATTCGCATATCATCAATGGTAATGATGGCGGTTGCAATATCACCTATGATAATGGCGAGCATTGGTTCTTTGCCAATACACCACCGGTCGGCCAGTTCTATTCGGTGACAACAGATGATGAAAGACCTTATAATGTATATGGCGGTCTCCAGGATAATAATGTATGGTATGGACCTTCCACTTATACAGCCAGTCCGGGATGGTTAAGCTCCGGTGATTATCCTTATAAATCACTTGTTGGCGGCGATGGTATGCAGGTACAGGTAGATACAAGAGATAATATCACTACGTATGCAGGTTCGCAATTCGGTGTTTATTCAAGAATGAACCGCAGGACAAGAGGCGATCGTAGATCTGTTCGCCCCACACATGAACTCGGTGAAAAACCTCTTCGCTTCAACTGGCAAACCCCGATCTTATTAAGTAAACATAACCAGGATATTTTTTATATCGGCGCCAACAGGCTTTATCGTTCGTTCAATAAAGGCGATACGCTGATCGGTTTGACCGCAGACATGACCAATGGAAGACCTCCGGGCAATGTGCCTTATGGCACCATGACGACATTGAGTGAATCACCTTTACGTTTTGGTTTATTATATGCCGGCACCGATGATGGAAATATTCATGTAACAAAAGACGGCGGTTATTCCTGGACCAAAATAAATGTGACGATACCTGCCGCTCTTCCTGCGAAAGGCAAAACGAAGCAACCGGCTATTAATACGATACCCACCGGGCTTTGGGTAAGCCGGGTGATCGCTTCACAACATAAAGAAGGAAGAGTGTATGCAACACTGAACGGTTATCGCAGCGATCATTTTGCTCCCTATTTATTTATCAGTGATGATTATGGAACTACCTGGAAACAATTAGGAAAAGATCTTCCTTATGAACCATTGAATGTAGTAAGAGAAGATCCAAAAAGCGACAGCATTTTATATGTGGGCACCGATGGAGGTTTATATGTGAGCTTTACCCAGGGCAATAGTTTTATGCAATGGAATGGCGGCATGCCCCGGTCTGTGCCGATACATGATATCGCTATACAGCAAAGAGAAAACGAGATCATTCTTGGTACGCATGGCCGCAGTTTATATATAAGTAAACTAACCGATATCCAGGGATTGAAAAAAGATCCTGAGTGGATGAAGAAAAAACCAAAGCCAAAAGCGGAGAAAAAAGATGATGACGATGATGATGAAGCAGAGCCGGAGGATTAGATAAAAACTATCAACTAATAACTAAAAGATAAACTCCGAAGATCCGGGTCACAAATTTTTATCTTTTAATTATTAATTTTTATCTTCTGTTTTATCAGGCAGTTTTCTTTTTCCTCCTTACCAGTAACACAATTATAATTATCAATACAATTGCTCCGCCCCCGATATAATAATACATCGGGTTGATACCCTCCGATCCTTTATCCAAACCTCTTTCGATCTTATCCTGCGAATCGGAGATATAATCTTCAACAAAAGGAAAAGAACTGTTCATCTCCTTCACTTCCCTGAATTTCTCCAATGCTTTTTTATATTTCGCTTTATCGAAAAGATCCATCGCTTCTTCATATGCCAGCGATATATCGCTCATTTTCGGATCGATATCTGCTTTATCGACGTATTCATTGACGATCGTACTCGGCACAATGAAATTCAATCCCTGTACTTCCTGTTGTCGTTGTTCGTCGGCGCTTCCGAATGTTGCTAATCCTATCACTTCTCCCCTGTCGTTCATCACAGGTCCGCCGCTATTGCCATGAGTAACGGCTGCATCGGTTTGCAATACACCCCAGCCGCCTTTCATATTTTTTTTAGCGCTTATCAATCCTGTTGTCAGCGTGGCTTCAGAAATAGTTTCTTCAGATAATAACGGATGGAATGTTGCTACACCCGGGTAACCTAATACGTACACAGATTCCCCGACCCGCAATGACTTATCATTACCGATCCGGATAGTTGGGTAAGTATGTTTTTCTGTAAGCCGCAGGATTGCGACATCCTTTCCCGGTATCGGGTTTCCTTTTACAACCAGTTTGGCTGGTATGATCATAGGTTCGATCTTTCCTTTTTTACCGGTAATGCCCATTACAACACTGAATTCTTTTACAATATTTCCTACATCCATTGTTTGAGAATAATACCATGAATAAGCATCCGTCAATGCCTGCTTTTCTTCACTTGTCATATCTCTTTTCATACTTTCTTCCAATGTCGAAATATCTTTTTTCAGGATCTTGACAAAAGCCTGCTGCGCAAAACTCTTTCTCGTATCGTCATCATTCTCATCTACCACATGACAGTTGGTGACAACGTATCCATCCGGTGTAATGATGAACCCCGAGCCGATCATTGTTGTATTCAGATCTTCGGAAGCTGTTTCCGTTCCTTTCATCATGTATTTTTGAATATCACGGGCAAATGTCATCAGGTAAACATTCCAGAATTTTTCTGTTGTAAACTGGCCCTGGCTTTCCAGGTCTGCTTTAACCTGCAGCGCCATCGTTTCCAATGCAGCCACATCCACTTCGGGAACAACAACACTGACCGTGCCTTTGAATGTTGATTGGATCATTACAGTGCCCGGCTTATTACGTTCTGCGATCTGCACAGGCGTCATGGCCTCCTGGGCATACGAAGCAATTGAAAGCAAAATGAAAAAGGGGAAGACGAACTTCTTCATAACAGTTGATTTAGGTTGTGATAAAGATAGCTTGTAAAGCTGAGAACAAACTAAGCCTTTTGCAGAAGTTGCTGGTCAAGAAAATATTCAAGTGCCAGTTCATATCCATCCAACCCCAGGCCGATGATACAGCCGGCTGCTTTACCGCTGACAAAAGAATGTTTCCTGAACTCTTCGCGGGCATGTACATTGGAAATATGTACCTCAACAACCGGTGTTTTAATAGCAGCAACGGCATCGCCGATAGATACCGATGTATGCGTATAACCGCCGGGATTAAAAATGATACCGTCATGATCAAAACCTACGCGGTGTAATTCATTGATCAGTTCTCCTTCTACATTACTTTGAAAATAGCCGATCTCTATGTTGCTGTACTTTTTTTTCAATGTGTCGAGAAACTGTTCGAAAGACATATTGCCATAGATATCTGTTTCTCTTTTTCCAAGAAGATTAAGATTGGGACCGTTGATGATGGCGATCTTCATACTAAGTCAAAATTAAAAGATCAAAAATCAAAAATCAAAGCAACTGCGCTTTTGACTTTTTCATTTTGACTTTTGAATCAATTCAATAAATTCATCAAAAAGATATCTCGAATCATGCGGGCCGGGAGTAGCTTCCGGGTGATACTGAACAGAAAATGCAGGTTTGCCTTTTACCCGTATACCTTCTATCGATTGATCGTTAAGATTAACATGCGTGATCTCGATATGCGTTGCTTTTTTCACTGCTTCCGGATCAACACCAAAGCCATGATTTTGCGTGGTGATCTCCGATCTGCCGCTTATAAGATTTTTTACCGGGTGATTCAATCCGCGATGCCCATGATGCATTTTGAAAGTCGGAATATCATTGGCCAGCGCCAATAACTGGTGACCCAAACAAATACCGAATACCGGTTTTTCTTCTTTTAATATTTGTTTCAATGTATCGATCGCATAATCCATTGGCGCGGGATCACCGGGACCATTGGAAATAAAATAGCCATGCGGCTGAAACTGTTTTACTTCTTCCAGTTTTGTTTTGGCAGGAAAAACTTTTACATAAGCGCCTCTTTCCACCATGCAGTTCAAAATATTTTTCTTCACTCCATAATCCATGACTGCAATACGTATGGCCGCATTTTTATCACCTAATTCGTAAGTATTGGTTGTACTAACTTTCGATGCAAGTTCCAATCCATCCATATTCGGAACTTCAGCCAGTTTCTTCTTCAATACTTCTATATCGGTTGTCTCGGAAGAAATGATACAATTCATAGCGCCTTTGGTACGGATATGCGATACCAATGCTCTTGTATCAACACCCTCTATCGAAACGATCTTATTTGTTTTCAAATATTCATCCAGCGAACCTTTGGCCAATTTTCTTGAATACTGATCCTCGAGATTTCTCCCGATCAGCCCATTGATCTTTACACTATCCGATTCCACGTCTCCGGGCTTTACACCATAGTTGCCGATATGTGCACTGTTCATGATCAATACCTGGCCAAAATAACTGGGATCAGTAAATACTTCCTGGTAACCGGTCATGCCGGTATTAAAACAAATTTCACCGGTAGTAGTACCGATAGCGCCAAAAGCCTGTCCGTAAGCAACAGTTCCATCGGCGAGCAATAAAACAGCGGGAGTTGTAGCCATATTTAAAAACAAATTGCGCAAATGTACAGATAAGTAAGCAGCCACGCATTCGTAAGCAAGAGGAGTTTTGCATCCTTTATTCACAGGCCCCGGCTATCCCCCTAATTCTCCTTTGGAAAACCAATAATGCTTACTAACGACATTTTATTATCATTGTGAATACGGCATAAGACCATCTTCTTTGCATCTCTTACAAATGCCACTACCTGTGCCACATAACGGGGAGATTCGTTGCCATAAGGATCCTTCGCTACTTCTTTAGAGTTGGAAAAACGTCTTATCAATTGGATACTGTCGAGCCGTTGTTCATATAACTCATACACACCGCCGGCATTGATATGATACTGACCATTGATATTGACAAGTCCGAATGAATGATAAAGATCTGCCAGCGCATTATAATCGATGTGCAGGCTTTTGATTGCTTTTACTTCGCCTTCAAAACTCATAACGATCAAATGCGACGGCCCGAACTTGTAAAAAGGTTCTTCCGTAGTAAAGCTGCTCATCGGGTTGAGTTTTACCTGGCGGGTTCCTGCTTTCACTTTTGCTTCTGTGAAAAGATGTATCTCATTATTCTGCAAAAAAACTTTTGAGAATTTGATACTGCTAATATCTTTTAAGCTGTTGAACTCGGCGATCTTATTATTCTTTAATGTCTTTCCGTTCCCAAGATCATAGAGCATCAGGTTTTCATAATCACCGCTTCTCAATCCTTTTGCAGCAAAATTAAAATCGACCACGTAATCTGCCTGCCCGATAGATATCGCTTTGGGATCATGCAACATCACAGCTTCTTCAAATTGCTTTTCTTCCTGTTTATCTGACGATACCACTACGAGATAATTCGATAACTTCAACCCTTTGGGGGATTTTAGCAATACGGCTTTACCGGAATTAGTAACAGTAAATCCCCTGTTATAAATTTTTTCTCCCTGCGGAACTTCTTTTTTCCAAAGAACAGACAAGGTCGCGCCATCCATCATCACTACCTCATCGGTAGTAACATCCTTTCCGTCTCTTTGATTGATAAAGCCAACATAGCGGCCATTGTCAGAAACTTCGAGTTCTGTTGTGCCCGACTTCATCGCTGACGGGATCGGCCAGGAAACAATAAACGTAGTAGTGAACTTTGCATCCGCTTTATCGAAAACATATTGATAGATATCTTTCTTCTTCTCTTTATTCGAATAGCTTTCTGCAAAAACAACCACCTGGTGATCGTTGATCTCTTTATAACCAAGATAATTATAGAGTGTGCCGATATCCAGTTTTTTAAGATCCTGTGTAAAAGTTCCGATGAGTTGATTCTTTTGATCAAACTTCCTGACAGTGATCTTATGACTGCTCAGCATTCCATCCACATTGGTAATAGTAAGCAGGTAACTATTATAATTATCCGCCAATACCAATTGAGGATTGGATTCTTCCAGCGGATAAAAAGTAAATTTCTCCCCCCACTCATATTTCGGCTGAGCAAAACATACTCCGGAAACCACCAGGCCGATCAACAACAACAATTTTTGTTTCATCATTTATTTTTTTTGTAGATCAGTTTTTCTAATTCGTTCAGATCCCTTTCTTCCTCATTATTAAGATTGATATCAACCAGGTTTTCCTGTAACTGGTTCAAATATTTTTCAGCTTCTGTTTTCCTGTCCAATGCAACATTGATACGCATGAGATTGAAAAAAATGAACTTGGCAATTTTAGCATTGAAGTCGGCCTTTGAATTTTTATACTCTATCTTTTGCAGGGTCTGTAACCAAATGTCTATTCCTTTTTGCATATTGGTAAAAGCGATCGTATTAACGTCCGGGTCAGGATCGGGCTGCAATTTTTTAAGATTGGTGGTCACATAAATATTCGCTTTTTCCAGGTCATCATAACTGCCTTTGTTTTTAACGCTCAGTATCTTCACTGTTTTTTTTACCGCCTGGTATCCATACATTTCATTCAGGTACTGGTTGATGAATGCCATCACTTTGGTCAAATATTTTTTTTCTTCCAGTGGCCTGTTGATATTATTCGTCGGAGAAGAAGACACAAATTCAAAATCATTAAAAAAAGATGCGTTGCTTTTTTCAACGCCTTCAGCCTTTACAATGATCTTTGTGGGCTGATTGACATAGGTCTGCCCCGCATTATCCTGGAAATTGGTTGCTTTGATATCAATACTGATATCCAAATAATTTCCGCCTCTTTGTAAACCGGCGATACTAACCTGCGATGCCAGCACTGCATTATCAACAATGATATAATCATTCAGGTTGGGCTCTGAATAAAGAGGTGGCGAGGGTTTATAATACTCGGGTTTTGCGGGCAGAATCAACTTGGGATCTTTTCCCTGGTCGGTCATTGCCAGTCTTTCCAGCAAGGTTCTTTTTTTAAATTCTGCGATCTCAACATCATATTTTTCCCTCGCTTTCTTTTCTTCTTCAGCGTGGTCCTTTAGTTTTTGCTGATGCTCCTTTTTACTTTCCACAACTAGTTTATCATAATTATCCAGTGCCTTTTGATGATCGGCTTTTGACTGCCTGATAATATCTTCTTTTGTCAGGTTATAAGGAGAAGTCACTGTGACCTTATAATTCCGGGCATTGGGTGGAAACGATGTTTTAGGCTGTTGAACCAACTGGATCTCTATATTATCCGAGTTGATATTTTGGCCATTGACATTTATACAAAATGTCACAAATAAACCTGCCAATAAGGTTCGTATCATTGATTTCATCATAATGCTTTTAGAGATGCAAGATCACCCGCCCTGGTTGGCAGGTGGCCTTTTAAAAAGTTGTGCAAAGAAACTGAATCCCCGGGTAGCGGCTTTCATTTTCTTTAAAGATGATTTAAATCAAAGATCCCCCGAAAAGCCGGGGGATCTTGTAAAAATGGAAAGTCTGAAACGATATTATTATTGCTTGATGAATTTCTGCGAAACTTTTTCTGCGTCGTTGCTGATAGTAAAGATATAACTACCCGGTCTCAGCGCCTGCTGGTTCCATGTTTTACTATTGTTGCCGGTATAGTTCAGTACCTCGCTATTTGTCCAAACCTGCTGGCCCGACATATTTGTAATGGTATAAGTCACTTTTCCTTTTACTGAATTGGTGAAAGCAAGTTTCAGGTCAGACTGAACAGGATTAGGATATAATGTAGTGATCGTTAATCCGCCTCCGCCACTTCCTTTGAAGAGCTTAAGGATATTCGAATACAATATTTTCCCGGTAGCACTTGTATGTTTTACCCGGTAAAATACATTGCTGACTCCGGGTTGATGATTGAAAACATAATTGCTTTTACCTGCAATGGTATTTACTGTGCCACCTGTATTAAAGCCAACACCATCGGATGAAAATTCAACAGTGAAATTGCCGAGTGAACTTGATTCTTCGAAATCCCAAACCAGTTCGGTAGTAGATGAATTATTCCATCTTCCGCGAAGCATAAAATTGTTCAGCGGTAATATAGAATAAATAGGTTGTGTCCATAATCCACGGCCGTGTGTAGCAGCGGCAACGATCTGGTCGGAAGCCCTGTATTGCAACATATCCGTACGAACCAGCGGGAAAGTGGGGCTGCTTATCCAAATTGTGGCTGCACCACTGATCAGTTGTGTGTACCACACTCCTGTTTCAGTAGCAATGATCGCTTTGGTATTATCGCCTGGCTTGAACATACACCAGCGAACGGGCATATCAGGAAGGTTGCCATCTATGGCTGTCCATGAGGTTCCTGTATTGGTGCTTACCCAAATATTTGATATACCATAGTTGGCAAAGCAGGTCATCAGGTTGGCATCATCTGTTCCGGTTGCGATACATGATACGGAAGCAGCAGTAGGTAATCCTGTACTGATGTTGGTACCTGCTGAGCCGCTGGCAATGACATCTGCGCCATCTACATAGCAAACTCTTGTAGTGGAAACATCGTTCTCGGTTCCCAGATAAACCCTGTTAGTAGTGTACGGCGATACAGTAACAGCGGTAACACTATTTCCGTTAAGCGCTGTAATAGTAACAGAAGCGCTGGTTGCGCCGGTTTGAGGATTTGTCCATCTCCGGTAAGTGCCGGCACTATTTGCACAATACATAATATCATTTACATCATCGTAATCGGTAGGGTTAATGAACTGCCCAAGAGTAGTACTAAGATTTACATTGGCCCATGATGTTCCTCCATTGGTACTTCGCCTGTACTGATTAAATACATAGGAAGTGAATTGAAATAACGGCTCATCCTGGTCAATATGTACAAAAGCTCCATCGCCACCGGTAACTTCAGTGGACCCAGCTAAACCCGCAGTCCTGAATCTGTGGCTTCCATTATCCTGTGCGCCAGCGAGGAAATAATCGGTAGTGGAAGGATGAATGGCAACAGAGAAAAATTGTTTTAAACGAAGACCGACATTCCTGTCTCTTATTGTAGCACCGCCATCGCTGCTGAAATGTATTCCGCCATCGCAACCAAATATCACCCTGTTAGCGCCATACATCTTTATATGATGTATATCAGCATGAACATATTGGCCTGTTGTACCAACCCACCGGCTGATCCGTGTCCAACTGGTACCGCCATTGGTAGTTTCATATGCTTCCAGCGTTCCTACAATTACATTGTTTACATCGGAAGGATCGATATCGATCGCCATATTATACCATACCTGCCCCGATCCCCAGCCTACAGTGGGCTGACCTGCAGTAGCCGCCCAGTTAGCGCCTCCATCAGTTGACTTATAAAGCGTAGGTATTTCATATGAGGCATCAGAAGGCATTGCATATAGCGTGGTTCCTGCACAAGCTAATTCGATCCGCACTGAGCTGGCAGGATAACCGGATGCTGGTGCAGTCCAGGTAGCGGTTGTTACAGTTGTCGGAGCATCTGTATAACGATAACTACAAGTAGAGAACTGGCCGGCACTGACATGCAACCTGCCGGTACTGCTTAATTCCATATCACTAAACCGGGATGTACCTAAGCCGGTGGGAGTAATCGTTGTCCAGGAAATACCCCCATCAATTGAACGAAAAACACCATTTCTTGTAGTTACATAAACATTACCAGTTGCATCACACAATATTTTAGAGCAAAAGTCAAAGTTCGTTCCTGTTGTGCTTGCCAATTGGCTCCATGTTGCTCCGCTATTAGTGCTTTTAAAGATACCATCACCCTGTACCGCATCTACGTTAAAAGGCCATTCGCCTGTACAAAAATACATAGTAGCAGGCGTAGCCGGATTCTGGCAAATACCGGTGATCGCCATATTCGAGAAAAAATCATTGACCAATGTCCAGGTCGCCGGTGTAGCTGTTATATCAGTTGTTTTCCAAAGGCCACCATTTACGCCTCCAACAAAAACAGTATTGCCTGTGCCATCTGCAGCATCAACCAATATAGCTCTCATCCTTCCGGATGTAATGCCGCTGTTGGCACGGGTATTACCGTTTGAAGCGCCGACCGTATCGCTGTTAGGCCCTCTTTCCGTCCAGTTACCATAAGCAGAAATTCCTTCGATGCCAATACCGGATGCTCTTGCATCAATGGTTTGTTGAAGAGCCAGCATATATCTTTCTCTTGGCACTCTTCCTAACCGTGGATCTTTTGTGCGCCTGTATTCCTGTTCTGCGATCAATGCGGGGCCATCATACTCCTCATTTTCTCCTTCGGTAAGTTCTGCAGAAGCATCCGCATCTTTTGAGGAGGTCTTACAACCACAGCTTTGAATAAATGAAATAGATAAAAGAAGGATACAAACCCACAGTAAAGAGAGTTTAGTTGATCTCATACAGTCATTTTTTAATGGTTAGAGGAATGATATATAAAGTTATAAAAAATACCTATGCAGAAATCCTGAATTAGGAACAAGTATTTCCACTAATAAAATAAAAACCCCGCCATAAAGAGGCGGGGTTTACTACTCAGTAATTTATATCGCTGATCACTCAGCTGTTTTAGTCTCTGTTGTTTCTTCTGTTTTTTCAGCGGCATCTTTCTTTTTGGCACCACCTGCACGACGGGTTTTCTTAGCGCCGGTTTTTGCTTCGCCTTTACCCTTGCCATATACATCGTTGAAATCGACCAGTTCGATCATAGCTGTTTCGGCATTATCACCGGTACGGGCACCCAATTTGATGATGCGGGTATAGCCACCGGGACGGCCGGCCACTTTCTCTGCTATTGCACTGAACAACTCAACGATAGCTGCTTTGTCCTGCAGGTAGCTGAATACGATACGACGCTGATGCGTAGTATTTGTTTTTCCTTTTGTGATCAATGGCTCTACATATATTCTTAAAGCTTTTGCTTTAGCTAATGTAGTTACGATCCTTTTGTGCTCGATCAATTGACAAGCCAGGTTGCTCAGCAAAGCATCTCTGTGTGCTTTGGTGCGGCTTAGATTTTTTACTTTGTCTCCGTGACGCATGACGTTTTGATTTGAAGATTTGAAGATGAAACAATTTGAAAATTGACATACTTCAAACCTGGTTTATAAATTCGGCTATACCGTGTCAGGAATTATAGCCTACTGTCTATTTTAAAAATTGATGATTTGGCGATTGATGATTCACTAATTTTCAAATCATCAGATCTTCAAATCTTATAATTCACTTAAATCAACACCTAATTTCTGCAGATCCATTCCGAAATGCAAACCTCTTTCAGTCAGCACCTGTTCGATCTCAGCCAGTGATTTCTGACCGAAGTTGCGGAACTTCATCAGGTCTTCCTGCTCATACTGCACCAACTCACTTAATGAATTGATCTTTGCAGCTTTTAAGCAATTGAAGGCTCTTACAGAAAGATCGAGATCTTCCAGCGGCGTCTTCAATACTTTACGCAATTGTAAAGTTTGTTCATCCACCAGGTCTTCTTTCTTCTCTTCTTTATTATCAAATGTGATGTTCTCATCTGTGATGATCATCAGGTGCTGGATCAATATTCTTGAAGCCTGCTTTACTGCTTCTTCAGGATGGATGGTACCATCTGTAGAAACTTCCATGATCAGTTTTTCGAAATCCGTTCTTTGCTCCACACGGGTATTCTCGATGTTATACTTTACATTTTTGATCGGGGTATAAATAGCATCGATAGGAATATAACCCAGCGGTGCATCTTTTGGTTTGTTGTCTTCAGCAGGAACATAACCACGGCCTTTACCGATAGTCAATTCGATATCCATACGTGCAGAAGAATCCAGCGTGCAGATCAGCAGGTCAGGATTCATGATCTGGAAAGAATGAGTTCCTTCACCGATCATACCGGCTGTGAATTCGGTTCTGTTCTTAATAGATAACATGATCTTTTCATTCGCCACTTCATGATCAACGATCTTCTTGAAACGAACCTGTTTCAGGTTCAGGAATATTTCTACTACATCTTCGCTAATGCCTTTCATGGTAGCAAATTCATGCTCCACGCCTTCAATTTTCACACCGACAATTGCATAACCTTCGAGTGAATTCAATAATACACGGCGAAGTGCATTACCGATAGTTACACCATAACCGGGTTCCAGTGGACGAAACTCAAACTGAGCTTCAAAATCAGTTGCTTTTTGCAGAATGATCTTATCGGGTTTCTGGAAATTTAAAATGGCCATATTAAAATTTTAGATTTAGATTTTAGAATTACGATTTGTTGATAGTACAATATTCCCTATTGATATCTATCATTCATTCTTACTTGGAATACAACTCGACGATCAACTGCTCCTTGATATTCTCAGGAACACTTTCCCTTTCAGGATAAGTGATGAAAGTACCTTTCATTTCAGTTTCATTCCAGTCCAGCCAGTTGAATTTTGGATTCTTTCCTTTTACCACACTGGTTATAGATGTTCTTTCTTTACTGCCTTCTTTGATAGTGATAACATCACCTGGTTTCAACTGGTAAGAAGGAATATTCAATACTTCACCATTCACTTCAATATGCTTGTGACTTACCAACTGGCGGGCTGCAGGGCGGCTTGGAGCAATACCCATACGGAAAACAGTGTTATCAAGACGGGCTTCGCAAAGTTTGATCAGGTTCTCACCTGTTACACCTCTGCGGCGGGCTGCTTCTTCAAATGTTTTGCGGAATTGTTTTTCCAGGATACCATATGTGTACTTCGCTTTTTGTTTTTCACGAAGCTGTAAAGCATATTCGCCTAAAGTTTTGCGTTTACGCTTTTCACCGTGCTACCGGGAGGGTTGCTGTTTTTATCCAGCCATTTACCATTGCCTAAAATAGGCTCACCAAAAATGCGGGAGATCTTGGTCTTTGGACCAGTGTAACTTGCCATAGTTTTTATTCATTTACGCTTTTTTGTAACGGTGCTTTGATCAGTAAAAGCGTTAAAAAATTAATCAGGCACCCTTTAATTAAATGAAAGCTCTTGGCTCATCTATGTTATGTTGAATGTTAGATTTTAAATGTTGAATACTATTTACGATTCAACATTTAGCATTTAACATTATACTCTTCGTTTCTTCGGAGGACGGCAACCATTATGCGGCAATGGAGTTACATCCTTGATCATCACAACTTCGATACCTGACTGCGAAATAGAACGGATCGCACTTTCGCGGCCGGCACCCGGACCTTTTACATATACATCCACTCTTTTCAAACCTGCATCGAATGCTGTTTTAGCAGCATCGGCTGCAGCCATCTGTGCTGCATATGGAGTGTTTTTCTTGGAACCTTTAAAACCCATTTTACCGGCGCTGCTCCAGGAAATAACCTGTCCGTTTTTATTGGTCAGGCTGATAATAATGTTGTTGAATGTTGCTGAAATATGTGCATCGCCGTAGGGATCCACTTTTACCACTCTTTTCTTAGCTTCTTGCTTTTGCACTTTGTGGTTGCTGTGCTTGTTGTGCTTTTGCCATAATTGTTGTACCGAGGTAATCTTTTTCGTTTTTAATAATTTCCCGAAATTTTTATTCGGGATGAATCAATCCTCCTGCTGACTTACGAAGCGATCCGAAATTGATTCAAGGTTTTATAAGTCGTATATGAAATCCGGGATACTGGAATCCAGGCTCCCGGCTCATTACTATTTCTTAGCTGCCTTCTTTTTACCGGCAACAGTTTTTCTTTTACCTTTTCTTGTACGGCTGTTGGTCCTTGTACGCTGACCACGAACAGGTAATCCTTTACTGTGACGAAGACCACGGTAGCAGGCGATATCCAAAAGCGCTTTTGATGCTCATCTGCACTTCTGAACGCAACTGGCCTTCAACTTTCAACTCTTCTGTAATAATATTACGGATAGCATTCAGTTCATCATCATTCCACTCATGCACTTTCTTGCTGCGGTCAATACTATTCTTATCCAGAATATATTTAGCAGTAGAGGGACCAATACCATAGATATAGGTAAGGCCTATTTCTCCTCTTTTATTTTTTGGTAAGTCAACACCGGCAATACGAGCCATATTTTTTGTTTAACGTTTAAAGTTTAATGTTTAAAGTGGGTTTCCGATTTGGGGAATTATTTCGAATTTGAAAAACATAAAACCCGAAACCTGAAACTTCTTTATCCCTGTCTTTGTTTAAAGCGGGGATTTTTTTTGTTGATCACATACAGTTTGCCTTTGCGGCGAACGATCTTGCAATCTGCACTTCGTTTTTTGATAGATGCTCTTACTTTCATAAAAAACAAATTATTTGTACCTGAAATTGATTCTTCCCCTTGTCAAATCATATGGCGATAATTCAACTCCTACTTTATCTCCAGGCAGGATGCGTATATAATTCATCCTCATTTTCCCTGAGATAGTGGCCAATATTTCGTGCCCGTTTTCGAGTTTTACTCTGAACATGGCATTTGAAAGGGCCTCTATGATCGTTCCATCCTGTTTGATAAGGGTTGTTTCGACATATATTTTTTGGGAACGCAAAGGTAGGAGTATCAACCTGAAAAAAGAAAAAACCCATCCCCTGTTTTTGGGGTTTGTGGGGAAAAAGCCAGGACTGTCTCAAAAAACAGGCTAATCCTATGCTTTTCAGGGCCTATGCAGGGGTACCTTGGTCATATCATAATGCAGGTTTTGCAGCTCATGCACCCCCAATGGGAAGCTGAAATGGCGTCTATCTTCCCGCCACCACATTTCAATATTTGAAAAGTCGCCTTTTTTAGGGGTCACCAAACGGAAGGAATCCTTCTTGTATTTTACCGATCCGTCTATATCTTCTTTGGAAAAACCAAATTTCATCAGTTGATCCTCGCTCAATGGAACAGCATCCATTTCTGCGGGATCATACCAAAATTCCTGTACGCCGTTATCAACGAGCGCCTGGTTCTCTTCGTGACTGACGCTTACCACCGTTCCTTCTCTAACCATTCCTTCATCATTCACCGATATAATATCTCCTGCTTTAAGATTTCCGATTTTTAGCATAGCGATCGTTTTAGTTAGTCGAATATAAAAAAGTTTATAAAGACAGCGAAATGACTTTTTAAAAAATAAAATGTATTTTTCAAAAAACACAAAAATCAAACCAATGACTTTAAAGAAATTTTTAGCCCCGGCACTATTGATCCTGTGTATTGCCCTTATTTCCTGCAGCGGAAAAAAAGAAACACCGGCTTCTGTTGCCCGGCAATGGTGTGACCTGAATGGCAAAGCTTATAAAGCAGAAGGCGATGCTAAAAAAGCTGCTGAAGAAGCCGTAGAAAAATTTGAGAAAAAGATCGAGTCAAAATACGGTTCCGACAGAGCTTTTATGAAACAAGTAGATGAGGAAGTTGAAAAATGTGAAGATGCTTCTGAGGGAAGGTGATGCATGAACGGTCAATTGACAATATGCAATAGACAAAAAGTACTTTTTGCTTATTGTCTTTTGCACATTGCAAATTGAACTCAACTTCTCTTCCGGTAACTAAATACAGCCCACGCATTAAATGCAAGTGCAAACCCTCCCATTGCCAGCAGGTCGTATTTGATATCGGCAAGAGAGCTTCCTTTTAATATTACCATCCGCATTACTCGTATAAAATAAGATACGGGATTGAATTTGGTGATCCATTGCGCCCATTCGGGCATACTGTCAATAGAAGTGTACAGTCCTCCCAGCAAAATGAAGATCATCATCAGGAAAAATGATAATAGCATTGCCTGCTGCTGGTTGACCGAATACGTTGAAATAAGAAGCCCCAATCCCAGTACTGCTAATAAATAGAGGGCTGCAAAAACATAAATGGTCAGGAAACTTCCTGCCGGGATGATACCATAGGCAATGCGGGCGATCGTTAAGCCGATCGTCAATACCAATAATCCCAGCAACCAAAAAGGGATCAGTTTGCCCAATACAAAATGATATTTTTTGATCGGTGTTACATTGATCTGCTCGATCGTTCCTATTTCTTTTTCTTTTACAATATTGATAGCGGTAAGATTGATCCCAACCATTGTCAATAAGATCACCAAAATGCCGGGAACCATAAAATATTTATAGTTCATCAAAGGGTTGTACCAATTCGAAGAGGTTACTTCTATCTGTGTTTCGGGACTGAACCGGGGAAATTGTATCCATTCCGTTCTTACGTCCCGGTTATAATCCTGGATGATAGAACGTAAATAGGCTCCTCCCAAATTTGCTTTTACTCCATTGATCGCATTCAATGCCATGAATAATTTCGCTTCGTTCTCTTTTACAAGATCTTTTTCGAAATGATCCGGTATTTGTAAGATGAGATCGGCCTTATCTTTTTCTATCTTATCGAGAGACTGATCGTAAGAAGATGAATAATCGGTAAGAATAAAATAACCGGAAGAAGTGATCTTATTGATAAGCTGGCGGGAATACTCCGAATGATCATGATCGACGACAGCGAGTTTAATGTTCTTTATTTCATAATCCGCCGCCCAGGGAAGTATCAGCAATTGAATAACGGGCATGATGAGAATGAGCCGGAGGATCGAGGGATCCCGGAATATCTGCCGGAATTCTTTTTGCAATAAAAATTTTAGTGTTCTCATGGTCGTAAATCGTCAATTGTGAATCGTGAATAAATGGTGAATGCAAATCGTGAACCCGCATTGACGATTGACGATTCACGATTGACATTGCTGAGCAGCGGACCGAACGATGAAGAGTGCGACGCAAGTGAAGATGATAGTAGCACTGCAGCTGGTATCATAATTGTTTTCCTCATGCTAACCGGATTTTAAATCGTTTTATAGCCATGGTTAAAAAGAAGATCATCATTCCGCCTAATATCAAAGTCTCTTTCCATACTGCTTCGAGTCCTACACCTTTTATCATTACCGAACGTACAATATTGTAATACCATTTTGCCGGAACAATATTGGAAACTATCCGCAATGGCAATGGCATATTTTCTACCGGGAACATGAAGCCGCTTAGCATGATCGTTGGTAAAAAAAGTGCAACCAACGAAATGAACATCGCTGTTTGCTGCGATGCTGCTCCCGAAGAAATAAGCAAACCAAGCGATAAGGATACGAGTGTAAATAAAATACTTTCGAACCCGAGCAGGAGCAAACTTCCATTGATCGGTACTTCCAAAACAAATACACTTAATAATAAAATGGAAGCGATATTGATAATAGAAAGTAATAAATAAGGAACAGCTTTTGCCAGTACTACCAATTGCGGCCGCATGGGGGAGACAAGCATGATCTCCATCGTTCCCATTTCTTTTTCTTTTACGATGGTGATAGCAGTCATCATCGTACAAACCAACAGCAATACCATTGCCATTACGCCGGGAACGAAATTGAATGCTCCTTTTAACTGAGGATTGTACAGCATCCGCATTTCCGTATCGATCGTGTAAGGCAGTTTCCGGTCATTAGTGATCCTGTTTTGGTAATCCATAATGATGGCCGTTGCATAATTACCCAGTTGATTGGCGGTATTGGGATCGGATGCATCGGCTATCAATTGTACCTGTGCTTTATTGAAATGCTGCAGGTCTTCGCCAAAATGCTGCGGGAATACGATCGCCAGTTTTATTTTTCCTTTTTTGAATTCTTCTTCTACCTGGTCGTAAGAAATAAGATTTTTTTCAAGATCAAAAAAACGGCTTGCATCCAATTGCGCCGTTAATGAAGCCGTCGCCGCATCTTTTGAATTATCCAGTATAGCGATCTTTGCATTCTTTACTTCGTTCGTCAATGCAAATCCGAATATCACAATTTGAACGATCGGCATTCCCAGCAGGATGAACATGGTTCGTTTATCCCGCCAGATGTGGTAGAATTCTTTTTTTACGAATGCAAAGAATTGTTTCATTTTTTTTGCTGTTAGCTGATAGCTTTTAGCTATTAGCCAGATATTACTCCCCTCTCGTGGCTTTTCTTGCCAATTTTAAAAACACTTCATCCATCGATGCTGCGCCATATGTTTTTTTCAATTGTGATGGTGTATCCAAAGCTTCTACTTTTCCATCTACCATTATACTTACACGACTGCAATACTCCGCTTCATCCATATAATGCGTAGTAACAAAAACAGTGATACCCGTTTCCGATGCCTGGTAGATCATATTCCAGAATTCTCTTCTCGTTACGGGATCAACACCGCCGGTTGGTTCATCGAGAAAAACAATTCCGGGTTCATGAAAGATGGCAACAGAGAAAGCCAGTTTTTGTTTCCATCCCAATGGCAATGACCTCACCAATACATTCGCTTCTTTTTGTAAATTCAATTCTTTAAGAATATAATCCGTTTTCTGTTTGATGAAGCTGTTGGTCTTTCCATAAATGCCGCCATAGAAACGCATATTCTCTTTCACTGTCAGGTCTTCATACAATGAGAATTTCTGACTCATGTACCCGATATTCTTTTTGATCTTTTCATTCTCTTTGTACACATCGAATCCTGCAACGGTTGCTTTGCCCGATGTTGGTAATGAAAGTCCGCAAAGCATTCGCATCGCTGTTGTTTTACCGGCACCATTGGCTCCGAGAAATCCGAATATCTCTCCTTTATCAACTTCAAAGCTGATATGATCCACGGCAGTGAAATCACCGAAACGTTTGGTCAATTGATCTGCTGTGATTACTTTACTATTCATAAACTATCATCTGTCAATTATCATTTGTTTTCATCAATGCAATAAAACAATCTTCTATATCCGCTTTCACTTCTTTCAACTCGATCATTTTATCAGGACTATTATTTGCAAAATCGTTTAATTGCTCAATACCCGAACGATCTTTCATCACCACATGATGGAATTCCCCGAAGGGATAAACGTTCTCAGCAAACTCAGTTCTTTTCAATTCATTCAGCAATTGTAGCATGCGGGATGATTTGATGGCCCAGATCGGTTTGGAAAAACTATCAACGATCCCTTTCGGTGAATTGATAGAAAGGATCTTTCCATTCTGTACCAGTGCAACTCTATCGCACAAACTTGCTTCATCCATATAAGGCGTCGAAACCAAAATGCTGATGCCCTGTTGTTTCAATCCTTTCAGCATTTCCCAAAATTCTTTTCTTGAAACAGCATCCACGCCGGTAGTTGGTTCATCCAAAAACAAAACAGAAGGCCGATGGATCAATGCACAACTCAATGCCAGCTTTTGTTTCATCCCGCCCGATAATTTTCCGGCCTTCCTGTTTTTGAAAGGTTCGATCTGCACATAAATATCTTTTATCAGGTCATAATTCTCTTCGATACTTGTATTAAAGATCGTTGCGAAGAAATTAAGATTCTCTTCAACCGAAAGATCCTGGTATAATGAAAATTTGCCCGGCATATAACCCACTCTCTTACGGATCTCTTTATAATCTTTCACTACATCAAAACCATCCACCGTTGCTTTTCCGCTATCGGCCAGCAACAATGTTGTAAGAATTCTGAACAAAGAAGTTTTACCAGCGCCATCGGGCCCGATAATGCCAAACAATTCTCCTTTCTCCGTATCAAATGAAATATCATTCAATGCGGTTACCTCTTTTTTCTTACCGTAGGTCTTGATTATATTTTCAACAACGACTGCGCTCATAAATGTGAAGGGTCAATGGTGAACTGCCTGTCCGGCAGGCAGGTCGTGAATAAGTTTCCACTCTTCCTGGTTTTAAAATATTTTCTTCGCATTCTTTATTTGTTGTTCTTTTTTTTATCCTCCGAAACTATCGAAGGAGATTTTGTTACCAGCAACATTAACACGGATCATCGTCCCTTGCGTCGCACTGTTGTACGTCCCGTAATTCTATTCATCAATATTGAACCCCTTCGGGGTTCGGAAATCATCTTATTTATTCATCCCCGGATTTTATCCGGGGCTACCGATCTTTCGCCCCTTCGGGGCTTTCTGTATCTTTATTCGTTTAGGTTCGATCACGATTCACGATTCACGATTCACGATTCACGATTCACGATTCACGATTCACGATTCACGATTCACGATTCACGATCCACGATCCACCATCCACGATCCACCATCCACGATCCACCATCCACGATTCACAACTTCACTTCCCCATACATCCCGATCTTCAAATAACCGTCATTGGGCACTTTTACTTTGATCGCATACACCAAATTGGCCCGCTCTTCTTTTGTCTGTATTGTCTTTGGCGTGAATTCGGCTTTTGCCGATATCCAAACAATAGTTCCATTGTATTCTTTATATTTTTTCTTTCCTTCATCGATCATCACTTTTACTTGCTGTCCTAATTTTATTTTTGGTAATTGTGTACCCGTTACATAAGCTCTTAAATTGAGCGATGAGAGATCGGCGATCTTGTACAATGCTTTTCCTGCCGAAGTGATTTCCCCCGGCTCTGCATATTTTGCAATGACCGTACCGCTGACAGGATTAATGATATGGGCTCTTCCTGCCTGGTCCTTTAACTGCGCAATTCTTTTCCGCAACGGTTCTGCTTCACTTAGTATGCTGCGGTTTTGTGTAGCGATATTATTTTTCTGCACGTTGATCTGCTGTTGGGTTACACTCATATTTTTTCTTGCCACATCGATCTGTGCATTCACATCATCTAATTGTTTGCCGGTAGCTGCATCGGCCCTGATCAAATTCTCTATTCTTCCTTTTTCATGCTGGAGATTATCCAATTGCGATTGCTGAACAGCCAATTGGTTTTGCAATAACTGTATTTGAGGACTTGCATCTGCGGTTTTTTCATTCAGCGCATTGATGCTGGCTTCTATTTGTTGTTCCTGGAGATTGATATTCGTTGCGTCCACCATTCCCACCACACTGTCCTTTGATATCTGCATTCCTTCCTCTACATTGAATGCAAGAATTTTTCCTGCAAGCTCGGATGAAACGATTGTTTCATCTGCCTCAAAGGTGCCGGATGCATCGAAGTCCTTTCCATTTCCATTACAGGAAATGATCAATAATGAACCTGCTACGAATAAAAACTGAAATACTCTTTTCATATACGTGGTTTTAAAGCCCTCCTGCGCTTGTCGAAGGACCGGAGGGGTTTGAGAGGCTATTTTCCCGAAATTGTTTGATAATTTATTTGCGCCTGTAATAATTGCACTTCGTGTGTGATCAATGATTGTCTTGATTGATCCTCGGCATTTACTTCTCTCAAATAATCATTGGCCGTAATAACACCATTCTCCAATTGTGCCTTCGCTGCATCTTTTACTTTTATGCGCAGGTCTATGATCTCTTTATCGGTAGCAATTAATTTTTGCAGCTTATCGATCTCCGATTGCTGTTGTTTTAATTGTGTATTTGTATTAAGCAGGAAAACTTCTTTCTGTATATCGACCGTCTTCTGGTTCAGTTCAACTATTTTCTTTTCTCTTTTCTGTGCGTACAATCCGCCGAATGACCAGTTAAAACGAACACCTGTCGTATAGAAAAAATCAAATTCATTCTTTAAAAAATTCAAACCCGGGCGGCCATAACCACCCTGCCAGAATAAACTTGCCTTCGGTTTATTTCTTGAATCGATCAGTTTGAATTGCCCGCCCAATAATTCCTCCTGGGTGGAAAATAATTTCAATTCGGGTCTTTGAATTTCATTGGAGAAAAGGGATGATGCGACTACCGGTCTTTCGAGCCTGGTTTCTTCCGGCAGGTTTTGATTGGTGAATAAACTCAACACATCGATCAATCCTTTTCTTGAGGATCTTAATTCAATGATGCGCTGGTCGGCTTTTAATAATTCCGCTTTCAGCACATTCAGGTTGGAACGGAAGGCAACGCCATTATTTACCTGTGCTTCTACTCTTTTTATTCCATTGTTTAGATCAAATTTTACCAGGTCAACCTGTTTCAATTGTTCATCCAAAAAAAGAACGCCGAGGAAAAGCTGGTTGATCCTTTCTTTCAGTTTGTATAATTCAACTTCTATTCTTTGTTCTTCCATGGCCTGGCTTAATTGCTGGATATTTTTTTGCTGTTTGATCGCACCGCCATCATAAATGAGTTGATTGACATCAGCTAAAATTTTATACTGGTCCTTATTCGGCGGATCAATGACAATTCCCGGCACCGGGATCTTCACTTCTGTTACTTCCGATTGATAAGTAGCCTGGCCGCTTAAACTTATTTGCGGCAGGAAACCTTTACTAAGATTATCGATAGTGTAATTGGTTGTTTGCTTAATGAGATCCCTTTGCCTGATCAACGGGTAATTCTGTTGAGAAAGCTCATTGGCTTTGTCAATGCTGAGAGTTTGCTGGGCTGAGGAATTAAGTGAATTAATAATTAATAATGAAGAATTAATAATTATTAGCAGTAGTCGTTTCATAAAAATCAGTTGATCTAATTTCTAATTTTTTTTCTTTATTGAATCAATAATAAACTTTGGTATTTCTTTTTTCCGCTGTTCCATCACTTCAACGAATTGTTTATCGGTCAGGCGCAGCTTGCGGATGAACATTGGCCGGCCGATAAAGGGGAATATGGTCATCGAGATCATATTCATCAGTAAATGCATCGGGCTGATCTTTTTGATCGTTCCTTTTTTTACTTCCGTTTCTATTTGTTCCAGGAATTTGGCAGGCTTTGGCTGACTTTCTTTACCCCACACTTTATTCAGGAATTGATCGGGGTCACGGTTGATCTCGTTCATCACGAACCAGGGAAGAAAAGGGTTTTGCTGCATCTCATTGATATATTCCGTCACAAAACTTTCGATCTTATCGAACAAGGGCATATCCGATTGGAAGATCATATTGATCTTGGGAAAGAACTTTTGCGCTTCAACCATGAAGATGGTCTCGAAAAGCTTTTCCTTATCCCTGAAATAATAATGAACCAATGCTTTGTTGATGCCGGCTTCATCGGCGATATCCTGCATGCGGGCGCCCGACATTCCTTTGGTCATGAACACTTTCCGTGCCGCTGCCAGGATCTTCTCTTCCGCTCCTTTATCTTTTGTTTTAACCATATAGTTTAACCAAATGGTTAACAAAGGTAGAAACTAAAATGTAACGGGCAAATTAATTTTCCATAACGATTGAGTCACGCCAGGCAGAAAATATTTGCTGTAATCAGATCAGGTTTCGGTACTTTTCACCCGCATCTCACCAAAAAGAACCATTCATGAAAAAAGTAATTGTTTTAACGCTTATTCTTGGAATTTTTCAGTCCTGCTCTGATAATACTAAAGCAAAAACTACTGGCAGGATGAAAGAAGAAGTCATAACCCCTGCATCAAAAAATGCCACTGATGATACTATTATTAAAGAATGGTTAGTGGGAAAAGAATGGAAGACTGAAAGCGAAGCGGCACCATTTGCGATTTTAAAAGTTTTCTCCGGCGATTCCTGCGGCTATACTACAGGAAAATATCATTACACATTTATAAATGGCCGCCTGGAAATGTTTGGTGCAGAATGGCCTCTTTCCCGGATCAATGACACCACATTTACTATTTATGTAAAACCTACTCAAAAAACTTATACGTATAGTTTTGCCAGGCAACTTTAAGGTTGAAAATATTCATTCGTCCTTTGACAATCCACTCCTCATTCCGCCCAGCTCATCACATAATCATTGTTCTCGATATCCAATGCCTGTTTCGTTAACATCAATGGCCGGAATGTATCTACCATCACCGCCAATTCTTTTGTTTCTTTAGCACCGATACTTTTTTGAACAGCGCCGGGATGCGGACCATGCGGAATACCAGCCGGGTGCAAAGTGATCATTCCTCTTGTTACATTCTTACGGCTCATAAAATCGCCATCGACATAATAGATCACTTCATCGCTGTCGATATTGCTGTGATTATACGGCGCAGGGATCGCCATCGGGTGATAATCGAATAATCTCGGTACAAAAGAACAAACGACAAATGCATTTGTCTCGAATGTCTGGTGAACCGGCGGTGGTTGATGCACTCTTCCGGTTATCGGTTCAAAATCATGAATGGAAAAAATATACGGATAGCAACAGCCATCCCACCCAATGACATCGAAAGGATGTGTGCCGTAATGCAGGCCATACAACATTCCTTTTTTCTTTGCTTTGATCAGGTAATCTCCTTTCTGATCAAATGTTTGCAGGTCCTGCGGCGGACGGATATCTCTTTCGCAATACGGCGAGTGTTCCATCAATTGCCCGAATCGGCTCATATATTTTTTAGGAAAACGCAATGGTGTGAATGATTCAACAATAAACAAGCGGTTCTTTTCATCGTTGAATTCAATTTGATGGATCGTTCCTCTTGGTAATACAATATAATCGCCATAACTAAACGGCAACTGTCCATATTGTGTATGCACTTTGCCGCTTCCTTCATGCACAAAGATCATTTCATCGGCATCGGTATTCTTGTAATAATAATCCTTCATGCTTTGCTGCGGCGAAGCGAGTACGATATGACAATCGTTATTGACGAGCACGGGAATCCGGCTCTGCAAATAATCTTTCACCGGCGGTACTTTGAATCCTTCAAAGCTGCGGTGCCGGAGCATTTTTTCTTCGGCTACCTGCGGGCTCACATCTACCTGCGGTTCCGTTTTTATTATTTGCGTTGGTGGATAACAATGATAGAGCAAAGAATAATCATCACTGAAACCTTCGGTAGAAAATAATTGCTCAGCATACAGGTTGCCATCCGGTTTGCGGAATTGTGTATGACGTTTATGCGGTATGTTTCCGAGTTTATAATAGTGAGCCATAAAAATATTTTAGATTTTAGATCGTCAATTTCCGGTTTTATTATGCACCCAGCAGCATTACTACTATGAAGCTTCCGTTGCGTCGCACTCTTGTACTGCACCAATCCTACTCAGCAATCATTTCGGATAGCTCCAGGGTAGCAAGAAGAAAAATATACTTCCATTTTCTTTTATCGATATAATAGGTGAAGTTGCGGTGAAAGGGCATTACCTGATTTTTAGTTTTAAATTTTAGGTTTAGATTGCCTTCCCAAATCTACAAATCTTCTGTGACAAGGATCGGGCTTATATCAGACACGCATGGTTTTCTCGATGAAAAAGTATTTGATCATTTCAAAGAATGTGATGAAGTATGGCATATCGGCGATTTTGGGAGTATGGAAATTGTAAAACAATTGGAGGATCATTGGTCAGACCGCGACGGTCAGACCAGGTTGAAAGCTGTTTATGGCAATATTGACGACCAGGACATTCGTTCTGTTTTCCCGGAACAATTAGTATTTATGTGTGAAGATGTAAAAGTAATGCTGCGTCATATTGGTGGTTATCCGCCAAAATACAATCCTGAAACAAGAAAAGAGTTAGCTATTCATAAACCCAAACTTTTTATCAGCGGGCATTCACATATTTTAAAAGTGATCTTTGATCCTGCTATCAATTGCCTGCATATGAATCCCGGTGCTGCCGGTAAACATGGATGGCAAAAAGTGAGGACCATCATTCGTTTTGCGATCGATGGTCCTGACATTAAGAATTGTGAAGTGATCGAGTTAGGAAAGAAATGATCAGGCACTTACAAACGAATCGGCCTTTTCCTGCATTTCTTCTTCCGAAACATCTTTTATATGTGTTGACAACACCCAGGAATATCCAAACGGATCATCGATACTTGCACACCTGTCGCCATAGAATTGATCTTCAGCAGGCATGATCAGTGTAGCGCCGTTCTGTACTGCTTTTTTTAGTGTTGCATCAACATCTTCCACATACACCAGCAATTTTACAGAGTTGCCATTCGTGGCCTGCGGCGTTAGATTCATGTACTGCGGGTTTTCTTCAGACAAAAAGAAAAGCGAATCTCCAACAACCAATTCTGCATGCATGATCTTTTTATCAGGACCATCCATTCGCATTTTTTCTTTTGCACCCAGCACATTCATATACCAGCTAATGGCTGTTTCCGTGCCTTTGAAAGTCAGTGATGCGATAATATTATGATAGCCTTTGGGGACATAAGATGTTGTTGACATAATAATTGCATTTAAGTGTTTAAAGAATATACAATTTGAATACTGATCCATTCCACCTGTTTTCACCTGCAAAATTGTTGCCACAGCATGCCGATGCATTAGCGAGTTTCACACATCCTCTTTTATTTAAAAATTAATAGCAAGACCGTTGATAAAAAGAAAAAAGTGGGGAAGAAATTATTTGCTCATCAGCGCCGCAGCCACTTCCTGTTTACGCTGGCGGGATACCGGCAATAAAGTGCGATCTTTTAAAAGAACAGTTCCTTCATTCTTATAATTATCAATGAAACTCCTGTTCACCAGGTGTGATTTATGTATACGCAGAAAATTATGATGCAATAATATCTCTTCATATTCCTTCATTGTTTTTGCACTCAGGTATTTTCGTTCGCCGGTAAGATAAAAACGACTGTAATTACCTTCCCCTTCCAGCCGGATGATCTCTGAAGGAGAAAAAAATACAGCGCCACCGATGGTTGGTACTGCCAGCTTGAATTCACTTTCTTTTTTATTCTTGAGATTGCTCAATAGATTTTCCAGTAAAGCATCGGATCGCATTTGCTGGTTTCGTTTTTCCAGGAAACGATTTACCGCAGACCTCAACTCATCAGCATTGATCGGTTTTAAAAGATAATCCAGCGCACTGAAGCGAATGGCACGGATCGCATATTCATTATAGGCGGTGGTAAATATTATTTCGAAATTGATCTTTTTCAATTCACTTAAAAATTCAAATCCATTTTTTTCCGGCATTACAATATCCTGGAAGATCAGTTGCGGTTGAAATTGCTGCAGTAACACATTTGCCTCTGAAATCTTTACAGCAATACGCAGATCTGTTATTTCGGGTACATGCCGCTCTATCATCATCTGCAGTACATGTGCAGCCGATTGTTCATCATCAATGATCATGGCTTTTATCACTTCATGAAATTAGTGAAAACAGGGATAAGCTACAAAGCACAAGCTATCAGGAAGGGGTTGACTGTAATGGAATGGAAAGTATTACCTGTGTACCGGTTGAATGACCATTGCTGTCATACATATCTTCAAACTGGATAATCTTTTGTGCTGCCGGGCTGCTTAACAATTTTAATCTTTCTTCTACTAATGGAATTCCTTTTGATTCGTAGGGTAATAATTTTTCCTGTTGCTCTTTCAATTCTTTTGCTTTCAGCCGGCCGATACCGTTATCTGTTATTTTTACCTGGAGTATATCCGCTTCTTCGAGGCTGAAAAAGATATCTAATTTTTTTATTCCTTCTTTTGGCGAAAGCCCGTGCTTCAATGCATTTTCTACAAAAGGCTGAATCAGCATACCGGGTATTTTAACAGCATCCGTTTCTATTTCATTTGCCACTTCGATACTGTATTGAAATGAATCTCCGAGGCGGAGTTTCTCGATATCAAGATAAAGATCCAGTTGTTCGATCTCTTCTTCCAGTGTGATGAATTTTTGCCGGGAAGAATGCAAAACGTTCCTGAGCAAAGTTGAAAAACGGGACAAATAGCGATTGGCATTATCAACATCATTCTTTAATGTGAATTGCTGGATGCTGTTCATGGCATTGAATAAGAAATGCGGGTTCATTTGTGCCCGCAGCGTATTGAGTTGCGAGGTAGCCAGGTCTTTACTTAATTTCAGCACTTCCATTTCCTTTTCACGGGTTTGTTGTTGCGCCTCTATCGTATCGATCTTATCTGCCAGCATAGAAGCAATAGTGGTAAGTATCTGCAAATGCCTGTCGGTATAAAAATTTTTTGCTGAATGTTCTGTATTAATTGCACCCATCGCCTCATTGTTGTGTATGATAGGAACACAGAGTTCACTCAGCCTCACTTTTTCATCCACTGAAAAATATCGCTTATCCAGTGATGTATCGTTTGACAGAATGTAATGCCCGCTTTCAACCGCTTCGCCAACGATGCCTTTCCCTTTTGGCACATGATAAACAGTTTTATCCATTACACTTTGCATAGAACCTTTAAGACCAAAACCAGCTTTTTGCAACAAAACTGTCTTGTCTTTATTCCATAAATAGATCATGCAGTCCTCAAATCCTAATTTACCGATCAGGTTTTTGGCTACATCCCATAACATTTCATCTATTGTTGTTTGAACGGAAATCGAGGTGGCGAAATAATTTATCACCTGCTCTGTTTCCAGCCGTGACTGGTAGCTTGCAGCTTTTATTTTCTGGAGTTCTGTTTTTTCCGCTTCTCTTTTTTTAATAAAACCAATACGTCGTTTAATTAAAAAAAATGTCAATGCAGTAACAGTAATAAGAAATAATGAAATAAACCACCATGTTTTCCAAAAAGGCGGAATGATAGTAAATGAATACACTGCATCATCTTTACTCCAGGTGCCTTTACTGCTGAGTGCTTTTACACGGAAAGAATAGTTACCGGGAGAAAGATTCTCAAAATTTATTGTACGAAGTGTTCCGCAACTGGTCCAATTGGTATCTAATCCATCCATTTTATAAAAGAAACGGGTATTCTCCTGGTCTGCATAATCCAGTGCAGTGAAAGTGAAGCTGAATGAATTGTCGGAAAATTTAAATCTTGTTTCAGCAGTATCCCTTGAAATAATTTTATTGCTGATCAATTTATTTCTTTTCGATCGTTTTACACTGGTAATGTACACCAGCGGTGAAAGATCGGTGTTATGAATAGCAGCAGGATCCAACGAAGTAATGCCGGCAGTTGTAACGGCCCATATTCTTTTTTCTTTATCCTGGTATAAACTGATAGAACTATATCCCGGTTTGATAAAGCCGTCTGACTCGTCAAAATTCAATATCCTGTTCTTGTATTTTCCCTGCCGGCCAATAAAACTTAAACCCCTGGAACTTCCCGCCCAGAGATCGCCTTCACTATCTTCCAGCATCGTCAAATAATTCAATGTGTTCAATCCGTCCGACTCATTAATTTCTTTTTCGATCTCCAGTTCATTATTCCGGTTGAAAGAACATTGCAAAATGCCTTCACCGGCGGTAGCGATCCATATTTTACCTTCTTTATCTTTCAATAAAAAATTTACAGCCATTTGTTTACCATTGAATGTAAACCTGGTTAGTGAATCGTTACGGAGATAAATGATGCCTTCCTCGCCTCCTATCCAGACCGTTCCATCGGGTGCATCAACAGCCGAAAAGAATTTTGCATACCGGGATCGGTTAGGCAGTGAATGGAATTTTTTAAAACTGATCAAACCTTTTTCATCAACCATTATTTGTGTAAGCCCGTGCTCTCCGATGGCATATAATTCTCCTTTTTTTGTTTTTAAGAAACTAATGAATGAATTATCGTGCAAACCATTCTCATTGGTAAATCGTTCCGTCTTTCCATTCCTGGTCAGTACGAGGCCCTGGTAGCCTGTTGCGATCCACAGCCATCCTCTCTCATCTTCATAGAATCCTTTTATTTCGGCCTTCGGCACTATATATTTTTTAAAAAGAGTAAAGCCCGTATCTTTTTTTTCGGTGATCATACCCCGGTTACCTCCCGCTAAAAATCTTCCATCTTTTAACTGGATAGCAGAATAATAATCCGGGAACCGCGAAATATCTTTTAAATTATACGAAGCAAATATGGCAGGCTTCATTTTTACGAGACCATCATGAGTTGCCACCCAGAGAAAATCATTTTCTTTTAACATAGCCGAGGGCCAGAGGATATCTCCCAGCATCAGGTCGATAAAAACAGAAACGGTACCCGTTTCCCGGTGAAAATAAAAAGCCCCGCCATTACCTATATACCATTCCCCGGGAAATTGATCGCCGGAACCTGGCTTATAAAAGTTATCATAACCAGGAATAGTGATCGATCCATTTTCCCATTTGATCAGTTGAGAAAAGACAGCATCAATATAAACCAGTGACCTGCTCACGGGAAAAACAGATGTTATTTTATCACTGCTGGCTATAGAGAGTATTAATTCGGGTTGATCGCCGTTCAGCCTGAATAAATTACCATACTGTGCTACATAGATCGTTTTATCCGGGGCCTTCCGGATGATCGCCGCTCTCCGATCGGCATCGATCTTCCCGGGATACCATTGCTTCAACAAATGATCGGTGAGTAATAATTTTTTTTCTCCTGTTAGATCCACCTGGCTGATAGTAGATCTTACCGGTCCATTTTCTGTGGCCAGCCACATCGTGCCATCTTCCTCTATCAAAATATCATTGACGCCTTGTGGCAATGAAGTTGATGCGCTTATTTTGATCAGTTCATCATTTATAAAACAAAATAAACCGGCGCCGGAGCCGATCCATAAACGATCATGATCATCCTGCCGGATCACATTCACATAGCCAATGAATTCCTTATTTTTTGAATAAGGGTAATTATGGAAATTATATCCGTCATACATGCTTACGCCGGCAGAAGTGCCGATCCATAAAAAACCTTTACTGTCTTTTTCCAGCGAAATAATTTCAGTCGAAGGCAAACCATGTGAGGTATTATAATACTTGTAATGATAATTGTCCTGTTGCTGGGCCGCAGGAAAATTATGAATAGAAAAAAGAAAAAGTAATAATGACAGGTATCGTTTGGTGGTGGTTTTCAAAAAAATGATACATTATTTAAATTGGTTTACAATATACAAATCTATTGCCTGATCATAAAGGCAGGCTGTTTGCTCATTGCAGATCGCCGGTAGTTTATTGAATCGGCTCTGTAGTGCCGTACCTATGTTCTGCGCAGTTATAACTGTGACCGGGCAACCAAGACTGGTAAGAAAAATGATCCCCCTGAGCATAGTTTTTATTTTATACTCAAATTATGATCAACCGTTGATCAGTACCGATGCCGATTACCCACCAGTCATGCTGGGTTATCGAATGGCAGTTTTGATGGCGATGGGATTGAAATACTTCTTCTTCACAGTAAGTTGCGACTGTACAGCAGTATCTCCTATCTACCCGATCGGTAAACTATAGCCGCCATTGAAATAAAATTTCTTTTTACCTTTTAAAAATTGCCGTAGATTCCTTTAATAATTATTTATATGCCTGATCGATCATCCCGCCGCCAATGGCTTAAACACACTTCTTTAGCCGCTTTAGGAATAGGATTTTCTTTTCGTTCAATGGGAAATGAAGAAGGCCTGGTAAAATATTTTGAACAACCCGGCGATATCATTAACCTCGGTGCCAATGAAAATCCTTATGGTATCTCACCGAAAGCGGGACAAGCCATCATCGATATGCTTGGTGAAGCTAACCGTTATCAATTCAACGTGGCTGTTTTGCGATCATTTAAAAAAACATTGGCCGATCATTATAAAGTAAACGAAGACCAGGTATTACTAACAGCGGGTTCCGGCGAAGGGCTTGCATTACTGGCCCGGCATTTTAATAAAGGAAATATCGTTGCGCCTGATATTACTTTTTCTATTTTACCCAATACTGCAAAAAAGATCGGTACGAAAGTCATTGAAGTTCCATTGACAACCGATAAAGTTCACGACTTGCCTGCCATGCTGAAAGCTATCACGAATGAAACAGCGCTGGTGTACATCTGCAATCCTGCCAATCCAAGTTCGACGATCGTTGAACACGGCACATTGAAAAATTTTTGTGAAGAGGCATCGAAAAAAACCGTTGTATTGATCGATGAAGCTTATAATGAATTCATGGATGCGGATCAAAGCCGGTCGATGATAAGCCTTACCGGCAAGAATCCAAATCTTCTTATCATCAAAACTTTTTCCAAGATACATGCGATGGCGGGTATGCGAATTGGTTTCATTATCGGTCATGCTTCATTGATCAGTAAAATTCAAAGCAACTATTTTCAAAATTCACAGTTTGCTGTCAGCAACCTGGCGATGACTGCAGCCATGGCGAGTTTGAAAGATGAAGCCCATCAACTATCGAGCAGGGAAAAGAATGACCTGGTGAAAAATTATACAATTAAAGAAATGAAAAAGCTGGGACTGCAACCTGTTCCTTCCGCTACAAATTTTATTTTCTATCCTGTAAAAGATCATAAAGGCAATTATGCGGAAGAGATGTATGAGAAACATGGTTTTATCATCCGGGCCAATAATTATCCGGACGGGCAATGGGCAAGAGTGAGTTTAGGAACGATGGAAGAAATGCAAAAATTCTGTTCAACCCTGAAATCCGTCGCTGGTTGATATTTAACTTTCTGTTGTAAGTCCGTCGTTCTATTTTTCCTTTCAACTAAAACCAATCGTATGCGTAAAATCATTTTCCTGCTTTGCATTCTATTTGCTTTTTCATTTATTTCGAAAGCACAAAACCTTGACAAGGAGGCCCGGGAGATCGAAGCAGTAAAAGTTGTATGCAATTATTACCTGGAAGGCGGCACCAATGGCGATAGCCTGATGTTCTCCAAAGCATTTTACCCGGGTGGGCTGATGTATTATATGCGGAATGACACCCTGATGGTCGTTTCTTTAAAAGATTTTATGGCAAGGGCCAGGAATAATGGCCAGAAAACCGATCGTAAAACTAAAATTGAAAATGTACAGGTATTCGGTAATGCCGCTACTGCAAAACTGACCGTTGAGTATCCTACTTTTTATTTTCATGATATCATGAGCCTGCTGAAAACAAAAGACGGTTGGAAGATCGTAAGCAAGATCTTTTATAGGGAAGAAAAAAAATAAATTTCAGAGGTTTAAAAGGTTTACAACTTCTTAAACTTTAAACGTATTAAACTTCTCAAACATAAAACTACATTCCCGGGAACCATGGCCTTCCTATTCCACCGGTTCTGAATGGCCATGGGATGGCTGCCAGTATAAATAATAATGCAAGTACCAGCATCCATGTCACAGCTTTATAGTTAAGCGTTTTTGCTTTTCCTCTTGCAGTGGTGATCAGGCCGATCGCTATGATCATCATCAGCGGATGTTCTACCCAATAAAAACGAAAAAAACTATTTTTCATCAGGCTCACTCCTTCCGGCAATCCTTTCAAATAACCAAATCGCCCGGCGATCACCTGGTAAAGACCTATTACAAACATGATATGCGCTGCGATCAGCAGGAATAAACTGCTTTTCTTTATCGCTACTTTTTTTGCGAAAGCATGATACAATGTTACGAGGAGAAGGACCAGGATTATCCAGCGAAGAATACTGTGCAGGTGAAGCATACCGGTTGCCATAAGCTAGTTTTTGTAGATCAAAACTACCTAAGAAAATCAGGAATGACAAATCATCTGTTCAGTGAGGAATTAGGAGATCTCTTCAGGGTACAAAGCTCCCATACTTATCTTGTCTTCCATCAGTTGTAAATTAAATGGTATAAGACCAAATTCCTAGATCCCAATTACTAACTACAATGGCCACTTTATTTCCCTCCGTTCGCAGTAAGATCCGCCCGGCAGTTTGCATCTAAAGAAGGAATATTACCGGTGACAAGAAATCCCAATATATCACTGGTCTCAGAAGCATAATACATCAGGCAATTGCTGTTGCTGCAATGATTGCCATGCGCCACATCTTTATGATTGGTTTGCATCGGCGAACCGATATCAACTAATCCAAGCAGGTGACCTAATTCATGTTCGGCAACGGTTGCTACCAGTTTTGTACGACTTGCCTGGCCGATGCCGCCGGAATTATCATTGATCTTTTTACCAAATAAAACAGCCGATGTATTTTTATAAGCAACCCCTAATACATTATTGTCTGTATAATTTCCATTGGTGTATAAAATATAAACGGCCAATTCGCTGCCACTGGTAAATGCGGTGCGGTTATTTTTTTCAATGGTCTCAACATCGCTGACCGATAAATTAAGATTGGACGATGCAGGGATTTCTTTTGTAAAAATATTTATGCCCGAAGGTTTATTTACCAAACCGGCCAGCATGCTTTGCAAATGACTGATCGCAGCAGCATCGGGCGCAAAGCCCGTCATATACTGTACTTCGATCTTTAAGGAACTATATTTATTAGAGGCCAGTAATTCATTGGCTGAAGCACCTACGGCCCGGTTATGTAACTGATCCGGTATATCAGGACCATTTGCATAACCGCCATCTTTGGAACAATTGGTAAACAGGATAGTAAGAAGGAAAAGTGGCAAAAGAGTTTTCATATCTAAAATACATTTGGCTGTATTCCGGATGTATTTCAAATACCGTTCCAATACTGAAGGTTTCAAAAGTTCCAGAGGTTTGAGAGGTTCAAAAGGCCAGGAGTCCTAACCTTTTTTTGAACTTTTGGAACCTTTTAAACATCTGGAACTTTACTCCTCCCAGTCTGCTAAAAAAATATTCGTATCTCTCGTACCGCCATTATTGCGGTTGCTGCAGAAAATTATTTTTTTACCATTCGGAGAAAACATCGGGAATGCATCGAATATCTTTTCATTCGTCAATTTTTGAAGATCGCTTCCGTCTTCATTGATCGAATAAAGATTAAAAGGAAATCCTCTTTTGCTGGCATGATTGCTGGCAAAAATGATCCGCTTGCTATCGGGAAAATAAGCCGGCGCCCAGTTAGCCTGCCCATAATGAGTGACTTGTTTTACATTATTCCCATTAGCATCAGCAATAAAAACTTCCATATTGGTTGGAGCAACGAGATTTTCGGCAAGCAGGTCTTTATACTCTTTTACTTCCACTTCTGTTTTTGGCCTTGATGCACGCCAGATGATCTTTGTACCATCGGGACTGAACCATGCACCGCCATCATAACCCAATGTATTGGTGATCCTTTTTTCTTCGCCTGTATTCAGGTCCATGATATAAAGATCGATATCGCCATCCTTATCACTTGTATATAACATCTTATTTCCATCGGGACTTATCGTAGCTTCTGCATCATACCCTTTTGCATGCGTTAACTGTTTTACTATTTTACCATTGAGGTCGGCCATAAAAATATCATAGCTGTCATACAGCGGCCAGATATATTTATTACCATATTTCGCCCTGTCGACAGTGGGCGGGCATGTATCGGCACCTAAATGAGTGGATGCATATATAATATGTTTGCCATCTTTCGTGAATGCACCGCAGGTTGTTCTTCCTTTTCCGGTACTCACCATTTTATAAGTAAAAGGCTGATCCTGTTTGGGAACTTTACCAATGAACATCTGGTCGCATGGCAAACCATCTTTTGCGCTGGTACGCTGAAAGATGATCCACTTTCCATCAAAACTGAAATAAGCTTCCGCATTATCGCCGCCGAAAGTTAATTGCTGTACATTTTTCAAATGTGTTTCTTCGGGATACTGAACAGTATCTGTCGAAGATCGCATTCCCTGTACCGGTGACAAACGAGGAGGGACGCAGGTTTTGAAAGAACTAAGAGTTATTACAAATAAAGCAGAGGAAAATAATAAAATAAATTTCTTCATGGTTGATCGATTATCGGTGGAGGCAAAGGTATTTTCGTTAAAAATGTACTTTGTCAGACCATTGTCATGTCTCCATTTATAAAATCAATTAGTTTTGGCTTATGAATAAATTTTCGAAACTATTTGCATTCTTTTTTGCCGGCATTCTGTTTATTGGATGTAATAATAAGAAAGAGGTTGCAGCCTATAATGAGATTTTGGACCAGCAACCATTTGCCCCGCTGACGGACAGTATTAAAAATTCGCCGCAAAACGATGAACTATGGTTCAGGAGAGCCGTGTTGCTGAATAAAAATAATTTTCCGGAACCGGCGCTGGCAGATTTCCGCAAGGCATGGTCATTACAAAAAGATGAACGCTATGCATTGGGCATAAGCACTATCATGATGGATAAAAAACCTGATTCTGCTATCATTTTTTTACAGGATGCCTTGAAAAAATTACCGGGTAGTTTCATTTTGCAGTTATCACTTGCCCGTGCCTATGATGCAAAAAATCTTATTCATGATGCGATCGTTATCTGCGACCAGATATTGAAGGATAATCCCGAACAGGTAGATGTTTTAAAAATGAAAGCCGACCTGCTTGACAGGAGTAATGAGCCCGGTGAATCCATCCTGCTATTGGAAAAAGCTTATCGCCTGGCTCCTTTTGATATCGATCTTAATTATTCGCTGGCTTTTAAATATGCAGAGAGTAAGAATGCAAAGGTAATTTTGCTTTGCGATTCACTGATCAAAGTTGATTCGCTGGATCTTCGTGCAGAACCTTATTATTATAAAGGCATTTATTATTATAATATAAATGACAAGGCAAAAGCGCTTGCTATGTTCGATGTAGCCATTCAGCGCAATTATCAATACCTGAATGCCCATATAGAAAAAGGCAAAGTATTATTCGATCAGAAAAAATATACAGAAGCATTCAAAGTATTTAGTTTGGCCAATACCATTTCACCCAAATTTCCCGATGCGTGGTATTGGATGGGCCGCTGCCAGGAAGAAACGGGCGATAAAGATGAAGCAAGATCGAATTACCAGAAGGCGCTGGGATTGGACCCTAATTTTATAGAAGCGCAGGAAGCACTTCAAAAAATTATTAATTAATAATTATTAATTAATAATTGGCATAAGTAACTTGCGGCATAATTGTAACTCACATGCCCATCATCGCCCCTTCACTTCTTTCCGCCAATTTTTTAAACCTGGAAGCCGATTGTAAAATGCTGAATGAAAGTGAGGCCGACTGGTATCATTTGGATGTGATGGATGGCCGCTTTGTTCCCAATATCAGTTTTGGCCCGATGATCGTGGAATTTTTCAGAAAAGCAACTAACAAAGTCTGCGATGTTCATTTGATGATCGAAGAGCCGGGAAAATTCGCCGAACAATTTAAGAATGCCGGCGCAGATAATCTTTCTGTTCATATAGAAGCCTGCCCGCACCTGCATAGAAATATTCAGCAAATAAAGTCTCTCGGTATGAAGGCCGGCGTAGCGATCAACCCGCATACTCCTGTATCGGCGTTAAGCGATGTGCTGGCTGATATCGATCTTGTTTGTATGATGAGTGTCAATCCGGGTTTTGGCGGACAAAAATTCATTCAGCATACGATCGAAAAAATAAAACAGCTTCGCAAAATGAGCGAAGAAAAAGGATTGCAACTGCATATTGAGATCGATGGCGGTGTTACACTGGAAAATGCTCCTTCTATTATTGCTGCCGGCGCCGATGTATTGGTTGCAGGCAATACGGTTTTTAGATCGACCGATCCAAAAGCAACGATCGCACAACTAAAACGTTTATAAAAAAATGGCGAAAGATCTTTTTAGCGACCAGGCTGATCTTTATGCTAAATACCGTCCTACCGCTCCGGAAGAATTATACGATCATATTTTTTCATTTGTTACCAAAAAAGATACAGCCTGGGATTGCGCTACCGGTAATGGACAAGCTGCCATTGTACTCGCCGATCATTTTGAAGCCTTCCCGAAATAATTGAGTAATATTGTTGCTAAATCCGCTGCTACCGAATGAACCGCCAGCTGAAACTGCTTCTTCCGTTTATTTTTTTTTCTGCCCTTATCCTGGGCGCAGTCGAAGGATCGGCTCAAAAGAAATATGCTTATGTGTCCGGCAAAGTAGTCGATGAAAATGAGGATCCTGTTTCCAACGTTTCAGTTGTCATTCTTGGTCAATCAAAAGGCGTTACTACCAACGACTCCGGTTATTTCCGCATAAAAGTAGAAGCCGGTAAAGCATTTGCTCTCGTATTCAGTCATGCCGGAAAAAATACCGAACAGAAGAATTTTTTACTCAGCGAAAATGAAGAAGAAACGATCACCATTCGTTTGGTAAAAGGAGAAAAAGCATTGCCGGAAGTTATTGTTACCGATCAAAGAGACAGAAGAGAAGCCGGGTTGATACGACCAAATCCAAAAACCATTCTTAATCTTCCTTCCGCCATTACCGGTGTTGAAAGTCTTATCAAAATATTTGTCGGTTCCAATAATGAATTGACATCTCAATATTCCGTTCGTGGCGGCAGCTATGATGAGAATTTAATTTATGTAAACGACTTCGAGATCTTTCGTCCTTACCTTGTAAGAAGCGGTCAGCAGGAAGGATTAAGTTTTATCAATCCTGAAATGGTTCGCACGATCAATTTTTACAACGGGGGGTTCCAGGCAAAATATGGCGACAAGATGAGCAGTGTGCTGGATATTCAATATAAGAAACCAAAAAGATTCGGTGGCTCTGCATATGTGAGTGTACTCGAACAGGGACTGGAAGTTGAGAACATCAGTAAGAATTCAAAATTTACTTACCTGCTGGGCGTTCGTAACCGCAGCAACCGGAATTTATTGAGCCGCCAGGATACCAAAGGAAATTATGTTCCTTCTTCCGCCGATTTCCAGGCGTTATTGGGTTATCAATTCAATAATAAATGGCAGGCAGAATTTTTAGGTAATATTTCTAAAACAAAATTTACGCTCGTACCTGAATTCAGCCAGCTCACCACTTCCGTCTTCTCTCCTTTTTTCAGTGCAACGATCGGCGTCGATATACAATTTGAAGGCCGTGAGAAGGACGAATACCAAACGAGCATGTTTGGTTTGGCGATCACCAATCAACCCAGCAAAAAATTAAAGTTGAAATGGATGGTCTCAAGGTTCGAGAACAACGAAGAAGAGAATATCGACATCATCGGCGCTTATTTATTCGGCGAAAGGGATTTTGATAAAAGAAATCCAACTTATGGTTTGATCGTTAACCCGCTTGGCGCGGGCGTCTTTCACAATTTTGCCCGTAATAAATTAGATATTGAGAACTGGAATGTTTCTCATAAAGGAAATTATGATGCCGGCAAACATGCGATCCAATGGGGATTGAGTTATGATAAGTCAGCCATTGCCGATAAATTAAATGAATGGGAATTCCAGGATTCGGCGGGTTATGCGTTGCCTTATCAACCCAATATGTTACAGTTGAGTAAAGTGATCAAATCCAACGCCGATCTTGACATCAATAAATTTTCCGGTTATATACAGGATAATATTTTATTTGGAAACGATTCAAGTCATTCGACTACGCTGACCGTTGGCGTACGTTTCAATTATAATTCACTCAACAAAGAATTTTTAATTTCTCCCCGGATCGGCGCCAGTTGGAAACCTAAATGGAAAAGAGATATTATTTTCCGTGCAGCAGCGGGTATTTATGATCAGCCACCGTTCTATCGTGAGTTAAGAAGATATAACGGAACGGTGAATACTAATTTAAAATCGCAAAAAAGCTGGCAGGCTGTTGCGGGATTCGATTATAATTTTATCGGTATTGGCGGAAGGCCGATGCGATGGACAACGGAAGCATATTATAAAAGCATGACCGATGTGGTGCCTTATGATATCGACAATGTGCGCATCCGTTATTTCGGTGAGAATATGGCCAAAGCGTATGCTGCCGGTATTGAAATGCGTTTGCATGGCGAACTGGTTCCCGATGCAGAAAGCTGGATCAGCCTCGGCATAATGAAAACCAGTGAAGATCTTATTGGCGATCATTATTACCGTTATAAAAATGCGGCCGGCGAATTCATCACTGCACAAAGCAACGACCAGGCGGTAGTTGACAGTGTAAATTTTGATGTGGGCTGGGTACGCAGGCCAACGGATCGCCGCATCACATTCGGAATGTATTTCGAAGATTATTTACCAACGAATAAAAATTTCAAAGCTTATCTCAATTTATTGTACGGAGCTAATATGCCGTATAATATTCCCAATGCAGTCCGCTACCGCAATGCAGCGGTGATCGAACCTTATATCCGTTGCGATATCGGTTTCAGCGCATTGCTGATGGATGATGACAGAAGTAAACGCCGCAGCCATTCTCCATTCCGGAATTTTGACAACATCTGGGCCAGTTTGGAAGTATTCAATATCATAGACAGGGCCAATACCATTTCTTATTTATTCATCAAAGATTTTTCCAATACCGTTTACTTATTGCCAAATCGTTTGACACCGAGGCTGGTGAATTTTAAGATCGTGGCGAGGTGGTAAATGTTATTGCCTGCCCGTGATGCTACTATTAGTTTAAGGAATATTTTTCTAACTTTAGAATAACACCGTTGCGTTGAATTGCAACCTTGCTTAAACCTATCAGCATGAAAAGTAGTCACCCCTCTCTGTTGAATAAACAATTATTACACTTAAATGAAATTGGGAATGACATCACCAAATCAATTTCATATACTCATACTGATATATCAGGCTTTATTGAAAATATTTATAAAAAAATAAACCTGCTAATCGATGCCCCGGCTATTGCAATTGTAATATATAATAAAGAAACCGACATGCTGGATTACCACACAATGGAAAACGGCAGGCATATAAAGACTTCGTCGCGGGAACTCAACAGAACTGACAGTTCAATTGTAAATACCTTTCTAAAATCGAAAAGTATAATCATTGATAATTATGAAAAATCCAAATATCATAAAGCTTTAAAAGGCGAGGGCGGAACTCCGAAGACCCTGGCTGCCTACCCTTTAATGATCGACGGGAATACAATTGGTGTTTTTACGGTGCAAAGCTTTAAAGTTTATGCATTTAAAGGAAAAGAAAGTTTACTGGAAAACCTGTCAAACATAATTGCGATTGCGATCAATAATTTTTTCTCGTATGAAAAATTATATACCTCGAACGTTGTAATATCAACCATTCTTTCAATTTTAAAACATGATGCGCCTGAGCCTATTAAAAGGGGTTTAGACGAATTGGGTAAATTAAAAAAGATCAATATAAGAGAAAACAAGAGCGGGCAGGAAAGCATCAGGTTAATTGAATCGGCTTTAAAGCAATTAGCAGAATTGGTAGACCTCGCAACTAAAGACAGTTTTGAAATTTCGAAGAATAAAACACCTGTAAAGTTCATCAAACTTGAACTAATTAAACCTGAAACATTTTTTAACGATATTATTACGAGGTACGAGACCTATTATAAAAATGAGGGCGTCGAATTATTATTAAAACTACCGGGCAACATACATTTTAGATCTGACAAAAATATTCTCCGGTTTATTGTGCCCAACTTCATCACAAATTCTTTTCACTCAATTCAAAGAAAAAAAGATTCTTCGCCAAATTTCAGGGGGAAGATCTATGTAGACATCCGGATCAATAAAAACAAAAATAAACCAGTATTACATATAAGCGTTTGCGATAATGGGGAGGGCATTAAAGGAACAAAAGATATTTTTATCCGGCCTACAAAATCGCTCAACGGATCCGGAAAAGCGATGTACTTATGCCAGCACCTGGTAAACAATTATAACAAGGAATTTTTTGACAGGATCGGCTATGATCAACTGATAAATAATCTAAAGGTCAGCAACAATGTGGGTAATAATGGTTGTACATTCTATCTTACTTTACCAATAAAACTGGCTTAAATGAAAAAAATGAGAATATTAGTTGCCGATGACCATGATTTTTCATCAAGCTCACTTTCGAAGCATTTAAGCCTGAATTTCAATTTTGAAATATCAACTGCCAGGAATGTCACGGAATTATTAAACCAGGCTAAGCAGCATGACGTTCTTATTTTAGACATGCAATTTTATCAAAACGATTTTGCCGGGTTAGAAGTGATGGCGAAGCTAAAAAACTCCAAAGTAGATCTGAAGATCTTAATACTTTCCTATATAACTGATAAATATTTCATTGGGAAGTCACAGGAACTGGGAGCAGCCGGTTATATTTTTAAAAACGATCCTTATAATTTTCTTAATGATGTATTGATAGATATCTATAATGGAGTAGAAGAAAATTATCTTAATTGGTCAAGCAAAACAATCCGGAATATCCTGGTTTCCCACTCGGCTATTCCTGAATTGGAACCGCAGCAAAAGAGTATCCTTAAATTTAAAGCTGAAGGATATACATCAAAAGAAATTGCAGCCAAAATAAACGAAGGATACAAACCTAAAAAACCTTTTGTAACAGCAGACATCGATTTCTTTTTAAGAGCTGTGGCTAAAGAGTGGAAGATAAAGAATGATAAAGCGGCGATCGTAGCAAAGGCAATTCAAAACCTATCTATTGATATCGACGATCTTAATTTTATCGAAGGATAATTGAATGGAGGATCTACCAATATTCGTAGCCGAGGTTCTAATATTGGTCTCTACTTACTGAAATTAAGCCGGGAAAAACAGGATTCTTGATACACATTTCATAATATTCTATTGGTATTGAAGTTGAATTTTGGATTACAAAATAATTCAAAATCAAAAGTGCGGAATCAGCACTATAATCACCGATAGCAATAAAATGAAACTTCAATTACTATCTTTCGCAATTTTAAGTATTTTATTTAACGGCTATTTTGCCCGGCAAAGCTTTAGCCAGAGGCCCTGTCCCAAAAGTCCGAAGGAAACATATTTACTTCACCTGGGCAGCTATCCACGTGGCGCTGTTAGCTTTGGGCAAGGAATGATCGAGGTCCAGGGAATTACATTCATTACCAATAATAACCATCCCCGAACTATTATAACATCTGTACATCGCGGATGGGTTATGAGCGGCTGGCTGCCTTCTCAAAGAATTGACAACGCCTATTTATTCAAGATCCCCGTTACCCTGGACCTTCAAAAAATAGATGTATTCCATAACGGCGACGTAGTTGTTAAAACCCTGCATAACTATCCTCCCCTTTGGAATCCTAATCCAACTATGCCGCTCGCTTTTCGTAAACTAACAGGATATGTTCATTGGGGTGATGTTGACCATTATGTCTTTAACAAGGTTGAATATTTGATCATACCAATGACAAGCGAAAAACCCGGGCGGGATAAAAATAAACTCGAGTGGGGTGATCCTGCAGTTTTTATATTCAGAGCAGCAGATCTAAGCTTAGTTGCCTATGACCTGCTTGACAATACTGATGGAAAGGGACAAAAAGATGTAGGCTGGTGTGCAGTAAACCCACAAACAGGTGATCTCTATACTTCAGAAGACAGAACTACAAAAACTTTAAAATATACTATCCCATGGAATTTATTACCTCGTTCCGGCTACATGGGTCGTTTAAAGATGAAGTATATAAAAGCTTACAGCCTGCATGGCAAGGGGACAACTATTCTTGACCTGCATAATATGCAAGGTGGTGAATTTACTCCCAGCGGAGAACTTCTTTATATAAGTAATGGAGCCGGGCGTTGTAAGAAACAAGGCGCAAATGATCCGGGGATGCCAACAGATGGAATACATCTTTTTGATGTGGCAACCTGGAAGGAGATCAAACATTCTACAAACCGGATGTACTATAGACCTGGTGAATCTAATTGTTGCCAACCCTATAGTGACTATTTTGATTTCACTTATGATTTTCGTTGTGGAAAGTTTGAAGCACATTCCGAACAACCTGAAGGCATCGGGATCCGGGATTTTAGTAAAATTGAAAAGCATGATCCGCATATGAACGGTCAGCTTCATGTTCTTGTTGCCAGTGTTGGGTTATTCGGGAATCAGGCATGGATAGAACATTATACAAACAAGATCAGTGTTGATCAGGTTCATGGTTATTCGCCCGTATGGAATGTGCCATTTCCGGGAACCGGTCAAAGACCTTTTAAAACCGTAGCAGCGGCTGTTAATTTTTACCCGGCATGGGAGGGCGCACAAATTGCTATAAAAACAAAAAAAATTCACAAGGAGTCAATAATGACCATGGAGGGTATCGTTGGTTATAAAATTACAGGTACACCATCCAAATTAAAGCAGGGACAACTCTTTCCTGACATAAAAATTGTTTTACGCAACTATTCAACAAAAGCTATAAGAAAGATCATTGCTGTAGATTTTTTGCTATCGCCTAAACCCATAACTCCCGACCTGAATAGATCTAAAAAATACGAGAAGATCGGAACTTTTTACCGTTTCGTAAACCTTACACCTTTTGCTTCCGCAACATTTGTTGTTAAGGGTTTAAGAGCCCCTTCAAAAAAAGGTTTGTATTATTTGGGAACGACTGCAGACTGCGGGCCTATCTCAAGTCCGGGTAACCCGACCTCTATTCAAATCGTACTAAATGTAATTACATCTACATCCCGCCAGGGCGAACCTGGCACTGAAGATATAATTGAGGATACTATCCAGGTAAAAGAGATGCAATTCCCAGATACCGTTATTTCAATGCCAATATTCGATTCTTTGAAATTTTTTGATCAAAAAAAAGATACGCAGCCGGGAAATAAAACAATCGAAGGTCATAAACCGGGATCTGCCGGGAACTTTGATACTGACAGCAACAAAGAATTAAAAGTTTTTCCCAACCCGGCCTCCGGTAAAGTAACTGTGATGTTCAATAATAAAACAGGAGATGATTATGTGTTATCTTTTCTTGATCCAGAAGGACGCATCGTCTTTGTCAAGCAGGGTAAAGCATACAAAGGTGTTAATTTCATCGAGTTTGATATTAGCCATTTTAGAAAGGGATCGTATTTTATAAATATACTTACCGATCATTTGAACACGAGTACAAAACTGCTTATACAATAAATATTCATATGGCTGTTCGTCACATCACGAACAGCCATTTTTACTCCTACTGCCTGTTCTCAAAATCAAATTTATTCTTCTCCTGGTAAGCAGCAAATGCAGCAGCATCGCCGTAAGGTCCTACATATTTTGAATTGCCAAAACCCAATATCGGCCAGAAGATAAATGAAAGGAATAAAAGCCCCACAGTGAAGCCTTCATCTTTTCCAAAGCTTTTGGAAACCATGTTCAATGTCCAGATAACAATAACGAAGTTGGCAATAGGCACGAGCAACAATAACAGCCACCAGCCCGGTTTGCCCCCGATCTTCATCATGATATAAAGATTCGCGATCGGGATAATAGCCAGCCAACCAGGCTGACCTGCCTTCTCAAATACTCTCCACATACCAGCTATCTGGAGAATAGCGATCAGCAAACATGTCACTATAAAACCTGTGCTAAAAAAGAATTCGGGGATTTCATATCTGTATTCCATATAGTTGGTTTTTGGTTGACGAAAAGATAGGAAATATCCAACGGAAAAGGAATTCCGGCAGATATAATTCACCGGTAAAGGAATCATTAACGAAACTTTCCGTCCCGGCATTTGTATTCACAAATGTGAATAAGTAACTTTAGGTAGAAACAATATTGCTAAGTAATATTGAAAAAGAAGGGTAAGCTTCTGAAAATGATCAGGAGACGCACAATAAACCGGTACCACCCTTGAGCCGGCTTTATGAATACGGTTCGATCCCTCTCTACCGTACGAAGGATAGGACCAATTAAATTGAAGTGACTTGACAGACACAATCATCAACCTCGAAACCGTAAACCCTATTGAGTTTTTCGGAGTAAACAATGGTAAGCTGGACATCCTCAAAAAGAAATTCCCTCTTTTAAAAATTCTATCCCGCGGCACACAGCTTAAATTAAGCGGAGCACCCGAGCAGATCGGCATTGCAAGCGAAAAGATCGAACTCATCGTTTCATACCTGGAAAGGAATGGGCACATGAGTGAAAATTATTTTGAACAGGTGCTTGGCGGCGATGATGCAGAGACCGTTGATCATTTTACCGAAAGGAATCCCAATGAGGTATTGGTATTCGGGCCCAATGGTAAATCCGTAAGAGCAAGAACAGCCAACCAGAAAAAGATGGCGATCGATGCAGAAAAGAATGATATCGTCTTTGCCATCGGGCCGGCGGGTACCGGTAAAACATATACGGCCGTTGCGTTAGCCGTCCGGGCATTAAAAAATAAACAGGTAAAGAAGATCATTCTGACCCGTCCTGCAGTAGAAGCCGGCGAGAGCCTTGGTTTTTTACCCGGTGACCTGAAAGAAAAGATCGATCCTTACCTGCGTCCTTTGTATGATGCGCTGGATGATATGATACCTGCCGATAAACTCGGGTATTATATGACAACAAGAACGATCGAGATCGCACCACTGGCTTATATGCGTGGTCGTACGCTTGATAATGCTTTCATCATTTTGGATGAAGCGCAGAATGCTACCGACCTGCAGATAAAAATGTTCCTGACAAGGATCGGCGCCAATGCAAAAGCGATCATCACCGGCGATCTTACACAGGTTGACCTTCCAAGAAATCAAAAAAGCGGTTTGGCCACAGCTGTACGCATATTAAATAATATTGAGGGCATTGCTCATGTTGAATTAGACGAGGAAGATGTGGTACGTCACCGCCTTGTGAAGCAGATATTAAGAGCATATACGAAAGAGCATGAGAGAGAAAATCCGCAGGAACATAAAACACCTCCTATCATAAAGAAAGAGAAGCCGGAATAAAAACATTAAATAACCTGGCCGTTTTTCAAAGTCTTTCAAAATTGATGAGCGGGTTAGCGGCCTGACGCCTATTAATTTCTTATTTTGCAGGAATGAAGAGATACCATTTGATCTTTTTGTTCCTGTTTTTTTTTCCGATGCTCATCGGGACAGCCTGCAAACACAAAGACAAAGTTGCTAAGTCAGAAAACGATATCGATGCTGCCCGCAATTTTATACAAGCAGCGCTGAAAGGAGATTTTAACAAAGCAAGAACCTACCTTTTAACCGATTCTATAAATGTGAACTGGATGGATATAGCCGAGCGAAGCTATATGAAAGCAGATCCTGAAACACAATATGGCTATCGCAATGCATCGATACATATTCATGATGTTTCCTATCCTGTAAAAGATTCGGTGACCGTTGTTGTTTATTCCAATTCATTGATGAATAATCACGATACATTGAAAGTGGTGAAGCAAAAAGGCCAGTGGCTGATCGACCTGAAATATCTTTACCAGCATGATGCGGATACAAAGCAGCCATTACCTGTACTTAAAGATAGTGTGCAATGATCAAAAACCTGTTATTGGTGGGATTGGGCGGCGGCGTAGGCAGCATTGCCCGCTATCTTTCCCAGCGATGGGTTACTGCTTTATATCCTTCTCATTTTCCCTGGGCTACTTTTGGTGTTAATGTGATCGGTTGTTTTGCGATCGGGTTGTTCTGGGGTTTGAGCTTCCGGTCATTCAATGATAATGAAAGCTGGAAATTATTTTTGATGGTTGGTCTTTGCGGCGGCTTTACAACATTTTCAGCTTTTACTCTGGAAGGGATCGGTTTACTAAAAGAACAACGGCTATTTTTATTTTTTAGTTATATAGCTGCGAGTGTGATACTCGGATTACTTGCTACCTGGCTGGGTATGTTACTGACAAAATAAACGTAGCTCATTTGATCAATACCCTAACTGACCTCCCGGTAACTATCGGATAACGAATTAATCAATTTGCATGTTAACTATCAATCATCCATGGCATGGCGCTCATTACGGAGAAAAAGCTCCGGCAACGGTGAATGGATTGATCGAGATACCGCAAGGCTCCCGTTCAAAATATGAAGTAGACAAAGCAACCGGTTTGCTTCGGTTGGACCGGGTGATCTATTCTTCTTTTCAATACCCGGTCAATTATGGTTTTATCCCGCAAACACTCGGGCATGACGGCGACCCGCTGGATATACTGGTGCTTTGTTCTCAATCCATACAATCGCTTTGTTTGGTTGAAGCCAATGTTATCGGCAATATGCAAATGATCGACCAGGGATTACAGGATGATAAGATCATTGCGGTGGCAGCGAACGATCCTTCGGTCAATCATATCACCAAAGCAGAAGAATTGCCCACTCATTTTTTATTGGAATTGAAAAATTTCTTTGAACAATATAAAGTGCTGGAGAATAAAAAAGTGGTGATCGATGATTTCCAGGATAAAGTAACGGCCTGCAAGGTGATCGAAGAAGCGATTGTATTGTATAAAGAAACATTTAAGTCTGCGGCAAGCTCAGACTAACGGATCAATAACACAGCAGGAAATCAAATGAATTTACCTCAAAAAAATACTATGACAAGTCAATTGATCATTACAGCCATATTGATAGGTCTTGCTGCGGGCATGTTGAGCGGGCTTGTTGGTGTAGGCGGCGGTATCATTATGGTGCCTGCTCTTGTTTTCTTTATGCATTATACACAGCACCAGGCGCAGGGTACTTCGTTAGCTGTGCTTACGCTGCCTGTTGTGATACTTGCTTCGCTTTATTATTATCATCAATGCCAGAAACAGGGAACGCCGATCGATCTGAAGATCGTAGGGTTGCTATGTGCCGGTTTTTTAGTGGGTGGTTTTTTCGGAAGTAAACTGGCGCTGCAGATCAACCAGGAAACGCTGAAGAAAATATTTGCGGTGATCCTTTTCTATACTGCTTTCAAAATGCTTCATTGGGATTCAATGATCATTAAATGGGTAAAAGGGATCTTTTAAATATTGGGAAATTATAAATTCATTGAAGAATTGTCATTCATACAGGCAATTTCAAAATTTCCCAATTCCGCAATTTCCCAATAATGATCCTACCAAACTCTCCTGATAAGACGAAGTGATAAAATTTTCTTTCCTGTCGTTGCATCATACACTCCTTTCTTAGCTATATTATCGATCTTAACTTTTCCCGATGCATGAATGATCTGTTCATTACCCAATAAAATACCGGTATGAACAATATCTTCATCATTATCAAAAAAAGCAAGGTCGCCGGGCAATGCATCCCTGAATTTTTTTACCGTTTTACCTTCATGCGCCTGTTGCCATGCATCACGGGGAAGATCAATGCCCATGAGTTTATAAATGACCTGCACAAACCCGCTGCAATCAATTCCCAATGGCGTGCGGCCACCCCATAGGTAAGGCGCATTCAACCAGGGCAGCGCCAGTTGCTTCAATAATTCTTCTGAAAGTTTTTGATCATCACGTTTGCAATAGTTGCCGGTGAATTGAATATCCATATCACCCAGCTTTCCTTTTCCACCGTGACTGCCGGCAGGCGAGTTTTCAAAAAACGGTAAAGATGATCCAACCGGTATATTCATTTTCGTATCGCCTACCGTGATCCCGCTTAACAGGTCAGTGGAAGTATAAGCACTCATTGTGTTGGCAGTAGTTTCATCGATTGCTGTCAATAAAGTATTGGTCATCCAGCCTTCATAGTTATCATGCAGGCTGCGAACCCCGAGCCATAAAGGACCTTTTGCTCTTAACACTTTAACCGTTTCACCAAACAACAATTGGTTCACCATTTCTTTGCGGTGCAAAGGCTTTCTGCGTACCGGTGCGGCGGGAACAGCGACTACGGCATAATCCATAGATTATTTTTTACCGAAACTAATGAAGTTTCAGGTTTCAAGTTTCTGGTTTCAAGTTATCGTGCTAAGGCAGTATCTTTTAAAATTCTGAACGACCCAACCTTAAACCAGAAACTTGAAACCTGAAACGTTTTTTATTGATTTTCCCCAAACCTGCATCTAACTCATAACAAATTGCTATTTTCCGTTTGTGAAGAAGGATAACCACACATCCCTGACTGACCAGGAATTGCTTGAACAATTTCACAGCGATCATGATAATGAATGGCTGGGTATTTTATTACAACGCTATACATTGTTGTTGTTGGGTGTTTGCATGAAGTATTTAAAGAACGAAGAAGAAGCCAAAGACAGTGTGCAGCAGGTTTTTTTGAAAGTGATACAGGAATTACACAAATACAAAGTAGAATTTTTCAAGTCGTGGTTGTACATGGTGGCCAAGAACCATTGCCTGATGAGGCTGAGAGAAAAACAGGGAAAAATAACAGCCGAGATCAATGACAGGCTGATAGCACAACCGGAAGAAGAAACAGACCGGCAAACATTATTACAGAATGACCACACATTGGAACTGATGGGCGAAGCAATAAAAGAACTCAATGCCGAGCAACGCCAATGTGTAACTTTGTTTTACCTGCAAAAGAAAAGTTACCAGCAGGTAAGCGATGAGACAGGTTACAGCATGTTGCAGGTGAAAAGCTATATCCAGAATGGTAAAAGGAATTTGAAAATACTGATCGAAAAAAAATTACAGGAAGGAATGAATCGTAAATAAGTGTCAGAGAATTTTAAAGATATATTATCCAATTTATCAACGGACGTCGACCAGGAAACATTACTGTTATACCTGCAGGGAAAGTTATCGGAAGAAAAAAAGCACGAGGTAGAAAAACAGTTGATGCAAAATGAATTCGACGATGAGGCCATGGAAGGTTTGCAGCAAATAAAAGACAAACAGCAGATCGAATACATGGTAGAAATGCTGAACCGCGACCTGAAGAAAAAAACAGAAAAGAAAAAGAAACGCAGGGAAAAGATGAAGATCAAGGATCAGCCCTGGCTATATGTTTCAATACTTATATTCATCCTGCTGATCGTTTTGTGCTTTATCGTTATCCGCAAGATGAGAGGACATTAATGAATACTTTATTCAGCATTTAAAACTTAACATTCAACATTAATACCTGGTTTTTCCTTCCAAATTTTTCCAGTCTTCAAAAACTTTTTGAGCCAATGGATGCGGTTGATGAATAAAAGGGATTTTCCTGTCAGCCATTGTTGCATTGATCTCTGCATAAATAAAATCATCATCAAATTCTATTGCAGCCGCTTCTTCTTTGGTATTAGCATACACAACTCGTTTAGGTCTTGCCCAATAAATAGCACCGAGACACATCGGGCATGGTTCGCAACTGGTGAATATTTCGCAATCATTCAATTGATAAGTTCCCAATTTTTCGCAGGCCGCCCTGATAGCCACCACTTCTGCATGCGCTGTAGGATCATTGGAAGAAGTGACCTTATTACAACCCTCTCCAACGATCGTATCTCCCATCACAATTATACAACCAAAAGGCCCGCCGCTTCCTCCCTGCATGCCTTGCCTGGAAAGTTCAATGGCCCGTTCCAGGAACTTCATATCTCTTGTTTTGTCCATAGCTTAAGATTACTAAAAATGTGGTTAAAGAACCGATACCGCACAGCTTATACACGTAAGATGATCCCAATATGAAGTTAGTATTCTTTCGGGATTAATTTTTCACCACATAGGACTAGTAACACAGGGACACACAGGAGTTCCCTTAAGTATATCTTACAATTGCTCCCATATATTTTTTGCAAATTGTTCCAGCGAAGGATCTCTTGCCGCCATTAATAACAATACACAATTATTTGTAAGGTGAGGACGAACAGCACTGATGAGATCATTCCTGTTCTCAACAAAAAAAGCATTTTTATCCAGGGCTTTCAGGTCATTGATAAGATCATTGGCCGAAATATCTTTTACCGCTGTTCCACCGGCATAAAATATTTCACTCATCCATATTTCATCTTCCGGCCGCAACACAGCCGCGATCTCTTTTACAAAATCATTTCGTAAAAATTTGGTTGGCTTATAACCATGCGGCTGAAACCATGCGATCACTTTGGGTGATACGGGCTGACAGGCAGCAATGGCAGCGGCGCATTTCACCGGGTTATGTGCATAGTCATCGATCATCCATACGCCATTCTTATTTCCATATACCTGGTGACGGCGATAAATACCTTCATAGTTATGCAATGCTGCTGCGCAATCTTCCAAACCAACACCAATTCCGTTGGCAACCGTTACGGCTGCCAGCGCATTTTCCATATTATGTTTACCTAAAACATTCAACTTAAAATCAACAGCAGAAATTTTAAATTCAATAGCAAGTCCATCCTGTTTGAAATCGGTGGTCATATAACCGGCAAATGCATTGGGATCAGCAGAAAAATCCTGCTGCTCATGCTGCGAGAATTTTTTTGCCAATGGATGAGCCTGGTTCACCGAGAACATCGTGCTGTTATTTTTAAAAACCCCAAACAGGTTCATCAGTTCATCGATCTCCTGGTGATCTTTATCAATGTTCAGTAACAGGCCCAATTCCGGTTTGTATTGTACAATGGAGCCGTCACTTTCATCCGCTTCAATGACCAGCCAATCTCCTTTCCCGATCTTTGCATTACCGATCTTTCCTTTTTTAATAAGACTCACCAAACCTGCACCGCTGATAATGCTCGGATCATAACCGGCATATTCCAATATATCAAAAAGCATAGCGCTGGTCGTACTCTTTCCGCTTGTACCGGCAACAGCAATGGTTCTTTTACTGGCGGCGATCATCGCCAGTAATTCCGAACGTTTGATGATGGGAATATTCAATTGCTTTGCCTTTTGCACTTCCATCACTGTATCTTCTATCGCCGTTGAAACGACAATAAGATCTGTTGCGGATGTGATCCCTTCGCCATTTTGCAGAAAACATTTGATCCCTTCGGCTTCGAGTTTTTCTTTGGTCTCATTGGATTCTCCCTCGACAAAAAAGCGGTCGCTGCCGGAAACATTTTTACCAATACCTTTTAAATACTGGGCAATAGCGCTCATACCAACGCCTGCAATACCAATAAAAAATGGATTTTTGAAGTCATTTATAGAAGAGATCATACTGCAAATAAAACAAATTATGCGTTATTAGTCCGAAAGACGGAAAGTCGGGAAGTCCGTAAGAAAATCTTTATTGGTCTTATTGTCTTTCGGTCTTTCTGACTTCCCGGCTTTCGGACTTAAATTTCTCTATTCCGAGAAGGATTTTTAAATGACCATGCGTCAAAGCGCCGTGTACCGACCTGGTGATATGAAAATTTTCGTAGTATCTTAAACTTTTAATTTAACAGCCGGTCAGAAGTCCCGATCATTACCGGGATAAACCGGAAAACTAAAGCCCCCATCTAATGCCCGCCACCAAACCCAAATTATTAATAGTTATTGCCCTGTTTGCAGTTACCATTTTTATAGCCTGTAAAAAAAGTTCGGATGATACCGGTACCGGTACGACAACACCCGACCCGGTAGCTGCCGTACTGAACCTTCCATCAACCCCTTTTAACTATGCAAACCCTGCCCTGCCGGGTTATCTTACTACACCTGTTATACAAGGACAGATCAATACACCGGGAACTAACGTCATCACAGACAATGGCGCCACGCTGGGACGTGTATTATTCTATGATAAAAATCTTTCCGTAAATAATACGATCGCCTGTGCATCCTGTCATAAACAAGCCAATGCTTTTTCCGATCCGCTTGCAAAAAGTATTGGATTTAATGGCGGAACCACAGGAAGAAATTCCATGCCGCTGACCGATGCAAAATATTATCCCAATGGCCGTTTCTTCTGGGATCAAAGGGCTGTAACATTAGAAGACCAGGTATTGATGCCCGTACAGGATCTTGTAGAAATGGGAATGACATTGCCGGCACTCGAAACAAAATTGAAAGGCCTCGCTTATTACGCACCTTTATTCCAAAAAGCATTTGGTGATAATACAATTACCAGCGATCGTATTTCAAAAGCCTTATCACAATTCGTTCGTTCCATTGTTTCTTTTCAATCAAAATATGATGCGGGAAGAGGAGCATTTCCTCCCGGCCCGCTTCCACCCGGAGCAAATTTTGCCAACTTCACTCCGCAGGAAAACCAGGGTATGAATATTTTTTTGGGGCCGCAGGGCGGATGCGTTCCCTGTCATGGCACCGAAACATTTACTGCACCATTGGAAAAAAACAATGGGCTTGACCTGGCCACTGTTGACCGTGGCTTTGGCGCTGTAATAAACAATGTGAATCTTGATGCAACATTCAAAGTAGGTTCATTAAGAAATATAGAACTCACTGCTCCTTTTATGCATGATGGACGTTTTACTACACTCGACCAGGTGGTAGAACATTATAGCAGTGGTGTAAAAGCCCATCCGAATCTTTCTCCTCAATTAAGATTACCCGGCGGGCAGCCTAGATTAGCGAATCTTACACCGCCGGAGAAAGCCGCATTGGTCGCTTTTTTGCGAACGCTGACCGATGTAACTATGACGAGTGATGTGAAGTATTCGAACCCATTTAAGTGATGCCCCCAGCCCCTAAAGGGGAGTAATTAACATGAGCCCGGCTGCATTACTACTATCATCGCCTGTTGCGTCGCACTCTTGTACGTCTGGTAATTCTATTGGGCAAAATCATAAAGCTTCAACGATCCTTTTCATTTGTTGCAGGTGCCGTTGCGTATGATACAAACTGAAATGAAGTATCTCCAGTTTGGTAATAGGACCCAGCGGTAAACCTTCCAGCAAAGTATTAAGATCAGCTTTGTTTGCGTTTTCCTTTAACTTATCAAAAGCAGTTTTTAATTCCTGCATAGATCGGTCCTTTTCATAAGTTCCTTCTTCAGGTACGATAAAGTCCGGCGCATTTAATTTAGTTGAAAAATCAAGAAAGACCTTTTCGAGTTCCGCCACTCTTGCATCGGGTTCTCTTTCCGGGGGCTTGCCCGGGGCATCCATTCCCTTTGCCATAGCAACAGTTGATTTTGTTACATGGCGCAATAACTGCGCTGCCGTCCAGCTATCTTTATAAGGAACAGTATTGATCTTATCTGCATCGAGATAAAATACAAGGTCCAGCAATTCGGTAACTGTTTTGTCGATCCCGGAGAATAGTTTTGTTTTTTCCATACATTATTTTTTATAAGATAGTTCCTTCCTGTTTCATTTGATTGATTTTCCTGCCGCCGCTCTTATCATTTCCGGGTAGCCCCATTTCTTCAACAATGCATTTACCGCCATTGCAATCCTTTTTGTCTTTGTCGGTTCTGTCTTCGCACTGTCGATCCATTTGCTGAAATAACGCTGATGCGAACCGGTCAGTGACTGGAAATGTTTTTTTGCTTCCGGTTCAAAATCCAGGCATTCCATAAGATCTTTATTGAAAATAAATTTGCTGTCATCGGTTTCCAATTGCACTTTGATCATTGCCCCATGCCGTTTGCCTAATCCTTTTCGCATAGCTGCATTTACCGGCATGATAAAAGGCCCGCCGCCCATCGGCATCAATGAAACACGGCTGATCGCAAACTTGTCCAGCCTGCCTTTTACTTTGAATTCTTTTTTATTACCCGGTTTTAATTTTTGTACCAAAACAGCGGGCACTTCAAAATAGGTCCAGCCGGTTTTTTCTCCCTTCGTTTCAAATTTGTGCAATGTGGCAGTAAAGCGGACCATAATTTGAGTAGATTGAGGAAGCCGGAACTCCGTTCCGGCAATTAAAAATACACAGTATGAAAAAAAATAAAAATAAGAACCCTTCTTTCTTTGAAAGATTCTCTGCAAAAGTGACAAAAATTACCGGTAAGCCGATCGCATTCATCATTGCCTTTATCATTATCCTTGCGTGGGCCATCACAGGTCCCATTTTTAAATATTCAGATACCTGGCAACTCGTCATCAATACCGGTACTACGATCATTACTTTCCTGATGGTATTTGTGATCCAGCAATCGCAGAATAAAGATACGATCGCCCTGCAGATGAAACTGAACGAACTGATCGCCACTTCGGACAAAGCGAGCAACAGGCTGATAGATGTGGAAGATATTTCCGCCGATGAACTGGAAGTCCTCAAAAAATTTTATGTCAAGCTATCACTATTGACAAAAAAAGAAGTTGACATTCACAGCACCCATTCCATTGATGAAGCTACTTCCATTCACGAGGAAAAGAATAAACATCAGCTGAAAAAAATAAAAAAAGGTTAAAAGATTTCAAAAATCATAGCTAGGTCGTCATTAAGTTTCATTCCGTCACCAATTTGGCTATTTTTGATTATCCTGTTCAAACAGTATAGCCAACCATGAAAAAACTAACACTGCCCTTTCCAAAACTGTTTCTTGCTTCTATTTTATTCCTGGCAGCTTCTGTTGCGAAAGCACAGGATATCCCTGTTACGATCAGGGTCATTAATACTAAAAAAGAGCCGGTAACATTTGCTACTATTATCGTTACCGATCGTGCCGACACTAATCAAATAATAAAAAAAGTTGCGGACAGCAGCGGCAAAGCCGTTTTTCAACTCAAAAAGAACGGGCAATATGCGGTCAGTATAAGTTCTGTCAATTATCAGCCGATTGATAAAGGAATCATTCTTTCCGGCGGACAAACGGTTTTTAATTTTACGGCTGAAACATTACCCAAATCATTGCAGGGCGTTGTTGTTACTTCCAAAAAGCCATTGATGCGGCAGGAAGATGATAAAACCATCATTGAACCGGAGAATTTAGCAGCCACCTCAACGAACGGTTATGAGATCATTGAAAAAACCCCCGGCCTGTTTGTCGACCAGGATGGAAATATTTATATCAACAGTCTTACCCCGGCCACAATACAGATCAATGGCCGTGATATGAAAATGAGTGCGCAGGATGTGGCAACGATGTTAAAGAACCTTCCTCCGAATTCGATTGCGAGAATTGAAATTGTAAAAACTCCTTCGGCAAAATACGATGCATCCGGCAGCGGTGGTATTGTGAATGTGGTATTGAAGAAAGGCGTTAAGATCGGGATGACGGGAAGTATCAGCGCCGGCATGCAGCAGGGAACTTATGGCAACCAGTTCCTCGGTTTTAATCTCAATAATAATGATGGGAAAAAAACAATGTATCTCAATATGAGTATAGGCAACCGGAATAATTATGAACGAATCAAAACGGATCGTTTGTTTGCGGTGGATTCTATGCTGAGCCAGAATGCTTATACAAAATATCCTGCGAAGAGTGCCTATACTGCTTTTGGTATTACCTGGGAACCTGGGAAAAAATGGGAACTTACTTATGACGGCGACCTCAACTATAATAAATACAAGAACCGTTCGGAGAACCGCAACAGTATTGAAAAGATCAGTACCGATCAACTGATAACTAACAGTCTTAATGAAGTGAATAACGATGGTTATTCTTTATCGCTGGGAAGCGGCTTCGAATCGAAATATAAAATTGATACGCTCGGTTCTGAATGGACGAACGATACTTATTTTACTCATAATGACAGTAAGTCGGACCAGGTTTTTTCCAGTTCTTACTTTCTGCCGGTATTGCCTTCCATTGGCGGAGACGGAAACTCGACAACGCATCGCAATTATGCTACGGCCCGTTCCGACCTGAAATTAAAGATGAAGAAAAAATTTACGCTGGAAGCAGGTGTACAATCCAATTTGAATACTTTCAACAGTGTAACAAATTATTTTAAAGAATCAGGCGGCACCCGGATAAAAGATGCTAACCGTACCAATACATTTAAATTTAGCCAAAATATCAATTCTCTTTATTTACAGGGATCGAAAACGATCGGTAAGAATTTTATCGTCAAGATCGGGACAAGACTGGAGAATACAAATATGAAAGGCCAGCAATTCATTCCCGGCGATACTTCTTTTTCCATTCATCGTACGGACCTCTTCCCTTATATTTACCTGAGTAAGGCGCTGGTGAAGATCGCAGGTTTTGAATTGCGTGGTTATTTGGTATATCGCCGCAGTATCCGCCGTCCTTCATATGATCAATTGAATCCTTTCCGCCGTTATGTCGATGAGTTTTTAACTGAAACTGGTAATCCCGGTCTTCGCCCGCAATTCACCGATAATTATGAATTCAATATAAGTGTTGATGAAACGCCATTGCTTGCTGTTGGAATAAACGATACTAAAGATATTTTTACCAATGTAGTTTATCAATCAGATACCAGCCGCAGCCAGGCTTTCCGTACTTATGATAATGTTGGCAAGAATAAAGAATGGTATTTGAGAGCTTTGGGTGCCATACCACCGGGTGGAAAATACTTTTTTGTATTAGGCGCCCAGTACAATCATAATTTTTACCAGGGCTTATATGAGAATAAACCATTGTCATTTAAAAAAGGTACCTGGACACTTTTCACTTACCATACATTAAAGCTTGATAAAAGATCGACGCTAACGCTAAATGGTTTTGTACGATTCAAAGGGCAACAACAGTTCTATGAACTCTCATCTTTTGGTTCACTGAGCAGCAGTATCAATCGTAAATTTTTGAAAGATAAATTGACCGTTACACTTAGCATGAATGATATTTTCGCTACCAATAAAAATGATTTTATCATCAAGCAAGGTTCGGTGAATGCAAGTGGTTTCAGGCAAGGCGATACAAGACGGTTCGGGATCAACTTCCGCTATAATTTCGGTATACGCAAAAAAGAAGAAAATAATAATTCAATTCAAACTGAAGTACCGAATAACTAATTTTTGGTTTTAGAATTTTGATTTTGGATCGGAGTCTTTCATTTAAAGCAATTTAAAATTTAAAATCAAAAACCTAAAATCCATTAATAAACCTCTTCAAACTCAAGAACTCTACCGGTAAATTTGTTTTTCCCTTCATAGCCAGGTCGGCCAGTATTTCGCCAACAACAGAAACGAATTTAAAACCATGCCCGCTGAATCCGCAGGCGATGGTTACATCGTTATCAAAGCCCGGTAAATGATCGATGATAAAATTCTCATCTTCCGTATTAGTATATAAACATGTTTTTGCTTTTGATAAAGTTGCGGTACGAACTGCAGGAATATATTCAGCCACCCAACCTACCAGTTCATTGATCTCTTCGCCGGAAATGGTCCTGTTCACATTACCGGGATCTGTTTCTTCAGCAGGATGATGCCAGGCAAATTTCATTCCTTCCGGTTCACCGAATTTTTCTTTTGTCAAATAAGGAAAGCCATACAATGCTCCTTTCCTTTTATTATCCGCTATCAGCCAGCAGGGAAAATTTTCGGGTAAAAAATCTTTTTCATTTTCCGGTTTTACCCAAACGATCAATTGCCTTGTTACTTTTAACCGGTCTTTCATTCCCGGTATCATCTTATCGGCCCATGCTCCCGCGGTAATGACGAGTTTTTTTGTATGATAAACAGCTTTATCGCTTGTAACAATGATCTGTCCATTTTCTTTTTTCCATTCCAATACCGGTTCATTGGTATGAATGTCAGCTCCTTTTTTTATGGCTTCATCTTTATAAAGGGAGATCGCTTTTCCAGGTTGTAAAAAACCCGCTTCAGGTTCGTAGATGCCCTGAAATGGAACTTTAAATAGAGGATCCTTCCCTGTCAGTTCATCCATGTCAGTACCAAATGAAAGCATCATCGCTTCATGTTCAATTTTCAATGAGTGAGTTTCCGCTGCTTGTTCAATTCCTGTTATCATTGGATGATCAAAGGGCCCGTAATACTGTATCCCTGTTTGATAATATACCTGCTCTCCCGTTTGTCGTTCCAATTGTTTCCAATTATGATAGGCTCTTTCCAATAATGGTACATAACCAGGATGTTCGAAATACGCTTTGCGGATGATACGGCTTTGCCCTGTGTGAGATCCCTGCTCATGCGGGATATTAAATTGTTCCAGGCCTAATACATGGTATCCTCTTGCAGCCAGTTCATAACAAGCTGCAGATCCCATAGAACCGACACCAATTACTATTATATCGTAATTGCTCATTGGGAAATTTTGGAATTGGAAGATTTCGAAATTGCCTGACCTGGCAAATTTCCCAATTTCCCAATTGAATTTTTCAAAATAAATAACATAGTTCCTCACTTTAAACCCTTATCTTTACTCCGTTAATTTGAGCGATAAGAGCATTTTGTAAGTGAACGATTTTTTCTGCTACGCATTCTCTGCTAATAGTTAGTCTTCTTTACCCTTGCGTTATTCTCAAGCATTTTTAAAAGTTAATTTTTTTACATGAACATTTATGTTTCAAATTTAAGCTTCGCTGTAACTGACGAAGACTTAAGAAGTTATTTTGCAGATTACGGTGACGTTACTTCTGCTAAAGTTATTATGGACAAATACACTAACCGCAGCAAAGGCTTTGGTTTTGTGGAAATGAGCGATGATGCAGCTGCTCAAAAAGCAATTGCTGAACTTGATGGCGCTACCGTTGATGGTCGTTCTATCAAAGTGAACGTTGCAAGACCTAAAGAAGAAAGACCGGCAGGAAAGCCTTCTTATTCTAACAGCAACAGTCGCTGGTAATAGTATTTATTCTATATGAATGAAAAAGCCCCTCACTTTTAGTGCGGGGCTTTTTATCGTATGATACAAGTATCAAGCTCTTTGTTTTGCCAATGGTTTCTTCTTTACTTTCTTCAGTGCATTCTTAATAGCTGTACTGAGGTTTGCATAAGTAGGTTTGCCGGGTACAAACACATCATTGATAAAGAAAGCCGGCAATTCTTTTACCCCTCTACCGATTCCTTCTTTGATATCATCCTGTACCTGCCAGCCGTAAACACCATTCACCAATTCATCCAGGAACTTCTTGCTCTTTACACCCGCTTCTTTTGAATGTAATTTCAGACTGGTAGTACCTAACGTACGGCGATTCTGATAAAGTACATTATGCATTTCCCAAAACTTTCCTTCCTGTGCGGCAGCAACAGCTGATTCACTTGCCTTCAGGCTGCGCTGGTGAATAAGCGTAAGCGGAAAATGACGGAACTGGAATCTTATCTTCCCATCAAATTCTTCCAATAATTGTTTTACTACTTCATTGGCCTTTGCACAATCCTCACTTTCATACTCACCAAATTCCATTAGAGTGATCGGGGCGTCTTTTTTGCCTACGAAGATCTCTTTAGGTCCAATAATAATTATTTCTTCTTTCTTTAATGCCATTGTATTTCTCCTTTTTATTTACATCCGGGTCTGATCCCATCTTAATTAACAAATTCTCAGCCAGTTGGTTGACCGAAAGGCTGTTATGCCAATCCGGCACTTGTACGAACCGGCTGAAGGTAATATTTTTTTATGCCCAGCCAAATCCACCTGCAATTAATTTCCTAACACGTAAGTCCCATTTTGATAGTCAGGGGGTTAGAAATGGGGGTACAAGGAAACACAAGGTACAAGGTACAAGCTGCGTGATGGTGCAGGTGATCGTTTCGTCGGTGGGCAGGAGTTCAATGCTTGCGGGTGGTAATTCTGTCAGAAGAGGTGCGAGTTTCATACTTGCGGGTGGTAGTTCCGTCGGTGGAGGTGAGAGTTTCATACTTGCGGGTGGTAGTTTCGGTAGTGGAGGTGAGAGTTTCATACTTGCGGGTGGTAGTTTCGGTAGTGGAGGGAGGAGTTTCATATTTGCGGGTGGTAGTTCCGGCAGTGGAGGGAGGAGTTTCATACTTGCGGGTGGTAGTTCCATCGGTGGAGGTGCGAGTTTCATACTTGTGGGTGGTAGTTCCGGTAGTGGGGGTGCGAGTTTTATACTTGCGGGTGGTAGTTGCGTCAGTGGAGGGAGGAGTTTCATACTTGCGGGTGGTAGTTCCGTTGTTTTTATGTGTCAGACCGGGACGGTCAGACACTGGACGTCAATGATTGCACGGGTCAAGCCGGTTGTTCCTTAAGGCTTTAAAGACGGAGACAGGAGTTTGGAAATAGTATAACCACCGATAGATTGGTTTGCTTCGCTTTTCATTGCCAGCTATTTTTACAGTCATTCATCCGATTGCTATCCTCCTGATTATTGTTTTCCAGCCACACTGATTGCCGCTTGCCAACGATCGTTGCCATCAATTTTTTTAAACCCCATTGTTGACTTTTAAATTTTATGTTATGAAAACGATCATTCGTCGCAGCCACTTTATCGCCATTGCCTTTATCACATTATTCTTTTCGAACCCGATGCAGGCGATCACACCCGACAGCAGTACTACCGGCAGCCGGATAGAACTAAAAGTTATTGGTACTTACAACGACCAGTCGATCTTCCAGTTAAAGGTGACCGGTAACAGGACACAGGATATTTTCTCTGTTATCATCAGGGATATTTATGGTAATAATATTTACCAGGAGATCATCAGGGCAGGAAATTTTTCCAAAAAATTCCTGTTCAACAGTGAAGAACTGGGTGATGAAACTTTGCAAATGGAAGTGTATAACAGGCAAACAAAACAATCGGTGATCTACCAGATCAAACGCAGCTATGAAGTAGTGCGGGATGAGGTGATAAGCCAGGTGAGATAAACGGGGAGAGTAAAGAGAGAGTGGCGAGTAGGGAGTGGGAGAATAGCTGTGATTTTAAGTTCAGAACCGGCTATTTTCAGATGAACACATATGAGCACAAACGCTTGAATGGGAAAAGTAGAGTATGTAAGAGCAATAAATAAAATATTTTCTTCATCGACATTACACATGAATGCATATAAACTTAGTGTATAAAAAAAGCGACACATTTATTGAATCGCTTTAAAGTGCCCCGGAACGGAGTTGAGCCGTTACGACCGTTGCGGGTCACAGGATTTTAAGTTGTAAACTGCGTGTATTCATATGGAACCATATGAATTCAAACGCTTGAGTGAAAACATTTAAGCAAGAACTAATTTGTCCCATTAAGCCATATCAATATAGTATTTGTTCGACCTATGTTCGACAAGTAGCGAGTATTCGACAACAGTCAATTATTCTTTTGGAAATGTTTCAGCCAGCAGTTATGGAATCTAAATTTAATTTGCATCCTTTAAAGACATTCGAATAATATCCCCTCTTTTTTCTCGTTATCTTATAACCACTCGGGATAGATGCCGCCAATCCTCCTTCTGAGATCTCTCTTTTTTCCCTGTAATACGTACTTCCTATAGTAACATACACGTATGGAACGAACCTTATCCCTAATACAATACAATCAATGTGTTGCATATTTTAGTGCAATCCTCCTCACTTTTATAACCCATAATCGATTTGGAGTTGATTCTGCCCATCAAATCGGAAGTTTGAATATTTCGTGCTGGCATATCAAGATCTATTAATATGCTAACTCACTATTAATACTAATCTCGTATCGGGTTGCGTCCAACATACGCAAATGGAGGAATGTGATTGGCGTTAAGCAAGAGCAATTAGCTGATTTACTAGAAATTAGTACCGTTTCAATGAGTAAGATTGAAACCGGCAAAACTGACATACCCCTGAAACGGCTTTTTTCAATTGCAGAGGCTTTAGGAATTGCAGTAGAGTTATTATTTGTAGATCCGTTCTTAATTATCCAAAAGAATCAAAATAATAATACTCTCACTTGGTCTTTTCCCAATAATGTAACTTTAAATTCTATTCGGGATTTCGATAGTTACCAGCCAAAGGAATTAAAAAAGGGGATATGAAAATATTATTCATGTTAGTTTTACCGATAGTTAGTGCTTGTCAGAGCAATAACAATCAATTTGTTATTGATGGTAATTTGCAACTTGCGGGCAACTCCCAAAAAATTTATTTGGAATACACTTCTTTTTCTGGCCAGGAAATAGTTACATATCTTGATAGTGCCTCTTTAACTGGCGGCAAATTCACTTTTACTGGAACGATAAGCGAGCCTTCCAAAGCAACAATTTATTACTATTTATTGGGTCCTTCCGGAGCCAGATCATCGCTACTTTTTTTCCTGGCACAAGGAAAAACAACGATAACAACCAAACTCGGTTTCGAATTTGCAAAAGCGGAAGGTACGAATGAGGCAGAAGAATTTGCAGAGTTGAGGGATGAGAAGAAAAAATTTGACCGCGAAAAAATGAATCTTATCGATTCATTGATAGCCTATGATAATAAAAGGAATAAAGAAGGAATTGAGCGAATTGAGTCAAAACTTAAGCTCCTTCAAAATGAAATCGATGAAAGTTTATATGCTCCTTTTTTCCAGAAGCATCTCAATTCTGCAGTAGCAGTATATGTATTGGGGCAAATAGCGGCAAACAGCATCAACGATCCCGAAAAAGTAGAAAAATTATTTTCGCAGTTATCCCCAGGCGCAAAAAAACTGCAATCAGCAATCCAATTAGAAAAAAGGGTGGAGGGGGCAAAAAGAACTGCTATTGGTGCGCAAGCACTTGATTTCAGAATGTATGATCCCCAGGGAAGCCCCGTATCATTATCATCCTTTAAAGGAAAATATGTGTTGGTGGACTTTTGGGCGAGTTGGTGTGTGCCATGCCGTGCTGAAGCACCCAATTTGGTTGCCGCATTTGCGAAATACAAGGAAAAAGGATTTACGATCCTTAGTGTCGCCCTTGAACGGGAAGGTGACCGGGAAAAATGGCTAAAGGCAATAGCACAAGATAAACTATCATGGACACAGGTGTCAGACTTTAAGTACTGGGAAAATACCGCAGTCAAACAATACTATGTAACATCTATACCATTTAATTTCCTCTTGGATCCCCAGGGCAGGATTATTGCCCGGGATATAAGGGGTGCTGAATTAAATGTTACGCTGAGCAAATTATTCCAATAGATATACTTCCCCGTTGCCTTACGATACGGCCGTGATTTACTTTGAAACATTTCATGCGAAGTCGTGAGGATTTAATTTATCGAACACAAAAGTGCCAGCGATATATGTGTTTCATCTTATCCTACTTTAATAGGAAATTAAATCACAAATTATACGCTATCCGGATCCCGGTAGCATAGATCCTTTTCAGTTTATCCTAAATAAACTAATAGTTTAAGAAACTGAAACCATAGGAATTTTCTAAGGCTAATTAAAATATGATTTTCGTTAGGCCGTTTTTTTTGCAACGGGAAAGCCGAACCCCGAAAAAATAGTAGGCCTTAACATTAAACACTATACAATGAAAAAGTATTTATTAGCTGCGGCAATCACATTGCTCATCTTCTTTACCAGCAATACCGCATTTTCTCAGAAAGGAGGTGGTAGCGGTGGTGGCTGCCCTCAAAAGGAATTGATCAAGAAGTTTACTGAACTCAATGACAGCCTCGCCCGGTTTTTTATTGATCTTAAGAAAACAACCGATTCTGCCGATTATGCTGATTTTGAAAATGCGTTTCCCACGGATACCACTGAGGCATTAAATGTTTTCGGATCCCGCAGCAATGGATTAAAAGATACTATGAATGCCTTGAGCGACTCCATAGCAAGATATGACGGGTTATTACACAGTGAAATTGATTTTTACAATGTAATGTCCAGGAGTACATATGCTGATACACTTATTTCGAGAATAAATTGTTTCTTTCAGGATACGACAATAAATACTATCGATTATACACTTGACCAATGTTTTGGAACCGGCGCAGCTGAAAACATGCGTCTTGCCGGCGACCTGGATTGTATGTCCGATATGCAAAGCGCTCTGCAGACTGCACGAAGTAATTTCGAAACCAACCTTGTAAATTGCTATGCCACCCTTACGTGCCCAGGTTTTTGGAGACCCTTTTGTATGGCCGGATGTTACGTAGCGTATAATGGTATCTATAATGAAGCTAAAATTACAGCTTACTGTAACTACCGCCATTGTATGCACATGGGTTGTATGTTTGACTAAATTAATTACAGTAGTTTATTATCTTTGGAAGGCAATTAGCCAGATTGCCTTCCTGTTAATCCCTGAAAATGGAAAAAACGAGATTAATAAGCCGTATAGCCGGTTACCTATGGATTGCGTTTGCTATAGTAAACACGATTTGGTATAGCAAAACCGGTCGCTCATATACAAGCTCAGACTTCTTATTTTGGGGAACCGTCGGCTCCGGGCTATTGTATTTGGTATTTCATGTCGCTTACCTGATCCATGCAAAAAAGTATAAGGAGCTTAAGATGTTTTTTCTTTGGATAATCATTCTGACTGCCGGGATCTATGTGATGGGTTACCTGGTTGATAAACCCTAGTCGCTTTCTCTCTCTTAAATTTTATTATGAAACCTTTGCTGTCAATATTATTTTGGCTGTGGGCGAGTATTGCATACTCTCAATCAAAGGATTCGGTATTGAGGGTGTCCAATAAAACTCCATTGTCATCAAAAAACGCCACCGTTGTTTCCACTCCAAAGCCGTCTTATAAACCGGAAATTTTTACGAATGGGTTCATTGACATACTCAATAACGGGCAAGTAAACGCAGCCGCACGATTTGTGCGCATTTATATTGGAGAACCCGGCAAATTTGCAATTCCACTTTCAATATTTTCAGGTGTTTCAGCTAACAATTTTCAGAATACCTCAACCATGTCGAGAACGAATGAAAGTTTGGTTACAAACTTCATAAACCCTCTAAGCGGATTAGCAAACGTTTCAATTGATGGGGTATTGTTCCGGGAAAAAGATACAAGTAAAGTGACAAAATTCGGTTTGCTTTATCATGTCGGTGAACGAGTTCTTACCGGTAGGACAATCGGGTTAGTTACAGATCCAAACACGGGCCGGCCTGTTAATTTTTTCAATTCTTTCGGTTCTTTAGGCATTTATTTCCAAACAGGCGCATGGGATAAAAACAATGTAAGAAACCTCGGAGCCTTCTGGCTTGCTTTTCGATATATCGGATGCTATTCAAACCCAAAGCAACTAAAAGAAATGATCCCGGTTCTGGAGACTAACGGCATCTATTATGGGTATTCAATTGCATGTGGTATAGAGATCAGCAATTCACTTAATACCAAAATCGTCTATTACAAGTACAATAAGAAGCCAGAGATCGAGTATTACCTTCCAATTTATCAGTTCTCATTCAATTATAACTTGAAACGGTAATAGTAAGAAGTAGTTCGAATAGCTAAAAAATCTCCGCCTTGTTTCTTGCCACCAAAATACAAGCAACCTCACTATTAAGGGCTGTCGATTTTACCTTTAGTCTTCTGTTTTCAAAATCTGGAGTTTCTGGCTCCCTAATACCTGCTTGCTTTTAATAACTAACTTTAAGTTCCGCAAAAGGAATTTAAATGAAGATCATTGTTACCGGCGCTACCGGTCTTGTCGGCAGTGAAGTAGTAAGAGCAGCCATTGCAGATAATGCTATTGATGAAGTGATCGTACTTGTTCGTAATCCACCGGAGTTTGAACATCCGAAGATCAAAGTTTTGATCCATAAAGATTTTTCACATTACTCATCCGCTGCCGGATATTTTACCGAAGCCGGTGCATTGATATGGTGCCTGGGTATCTCTCAAACCCAGGTAAGCAAAAAACAATATGAAGTGATCACTTATGATTATACCAAAGCCTGTATCGATTTCTGTAAAAAAATAAATCCCTCCATCCGTTTTTTATTTGTGAGTGGCGACGGCGCCGACAGAACGGAGCAAAGCAGGACAGTATTCAAACGCCTGAAAGGAAAAGCTGAAAATGCATTGTTGCGATCGGGTTTAACAGATGTTATTATTGCCAGGCCGGATGCCGTGCGCCCAAGACGAAAAAATAAAAGAGCTCCATTTGCTTACAGGCTGGTGTATCCATTATTTCCACTGGTAGAAAAACTGGCGCCCAATAATTATATGGAGTGATGTATTAGGAAGGGCTTTAGTGCGACTGGTAAAAGAAGGTTCGGAAAAAAATACATTGGAAAATATCGAGTTGAGGATCTTAGGTAAATGATTTGCCGTATACGCCAATATTATTTTGGTTAGTTTTAATATGAGGAAAAAATTACACAATTGCTTTTTAATAATTACAGTAACAAATTTTACGCCATAGCTTTTTCATTTCTTCACGAAATTTTTTCCTGTCGCAACCGTTTTAAAAAATTAATTTTTTTATAAGTTCGCAGCAGCATTCGCAATCATTGCTTTGTCTCTTTTGTTTAATTGCTTTCTATTTTACATCGTTTGTCCATCACTACCTGCTTTAAATGAGAATTATTATTTCAATGTATTATCACTGCATTGAAGTATAAGCACCATCTTATCGAACCATTCTTTCACCGGAGAGCGCATCTTTTTTTTTAACCCTAAACATGATTTTTATGGGCAGGAAAAGTATTCTTTTTGCTTTACTGGTATTTGTTTATGCGTCTGTATGCGCACAAACTACCAGGACCATTACCGGGCAGGTCAGAGATTCTGCAGGCCCGATCCCGTTTGCCACCGTTTCAGAAACCAACACGAAAAATGGTACGACGGCAGACAATGCGGGCAACTTCACTCTTCGCATCGCGGGTAACCAGATCACCATTTCGGCTACCGGCTACGAGTCAACTACTATTACTGTTAGTGGCGATGTAACGAATGTAACACTGCTACGCAGTGAAGGCCGCTTATCGGAAGTAGTTGTAACTGCGCTGGGCATTCGCCGTACCCGCAACCAGGTTCCTTTTGCTGCGCAACAGTTGAGTGGCGATGATGTAAGCAAGGCAAGGACAAATAATTTTATTCAAAACCTTTCGGGTAAAGTGGCGGGTCTGGATGTCAAGCAAACCAATACACTCGGCGGTTCTACCAATGTAGTATTGAGAGGAACAAAATCGATCACCGGCGATAACCAGGCATTGTTTGTAGTAGATGGAGTTATATACAATAATGCAAGTACCAATACGGCCAACCAGCGTACCGGTCGTGGCGGTTATGATTATGGAAATGCTGCTGCCGATATCAATCCCGATGATATAGCAAGTGTCACCGTTTTAAAAGGCGCTGCTGCCAGTGCATTGTATGGGTCGCAGGGAGCGAATGGTGTTATCCTTATTACGACCAAGAGAGGAAGAAGCGGATTGAATGTAACGCTCAACACAGGTGTTACTGTAGGCAAAGTAGACAAATCAACTTTTGCTACTTATCAAAAACAATATGGTGCCGGTTACGGTGCATTTTATGAAGATCCAACCGGTTATTTTTTATACAGGGATATTGACGGGGATGGTACAGATGATCTTGTAGTTCCATTTTTAGAAGATGCATCTTACGGGGCACAATTCAATCCCAGCCTGATGGTCTATCATTGGGATTCATTCGACCCAACCTCACCGAATTATTTAAAGAAGCATGCATGGGTAGGCGCCGAAAATGATCCTTCCGAATTTTTTCAAACGGCTATTTCGTCCAATCAAAGCGTATTTGTAGACGGAGCATCCGATAAAGGATCATTCAAATTAGGTTATACCCGCAATGATGATAAAGGTATTTTACCAAACAGTTCGGTAAAAAAGAACTTGCTGAATTTTGGCGCTACTTATAATGTTACTTCAAAACTTACCGCAGGTGCCACTGTTAATTTCTCTAATATAGAAGGCAGGGGTCGTTTTGGAACGGGATACGATGATAAGAACCTGATGACGAATTTCCGCCAGTGGTGGGAAACAAATGTCGATATCAAAGATCAGAAGGCCGCTTATTTCAGAACCCAAAAAAATATTACCTGGAACTGGAAAGACCCGGATAACCTGATCGCCAATTTTTGGGACAATCCCTATTTCACCCGCTATGAGAATTATGAGAATGATTCCCGCAACAGGTATTTTGGAAATGTGAATGTGAATTATAAAATATTCAAATCGCTGAACCTGATGGGAAGGATCTCGCTTGATTCTTATGATGAGATACAGGAAGAAAGACAAGCAGTAGGAAGTGTAACGACATCTTCTTACACCCGGTTCAACCGTTCTTACAGGGAAACACATTATGACTTGCTGGCAACATTTGATAAAGATATTTCTACCAATATTAACCTTAAAGCCTTACTGGGATTTAATCTTCGCCGCCAGTATCAAAGCAGTATCCGTGCTGCTACGAACGGTGGCCTGATAGTTCCCAAGGTATATGCATTATCCAATTCGCTCAATACGCCTAATGCTCCTGCTGAATTCGAAGGAACAAGAGAAGTACAGGGTGTCTTTGCAGGAGCAACATTCTCCTGGAAGGATATGGTCACTATTGACGCTACTATACGCCGGGACAAATCTTCAACATTGCCTGAGGATAATAATGTTTACTACTATCCTTCCGTTTCCGGAGGATTTGTATTTTCTAAATTACTGCCAACAGCGAACTGGCTGTCGTATGGAAAATTCAGGGCTAATTTTGCTGAAGTAGGAAATGATGCTCCTATATTCAGTGTGCATGATGTATATGCGGTGATCCCGCCTTTCGGTTCCAACCCGCAATCATCAGTTACCGGTACAAAGAATAATCCCGACCTTCTCCCGGAAAGAACAAGAAGTTTTGAAGTGGGTCTTGAAGTTGCATTCTTCAAAAACCGTTTGGGTTTTGATATGAGTTACTATACAGCAAAATCAATTGACCAGATATTACCGGTGATCGTATCAACCGCTACAGGTTATAATTCGAAGTTCCTGAATGCAGGTACTGTAGAAAATAAAGGGATAGAGATATCGGCTTTCGGTACCCCGATCAGTAAAACAAATTTTACCTGGAACATCAATGTAAATTTTGCACGTAACAGGAATAAAGTGGTAGAATTATTTGAAGGTGCTTCTAATCTTGTTTTGGCAGATTTCCAGGGAGGTGTTTCATTGAATGCTACGCTGGGACAGCCATATGGAACGATCCGCGGCGCCAACTTTGTTTATACAAATGATGCGAAAGGTGTTCCGCAAAAAACAGTAAGTCAAAGCACAGGCCGTTACCTGCTTTCTCCCACTTCCAATGAAGTGATCGGGAATGCAAACCCGGACTGGACAGGCGGTATCAGCAATTCAATTCGCTATAAAGATGTGACTTTAGGTTTCCTGATCGATACAAGACAGGGCGGCGATATATTTTCACTTGACCTGTACTATGGATTGGGAACAGGTTTATATCCTGAGACAGTTGAACTAAATGACCTGGGTAACCCGTCAAGAGATCCGCTTGCCAGTGGTGGGGGTATCATTTTACCCGGGGTTGCACCAAATGGAACGCCGAATACAAAACGCCGTGCTAATTCAGAAGGTACATTAGGTTATCGCCAGCCGGCTGCAGGTTTTATCTATGATGCCAGCTATATAAAACTGAGAGAAGTTTCGATCAGTTATGCGCTACCTAAAAATTTTGTAACAAGGTTGAAATACTTCAAGGGTATCGATGTTTCATTGGTCGGACAGTAATCTTTGGATCATTGACAAAGAATTGCCTTATGCTGATCCTGAAGAATCTATCAGTTCCGGAAACCTGCAGGGTTATCAAAGCGGTGCTTATCCAGCTACCCGCACTTTTACACTCAACGCTAAATTCAGATTTTAAAGATGAACACTATGAAAAAAATACTATATGGTCTTGCAGTCATTGTTGCGATAGCAACATCCTGCACAAAAAATCTCCCGGATCTGAATGTAGATCCCAAGAATCCATCCACGGCGCCTTCCTATGCATTTTTCAGCAATGCCCAAAGGTCATTCAGCAATGCACTGGCATCTTCCAATGTAAACCTGAATATTTTCCGGCTAATTACCCAGCAATGGCAGGAGACGCAGTACCCGGAAGAAAGCCAGTATGATCTCGGCACAAGAGAGATCAATGATGCTGTATGGAACGCTATGTACAGGGATGTGATAAAAGACCTGAGAGAAACAAAAAGGCTGATACCAACAGATGTGGCCGGTGCGGATCGCCAGAAAAACGAACTGGCTGTAGCAGAAGTGATGGAAATATATGCCTGGTATTATCTGGTTACCACATTCGGAAATATTCCTTACTCGGAAGCGCTCAACATTGATAAGCCTTTTCCCAAATATGATGATGCCAAAACAGTGTACAATGACCTGTTGACAAGACTTGATGCAGCTATTCCCACTATGAATACTGCAGCCGCTGGTTTTGGTACTGCCGATCTTGTATATGGCGGTAATATGGTGTTGTGGAAAAAATTTGCGAACTCATTGAAATTAAAAATGGGCATCCTTATCGCCGATGATGATAATGCAAAAGCAAAATCTGTAGTAGAATCGGCCGTAGCCAGTGGCGTATTTACTTCCAATGCAGATAATGCCGAATTATTTTATGCATCGGCGCCGCCCAATACAAATCCTATTTGGGTAGATCTTGTACAAAGCGGCCGTGATGATTTTGTAGCTGCCAGTACATTGATCGATACTTTATTGGCGAAGAATGATCCGAGGATAGATAATTTCTTTACAACGGATCAATCAGGCGTAAGCTATTCCGGTGCACCTCCGGGTGAACAATCTGCTTTTGCACAATTCTCGCATGTACATCCCGATATTACAGCTGCAACTTTCCCGGGCTTGCTGATGGATTATGCTGAAGTAGAATTCTATCTCGCTGAAGCTGCTCAAAGAGGTTATGCTGTAGGTGGTACTGCTGCTCTTCATTATGCTAATGCAGTAACTGCATCTATTGAATATTGGGGTGGCACAGCCCTGGAAGCTGATATTTATCTTTTGCAGCCTGATGTAATATATAACCCTGCAAACTGGAGAAAAAGTATAGGCGTTCAGCAATGGATCGCTTTTTATAACCGTGGATGGGACGCCTGGATAGCATGGAGAAAATTTGATTACCCCCAACTATTACCGGCACACGATGCACTTTCTGATATACCGGTACGTTATCCATACCCGGTAAACGAACAAAATGTAAATACGGCAAACTATAACCAGGCAGCAACGGCCATTGGTGGCGACGATGTAACGACGATGCTATGGTGGGATAAATTTTAATTCCGGCCGTTGATAATAATACAAGGGAAGCTTTAATAGCTTCCCTTTTGTTTTACGCTATTCACCAGTTGTAAAGCATCTTTGTCCATTCATCAATTCCCAACGCTTCCCAGCAGTAAATACAACTAATTTACTCCTGATCATAATAAAACAGGTTGCCATGAAAACGATCCTTCTATCTTTTCTTTTTTTTGCAAACGGTCTTTGCCTGTTTGCCCAACAGGCCGACAGCAGTACATTACTGAATGAAGCCCGCAACAAACTGAAGAATGGAACTCCTGTTTCTACACTATTAACGGATAAAAAATATTTATCCATTCATCCTGCCACTTCTTTCCGGGATATGGTAAAGGACAATAGCAATACAGATATTTTAAAGATCGCTACAGCAGATGAACCGGGAAAAAAGATAAAAGTACTGGGAACAATTACCGGTAAAGACGGCAAACCCGTTGCCGGAGCATTGATCTATCTATATCAAACCGATGCAAAAGGATGGTATGCCGCCGATGCACCACATGTATTGAAAAATGAAGGTGATATGCGCCACGCAAGATTATTTGGTTATGTAAAGACGGATGCAAAAGGGAAATTTGAATTGCATACAGTAAAACCCAGCGGCTATCCCAGCAGTGATCTGCCCGCTCATATACATGTGCATGTATGGGCCGATGGTTATAATTCGTTTGTAACGGAATTTCTTTTTGATGATGACGATCGTCTTGTGGGAAAAATAAGAGAACAATCCGTACGCAACAGGTTCATGATAGCTAGACCGGAAAAAACCGTTATCCCTTTCGATCAGCAGTTCTCTTATAATGTTGTTCTGGAAAAGGATTAAAAAAAAGGACCGTTCCAAAATAGAACGGCCCTCTTATACTAATCAAACTTACCTTAATCCTTCACTTTCTTCTCACCGGTCTCGCCATCGATCTTTATTTTTTTATCCCCGTCTTTGATCTTTACATCACCGTCTGCATCCACTTTTTCTTTATAATCGCCGGATTTATATTTGTATTCCTCATCAATCCTATCGTTCCAACCTACTTTATCTTCATCGCCATCGTACCAGTAAACATTATCATTGTTCTTTACTACATGGCCATTTATAACAACGCCTGTTTTGCCATAAATAGTATCATTATTCTTTGTGTTGACATAAATGTACACTGGCTCTTTAGTGTCTGCATTGATCCATGCGCCTGTTACCGGGTCTTTTTCGATCTCTATCGACTTGCCGGTACGAAGATCAATATAGGCGCCTTTTGTATGACTACTGCAGGCAGTCCAGAACATCGCTGAGGCTATTACTGCTAAAGCAAAAATCTTTTTCATAATATATCAATTTTATTTACTGATGGTATTCCAATAATAAAGCCAAGTGGCTAGAAAATATGAGGAATTTGCACCCCTTTGGCGGGTAATTTATATGCATTGATATGGGCCACAGCTTAACACAGATTGCACAGAGGAATGGCTTTGTAATTTAAGAGTGGCAAAAAGTAGCCACGAACTCACCGATCAACCTAAAATAGATTCACCAGGAACGTAGCTGATCTTTATAGAATGTCCATTCGGGAGTGATTATTTCATTCATTGCAGAGATACTATACCAGGGACTTAGTTCTATATCATTCGGGTTAACGACCACATGCACATCCTGGGCAGGCTGGTAACCCTGCACAAGCAGAAATATTTTTTTTCCATTAGCATTCACGGCCATATCGGCTATTATCATTGCATGCCCGGGGAAACCACCTTTGATGAATACATTTCCAATTTTTATATCCGAAATATTTTTCACCGGGTGTAATTGTTTTTCTAAAGATGCCGAACCGCAATAACCGAATACCTGTTGCAGGTAAATATCAAACCGCTGACGATCGTTTTTTCCTTTCCAGTTATACCATTTACTATTATAATCCATGAACCGGATGGAATCAAATTTTCCTTCTTCAAATAAATATTCGGCCCGTAACCGCATTACCACATCAGCACATTGCTGAAGATCAGTTTTGCTGCAGGATATATCCACGACAGCGAATTGGGCGGACTGGTTAGGTTTTTTTTCGCCGTTATATAAATAAACCGTCTTGTCTTTTTTAAGCGGAAGTTTTCTCAGCCATGCTTCGAATGAATGTGCGCCTGCATCGGTTCGGGTAAAGCCACCAGGCAGTGTTATTTCTTCAATTTTTGTATGATAAACGGAAGTCTTAGTGACGGGAATATCCACTGCGGGGCTATCATTTACAGTATTTACACAACCTGCAGGAATTAAGAATAAGATAAACCGGTTCAGTCTCATTGCAGTAATAAGAGAGGGAAATAAAAAAATTCCATAGCCGGATGCGGGTATTTTTGAAATTTTACCACAAGGATCACAGGCATATAGATACACATAGACGGCCTTTAAAATAATCAAGAATCACTGCCCGATAAAGCTTACATTTGCCGGAATTGAGTGCCTTGTTTTTGTAAGAGAATTCTTCGGAAATAGTTCCTCTGCAGCTACATTCTTCTCAACTTTTATTCATTAATTTTTTAGTATGACCAACGATCAGATAGAAAAATTTATAGCCAGCAGAAAGACTGCAGTCAATATACATTTCAAAGACCGCCAGCCGGTATCAGGTGTTTTTGTTGAATTGGCAGATTTCAGGGAATTGAAATCAAAGAACCTGTGGAGGATCGTTAGCAGTAAGAATATTGAGGAATGGAACAAGACCCATGACCATAACCTGAGCCGTATCTTCAATGGCATGTCTTTCACCCGTATCTCGGAAGAGAAATAAAGCTACCTTAAACTTTATATAAGTTTTACATTGACGGCCATCGGTCCTTTAGGCCCATGCCCTATCTCAAAACTTACTTTATCATTTTCATTTACCGGGGCGCTTAAGTTATTGATATGGACAAAAATGCTTTGCTGTGTTACCTGGTCCCTGATGAATCCGAAACCTTTATCATGGTTGAAGAAAGTAACTTTACCTGTATGAGTTAATTCAGCTTCTGTCGGCGGAACATATTCCGGCACACCGATCTCGATATCTTCTAATTTAAATTCTTTGCGTTTGCGGGGATCGGGTGGAGTATCCGATATGTTACCATTTTCATCCACATAGGCCATCATATCATCCATGCTTTTACCGCTGGCCGAATTTTCTTTTCTCTCTTTTTTCCTGGCTTCCTTTTCTTTTTTTTCCTGTTGTTTTTTCTTTTCTCTTTCTTTTTTATTCCAAGAATCGCCCATGTATTTATTGTTTTTGTGAAGATTATTTTAATTGAAGGTAGTCTATTTACCCCTCTCATCAAGAAAAAGATGCCATTGATGGAGGCGGGTCCCGGCACATCCTGAAATGCCGAACTTTATGCAAAAGAATGATCATGAAACTTGTTGCCTTTCTCTTATTTTTCCCGTTTTTTTCCTGCGCCCAAGAGCAAGAAAGAACATTTACGGCCAGCACTCCTGCCAGTCCCGTGGTAAGATCATTTCTCGGGATATCCTTATCAGACTCAATCGATTTTATTCGTTGGAAAGTGGTATTGAAGAATGCTGTTTACAGCTTGCAATGCAACTATGGTATTAGCAAACCCAACACGAATGGTTTTATAAGCGGCGGTAAAAAGATCGAGCTGAAAGGCGAACTGGAAAAAGAAAAGAATTATTACCGTTTAAAAAATGGTAATGCTGTTTTGCATATTGTTGAACTAAATGAGAACCTGCTTCATTTATTGAACGCCGGTAAAAGCCTGCTGGTCGGGAATGCAGGATGGAGTTATACGCTGAATAATATTCATCCTGCTGCTTCGGACAAGATCAGTATAAGGGCAACACTGAATTTGCCGCAAGACTCTATGGTGTTTAGTGGGCGAACACCCTGCAATATTCCCGGTGTAATTCCTGAAGGGATGCAATGTTATAAATTGAAATGGCAGCTGGTGCTGTATGCAGGTACAGAAAAAAATGGACAGGCTTCTTATAAAGTAGTAAGTACAGCGTGGCGAAAAGAAAGCGGCCGCTATGGTAACTGGGAAATAGTAACAGGAAAAAACGGCTCTGTCATTTACCAATTGAGCGATGCCAATGGGAATCCATTACTCTATCTTTTAAAAGCTGACGAGAATATTCTTTTATTTACCGATGCAGAGGGAAATCTATTGACCGGCGATGAAGATTTTAGTTACACATTGAACAGAAAGTAAGAGATGATAGCTGATAGATGATAGTGTTGCGGTTATCATACAATGATTATTCCAGGTAAGAAAATTATCAGTTATTATCTATCATCTGAACAGTATATCTACGATAAATCGTAATTCTACAATGACGTTTTTGCATTACGTAAAAGTCCATCAATGATTCTCATGCTATTAACATGTCAGTTGAAAACTATAATGAAAAACGCTATGATGCGGCGATAGCGCTGTTTATTTTTGTCCTGTTCTTTATTACACCGAACCACTACAGCGTTCCGTTAATTTGAAAAGCCCGTACCCGTCCGTACCCCGGAACACCCGCTGTATCTCTCCCACCTCCAATATTCCTTTGAACCTATGCATCATTAAATCCAAACCCTCAGGGTCGGCATTGTTTATTTAAAAAATTAAACGATGTTGAAAAGAAAATTTAGTAAAGCCAGTTTTATTATCAGCAGCTTTATATTCGTCGCCGTAGCTTCAAGCAGTAGACCAGTCAATAAAAAGATTGTTATCATTGCGCCCGTTGCAGACAATGCAGGAACACATCATTTCGATTCAAGTGGTTTATGCACCTGTATCCCTTTTACTGCAAAGATCGAATTGAGTCATGCACCGGGGATACAGGCCAATAAAAATGTAGCCGCTTTTGTAAAACATTACAATAAGGTGAACGGTTTTTTTCTTGATAAGGCACGGAACAAGACCCGGCATTATTTTACCATCATTGATTCGGTATTAGAACAAAGCGAAGTGCCGGTTGAATTAAAATATCTCGCCTTTATTGAATCCGGTTTGAAGCTTAATGCTACCTCAAGATCCGGCGCTATAGGTCCCTGGGCCTTTATGCCGGTACCAGCGAAAGAGTATGGGCTTAAGATATCGAAGTATAAGGATGAACGTCTTGATTATTATAAAAGCACCCGGGCTGCTGCTGCATTGCTAAAAGATCTGTATGCCAAATATGGTGACTGGTTGCTCGTGGTCGCTGCTTATAATTCCGGGCCGGGCCGGATACAAAAAGCGATTAAACTATCCGGCACCCGTAATTACTGGGCGCTGCAAAATTTTCTTCCGAAAGAAACAAGAAGTCATGTACGCAGATTCATCGCCGTCCATTATCATTTTGAAGGGCATGGAAGTTTCGTTACAATGACAAAAGCCGAAACGGAAGCCCATATAAAAACAGTAGAAACATTTAGAGAAAAACAAAAAGAGTTGAAAA